>CAVUWO010000007.1:0-62283 GCA_963745155.1 uncultured Pseudomonadota bacterium | reverse complement strand
CGAGATCCCAGTCCCATGAGCCCATATGGCCGGCGGCGAGCGCCAGGCTGCGCCCCTCCTCGCTTTGCATCAGCCGCGCGTTGGAGGCCTCGAGCTCCGCGGTGCGCTCGGCGACGCGCCGCTCCAGTTCGGCGTTGAGCCGCTCGAGCTCGCGGGTCTTGCGATAAAGCTCGGCGAACACCTTCACCTTGGCGCGCAGCACCTCCGGCACGACCGGCACCGGCACGTAATCGACCGCGCCGATCTCGTAGCCGCGCAGCCGATCGACGTCGGTCACCTGGACGGCGGAGATGAAGATGATCGCCGTCCGCTGGAAGCGCGGATGATCGCGGATCATCGCGGCGAGCTCGAAGCCGTCGAGTTCCGGCATGCAGACGTCGATCAGGACGACCGCGACGTCGTTCTTGAGCAGATACTCGAGCGCCTCGCGCGCCGACGACGCCTTGACCAGGTTCTCGCCGAGATCGCGCAGGATCACCTCGTAGGCGAGCAGCTTCGCCGGGCTGGTCGTCCACCAGCAGGATGTTGACTTTGTCGGTGCTCATGGCCGCTGCTCGCCTAGCGATGCAGCCACATGCGCAGCGCGGACAGCAGCTGCTCGGTGTTGACCGGCTTGGCGAGATAATCGGACGCGCCCGCCTCCAGGCATTTCTCGCGGTCGCCCTTCATCGCCTTGGCGGTCAGCGCGATGATCGGCAGGCGGCGGAAGGCCGGATTGCGCGCGGATCGTCTCGATCGTCTGATAGCCGTCCATTTCCGGCATCATGATGTCCATCAGCACGATGGCGAGCGTCCGGCGTCGCTTCGATCAGCGCGATCGCCTCGCTGCCCGGTCGTGGCGGTGAGCACCTGCATGCCGCGCCGCTCCAGCACGCTCGACAGCGCGAAGATGTTGCGCGCATCGTCGTCGACCAGCAGCACCGTGCGGCCGACGCAGATCCTCGTCGGACGAGTTGAGCCGCTCCAGCATGCGCTGCTTCTCGGGCGGCAGATCGGCGACCACGCGGTGCAGGAACAGCGCGGTCTCGTCGAGCAGCCGCTCGGGCGACTCCACGCCCTTGACCACGATGCTGCGCGCCATGGTGTGCAGCTGGGCGTCCTCGTCGGCCGACAAGTTCGCGGCCGGTGAACACCACGACCGGCACGTCGGCCAGCGCCGGCTCGCCGCGCATGCGTTCCAGCAGCTCGAAGCCCGACATGTCGGGCAGCCGCAGGTCGAGCACGACGCAGTCGCAGCTGCTCGCCGCGCAGGACCGTCGAGCGCCTCGGCGCCGGTCGTCGCGCCGACGATCTCGATGTCGTCGTGGCCGAGCAGTTCGCGGATGCTCAGCTGCTCGGCGGCGTCGTCCTCGACCACCAGCAGCCGTCGCCGCCGCGGCTGCGAGAAGTCCTTGATCTTGGCCAGCGCGTCGGCGATGCCCTCGCGTCGTCGTCGGCTTGGTGACGAAGGAGAACGCGCCGCGCGCGAGGCCGTGCTGGCGGTCCTCGTCGAGGGTGACGATCTGCACCGGGATGTGGCGGGTCAGCGGGTTCTGCTTGAGCTGGCTGAGCACGGTCCAGCCCAGCATGTCGGGCAGGAACACGTCGAGCGAGACCGCGGTCGGCTGGTACTGCTTGGCGAGGTCGAGCGCGTCGGCGCCGCGCATGGCGACCAGCACCTTGAAGCCGCGGTCGCGCGCGAGGTCGAGCAGGATGCGCGCATAGTGCGGATCGTCCTCGACGATCAGCAGCACGGCGTCGCCGGGCTGGATGTCGAGCGCGGTCGTCGGGAATCTGCTCGATCGGCGCGCTCGACCGGCAGACGGCCGGCGCCGGCGATCGGCGCTGCGCCGCCGCCGGGCGCGGCGCCGTGCGCCGAGCCCGACATAGGTGAGCGGCAGATAGAGCGTGAAGGTGCTGCCGTGCCCGGGCGCGCTGCGCAGATGGATTTCGCCGCCGAGCAGGCTCGCCAGCTCGCGGCTGATGGCGAGGCCGAGGCCGGTGCCGCCGTATTTGCGGCTGGTCGAGGCGTCGGCCTGCTGGAACGCCTCGAAGATGAGCTTCTGCTTCTCCGGCGGGATGCCGATGCCGGTATCGGACACCTCGAACGCGACCACCGCGGACGCCTGGCTCAGCACCGGATGATCTGGCGCTCCAGCCGCCCACCGCCGCGGTGACGTTGAGCCGCACGCCGCCCTGCGCGGTGAACTTGAACGCGTTCGACAGCAGGTTCTTGAGCACCTGCTGCAGCCGCTTGGAGTCGGTGACGATGCTGCGGCCGAGATTGGGATCGATGTGCGACGTCGAACGAGAGCTGGCGGGTGTCCGCCTCGTGGCGGAACGGCCGCGCCACCATGTCGAGCAGGTTGGCGAAGAAGATCTCCTCGGCATCGACGGTGACGGTGCCGGATTCGATCTTCGACAGGTCGAGAATGTCGCTGATGAGGTTGAGCAGGTCGGTGCCGGCGCCGTGGATGGTGCGGGCGAACTCGACCTGCTTGTCGCGTGAGGTTGCCTTCCGGGTTGTCGGCGAGCTGCTGGCCGAGGATCAGGATCGAGTTGAGCGGCGTGCGCAGCTCGTGCGACATGTTGGCGAGGAACTCGGACTTGTACTTCGAGGTCAGCGCCAGCTCGGTCGCCTTTTCCTCCAGCGCGCGGCGGGCCTGCTCGATTTCCTGGTTCTTGCGCTCGACCTCGACGTTGTGCTCGGCGAGCTGCTGCGCCTTCTGCTCGAGCTGCTCGTTGGTCTGCTGCAGCTCGCTCTGCTGCGCCTGCAATTCGCCGGCGAGCTGCTGCGACTGCTTGAGCAGGCCCTCGGTCTGCATCGTCGCTTCGATCGTGTTGAGCACGATGCCGATCGAGGTCGGTGAGCTGCTCGAGGAACGATGGTCTGCAGCGTCGGTGAACTCGTCGAGCGAGGCCAGCTCGATCACCGCCTTGACCTGGCCCTCGAACAGCACCGGCAGCACGATGATGTTGCGCGGCGTCACCTTGAACAGGCCGAGCTGATCGGCACGGTGTCCTCCGGCATGTCGGTGATCAGCATGCGCCGCTTGTCGACGCGCGCATTGGCCGATCAGGCCCTCGCCGATGCGCAGCGCCGTCGCGGATGGCCGTTGGCGCCGTCGTCGGCATAGGCCGACGAGCAGCTTCAGCGCCGGCGTCTCCTCGTTCTCCATCTGATAGATGACGCCCTGCTGGGCGTCGACCAGCGGCGCCAGCTCGGACAGCAGCATCCGGCCGACGGTGGTCAGGTCGCGCTGGCCCTGCAGCATGTTGGTGAATTTGGCGAGGTTGGTCTTGAGCCAGTCCTGCTCGGTGTTGCGGTCGGTGGTGAGCCGCAGATTGTCGATCATCGTGTTGATGTTGTCTTTGAGCTCCGCCACTTCGCCGCGCGCCTCGACCTGGATCGAGCGGGTCAGGTCGCCCTTGGTCACCGCGGTCGCCACCTCGGCGATGGCGCGCACCTGGGTGGTGAGATTGGCGGCGAGCAGGTTGACGTTGCCGGTCAGGTCCTTCCAGGTGCCGGCGGCGCCGGGCACGTTGGCCTGGCCGCCGAGCCGGCCTTCGACGCCGACCTCGCGCGCCACGGTCGTCACCTGATCGGCGAAGGTCGCCAGCGTGTCGGTCATGTTGTTGATGGTTTCGGCGAGCGCCGCGACCTCGCCCTTCGATTTCACCGTCGAGGTTCTGCTTGAGATCGCCGTTGGCGACCGCGGTCACCACCTTGACGATGCCGCGCACCTGTTCGGTGAGGTTGGCGGCCATCACGTTGACGGTGTCGGTCAGGTCCTTCCAGGTGCCGGCGACGCCGGGCACCTGCGCCTGGCCGCCGAGCTTGCCTTCGGTGCCGACTTCGCGCGCGACGCGGGTCACTTCGGAGGCGAAGCGCGTTGAGCTGATCGACCATCGTGTTGATGGTGTTCTTCAGCTCGAGAATTTCGCCCTTCACGTCGACGGTGATCTTGCGCGACAGGTCGCCGCGGGCGACGGCGGTGGTCACCTCGGCGATGTTGCGCACCTGCGTGGTGAGGTTGCGCGGCCAGCAGGTTGACGTTGTCGGTCAGGTCCTTCCAGGTGCCGGCGACGCCGGGCACCACCGCCTGGCCGCCGAGCCGGCCGTCGGTGCCGACCTCGCGGGCGACGCGCGTCACTTCGGCGGCGAAGGAGCGCAGCTGCTCGACCATCGTGTTGAGCGTTTCCTTCAGCTGCAGAATTTCGCCGCGCACGTCGACCGTGATCTTCTTCGACAGGTCGCCGCTGGCGATGGCGGTCGCCACCTCGGCGATGTTGCGCACCTGCGCGGTCAGGTTCGACGCCATGAAGTTGACGTTGTCGGTCAGGTCCTTCCAGGTGCCGGCGACGCCGGGCACCTGCGCCTGGCCGCCGAGCTTGCCTTCGGTGCCGACCTCGCGGGCGACGCGGGTCACTTCCGAGGCGAAGGCGTTGAGCTGATCGACCATCGTGTTGATGGTGTTCTTCAGCTCGAGAATTTCGCCCTTCACGTCGACGGTGATCTTGCGGCGAAGGTCGCCGCGCGCGACGGCGGTCGTCACTTCGGCGATGTTGCGCACCTGGCGCGGTCAGGTTGCCGGCCATCGAGTTGACGTTGTCGGTCAGGTCCTTCCAGGTGCCGGCGACGCCCGGCACGTTGGCCTGGCCGCCGAGCCGGCCTTCGGTGCCGACCTCGCGCGCAACGCGCGTCACCTCGCCGGCGAAGCGGTTGAGCTGGTCGACCATCGTGTTGAGCGTTTCCTTCAGCTGCAGGATTTCGCCGCGCACGTCGACGGTGATCTTGCTGCGACAGGTCGCCGTTGGCGACGGCGGTCGCCACTTCGGCGATGTTGCGGACCTGGCCGTCAGGTTGCCGGCCATCGAGTTGACGCGAGTCGGTCAAGTCCTTCCAGGTGCCGGCGACGCCCGGCACCTGCGCCTGGCCGCCGAGCTTGCCTTCGGTGCCGACCTCGCGGGCGACGCGCGTCACCTCGGCGGCGAAGGCGTTGAGCTGGTCGACCATCGTGTTGATGCGTGTCCTTCAGCTCGAGGATTTCGCCGCGCACGTCGACCGTGATCTTGCTGCGACAGGTCGCCGCGGGCCACGGCGGTCGCCACCTCGGCGATGTTGCGGACCTGGCCGGTCAGGTTCGAGGCCATCGAGTTGACGGAGTCGGTCAGGTCCTTCCAGGTGCCGGCGACGCCGCGCACCACCGCCTGGCCGCCGAGCTTGCCTTCGGTGCCGACCTCGCGGGCGACGCGCGTCACTTCGCCGGCGAAGGCGTTGAGCTGGTCGACCATCGTGTTGATGGTGTCCTTCAGCTCGAGGATTTCGCCGCGCACGTCGACGGTGATCTTCTTCGACAGGTCGCCGTTGGCGATGGCGGTCGACACTTCGGCGATGTTGCGCACCTGCGCGGTCAGGTTCGAGGCCATCGAGTTGACGAGTCGGTCAGGTCCTTCCAGGTGCCGGCGACGCCGAGCACGTTGGCCTGGCCGCCGAGCCGGCCTTCGGTGCCGACTTCGCGCGCGACGCGCGTCACCTCGCCGGCGAAGGCGTTGAGCTGGTCGACCATCGTGTTGATGGTCTCCTTCAGCTGCAGGATTTCGCCCGACACGTTGACCGTGATCTTCTTCGACAGGTCGCCGCCGGCGATGGCGGTGGCGACGTCGGCGATGTTGCGCACCTGGGCGGTCAGGTTGAGCGCCATGGAGTTGACGTTGTCGGTCAGGTCCTTCCAGGTGCCGGCGACGCCGGGCACCTGCGCCTGGCCGCCGAGCTTGCCTTCGGTGCCGACCTCGCGGGCGACGCGCGTCACTTCCGAGGCGAAGGCGTTGAGCTGGTCGACCATCGTGTTGATGGTGTCCTTCAGCTCCAGGATTTCGCCGCGCACGTCGACGGTGATCTTGCGCGACAGGTCGCCGCGCGCCACGGCGGTGGTCACCTGGGCGATGTTGCGCACCTGGTCGGTGAGGTTGCCGCACATGGCGTTGACCGAGTCGGTCAGGTCCTTCCAGGTGCCGGCGACGCCGGGCACGATGCGCCTGGCCGCCGAGCTTGCCTTCGGTGCCGACCTCGCGGGCGACGCGGGTCACTTCCGAGGCGAACGAGCGCAGCTGGTCGACCATCGTGTTGATGGCTTCCTTGAGCTGCAGGATCTCGCCGCGCACGTCGACGGTGATCTTTTTCGACAGGTCGCCGTTGGCGACCGCGATCGTCACCTCGGCGATGTTGCGCACCTGGGCGGTCAGGTTCGACGCCATCGAGTTGACGCTCTCGGTCAGGTCCTTCCACACGCCGGTCACGCCGCCGACCTGCGCCTGGCCGCCGAGCTTGCCTTCGGTGCCGACCTCGCGCGCGACGCGCGTCACTTCCGAGGTGAACACGTTGAGCTGCTTGATCATGGTGTTGACGATTTCGGCCGAGCGCAGGAACTCGCCCTTGCAGCGGCCGGCCGTCGACGTCGAGCTGCACGGTCTGCAGCAGGTCGCCCTGCGCCACCGCGGCGATCGCGCGCGTCACTTCGGTGGTCGGCCACAGCAGATCGTCGATCAGCGTGTTGACCGAGGATTCCATCTCGCCCCAGGCGCCCTCGGAGAGGCCGAAGCGCACGCGCTGGCGGGTCTTGCCTTCGCGGCCGACCACCTGGCCGACACGTTCGAGCTGCTGCGGCCATGCGCTGATTGGCGGCGACGATCTCGTTGAAGGTGTCGGCCACCTTGCCCATGATGCCGACGCTGGTCGCCGGCCATGCGCACGGAGAAATCGCCGACCCGCATCGCCTGCAGCGCGTGCAGCAGTTCGCGCAGCTCCCCGGCTTCGCCGCCATTCAGGTGCGGGGCATGCGCTCCGTCAAGCGACGCCGCCTCGGCCGAACCATTCACGCCGTTCGCCGCCACAGCGGCGATGTCCGAAAGGGATTGCTCGGACGAGGTTTGCTGCGAAGACGCGGGTTGCATGAAGGCCTCCAAATCCTGCTAGGCGCGGCGCGCTACCGGCCACGTCAGCAACTGACAGACAAAAGCGGTGGTGATCGGACGCCGAGCGGGTAGGAAAGTGGCCGAAAACGCGTAGTTTCGCGGAAGCCGTGCCGCTGCCGCGTACGCATACCCGTGCGTGGCCTTCCCCCTCACGACGGAACACCTCCTGAGCCATAACGCGAACGCACGGCAGCGCGGATTGTTCCTGCAATCTCCCGGGCAGATTTTGAATATCTTCTGCCGCGCCGCAACCGGTCAGGTAATCGGCGGCCGCGACCGATGCCCGCGGGGAAGCGCATACCTGTGCCGTCGCGTCCGCGTCAACCTCAGATATCTCTCTGAGACACATCGTTATTTTTGATTGCGCGGCGGTGGCGGGAATCGCGGCAGACGCGCCGCACGACGGCAGCCGACCCGCTTTCAGCCCTTCCTTAGGCCCTTGCGCGCTTTTGCCATCCTGGAATTGGCGTGCGAAGGTGCAACAAATCCCATCGCAAAGTTGGGCCGCGCGGAGGACGCGGCGCGTGGGCGAAACCAAGCGAAACCAAAACAAGCAAAACCAAGGAGAGACTGCGATGAAAATCATTGCCGCATGTGCGGCCACGGTACTGGCTTTGGGCACTGCCGCGCCGGCGCGGGCGGAGACGGTCAAGGTCGGCGTGGTGCTGCCGTATTCGGGGCCGAATTCCGATCTCGGCACCCAGGTCGACAGCGCCTTCGACCTCTACGTCAAGATGCACGCCAAGGACCTCGGCGACAACAAGATCGAGCTCGATCAAGCGCGACGAAGGCCCGGCCTCCGGCGCCAATGCGCGTACCGTGGTCACCGAGCTGATCACCAATGACAAGGTCAAGCTTTTGGCTGGCTTCGTGTTTTCGCCGTCGGCGATCGCCGCCGCGCCGCTCGCCACGCAGGCCAAGATTCCGATGATCATCGCCAATGCCGGAACGGCCTGGATCACCAATCTGTCGCCCTATATCGTGCGCTTCTCCTTCAGCATGTGGGATCCCGCCTACCCGATGGGGACCTACGCGGCGAAAAACCTGAACTGCAAGACCGCCGCGATCGGCTACACCGACTTCCCGCCCGGCCAGGACTCGACGCTCGCCTTCAAGACGGCGTTCGAGAAGGCCGGCGGCAAGATCGTCGACGCGGTCCGGCTTCGGCCCGCCCGGCCCGGTGCCCGATTTCACCCCGTACTTTCAGCGGGTGAAGGACGAGCATCCCGATTGCTTCTATGTCTTCGTGCCGTCCGGCTCGCACGCCGGCGGCATCATGAAGACTTATGGCGACCTCGGCCTGCGCCAGGCCGGCGTTCGGCTCATCGGTCCGATGGACCTCATTCCCGACTACGAGCTCGCGCATATGAGCGACGCGGCGATCGGGCTGATCGTGATGTCGAGCTATTCCGACGATTACACCACGCCCGGCAACCAGGAATTCGTCAAGGCCTGGCACGAGGCCTACGGTCCGAATTCCTATCCCGATTTCATGTCGGCCGCGAGCATGGATGCGATGGCGGGAATCTTCCACGTCATCAACACGCTGCACGGCAACCTCGACGACGGCGCCAAGGTCATCGACACCCTCAAGGGCTGGAAGCACGAGGGCTACCGCGGCCCGATCGAGATCGATCCGCAGACCCGCGACGTCATCCAGGACGAGCACGCCGAGGAAGTGATCAAGAAGCCCGACGGCAAGCTCGGCGTCAAAGTGCTGGAGACGATCCCGCAGGTGAAGGACGAATGCAAAGAGCTCAAAGTGGGCCGTTGCGCGTCCTAGCCGCTTGAGGCAGTAGGAAGGCATCCTCCCCCGCCCACCGCGCGGGGGAGGATTGAGAATTCGAGCCGAGGCCCCGATGTCGCCCGTCGCCAATACCATCGTCAGCATCCTGTTCGATGGTCTGGCCTGGGCCATGTTCCTGTTCATCGTCTCGGTCGGATTGTCCGTCACCATGGGGCTGATGGGCTTCGTCAATCTCGCCCACGGCGCCTTCGCCATGGCCGGCGGCTATCTGGTGCTGACGGCGATGCAGCGCTTCGACATTCCGTTTCCGTTGGCGCTCGTCATCACATTCGTCGTCGTCGGCGCCGTCAGCGTCATTTTCGAGCGCACGCTCTACATCCGGCTTTACGGCGCGACCGACCTCGATCAGGTGCTGATGACGATCGGCCTGACCTTCATGGCGATCGCGACCTTCACGTATTTTTATGGGCCGCTGCCGGAAGCGATCCGCGTTCCCGACTACCTCCTGGGCGAAGTGCATTTCGCCGGCCGCAGCTTCCCGACCTATCGGGTCTTCCTCATCGTGGTCGGCATGGCGTTAGTCGCGGTGCTGTGGTTCGCTTTCGAGCGCACCAATATCGGCGCAAAGATCCGCGCCGCGGTCGACAACCGGCGCATGGCGCAGTCGGTCGGCATCGATGTCGATCTTCTGTTCACGCTCACCTTCGCGGTCGGCAGCGGACTCGCCGCGCTCGGCGGCGGGCTGGCGATACAATTGCTCGGCCTGACCCCGAGCTTCGCCATCATCTATCTGGTGTTCTTTCTGCTCGTCGTCGCCGTCGGCGGCTCCGGCAGCATGTGGGGCACGCTCGCCGGCGCGCTGGTGCTCGGCATCAGCGATACCGCGGGCAAATATCTGTTCGCCGACGCCGGCAGCTTCGCCATCTACGCCGTTGCGGTGCTGATTCTGCTTGATCAAGCCTGCGGGCCTCTATGGACGCGAATAACCTCGTCCGCGCGGCCGCGGCCGGCGGCAGCGGCCATTGCGGCCGCGCGCGCCGACGCTGCCGATACGCTGGCGCGGCGCGACCGCTTTCGCATCGGCGAAGCGCTGCCGTGGGTCATCGGCCTCGCGGCTTACCTCGTGTTCCCCAACCAGATGGTGCTCGGCGGCCAGACGCTGATCATGATTCTGTTCGCGCTGTCGCTCGATCTCATTCTCGGCTATGCCGGCATCGTCACGCTCGGCCATGCCGCCTATTTCGGCGTCGGCGCCTACGCCGCCGCGCTGTTGGTCACCGACCTCGGCTGGACCGAACCGATCTCCGGGCTCGCTTTCGCCGCCGTTCTCGCCGCCATCGCCGGCTTCGTCTCCGGCTGGCTGTTGTTGCGCTATCGCGGGCTGGCGCTGTTGGTGCTCACGCTGTCGATGACGATCATGCTGCAGCAGCTCGGCAATCTGTTCCGCGATTTCACCGGCGGCTATGACGGCATCCCGAGCATCAATATCGCGCCGCTGTTCGGCTATTTCGACTACGACCTCTACGGCCACGCCTATTATCTGTACTGTCTCGCGCGTCCTTTTCGTCGCCTTCTATGTGGTGCGGCGGATCGTCTATTCGCCGTTCGGGCAGGCGCTGGTCGGCATCCGCGAAAACACCGCCCGCATGCACGCGCTCGGCTCGCCGGTGCACGGCCGCCTCGTCGTCGCCTATACCATCTCCGCGGCGCTCGCCGGCGTCGCCGGCGCCCTGTTCGCGCAGACCAATACGCTGGTGACGCTCGGCGTGTTCGACTTCGACCAGTCCGCCAGCGTGCTGATGATGCTCATTCTCGGCGGCGCCGGGCGGCTCTACGGCGCCTTTGTCGGCGCGGTGCTCTACATGGTGCTGCAGAATATCCTGGCGAAGATGAGCCCGGCATTCTGGCAGTTCGGCATCGGGCTTCTGCTGGTCGCCGTCGTCCTGTTCGGCGCGGCGCGGCCTCACCGGCGTGATCGACGACGCCTTGACCGGCCTCGGCGGCTATCTGCCGTGGGGCAAGCGATGACCGCGCCGGCGCTCGAAGTCAGAGAGCTGCAGAAAAGCTTCGGCGCCATCCGCGTCGCCAACGACATCAATCTGTCGCTGCCGCGCGGCGCCCGCCATGCGCTGATCGGCCCGAACGGCGCCGGCAAGACGACGCTCGTCAATCTCATCACCGGCGTGCTGCGGCCGTCGTCCGGCGACGTCCTGCTCGACGGCGAGGCGATCACGCGTCTGCCGCAGGCCGCCCGCACGCGGCGCGGCATCGCGCGCACGTTCCAGGTCAATCAGCTGTTCCGCGCGCTGACGGTGCTGGAAAACGTCTATCTCGCGATCGGCGAGCGCACCGGCGCCTGTCACCGGCTGTGGCGCTCGGCGGGCGCGGAGCGCGCCGTCATCGAGGAGGCGCTCGATCATCTGCAATCGCTCGCGCTCGTCGCCGACGCCAAGAAGCCGGTGAAGGAACTCCCTTACGGCCGCCAGCGGCTGGTCGAAATCGCCATCGCGCTGGCGCAGCGGCCAAAACTCCTGCTGCTCGACGAGCCGGCGGCCGGCGTGCCGTCGTCGGAAAGCCATCTGATCCTCGACGTCATCGCGGGGCTCGATCCGAACATCACGGTGCTGATCATCGAGCACGACATGGACGTGGTTTTCCGCTTCGCCAACCGCATCAGCGTCCTCGTCGCCGGCGCGGTGCTGATGGAGGGCACGCCGCAGGAGATTTCCGCCGACGAGCGCGTGCGCTCGGTCTATCTCGGCGAAGGCCAAGGAGAAGGCCAAGAAAAAGGCCAAGGAGGCGCGCCGTGAGCGGCGGGTCATTCGCGCTCGAACTCGACGGCGTCTCGAGCGGCTACGGCGAGACCGTGATCCTGGAAAACGTCCGCCTGCAGATCGCGGCCGGCGAGACGCTGTCGATCATCGGCCGCAACGGCGTCGGCAAGACCACGCTGCTCTCGACCGTGATGGGACGCACCACGCTGCACAGCGGCGCCATTCGCCTGCTCGGCAAGGACATTTCCGCCATCGCGCCGCATCGCCGGGTGTGGGCGGGACTGGGCTATGTGCCGCAGGAACGCGAGATTTTCCCGTCGCTGACGCTGCGCGAAAATCTCGAAGTCGCCGCGCGGCCGGGCCCCTGGACCATCGCGGCGGTGTACGAGCTGTTTCCGCGGCTCGCCGAGCGCCAGTCGAACCGCGGCAATCATCTCTCCGGCGGCGAGCAGCAGATGCTCGCGATCGCCCGCGCGCTGGTCGGCAACCCCGCCGTCATCCTGATGGACGAGCCGTCGGAAGGTCTGGCGCCGGTCATCGTCGAGGAACTCGCCCGCGCCGTGCGCCGCCTCGCCGACGCGCAGGGCCTGACGCTCATTCTGGTCGAGCAGAACACCCGGCTCGCGCTCGACATCTCGCCGCGCACCGTGGTGATGAACCGCGGCCGGATCACCTATGACGGCGCCAGCGCGCCGTTGAAAGAGAACCGCGACCTGCTCGACCGGCTGATCGGCGTCGGACGCTACGCCGAAGCTTGAATAGGGGGCCCAGCCATGCCCAACCTCCTCGGCATTTTGGAGACCTCGCTCTATGTGGAGGAGTTCGAGCCCGCCTGCGCCTTCTACGAACAGGTGCTCGGGCTCAACAGCATCTACCGCGATCCGCGGCTGTGCGCCTATGACGTCGGCGGCCGCAGCGTATTGTTGTTGTTCCTGCGCGGCCATTCGCTCGAGACCGTGCAGCTGCCCGGCGGCACTATTCCGCCGCATGACGGGCACGGGCCGGTGCACATCGCATTTTCGGTCGCGGTCGACGCGCTCGCGGAATGGGAAGCGCGCCTCGCGGAAGAGAACATCGCCATCGAGGGCCGCACCAAGTGGCCGCGCGGCGGCGAGAGCATTTATTTCCGCGACCCCGACGGACATTTGCTCGAGCTGGCGACGCCGGGTTTGTGGCCGGGGTTTTAATGTTGCTCCCCTCCCCCTCGTGGGCAGGGGAATCGCATGTGAGGTCTGATAAGGGATTGCGGGGAAAGGAGAACTGGATTCTGAAGGTGTCTTCCGATTGGAGGGGGATACCGATGGAGAAGTTTTCGCAATGTTTTTCCGACTTGCCGGATCCGCGGGCGGACAATGCGTTGCACGATCTGACCGAGATTTTGTTTATCCCCTTGCTGGCGACGCTGTGCGGCGCGCAGACCTGCTGCGACATCGCCTTGTTCGCCAAGACCAAAGAGCCGCTGCTGCGAACGGTGTTGGATTTGGCCTATGGGGTACCCAGTCACGACACCTTCAGCCGCGTGTTCCGCATGCTCGATCCGAAGGCTTTCGAGAAGGCCTTCCGACGGTTCATGCGGGCCTTTGCGGAGGCGACCGAGGGTGTTGTCGCGCTCGATGGCAAGGCGCTCAGACGCGCCTACGAAGGCGGCAAAAGTCACATGCCGCCCATCATGGTGACGGCCTGGAGCGCGCAGACCCGCATGGCACTGGCCAATGTTCTGGCGCCGGGCAACAACGAAGCGGCAGCCGCCCTGGAGCTTGTCGGACTGCTGACATTGAAGGGTTGCGTGGTCACCACCGATGCGCTGCATTGCCATCGTGCGATGGCGCAGGCGATTGTCGAGCAGGGCGGCGATTACGTGCTCGCGGTCAAGGACAACCAGCCGGCTTTGCTGCGCGATGCGCAGGCCGCCGTTGCAGCGGCGACGCGGAAAGGCGCGAGCGGAACCGTCAGCGTCGACGATCGTCATGGTCGCCACGAAACGCGCATTGCCGTGGTCGCCCCGGCGGGCGACATGGCCGAGAGGCATCGCTTTCCCGGTCTGCAAGCCGTGGCCCAGATCACGAGCCGACGCAGTCCGGGCAACACCGTCGAGCGCTATTTTCTGCTGTCGCGCCATTACCAGCCGCCAGAGTTGCTTCGCATCGTTCGTCAACATTGGAGCATCGAAAACGGCCTGCATTGGCCGCTCGACGTCCTCCTCGACGAAGACTTGGCGCGCAGTCGCAAGGACAATGCACCTGCCAACCTCGCCGTCTTGCGCCGCCTCGCTCTCAACATTGCCCGTTCCCATCCCGACGCCAAAACCTCCCTCCGTGGCAAATTCAAACGTGCAGGATGGGACGAAGCTTTTCTTTTCGAGATGCTGCGCCACATGCGATAGCCCTGGAGGCCTGCGGGGCCGCCCATCATTGGGCGCGCGAGTTGCAGGCTCTAGGACACGACGTGGTGCTGCTGCCGCCGCAACATGTGAAGCCCTATGTTCAACGCGGTAAGAACGACGCCGCCGATGCGAGCGCCATCTGCGAAGCCATGAGCCGACCGCGCATGCGGTTCGTGCCGGTGAAGACCGCCGAACAGCAAGCGGCGCTTATGCTGGTGGGCGTGCGCGACCAACTGATCGTGCGCCGCACGCAATTGAGCAACATGATCCGCGGCTATGCCGCCGAGTTCGGGATCACTGCAGCCCGCGGGCTCGACAAGATCGAACCGCTGCTGGCGCGCATCGCTACCGATCCCGGTATGCCGGAGCTCGCCAAAGAACTGTTTGCCGCCCTTGCCGCGGAGTATGCCGAACTCAAGCCGAAGCTTCGCAAGGTCGAAGCGCAGCTGCAGGCGTGGCACCGGCAGAACGAACTGAGCCGGCGGCTGGCAGAGGTTCCGGCAATCGGTCCGATCGGCGCATCGCTGCTGGTGATGAAGGTTCCCGATCCTCACGGCTTCCGAACTGGCCGGGATTTTGCGGCCTGGCTCGGCTTGACACCGAAGGATCATTCCACCGCCGGCAAGCAGCGCCTCGGGGGCATCACCCGAGCGGGCGATGAGATATTGCGCAGCGTCTTGGTCGTCGGTGCCACTTCGGTGATCCAGCACGCCAAGAAGGAGCGGGGAAAGCCTTCGCCCTGGCTGGCGGCGCTCATCAAGCGCAAGCCGCCGAAGCTTGCGGCCGTGGCGCTCGCCAACAAGACGGCGCGTATCGCCTGGAAGCTGATGGTCAGCGGTGAGCGCTACGATCGCAATCGGGCCGCGGCTGCGCCGGCTGCGAAGATCGCCGCATAGCAACTTCACCGGCGGGCGCCCACCGGTGTCCCGCTGTTGAGGCCGAAGCTTGCTGAAGAGGAGCAGATGGCGTGATCGATCGATCCCAAGACGCGAGGCACTCCGATCGTCCCAGTGGGGCCTTCATACCGCCTTCCTGTTTGGAACTCGCGTTGCGGAACCCATCTTGGCAGCGGTCATGTGCGACCGCGACAACAGACCGGACATATGATCGCAATCGCTTCGATCCGCACACTCGCAACTCTTGCAAGCCGGGGGCCGTCCACATATGGGACGAGACGGGACGTTCGATCCTGTGAGCTTCGACCAACCGGGGCCGAAAGACCTCGCGCTCTTCCACGGGTGTTACCCGCGCCCATCAGTCCCAGTCCAGGGAACGCACCTCCCAGACCGGTCATATTGCCGGTCCGATGATGCCCGAAGCTGCCCGAGTGCGGCTTGCGAGACCGCGCGCGGGCACCGCACTCGCTCCGCCTCCCAGGATCGCCTCTGGAACGCGTCCCTTACGTGAGCGAGATTCGTCGGATATGTATCCGATTACGGATTGTTTGTCAATATCGGTGACGAGAGGTCAAGGGATGTGTCGCATTTTCGGATTAGCGGCCTCCTCGCGGACATGTTTGCCGGCGGCCTCGTCCGCGCCTTGGCCGGCGCCGAAATCATGCTATAAGTGACCAACAAGATGGTCACGAAGATGCCGAAAACGACACAAAGCGTCAGCCTGGCCGACGCCAAGGCTCGACTAAGCGAACTGGTGGAACGCGCCGCCGCGGGCGACACGGTACGGATCACCCGCCGCGGCAAGCCGGTAGCGCAGATCACGTCGGTCAAGGCGCCGCGCCAGCCGATCGATATCCCGGCATTGCGCGCGCTGACCGATTCCATGCCGCTGCAGAAGCAATCAGCCCGTGAGTTTGTCCGCGCGATGCGGGACAAGGCGCGCTATTGACGCTTTATCTGGATACGTCCGTACTCGTCGCCGCCTTGACGCACGAGGCCGAAACCACGCGCATGCAACGATGGCTGCGCGACCAAGCCGTGGCGACCCTTGCCGTCAGCGAGTGGGTGGTGGCGGAATTTTCATCCGCTCTCGCCCTCAAAATGCGGAGCCGGCAGATCACGGCCGCCAATCGCGCCGACACGCTGGCCGCGTTCGCGCGGCTCGTCGAGGAGAGCTTCGCCGTGCTTGCGATTTCGGGCCTGCAATTCCGAACCGCCGCCCGTTTTGCCGACCGCTACGAGCTTGGTTTGCGTGCCGGTGATGCGCTGCATCTCGCCATCTGCGCCGATCATGGCGCCACGCTTTGCACGCTGGACCGCGTACTCGGAAAAGCGGGGCCCGCGTTGGGCGTGAAGACATTGGTTTTGTGAGAGTCGGAGCGAGGTGTCGCGTCCAACCGGCGGGTTCCAACTGGCGGCGTCTGGACAAGCGGCCCGACCCCCACCCCTACCCCTCCCCACGAGGGGGAGGGGAAGAAAAAAACTACGACTTCCCATAAACCGGCACGACGGCGCCGCGCGTCACGCGGTTGTCCGGCGAGGCCAGGAACAGGATGGTCGCGGCGACTTCCTCGACTTTCGGCCACAGCGCGTAATCGGCGTTCGGCATGGAATGGCGGTTGGCGGGCGTGTCCATGATCGACGGCGCCACCGCGTTGACCAGGATATCGTCCTTGGCGACTTCCTCGGCGAGCGCGGCGGTGAGCGCCGCGACGGCGGCCTTGCTGGCGGTGTAGGCGACCATGCCGGCGCCGCTGCGCCATTCGAGGCCGGCGCGGGCGGAGACGTTGACGATGCGGCCGCCGCGGCCGCCGCTCATCGCCTTCACCGCGGCGCGGCAGCACAGCGCGCAGCTGACGAGGTTCATGTCGATCTGCTGGCGCAATGTCGCCGCGCTCATGTCGCGCAACGGTCCCGCGGCAAAACCGCCGGCGATGTGGATCGACGCCCACAGCGGCGCCAGGCCGTTGTAAAGCGACGCGACGGCGGCCTCGTCGGCGAGGCTGCCGGTGACGATGAGCACGACGCGTTCGTGGGTGCGCAGCGGGAAGCGCTCCGCCTCCGCCGCGTTGAAGCAGGGAATGTGGCACGTGGCGCCGGCGGCGAGCAGCGCCTTGACGACCGCGGTGCCGAGCGCCCCTGCGCCGCCGGTAATGATGACGTGACGATCGCGCATGTCCATGACGCGGGTCCCTCCGTCGCCGCTCATCATCGTCAGTTCAACGTCCTGCGCAAGAGCACATCTGCGCTTGGCCGGCGGGAGCCCGTGCGCGTTGGAAGCAAGAAGCCCGGCGCGTTTTTGCTATGGTGCGGGCGAGGGGAGAATCAGTGGCTGATTTCGATCTCGCCATCATCGGCGGCGGCATTAACGGCGTCGGCGTTGCCCGCGACGCCGCCGGGCGCGGCCTCAGGGTGGTGCTGTTCGAGCAAAACGACCTCGCCTCCGGCACGTCGTCGGCGTCCTCCAAGCTCATTCATGGCGGGCTGCGCTATCTGGAGCACGGCGCGCTGCGGCTGGTGCGCGCCGCGCTGAGCGAGCGCGAGGTGCTGCTGCGGATGGCGCCGCATCTGGTGCAGCCGCTGCGCTTCGTCCTGCCGGTCGACGAGACGAAGCGCTCGCCGCTCTTGCTGCGGCTCGGCCTCCTGCTCTATGACGTGCTCGGCCGGCGCCAGATCCTGCCGGGAACGCGCGCGCTCGATCTGATCATCGACGAGGCCGGCCAGCCGCTGCGGCCGCGGTTCCATCACGGGTTCGAATATTCCGACTGTTTCGCCGACGATTCGCGCCTCGTCGTCGTCAACGCCGTCGACGCCGCCGCGCGCGGCGCGGTCATCTCGACCCGCACGCGCTGCATGCGCGCCGAGCGCGGGCAGGAGTGGCGGCTCGTCCTCAACGCGCGCGGCCAGCGCGACGTCGTCACCGCGCGGGTCTTGATCAATGCCGCGGGGGCGTGGGCCGACATGGTCGCCGACACCGTGGTGCGGCGCCCGCTGCCGCGCCGCCTGCGGCTCGACAAAGGCACGCACATCGTGGTGCGCCGCCTCTACGACCACGACCGCGCCTATATCCTGCAATCCGCCGACGGCCGCGTCGTCTTCACCATCCCGTTCGAGCGCGACTTCACGCTGATCGGCACGACCGACCGCAGCTTCTCCGGCGACCCGGTCGGCGCCGGGCCGACGGCGGAGGAGATCGACTATCTGTGCGGCGTGGTGAACCAGTATTTCCGCGTCGCCGTGAGCGGCGCCGATGCGGTGTGGGCGTTCGCCGGCGTCCGCGCGCTCCATGACGACGGCGCCGGCAAGGCGCAGGACATCGGCCGCGACTATGCGTTGCTGCTCGACGAGGAGCCCGGCGCGGCGCCCATCCTCACCATCCATGGCGGCAAGCTGACGACGTACCGGCGCCTCGCCGAGGCGGTGCTCGCCCGCTTGGCGCGTCATTTCCCGCGCGCGCAGCCGTGGACGGCGAAGACGCCGCTGCCGGGCGGCGATTTCGCCTATGACGGCCTGCCGGCGCTGGTCGAGCGCACGCAGGCGCCGCTGGCCGTTCCTCACCGAAGCTCATGCGCGGCGGCTCGCCGGCGCCTACGGCACCCGCGTCGAGAACGTGCTCGCGACCGCAACGCGGCTCGACGATCTCGGCCAGCGCTTCGGCGCCGATCTCACCGCCGCCGAGGTGCGCTATCTGATGACCAAGGAATTCGCGCTGACCGCCGACGACGTGCTGTGGCGCCGCTCCAAGCTCGGCTTGCGCCTCACCGCGCCGCAGCGCGACGCGCTGCAGGATTTCATGTCCGCGGCGCGGTCGTAGAGCAACGGCTTTTGATGTTGACCCTTCATTATCGTCATTGCGAGGAGCGAAAGCGACGAAGCAATCCAGAGTCAGCGGCAGTGACTCTGGATTGCTTCGCTTCGCTCGCAATGACGATCGATGAGTCGCGATCAAAGGCCGTCGGTCTTATAATTAACACATAACGGGCTGCCGACGGTATCCCGCTCACTCAAACTTTACCCTATCCGTTCAGGCCGCCTTTATCCGTTTGTGGTGATGGTGCGGAGGTAAGATGCGTATTGCAACCAGGAATTCGGTCGCGGGGCGCCATGGAACTGCAGGCGGAAGAAATCACCAAACGGCTGCAGGCACTCAAGGTGCTCGTCGTCGACGACGAGCACACCATGCGCAAGGTGACGCGCTCGCTGTTGCAGGCGATCGGCATCAAGGACATTCACGAGGCCCCCGACGGCCGCCGCGGCCTCGAAGAGATCGCGACGCTCGCGCCCGACGTCGTCATTCTCGACTGGGAGATGCCGACGCTCAACGGGCCGGATTTCATGCGCTACGTCCGCTCGCCCGGGCATTTTCCTTATCCGGCGGTGCCGGTCATCATGCTCACCGCCTACGGCGAACGCTCGCGCGTCGTCGAAGCGGTGCAGCTCGGCGTCAACGAATATCTGCTCAAGCCGGTATCGTCGCAGGCGCTGCTGGCGCGGCTCGTCGCCATCATCGCCAAGCCGCGGCGGATGGTGAAAAAGGGCAATTACTACGGGCCCGAGCCGCGGGTCATGTCGACCTACAAGCCGGAGAACGACGGCGGCTTCGGCAATATCGCTATTCTTAATTGATCATGATCGTCATTGCGAGGAGCGCAGCGACGAAGCAATCCAGGGTCACTGCCGCGGACCCTGGATTGCTTCGCTTCGCTCGCAATGACGATGGGCCAGTCCGCATTAACGCGGCGGTCACCACGTCCGCAGGAGATGCGGCCGCCGACGGGCCGCGAGCCCGCTGCCGCGGCGGCTTTTACCAAGCCGCAAGACGGCGGTGTTCTGATAAGGACGGAGCGGCCTCGAGCGGCGCTCCGTTTTTCGCGAGCGTTCGGGGGCGGCCATGTCGTCGAAACTATCAAAGAAAGATATCGCGGAGATCATCCAATCCTTGTGCGTGCTGGTGGTCGACGACAATCAGTACATGCGCAAGATGATCCGCAATCTCCTGGTCAATTGCGGCGTCAAGGACATCTACGAGGCGGGCGACGGCATCGCGGCGCTCGACATCATTCGCACCGTCGGTCCGCATGTGGTGATCCTCGACTGGGAGATGCCGCTGTTGAGCGGGGCCGAACTGGTGCGCATCGTGCGCTCGCCCGGCGTGTTTCCGGTGCCGGACGTTCCCATCATCATGCTCAGCGGCCACGGCGAGCGCTGGCGCGTGGTCGAGGCGGTGCGGCTCGGGGTCAACGAGTATCTGGTCAAGCCGGTGTCGGCGAAATCGCTGTACGACCGCCTGGTCTCGATCGTCATCCAGCCGCGGCCGGTGGTGCAGCTCGGCGATTATTACGGGCCCGAGCCGCGCAAGATCCATGGGATCGAGCCCGGCGAAAATGGGCCGCTGCTCGAGCGATTCTCGACTTGACGGCGCCGCCGCCGGCGGTCGCGTGAGCGGCGGCGCTTCACATCGTTTGCGTATTGGTTCGGCACGCCAAGTGCCAAAATTACGACTCGACAAATCCGGCGCTGAGACGCACTCTCGGTTGACCACCGCGAACATTATCCGGCGGCGGTGGCTGGGAAACCGGTTGCGCTCTCGCCATTTGTGTTGTTCCGCGATGCCGATTACTCCTTTCCTGGCCGGCCAAGCGTTCGATCCTGAGGTCGTTCGGGCGATGTCCGTTGCCTTCGACAATGCCTGCCGGACGCTCGGCCTCGACAAGCGGTCCGATCCGGCCTCCGAGGCCGTCGCCAAAAAGATCATCGAACTGGCGCAGCGCGGCGTGCGCGACCCCGCCTCGCTGAGCGAGCGCGTGCTGGCCGAACTGAACAGCGGCGAATGACACGACCGGGTTTTGCGCCGTGGAGCGAGCCAAATCCGCGTCCGCTGTTGCGGATCGAGGCGCTCAGCCGCCGCTTCGGCGACTTTGCCGCGGTCGACGGGCTGTCGCTCGACATCTATGAAAGCGAGTTTTTCGCCCTGCTGGGGCCTTCCGGTTGCGGCAAGACCACGCTCTTGCGGCTGATCGCCGGGTTCGAACGCCCGAACGCCGGCCGCATCCTGCTCGACGGGGTCGATCTGACCGGCGTGCCGCCGCACCGGCGTCCGGTCAACATGATGTTCCAGAGCTACGCGCTGTTTCCGCATCTCGATGTCGAAGCTGAACATCGCCTTCGGCCTCAGGCAGGAGGGCCTGCCACGAGACGAGATCGCCCGGCGCGTCGCCGACATGCTCGCGCTGGTCAAGCTCGATACGTTCGGCGCCCGCAAGCCGAGCCAATTGTCGGGCGGCCAGCGCCAGCGCGTCGCGCTGGCGCGCGCGCTGGTCAAACGCCCGCGGGTGCTGCTGCTCGACGAGCCGATGGCGGCGCTCGACAAGAAGCTGCGCGGCGAGACGCAATTCGAGCTGATGGAGCTGCAGCGCCGGCTCGGCCTCACCTTCATCATCGTGACCCACGACCAGAGCGAAGCGATGACGGTCGCCGACCGCATCGGCGTGATGGATCGCGGCCGGCTGATGCAGGTGGCGCCGCCGGCCGAAATCTACGAGCGGCCGAACTCGCGCTGGGTCGCCGACTTCATCGGCGAGGTCAATATGTTCGAGGGCCGCCTCGGCGACGACGGCATGACCGTCGAGGGCACCACCGCCGGCCGCCTGCGGCTCGCCGCCAAGGCCGACGCCGAGCCGGGCAAGATGGTCTGGGTGGCGGTGCGGCCGGAGAAGATGCGGATGAGCCGCGAGCCGCCGCTGCCGGGCCTCGACAACAGCGTCGCGGCCACCGTGATGGATATCGGCTATCTCGGCGAGATGTCGATCTACAAACTGCGCATCCGCGACGGCGTGGTAAAGGCGGCGGTCGTCAATACCGGCGGCGGCGCGCAGCGCGCAGCCGGGTTTCGGCGACGAGGTGTGGCTGAGCTGGCCGCCGGACGCGGCGATCGTGTTGACGCGGTAAGATCGTCATTGCGAAGGGGACCATGCGATGACGAATCTGCGAAGCGGCTTTCTCCAAAAACTCGTCGTGCGCGTTCCCTTTATCTGGCTGCTCGCGTTCTTTCTGCTGCCGTTCGTGATCGTGCTCAAGATCAGCCTGTCGCAGACGGCGATCGCCCGGCCGCCTTACACGCCGGTGCTCGATCTCGCCGCCGGGTGGCACGGCGTCACGGCGTTCTTTGCCGGCCTGTCGTTCGACAATTACGCGCTGATCGGCAGCGATCCGCTCTACATTCTGTCCTATCTCAAGAGCCTCGAGATCGCCGCCTTCGCGACGCTGATCTTGCTCGTCGTCGGCTATCCGATCGCCTACGCGATCGCGCGCACGTCGCCGCGCTGGCAGGCGGTGCTGGTGCTGCTCGTCATCCTGCCGTTCTGGACCTCGCTGCTCATCCGCGTCTATGCCTGGATGAACATTCTGCAGCGCGACGGCCTCTTCAACGACGTGCTGATGGCGCTGTCGCTCGTTAAAACGCCGCCGGCGTGGCTCGCGACCGACACCGCGATCTATATCGGCATCGTCTATTCCTATCTGCCGTTCATGGTGCTGCCGCTCTACGCGACCCTGGAAAAGCTCGATCAAGTCGCTGCTCGAGGCGGCGGCCGATCTCGGCTGCCCGCGCTGGAAGGCGTTCTGGCTGGTCACGCTGCCGCTGTCGTCGTCCGGGGTGATCGCCGGCGTTCTGTTGTGCTTCATCCCGATCGTCGGCGAGTTCGTCATCCCGGACCTGCTTGGGCGGCTCGCGCGCGCCGATGATCGGGCAGACCATCTGGGTGGAATTCTTCGGCAACCAGGATTGGCCGGCGGCATCCGCCGTCGCCGTCGTGCTGGTGTGCCTGCTTGGTGACGCCGATCGTGATCTATCAGCACCAGGCGATGCGCGCGGCGGAGCGCGACTGACCATGCGCAAGGTCTCCGCCTTCAATCTCGTCTCGCTCGCCCTCGGCATCGCCTTCCTCTATGTGCCGATCGTCGTCCTGGTGATCTATTCGTTCAACGCCTCGCGGCTGGTCGCGGTGTGGGGCGGCTGGTCGCTGCATTGGTATGCCGTGCTCATCAATGACGCGGCGCTGATCGACGCGGCGTCGATCAGCATCCGCCTCGCGCTGCTCTCGGCGAGCGCGGCGACGGTTCTCGGCACGCTCGCGGCGCTCGCGCTGGTGCGGTTCGGCCGCTTCCGCGGCCGGCTGTTGTTCGCCGCCATGATCTACGCGCCGCTGGTGATGCCGGAGGTGATCACCGGCCTGTCGCTGCTGTTGTTGTTCGTCGCCGTCGCCGCCGAGCGCGGTTTTTGGACCGTCGCCATCGCCCACACCACCATGGCGATGTGCTTCGTCACCGTGATCGTGCAGTCGCGCCTGGCCGATTTCGACCGCAGCCTGGAAGAGGCGGCGATGGATCTCGGCGCTTCGCCCTTGAAGACGTTTTTCGCCGTGACCTTGCCGCTGATCCTGCCCGCCGTCATCGCCGGCTGGATGCTCGCCTTTGCGCTGTCGCTCGACGATCTCGTCATCGCCAGCTTCACCACCGGGCCGGGCGCCACCACGCTGCCGATCCGCATCTATTCCGAGGTCCGCCTCGGCGTGAAGCCGGAGATGAACGCCGTGTGCACCATCATGATCGCGGTCGTGGCGGTCGCCGTGATGGCCGCCTCCCTGTTCGGGAAGCTCACCACCGCGCGCGGCGGGCCGGCGACGGTTCAAACTTGATGCTCAATCCCGGCTCTCGTCCGGCGGCCGGATCAGATAGAGCAAGAACCACAGCGGCAGGATCACCACCGAGCCGAGCAGCAGATTGGGCAGCGCCCAGGCGACGCCCTCGCGCGCCAGTTCCTCGAGCCGCTCCGAGGACAGCCCGGCGGCGCCCATCAGTTCGCTGGTGGTGATGCCGAAATGGGAGAGGATCGTGCCGACGATCAGCGAAGCGACCACCACCTTGACCAATGTGCGGGTGAGGCGGTTGAGCATCCCTGCCCTCGTCGCGGGATTAGCCCGCGCTGATTCGCGGCGGTAGAATCATAGTGCATCGGCCGCGGCAGGGCACGCGGCAGGCGCGCGGAAATTTATTTGGCGGTTTGCGGTGCCGGAGGAGCCGGCGCCGAGGTGGCGGCCGGCGCGGCCAGGATGCGGTCGATCACCGAGCGCACCGCGCCGCCGACCGAGCGGTCCTTGATCGCGTCGAGCAGCGGCGCCGCGGCGCCGGAGCGGCGGATCAGGCTTTGCGGGTCGGGCATCAGGATCGGGATCGTCCCACTGGCCCTGCACCACGAACGGCAATTCGAATTCGTTGGTGGTCGCGCTCGAGATCAGCGTCGCCGTGCCCTTGAGATCGAGGTCGCGCGCCGGCACGGAGGCTTGGCCGCCGAGGGCAAGCCGCACCGAGGGGCCGTCGACGCGCAGGCTGTCGACCGACACGATGCCCTGCGTGAGCTTGAGGTCGAGGCCGAACCGGTCGAACGGCGTGCGGCCGGAGCGGAAGTCGCCGGTGCCGCCGAGCGGCCGCCGCTCGAGCCGGCGCAGCAATTGTTCGACATTGATGCCGGCGATGGCGCCGTCATGGGCGGTGAGGCTCGCGGTGCCGTTGAGCGTATTGGTGATCGCCATCACCGAGGCGCCGGCGCCGTCGACGTTGAGCGCGAGATTGCCGCGGCCTTCGAGCTTGCGGATGCCGAACACCTGGCTGAGGCAGCTTTCCAGATCGACGTCGACGAATTGGACGCGCGAGGTCACCGCGATCCCGCCGTCGGCGCTGGCGACGCCGAGCGAGCCCTTGGCGGCGCCGCCGAACGCTTGCGATTCGCCGATCGTCACGTCGAGCTTGCCGCCGCGCACGGTGGCGGCGACGGCGGTTCGGCCGAGCGACGCCGTCGCGATTTTGACGCTGGCCGCAGAGAGGCGCAGATCGAGGTCGAAATCGGCGAGACCGTCGAGCGCAAACGGCAGCCGGTCCCAGTTGCGCTCGTTGGCCGCCATCAGGCGCATGCCGGAAACATAGGGCGTGAGATCGAGGCCGTCGGCGGCGAGCGTGCCCTGGATGGCGCGGCGGTCGTCGGTCGAGAGCGTCAGCGCGCCCTCCGCGACATTGCCGTCGAGTTCGATATTGGCCGCGGACAGCGCGACGACGCCGCCGCCGATTTCGCTCTTCGCCCGCAGCGCAAAACGCCCGAAGCCGCCGAACGGCAGCTCGCGCTCGTCGGTCCATCGGATGACGTCGCGCAGCGACGGCGCATCCAGGCTGAGCGTGCCGTCGATCTTGAGCGTGGGCTGATCGCTCGCGGCGCCGTCGAACGCCAATTTCAGCGGCGCACCGGCGAGCCGCAGCTTGACGCCGGAGCGCTCGCCGGTCAGCGCGGCCAGGAAATCGCTGAGCGTGAGGTTCGCTTCGACCGGCTCGCCATGCCACACGAAGCGGCCATTGGCGCCGAAGCTGCGCGAGATCGACGGCCAGGCGAGCTGAAAGTCGACGCCGTCGAGCCGCCCGTTGGCGGTCCTGCCGGATTGGGCGTTGTGGACGATGACGACGCCGTCGCGAATGCCGATTTCGGAGAACGATGCGGTGCGGTCGCGGTCGGGCTGCAAGGCGCGCGCGAGCGATGCGATCAATCCCGACCAGTTCGATTGCCCATTCGCCGCGAATGTCACGGTGATGGTCGGCCGTACCAACGTCACGTCGGCGATCTCGATCCGTCCGGCGAGCAGTGGGAAGTAGCGCAGGTGCGCCGTCAATTCCTCGGCCACCACCGCGGGCGCGCCGGTCTTGTCGTCGCCGAGCAGCACGTCATGGAAGCGCACCGTGCTCGCTGGAAACAGCGAGACCGAGACGTCGCCGCGCAGCACCGGGTCAAGCCCGGTCACCGCTGTGAATCTCCTTGCTGACGGCGTCCCGTACTGCGGCGGCGGGAATGAAGAAGGCCAACGCGACCAAAACGACGAAGCCCACCGCGATGATGGCGGCAACGGCGATCGCCAGGCGTTTGAAGCCAATAGCCGCGGTCACGAGATGCGCTTCCGATGTTCGCTGGGCCTGTCGGCGATGCGGGATGGTCGGTGAGGCTCACACATGTCCGTCATCTGTGTCGCTTTCGTGGCCGCGCCGGCGCGCGCTCAACGGAGTACCGCTGCCGGTCGCGGCGTTTGCGCCTGCGCGACTTCGGCAATCATCTTTTTCACCATGGCCTGTCCGAACGCGGCGAAGTTTTGCGCCGCCATGACGAAGGCGCCGGGACCGCCGATCACGTTGCTGCGGTAATAATTGTCGAGGCCGCCCGGCGGATTGGTGTGGTCCGGATTCCACGTCAGCGGCGTGTCGCTGAAGATCACGAGGCCGTTGATGGTGACGCCCTGCTTGAGCGCCTCGTCGCGCGCTTCGGTGACGTTGCGGCCGGAATTATTGGTGCCGTCGCCGGAAATATCGATGGTGCGGCGGCCGGATTGGTAGGGCGCGTGGGCGAGCTGCCCCATGGCGAACTCGATCGCGCCCGAGATCGAGGTGCGATCCGCGAACGAGCGCGGCGCCTCCACGAGGCGGTCGCCAAAGCCCTTCGCGCTCGCGGCGTCGGCGATGATGGTCCAATCGACCAGCACCCGTTGCGAGCCGGCGCCGGACCACTCGATGAAGGTCAGGCCGATGCGGCCGTTGGGACCTGAGCGGATGGCGTCGAGCACCTGCGGGTCGGAGACGGCGGCGGCGTAGCCTTCGCGCTGCAGCTGGAATTTCGCGGCGTCGATGCTGCGCGACACGTCCGCCGCCAGCACCAGAAGGAGATCGACCTGTTCGGCCGCCGCGAGCCGCCGGAACGAATACCGCTGCGGCGAAGACGAGCACCAGCAGCCGTCGGACCGTCCGCATTGACGCACCCCGCGCATCCGCCATCAGGCCAGCGCAACGCCCACATCTAAACTTTAGCACCAATTGCGCCTATTGCGCGACCACGCGCGCCGCCGGGAAGGCGACTTCGACCAGCGTTCCGGCGTTCGGCGCGCTCTTGATGCTGAAATTGGCGCGGTTGGCTTCGGCCAAAGCCTTGGTCAGCGGCAAGCCGAGGCCGGTCCCGCCGGAGCCCCAGCTCGCCGAAATCGCGGTCTGGCGGAACGGCGCCAACGCGATCTCGACGTCCTTCGGGCTCATGCCGACGCCGGTGTCGCGCACCCGCAACACCGCCTCGCCGCTGTCGGCGAACGCCGTCGACACGATCACCTGGCCGCCGGGGCCGGTGAAGCGGATCGAATTGGACAGGAGGTTGAGCACGATCTGGCGCAGCGAGCGTTCGTCGGCGATGACCTTGGGCAGCCCCGGCGTCAGCGAGGTTCGGATGATGATGCGCGCGCGGCTCGCCTGCGGCTGCATGATGCCGACGCACTGCTGCGTCAGCTCGTTGAGGCTCACATCGGCGAAATTGAGATCGAGCTGGCCGGTCTCGACCTTGGACAGGTCGAGCAGATCGTTGAGCAGCGAGACGAGGTGCGTTCCGGCGACGTGGATGTCCTTGAGATATTCGCGATAGCGCTCGTTGCCGATCGCCCCGAAGCGCTCGGACATGATCACTTCGGCAAAGCCGGTGATGGCATTGAGCGGCGTGCGGATCTCGTGGCTGACCTTGGCGATGAAATTCATCTTCGTCGCCGTCGCCTTCTGCACTTCGCGCTTGGCGGCGCGAAGCTCGTCCTCGGCCTTCTGCAACGGCGCGGCATCGCGCAGGATCGCGCCGAAGCGCTCGGCGGCGAGCGCGCGTCAGCGTCAGCGTGAACGGCGCGGTCTCGCCGGTGCCGACGCGCGCGATGATCGGGATCGCCTGGTCCGGCAAGGTATGCTTATGTTGGACGAGTTGGGGCGCCAGCGCGTCGCGCGCCGCGCGATCAAAATAATCCCGCACGGCCCGCTCGCCGTCGGGCACCAGAAGTTCGCCGAACGAGCGGCCTTGCAGCGTGGCTGCCGCGCGGCCGAACAGGGCCTCGGCGCCGCCCGAGACGGCCGCGATCCGGCCGTCGCGGTCGAGCACGAAGGCGCAGTCCGCCGCGGCGTCGAGCATCGCCTTGAGCTCGTGGATTTCGTTCTCGGCGGCGCCGAGCGCGAGTATGCCGGCGCGCCGGCCCTGTTCGGCTTCGGCGCTGGCGAGGACGAGCGCATGCGCCGGGCCGCCGCTCCACGGCACGGCAAACAGACGGCCTTCGACCGCTACGCCGTCGTCGGGCGTGACGAGCGACATCAACGCCGGCTCGCCGCCCTCGGTGAGCGTGCCTACGCCCGGCAGCGCAAACAGCGCGGCGAGGCCGCCGGCCGCCGCCAAGGCGTCGAGGCTTTCGTGTCCGCTCCATTCCAAGAGATGCCGGTTGGCATAGAGCAGCACGTCGTCGCGGTAGATCAGAACGCCGAGCGGCAGGCGCTCGAGCAGCAGCGCTTCGAATGACGGCTGCGCCGGCGGCGGGGATTGTTCGGCGGTCTCGGGCGGCGGCGCGGTCGCGACGGCTGCCGTTTCGGCCGCCGGCGGTTCGATCGCTGGCGTTTCGGGCGGCGGCGTTTCGGGCGGCGGCGGCTCCGCGGTTCGAGCAGATGGAGCCTCGACGGCCGCAGCTGCGCCTTCAGGGCCGGGCGCTTCGTGGTCACCGCGCAAGCGTGAGTTCAGTTCCTGCGCCAGCTCGCGGAACGCCTTGCGTTCCAATGGGCTCAGGCTCGGCGGCCGCGGCTCGCTCGGCATGTTGGTTCGGAACGGCACCACGTTGGCCGCGGGGGCCGGTCCGGGCAACGGGCGCTCCGCCTGTTCCGCGGTCGAAACCACCTCGGCGGTAATCGGTTCAGCGTCTTCGACGACGGGCGCCGGCGGCGCTGGCGCGGCCGGCTGGGGTGCCACGGCGGTCGCGTCGGTTAGCGCCACGGGGGCGGCCGGTGCGGCCTCCTGCGGCGTTTCTTCGGGCGGCATAAAGCCGAGCGGCCGCTCGCGGCGCGCCCGCGTCAGTTCGTTGATCCGGCCGACGTCGCGGCAGACGCCGAAACCGCGATAGCCGCGAAACTGGCGGTCGCGGTCGAACACCGGCAGCCCCGATAGCTCCACCGGCAACCGCTCCTGACTTTCATCCACCGGCCAGGAAACGACGATGCCGCTCCAGGTTTCGCGTGTCGCCACCGCCCCGGCCACCCGGTTTTCGGGATCGAGCCTGAGCGCGGTGGCGATTTCGCTCCACAGCCGGCCGAACGCGGCCGTGGTGCGCGGTCCGACCAGCTCGATGAATTCGTCGGAGCCGACCACGAAGCGGCCGTCGGCATCCATCTGCCAAACGAACCGCAGCGGATACCGGCGCTCCGGCAGGAGCTCGCCGTGCCCGGCGTGGGGGGCTTCCGCGTCGGCCGGCGCAGCGGCCGGCAGTGGCGCGGCAGGAGGTGACGCCGGCGGCGGAGCCGCGGCCGATGACTGCGGCGGCGCGGCGACCGTGGCGGCTTCGCTCGGTTGCGGGGCCGCGGTTTCGCTCTGCTGCGCGGCAAAGGTGACGAGGAGGACCGCCGCGGCATCGCGGCCGACGCGATCGAGCTCGACCGGGCCTGCGGGCGTTGTGCCGGCGGCATGGCCGGCGGACAGCGCTTGGGAAGCGAGCGCTTCGAGTCCAAGGGCGGATAGCGTGTCCGGCGCCGCGCCAGCGCGCCAGCGCGGCCGCGGTCGCATAGATGAGCGTACCGCCGGATGAAAACGCCGCCAGCGCCTGGCCATGATCGCGAAACAGCCGCTCGACGCGCTCGCGCAGCGTCAACGTCGGGCCCGCCGGCTCGGCCGCAATGATGAGGACCGCGGCTCGGCTGTCGCTCAGCGTCAGGCGCGCACAGGTGCAGGTCAGAGCGCGGCCGAAGCCGGCGCCGAAGCCGCGCAGCCGTTCCAGCCGCGCTTGCCCTGAGGACGGCAAGGTTCTCGCCAGCCGGAGCACTTCCGCCGCGGCCTGGTCTTTGACCGCGAACCGGCGTTGCATGCATTTCCACGGCATCCGCCGCCCCGAAAATCGCGGCGGCAACCGCGTTCGCCCACAAAATTCGCGACCCGTCGGTGCTCCAGAGCCACGCCGGCGAGGAGCCTAACGCATGGTCCATAAGCTGGGCCGCAATTCGCGGGTCGCGCAACGGCGCGAACTCTGACTCCACGATCGGCATGCAACGGAACTCATTGCCTAATGAAGTCTTAATAGAGCCCGCGGTCCACCCCGTCCATGCCGCGCCCCCTTCTCCGGACCTCCAAGGGGGGATAACCTTAATCCCGCGGGGCCGCGGGCGGCCGATGAAGCGGCTTCAAGTCGGCGCTGAATTCACGTTAGGATCGATTTCCGCTGCGAGGGGGGAAGCTGACGATGGCCAAGGAACCGTTCGAACAGTTTGCGATGCCCGACGAAGTCCGCGCCTTCGTCGAACAGAGCGTGTCGCATGCTCGCACCGCCTTCAATGGCGTCGTCGACGCGGCCAACAAGGCTGTGACACAGTGGCACGGTCAGGCGGAGGCGACGCGCACCGGCGCGAGCGACATCGCGTGGAAATCGATGGCCTACGCTGAGAAAAACATGACTTCGACGTTCGATTTCGCGCAAAGGCTGATGCGGGCGAAGGATCCCGCGGAGGTGATGCGGCTGCAATCCGAATTCCTGGCGAGCCAGATGCAGACGATCTCGACCCAGGCCCAGGAGCTCGGTCAAAGTGCTGCCAAATTGGTTATGGATGCTGCCAAACCTAAGTCCTGAAATCGTTGCGGCGAGCGCGTGGGCGCGATTTCGTACAGCAATTTCATATACTTGTTGTATTTGTGCAATGCAATATCTTTCTATTGCGTTGCACCAACGAGTTTGCTATACGAGAAATCGGAAGATCCGGACGAGAACCGAACCATGCTGAGTTCGGCTCCGGGGTTGGAGGAGAGGTGGCTTCGCGCGATGGGCGGCGGGGCCGATCGAATAAACTCAGGTGCAACAGCCCAAGCGCACAAAACCAAGGACAAGTATCATGGCAGAAGCCACAACTGCCCCCAAGGCGAAGGCGAGCAAGCCTGCGGCGGGTCCGTTCGAAATGCCGAAATTTGAAATGCCGAAATTCGAAGTCCCCAATGTCGAAATGCCGGCGGCCTTCCGCGAGTTCGCGGAGCGCGGCGTAGCGCAGGCCAAGGACACCTACGAGAAGATGAAGGCCGCCGCCGAAGAGGCGACCGACGTTCTCGAGACCACGTATTCGACCGCCAGCAAGGGCGCGTCCGATTACGGCCTCAAGGTGATCGAGGCGACGCGCGCCAACACCAATGCGGCGTTCGATTTCGCCGGCGAGTTGCTCGCGGCGAAGACGATGTCGGAGGTCATGGAGCTTTCCAGCGCGCACGCCCGCAAGCAGTTCGAAGCCATGACGGCGCAGAGCAAGGAACTGGGCGCGCTCGCTCAGAAGCTCGCCGCCGAAACCACCGAGCCGCTCAAGAGCGGCATGAGCAAGGCGTTCAAGGTCTAAGGGTCTCCCTCACCCCCGAACCGTGTTCGCGTTGTCAGTCCCCTGACGGAAAAGCCCGGGCTCGCCCCCGGGCTTTTGTTTTGCGCGAGCCCGCTACGCTGCCGGGCGCTCTCGGCCTCTCGCACTCTTGCCAAACCGAGGCGTTCCCCATAGTTTCCGCGCACTTGCGGCGGGATTTCGCCGGCAAAGGCCCGTGCAGCTGTAGCTCAGTTGGTTAGAGCGCCTGACTGTGGATCAGGAGGTCGGTGGTTCGAGTCCACCCAGCTGTACCAGTTAAATCAATAACATAGACCTGGCTGTCTATAAGATGGACTTGGTGGTCAACACCGGCGTCACCGCCAGCCGAGACCGGGGGCAACGTGTTTCAGGATCGCCTCGATGACATGGGCGTTGTAGTCGACGCCGAGCTGATTGGGGACGGTCAACAGCAGCGTGTCGGCTTCCGCGACGGCTTCGTCCTTTGCGAGTTCCTCGATGAGAGCGTCCGGCTCGGCGGCGTAGCTGCGACCAAAAATGGCGCGTTCATTTGCCGCCAAGATAGCCGATCGTGTCCTCGCTCTCGTTGCCGCGTCCGAAATAGGCGCGGTCGCGATCGTCCACGAGCGCAAAGATGCTGCGGCTGACGGATACCCGCGGCTCGCGGGCATGCCCGGCCGCCTTCCAGGCCGCGCGGAATATCCGGATCTGCTCCGCCTGTTGGACGTGGAACGGACGCCCGCTCTCGTCGATCTTGAGCGTCGAGCTCTGGAGATTCATGCCGAGCTTGGCCGCCCACTCTCCCGTGGCGTTGGTCGCGGCGCCCCACCAGATGCGTTCGCGCAGGCCCTCTGAATACGGCTCGACGCGCAAGAGGCCGGGAGGGTTCGGGAACATCGGCTGCGGGTTCGGCCGCGCAAAGCCCTCGCCGCGCAGCACCTCCAAAAAGACCTCCGTGTGGTGTCGGGCCATGTCGGCATCGGTCTCTCCCTCGGGCGGGGCGTAGCCGAAATAGCGCCATCCATCGATCACCTGCTCGGGCGAACCGCGGCTGATGCCCAGTTGCAGACGCCCGCCGGCGATGATGTCGGCCGCGCCGGCGTCCTCCGCCATGTACAGCGGGTTTTCGTACCGCATATCGATGACCGCGGTGCCGATTTCGATCCGCTTGGTCTTGGCGCCGGCCGCCGCCAGCAACGGAAACGGGGAGCCGAGCTGCCGGGCGAAGTGATGCACGCGGAAGTAAGCCCCATCAGCGCCGAGTTCCTCGGCTGCGACGGCGAGCTCGATCGACTGCAGGAGCGCGTCGGACGCCGATCGCGTCTGCGAATGGGGCGACGCGGTCCAATGGCCGAACGACAGGAATCCGATCTTTTTCATCAACATGCCCCGTGAGGCTGACGCGCCGGGTAGTCGCGGCCGCCGTTGCGCCGCTGTAAGCGGCCGAAATTAGGCGTAGCAAATGAGCTGGATGGCGCCGACCGAAATCATCCTTTCGATTTCGCAGCGGGCGCAGACAAGGCGACGGAGGCCTCCGTCGTCAGCAATAGAAACGTGAATGTTTCCTCGAGGTAGAGCCGAACGGTCTTGTCGTCGTGGCTCAGATAACCGATCGAAAGGTCCTCGCCGATATGCAGGCCGAAGTCGCCGCCCCGCGTCGTCAGAACGAACGCGCCGGCAATCGCCGGAGCCCAGATGATGTCGCCGTCGATCAGGCGCTTGATGTGCTCGAGGACGGGATAGCCGTGATCTCTGGTCTCGCTCAATCCGGTATAGGCATCGGCGCTCAGCAACACCGCGTAGGGACCGTTGACCCCGACAAGCCGCAGCTGACTGATCCCTTGGGCGATGACGTCGGGGTAATCGCGGATGTCGGCCGGAAGCGCCATGATCGGATTGCTGGTGCCCTTGCGGATTCCGGCGATGCCGGCGGCCGCGTAGCCTTCAAAGATGGCCCGATCCTCGGCAAAGGCTATCAGGCGCGCGGCATCCTTGACCGGCTGCCAATCCGAATCGTCGGCGCCGCGCTCGACGTCGTCGATCTGCTGACGCTCCAGTTCGAACGGGGCGCGCAGTTCGACGAGCGCATTCACCTCGCGCTGCCGCGCGAGAATACCGTCCGACGGCGGCGCCACGGTACGCACGTGGCCGGTGCCGACGGCGGAGAGCGCGACACCCCCCGGCCCCTGCAGGTCGACGACGCGCCGGCCGGCGAGATGGCGCTTGAAGGTGCGCGTCGCCTCCTCCGCGATCTGCGACCAGGCCGCATCGGATATCGGGGCGAGCTCGCGGTGAAGATTATTCATGAAGCGGGATCTCCTTTGAGTGAACCGATGCCCAGCGAACCGTCGCGCGCCGGCGCCGGCGCAGCGCTGCAACTTCTTCCGGACCGGCCGCCGCAGGCGCCTCTCCCACGCTGTCGAGAAAAGTCGCCGACGGAACGAAGAAAAGATTGCCGGTCTTGGCAACACTGAAATCCAGCAAACGATCGTAATTTCCGGGAGGGCGGCCGACGAACATATTTTCCAGCATCTGCTCGATCGTCCGCGGCGAACGCGCGTAGCCGATGAAATAAGTGCCGAATTCGCCGTCCGCAACACGGCCGAACGGCATGTTGTCGCGCACGATCTTGATCTCTTTGCCGTCTTCGACGATCGTGGTCAGTGCGTTGTGGGCCGATGTCGGCTTGACGGCGTCGTCGAGCTCGATATCGGAGAGCTTGGTCCGGCCGATGATGCGTTCCTGCGCCTCGGTCGGCAGCGCGTTCCAGCCGCGAACGTTGTGCAGGTATTTTTGCACGATCACGTAGGTGCCGCCGGCGAACGCCGGATCTTCGGCGCCGATATGGACGCTGTCGATAGCGGCCTGTCCGGTCGGATTTTCCGTACCGTCGACGAAGCCGATGAGATCGCGGTCGTCGAAATAGCGAAAGCCGTGCACTTCATCGACCGGCGTGATCGCGTCGCCGATCCGCGCCATGATCTGCGTCGCGAGCTCGAAACACAGATCCATGCGTTTGGCGCGAATGTGGAACAGAAGATCGCCGGGCGTGGCGACCGCATGACGCGGCCCGGATTTGATTTCGCGAAAGGGATGCAGCTGCGCCGGCCGCGGCTGCCCGAACAGACGATCCCACGCCTCCGAGCCTACTCCCACCACGCAGGAGAGGTTGGCTTCGATGTCGCGGAAACCCACCGCGCGGACCAGGGCGGAGAGGTCGCCGCACAGCGACCGGATCGCCGCGCGGCTGTCCTCGCCGCGGGGCGCCGTCGCGACCAGAAAAATGGCGGCGCGAGTCAGGGCCTGCACCACAGGCTGCTGCACGGGGGTCAAGTCGGGTTGCCCGCTCGATGCGCTCAATGAAGTCACTCCGTCTTCAGCGACCGTTTACGCCGAGCCGGCGCTGGTGACAAACGCATTTTCCACGATCAGTTCTTAGTTAAAAGTGCTCCGTAACTGAGGGTCAGGAGGTCCGCGGTCGATTCAAGTCGGACGGCGACAGGCACTCGAACAGCGCGACGCCGGGCGGCCGCATGACGAGGATAAGCAAGGCGCCGGCGATGGCGCCGCCGATATGGGCCCAATAGGCGACGCCGTCGTTCGCGCCGACGCTGAACGCTTGCAGCACGATCCAAAGGCCGATGACCCAATAGGCGCGGACCGCCACCGGGATGATGCTCACCAGCACCTCGATCTTGGCGCAGGGCCGGATCATCAGATAGGCGGCCATCACGCCGGCGATCGCGCCGGACGCGCCGACCAGCGGAACGGTCGCATCGGGCGCGCTGAACACGAAGGCGGCCGAGGCGGCGATCCCGCACAGCATGTAAAAAGCAAAGAACCGCAAATGACCGAGCGCGTCTTCGATATTGTCGCCGAAGATCCAGAGAAACCACATATTGCCCGCGAGATGCAGCCAATTGGCGTGCACGAACATCGCGGTGACCAGCGCGAAGTCGCGCGGCAGGAGACCGGCGCGGGGCAATTCGCGCGTCTCGATCGCGGGCACGAGGCCGACGACGTTCAACAGCGCCTTGTAGGTATCGTCGGGAAGGCTGAACAGCGCGGCCGCGATCACGACATTCACCGCGATCAGGCCGTAGGTGACGACAGGGGTGGTTTTCCCTTCGAGCGGGTCGATATCGTAAAGCGGCAGAACCATCGTCGCGTCCCTCACCGCAGGCTATCCGCGTCGCGGGCGGCAAGATGGTAAACATGAGTCCAGCGGCGTCCCACTGATTTTTGCGACCTCATTCACCCCCGCTTTACCGTAACGTCAGCCGGGCACGGCCTAGCGATGCAGCCTTAGCCATTGGCGATTTATCAAATTCGAGGGCGACGACCGCCTGTTGCAATGAATGCCGTGGCAAGCGTGACACCATTGACGGCGCTGGAGCGCGTCGGGCCCGTGCGTGACGGCGGCGGGGCCGGCGTGGCGCACGCGCGCGCCGCGGCGAGCGGCGCCGCGCCCGATCTGAGTTTCAAGATCTATGGCGACTTCGCCGCGGTCGAAGCGGAATGGCGGCGCTTCGAGCGGGTGGCGGAAATGACGCCGTTCCAGGCGTTCGATTGGCTCGCCACGTGGTACCGGCATATCGGGCGGAGCGACGGCGTGCGGCCGGCGATCGTGGTCGGACGCTTTGCCGACGGCGAGACGGCGTTCATCTTTCCGCTCGGCGTCGCGCCCGCGCGCTTTACCCAGCGCCTGTGCTGGCTCGGCGAGACCGTTTGCGATTATCACGCGCCGCTCTTCGCGCCCGGCTTTGCGCAACGCGTGCCGCGCGCGCGCTTCCTCGCGCTGTGGCGGGAGCTATGCGCGCGTCTGCAGAGCGGAGCCGCGCACCCGCCACGACTGGATCGAACTGGAAAAAATGCCGGAGACGGTCGGCGGCGAGTTCAATCCCTTCATGCTGCTCGATATCCGGCTCAATGCCAGCGGCGCGCATGCGACCCGATTGGGCGCCGACTGGGAGAGCTTCTATTTCGCCAAGCGCTCGTCGGCGACGCGCCGGCGCGACCGCACCAAGCGCAAGAACATGGCGGCGTTCGGTGACCTCCGTTTTGTCACCGCCGCGGACGCCGACGACGCGGAGCACACGCTCGCCACGCTGATGCAGCAGAAAAGCGGCGCGCTGGCGCGCCGGGGCATCGCCGATATGTTCGCGCCGGCCGGCCATCGCGCGTTCTTCCTCGACCTCGCGTCCAATCCGGCGCTGCGGCATTTCATTCACGTCAGCCGCATCGAGATCGGCGCCAATGTCGCGGCCGTGAATCTGGGCGTCGTTTTCCGCGATTGTTATTATCACGTGCTGGCGAGCTACGACGAGGAGGCGGAGCCGGCGCGCTATGGGCCCGGCATCCTGCACGTGCGCGAGCTTTTGGCCTACGCCATCGGCCTCGGCCTGAAGCGCTTCGACTTCACCATCGGCGACGAGCCCTACAAGCTGGAATGGGCCGACGCCGAGCTGAAATTGTTCGATCATGTCGCGACGGTAACTGCGCGCGGTATCGCGGCGGCGCGCGCGTCGCAGGCGCGGCGGCGGGTCAAGCGATTTTTGAAACAGACGCCGTGGGCTTGGCGTGCGGTCTGTCTTGCACGCTCCGCCGTCGGTGCGCTGACGCAGCCGCGGTCGTCGCGGGCGCGCGCCTTTCGTCCTTCACTTGCAGCCGCCGGCCGCGGCACGCTCGCTTGCGTCATGGGCGACATCGATCTGCTGCGGCCGCTGGCGCTGGCCGGCATTCCCTGCGCCGTAGTGACGCGGCCCGGCGTTCCCTCGCTCTATTCGCGCGCCGCACGGATATGCTTGCCTTGGGAAAACTTCGCGCCGGACGACGCAACGCTCGTCGACGCCTTGGTCGCGCTCGGTGAAGCGCAACGCACGCCGCCGGTGTTGTTCTATGAAGAGGACGCGCAGCTTCTGCTGGTGTCGCGGTTTCGCGACCGGCTGGCGCGGGCGTTCCGCTTCGTCATCGCCGATGCCGGACTGGTCGAAGACCTCCTCGACAAAGCGCGGTTTCAAGCGCTCGCCGAGCGCCACGGTCTGCCGGTGCCGGCGGCGCGGGCGTTCGATCCTGCAGCCGTCGGGCCCGGCGATCTCGGCCTGCGCTTTCCCGTCCTCATCAAGCCGGTGACCAGGCTCGACGCCTGGAACGAGCGGTTCGGATTGCGCAAGGCGCTCGTCGCCGAAAACCTCGTGGCGCTGCAAAGCCTGTGGCCGCAACTGCGCGATCTCGGTCTTGCGCTACTGGCGCAGGAACTCGTGCCCGGCGCGGAAGCGCGAATCGAAAGCTATCATTGCTACATCGACGGCCGCGGCGGCATCGCGGCCGAGTTCACCGGCCGCAAATTGCGCACCTATCCCGCCCACTACGGCCACACCACCGCGCTCGAAATCACCGATGCGCCCGACGTGCGCGCGCAGGGCCGCGCGGCGGTCGAAAAACTCGGCCTGACCGGCGTCGCCAAGCTCGATTTCAAGCGCGACATGCAGGGCAAGCTCCGTCTCCTGGAGATCAATCCGCGCTTCACGCTCTGGCATTACGCCGGCGCCGTCGCCGGCGTCAACATCCCGGCGCTGGTCTATGCCGATCTCCTCGGGATTCCACGCCCGGCGGTGGTGCGCGCGAAGCCGGGCATCCGTTGGTGCCGGGCGTGGAAAGACCTGCCGGCCGCGCGCGCCGAGGGCATGCGTGCGACACAATGGCTGCCGTGGTTCCTCGGCTGCGAGGCCAAGTCGGCGCTATTCTGGGACGACCCGATGCCGTTCGTGCGGTCGTGCCTATTTCGGGTCACGCGGCCGCGTTAGTCTTGCATCATCGCGCGAGCGAGCGAAGCAATCCGGGGCCCCTCTGCCGAGGACCAAACAATGAGCGCGACTTCGCCTTGGCCCGATCTGCCGCTCGCGGCGTGGAGCGACACCTGCGAGACGCTGCACCGTTTCACCCAGGTCGCCGGCAAGGTGCGGCTCGCCGCGACACCCATGGTGAACCACTGGTGGAACGTGACTTTCCAGGTGGATTCCCGTGGCCTCGTCGCGCCGGCGAATGTGTGGGCCGGGCGGACATTCGATATCGTGTTCGACTTCCTCGCGCATCGCCTCGTGATCGCGGCGAACGACGGGCGCAACGAAAGCTTCGCACTCGAACCGATAGCGGTCGCCGACTTCTATGCCGCGTTCATGGAGCGGCTGCGCCGCCTCGGCATCGACGTGCATATCTGGACGATGCCGAGCGAGATCGAGAACGCCGTGGTGTTCGAAAAAGACCGCGAGCACGCGCACTATGATCCGGACGCCGTTGCGCGCTTCCATCAGGCGCTGGTCGGCGCCGCGCGCGTGATGACGCAATTCCGCGCGCGCTTCGTCGGCAAAGCAAGCCCGGTCCACTTCTTCTGGGGCAGCTTCGATCTCGCCGCCTCGCGCTTTTCCGGTCGCACGGCGCCGCCGCCCAAGGGCGTCACGCCCAACGTCGCCAGTTGGGTGATGGCGGAAGCCTATTCGCACGAAGTTTCGAGCTGCGGATTCTGGCCAGGCAATGGCGGCTACGGCCGCGCCGCGTTCTACGTCTATGCCTATCCGGAGCCGCCGGACTACGGCGCCACCAAGCTGCACACGCCCGAGGCGTTCTACGACACCGGTCTCGGCCAATTCATCCTGCCCTACGACGCGGTGCGCGCCGCGGCCGACCCCGACGCTTTGCTGCTCGGCTTTCTGCAGGAGACTTACGCCGCGGCCGCCGAGCAGGCGCACTGGGACCGCAAGGCGATGGAGCGCAGTGATAAAGGCGCGCAGGCATGAGCCGAGGCTGGTAAACAACGCTCATGCGCATCGGCATTCGCCTCGCGATTTCCAGTCTCGTCCTTGCATCGATCGTGGTGAGCGCGGTCGGCGTCCACCTATTATGGTGGCGCACGGCCGAGGCGAACAGCCACACGCTCGCTGCCACCATCAACGACCAGATCGTCGCGGCGGTGCGAAACGAAGTCGACGCCATCACCACGCAAGCGCGCGCCGCGCACACCGCGATCCGGACGCTGTTCGTGCAAAACGTGCTGGGGACGCGCGAGGCCGACAAGCGCGAGTTCGTGTTTCTCTCGCAGCTGCAGGCGCAGCCGAGCATCTCCTGGGTCGCGTTCGGCTGGCCGGACGACGCGTTCTTTGCCGCGCACAAGCTCGGCGATCTGGGTCTGGAAATGATGGAGATCGCGCCGGTCGACGGCGTGGTCAAGCGCCGCGTCGACAAATATCAGGTGGTGGTCGGCGACATTCAGTTCGAGAAGCGCCGGTTCGAAGCCACCGATTTTCATGTCACCGAGCAGGAATGGTACCGCAAAGGCATCGCGAGCGACGATCCGGCCTGGTTCGAGGTCACCAACTATCCGGTCGGGCGACGTCCGTCGATTGCGTATGCCGGCCCGGTCGATGTCTATCAGAAGCGCCAGGGCGTGCTGGCGGTGATGATCGAGAACACGCGGCTCGCGCAGTTTCTGTCGCAACTCGCCGTCGGCAAGACCGGCGCGGCGTTCATCCTGCGTCGCGACGGCACGACGATCGCCGCGCCCGATCCGAATGCCGATGAAGTCAACATGCAGCGGGCGGACCAGCCCCTGCTGCCGATCGCCCGCGGCGCGTTCATGCAGGCCGGCAACATGGCCGGCGGCGACAAAAAGACGGCGCGCCGGGAACGTTTCATCGCCGGCGGTCGGGCCTATGCGGTCACATTGACGCCGCTCGCCTTCCCCGGCTGGACGCTGGCGACCGTCATTCCGGAAGCGGAGTTTCTCGGCCCGATCGAAACCACGATTCGGCGTTTGCTCGTCGGCTTGGCCATTCTCATCCTCGCCGCCGGCATCCTGTCGGCCTGGCTCGGCCGGCGGGTGATCGCGCGGCCGCTGATCACGGTCGTCGACGAGCTCAAGCACGTCGAACGCTTCGAACTCGACCAGGTGCGCCGGCATCCCTCGCGCATCACCGAGCTCGCCAATCTGTCCGGCGCGATCGCCGACATGGCCGGCGGGCTCGCCGCCTTCCGCAAATACATCCCCGCGGATTTGGTGAAGATGCTGGTGCGCGAGGGCGTCGAGCCGCGCCCCGGCGGCGCGATGCGGACCCTCACGGTGCTGTTCGCCGACATCGCCGGCTTTACCGGGCTGTCCGAGCGCCTCGGCGACCGCATCGTGCCGCTCTTGTCGAGCTATCTCGACACCATGTCGCGCGAGGTCAGCGCCCACGACGGCACCATCGATAAATTCATCGGCGACGCGGTGATGGCGTTTTGGGGCGCGCCGGCGGCCAACGCCGATCACGCCGTCGACGCCTGCCGGGCGGCGCTCGCCTGCCAAGCAGGCGCTGCGCGCGTCGGGGCTGACCGACGACCGCGGCCAGCCGCTCAGGGTGCGGATCGGCATCAACTCCGGCACCATGCTGGTCGGCAACATCGGCTCGGAATTCCGGCTCAACTACACGGTGATCGGCGATGCCGTGAACGTCGCCAGCCGGCTCGAAGGCGCCAACAAGGAATATGGCACCGACATCATCATCGGCGAGGAAACGCGCGACTTGGCCGGCGACCGCATCCAGGTGCGCGAACTCGACCGGCTGATGGTCTACGGCCGCGCGGGCGGACTGGCGATCTACGAATTGCTCGGCATTGTCGAACCCGGAGCCGAACCGCCGCATTGGGTTGCGCTCTATGAATCCGGCCTCGCGGCCTATCGCGCGCGCGATTTCGCCGGCGCCATGGCCTCCTTTCAGAAGCTGTCTGGCGGTCCGGCCGTCGGATCAGCCCGCGCGCATCATGCTCGAACGGTGCAAGCAATTTCTCGAAACGCCGCCGGGACCGGATTGGGAAGCAACCAACGCGATGAAAACGAAGTAATTCGCGGATTGGTTTGTCGGCCCTCGCGCATGCGCCCGCGTCAGGATTTTTGCGAGCAAATCTCGGCGAGATTGTCGGGAAATCTTATTAGGAATGTCGATTTCCATCACACGATTGTGACGGGTTCGGCGTTCGACACGATTGTGTAACGCGTGTCATAGACGCTCGCAGCTTCGCCATGAAATTTTCGCACTGTCGGGGTGAAAATCGTATCCAAGTGTCGCTGCAAAGGCCGACGCATCGCCCCAAAGGATCGCACAATGAACTCGAAAATCGCCACCGCCACGCTTGCCAGCGCCGTTGCCGCCGCGCTCGCGATGATCGCCGCGCCGGCCTCCGCCGGACCGAAGCCGCCGCAACCCACCATGGACAAATGCTTCGGCATAGCGCTCAAGGGCGATAACGACTGCGCCGCCGGCGCAGGCACCACGTGCGCCGGTACCGCCGCCGCCGATTTCCAAGGCAATGCCTGGAAGTATGTGCCGAAGGGAACCTGCGCGACGATCAGGACGCCCAAAGGCACCGGCTCGATCGAGCCCACCAAGTCCTGACCAAACAACAGGCCGTGCGCCATTCACTCGCGCCTCTTGTTCCTCCAACCCGCTTCCTTCACCCCGTAAATTAATCGACCCTCGGCAAAAGCTGCAACGCGACATGTCGATCACCGCAAATCTTCCGGCGTGCGCCGGCGTCGGCTTCAAGCCCCGGCATTTTCGCGACATCGTCTGCCGCGGCCCAGCCGATCGGATTCTTCGAGGTGCATGCGGAGAACTATATGGGCGCCGGCGGGCCGCCGCATGCGCAACTCGGCGCGTTGCGCGAACGCTATGCGCTGTCGGTTCACGGCGTGGGGTTGTCGATCGGCTCGATGCAGCCGCTCGACCGCGAGCACCTCATGCGGGTCAAAAGGCTGTGCGACCGCTATCAGCCGGAGAGCTTCTCCGAGCATCTCGCCTGGTCGTCCCATGGCGGGGTTTATTTCAACGACCTCCTGCCGCTGCCCTATACGCCGCAGACGCTGGCGCGCGTGGCCGAGCATATCGACGAGGTGCAGACGGCGCTCGGCCGCCGCATGCTGCTCGAAAACCCCGCCACCTATGTCGGCATCGCCGACAGCACGATTCCGGAAGTCGAGTTTCTCGCCGAACTGTCGCAGCGGACCGGATGCGGCTTGTTGCTCGACGTCAACAATGTCTTCGTTGCGGCCAACAACCACGCCGCGGAGCCGGAGTCGTATCTGGATTCGTTTCCGCTCGATCAAGTCGCGGAAATCCATCTCGGCGGGCACCACGCGGAGGCGGGCGAGGACGGCGCGGCGCTGTTGATCGATAGCCATGGCGCGCCGGTCGCGGCGGCGGTTTTGGCGCTCTATGCCAACGTCATTGCCAGGACCGGGCCGATCGCGACCTTGATCGAATGGGACAACGATGTCCCGGATTGGCCGACGCTGCGCGCCGAAGCGGTCATGGCGCAGGCGGTTCTTGCCGGCGCGTCCCGCGCGTCGGCGGCATGAGAAGGACGATGCCGGCGCCGTTCGAAACATCATTTGCGACGGCGCTGCTCGATCCCGAACGGCCGATACCGCACGGACTCGTCGCGCCCGGCACGGCCGTGCCGGCGCGGCGTTTTGCGGTCCACCGCAACAATGTGGTGGCGAGCCTGGTGCAGGTCCTTAAACTGCGCTTTCCCGTGATCGAGAAGCTCGTCGGCGCAGAGTTCTTTGCCGCGGCAGCGCGGATCTTCGTGGCGATCAAGCCGCCGCGCACGCCGCTCCTCGCGACCTACGGCGACGACTTTGCCGCCTTCCTCGCCGAATTCGAGCCGGCGCGCGAGCTTGCGTATCTCGCCGACGTCGCGCGGCTGGAGGCGGCGCGGACCCGCGCCTATCACGCGGCGGACGCCGTGTCGCTCGATGCGGGCGCCTTCGCGGCGCTCGACGCCGACGGCATCGGCGCCATCCGCGTCAATCTGCATCCTTCGGCCGAAATCATCTCATCGCCGCATCCGATCGTCACCATCTGGGCGATGAACTCCGGCGAGCGCGAACTCGCACCCATCGAGAATTGGCGCGGCGAGGATGCGCTGGTGATACGCCCCCAGCTCGATGTTGAAATCCGCATGCTGCCGCCGGGCGGTGCGGCGTTCCTGGGCGCGCTCGCCGAAGGCCTGCCGCTCGGCAAGGCGGCCGAGGCGGCGGTCACCGCGTGTCCGGCGTTCGATCTCACCGCCAACTTGGCCGGCCTCATCAGCTGGGGCCTCGTGCGTGATTTGGTCGTTCCCGAGCCGAACGGGCGCCGGCTGCCATGACCAATGTCTTTCCCGCCGGCTGGCAACTCAAACCGAGCCTCGGGCACTACAAACAATAAAAATCAACCCGCGCGCTCGTGGCGGAGCGCGCGGGTGATGCTGGTATGCCGCTACTTCGCCGCCTTCGCCTTGGCGTACGGATAGATCACGTCGCCGGTCTTCTGGTCGGCGGGCGTGAGCACGGTCTGGTAGCTCATGCCGCGCCAGGTATCGAGGTCCGCGGCGTCGGTGATGCCGTGATACTGCACCTGCAGCATGCCCGACGTCGTCCACTCGCCGTTCTTGCCGAATTTCACGTCGGCCATGATGGTGTGGAATTCATGGCTGCGCAGATAGTCGGCGAGCTTGTCGTCGTTGATACTGTTCGCGCCCTTGATGGCGTCGCCCAGCACCTGGAAATAGGCGTAGCCCCAGCCGCCGAGATAATAGCCCAGCGGGTCGACGCCTGCGGCCTTGGCGCCGGCCTGATAGACCTTGAAGAAGTCGGCGGCCTTCGCCAGCAGCTTCGGCGACGGCACCCAGGTCTCGTAATTGACGATGCCGTTGAGTTTCGATTTCAGCCGGTTCTTGAACACGGTCGCCTGCAAGCCGACCATGGCGCCGCCGAGCATCTTCGGTGTGAAACCGAGCTCATTCACCGACTGCACGATGCCGACCGAGCTCAGCGGGTAGGAGCACACCACCACAAGATCGGCATTGCTCGCCTGCAGCGCGCGCACGACGGGCGAGAAATCCGTCGTGCCCGGCGGGAAGGTCTTGTCGTAGACGATGTTGACGTTGAAGCGCTTGGCGTTTTCGCGGGCGCCGGCGCAGGCGTTGCGCGCGAATTCGGCGTCCTCCGAGGCGAGCGCGACGGTGGTCGGCTTCGGGTTTTGCTGCATCGCCACCTGGAAAAAGCCTTCGGTGAAGGAAGCCTTGGTGTCCGGCCCGGTCGGCAGCATGGAGAAATATTTCGGGTAGTGGAATTCGCTGTTGGCGTCGAGCGCGAACAGGCTGATGAAGGTCTTGCCCTTCTGCATGACGACCGGGATCGCCGGCGCCACCATGTTGGTCGCGTAGCCCGAGACGACGAGATCGACCTTATCGACGTCGAGGAGCTTGGTGTAGATGCCGGGCACGTTGGCCGGGTTGGACTGGTCGTCATAGGTGACGAGCTTGACCTTGCGGCCGAGCAGCCCGCCCTTGGCGTTGGTTTCCTCTTCCCAGATCTTGGCGCCGGCGAGCGCCTGCTTGCCGTTCGGCGCGAGCGGCCCGGTGACCGACATGGCGAAGCCGATGGTGATCGGTTCGCTCGATTGCGCGGCAGCGGGCAGCGGCGCGGCGGCAAGGCTTACGGCGGCAAGGCTTATGGCGACAAGGCTGGCGCCGCCGAGGCCACCTAAGCCACGCCATGTGACGTGATCGTTCATGCTTTCCTCCCAAATGGCTTTCGTTCTCGTACCCTGGCGGGCCGCCCGTTTTTGGGCTTGCCGCGTCAGTGTCGCGCGCACAATGCCTCGCTTCCGGGTTGATGAAAAGGGAGCGTGGCAATCTGCCCTAACGCGGCCGGCCCGCCCGTCCCACTTGCCCATTATTGCGCCATCCTCCGCTTGCACCGTCCCACCTTGGCAAGGCATTCCACAACTTGCCTTGAACACGCGATGACGCGCCGATAGGTTCGCGCAGCGATAGTCCCAGGGCGTGCAGGTGGCGACGATCTATAAGATCTGCGATCGGACAGCGTGGCAGGCGGCCGGCGCGGCGGGGGCGTTTCGCGGTGCGGGAGTGGATGTGCGCGATGGCTTCATCCATTTTTCCACCGCCGCGCAGCTTGCCGAAACCGCGGCGAGGCATTTTGCCGGCCTGACCGATCTCGTGCTGGTCGCAGTCGACGCCGACGCCCTCGGCGCGGCCCTCAAGTGGGAAGTCTCCCGCGGCGGCGCGCTTTTTCCCCACCTTTACGGCGATCTGCCGCTTGCGGCGGTGCGCTGGTCGCGACCGCTGATGCAGGGGGCCGACGGCGCTCACGTCGTTCCGGAGCTCGATCCGTGATCGGCTTCTTCGCGCGCCTGGCGCGGCCGTTGCTCAATGCGCTCGATCCGGAGGATGCCCATGCCCTCGCGGTCGCGGCGCTGAAGTTCGCGCCGTTGCCGCGCGCAGCCCGCGACGACCGGCGGCTCGCGGTGCGCGCGCTCGGCCTCAATTTCCCCAATCCCGTCGGCGTTGCCGCGGGTTTCGACAAGAACGCCGAAGTGCCGGACGCGCTGCTGCGGCTCGGTTTCGGCTTTGTCGAGGTCGGCACCATCACGCCGCTGCCGCAGGCGGGTAATCCGCGCCCGCGGGTGTTCCGGCTCGAGGCCGATGGCGGGGTGATCAACCGGCTCGGCTTCAATTCGCAAGGCGCCGACGCGGTGCTCAAGCGGCTCGCGGCGCGCGCCCAGACCCCCGCGCTTGCGGCGCTTGCCTCCCCCGGCCGCGGCGGCGCATGGGGCAGCGGGATCGTCGGCATCAATATCGGGGCGAACAAGGACGCGCCGGACCGCGTCGCCGACTATGTGCGGCTGATCGAGCGCTTCGCCGCGGTCGCGAGCTACGTCGTCGTCAACATTTCCTCGCCGAACACGCCGGGACTGCGCAACCTGCAGCAGGCCGCCATGCTCGATGACCTGTTGTCCCGGGTGGTCGACGCCCGCGAGCGGGTGGCGCAGACATCCGGTCCGACGCCGGTGCTGCTCAAGATCGCGCCGGATTTTTCGCTCGCCGCGCTCGACGATGTCGTCGGCATCGCCCGTTCGCGCCGGGTCGACGGCATGATCGTCGGCAACACCACGCTGTCGCGGCCGGCTGGCCTGCGCGAGACCGCGAAAGCGGCCGAAGCCGGCGGTCTCTCAGGGCGGCCGCTGTTTCCCTTGGCGACCCGGATACTGGCCGAGACCTATGTGCGGGTCGAAGGCGTCTTTCCGCTGATCGGTGCCGGCGGCGTCGACTCCGGCGCGACCGCGCTCGCCAAATTCCGCGCCGGCGCCAGCCTGATCCAGGTCTATTCCGGGCTGATCTATCGCGGCCTCGGGCTCCTCGACGAGATCAAGGCCGCGCTGATCGCCGCGCTGGAGCGCCGGAAGCTCGACAGCCTGGTCGATCTGATCGGCAATGACGCCGCAGCGGTCACCGCCGAGCCGTGGCCCGGTTAGACCCACTCGGTCAGACCTGCTCCGGCAGCGGTACGGTGGCTGCTCCTGGCGCCGGTGCTAGGACCGGCTTGAGGGCCGGCACGAGCCGCCGCCGCATGCGCCGGGCGGGAATAGGGCGGTAGACCTGCTTGGTCGCTTCGACGATGTGCACGCCGGCGAATGGCGCCGACAGCGTCGCGCCGGTGCGCTCCCAGGCGCCGGCCGAGCGCAGGAACAGCCGCCGCGCGATCGGCGGCATATAGAGCGCCTCGCCCCAGCCGGTCGGCGTGAACCAGGCTTCGCGCAGGAGCTGGTTGATCTGCGAGCGCGAATACGGCCGGCCGTAGCCGAATGGGGTCGTATCCATCCGCGCCCACAGGCCGCGGCGGTTCGGCACCACGACGAGGAGCCGGCCGCCGCCGGCGAGCACGCGCCAGACTTCGCGCAACAGCCCGGCGGGATCCGACGAGTTTTCCAGCGCGTGCACCAGCACCACGCGATCGACCGCCGCATCGGTGAGCGGCAGGTCGTCCTCCTCCACCAACGCCGCCAGCGCCGGCCGCGACGACGGCCAACGCAGCACGCCCTGCGCCGCCGGCATCATGGCGAGGCAACGCTCGGCCTCCTCGCGAAACAGGCCGAGATAAGGCGTCGGATAACCGATCCCCAACACCCGCAGCCCGCGCGTATCCTGCCAGCGCGCCCGGATGCCGCGGCCGATGAAGCGCCGGGCCACGATTCCCAGATGCTGGGCGTAGAAATTACGCAAGTCGACGACGTCCATGGCGGCGAAAATAGCACGATTTGCCGCCGCCGGCGGGCCGGGTCGTTCGCATGCTGCCCGAACGGCGCGCGCGGAATCCTTCAGGTCTCAGTCTTGCGGCTTCCGGCACCGAGTGCCTAATTGAACCTAATTGAAAACGACGGGTGAACAGGGATTCCAGGCTCGCGCCAATGCGTGCCGGAATGACAGCGCTCGAACCGGATGGGAGCACCATGCCCGCGCAAACGGACCTCTTCCTCTGCCTCAAGGACAATTACGGCGTGCTCCTGCACGATCCCGAGACCGGGGCGACAGCGTCGATCGACGCGCCCGAAGCCGCCCCGGTCGAAGCGGCGCTCGCGCGCACCGGCTGGCGCCTCACCGATATCCTGGTGACGCATCACCATGGCGACCACACCGCCGGCATCGCCGAGCTCAAAGCGCGGCATCACTGCCACGTGGTGGCGCCGCGCGGCGAAGCGGCACGCATCACGCATGTCGATGAAACCGTGGCGGAGGGCGACACGGTGCGCGTCGGCACGATCGAAGGCCGCGTCATCGAAACGCCGGGCCATACCGCCGGGCACATCTCGTATTTCTTCCCGGCGGACAAGCTCGCCTTCGTCGGCGACACGCTGTTCTCGATCGGATGCGGCCGCGTCATCGAGGGCGATCCCGAGATGATGTGGCACTCGCTCCTCAAGCTGCGCGACCTGCCCGGCGACACCCGCTTCTATTGCGGCCACGAATACACCGCCGCCAATATCCGTTTCGCCAAGACCATCGAGCCGACCAACCAGGCGCTCGCCGCACGCGACAAGGAGGTCGCGGCTCTCGTCGCCGCCCATAAGCCGACGATTCCCGGCGACCATCGCGGCAGAAAAAGCCGACAATCCGTTCCTGCGCGCCGACCTGCCCGAAGTCGCACAGTCGGTCGGGCTCGCCGGCAGCCCGGCCTGGAAGGTGTTCGCCGAAATCCGCGAACGGAAGAACAAGTTTTGACCGTGACGGCAAAACAGCTGACCGCCGCCGAGGTGATCCGTCGTCCTCGACCTTGAGCCGCATCCCGAGGGCGGTCATTTCCGCGAGACGTTCCGCGACAGCCGTCAGGTCGAAGGCCGCGCCGCCTCTACCGCGATCCTGTTCCTGCTCGCCCGCGGCGAACGCTCGCATTGGCACCGCATCGACGCGGTCGAAGTCTGGCACTTTTACGCCGGCGCGCCGCTTGCGCTCTCGGTGGTGAACGCGCGCGACCGAAGAAATCATCCGACTTGGCTCCGACATCCACGCCGACGAGACGCCGCAGGTGACGGTCCCAGCTCACGCCTGGCAAGCGGCGCGAAGTCTCGGCGACTGGACGCTGGTCGGCTGCACCGTCGCGCCGGGTTTCGAGTTCGCGAAATTCGAGCTGGCGCCGCAGGGGTGGGAGCCGGGGTGTTGACCATGCAGTCAAAATAACCGAGCCAACGAACTCGACCTGGGCACGTTCACCCTCGCGTTGACATCAGGTTCAACCTTTGGTTTAATAAGCTTACGGACCGGGGGTTCGTCATGCGATCCAAACTCTGGGTTTATTCAGCGCTCATCATCGCTTGGTTCACATCAATTGGCAGCGACCTTTTTCTCCGCCCAACTTTCCGCTTCAAATTATCCGCTCGTCAAGCAATCATTGCTTACGCTGATTGCAGAATTCAGAAAATAAATTCGACCGTCAAATAGCCGGCGACCACACTGCGTTCGATCCGCAAGGGCCGATTAATCCCGGGCTTAAAGCTTTGGGACGACCGACAGAAGTATGGCTAAGCAATCCAATCGCTGCCCAAGGCCTCCTCAATTTTAGTAGTCGGGTTTTCCATGTCGAATGGTACTTCCGATTGGAATTTGAGCACTTTAGACGACGGTCAGATCGTGGCATACAGTTATGTGATTTCTAACCTGGGCGCTCCACCGGCATTGGCTAACCCAAACTTCAACGGCCCCTCCCGATACAGCTTGAAATCCTTCGTGGTCGAATAGTCAAATTCTTGGTGGCCCCAGCTCTGTTTTTCGAAATGAAAGATCACTTTGGAACCCACCAGACCTACAATTGGACAACACAACGCCAGAACCACCAAATGCATCGCCGCTTTTGCCGCCAAGCGATAAGATCCGAGGGTCGTGGAATTTCTGTTTGCGTCGACCAGAAGGCAGATCGTTCTGCCGCCGAGCCACAATTTGTCTTATAGCGGTGAGCGTGCAGCGCTAACATTCGGTGCTGCATCTGTACGTATTCCAGACGATCACAAAATCGGCCATATCGAATTGCCGTCGAGCTGGAGACTGTTCGGGATCAACTCTGATCTTCCGCCCCGAACGAGCACGAGCATTTTGTTATTAAACGCGTCGTTGCGTTGTCTGAGAGCGAATTTGAAAAAGTTGTGAGAACAAAAGCGGCCAAGACTGCGTTGGTATTTGTTCATGGATTTAATACAACATTCGAAGACGCCTTGTATCGCAACGCGCAAATTGTGTGGGATCTTCAGTACACGGGGCTTTCGGTTCTGTTTACCTGGCCGTCGCGCGGAGATGTGGCCGATTACGTTCATGATAAAGAAAGCGCTTATCTCGCTCGCAACTCGTTTATCGCGCTTTTGGTGAAGCTTAAGCGCGACTTCGGGATTGAGCAGGTAAATGTTCTAGCCCATAGCATGGGAAATCTCTTCGTGCAGTTGACACCCTTGCCAATTATGCGCGCACATCGAATCCGGCCCAAGTCGCGCGGCTTGTGATGGCGGCTGCTAACGTTCACCGCGACCAGTTCGTGGCTCTTGCGCCGGCCGCGAAGGCAATTGTTGGAGGCATGACACTTTATGCGTCGTCAACAGACCGGGCGATGGCCTTGTCGCGGACGCTGGCCGTAGGAGTAGCCGAGGGCCGGTGATGTCCCGACAAATGGGCCGATCATTTTGCCAGGTGTCGAGACCATTGATGTGTCGGCAATTGGTACAGATATGTTTAGATTAAATCACAATGTTTTCGCCGGCTCGCGCGACGTTATCGAGGACATCTCTTCAATGTCTAAAGTGGGGCCTACCCTCGCCACGGCTTGTTCAAATCCGCGGCGTACCGGCTGCCACCAGCGACTGCAAAATATTGGCGATATGTTCCTTGAACGCAGATCATCGGCAGGGGAAAAAATAATAGGACGACATCCCCCTTATCGGAATTGGCGCGATAAGCCTACTCGTTGTGTCAATCTGATCGTCTGGCCGACGACCAATCTGCGTAAGTCAAATTGTAAGGCACTCATATTATTTATCTGACACTCGGGAGGGAGCGCGTCGGGTCAATAACAGGCACGCCGACTGGCTCGAAATGGCGCAGGTTGCGCGTCAGAACCGTGAGCCTGTGAACGTGCGCGGTGGCGGCGATTATCAGATCAGTGCGCTCGATCACCATGGGACTTATCGCCTCGGCAAACCGTGCCACTGTCAAGGCCACTTCGAACGTCGAGCGGAAGCAAGCGATCTTTGAAATCGGCAATGAGGCCGTCGCGCAGAGCCGCGAGTTCACGACACCGGGCTTCTTTTTTCTCGCGTTTCAGCTTGAGAATGCCGGCTTCGATTTCCGTGAGCGTTATCGTACTCAAGAACAACAGCAAATGATACTCGCGCATCCAACCAACAACGCGCGCAGCCTCAGCAGCGCGTCTTGGATCAATCAGCGAGACGATATTTGTATCGAGGAGATGACATCCGTCATTTGGCGAATTCCTCGCCGAGCGGACGTTCGTCTTTGGCCCATGGTTGTTGCCCGATTATATCGGCGAAACCCCGAGGGTCGGCGCCGATCGTTTTTACAAATAAATCGGCTAACGTCGGCCCGCTCTTGCGTCGGGTATTCCAAGCGTCCTCCGCAACAATGAAGACCGCCTCTTTGCCGTGGCGTGTCACCCGCTGTGGTTCGCCCTTGAGCGCGCGATCGACAAGACTTGAAAGCTTGGACCTTGCTTCGTGCAACGGATAACTGCGCATGCCGAAACCTCCGCCCGGAATATGTACATAATAATCATATTCTGTGCAGAATTCCAGTGGGGGCGGCAGGTCGTCCAAGCTAGGTAATATACTGCCCGCCATTCACCGTCAGCGTCGACCCCGTGATCAACCCGGCATCGTCCGCGGCCAGGAACACCACGCAGCGCGCGATCTCCTCCGGCTCGCCGAGGCGGCCGATCGGGATGGTCGGCAGGATCGACTTTTCCAAAACGTCCTTCGGCACCGCCTGCACCATCTCGGTGTTGACGTAGCCGGGGGCGATGGCGTTGACGGTGACGCCGACTTTCGCGCCCTCTTGCGCCAGCGCCTTGGTGAAGCCGATCTCGCCGGCCTTGGCGGCCGAATAATTGGTCTGGCCGAACTGGCCCTTCTGGCCGTTGATCGAGGAAATGTTGACGATGCGGCCGAATTTGCGCGTGCGCATGCCTTCGATCACCTGGCGCGACATGTTGAACAGCGAGCCGAGATTGGTGTTGATCACCGCCGTCCATTGCTCCGGCTTCATGCGGTGCAGCTGGGCGTCGCGGGTGATGCCGGCATTGTTGACGAGCACGTCGACCGGGCCGAGCTCGGCCTCGACCTGCTTGACGCCGGCCTCGCAGGCCTCGAACGAGGCGACGTCCCATTTGTAGACGGCAATGCCGGTCTCGGCCTTGAATTTCGCCGCCGCCTCGTCGTTGCCGTAATAGACGGCCGCGACGGAATAGCCGGCGGCCTTGAGCGCCTTGGAGATCGCCGCGCCGATACCTCGTGTTCCGCCCGTCACCAATGCGACGCGTGGCATGGAATCCTCCCTCGTCCGATGCCGGCCGGTAGGCCGGCGTTTGGCCGGATGGCTTTGGCCGAATGAAACCTCGGTCCGGCGTTTAGCTCACAGTCTCGCAGGCAGCCGGGAATTTGCAACAGGGCTAAAGATCGTAGATGGCCGGGCGAGCCCGGCCATGACGTAGGTCAATTGATAGCCTCTTTTCGGTTCAGCGCTCCACGCACATGGCGATGCCCATGCCGCCGCCGATGCAGAGCGTCGCAAGCCCCTTCTTGGCGTTGCGCTTCTGCATCTCGTAGAGCAGCGTGACCAGCACCCGCGCGCCGGACGCGCCGATCGGATGGCCGATGGCGATGGCGCCGCCATTGACGTTGACCCTGCCGGTGTCCCAGCCGAGGTCCTTGTTGACCGCGCAGGCCTGGGCCGCGAACGCCTCGTTCGCCTCGATCAGATCGAGATCGCCGACGCTCCAGCCGGCCTTCTTCAGCGCGGCGCGCGAGGCCGGGATCGGCCCGCTGCCCATGATCTTCGGATCGACGCCGGCTTGCGCCCATGACACGATGCGCGCGAGCGGCGTCTTGCCGAGCTTGGCCGCTTCGGTTGCCGTCATCAGCACCATGGCAGCGGCGCCGTCATTGATGCCCGAGGCGCTCGCCGCGGTCACGGTGCCTTCCTTGTCGAACGCCGGCTTGAGTTTGCTGATGCCTTCCAGCGTGGTGCCGTGCTTGGGAAACTCATCGGTATCGACGATGATGTCGCCCTTACGGCTTTTGATCGTCACGGGCGTGATCTCGTCCTTGAACTTTCCGGCCTTCTGCGCCGCTTCGGTCTTCTGCTGGGAGGCGACGGCGAACTCGTCCTGCTGCTGCCGGGTGATCTGCCACTGCCGGGCGACGTTTTCCGCCGTATTGCCCATGTGATAGCCGTTGAAGGCGTCCCACAGGCCGTCCTTGATCATGGTGTCGATCATCTCGAAATTGCCCATCTTCACGCCGCTGCGGAGATGCGCGCAGTGCGGGGCCATGCTCATCGATTCCTGGCCGCCGACCACCGCGATGTCCGAATCGCCGTTGACGATGGCCTGATAGCCGAGCGCCACCGCCCGCAAGCCCGAGCCGCAGAGCATGTTGACGCTCCAGGCCGGCACTTCGACCGGGATGCCGGCATTGACCGACGCCTGCCGCGCCGGGCCCTGGCCCTGACCGGCCTGCAGGATCTGGCCCATGATGACTTCGGACACGCGCGCCGGCTCGACCCCGGCGCGGTCGACTGCGGCCTTGATCGCGATCTTGCCGAGCTCGTGACCGGGCAGCGTCGCGAACGCCCCGTTGAATGCGCCGACCGGCGTCCGTACCGCGCCAACTATGACGATATCGTCTTGCATGGGAGGTCCTTTCCGGCTCGTGAAAGCTCGAATGGGTTTGCCGCAGCCACGTGAATTACAGCCAGCTGAATACAGCCAAGGAATACAGCCACGTTGATACACTTGATATATGTCATAGGGATATGGCTGCCCGCCGACAAGGCGGAAGGACGCCGCATCGCTGCCATGCCGGGGCCCGCGTCCGGGTTTCGACCGCATCCGCGATCCGCTCCACAGACCCCACTGAACCTGGGGCGCGCGCGTCGTCGAATGGCCGTGCCGGCGGCCGGAGCGACGGCCCCGGATCGGCATTTTCACAAAACGGTAGCCGTGCGCGGCAAAACCGCCTATTTTGCGCAAAACCTCGGGGCGCCCCCAAATGCCTGAGACCGCAACGACAAAGACCGCCGAGCCGATCACGATCAAGAAGTACGCCAACCGGCGTCTCTACAACACCGGCACTTCGACCTACGTCACGCTCGAAGACCTCGCCGCCATGGTCAAGACCGGCGAGGACTTCGTCGTCTACGACGCCAAGACCGGCGAGGAAATCACCCGCTCGGTGCTGACGCAGATCATCTTCGAGCAGGAAAACAAGGAGGGCCAGAACCTCCTGCCCATCGCGTTCCTGCGCAAGCTGATCCGCTTCTACGGCGACAGCATGCAGATGCTGGTGCCGCGCTATCTGGAAGTCTCGATCGAGTCGCTGACGCGCGAGCAGGAAAAATTCCGCACGCAGATGGCGCAGGCCTTCGGCGTCGGCGGGTTCCCCTCGCTGGAGGATCAGGTGCGCCGCAACATGGAAATGTTCGAGCGCGCCTTCACGATGTTCGCGCCGTTCGCGCGGCGCGAAGCCGGGGAGGCCGGTGCCGAGCCGGCCAAGCCGCCGGTTACCAGTACCGGCGACATCACCGATCTCAAGCGCCAGCTCGAGGAAATGCAGAAGAAGGTCGACAAGCTGTCGGAAAAGGGCGGCGAATCCTAATTCTGCGGTCCTGATTCGTTCGCCATTGCGGGCGAAGCCCCCTCACCCCACCGCGCCCACCGCCGCGCGCCCCGCCGCCCGGCCGGAAAAAATACAGCCGCCGAGGAACGTCCCCTCCAGCGCGGCGTAGCCGTGCACGCCGCCGCCGCCGAAGCCGGCGACTTCGCCGGCGGCATAGAGGCCCGGCACCGGTTGGCCGTCGGCGCCGATGACGCGGCTGTCGAGGTCGGTCTGCAGGCCGCCGAGCGTCTTGCGCGTCAAGATATTGAGCCGCACGGCGATGAGCGGACCCGCGGCGGGATCGAGCAATTTGTGCGGCGCCGCGACGCGGGACAGCCGGTCGCCGAAATAACGGCGGGCGGCGTGCATGGCGGTGATCTGCATGTCCTTGCCGAACGCGTTGTCGAGCTGGCGGTCGCGCGCCTCGATCTCGTGCGCGACGCCTTCGAGCGTCAGCAAGGGCTCGCCGCCGGCGACGAGGTTCATGCGTTCGACCAGGGTCGCGAGATCGCGCTCGACGATGAAATCCTCGCCCTTGTCCATGAAGGCTTTGACCGGGCCGGGAATGCCTTGGGTGACGCGGCGCAGCACCAGCCGCCAGCTCTTGCCGGTGAAATCCGGATTCTGCTCCGAACCGGACAGCGCGAACTCCTTTTCGATGATCTTTCTGGTCAGGATGAACCAGGAATAATCGTAGCCGGTCGCCATGATGTGTTTGAGCGTCGCGAGCGTGTCGAAGCCGGGATAGAGCGGTACCGGCAGCCGTCTGCCGCACGCGTCGAGCCACAGCGACGAAGGGCCGGGCAGGATGCGAATGGCATGCGCGGTCCAGATCGGGGCCCAGTTCTTGATGCCTTCGACGTAATGCCACATGCGGTCGCGGTTGATGAGCGTTCCGCCTGCCGCCTCGGTGATCGCCAGCATGCGGCCGTCGACATGGTCGGGCACGCCCGTGATCATGTGCTGCGGCGGCGCGCCGAGCCGCGCCGGCCAGTTCTGCCGCACCAGATCGTGATTGCCGCCGATGCCGCCGGAGGTGACGATCACCGCCTGCGCCTTCAGCTCGAATTGCCCGGCAACGTCGCGCGAGCTTCTTTGTCCGCGCGCGACGTGCGACGGCACCAGAATATCGCCGCGCACGCCGTCTACGCCGGCGCCGGTCTTCGTCAGCTCGTTGACGCGGTGGCGGAATTTGAATGTGACCAGGCCGCGTTCGGCGCCCGCGCGCACGCGCGCGACGAACGGCGCGATGATGCCCGGCCCGGTACCCCAGGTGATGTGAAAGCGCGGCACGGAATTGCCGTGCCCGATGGCGTTGCCGCCGCCGCGTTCGGCCCAGCCGACGATCGGAAAGAAGCGGACGCCGCGTTCGCGCAGCCACGCGCGCTTCTCGCCGGCGGCGAAGGCGACGTAAGCCTGCGCCCATTGCCGCGGCCAGAAATCTTCTTCGCGGTCGAACGCGGCGGTGCCGAGCCAATCCTCGAGCGCCAGCGCGTGCGAGTCGCGAATGCCCATGCGGCGCTGCTCGGGCGAATCGACCAGGAAAATTCCGCCGAGCGACCAGAACGCCTGGCCGCCGAGCGACTGCTCCGGCTCCTGATCGACGACGATGATCTTGCGTCCGGCCTCGATCAGCTCGGCGGCGGCGACGAGCCCGGCAAGACCGGCTCCAACGATGATCGCGTCGGCGTCGTCGGCCATGCGGTCTCTCCCCGGACTCTCCCGAACAGCCGCACCGCGCCCAGCGAGTCCCGACCTGCGCCGCGATGACTTCCAGTGTTTCTACTTGGTCGGGCCAAGCCGGTCCACGGCGAGATCAAATCCGGCCGGTCGGCGCCAGGAACCTTTTCGTTAAGGCCGGAGTTGGCGATCGCTTGATCGTCACAATGCAGGGATCGGGGTTGTCGATAGATCAATGGCTCGTCAGCGCATCGACATTACGGACACGCGGGAACGCAAAGCGGCGGCACGGCCCGGGCGCGGGCGCACATCGCAAGGTCCGAAGATCACCGCGCACGAGATCGAGGACATCGAGGAGCGTTCGAGCCCGCGCACCCCGGTGATCTACGAAGTGGTCCGCCGGCTCGGCGAAGAAGAGATGGCCCGGCCGATGACATCGCTGTGGTGGTCCGGCCTCGCCGCCGGCCTGTCGATCAGCTTTTCGTTGCTCACCGAGGCCATTCTGCAATCCCACCTGCCCGATGCGCCGTGGCGTCCGCTGGTCGTCAGCTTCGGTTATTGCGTCGGCTTCATCATGGTGGTGCTGTCGCGCCAGCAACTGTTTACGGAGAGCACGATCACGGTCGTCCTGCCGGTGATGGCCGATTTCACGCCGCGCAATCTCGCCCGCATGGGCCGGCTCTGGGCGATCGTTTTGGGCGCTAATTTCGTCGGCACGCTCGTCGCCGCGCTGTTCTGCAGCTTCACCCCGGTGCTGAGTCCCGAGTTGAAGGGCGCCATGCTCGCCATCAGCCGCGATCTCTTGGCGCACGGCTGGGTCGAGGTCGTGTTCAAGGGGATTACCGCCGGCTTTCTCATCGCCGCGATGGTCTGGCTCATGCCCAGCGCCGACACGGCGCAGATACACGTCGTCACCCTGATGACTTATCTGATCGCCGTGGGCGGGTTCATGCACATCGTCGCCGGCAGCATGGAAGCCTTCATGCTGGCGGCGAACGGCGAGGCAGGCTGGATCGCGATCACGCTTCACTTTATTCTGCCGGCTCTTGCCGGGAACGTCTTCGGCGGTACGGCTTTGTTCGCGCTTTTGTCCTATGCTCAGGTCATGAAGGAAATTTGATAGGAAGCGGATCGAGATTCGCGCGGCGGCCTCGGAGGGCGCGCTCCGAGGCCGGTTCTTGTCGCTCCACGCAGTGCCCCCTGGATTCCCTCAGTGACTGCGGCCGCCGAACCCCGAAACGGTGCCGCCGGCATAGCCCGAGGTCTGAGACTGCGCGTAGCCGCTGCCGGCCGAACTGGTTCCGGCATACGACGTGGTGATGGCCGACGTCGCGCCCCCACCCCCGAATCCCCTGAGACCACCCCCGCCGCCGGCCGTGGCCACCGCGCCGGACGAACTGGTTCCGAACCCATTAGCACTGCCGTACGAATTGGACGTGCCTTGGGCGCTGGACCAGATGTTGGTGGTGCCCCCACCACTGCCGTAAGATTGCTGAGCCATCGCTGGCCCAACCATGGCGGGGACCGACATCAACAACCCCACCGCGGCGACGAAACAACAGAGCGCTTTCATACCGTCTTCCTTCGCTTGATGTGACGGATCCGATTTGGTCCGTCCCCGAGCCCGGCCACGGAGCCTCGCGCGGGCTCGAGGCCGGATCAGTCGACGCCGTTTTGCCGCACCAGCCGCTCCGGAATGGCGGAAACGCGACTGCGATCGCTGTCATCAGCCAGGCCAAAGAGACGCGGACAGGGTGAACCGGCGGCGAACATCGCGGCGGCCACATGTTCGTCCTGACACATCAACGCCACGGCCGCTTTTTGAAAGCCGAAGGCGTAAAGCTGCCGCGCCAGGAGACGGATGGTGCATCCTTCGTCGACCTTGGTGGCGCCGAACGTGAAGCCGCCACCCATCAGCGATATGCCGCCCGAGGCTGAACCGAGGCAGGTTTCCACCCCCGCGGCGGCGAGGCCGGGAGCGACCACAGTAGGCGCTGTCACGAGACGGCTCTGCGTACTTGTGGGAGCCGGAGGGTCGCTCATATTGATGATCGACGATGCGCCGGATGAACTTCCCAGGGTTTGGGCGTAAACCGGTGTAGTTGTGAGTAGTAAAGCGAGAGCGATTGACATACGCACGACGGTGACTCCGAGGTACTGAGTGAGCCAATACTTTCGTTTAACTTCGTACTTAACGTTTTATTAACATATCAAGATCTTGAAAATTGCCTATTCGTATAGTTCCTTAGATATTTCTGTTGGTTAACGGCCCGGGGCGCGCCGCGTTGGACGTTGACATAGATCATGGTGCGGTGCGGTAACCCTCGGCATTCCTATATTCGCCGCACGAATTGCTGACATTGCTGACAGCGAGAGAAACACCATGGTTCAAACAACACTTGCGGCATCCGCAGCCGCCTCGGCGGAAACGCCGGCAACGCCGCAATTGCCGGCCGTTATCGCCAGAACGCGGTCGATTGCCGTCCAGGCACCCTACAGCACCGCTTTCGAGCCGAACGAGCGCGATAGCTACTCGGTGACGGCGCTTGCCGACATCACCGATCGCTCGCTGCATGCCGCGATCGCCCGCTACACCGGCGGCATCTCGCCGGCCGCTCTCGCGCAGGCCTATCTGGACTGGGCGACGCACCTCACCGATGCGCCGGGCAAACGGCTGGCGCTCGTCGACAAGGCGTCCCGCAAGGCGCTGCGCTTCGCCAACTACGCCTATCGCTTCGCGCTGTCCGGCGGCAAAACCGAGAACTGCATCGAGCCGCTGCCGCAGGACCATCGCTTCGTCAGCGACGATTGGCAGAAATGGCCCTACAACTTCATCTATCAGGGCTTTCTCTTGCAGCAGCAATGGTGGCATAACGCGACCGCCGGCGTGCGCGGCGTCTCCAAACAGCACGAACAGATGACCGAGTTCGTCGCCCGGCAGCTGCTCGACATGGTCGCGCCGTCGAACTTTCTCGCCACCAATCCCGAAATCCTGCGGCAGACCGTCGCCACGGGCGGCCTCAATTTCGTCACCGGCTGGCAGAACTTTCTCGAGGATTTCGAGCGCGCGTTCAGCGGCAAGCGGCCGGTCGGCTCGGAAGATTTCGTCGTCGGCCGCGACGTCGCGGTGACGCCGGGCAAGGTCGTCTACCGCAATCGGCTGATCGAGCTGATCCAGTACGCGCCGACGACGGAGCGAGGTGCGGCCGGAGCCGATCCTGATCGTGCCGGCCTGGATCATGAAATATTACATCCTCGATCTGTCGCCGCACAATTCGCTGGTGAAGTATCTCACCGAGCAGGGTTTCACGGTGTTCATGATCTCCTGGAAGAATCCGGGACCGGAAGACCGCGATCTGGGCCTCGATGATTATCGGACGCTCGGCGTCATGGGCGCGCTCGACGCGGTCAACGCGATCGTGCCGGACCGCAAGGTGCATGCGGTCGGCTATTGTCTCGGCGGCACGCTGTTGTCGATCGCGGCGGCGGCGATGGCGCGCGACGGCGACGATCGGCATCGCGACGCTGACGCTGCTTGCCGCGCAGACCGACTTCACCGAGGCCGGCGAACTCATGCTGTTCATCAACGAGAGCCAGCTCGCCTTCCTCGAAGACATGATGTGGGAGCAGGGCTTTCTCGATACCCGGCAGATGGCGGGCGCGTTCCAGATGCTGCGCTCGAACGACCTGGTCTGGTCGCGCGTCGTCCACGATTACCTGCTCGGCGGGCGCGAGCCGATGAACGACCTGATGGCGTGGAACGCCGATGCGACGCGGCATGCCCTACCGCATGCATTCGGAGTATCTGCGCAAGCTGTTCCTCGACAACGATCTGGCCGAGGGCCGCTTGATGGCCGGCGGCCGGCCATGTCACGCTCGCCGACATTCGGGTGCCGGTCTTCGCCGTCGGCACCGAGCGCGATCATGTCGCGCCGTGGCGTTCGGCCTACAAGATCAACCTGCAAACCGAAACCGAGGTCACTTACGTGCTGACCAGCGGCGGCCATAATGCCGGGATCGTTTCGGAGCCCGGCCACCCGCGCCGCAGCTTCCGGGTCGCGCACCAAACAGACCGACCAGCATTACGTCGTCCCGAGCGGTACTTGAGCGAGGCGGCGCGCAAGGAGGGCTCGTGGTGGCCGGAATGGACCGCGTGGCTGAAAGACCGCTCCGGCTGCGCCGGTGGCGCCGCCGGCGATGGGCGCGCCGAAAGCGGGCTATCCGCCGGTCGGCGACGCGCCGGGGTCCTATGTGTTGTACAGTGAACCGCGCAACGGCGCGACGACCGCGCCCGAAATAACGCGCCGCGCCGAGGATAACGCCGAGGATACCACCATGCCGTTCAAGAACCGCGCCGACGCCGGCCGCAAACTCGCGGCGGCGTTGGCGGGGTACAAAGACGCAACACCCGGTGATCCTCGCTCTGCCGCGCGGCGGCGTTCCGGTAGCCGCGGAGGTTGCGAAGGCGCTCGATGCGCCGCTCGATCTCATTCTGGTGCGCAAAGTCGGCGTGCCGTTCCAGCCGGAGCTGGCGATGGGCGCCGTCGTCGACGGCGCGACGCCGATCATCGTGCGTAACGAGGATGTCATTCGATCGAGCGGGATCGAGGAGGCCGACTTCAAAGCGGTTTGCGACGCCGAACGCGCCGAAATCGAGCGGCGGCGCAGCCGTTACCTCGGGCGATCGTGAGCGCGCGGAAATCACCGGCCACACCGCCATCGTCGTCGACGACGGCGTCGCCACCGGCGCGACAACCCGCGCGGCGCTGCGCGCGACGCGCCTGCGGCATCCCAAAAGGCTGGTGCTGGCGGTGCCGGTCGCGCCGACCGACAGCCTGGCCGAATTGCGCCAGGAGGCCGACGACGTCGTCTGCCTCGAGGACCACGAATTGTTCTACGCTATCGGGGTTTATTATCGCGATTTCAGTCAGACTTCGGATGAGGAGGTGATCGAAATCCTCGCCCGCTTTCCGCCGCGCAAGCCAGCGCGAAAGCACGGCTACGGCGACGTAAGCGACGGCTGTGCTTCGGCTCTTTCGGACCGGAGCGTTCGAGGTCGCGGCCCGCGGCTTCGCGACGGCCTTCGGCGTCGCGCAGCCAGCGCACGATGTCCGGCCAAATACTCTTCGAGCGTCGTCTTGCCCATGAACAGGCTGACGTGATGGCCCGAGGCCACCGCCTTCTCACGTCGCGCGGCGGCGTAGCCACCAATTGCTCGGCCGCGAACAATTGCGGCGGCGCCACCAGTTCGTCGTCCCGCGCCGCCAACAGAAAGATCGGCGGCGCGACGTCTTCGAGGTCGATGCGGCCGGCCCAGGGCGACGAACTCGCCGGCCGCCAATTCGTTGCGCCTATAGAGCTTTTCCACCACTTCGAGGAAAAACGTGCCCGGCAGATCGAGCGTCCAGGCGTACCAGTCCTGGAACCCCGCCTCGAGCTCGGCGAACGCCGCGGAATCGACCGGCTCTTCGATCTGCAGCACTTGGCGCGCGTCGTTCGGTGCCGACGGTTCCGGTTCCCCAGAATTTCATCACTTTCCGTCCGGGAACCCGGCCGTCGCCGATCCGCACCAGCTCATGAAACCGCGCCAGAGGGCTCGTGTCGGCGATCTGCCGACAGCGAGGCAGACGGCGCGCGGCGATATCGACCGGCGCGCCCGCCAGCACCAGCTTGCGAACTTTTTGCGGGAAACGCGCGGCATAGACGAGCGCCATCCAGCCGCCCTGGCACAAGCCGATGAGATCGACCGGAGCACCGATCTCGTCCACCAGCACGTTGAGCTGGGCGAGATAATCGTCGATCGTCAAAAGCCGCATGTCGTCTTCGCCGAGCGCCAATCGGTCACGAACACGCGCCGCAGTCCGGCCCGGCGCAGCGCGGCGACAAGGCTATGCCCGGGCGCAAAATCGGCGATCGCCGCGCCGTGCAGCGCGAACGGCGCGCACAACAATGTCGGCGACGCCGGCGGCCGCGGCGCTGAAATCGCGCAACCGCACGGTCTTGAGCTCGAGCTTGATCGTGTTCGGCGTCGCCCAGTTCGGCTCGCGCGCCGGCGGCCCGTCCGCCCCGACGGCAAGTTCGGCGAATTGCCGCGCGGCGATGGCGGCCATGTTGCTGGCCGCGGCGGCGGCAAAGGCCGGCCAGAGAAAAGCCAAATTAGGATATTGACGCCCTTCTGGCTCGTACA
>CAVUWO010000006.1:0-46913 GCA_963745155.1 uncultured Pseudomonadota bacterium | reverse complement strand
CCCCCGCACTTGCGTGCGGGGGAGGATAACCATCACGCCGCCATCGTCTCCTTCACCTTGGCGACGAGCTGCTTGAGCGTGAACGGCTTGGGCAGGAAGTCGTACTTGCCCGTCCGTCGGGAGATTCTTCTGGAACGCGTCCTCGGCATAGCCGGAGACGAAGATGATCTTCAGGCCGGGATTGCGGCTGCGCAATTCGCGCGCAGCGTCGGCCCGTCCATTTCCGGCATGACCACGTCGGAGACGACGAGATCGACCTCGCCGTCGGATTTCTCCAGCACTTCGATCGCCTCGACGCCGTTGGCGGCCTCGAGCACGGTATAGCCGCGCGAGGCGAGGCCGCGAGCGTTGAGCGCGCGCAACCCCTCCTCGTCTTCCACCAGGAGGATCGTGCCTTCGCCGGTCAGATCGGCGCTCGCCGCGGCCTCACCTCGGCGGCCGCCTCGAGCGCTTCGGCGATCGCCGGCCGTCGGTCGCCTGCGGCTCGCGGCTGCGGCGCGCGCGCTTTCTCGCGCCGGCGACGTGCCGCGGCAGGAAGATGCGGAAGGTCGTACCCTTGCTTCCGACGATCTCGACATAGATGAAACCGCCGGTCTGCTTGATGATGCCGTAGACCGTGGACAGGCCGAGCCCGGTGCCCTTGCCGACCTCCTTGGTCGAGAAGAACGGCTCGAAGATCTTGTCGACGATCGCTGCCGGAATGCCGGTGCCGGTGTCGGTGACCTCGACCAGCACGTAGTCGGCCGCCGGCATGCCCTTGGCGTGGAAGCGCTCGCATTCCGTCGCGGTGACGTTGGCGGTGCGCAGCGTGAGCCGGCCGCCATCGGGCATGGCGTCGCGCGCGTTGACCGCGAGATTGACGATCACCTGCTCGAACTGCGAGATGTCGGCCTTGACCGGCCACAGATCGCGGCCGTGCACCACGTCGAGCGTGACCTTCTCGCCGATCAGCCGGCGCAGCAGCATGGTGAGATCGCTCAGCACCTCGCCGAGATCGAGCACCTGCGGGCGCAGCGTCTGCTTGCGCGAGAAGGCCAGCAGATGCCGCACCAGGCTCGCCGCCCGGTTGGCGTTCTGCTTGATCTGCATGATGTCCTGGAACGACGGATCGGTCGGCTTGTGGGCGTTGAGCAGAAAATCGGTCGCCATCATGATGGCGGAGAGCACGTTGTTGAAGTCGTGCGCGATGCCGCCGGCGAGCTGGCCGACCAGCTCCATCTTCTGCTGCTGGGTGACCTTGGTCTCGAGCTCGCGCTGCTCGGTGGTCTCGAGCGCATAGACGATGGCGGCTTCCTGGTCGCGCTCCTCCTCCTCGACCGCGGTGACGTAGAAGCGGCCGAAGCGCTCGGTGCCGCCGCCGCCCTCGCCTGCGAGCGCCGCATCGACCGGCGCGATGTCGCCCTCGCCCGCCGCCGCCGCGGCGATCGCCGCCTCGAGCGCGGCGCGGTCGCGCTCGGCGACGACGGCGCCGATCGAGCGTGGCCGCCCCGCTGCCGTCGCCGCGCAGCACGGTGTGGAACAGCCGCGCGAACAGCGCATTGGTGCGCACGATGCCGCCGTCGCGGTCGACCGTCGCGATCGCCATCGGCGTGTGGTGGAAGAAGCGCATGAAGCGGATTTCCGCGGCGCGCTGCGGATCGGTGCCGTCGTCGCGGGCGCGATTGAGCACGAGCGTGCGCGAGGCGCCCGGCATGCCGTCGGCGCCGAAGGCGAGCTTGTGGAACAGCCGCACCGGCAGCGTGCGGCCGCTGCGGGTCTTCAGATCGAGGTCGAGCACCTCGGTCTTGATCTCGCCCGGCGCGGCGCGCAGCGTCGTCAACAGCGCGGCGCCGTCGCCGGCGACGAGGTCGGTGAGCTTGAGGCCGCCGGAGCCGACCTGGGCGAGGTCCTGATCGAGCCAGTTGGCGAGCGTGGCGTTGAGGTAGACCACGTCGCCCTTGCCATCGACGGAAAAAAAGCCGGCCGGCGCGTGATCGAGATAATCGATGGCGTGCTGCAATTCCTGAAAGACGTTTTCCTGCCGCTCGCGCTCGCGGGTCACGTCGGTGAGCGACCAGACGGTGAGGCGGCTGCCGCGCTTGCCGTCGCCGAGCGGCCGCACCCGCAGCCGCAGCCAGCGCGCCGGCCGGCCCTTCATGCCGGCGACGCGCACTTCCTCCTGCAGGCGCTTGCCTTCGCGCGCCGCCTTGAGCAGCCGGTAGATCGCCTCGGAAGCGTCGGCATCGCCGATGAACACGCGCTCGACCGGCCGCATGTCGTTGGCGTCGGCCGCGTCGATGAGATCGAGATAGGCGGCATTGGCGTAGATGACGCGGCCGTCGCTATCGGTGACGACCACGCCGTCGAAGGCATCGTCGACCACGCCTTGATCAGCGGGCTGCCGGCTCCGCGGCCGAGCAGCCGCAGGATGCCGCCGGCGAGCGCGAACAGCGAGAACACGCCGACCGTGGCGAGCACCGCCAGGAAGCCGAGGATATACGGCTCGGCGTTGCTGCGGCCGAGCAGCGACGATGCCGGTCGCAGCGGCGACCAGCATGGCCGGCCACCAGCAGCACCAGAATGACGCTGCCGCGCGCGCGCCGCGCCGGCGCTGCGGTCGACCGCCTTGCGCGCGGCGCCGGCGGAACTCTCGGTGATGCCGTGCGTGTCATCCCTGCCCCTTCGCCACCTGGTGCGCGCTCGTCCCCGCGCCAGCGGGAACGCAAGCTTCGCGCTCCGAAACTCCAATTCCCGCCTCCGCGGGAATGAGCGGAAGCACCCTACTCTCGTGCCTCTGTGCGCGGCGCGCGCAAGAGGCTTTGGCGCAACAGCGTTCACGACGCGCTGCCCGCCCACCATTCGGCGCAGCCGCATGATGTAGCCGATGATTTCGGCGACCGCGCGGTAATGTTCCGGCGGGATTTCCTGGTCGATCTCGACCGTGCCGTGCAGCGCGCGGGCGAGCGGCGGGTTCTCGACCACGGGAATGTCGTGCGCCTCGCGCCACCTCGCGGATTTTGCGGGCGATCAGGTCGACGCCCTTGGCGACGCAGACCGGCGCATTCATGCCGCGCTCGTATTTCAGCGCGACGGCGAAATGGATCGGGTTGGTGATGACGACGGAGGCCTTCGGCACCGCCGCCATCATGCGCTTGCGCATGCGCGCCTGCCGCAACTGCCGCAGCTTGCCTTTGACGGTCGGATCGCCCTCGGTCTGGCGGAACTCCTCCTTCATTTCCCGCAGCGACATTTTCTGCCGCTCGTACCATTGCCGGTACTGGAACAGGTAATCGGCGGCGGCGATGATGGCGAGGATCGCCACCACCGTGCCGAGCATCTGCATGGCGAGCGCGCGCGTAAACGGCAGGATCACCGCCGGATCGGTGCCGACGAGGCCGGCGAGACGGTAGCGCTGCGGCCACATCAGCGCCGCCATCACCGCGCCGATCACGGCGAGCTTGGCGAGCCCCTTGGCGAAATTGGCGAGCGCCTGGCGCGAAAACAGCCGCGTGAGGCCGGCCGCCGGCGAGATTTTCGACAACTGCGGCTTGATCGGCTCGGCCGAGAACACGATGCGGTGCTGGATCGACGTTGCCGGCGAGCGCGGCGAGGCACAGCAGCAAGAGCGGAATGCCCAGCGCGGCGCCGACCTCCTTCGCCAGCGTCTGCGCCAGCGCCGCCAGCGCGGGACCGTCGGTGGGAATTTGATAGGAGTTGGCGAGCAGGCCGCGGAACGTCGCTTGCAGGCTCGCCGCCATCGGCGCCGGCGAACACCATCAGCATGAGCGTGCCGCCGGCGATCATGAACCAGGTGTTGACTTCCGCGCTCTTGACGACGTCGCCGCGCTTGATCGCTTCGTCGAGCCGTTTCGGCGTCGGGTCTTCTGTGCGTTCGCTGTCGTCGCGTTCGTCGGCCATCGCGGTCGCTCAGGCGTGCGGAGCAAGCGTCGTGCAACACGCCGCCGGCGTAATCGAGGAACAATCCCATCATCGCGCCGAGCACCAGCACCAGGAACATCAGCCCGAGCAGGATCGACAGCGGCAGCGCGACGAAAAAGACCTGCATCTGCGGCATCAGCCGCGACAACACGCCGAGCCCGATATTGAACAGAAGCCCGAACACGAGAAACGGCGCCGACAGCTGGATGCCGATGCGGAAGGCGCCGGAGACGGTCCGGGTGATGAGCGCCGCGGCATCGCCGGCGGCCGGCACTTCGCCCGGCGCGAACAGATTGTAGCTGTCGTTGAGCGCGGCGATGACGAGGTGATGCATGTCGGTGGCGAAGATCAGCGTGATGCCGAGCATGGTGAGGAAATTGCCGACGATCGCGCCCTGCTCGCCCTGGGTCGGATCGACCGCGGTGACGAAGCCGAGGCCGAGCTGCTGGGCGATGACCGAGCCCGCCACTTCGAGCGCGGAAATGGTGAGCCGGGCGGTCAGGCCGAGCATCGCGCCGATCAGAATCTCCTCGACCAGCATGACCGATGACCGGCCCGAGCGCGCTCGGTATCGATGTGATAGGCGCTGCGATGCAGCGGCAGCAGCACGGCGGCGAGCATGAGCGCGACGGTGAGCCGCATGCGCGCCGAAATGTTCTGCTCGCCCAGCCCCGGCAGCAGCATCAGCATGGTGCCGATGCGCGCGAACACCAAGAAGGAAAGCGGCGCGCGAGCGCCGGCAGGAACGACACATCGATGCGCACGGCCTCGGCGACCTCTCTGTCGCTGTTCAGCCGCTGGTGATGTGCGCGGCGATCCGCAGAAAATTGCTGTGCAGCGCGTCGGCCATGAACGGCAGCGCGATCAACAGCGCGAGGAAGATCGCCAGGATTTTTGGGACGAACACCAGCGTCTGTCTCCTGGATCTGCGTGAGCGCCTGGAACAGCGAGACGACGACGCCGACCATCAATCCGACCAGCATCAACGGCGCCGCGACGAGAATGAGCGTCACGATCGCATCGCGCGCCACGTCCATCACTTCCGGTCCGGTCATCTGTTGTTTCTCCGCTTCTGCCCGCTCTTGCGTCGCACTCTCGCTCCCCGCTCGCGGGGAGAGGGTCGGGTGAAGGGCCTCCCGCGCTCGCGGAGATTGCGTCGCAGCACCTCCCCTCGAGCTCGCTTGCGCTCGCGACCTCTCCCGCGAAGCGGGAGAGGTGAATTTTCAGATCGGCATCTTCAAAATATCCTCGTAGGCGGCGATCACCTTGTCGCGCACCGAGACCAGCGCCTGGATCGCCGTCTCGCTTTCCGCCACCGCGGTGACGACGTCGATCATGTTGGCCTTGCCCATCGCCACCGCCTGCGCCTGCGTGTCCGATTTGTGCCCGAGCGTCGGTGACCGCCTGCATCACGTCCTTGAGCACCGAGCCGAAATTCGGCCCGCTCTCCGCCGCGGCGTCGCGGCCGAGGCTCGCGGTCTGCTCGCCCATGCGGGCGAGCGCGGCATAGGCATTGGCGGCGGCGGCCGGTGTCGGCATGGTTCACCTAGCTTTTGAGGATATCGAGGGTGCGCTGGAGCATGCGGCGCGTGGCGGTGATGACGTTGAGGTTGGCTTCGTAGGAGCGCTGGGCGTCGCGCAGATCGGTCATTTCGACCAGCGTGTTGACGTTCGGATATTTGACGTCGCCCTTGGCGTCGGCGACCGGATTGTCCGGCTCGTGCCTGACGCGGAAATCGGAATTGTCGCTGGCGACGCGGCCGAGCTCGACCACATTGGCGCCGAGCTCGCGGTCGAGTTCGGAGCGAAAGGTCACGATGCGGCGCCGGTAGGGATCGCCGCCGGGCGTGGTCGCGGTCGAATCGGCGTTGGCGATGTTCTCGGAGATGATGCGCATGCGGCCGGCCTGCGCGCGCATGCCGGTCGAGGCGATCGCGATCGATTTGATGAAGTCCATCATGGCTAGTCTTCCATAGCTTCCGCTCTCCAGCTTTACGCGTCGTCGCCCGGCTTATTTGCCGACCGCCATTTTGATCAGCGCGAGGCTGCGCGTGTAGAGCGAGGTCACCGCGTCGTAGTCCATCTGGTTGCCGGCGAGCTTGAGCATTTCGTCTTCGTGGCTGACCGCCTTGCCGCGCGGACGCACTTCGTAGTGCGGGTCGCTGTCGTCGGCGAATTGCGAATCGCCGCCGCCGCTCGCGCCGATATGGCCGGGCTCGGTGCGCGCGAGCGCGAGCGAAGCGGCGTCAGCGTGCGCTCGAAATTGGGCGGCGCGAGGTCGCGCGCGCGGTAGTTGGGCGTGTCGGCGTTGGCGACGTTTTCGGCGAGAATGCGCTGGCGCGCCTGATGCCATTGCATGCGCGTGCGCAGCATCGACAGGATCGGGATATCGGAAATCGGCATGGCCGGCCTGCCTCGTCTTCTACTAGGCAGACTTTGCCGGGCGTATGGTTAATGGCCGGTTAAGACGTGGTTTTGGCCGATTTCGCCATTAATCCGCCGTTTACCATAGAAATGCTGCAATGTCGGGGACCGGGGGCGAATTCGCCTCTTGGTTTTAATTCTTTGTTAGTATTCGTGGCGGCAAATGCTGCCGGGGGCGTTAACCATTTCAAGGCAATGGATCGCCTCGAAATGGACCGCCTCCAGAAGACGGGGAGTTAGGCGAATGTTCGAGGCTCTGTTCGGCGCGGAAATGCCGCTTGCCGTGCGCTTTTTCCTGGCGTTCCTCATCGTGCTGGGACTGATCGGGGGCACCGCGTGGGCGGTCCGCCGGTTCGGCGCCGGCCGGCTCGGCGCCTCCTCGGCGCGCGGGCGCCAGCCGCGATTGGCGGTGATCGACTATGCGACCGTCGACACGCGGCGGCGGCTGATCCTGGTCCGCCGCGACAATATCGAGCATCTGTTGATGATCGGCGGCCCGACCGACGTGGTCGTGGAATCAAATATCGTGCGCGCCGCGGCGACCGCGACCCGCGATGTTCCGGTCGCGCGCGCGCCGGCGGCGGAAGCGCTGCCGCGGGCGATGCCGCTGCCGGAGCACGGCGCCTGGCCGCTGCAGCCGGAGCCGGCGCCGCGCGCGCCGCCGCCGGCGCGCACGGAGCCGCACATGGCGCCGCACATGGAGCCGCATGCCGGCATAGGAGCCGCTGCCGGAAGAAGCCGAGTTCGCGCCGTTCGCCCATCATCCCGAACCGCCGCCGCGTGCGCCGCGCGAAACGCTCGCGGCGCTGGCGGAAGAAATCGCGGCACGGCCGGTGCCCCCGCGCGGCCGCGCGCCGGCGCGCGCGCAGACGTTCGAGCCGCGCCTCGAGCCCCGCGCCGAACCGCGCCTGCCGCCCGCGCACGCGGACGAAGCCGACGCCAGCGCCGATCAGAGCCTTGCTGAAATGGCGCATCGCCTCGAAGCCGCTTTGCGCAAGCCCAAACCTGCGGCCGAAGGCCGCGCACCGCTGGCGCGCCCGGCGGCGCCGCCGCCCGAACCCGCCATGGAAGAGTTCGAGGAGGCACTGCCGCCGCCCCCGCCGCCTCCCGCGCCGCGCCTGCCGCGCGGCGCCGAGGCGAGACCGCCGCGCGCCGAGGCCAAAGCTCACGAGCCGCCCAGAAGGCTTCGAGCCCAGGCCGGCGGAACCCAGGCCGCGGCGAGAGCGAGGGCTCGCTGAGGCCAGGACCTGCCGAAGCCAGGCCTACCGAAACCAGGCCCGCAGAAGCCAGAACCGCCGAGCCCAAGCCGGCCGACAGCCGCAACGGCCAAGGCAAGGGACTTTACGACAGCCTCGAACAAGAGATGGCGAGCCTGTTGGGCCGTCCGGCAGGAAAGACCTGATGGCATTTGCTTGGGGCCGCCGCGTCCGTGTCAAAACGGTGGCGGCCTCAGTAGCGGCTCTGATTGTGTCGGCGACGCCGCTCGCCGCCCAGGACATCAGCATCAATTTCGGTCAAGGCGCCGCCGGCGGCGGCGGGCTCAACGAGCGCGTCATCCAGCTGATCGCGCTGCTCACGGTGCTCTCGCTCGCGCCTTCGATCCTGGTGATGATGACCTCGTTCACCCGCATCGTCGTCGTGCTGTCGCTGTTGCGCACCGCGCTCGGCACCTCGACCTCGCCGCCCAACTCGGTGGTCATCTCGCTCGCTTTGTTCCTGACCGCGTTCGTGATGGGGCCGGTGCTCAACCGCGTCTACGACGTCGGCGTCAAGCCGCTGGTCGCCAACGAGATCACCGTCACCGAGGCGTTCGAGCGCGCCTCCGGCCCGCTCCGCGGCTTCATGGAGAAGAACGTCCGCGACAAGGACCTGCAATTGTTCATGGACATGTCGGGCGAGAAGCCGCCGGACAAGCCGGAAGACCTGTCGATGCGCATCCTCGTCCCCGCCTTCATGATCTCCGAGCTCAAGCGCGCCTTCGAGATCGGCTTTTTGTTGTTCCTGCCGTTCCTCATCATCGATCTGGTGGTGGCCTCGGTCCTGATGTCGATGGGCATGATGATGCTGCCGCCGGTCGTGGTGTCGCTGCCGTTCAAGCTGATCTTCTTCGTCCTGGTCGACGGCTGGACCCTGGTCGCGGGCTCGCTCATCCAGAGCTACGGGACTTAGGACGAATCACCATCGTCATTGCGAGGAGCGAAGCGACGAAGCAATCCAGAGTCGGCGGCACAGACTCTGGATTGCTTCGCTTCGCTCGCAATGACGAGAGCTAGAGCTATTCCACCCGTCCCGGAACCATCCCGCCGGCCCGCGTTGAATCTCCGACCAACAAATCAGGTCGGAGGAACGTCATGGGCTTTGGACGCGGAGCGTTGCTGTGGCTGTTGGGAGTGCCGTTGCCGATCATCATTCTGTTGGCGCTGTTCTGGCACCACTGAGCCATCGTTGAAGCGCGTTCGTCGGGTTCGGCGAAAACGCGAGCGGACATTATCGCGCTTCGGAACGGGCCAACAATGTTCTGAGAAGGCCCCGGCCGCTCGCCGGGGCCTTCGTTTTTGCCGTCGGCCAAGCCGCGGCCGGCGACCGCTTGGCGACGCGGGCGGTGCGTTGCGAAGCGCGTGCCGCGGCACGCGGTGATGCCGGTGCGGCGGCGCGCGTGTCGGATGCCTTGTGTAGTCGGACGCCTTGGTATCGGACGCCTTGGCCGACGGCGCCTTCGCCGGCGCCGCAGCCGCGGGCGCGGTGGTTGCCGGCGCGGCAGCCGCTGGTGCAGGCGCCGAAGGCGCGGCCGACGGCGCGCTCGGCGGCGCGCTCGATTCCGGATAGCGCGCCAGCATATCGCGCAAGAAACCTTCGAGCGTGTCGACCGACGCCGCGGCATGGGCGATGTCGCGGAATTCCGTGCCGCCGGTGCCGAGCGGCATGGTCGCGATCTCGAACGCGCGGGCGTCCGGCGTCTGCGCCATCTTCGCCGCGTATTTCTCGCGGAACCGTCCCAAGCCGAGCGTGTCCTCGTCGAGCGCGTAGCCGATCGCGGCGCGCAGAATGTCGGTGCGCTCGTCGGCGTTCAAAGGCTGCCACTCCTTGTAGCGGTCGCCGTAATAGAGTTCGATCTGCTCGGCCGATTGGCGCCACCGCCGCGCCGCCCACAGGATATCGGAGCGCAGCCTGATCGCCTCGCGCCCCTCGATATTGGCGATGACCTCCAGCGCGACGTCGTGGCGCCGCAGATCCGACAAGGCCCGCGCCTCGAGCAACAAGCGCTGCTGGCGCATCTCGGTCGCGACGTCCGCCGTGCGCGTCGCCCGCAACGTCGCCAGCGCGCGGTCCGGCTTGTGGTTGATCAGATAAACGACGGCGAGCCGCGTCGCCACTTGCGCGCGCGCGGCGCCCTGCAGGCGATGGTCGACCTGATACTGCAACAGCTCGGCGGCCTGGTCGAGCAGATCGACCGACACCAGACGGTCGGCGAGCCGGCGGATCATCTCGTCGCCGCGGCGGCCGATCGGCACCAGCTCGTGGAAGTCGTAGAACAAGGCGAGCGCGTCGATCGCCGGCAGCGCGTCGCCCTTGCCGCCGAGGAACAACGTCTCGAACGTCGCCGCCGCTTCTTCCTCGATGCGGCGCGTCAGGTCGGAGGTCGGATGCGCCGCAATCGCGCTGCGCATGACGTAGAACGAGTCGCGGTAGCGGCCCTCTTCGGTATAAATCCGCGCCAGCACCTGCAGCGCCTCGACTTCGGTGTCGTCGCCGCGCCAGATGGTGGTCAGCGTTTCCAATTCGCTCGCGACCTCGTCGCGCTTGAGATCGCCGAGCGCGTAGCGCAGCAGCGTCTCGTGCAGCCGGCCCTGCGCCGCGGCCGGGCGGTCGGTCGAACTCCGCCGCGGCCCGGTAGGCGTTGAGCGCATCGTCGCGGTGGCCGGTTCCTTCCGCCAGCCGGCCGACCAGGACCGACACCGCGGGCCGCAGCTCGCGCGGCACGCCGATCGTCTCGAGGTCGTTGAGGTCGTCGGCGGCGCCGCCGAAATCGCCGACCTCGATGGCCGCGCGCATTTCTTCCATCAGCGCGATGCGCTGCAGCTCGATCGGCAGCGTGGCGATCGAGGCCTCCACGCTCTTGAAGTCCTGCGCGCGCCTGCGCCCATTTGCCCTGCCGCGCATAGGCGAGCGCCCGCCACAGCGGCGCGTCGTGCTGATCGCCGACGACGGGATTGGCGAGGTCGCGCAGCGCGTCGTCGGGCCGGTTCATCATCAGTTCGGCGATCGCGCGCAGCACCGTCGCGGACGCGTCCTCGTTGGCCGGGCGCTGGTCGGCCAAGACCACGTCGAGGACGCCCTTCGCCTCCGGAAACATGTCGCGGGCGAGGTAGAAGCGGGCGAGATCGAGCCGCTGCATCGTCTTCTTGCCGGCCGGCGCAGCGGCGGCGGCGGCGATCAGACTCGTCTGCCGTTCGCCATAGGTCGCGCCGCGGTCGAAGCCCCAGAGCTGGGAATCGAACATCATCGGCCGCAAGCCGCTGCCGCGCAGCACGCTCTGCAGCGAGTTCGACAGAACAAGGCCGCTCGGCCGGCCGATCACCACCTTGTCCGGGGTGAGCCCGACCTCGAGGTCGTCCGCACGCGGCACGATCGCCACGCCCTGGGCCGACGCCAGCGCACGGAATTCGACGAAGTCCTGGGGATTGAGGAAGCCGCGGATCGGCGGCGCGGCGGTGACGACGAAGAGCTGGTCGCCGACCTCCGGGTCGGCGATGCGGTGCAGCCGCTGCGGCCGTTCGAACGCGATGGTCACGGTCGAGCGGTTGTGACCCACCACGTTGCGGGTGAGTTCGAGCGCGTGCGGCGGATCGAGCACGGCGTCGCCGATCGTCACGGTCCAGACCGATCCTTCGGTCGTGACGCTCTGACAGACGCGGGCGATCGAGCCTGATGCGCACGATCGCGGCGTCCGGCGTGTGCGTGAACTCGGCGGCGCGGATGGTCCGGGTCGCTTCGCCGTCGAGCGCCGAGATGTCGATCGAGGCTTTGGCGTCGAACACGATCCACAGCGTGTCGGCGCGCTGAAATACCGCGCCGGCCGTGGCCGTCAGGAAGGGAAACGACAGTTTCAGATTGACGCCTTGCCGCGACAGCTCGACCGCGACGGTATCGGCCGAACCTGGATTCGGCGCGGAAGCTGCCGGCTTCGGCCAGGCGCCGGCACCGCGGGGGCCGTGTCGGCTGCCGAGGCGGCTGGCTGCGCCGGTGGCGCGGACGGGGCGGGTTTCATCTCCGCGGCCGACGCGGCCGGCGCGGCTGAGGCGGACGGGGTGGCTTGCGGTGGCGTCGGCTTCCGGTGGCGTTGGCGGCGGCGGCGCGGCTTGCGGCGCGGTCGGCGCGGTTTTCATCTCGGCCGCGGGCGCCTCGGGCGCATTCGCCGCAATCGTCGCCGGCGGCGCGACGTGCGGTTCCTCCTGTGGCGGCGGCGGCGCAGCGCCGGCGTGGCTGGCGCGGAGCTTTCGGCGGCGGCCTTTTCGACGGCCGCAGCGGCGCGGATCATGCCGGGTGTCGCGTTCTCGGCCGCCCCGCTCTTGGCGGCCGCTTTGCCGGGAGCATGATCGACGTCGACGACATAGGTCTGATCGTCGCGAAAGCTGCGCACGTCGACTTTTTCCGCAAACGAGAACCGCACCAGCGTCGAGGCCTCCTCGACCTCCGACTTGATCACCGCGATCGACGCCGGCAACTCGGCCTCGGCGTCGCCGAAGTCGAACTTGATCGGCGCGTCGAACACCAGCGTGAGCCGGTCCGCGGCGCGATCCGCCGTGACCGACGTCTGATCCGGCAGCGCGAAGACATAGCGCGTAAAGGTCGGCTGGGTGGCGACGTGCACGCGCACCGGCGCGACCTTCTTCTGCTGCGCGGCATGGCGATCGAGGCGTTCGAGCCGCGTCGCCTCGCGCGCGCGGCGGGCGAGTTCGTCGATCACGTCCTGCGGCAGGGACGGCGGCGCGGCGGTCCAGCTGTCCGGCATGAGATCGACGAAGAATTTGTGCCCGGCGACGATCGAATTGACCTTGAGCTTGCGCGCAAGCCCGATGCGCACCGCCTTGCCGTCCGGATCGCGCCGCGCCGCCGCGATGTAATCGGGCGCCTGCGCCGACAGCCGGTCCACGGCGACGCTGATCGGATTGGCGAAATTGACGATCAGCACGTTGCCGGACAGGTGCACGCTGGCGTCGATGTCGTCGCTCATGGCGAAGACGAGCCGGGCGTAGCCGCCGCTCGTGTCGACCGTCAGATCGAATTTCGCCGGATCGGCGGCCGCCGCAGCGGGCACAAAACGGACGCCGCAGCCAGCAGGACGAAGCCGAGCGCCAGCGCCTTCCGGATGGTGCAAACGCACGCCATGACTACACTCGACCAACGCAACATACTGACAGGAAGACGCTTTCGCGGCCGCGCCGCCGGTGCCCCGAACGCCGGCTTGGCTCACCGTAAGCCCCGGCGTTTAACGCCCGATTAACGGCTTTCTCAATGATTTCAGAAGGTTATGCGACAGAAAGAGGGCGAATGGCGAAATGGCGAGTGGCGAATGGGAAGCGGCGCCTTCGCCCCACTCGCCATTCGCCATTCGCTATTCGCCGCTCCCGCATTCGCCATCGCACTGCTCCATAGTGCCGATCGCATTCACGCAGCTTCGCAGCCCCTTCCATGCTTCACGCCTATCCCACCGATCGAGCCGGCGGCCGCCCGCTGTCCGCCGCCGCCTGGATCGACCTTCTCGAACCGAGCGAAACGGAGCGGACCGCGTTCGAAACTGCGTTTGGGCTCCGCGTGCCGACCAAGGACGAGCTGGTAGAAATCGAGACCACGAGCCGGCTGCGGGTCGAGAAGGACGCGCTCTATTTGACCGCGCCGCTCATCATCGCCCGGGACAACGAGCCGTGGATCGTCGCGCCGACCGGCTTCGTCCTGTCGCACCACGTGCTGATGACCGTGCGGTACTCGCCATCCCCGGCCTTCGACGCCGTGATCGACGAACTGGCGGCCACGGAGAAGCTCGATTCCGCGCTCGCGTTCGTGCGGCTGATCGAATGCCTGGTCGACCGCATGGCCGACCTCCTGGAAGCGAGCAGCCGCGACCTCGATGACGCCTCGCACGTCATCTTTCACCGCGACGAAACGCGGGGCCGGCGACTGACGCATGAGACCGCGCTGCTGCGCCGGCTGATGATCCGCACCGGCCGCACCAGCGAACGCATGGGGCGCATCCATTACACCCTGGTCTGCCTCGACCGCATGGCGAAATTCACCATCGAGCGCGCCCGCGACTGGATGGCGCGCGAGCTCGCCAACCGGCTGCAGATCGCCTCCTCCGACATCGCCTCGCTGGTGCATTTCGCCGAGGCGCTGGTCGGCCGCATCCAATTGCTGCAGGACGCCGCCACCGGCCTCATCAATATCGACCAGAACGACGTGATCAAGGTGCTTGACCATCGCCTCGGTGGTCGGCATTCCGCCGGTCCTGGTGGTCGGCGTCTACGGCATGAACTTCAAGATCATGCCGGAGCTGAACTGGGCCTGGGGCTACCCTTACGCGCTCGCCGTGATGGTCGTCACGGCGCTGGTGCCGCTGATTTGGTTCAAATTAAAGGACTGGATTTGAGCGGGCGGACGCATAAAAGATTGGTTCATTCGCCACCGATCGGCGCCCCTTTTTCGGCCACCGAACGTTTCATCAAAAAAACGGCCACCGTCACCGCGAGCATCGCGACGGCGAACAGCCAAAAACAATCGAAATACGCCAGCGCCGATGCCTGCTGCTGGCGCAAATTCTCAAGCGCCTGCCACGCGAGTTGCTGCGCGGCAGCCGGATCTCCGGTCTGCTGGAGGAAGCGCGCTTGCGCCTGCTCGAGGAACGAATGGACGGCCGGATTGAAAGGATCGAGGGATTCGCCCAGCCGCAGCGTATGGAATTGATCCCGCCGTTCTTGGAGGGTTTGGGCCATCGACGTTCCGACGCTGCCGCCTTCGTTGCGCAGCAGGCTCAAGCAGGCCCACGGCCGCGCCTCGCAACAAGGGAGGCGTGTAGAGATAGGCCGCCACGTTCACGGGCGCGAAAACGATCGCCAATCCCACGACCAGGCCGGCCCGAGGCCAGATGACCTGGTCCGGACTGATATCGAGGTTCATCTGCGACATCCAATAGTTGCTGGCCGCGATGACCAGCAATCCCGTGCCGATCAGCCACCGAGCATCCATCTTTCGGCCGAGCAGCCGGCTCACGACCGGCATTGCCAGCACTGCGAAGAACCCGGCCGGCGACATCACGAGCCCTGCGGCCAAGGCGTTATAGCCAAACAACGATTGAAGCAGGCCGGGCAACGACGTGCTGGCGCCGTAGAGCACCGCATAAGCACAAAAGATGATGATGCAGCACGCGCTGAAATTACGTTCTTTAAACGCGCGGAAATTGACCACGGGGTTCGGGTTGCGCAATTCCCAGAAGATCAACCCGACCAGACCCGTCGCGCAGAGAATAGCCAAGCGTCTGCACGCGCCAGAATGGATCGCCCAGCCAGTCCCACTCCTGGCCCTTGCTCAGCATCACTTCCCAACAGACCATGACGATGACCAGGAGCGACAGGCCGATCGAGTTCGAAATGGAACGGCCGTCGCTTCAGCTCCGCCCGCTCCTGCACGAGATATTCCGGATCGCGCAGAAGCGCGTAACATCCGCCGAACGCCAGCAGACCGACGGGCACATTGATCAAAAACACCCAGCGCCACTGGTACTGGTCCGTCAGCCAGCCGCCCAGGGTCGGACCGACGACCGGCGCGAGCAGGGCCGCCAAGCCGAACAGCGTCATCGCCACGCCCTGCTTTTCTCGCGGGAACGCGTCCAACAGAACGGCCTGGCTGCTGGGCTGCAGACCGCCGCCTGCCAGACCCTGAACGATGCGGAACAGGATGAGCTGACCGAGACTCCCGGCCATTCCGCACAATGCGGAACTGAGAGTAAAGACGGCAATCGACATGAGGAAATAGTTGCGGCGACCGAGATGCGCGCTCAGCCACCCGGTGATCGGCAGGATGACGGCGTTGGCGGCAAGATAGCTGGTGAGAACCCATTCGCCGTCATCGACCGTCGCCGACAGACCGCCGGCGATATAGCGCAGCGCCACGACCGCGATGGTGGTGTCGAGCACCTCCATGAAGGTCGGCACCACGACGATTGCGGCCACCAGCCAGGGGTTCGCCGCTGCGGAAGCTCTCGGGGGCGAAAGAGCCGCGTCCGTCATTTGTCAGGACCAGCCGCGCTCGGGGACGGGCCAACGGTCGGCGACCGAGGCTCATAGGCCTGAAGATACTTCCCGGCATTGGGCCCGGTCGGCGGCTTGTTCAAGTAGACGTAAGGAACAACGGACGTGCCGTTGAAGAGCGTATTCTGGTTCGGGTCGTAGCCTTCGAGGTCGATCCGGACCGGCAGCCGCTGCACCACTTTGATGAAGTTGCCCGTGGCATTCTCGGGCGGCAGCAACGCCAGCGTCGATCCGGTCCCTTCCGTAAATCCGGAGACCCGGCCCTTGAAGACGTGTCGCCCGCCGTACATGTCGACATACAGATCGACAGCCTGGCCGATGCGCAGATCACGCAGCTGCGTTTCCTTGAAATTGGCGTCGACCCAGATCTCGCGCAGCGAGCGGATGGCCATCAGACTTTGCCCGACCTGCACGGTATTGCCCGGATTGACGTTTCGGCGCGTGACCACGCCGTCGATTTCCGCGACAATGTCGCAGTAACGAAGATTGAGCTCGGCCTGATCGAGATCGCGGTCGGCGGCGTCGAGTTTGGCTTGCGCCTGCTTGACCGCCGGTGCATTCGCCGTCAGCCCGGCGAGCGTGCGGTCGACATCGCCTCGATCCAGGCTCTCGAACTGCGCGAGCATCTTTTTCGGGAGTTGCTCGTACGAATGGACGACGCCGAGCTGCGCCGCCGTCTCGATGAGAGCCGCCTGCGCCTCGCGGACGGAAGAAAACGTCTGATCGAGATCGGGCGGCACCTCGGCGAGATCCTCGCTTTCAGGCTGCGCCGGCAAGCCCAAGGAGACGCGGATTTGATGGACATCCGCGATCGCCTGCGTCACGTCCGCCTGCGCAACCGACAGCGCGGCTTGCCGTCGATCATACTCCTGCTGCGTTATCGTCCCCGACGGCAGCAATTGCTCCGCGCGCGCGAAGTCGAGTTGTGCCAGCTTGAGTGTGGCTTTGCTTTTATCGAGGGCGGCGACGCGGGCGTGCAGCAGCGCCGCCCGATTTTGGACGTCCTCCATGGCATACTGCAATTTCCAACGTAAGCTTCTGGCTTGTGCTTCGAGGCCACGCACCGCAGCCGTGGCCGCCAGCAAATCCGCCTTGGCGACCTCGACCGCCGCTCGTTTTTCGGCGACCACAACTTCATACGGCTCCCGGTCCAACTGGGCGAGAATCTCTCCCTTGCGGACACGGTTGTTGTCATCGACAAGAACCCGGGCGATCTGGCCGCCGACGCGAGCGGCAACGAAGGTGACGTGCCCATTCACATAGGCGTCGTCCGTCGAGACGGTGTCGAGCGTCAATTCGATCCACGGGACGCCGAATTTCCAGACGGCCGCCAGCACCAAAACGGCCAGCACGCCGATCGCCAACCTTCGTTGCCAACTCGGCCGATGATGTGCCGGCGCGACCGGCGCCGTCTGCGCAGGCTCGGTCGCCCGCCCGACTGAAACGCCTTCCTCGGCTCTCAGCGCGGCATCGCGACGACTTGACTGGTCCTCACCCGCGTCCTGTTTCTCGACCATGGCTGGCCATCGCGTAAAAGCGGATCTCTCAAATGCGCTTCAATTATCCTTCGAATACCCGGCGAAGTCCAATCGAACAGCGTGGCCGATTAATGTCGACCCCGGGTCATCTGGTTCCGACGCACTCTGGAACTTCCTCTTTGGCCCCGTAACCGGACATATCGCTGCATGCCGCCCGCCGCTCGAGCGCCCGGCATGCCTGGGTAGGACCTGCGTCGCATGAATCGCACGGTTTTCGAGCCGGACGGCCAGCGCGTGGGCGCGTCTTTTCGCCCGGCCTTGGTCGCCGTCACCGCACCGAGCGCCGCTGATTTGGTTCAAATTAACGGACTGGATTTGATCAGATAGCAAAGGATTTTAATCGTTGTGTGACCGGGGCGAACGCGGTTCGCCGGCGCCAGCGCACGGACACAGGACATGAAGACCATCGCCGCGACCAAAACGGGGTTCCTCCTCACGCTCCTGGTCGTCCTGATGCTTATCGGCCTGCCGCTGGCCGTGTGGCTCGACTTGACCAATCTCACCGAAACGAGCCTGCGCCGCCAGGCGAGCGATCTCAATTCCATCATCGGCAGCGTGCGCAGCTACTATGCCACCAATGTGGTCGGCCGCATCCTCGCCGCGCCCGGCGTCACCACCACAGTGGCGCATAATTACCGCGACATTCCCGGCGCCATTCCGATTCCGGCGACGCTGTCGCTCGAACTCGGCGAGGTGATCAGCGCGCAGCAGCACTCGATCCTCTATCGCTTCGTCTCGGATTACCCGTTCGCCAACCGCGCGCCGCACGCGCTCGACGCGGTCGAGACCGACGCGCTGCGCAGCCTGCGCCAGAACCCCAATCAGGTGCTGAACCTGGTGTCGAGTTCGCTCCTCGTCGATCGCGTCCGCCTGCTGGCGCCCGTCATCATGGGCGCGGCTTGCGTCAGCTGCCACAATTCGCATCCGGAAAGCACCAAACGCGACTGGAAAGTCGGCGACGTTCGCGGCCTCCAGGAACTGACGATCACGCAGCCGATCGGCAAAGACCTGTTCGCGTTCAAATATCTGCTGGCCTATTTCGTCCTCCTCGCCGCCGTCGGCATCCTTTTCATCACGCTGCAGCGGCGGCAGGCCGCCGCGATCCGCGGCATCAACGGCGAACTCGAAACCGCCAACGAATTCCTCGCGACGATGTCGATGAAGATTTCGCGCTATCTGTCGCCGCAAATCTACAAAAGCATCTTCAGCGGCCAGAAGGACGTCACCATCCACACCGAGCGCAAGAAGCTCACCATCTTCTTTTCCGACATCAAGGATTTCACCGCGACCACGGAACGGCTGCAGCCCGAGCAGATCACCCAGCTCCTCAACGAGTACTTCACCGCCATGTCGAAGATCGCGCTCGCGCGCGGCGGCACCATCGACAAATTCGTCGGCGACGCCATGCTGATCTTCTTCGGCGATCCGGAAACCCGGGGCGCCGGCGAAGACGCCAAGGCCTGCCTGCGCATGGCGATCGAGATGCAGGACCGCATCGCCGGGCTCAACGCCAAATGGCGCAACGCCGGCATCGAGCACCCGTTCCGGGTGCGCATGGGCATCAACACCGGCTACTGCAATGTCGGCAATTTCGGCAGCGACGACCGCATGGACTACACCATCATCGGCGCCGAGGCGAACCTCGCCGCGCGGCTGCAATCGATCGCCGAGGCCGGCCACATCGTCATCAGCTACGAGACCTACGCGCTGGTGCGCGACATCGTGCGCGCGCAGGAACTCCCGCCGATCACCATGAAAGGCATCAGCCGCGAGGTCGTGCCCTTCGCCGTCAACGGCATCGTCGACGCCAGCGGCGCCGCCATCCACGTCTTCAGCGAACACTCAGACCGGGCTCGACTTCTATCTCAACGCCGACATGATCGACGCCGAGCGCGCCCCGCACATCCGCAAGGTCCTGCAGGATGCGCTGGATGCGCTGAAGGGCGTGGCGCAGCATGCGTAGAGGATCAGCGCGTTCTCGAATTCGGCCATGGCGTCGGGCGCGCCACCCTATTGAAAGTCGCACTCAACTGGCCAGCGTCCCGGTGTTTACTCTTAGCGGCCTTTATCCAACGCGCTTCAAAGCGGTGACGCGACTATTTGGGAATAGTCGAAAAATATCGCGTCAACTCGCGGCTCATCGCTGAGTTAATATCTCAAAAAAATTCTTGAACCGAAATTTTCTTTCGAAATATCTTCGCTTAGCATTTCTGCCAGTTCACCAAGGAACCAAAATTGCTCTTGCGTTTCCTTCTGTTCCGGCGAAAGACGTTGGTACTGGGAAAAACTGAGCCGCACCTTCCGCAATTGTGACTGCGAAAGATATCCGCAGTGCGTCGACCTAATAGAAGGCATCCAAAGCGATGGGTCACTTTCAAACCGATTTGTAAGCAAGTCAAGGCGTCGTAGGACGCATCGGCCACTCGCTATTGGTCGCTGATAATCAAAATTCCCAAATGCCACACTCAGGCAAATGCCCCGTTGATAGCGGGGCATGTTATCGAGCCGCCGCGTTGGTCGTTGGAAAATTGCGAACATTTCTATATTTTCGCTGGGCTCAATTACGCGGACATAGGTAAATTCGTCACGAACGTTATACTCGCCACTCCAGATTGACGTTACTCCAATAGACCTGACGTGTTGGTTCTCGAAACGAAACAACGCTCGTCGCACGTCTCTTGATGGCTTTTTGTCTGCCTTTTTTTGTCGTGAAACTCCAAGCGTTAGGAATTGCCAGATGCCGAATTGGTTATCTGCGAGAAGCAGCTTGCCGGAGCGATTGTCATCCTCGGCAAGAACATCATCGAATCTCACTCCATTAACATCAGCATAAGTCTTCATAACAAATCTATATTGAGCATATTTTTTGTGCTCGTGGAGCCGCCCATCTTTCATTTTCGTCGACACGCTGCCGGTACTAAAGCCAGTCCAGCCCTTCTTTGCCGCCACGGCGGCCAGTTCTGAAGCAAAGTGCTCCTGCTTCAATCCCGGACGCTTTTCGCGCGTGCGTTCAAGTAGGAGCGCCAATACTGGTGTTTCGCGTGGCATGGGTGGATTTTAGAAAATTTCAGAAATTACTTCAATACCTTCAATTGGCGCTAAATCCCCGCTTTGGCAAATGAACCTCGATGAAACAAATCGCGATTGATTGAACCTCCAAACGACCCACTATTCCGAAGTGGGCCGTGGAAAAGGGACAGTCAATTCGGAAAGGAGAACGCCATGAGTAGGTCGTGCCCGAGATGCAAAGGATTCTTTGGTAGTACAGGTGAACTCACGTGCCGCAGGTGTGACGGAGACGGCTACGTTCACAGCAATCAGGTGATCGGATGGGGAAAAACCTATGTGTGTCGACAATGCCAAGGCACCGGCAGCGTAACGTGCCGACGGTGCGACGGCACAGGTACTATCGACGATTAACGCGGCCCTACGCTCAACTTCGAGGGCCAAAAGGAGCCTTGCGCGCCCCCTGCTCCGGTGCGCGATCGCGTCGAGCTGCCGGCGCAGCGCCTCGGCGAAGACCGCCGTCGCGATCGGCAGATTGCGGCCGCGCAAGCGCGTAGGGTGGGTTAGCGCCAAAGGCGCGTAACCCACCGGCTGAGTTTCCGCGAGTCCAGATGGTGGGTTACGGCGCTGCGCGCCTAACCTACCCTACAGGTTTACGAGGTGCACCAGCCCAGGTTGGCTCCTTTTAGTTCTGTTGCTGGACAAGCTCAGCGTTCATTGCGTCAAGCGCCGCCTGTCTGTCGGCCACAAGCATGGCCTGGATGAGGGTCTGAAACTTTTTCGGTCCGAACCTCGCCGATAAGCGGGTCTCGCCACCACCCTTCGAGGCAATCTTGAAGTCGACTTGCAGCGCGCAGTGCGGTCCGCCTCGGTCGAATGCCCTGATCAACACGTCCCTTATCCGCTCAGTGTACCGCTGCGCACCCCCCCTGCACACAACGGTATCGCGGGTCCATTCGTAGTTACCTATCGCGAGCCACCGCCGCTTCCGCCGCTGCCGCCACTGCTCTCGGACAGCGGAGTCCTCGGGCTGTTCGGGGGTGATCTCCACTACCTCAATGGAAGTGCTGGGCGCCTCCGGCTGCGCGTTGCTCGCGGCGAACACATCGCGACGGAAGTGCTCCGCGTCGTTGCGCCGGTCTTGAATATCGTCGTTCATGGATGTCCACGCCATTGTGACCCTCCGGTCTTTTCGGGTTAGACGAATCGGATGCATTTGCAACCGGATGTTGTCAAATGGAAGGTCGGGCAAGCTCGAAGATGGCCCGCTGCGTCGGGCCGGTGAGCGTTCCAATAACGCATCATGCAGGTTCGATAACCTGTTGTCATTGATCGGTATTTAACTACAGCGCCGTAGATTAGCGCCGAAGGCGCGTAACCCACCGGCTAGTTTCCGCGGGTCCAGATGGTGGGTTACGGCGCTGCGCGCCTAACCCACCCTACGGGCCCTGACGCCGGCTAGATGATCTTCAGTACATTAATCGCTCGCCTTGGATAACGGCGGCGTCATTTAAGTGTGCAGCACTCTCACCGTCATTGCAGGCGACGCGCTCACAATCCGCCGCATTGATGCCACCCACACGGCGGTTGCATCGGCCAACCGGCGTGCATTCCCGGCGTATAAAACTGATATTGGCCGCTTCCCGCGGCCGGCGGTCGCGTCGGCGGAGTTCTACGCCCATCGCCATGTTGCAGGCGATTTGGCGAATAAATCCCTGGGGGCAATGGTTGCGGATTGAGTGCCGCAGCCCGCCCAGGCGCGCGGTGAATGCCGGGAGGCAAAGGTTGCGGGTTGAGAGCCCGAAAGCCGAATCCGGCTGTGGCTGGCGCCAAAGACATGAGCAGCAACGACGAACCGGCAAGCATCGCCGTCAGGGTATGGCGCGGGAATTTGCTTGTCATGACCGAAGCTCCATGGGCTGGGAGGGACTATCAGTCATTGGTCGTCTGCCAGCGGGCAAAGGTTCAAACCTCCCCCGTTCTCGAGCGCGAGTTGGGCGGATTGACGCCAAGGCTGCGTCACGTGGGTTAGCGCCGAAGGCGCGTAACCCATCGGAGAATTCGTCGAGCAATTGCGGCCCGCCAATCGAGCGGTCCGGGGTGGCGGCCAGCGCTCAAGTGAAGCCTCAATCGAGTGCCCCGACACCGTAAATCGCGAAGGACGGGATTTGGTGCCGATCTTGCCTTGCTCGCCGCCTATGTTATGCTGGGACAATGCAAATACGCCTCACGCCTGAACAACAAGAATTCATCCGCCGCGCCGTCGATAGCGGGCGGTTTGAAAGCGCCGAGGACGCGGTGCGGACGGCGGTAACTTTGTGGGTCGAACGCGAACGGCGCCGCGCTGATATTCTCGCCGCCGTCGACCTCGCCGAAGCCGCGATCGATCGCGGCGAAGGCATGGAAGTGACGCCGGAATTGATGCGCGCATTGGCCGAAGACGTGAAGCGCGGAGGCCGTGCGCGGCTCGCGGCCGAACGCTCCCGCGCCACGAAATAATGGCGCATCGCCTCGCGCCACAGGCGCGAGCCCAACTCGACCACATCTGGAATTACATAGCGAGCGAAAGTGGCAGCGTTGCTGCGGCCGATCGAGTCATCGACGCGATCACCGAGCGTTTTTATCTGCTTGCACAATTTCCTCATATGGGCCATGCCCGCGATGATTTGCGAAGCGGCCTGCGCAGCCTTCCCGTTGGACAATATGTAATCATCTACACGATTGACGATGAGGATGTTCATATTTTGTATGTGTTTCATGGACGTCAGGACATCGATGGAACGTTGGGTCAAAGGTAAACGTCCATTCCAACGATCGTCTGATTTGCAATGACAATCACCCCCGCATCGCCTCCAGCTCCCGCCGCAGCGCCTCGGCGAACACCGCCGTCGCAATCGGCAGGTTGCGCCCGCGCAAATGGCCGAACACGAGATTCGCGCGCGGCACGTCGCGGCCGTCGATGGCGCGGGCGATGACGCCGAGCTTGTTGCCGGCCGGCAACGTGCCGATCCTGATCTGGAACGAGATCAGGCCGGCATGGATCACCAGCCCGCGCAGCATTTCGAACGAGTTGGATTCCGCCGCGAGCTTGAAGGTGAGCCCGGTGCGCGCGGACACCTCCTCGAGCAATTGCCGCCCGCCGATCGAGCGCTCCGGCAAAGCGACCGGATAGGCGGCGCAATCGCTGAGCCGCAACAGTTTCTTGCGCGGCGAGCGGATGGTCCTTCGCCATCACCACGACCAGTTGCTGCTCGAGCGTCATCAGCGGCTGGAAGTTGGCGAGAAAGGGCGGCCGAAACACCAGCACCAGATCGACCTCGTAGGCCGCGAGCGCCGCCATCGCCCATTCGTGGTCGACGACTTTCACGTCGAACGACACGAGCGGATGGGTCTTGCGGAATTCGGCGATCCGGCGCGGCAGGAAATCGAGCGCCAGCGCCTGGCTGCAGGCGATGCGCACGGTGCCGCGGCGCAGCCCCTTGAGATCCTCGATCTGCGACTTCATGCGCTCGACTTCGCCGTTCTGCCCGCGCAGATAATGGACGAAGACTTCGCCGGCGGCGGTCAGCCGCACGCCGCGCGGCCTGCGGTCGAACAGAGCGTGCCGAGTTCGTCTTCGAGGTCGGCGATGCGGCGATTGACCGCGGAGGCGGTGACGTTGAGCCGCTCGGCCGCCTTGCGGATCGAGCCGGTGCGCGCGACCTCGTCGACATAGTTGAGGATTCGCAGGTGCTTCATGGCGCTGCTGCTCGGCAATGCTTGCCGGCGTTAGGCCCCGCCGCCCAAGTGATGCCTTTTCGGCATCACTCCAGCAAGAAATCGGCGGCAGAAGGCAACGCCCATCGGCGCTAGGCTCCGCTCCAACGTGCTTCGCGTTTCGGATGCCGGGCCGAGCCGACGCGCCATGGAGACCGAGCCTTTCACCTTCGCCAGCAGGAGCCCATCCATGACTCGTGACCAGCCGCCGCTGCGTCATCGCGCTCGCCGCCGCCCTCGCATTGAGCGGCCCCGCTCGCCGCCGCGGCGCCCGCAGCCGCCGCAGACCAAGCTCAAAATGGTGCTGAACTGGAAATACCAGGGCCCGCAGGGCTGGTTCTTCCTCGCCGAGGACCGCGGCTACTTCAAAGCCGCCGGGCTCGACATGACCATCGACCAGGGCAACGGCTCCGGCGCGCCGATCCCGCTCGTCGCCAACGGCACCTATGACGTGGGCTTCGGCGACATCAACGCGCTGATCCAATTCGCCGCCAAAAAGCCGGACGATGCGCCGATCGCCGTCTACGTCATCTACAACCGGCCGCCCTTCACCATCGCGGTGCGCGCCGACAGCCGATCAAGACGCCGAAGGATCTCGAAGGCAAGACGCTCGGCGGCTCGACCGGCGACGGCGCGCTCAAACTGTTCCCCGCCTTCTGCAAGATCGCCAAGATCGACTGCAGCAAGGTCAACATCACCAACATGCAGCCGAACCTGCGCGAGCAGATGCTGATGAAGCATCAGGTCGACGGCGTGTTCGGCTACGTCAACACCATCCGCTTTTCCGCCAAGCTGATCGGCGTTGATCCCGACAAGGACATCCGCTTCATCAATTACGGCGATTACGGCATGGACCTTTATTCCAACGGCATCATCGTCTCGAAGAAGCTCGTCCAAGGAAAATCCCGAGGCGGTGCAAGGGCCTCGTTGCCGCGATCAATCACGGCATCGAGGATGCGCTCAAGGACCCGGACGCCGCGGTCGCCGCCGTCGCCAAGCGCGAGCCGCTGATCAAGGTCACGGTCGAGCGCGAGCGTTTCGACGCCACGCTCAAGGACGAGATGAACCATCCGGAAATCGCCAAGATCGGGCTCGGCAATGTCGACCCGGCTCGGCTGAAGCGCTCGATCGATATTCTGGTCGAGGCCGAGAACCTGCCGCGCACGCCGACGCTCGGACGAAATCTTCACGCCGGCGTTCCTGCCGCCGGTCGACGACCTGCCGAAGAACTGTTCTGACGCACGGCACGATGCTGCTCGCGTCGCTGAGGAGCGAGCGGCCGCCATTCGCTCGAACAGCTCGCGCGACGGGAGCGCGCAATGGATCTGAATCTCAACGGCCGGGTCGCCATGATCACCGGCCCGGCCAAAGGCATGGGCGCGGCGATCACGCACGCTTTCGCTGCCGAAGGCGCCGCTTCTGGCGCTCGTCGGCCGCGACATCGCCGCGATCGAGCCGGTCGCCGCAGCGATCAAAGCGGCCGGCGGCGCAGGCGATCATCGTGCCGTGCGATCTCACCGATGCCGCAGCAATGCGACGATGCGGCGGAGAAGACCAAGGCTGCCTTTGGCGGCCGCATCGACATTCTCGTCAACGTCGCCGGCGGTTCCGGCCCGATCGGCAAGACCGGCGTCGAAACCACGCCGGAAGAATTCGACGACATCATCAAGCTCAATATGAACGGCTGCTTCCACATCATGCACAGCGTGCTGCCGATCATGATCGGCCAGCGCTACGGCAAGATCGTCAATGTCGGCGGCACGTTCGGCATGCGCGGACGCGCCGGCCGCATGGCCTATTCGGCGTCGAAATGGGGCCTGCGCGGCATCACCAAAAGCTTTGCGCTCGAGGTCGGGCCAGTACAACATCAACGTCAATTGCGTGGCGCCGGGAATGGTCGACGGACCGCGCTTTCGCGACAAGGTCTGCGCCGACATGGCCAAGCGGCTCAACATCAGCCTCGATGAAGCGATCGAGCGGCACGCCGCCGATTACGCGCTCAAACGGGTGACCGTCGATGCCGATGTGGCCAACGCCTGCCTGTTCCTCTCGAGCGACGTGTCGCGCCAGATCACCGGCATCGATCTTCCGGTCGATGGCGGCTGGGCGATGCTGTGAGGCAGGCGCATGGCCGCAACCGCCGATCTCGTCATCCGCAACGGCACGTTGGTGTCGCCCGACGCGCTGATCGCCGGAGCATCGCCATCAAAGACGGCGCGCATCCTCGCCGTCGGCGCCGACGAAGCGATGCCGCCGGCGCGCGAAACCTTCGACGCACGGGTCTGCACATTCTTCCCGGCGCCATCGACGTCCACGTGCACTTCCGCGATCCGGGCTATCCGCACAAGGAAGATTGGGGGACCGGCACCGCCGCCGCCGCGTTCGGCGGCGTCACCACCGTGTTCGACATGCCGAACACCGTTCCGCCGACCGGCACCGCCGAGGCGCTTGCCGCCAAGCATGCCATCGCCGCGAAAAAGGCCTGCGTCGATTTCGGCCTCTACGGCCTTCTCGGCGAGGACACCATCGCAAACGTCCCCGAGCTGATCGACGGCGGCGTCATCGGCTTCAAGCTCTACATGGGCAACACCTTCGGCAAGATCCCCTCGCCTTCCACCGGCGCCATGCTGGAAGCGTTCGAAGTCGTGGCGCCGACCGGCAAGCGCATCTCGCTGCATGCCGAGACCAACTCGATCATGGAGCGGCGGCAGGAGCGGCTGACGCGCGCCGGCCGGCGCGATCCGCTGGCGCACATCGCCTCGCGGCCGGCCGTCGTCGCGGTCGAAGCCGTCAGCCGCGCCGCGATGCTCGCCGAATGGACCGGCGCGCGCATTCATATCCTGCACATTTCGTCCGCCGAAGAGTTGCGGCCGCTTGCGCGAAGCCAAAGCGCGCGGCGTCGACATCACCGGCGAAACCTGCCCGCATTATCTCCTGCTATCCACCGACGACTATCACGAGCTCGCCGGGATCATCCGCGTCAATCCGCCGGTGCGCGAAGCACGCAACCACGAGCCGCTCTGGGCGGCGCTAGCCGACGGCACCATCGACTTGATCGCGACCGATCACGCCCCGCATACGCCGGAGGAAAAAACCCGCAACGACATCTGGGCGGTCGATTGCGGCTTTCCCGGCGTCGAGACGCAGATGCCGCTGATGCTGACCGCAGGTGAACAACGGCCGCATGTCGCTCTGCGACTATGTGCGCTGAGCGCGTTCAATCCGGCAAAGATATGGGGTCTCTATCCGCGCAAGGGCGCGATTGCGCCCGGCGCCGATGCCGATCTCGCGCTGGTCGATCTTGCGCGCGACCACACCATCGACGATGCGGAGCTGCAGTCGCGCTCGAAAATTTCGCCGTGGAACGGCCGCCGGGTGAAGGGCCTGCCGCTGCATACGCTGGTGCGCGGCCGCTTCGTCATGAAGGACCGCGCGCTGCCGACGGCGCCAGCGGCTGGGGCCGCTCCGTGCATACGATCCAGCAGATGCCGGCACCGGTCCTGCATCACGCCGATCAGACCATGGAGGCGATCGTGCACCGATGGCGAATCCGGCCGACGACGACGCGGCGTCACGCACGCATGGAGTGCAGCCGATGACATCGCCGACTCGCGACCCGCGGCCGCATGCTGAATTCTTCGTCGAACTTGAACAGGTGACGCTGACCTACGGCCGCGGCGACAAGAGAGTGCACGCGCTTGGCGTCACCAATCTGCGCACTGAAGCAGGGCGATTTCGTCGCTTTGGTCGGCCCCTCGGGCTGCGGCAAATCCACGATCCTCAAGCTGGTCACCGGCCTGATCCGCGCAACCAGCGGCTTCGTCTATGTCGCCGGCCGCGAGGTCGGCGCCGAGCCGATCCGGGTCGGCATGGCGTTCCAGAACCCGACCATGCTGCCGTGGCTGACGGTCCGCGACAACGTCATGCTGCCGCTGAAGATCGTGCCGCCGTTCCGGCAGGAATATCGCGAAGCGCAAGACCGAATTTCGCGACCGCGCGGATGCGCTGCTCAAGAAGTCGGGCTCGCGCAGTTTCGGCGACAAGTGTCCGTGGCAATTGTCCGGCGGCATGCTGCAGCGCGCCTCGCTTTGCCGCGCGCTGATCCACGAGCCGCAGCTTCTGATGCTCGACGAACCGTTCGGCGCGCTCGACCAGTTCACGCGCGAGGAACTGTGGGCGATCATGCAGGAATTGTGGATCGAGCTCCGCCCGACGGTGCTGCTGGTCACCCACGATCTCAAGGAAGCCGGCTATCTCGCCAACCGCATTTGCGTCATGCGGGCGCGGCCCGGACACATCATCGACGACGCGCGTGGTGCCGTTCCCGCGCCCGCGCACCATCGAGATGCCTATACGCCGGCGTTCGTCACGCATGACCCAGCGTTTGCGCGACGCATCTTGGCGGCCGCCCGCGCCAAGGAGGCGCGTGATGAATGCCGCAACACCGCCACCGATCGCGTCGACCGCTGTTCATCGTCGGCTTCTTCGTGCTCTGGGAGGCGCTGTGCTGGGTGTTTCATGTCACCGATATCGTGCTGCCGCAGCCGAGCGAGATCATCGTCACGCTGTTGGAGCGTTTGCCGGCATCTGGCCGCATGCCGTGCAGACGCTGTACACGACCCTGGTCGGCTTTGCCTTTGGCATCGCCATCGGCATGCGCTCGGCATCCTGATCGGCTCGTCGCGGCTCGCCTATGACGTCGCCTATCCGCTGCTGGTCGGCTTTTCCACCATCCCGAAAGTCGCGGTCGTGCCGATCTTCGTGTTGTGGTTCGGCGCCGGCACGGTGCCTGCATGCTCACCGCCATGATCATGTGCATCTTTCCGATCGTCGTGAACGTCGCGACCGGGCTTGCCACCACCGAGCCCGAACTCGAGGACGTGATGCGTTCGTTGCGCGCGACCAAGCTCGATATCCTGTGGAATGTCGGCCTGCCGCGCACGATGCCGTATTTCTTCGCCTCGCTGAAAGTCGCGGTCACGCTGGCCTTCGTCGGCACCGTGATTTCCGAAACGGTCGCTTCCAATCGCGGCATCGGCAATGTCATGATGATCGCGAGCTCCAATTTCGACGTGCCGCTGGTCTTCGCCGGGCTGTTGATCCTCGCGGCGCTCGGCGTCGCGCTCTACGCGATCTTCTCGCTGATCGAGAGCACATCACCGGCTGGGCCCATCGCAAGGACGACTTTGCGATCGGCTGAAGGTTCGCGGCCGCGCCGGGCTGCCGGCGCCCTGCCCCGCCGGTCATCGCTTGCCGCGCGCCAGCGTCGCCGACGGCAGCTCGCCGAACGCGCGCTGATAATCCTTGGCGAAATGGCCGAGATTGGCGAAGCCGCAGGCGAGCGCGACGGCGGTGACCGTGGTACGCGCGTCGCCGAACAACAGCCGCGCCCGCCTCTGCTTGAACGCGATTTGTTTGGCAAAGCCGATCGGCGAGTAGCCGCGCGATTTCTTGAACGCCTTGAAAATGCTCTGGCGCTGGTGTTCGTGATCGCGGCGAGGCGCTCGATCGTTATCGGGTCGTTCCAATTCGCTTCGATGTATTCCTCGATGCGCTTGACCTGCCACGGCGCCGACTCCCCGGGTCGGCCTCGAGCAGGACGATTTAATTATGCCGGTTGACGCTGAGGAACGAGACCACGATGGTTTGTTGAATTCCGTCGAGCACGGCGGTGGGAAAGTCGGCGCCCACCGTGCTGAACAGTCTGACGAAAGCCAGAACGAAACCCGCGAAACTCCTGCGCGTGCCGGCTGCCCGCGTTCTCTGCGACCGAAAATTCGAGACGGCTGGACGGCGGTGCCCCGATGAGCGCCGTCAATTTCCGCTCGAGCGTCCCTTCGTCGATCCGGAGGACGATCTGCTCGAAGGAGCCGCCGAAATCGACCGTCACGTCGGTGTCGCTGGATATGATGCATGATTGGTCCGGACGAGTTTCGACCATCTTGCCGCCGATCCGTGTTAAGGCTCCGCCCGTTAGGCCGAATTGCTGGCGCGCGAAACCGGCCTCGGGAAAGCCCACCTGTACCGGCGCACCATATGCGCAGTACGAGAACGCGACGCCTCCCAGCGGCAGATGATTGCCGCAACCATAGAAGTCCTCGACGGTACTCGAGTACTCGATTGCTTCCGACGTAGATTTCGACCAGCGCGGCTCGCATTTCGTCCGGGTCGGCGGTCCGTAAAACGGGAAAACGATCCAGATACGCCGCAGCCTTATCGTGCATGAAAGCCCTCGACAATTTGTGATGCGAGCCCATCGCTCAAATACCGCACCTTACGCTCACAAACTGCTTGGTTTGATGTAATAAAATGAGCAATCGGTTCGCTGCGGGGGCTAAAACATTATTCAGCACACTTTGGCAAGTTGAAGACGGCTTTCGGGATGATCCAGCGACAGGTTTCTGATGATTGTCAGTCGAGCCGCGGTTGCTTCCCGCTGTGCGGGATTTGGCTCTTCTACAGGTAGCGGCTGCGGCGTGAAAGATGTCGTGCGGGGACTGAAGAAATCAATCGGTGTTGGCGGCGGCAATGGCGGCGACCCTTCCGTACCTTCGACGCGGATCGTCGCGACGCCATGACGCCGAACCCTTCGCGCACCGCAAACCCGAAACACATTAACGGAGACGAATATGTCCTGGCTCAAACGTGGCTCCGCCCAAAACGGCAACAACGGCAAAGCGCCGGGAACTTACAATCTGGACGACCTGCGGGCCGACGTGGTCGACAAGATTTCGGTCGCCGTGATGATGGTCGACCGCGACTTCAACGTCACCTTCGTCAACGAGCCAACCCGCCAGCTGTTGCGAACCAACGCCGCCGCGTTTCGCGCGGTGTGGCCGAACTTCGACCCCGACCGGATCGTCGGCAGCTGCATCGACATGTTCCATCGCAATCCCTCCCACCAGCGCAACCTGCTGTCCGACCCGTCGCGATTGCCCTACCGCGCCGAGATCAGCGTCGGCGACCTGAAATTCGCATTGCTGGTCAACGCCAGCTTCGACCGCGACCGCAACTATGTCGGCAACGTGCTGGAATGGAACGACGTGACCGCGGTGCGCGTCAATGAGGGGATGCTGGCGGCGCTGAACAAGGCGCAGGCGGTGATCGAATTCTCGGTCGACGGCAAGATCATCAACGCCAACGAGAACTTTCTCAAGACCATGGGTTACGCGCTCGACGAGATCCGCGGCCGCCACCACAGCATGTTCGTCGAGCCGGCCTATCGGGCGAGCGCGGAATACGCCAGGTTCTGGGAGAAGCTCGCCGCCGGCGAATTCGACGCCAACCAATACAAGCGCGTCGGCAAGAACGGCGCGGAAATCTGGATTCAGGCGACCTACAATCCGATCCTCGACGCCAAGGGCAAGGCCTTCAAGGTGGTCAAGTTCGCGACCGACGTCACCACGCAGGTGCTGGCCAATCAGGCGCTCAAAGCGGCGGTGCAGGAGACTCAGGAAGCGGTCACCGCGGCCGAGCGCAACGACCTGACGCGGCGCATTCCGCTCGACGGCAAATCAGGCGAGATCGCGACCCTGTGCGGCGGCGTCAACGGCCTCCTTGACACCATGATGCGGGTCATCGGCGAGATCAAATCGACCGCCCGCGAGGTCGCCAACGCCGCCGCCGAGATATCGACCAGCGCCACCGATTTGTCGCAGCGCACCGAGGAGCAGGCCGCGAGCCTCGAAGAGACCTCGGCGTCGATGGAAGAAATCGCCGTCACCGTCAAGAACAACGCCAACAACGCCCAGCAGGCCAACCGTTCCGCCGGCACCACGCGCGAGGTCGCCGACCGCGGCGGCCAGGTGGTCGCCAAGGCGGTCGACGCGATGTCGCAGATCGAGGGTTCCTCGCGCAAGATTTCCGACATCATCGGCGTGATCGACGAGATTGCGCGGCAGACCAATCTCCTGGCGCTCAACGCCGCGGTCGAGGCGGCGCGCGCCGGCGACGCCGGCCGCGGCTTTGCCGTGGTGGCGTCGGAGGTGCGCAGCCTCGCGCAGCGCTCGTCGCAGGCCGCCAAGGACATCAAGGACCTCATCACCAACAGCAACAATCAGGTCCAGGCCGGGGTCGATCTCGTCAACAAGGCCGGGGCGGCGCTCGCCGAGATCCTGGATTCGATCAAGCAGGTGGCCAGCATCGTGTCCGACATCGCGACCGCGAGCGTCGAACAGTCGAACGGCATCGAGCAGGTCAACAAGGCGCTGTCGCAGATGGACGAGGTGACGCAGCAGAACTCGGCGCTGGTCGAGGAGAACGCCGCGACCGCCAAGGCGCTGGAAGATCAGTCGCGGGCGATGACCCAGCTGGTCGACGTCTTCGTCGTCGAGGAGGGCGCCGCCGACGACAGGCCTGCACAACGCAACGCGCCGCCGAAGCGTCGCGCCGAGCCCGCCCGCGCCGCGCCCGTCTCCCACGTCGCCAAGCACGCGCCGGCGCCGCGCAAAATCGCCGCCGGCCCCGCGCGCAAGATGCAGACGGCGCTTGCCGCCGCCGTCAAGGAAGACGTCGACTGGAAGGAATTTTAGGCCGACGGCCTCGGCGACAGGATCGAGCGCCAAGGAAGCACTCCGCAATCGAGCACCGTGCGCGGTGCCGATTGCGAGCGTGCGTGAATGCTACGAACGTTGCGGAGAACCCGGTGACGAAAGCGGCCCCGAGCCAGGACAAAACCCCCACCCCGACCGAACAGATGTCGCTCGAAGGCGACGAGGCGCTGCGACTTTACTGTGGCGCCCTTGCGCGCAATCTCAAGGCAATCGACGACCAATTCGCCGACCTCAACAAGGCACTGAGGGAATGGACGATCGTTTTGAGCGCGACTGACGACGCGGGAGAGGCGTCCTGAACGCGCCTGGGCACGACGCGCGCGAAACGAGCCATGTCGGATGATCGCTCCGAACGATAGCATCGTCAGTCAAATGGGCTGAACTTCATCCCTGGGTGAGACAGTCAATTTTTCTCCTTCGGCGTTGATGAAGTCGTGTCATCCTAATTCACGGTCGTTGGAACGCTGTTTATTCTGCTGCTTTTCTTCGCTGATTTCTTCGTCCGAAGCATCCTCTATTCCGGCGATTTTGTTTCTGGCGCCCTTGGTGGCGATAATCAATTCGTCGAGCTTGAGCTGCAGCGCCATCGTGTCTCTGGTCTGCGTGTTTTGAATCAGAAACACCATCAGGAACGTCACGATCGTCGTTCCGGTATTGATCACGAGTTGCCACGTATCGCTGTAATGGAACACCGGCCCGGTGATGCCCCAGACCGCGACCGTCGCTACCGCCAGCAGAAAGGTCGCCGGTTTGCCGGTAATGCGGGCGGTCTCGGAGGCGAGGCGACTGAACCACCCGGCCGAATTTGAACGCGGCTGTCCATAGCTGCCGGTCGGCAACGGTCCTTTCATTTTCTCAACCTCCATTGCATCATGTTCGCCGTTGAGGTGTGCATTGCTCCCCATTCCCATAACTGCGGGAATTACAGAATTACGAATTAGCAATTACGGTGATGGTGCCGTGGACTGCACCGGGCTGCACCCCTGGAATGAGACAAGATAATTTCCGTGACAGCCTTGGACCGCACCGTTGTGCTGTCAACGTAATTCTAATTCCAAAGCACTAAGTGCTTTTGCGCAGCACGACAATAAAAAATTTATTGAGTAAAGTCCTCGGGCTCGCATTGATCTTGAATTGCTCCCAGATTTCGCTGCGACCCGCGGCGTTCGGCGGTTTTCCGTCCGGAGCTTTTCTCAGTGAGCGATAGAGGGCCCGCGTGCTGACGAGCAATAGCGGAATATAGAGTAGCGGAAACACGAGCAAGGACGACTTGCTGATCTCGGTCCGTTGAATTTCGAACCCGATAAAGCCGGCCATCAGCGCCATGGTTCGGAGTTGTTGAGCCCCGACCAGCCAGACGTGGCCGTAATAAATTCGGCTGGGATCGGTCGAGTCTTGACCCCAGATGCTGTGGGCAACGCCACATGGAGCCATTTTCATGTTCTCGCTCTCGAAGAACAAATAGCTGAGCCTGGCGGCCAGCGAACTTCGGTTCGGCGTCGTCAGCAAAACCTCACCCCCGGGGCGCAAAATTTGAAACATTTCGCGCAGCGCCAATAGCTGGTTCGGCAGATGCTCGATGACTTCTTGCAAGACGATCAGATCGGCTGATGCGGCCGGAAAGCCCGAGTTGTAGATGTCAACCGACAACGGCTTGTCGTCAAGCCGGTAGTGCTCCGGAAAAAGATCGCATGGGGTGACATTCGCCCCCATGCCGCGCAAAAAATAGGTCGTGCGTCCGTCGCCGCAGGCCAGATCGATCACATCGCGGCCCCGCCAGTCTTTTCTGGCGGAAAGGACCTGCAGAACGTTCTTGTGGATGCCACGCTGCGCTACCCGCTGGAACGGTTCGACATCCGATCCGGTCGATTGCATGAATTAGCTCCGTTAGGGCGGTGACAACGACAGTCAATTGTCGCATCACTCACCGTTTTTATGTGTTACAAGCTTGAGGTGGAAGTTGCAACGCTGCGTGCCACTTCGACAGACCGTTGAGGCCTCTTCGACATATTGCCGCTTTGCTTTGCCGACGCGCGGCTAGAAGCATCTTCGCTATCGACCTTGAGCGCAGTCGGGCATGAGAGGAATAGCGCAAGAACAAGCGCCTGTGAAGTTAAACGACGTGAAACCTTGCGGAAACCCAACCTGATTCAGCATCGAGTATTCGATTGGCGGCGCGGAAACACGCGGGAAGCGCCCCATCTTCAAATGGACTTGGTGAACAGGCGGAGTAGCGCCAATTAGTTAGAGTGAACCAAATTGGCCGCGGGCAGCGTTGATGGGTATCGCTTCGCGCCACCCATCCTACGACGGACTCACGGCGTCGTCGACCGCCCCTCGATCTTCGGCAGTTCGCCGCCGGGCTTGTCGGCGGCGTGGGCGCGGCTGGCGAGTTCGACGGTCAGGTGCTCGGCGATGTCGGGCGACATCTGCGCCAAGATGTCCGCCATGGTGCGCGGATTGATCTGCGAGGCGACCTCGATCAGGACGCCGAGCTCGAGCCGGTCGAAGATCTTGGCGGCGTCGCGCGGCTTCATGTTCTCGTACATGGCGACGAGGCTCTTGAGGCGGATGGTTTCGGCCTCGTCCTTCTTTTCCGACGCGGCGGCGATGTGGGCTTCGACCTCCTTGAGTTCGGTGAGCCGCGCTTCCACGCGCTTCTCGGCGGCGGCGAGGAGACCCTCGCGGATGTCGAGTTCGCGCGCGCGGGTGTCGAGCTGCTGGCGGCGCTCCTGCAGCCGTTCCAGGATCACGCGCTCGGCGCCGGACGGGAGCGCAGCCATGCCTTCGGTCTTGATCACCGTGCCGTTGGGCTTGCCATCCTTGGCCGATCTGGCGCGCTCGCTCTGTTTGCTGCCGTCGCCCGCGCTGGCGTCTTTGCCGTCGCCGGCTTTGGTCTCGTCGCTTTTCGCCCCGCTTTCGCCGCTCTCCGTCTTGACCGATCCGGTGATGTCGGCGTTGCCCTTGATCGGCCACCAGCGGCGCGAGCGCCGGCAGCGCCGCCGGCGCCGGCGGCACCAGCGCGCCGGGCGGCGCCGGCGGCGTGTCGCCGGCGTTGGGGAAATTGAACATCTGCTGCGCCCACGGCCGCTGGTCCTCGTCCGGCGGCGCGTCCGGGCGTGACATGCACGACATGCGCGGCGGCGTCGGCCGCCGGCGCGTCGTCGCTCGTCGCGCCCGCCGCGGCCGAGCACGAGATCCGCCGCCTTCAATGCCAGCAGGCAGCACTCGAGGCGACCAGCACGATCGGAATGAGGCGCAGATCGCGGACGAGAGCGGATCATGCCGCGAGACCGTGCACCTTCGAGCGCAGCCGTTCGGCGAAGGCTTGCGCCGCGACGGCGACGGCCTGCGGGTCGTGGCGCGGCGGCACCGGCACCCCCGCCTCGGCAAGCCCGCGACCCCCGGCCGGCCACCCGCCGCGGCGATCTGCGACAGTGCGATCGAGCACGTCCTTGCCGGCGGCGATGCCGCGGTCGAGATCGGCGGTGTAGCGTTCGGCGCTGGCGAGCCGCGCGCCGAGGCCGCGCTCGCATTCGGCGACGGTGAGCTTCAAGTCCGCCGATGGCGCGCTCGGCGATCTCGGTCGCCGTCACCAGCTCGGAGATGGTCGCGCGCAGCGAATGCTCGTCGGCTTTGAGCAGCTTGAGCCGCCGGTTGAGCGCGCATGCAATAGCCGATGGTCAGCACCAGCAGGATCGCGACCGGTCGTTTCGATGATCATTCCAAGGGCGTTCGCTCACGGTGCCTCCATCCGGTTGCCGGCGCCGCCCGCCATTTCGAACATGGCGAACGTCGTGTTCGGTTTGCGCAACGGCTTGGCCACGCGCACCGCGACGCGGTCGCCGACGCGGCCCATGCGGCCTTCGGTCAGCGTCACGTCGCCGCAGCGCACGATCACCAGCGCGTCGGATTTGAGTTCGAGCATCAGCGTGTCGCCGACCTCGAGCTTCATCATCTGCTTGAGCGGCAGCCGCGCCTCGTAAAGCACGGCATCGACCGCGATTTCCGCCTGGCCGATCTCGGTGGCGAGATGGCCTTCCCAGGTCGGGTCGCGGCCGAATTTCTCGCCCATGAACATCTGCAACAGCACGTCGCGGATGGGCTCGATGGTGGCGTAGGGCAGCAACAGCTCGATGGCGCCGCCGCGATCTTCCATGTCGATGCGCAGCCGCACCAGAATCGCCGCATTCGCCGGCCGCGAAATGGCGGCGAAGCGCGGATTGGTCTCCAGCCGGTCGATGTTGAACTTCACCGGCGACAGCGGCTTGAAGGCGAGCTCGGCGTCGGCGAGCACGACCTCGATCATGCGCTTGACCAGGTTGGTCTCGATCGTGGTGTAGGGGCGGCCTTCGATGCGGATCGCGGTCTGGCCGCGGCGGCCGCCGAGCAGCACGTCGATGATCGAATAGATCAGGCTCGAATTGACGGTGATGAGGCCGAAATTCTCCCACTCCTCGGCCTTGAACACGCCGAGGATCGCCGGCAGCGGGATCGAGTTGAGATAATCGCCGAACCGCACCGAGGTGATGCGGTCGAGCGAGACTTCGACGTTGTCGGAGGTGAAGTTGCGCAGCGAGGTCGTCATCAACCGGACCAGCCGGTCGAAGATGATCTCCAGCATCGGCAGCCGCTCGTAGGAGACCATCGCCGAATTGATGATGGCGCGGATGCCGGAATTGTCGTTGAGCGAGATGTCGGACAGGGAAAAGCCGAGGAGCGAGTCGATCTCCTCCTGGGTGAGGACGCGCTCGGCGCCGCCCTTGGCCGCCTGGATGAAATGGCCGTCATCGACCATGGCGGCCCATTGCGCCGCCATGGCTTCCGCGCCGGCGCCGCCTCGCCCGACGCTCCCGCGGCGCCGCCCGGGCTCGCGCCGTCGCCGCCGGCGGCCTGTTCGGCTTCGAGCGCGAGGCCCCACTCGGCCGCCAGCGCGTCCTGATCGATCTGATCCTTCAGCGCCATGTTACTTCTTTCCCCATCGTCATTGCGAGCGAGCGAAGCGACGAGCATCCAGTCCGCGGCACAAAGTCTGGATTGCTCCGCTTCGCTCGCAATGACGAATGCGTCACTGGACGACGATTTCCTTGAACAGCACGGCGTTGATCCGGTTCGGCGCGATCGCGGCGTTGACGCGCCGCGTCAGCTCCTCCTTGAGCCGGTAGAGGCCGGCCGAGCCGTCGAGATCGGTCGGCCGCAATTCGCGCAGATAGGTCTGGAAGGCGTCCTGGAGCCGCGGCATGACCGGCTGGATCAGCGTCGCCATCGCCTGGTCGGGCAATTCCAGCGTCACCTTGACTTTCAGATATTGGGTGCGGTCGCTGCCGCTCGACGACAGATTGACCAGGACGTCGGGCATGTCGAGGAACACGACCGGCGCGGCCTGCGTCGCCGCCGCCGCCGCGCTGCTTGCCGCCGATGAAGTGGTAGGCGCCGTAACCGCCGCCGGCGAGCACGACGAGGCCCGCCGCCGCGATCAGCATCGTCTTCATCGGCAACCGGAGCCGGAAGGCGCGAGCCGCCTTCGCCTCGCCTTCGGCCGGCGCCGTCGTCTTCGTTCGTGATTACATTCGTCGCCATCACCGCTCCGCTCGCTTGGGAGTGCGCGCGCAGCCAGCGGGAAAATGACGCAAAACCATCGCCGCGACGGCCGCTTGGCACCGGTCGCGGTGCCATTGCACCGAAAGCTAGGGAGCAATGGTTAACAGATACTTGCTGGGCGGTACGCCGATGGGAAGTTTTTGCCGGCCAAAAGGTAAATAGCGGCTTTTTCTGCCCGCCCGCCAAACCCCGCAAAAACGCATAACCATTTGAGATTGCGAATTTTCTTCGGCTGGCACGGCTTCTGCAGTCCGCTTCGGGTGCCGCGGGCTTGGGAGAGCCGGCGGCATGGGGAAGCCGCCGGCAAGCGGCAGCTTCCTCTTCGGTTCGCCGAAACTACGGGGAGAGTACCGATGCAGAATGCCCTTCTCGTCGGCTTGTCGCGCCAGATGGCGCTCAGTCGCGAGCTCGACGTCGTCGCCAACAACATCGCCAACATCGACACCACCGGCTACAAGGCCGACAACGCCGCGTTCACCGAATATCTGATGCCCGGCGCCAAAGACGGCGAATTCCGCGGCAAGGACCAGCGCGTCTCGTTCGTCGAGGATCGCGCCACCTGGATCGATCTTTCCCCGGGCGCGCTCGAACGCACCGGCAACCCGCTCGACGTCGCCATCGACGGCAAGGGCTATATCGCGGTGCAGACGCCGCGCGGGGTGCGCTACACCCGCGCCGGCTCGCTCGCCATCAACGCCTCCGGCCAGCTCGTCACCCAGAGCGGCGATCAGGTGCTCGGCACTGCCGGGCCGATCACCTTCCAGCAGACCGATCACGACGTCACCATCAGTCCGTCCGGCATCATCAGCGTGCGCGAAGGCACCGGCGGCACCAGCGCCAACCGCGGCACGCTGCAGGTCGTGACTTTCGACCAGCCGCGCCGGCTGCAGAAGGACGGCGATTCGACCTTCCTCGCGCCGGCCGGCGTCAATCCCAACCCGGCGCCGGCCTCGACGCGGGTGGTGCAGGGCTCGCTCGAGAAATCCAACGTGCGCGCCGTCGTCGAGATGGCGCGCATGATCGAGATCACGCGCAGCTATTCCGACATCGCCGCGATCCTGCAGCAGCAGGGCGATCTGCGCAAAAACTCGCTGCAGCAATTGGCGCAAGCGCCGAGCTCGAACTGAAGCCTGAGGAAATTATCCCATGCGTGCGCTCGATACTGCAGCGACCGGAATGGCGGCCATGGACCTCAACGTCCAGGTCATCGCCGGCAACATCGCCAACATGACGACCACCGGCTTCAAGAGCCAGCGCGCCGAATTCCAGGACCTCGTCTACGAGCACGTCCAGCGGATCGGCGCGCAAGCCTCCGACAACGGCAACATCCTGCCGGTCGGCATCGAACTCGGCTCCGGCGTCAAGACGGTCGGCACGCCGCGCCTGATGACGCAAGGCACGCTGCAGCAGACCGGCAATCCGCTCGACATCGCCATCCAGGGCAACGGCTGGTTCAAGGTCCTGATGCCGGACGGCACCTTCAGCTACACCCGCGACGGCTCGTTCCAGATGAACGCAGCAAGGCCAGATCGTCACCGCCGAAGGCAATCTGGTGCAGCCGACCATCACCATCCCGGCCAATTCGACCGGGCTCACCATCAACCAGCAGGGCCAGGTCTCGGTGACGCTGCCCGGCAGCACGTCGTCGAGCCTGCTCGGGCAGATCACGGTCACGACCTTCATCAACGACGCCGGCCTGCAGGCCAACGGCGACAATCTGTTCACCGCGACGCCGGCCTCGGGCAACCCGCAGGACGGCATCGCCGGCACCAACTCGGCCGGCACGCTGCTGCAAGGCAGCCTCGAGCAGTCGAACGTCTCGGCGGTGACGGAAATCTCCAACCTGATCGCGGCGCAGCGCGCCTACGAGATGAACTCCAAGGTCATCACCGCGGCCGACGAGATGCTGCAGACGACCTCGCAGCTGTTGAAGTGAGAAAGGCACGCGCCATGATCCGCTTCAAAATCATCCGCTCCGCAATCGCCTCTTTGCCCTCGCCCTCGCGCTCTCCCCCGGCCTCGCCCACCCGGCCGCGGCGGCGGACGGCGACAAGCCGGCGCTGCGCGCCAACGTCACCGTCACCGGCGACATCGTGCGCATCGGCGACATCGTCGAGAACGCCGGCATCGTCGCCGACGTCCCGATCTTCCGCGCGCCCGATCTCGGCACCAAGGGCGCGGTCGCGACCGAGCGCGTGGTCGAGGCGATCCGCCCGCACCAGCTCATCGGCATCGACACGCGCGGGCTCGCCGAAGTGATCGTGACGCGGGCAAGCCGCGTCATCACGGCGCAGGAGATTTCCGGCGAGATCGCCCACGCGCTCGAGGGCCAATACGGCTTTGGCGACGCGCAGCATATCGGCCTCAACTTCGATCACGCGCTGCGCACTTTGCACGTCGAGCAGGACGCCACCGGCGCGCTCGAAGTGACGGCGCTGTCCTACGATCCGCGCTCCGCGCGCTTCGACGTGACGCTCGATCTGCCGTCGAGCATGGCGATGCGGCGGCTCGCGCCGCACTTCACCGGCACCGCCGTCGCGACCATCGACGTCGTCACGGTCGACCATCCCGGTCGCGCGCGGCGAGGTGCTCAAAGCCTCCGATCTCGTCGTCGGCCGGCGGCCGAAGTCGGAAGGGCCGGCCATCGGCGACATCAACGCCGCCGTCGGGCTCGCGGCGCGCCACGAATTGCGGCCGAACCAGCCGCTGCGCGAGGCCGACCTGATGAAGCCCGTCGTCGTGCAGCGCAGCGACACTGTGACCATCGTCTACGAAGCACCCGGCCTGTCGCTGACGCTGCGCGGCCAGGCGCAGGAAGCCGGCGCGCTCGGCGATCAGATCAATGTCGAGAACGTGCAGTCGAAGCGCGTCGTCCAGGGCGTCGTCGCCGGCCCCGGCCGCGTCACGGTCATCGCCAAGCCGATGCACATGATCGACGCCGCGCCGGCTGCCGCGCCAGCGCCGGCCCCGAAAGTCGAGCCGTCCGAAGCCCCGCAACCGGAACGCCGCGTCAGCAGCGCCGAATGAGCCGTGCGTCATTCGTCGAGTCAGTGCCCGTGAGCTTGGTTTACAGTGAGCCAGTGACCTGATGTTGAAATCCCATTCGCGTTTCCGTCACCACATGCGGTCGCTGCTCGGCACCGCGGCCGCGGCGTCGCTGCTGACGAACTGCACCGCGATCGACCGCCTGAAGACGCTGACCGAGCCGCCGCGCTTTGTCGGCGGTCGACAATCCGACCACCAAGCCGGGATACAAGCCGGTGCAGATGCCGATGCCGACGCCGCAACCGGCCTCCTATCACCCCAATTCGCTGTGGCGCAACGGCTCGCGCGCCTTCTTCAACGACCAGCGCGCCCACCAGATCGGCGATATCTTGACCGTGAAGGTCAACATCAACGATACCGCGCAATTCCAGGATCAGACGAACCTCAGCCGCTCCACCACCGAGGATTCCGAAGTCACCAATTTCCTCGGCGCCAACGCGCTGCCGACGGCGGCGAAGAACTTCCTGCCCGGCTCGCTCCTCACCGCCAACAGCAATTCGCAGTCGAACGGCACCGGCACCATCAACCGCCAGGACCAGTTGGTCACCAACGTCGCCGCGGTGGTCACGCAAGTGCTGCCGAACGGCAACATGGTGATCGAGGGCAAGCAGGAGGTCCGGCTCAATTATCGAGATGCGCGAACTGATCGTCGCCGGCGTGGTGCGCCCGGAGGACATCCAGAGCGACAACGCCATCGACATGTCGAAAATCGCCGAGGCCCGGCTGGCTTATGGCGGCCGCGGCCAGCTCACGAACATTCAGCAGGAGCGCTGGGGCCAGCAGGCGGCCGACGTCATCTTGCCTTTCTAGAGCAACAAAAATACGCAACCAGCTCCCAGCGGGGTCCTTTACGTCGCGCGAAAAAGGACCCTGGCTCGACGCGGCCTCCGGAAGCTCCCCTCCCGGAGGCCGCAACTTTTCTCGCTTCCCCTTCCCCTTGTGGCCCCTTTGTGGGGAGGGGTAGGGGTGGGGTCGCGCCGCACGCGCCACGCTCGTTATGTTTGTTGAACCGCCGCAAGCCCCCTCCCCTGCGCTTCGCGCGATCCCCCTCCCCCGCTTCGCGGGGGGCGAAGGCGCTAGGCCGCCGAGCGAATAACGTCCAGCAACGCCGCCCGCAGCGCCCCGACGGCACCGTCCCAATCCCCGAACCCCGGCTGCCGGAACAGCCGCGCGCTCGGATACCACGGGCTGTCGCCGCGCTCGCGCAGCCAGCGGAAATCCGCGGCGAACGGCAGCAGCAGATAAAGCGGCTTGCCCATGGCGCCGGCGAGATGCGCGACCGCGGTATCGACCGCAATCACCGCGTCGAGCGACGCGATCGCGGCCGCCGTATCGGCGAAATCGCTGAAATCCTGACCGATCCGCACGATGTCGCCGCGGCTGTGCAACAGCGCGGCGTCCTCCTCGCGCACCTCGTGCTGAAGACTGACGAAATCGATGTCGGCAAGATCAAACAACGGCGCGAGCGTCGCGAGCCGCAGCGAGCGGTTGACATCGTTGTCGTGCGCGCGCGCCCCGGACCAGGCAAAGCCGACGCGCAGCCGCCCGCGCCGCGGCGGCAGCCGCGCCCGCCATGACGCGACGTCGGCCTCAGCCGGCGCGAGATAAGGCACGTCGCGCCGGAATGTTCGTCAGGTCGGTCGCGAACGCGAGCGGCAGGCTGAGCAGCGGGCACTGACAGTCGAACCGCGGCAACGGCGCGCCGCGCGCGACCACGCGCGACACGCCCGGCAAGCCTTCACAAGCCGCACCAATTGCGGCTGGACTTCCAGAATCACTTCGGCCCCGCGGGCGGCGACGAGCGGCGCATAGCGCACGAACTGGATGGTATCGCCAAAGCCCTGCTCGGCATGGAGGAGAATGGTCTTGCCGGCCAGCGGCTCCTGCCCGAGCCACAGCGGCGCCGTGAAATTGCGCCGCTGCGCCGACAAGGCGCCGCCCCAGCGCGCCTCGTAGCCGCGCCAGCCGGCGGCGAAATCGCCGAGCGTCAGGCGCACGGCGGCGTCGACGAACCGCGCCGGCGCGAAGTTCGGCGCCGCGGCGAGCGCCCGCGCCACGCTCGCCAGCGCCTCGTGCGGCCGGTCGAGCCGGCGCAGCGCGATGGCGCGGTTGGTCAAAAGCTGCGCGTTGCGCGGCGCGCGGAGGAGCGCCCGGTCATAGACCGCGATCGCCTCGGCCGGACGGTTGAGCTTGAACAGCGCATTGCCGTAATTGCCGAGCGCATCGATATTTCGCGGATCGGCGGCAACGAGCCGCTCGAAATTTTGCAGCGCCTCGCCGAACCGGCCGAGATCGAGCAGCACCACGCCGCGCCGGTTGAGCAATTCCGCGTCGTCCGGCGCGAGCCGCAAGCCTTCGTCATAGGCAACCAGCGCCCGTTCCAATTGCCCAAGCGATTGAAACACCAACCCGAGGCTCGCAAAACCCTCCGCACGCCCAAGATCGCGCTTGAGCGCTTCCTGAAACCACGCCAGCGCCGCATCGAGCCGCCCGCGCTTGAAATTGATTTCACCGAGACAATGCAGCGCATCGAAACTGTCAGGATTTTGCGCCAGCACCTCAGTGCAAAGCCGCTCCGCCTTGCCAAGCTCGCCCTCCGCGCAAGCCCGCCGCGCGCGCTTGAGCGCCCGCGAGGGATTCGACCGGCGCCGGCGATGGGCGGTTCGGAACGTGCAGCAAGGCGATAGCCCGCAGGATCGTTGGTTAACGATCCGTAACCGCGCATGGTTAACGAAAGCTTGATGACGCCGGTCACGCGCCGCCGCGCCACAAGAACGACCACCTCTCCCCGCCGCGCGGGGAGAGGTCGAGCGAAGCGAGGGTGAGGGGGCGCCGCCGCGAGTTTGAGCTTTGGGATTGATGCGAAGGCGCTGGAGAATTCTCTTGCGAAGCTCAAGAAGCGTTAATGCCCCCTCATCCCGACCTTCTCCCCGCGCGGCGGGCAGAAGAAGGTCCGCGATGCCCCCGTTTCGCTTGAGCCCGGCCGCTTCATTCCCGCAGCGCCGCGATGCCCACGTCGGTTCGCCGGGGCACATGTCATCGCGGCGAAATCCCCCGGCCGCGGCTCGCAGGATCAAGATCAAAAGACCAGAGCAGGTCTAGGATCGCACGCGGCGTAATGCGATTCTGGCCGCGGCCTATCGTGCCCTGGTGTGAGCCGAGCGCCCTGCCGCAACTCTCTCGACATGCAAATCGCAATTCGGCAAGGTATGGATATGTGCCTTCCAGGGTTCGAAATCTGGCTTCAGGTCTGGCGACGTATTCCCTCGGTCGGACTGCTGGCAGTCTCCTTCGTTCTGTTTGTTATCGGGTTCCTTGGGCTCGCCGAGGGCGGAACAGAACAGCCACGGTGCGGCCTTGCGGAAATAGGATGCTTGATCGCCAGTCATGAAGACCTCGCGGCCGGTCTAATAGGCGTTGCCGGTGCGTTGCTCGCGGCGTGGCTCGCCTATATGGCGGTCCAAGGGCAGATTGCTGAGGAAAGAATTGCGCGCGAGCGTCAGAAGGCCGAGGAAGCGGAAGACCGGCGACGCCAGCAAGCCGAGGCCAAAGAGGCCGCAGTCCTTTGCATCACTCCAGCAATTCACGCGGCCGCCGTGGCGCTCGCGGCAATCGAAGTAGCGGTCAACATTAATGCCGTCAACGATGAGCCGGCCGACCAGGCGATCGCGGCGGAGGCGACGCACATCCAATCCGGAATTGAGTTTTTCGCCGTGCGCGAGAGTATTTGGAACCTCAACATCAACGATAAGCTTATTTACCTCGCAATTCTTGGTACCCTCAGCGCTTTCGTAGAGATCACGGTTCATCCGTCCCCTGCGGCGACACGGCGAGGACGCCTTCATGCTCAACGGCGCGGATTGATGAACCTTAGTACCTATCTGCGAGGGTTTGATACCCAGCTCGCAGATGTCTATGGACGGGACAGCGGCACTGTCACGGCGGCTGCAACGCCGAAAAAATAGTGGCGATATGCGGGTCTGACCGCGGCCGATCGCTGTTTTGTTCGGGCCTCGCGTTATGCTACCCTCGGTGCATGACGGTGATGCCTGCTACCAAACGACGGATCATCTGGGCGCTCAGCATCGGCGCGTTGCTGATCGCGATTGTGGTAGGGATATTGACGTTCGTTGATCTCACTGTGCCTGTTGAGGAAACGAAACGCTGCACGCTGAGCATTTGGCAATCGCAGTGGCCGAAATACATCGGATGCGTGATAGGGGTACACGAAGACCTCGCAGCCGGCCTGATCGGCGGTGCTGGTGCGCTGTTTGCGGCCTGGCTGGCCTGGGCGGCGGTTCAAGAACAGCTTTTCGACGAAGGGGAACGTCGACGACGTGAGCAGTTCGAGCAAAAGTCGCGGCCATTGTCGGACTTGCTTTTCCGGTCGATGCGGCCGCCGCTGTCGTTTTGTTTCTGCTAAACACGCACTTCGTGCGAAGGATCAGGACGAGCAAGAGAAATTTGACGAATGGACGAGTCTGTGTGGCACCTTCCTGCGATCTACACTTGAGTTGTTCACGGTGCGGGAGGCGCTCGAGTCAGGCCGTGGATGATCGTGGGCAATCTATTTGACCCGCGATAAAGTCAGGGAACTTTCGACACTCGCGCTTTTTACGGCTCACCGCATACCCGGCGCTACCGCAGGGAGGAGTACCTCGAAGGTATCCAGGCTGAAGCCGCGGACCTTTATATGGAATTGCGTAAATTTGATGCCGCAACTGCCGCACAGTACATCAAAGCGAAAATCGTAAGGCGGATGACATACGTCTGTTTTTGCCGGACCGTGTTGCGAGCCGAGTGTCGCATCGATACAGGTGCGGGAGAGTTGCCGTCGCGATTGGAGCGACAGCGTCTTCGACGAATGAGTCACATGATGAGGTACCGGGTTGAATCTCACTGCGCGTTCCCGGACGCCGGCCGGGTCACTCCGTCCGGCGGGGCGAGTACGGCTCCCGCGGGCGGCGGTTCGTCACCATCGCGCTCGGGCGGCTTGGGCAAGACACGCCCGGACGGCATCGTGACCGGACCGCGGGTGCAATCTCGCTGGACGGGACGGTAAGGCGCGGGTAACGCCCGCGAGTGACGCAATCGAAGGCCGGTTAACCGGCTTCGCGTAAAAATGCGTTGCGATGCGCGCGATCTTTGGACCCATTGGGGTTGCGCGCTCTGAGCCTGTCCTGGGAAGTCGCGTGGCTCGAGCTGAGCGGTGGCGTTCGGTCGCGACCGCAAGTGCCGTGGTGGAACGCCGAGAGGCGAGCGCGCCCGCACGGGCGCGTGCCGCATCGCAAGATGCGGTGGTTGTTGAACAGCGCCTTTCGGCGTTCCGCTTTCCTTTCGTCATTGCGAGGAGCGAAGCGACGAAGCAATCCAGGGTCGGCGTCTCAGAGTTTGGATTGCTTCGTCGCAAACGCTCCTCGCAATGACGAGGTTTATCCGCGCACGATCTTGATGACAGCCGGGACCACCGCCGGCGGCATCTGACGAAGATTGGGCTTGGATATAGTTTCCTGGCGTGGTGCCGGCATAGCTCGGGCGCGAAGGGGCGCCGCGAGAACGCTGGCGTATATCCGCCCCCGCGGAGCGCAGCGCAGCGGGGGAGGGGGACCGCCCGGCGCAGCCGGGTGGTGGAGGGGGCCTGCGGCGGTTGAGAAAAATTACGAGCCGAGGAGTCGATGCGGCGCGGTCGTTGCCCCCTCCACCACCGCGCTTCGCGCGGCGGTCCCCCCTCCCCCGCGCAACAGCGCGGGGGCGGATGAAAGAGACTT
>CAVUWO010000005.1:0-9144 GCA_963745155.1 uncultured Pseudomonadota bacterium | reverse complement strand
GTGAGGCCGTGTAGGAGGGGTGGAGCGAAGCGATATCCATCAACGCTGCCCGGCCAATTTCAAGGATGGGACCAGTTCACACCTCGACGGCAAAAACGACGCAATGGAGGTTGAAAAAATGAAAGGGCCCCTGCCGACCGGCAGCTATGGACAGCCGCATTCAAATTCGGGCGGGTGGTTCAGTCGCCTCGCATCCTCTACCGCCCGCATTACCGGCAAACCGGCGACCTTTCTGCTGGCGGTGGCGACGGTCGCGGTGTGGGGCATAACCGGGCCGGTCTTCCATTACAGCGATACGTGGCAACTCGTAATCAATACCGGAACGACGATCGTAACGTTCCTGATGGTCTTTCTGATTCAAAACACGCAGACCAGAGACACGATGGCTCTGCAGCTCAAGCTCGACGAATTGATTATCGCGACCAAGGGCGCCAGAAACAAAATTGCCGGAATAGAGGATGCGTCGGACGAAGAAATCAGCGAAGAAAAGCAGCAGAATAAACAGCGTTCCAACGACCGTGGATTAGGGTGACACGATTGATCACGGTCACGGTGCATAAGCCGCAGAATAAAGCAATTAAATGCACTGGTGCAGTCCAACCCCGTAATTTCACCCCGACACAGAAATTATCGTGTCTCGTCGTTGCCCGGACGTGATCATGACGCCTCTCCCGCGTGATCGTTCGCGCCCGAAATCTTTAGCCATTCCATCAGCGCGTCGCTGAGGTCGGCGAATTGGTCGTCGATCGCCTTGAGATTGCGGGCGAGCGCGAGGTAATAAAGTCGCAGCGCGGCGTCACCTTCGAGCGACATCTGTTCGGTCGAGATTCGAGTTTCGCCGTCGCTCGGGGTGGCCTTCGTCACCGGGTTCTCCGCAACGTTCTTAGGGGTTCACGCGCGCGGTCGGGCACCGCGGGCGGTGCTCGACCCTGTTGCCCGGGTGCTGTTGCCCCCGGGTCCTGTTGCCCGCGGCCGTTGGCCTAAAATTCCTTCCAGTCGACGTCCTCCTTGATGGCGGCGGCGAGCGCCGTCTGGATCTTGCGCGCGGGACCGGCCGTGACTTTGCGCGGCGGCGGCGCATGCTTGCCGCCAGCGTGGGCGCCCGGCACGGCGCGGGGGGCCTCGGCGTGACGCGGCGGCGTCGCGTTGCGTTGTGCCGGGCGGCGCTCCTCGGCGGCGCCGTCTTCGACGACGAAGACGTCGACCAGTTGGGTCATCGCCCGGGACTGATCTTCCAGCGCCTTGGCGGTCGCGGCGTTTTCCTCGACCAGCGCCGAGTTCTGCTGGGTCACCTCGTCCATCTGCGACAGCGCCTTGTTGACCTGCTCGATGCCGTTCGACTGCTCGACGCTCGCGGTCGCGATGTCGGAGACGATGCTGGCGACCTGCTTGATCGAATCGAGGATCTCGGCGAGCGCCGCGCCGGCCTTGTTGACGAGATCGACGCCGGACTGGACCTGATTGTTGCTGTTGGTGATGAGGTCCTTGATGTCCTTGGCGGCCTGCGACGAGCGCTGCGCGAGGCTTCGCACCTCGGACGCCACCACGGCGAAGCCCCGGCCGGCGTCGCCAGCGCGGGCCGCCTCGACCGCGGCGTTGAGCGCCAAGAGATTGGTCTGCCGCGCGATCTCGTCGATCACCCCGATGATGTCGGAAATCTTGCGCGAGGAGCCCTCGATCTGCGACATCGCCTCGACCGCCTTGGCGACCACCTGGCCGCCGCGATCGGCGACCTCGCGCGTGGTGCCGGCGGAGCGGTTGGCCTGCTGGGCGTTGTTGGCGTTGTTCTTGACGGTGACGGCGATTTCCTCCATCGACGCCGAGGTCTCTTCCAGGCTCGCGGCCTGCTCCTCGGTGCGCTGCGACAGGTCGGTCGCGCTGGTCGATATCTCGGCGGCGGCGTTGGCGACCTCGCGCGCGGTCGATTTGATCTCGCCGATCACCCGCATCATGGTGTCGAGGAGGCCGTTGACGCCGCCGCACAGGGTCGCGATCTCGCCTGATTTGCCGTCGAGCGGAATGCGCCGCGTCAGGTCGTTGCGCTCGGCCGCGGTGACCGCTTCCTGAGTCTCCTGCACCGCCACTTTGAGCGCCTGATTGGCCAGCACCTGCGTGGTGATGTCGGTCGCGAACTTGACGACCTTGAAGGCCTTGCCCTTGGCGTCGAGGATCGGATTGTAGGTCGCCTGAATCCAGATTTCCGCGCCGCCCTTGGCGATGCGCTTGTACTGATTGGCATCGAATTCGCCGGCGGCGAGCTTCTCCCAGAACCTGGCGTATTCCGCGCTCTGGCGATAGGCCGGCTCGACGAACATGCTGTGGTGGCGGCCGCGGATCTCGTCGAGCGAATAACCCATGGTCCTGAGAAAGTTCTCGTTGGCACTGATGATCTTGCCGTCGACCGAGAATTCGATCACCGCCTGCGCCTTGTTCAGCGCCGCCAACATCCCTTCGTTGACGCGCGTCGCGGTCACGTCGTTCCATTCGAGCACGTTGCCGACATAGTTGCGGTCGCGGTCGAAGCTGGCGTTGACCAACAAGGCGAATTTCAGGTCGCCGACGCTGATCTCGGCGCGGTACGGCAATCGGGACGGATCGGCCAGCAGGTTGCGCTGGTGGGAGGGATCGCGGTGGAACATGTCGATGCAGCTGCCGATGATCCGATCGGGGTCGAAGTTCGGCCACACCGCGCGAAACGCGGCGGCGTTGGTCCGCAGCAGCTGACGGGTCGGCTCGTTGACGAAGGTGATGTTGAAATTCCGGTCCACCATCATGACGGCAACCGAGATCTTGTGGACAACGTCGGCCCGCAGTTCGTCGATATTGTAGGTGCCTGGCGCTTTGCCGTTGTTTCCGTTCGGGGCAGAGCCACGTTTGAGCCAGGACATGTTTGTCTCCTTCAATGTGTTTCGGGGTTGGCCGTCGCGCGGCGTTTCGGCCTGGTGGGGTCTCGCCGATCGGCGCCGAATAGGGTGGCAAGGGATTGCTGACATTGCGATCGGCAATACTGTTTGATGTTTCTTCAGTCCCCTCACGACATCGTCGCGCCGCCGCCGCTATCTGTGGGAGCGTTAGTCCCGCACAGCGCGAGGCAACGCGGCTCGATCGACATCATCAGAATCTTTTGCTGATCGTCCCAAAATCCTTGGTCAGCCTGCCGCTTTGTACTAAATATCGTGTTAGCCCCCACAGCGAACCGAACGCTCATTTTATACATCAAACGAAGCGCGTTGTGAGTGAACGGTGCATTTTCTGAGCGATGGGCTCGCATCACAAATTGATCGAGGGCTTTTATGCACGACAAGGCTGCGGGATATCTGGATCGCTTTCCCGTTTTACGGACCGCCGACCCGGACGAAATGCGAGCCGCGCTGGTCGAAACCTACGCCGCGCAAGCAGTCGATTACCCCGATACCGTCGAGGACTTTTATGGTTGCGCCAATCATTTGCGCTTGGGAGGTTTGGCGTTCTCGTACTGCGCATATGGCGCGCCGGTGCAGGTGCACTTTCCCGCCACCGGTTTCGCGCGCCAGCAATTCAGCCTGCACGGCGGCGCCGTGACGCGTATCGGCGGCAAGATCGTCGAGAGTCGTCCGGATCAATCATGCGTCTTGTCCAGCAACACCGATGTCACGGTGGATTTCGGCAGGTCATACGAGCAGATCGTCCTCTGGGTCGGTCAGCAGGCGCTCGAGCAGAAATTGACGGCGCTCATCGGCGCGCCGCCGCCCGGCCGTCTTGAATTTTCTCTCGCAGGGAATGCCAGCCGCCGGCACGCGGCGGAGTTGCGTGAGCTCGTCCTGGCTTTCGTCAAGCTGTTCAGCACGATCGGCACTGACTTTCCAGCGGCCGTGCTCGACGAGATTCAACAGACGATCGCGGTGTCGTTCCTGAGCGTCAATCGGCACAACTACAGCAGCCTGCTCGATATGGAGCCGAAGGAATCCGCGCCGTGGCAGGTCAAGCTCGTCGAGGAGTTCATCGAAGCGAATTGGAACGCCCCGATCACGATCGAGCGCCTCGCCGCCGTCACGAACAGCAGCGCCCGAGCCATTTTCAAGGCCTTCAAGAACAGTCGCGGCTACTCGCCGATCGGCTTCGTCAAACAAATCAGGCTTAAGCACGCGCGTACGAGGCTTTTGCTCGCGGATTCGACGACGACGGTGACCGCCGTCGCGCTCGCGTGTGGGTTCAGCAATCTCGGCCATTTCGCCAAGGATTATCAGCGCGCGTTCGGCGAATTGCCCTCGGCGACGCTCTCCCGCGGCAAGCGATGACCGCGCGGCAGCGGGGTAGGGCGGGGGCGAAAATTCACCCGATCGCGACGTCGTCCTTGCGGTGGGCCCAGCCGGTGACGTTGGATTCGATCAGCGAGAAGGCGGCGTAGAGCACGACGCCGAGCACGGCGAGGATCAGAAGCCCCGCGAACACCAGCGGCACGTCGAAATTCGACGACGCGATCATCATGACGTTGCCGATGCCGCGGTTGGAGGCGACGGTTTCGGAGATCACGGTGCCGACGAAGGCGAGCGTCACCGAGACCTTCAGCGAGGCGAAGAAATACGGCATGGTGCGCGGCAGGCCGACATTCCACAGAATGTCGAGCTTCGAGGCGTGGAGCGCGCGCATCACGTCTTCCAGTTCCGGCTCGGTGGTGGCGAGCCCGGTCGCGACGTTCACCACGATCGGGAAGATGCACATGATCATCGCGGTGAGTACAGCCGGCACCGCGCAGGCGCCGAACCAAAGAACGAAGATCGGCACCACGGCGACTTTCGGGATGGTGGCAAAGCCGATGAGCAGCGGATAGGCGACGTCGTAGGCGAGCCGCGAGGAGCCGATCATGACGCCGAGCGCGATGCCGATGGCGATGCCGAAGGCGAAGCCGATCAGCGTGGTATAGAGCGTCTGCACGATGTGCGGCCACAGCGCCGGCAGCCGCTCGACAAGCGTGACGATGATCTCGCTCGGCTTCGGCAGTACGATGTCGCTGACCGAGAATCCCCAGCACAGCGCCTCCCAGAGGAGAAAGAAGCCGACGATGCAGGCGGTCGAGGCGAGCCGGCGGCGCAGCTGCGGCGTCATCAGGCGGCCTCCTTGGCGGGGCGGGCGGTGACGATCAATTCGCGCAGCCGCTGCGTCATGGCGACGAATGCCGGCGTGTAGGACATCTCGATCGTGCGCGGCCGCGCGAACGGCACGTCGGCGTCGTCGATGATCTGGCCCGGCCGCGCCCGCATCACGCAGATGCGGTTGGCGAGATAGCCGGCCTCTTTCAGATCATGGGTGACGAGGAGCACGGTCGGCCGCACATCTGCTCGCGCAGGCTCGGCTGCATGTTGGTGATGCTGACCTTGCTGCAGTCGATCTTGGCGACCTTGCAGAAGGCGGGGAATAGCTTGAGCGCGCCGTCGCCGACGGCGCCGCCGAGCGTCTTCCCTTCGAGATCCCTCGGCGTCTTGATCGGACTGTCGGCGCGCACGCGATGGTGAAGGGCGGCCGGTTGTAGATGACGTCGACCGCGATCGGCGCGAGGTCCGGCTTCTTGGCGGCGAATTGGATCAGCGCGTTGATGTCGCCGAAGCCGACGTCATAGGTGCCGTTGGCGACGAGCGGGATCGGCGCGCCGGAGCCGTTGCCCTGGTCGATGGTCATCTCGAGGCCGGCGGCTGGGCGTCATCGCCCGCGACATCGACGGCCGCGACGTGCCGCGCGCGAACCTCGTGTTCGGCCATTTGCGCGGGCGCAATCTGCCGATCGCGACGGCGGTGTTCGCGGAGGCATTGCGGCGGGAGCTGGAGGCGATGCGGGGGGCGGAGGCGGGGGCGCGGAAGGTCGCGGCGGGAGCGCGGGGGCGGTAGTCCGGCCGGTCTCTCCGGACGACGATGCAACCAGCCTCTCCGACGCCGCCGTTGCACCAACGCCTACTCTTTGCGACATACGGTGCGAAGAGGCGGAATCAAATTGCCTCGATGCTGGGGAAGGCGATGTCGGTAATCAACATTCATTCGTACCCGAAAAGCTGGGCGGGCATCCTGGTGGCGTTCGCTTCGGCTGTCGCGTTCGCGCTGTCGAACGGTGCGGCCAATCTTGCCTATCACGCGGGCAGCAACGCCCTCACGGTCGCAACCGTCCGGTTCGTGCTGACGTCTTTGACACTCGTCGTCTGGCTGGGCTTCGGCCGTATCTCATTGGCGCTCACGCGACGCGACACGGCGATCGCCGTTGGTCTCGGGCTTGTGACCGCGCTCTACTCGTGGGCGTTGCTCAAGTCGTTCAGTTCGATTCCCTTCGCCTTGGCGATACTCGTCTTCTATTTGTTTCCGTTGATATCGGCCGCGATCGTCGGCCTGCTGGGCTGGGAAAAATTCGGGTGGCGAACGGTCGCCGCCATTGTGCTGGCTTTGATCGGACTGGCGTTGGCGCTCGACCTGCGCACCGGCAATCTCGACGTCGGAGGCGTCGCATTGGCGCTGTTTGCAGCCTTCGGATGGGCCGGCGTGATTACCGTTTCCAGCCACGTGTTCGGCAAGGGGGACGCGCGGCCGCTGACGCTGTGCATGATGGCGGCTGCGAGCGCATTGTTGCTGATGATCTGCCTCGCGAGCGGCGAGTTCGCCTTGCCTCGGACCTCCGCCGGCTGGATCAGCTTCCTGGTTGCTTCCGAGCTCTACGGGTTCGCCATCATCGCATTCTTTGTCGCCGTATCGATGATCGGGCCGTTGCGCACGTCGCTCCTGGCCTACGCGGACGCGGTCGTATCCGCGGGCCTCGGCGTCTTCTTGCTCGGTCAAGCGCTGACGGTCGTTCAACTTGTCGGGATCGCGTTGGTTATCGCGGCGTTGATCGGCGCCACGCTGTCGAAGTAGCGAAGTTTTCACGACGGCACGGCGGCACAACGGGCTTGCGGCGATGGCGGCGGATTAGGCACGCAGCGCCGAGGCGTTCCCGCGCGCGCAATCGGGTGTCACGCGGCCTTGGTGTCAATCCGCCCGACTTGCGATCGAGAACGGGGGAGGTTTGAACCTTTGCCCGCTGGCAGACGACCAACGACTGATAGTCCCTCCCAGCCAATGGAGCTTCGGTCATGACAAGCAAATTCCCGCGCAATACCCTGACTGCGATGCTTGCTGGTTCGTCGTTGCTGCTCATGTCTTTGGCGCCAGCTACAGCCGGATTCGGCTTTCGGGCTCTCAACCCGCAACCTTTGCCTCCCGGCATTCACCGCGCGCCTGGGCGGGCTGCGGCACTCAATCCGCAACCATTGCCTCCAGGAATTTATTTGCAAAATCGCCTGCAACATGGCGATGGGCGTGGAACTCCGCCGCCGCGGCCGCCAGCCGCGGGAAGCGGCCAATATCAGTTTTATACTCCGGGAATGCACGCCGGGTGGGCAATTCAACCGCCGTGTGGGTGGCATCAATGTGGCGGATTGTGAGTTGTCGCGCCGTGCCCACGTCCGCGTCCACGCAAATTGCAAGTCAGCACGTGGGCACGCTTCGCTTTGCCTACCTACAGCTCGCTTCCCGCACGCATTCCCATCGCCGGCCGAGAATCAGGGATCGTCCAACGGCACCGCCGCGTAGCGGTCGAACTGCATGGTGAAGCCGGCGCGCCGCTGTGACAGCGAACGTAGCTTGTCGGCGTAGGAGAACATTGTGGCGAGCGGCACCATCGCCGAGATGACGATGGCATTGCCCCGGATCTCCTGGCCCTGAATCCGGCCGTGCCGCGAATTCAGATCGTCGATGACCGAACTGACATAATCCTCCGGCGTCACCAATTCGACCTTCATGATCGGCTCGAGCAGCACCGGGCCGCCCTTTTTCAACGCCTCCCGCATGGCGGCGCGAGCGCAGATCTCGAACGCCATCGCCGATGAGTCCACATCGTGCGACGCGCCGTCGAGCAGGCTCACCTCGACGTCGACCACCGGGAAGCCGGCGAGCACGCCGCAGCTCATGACGCCTTCGAGACCTTTCTCGATGGCTGAAATGAACGCCTTCGGCACCGCATCACCGGCTACCTGGTTCTCGAACACGAAGCCGGAGCCGGGCGGGCGGGGCTCGGCGGCGATCTTGATGCGCGCGAACTGGCCGTGGCCGCCGGTCTGCTTCTCGTGGGTATAGTCGACAGTGGTCTGCCGGGTGATCGTCTCGCGATCGGCCACCTGCGGCGGACCTATATTGGCGTCGATCTTGTAAGTGCGCTCGAGCATATCGACCTTGTTGTCGAGTTGCAGTTCGCTCATCCCCTGCATGACGGTCTGGCCCGACTCCAGATCGGTGGTGACGCCGCACGACGGGTCATCGGCCGCCAATTCGGCGAGCGCGACGCCGAGCCTCTCCTGATCGGCCTTCGACTTCGGCTCGATTGCGATTTCGATCAGCCGGGGTTGCGTGTGAATGTCGTCCGCCATCGGATCGCTTACTTCGCCTTGCACCGGGCCTCACGGTCATCTTCGGTGCGTGCATGGAGTTCCTCCTGCAGTTTCCCCGGTTGCAGCTCGAACACTTTGGGAGCCTGCGCGGGTCCATCATAGGCGGCGGCGAATCCGATGAGCGGTAGGCTCAGGCTGACTGGTGAATTGGCCGTATCTACAGTATCGAGAGTAAGCGTTCGTCCTTGCTTGAGTTGGTCCACAAGTTCCGCTCCGGCCTCATAGTCCGCGACACAGCCGATGGCATAACAGCGCTCGAAGGGCCGAGCGATCGGCTGCGCCTGATCGATCGTGATGCGGACGCCTCGGTCTGTGTTCACGCTGGTCGGGATGGTGACGCGCAAAAGCTTCTTCGTGTCCTTCGCGTCCTCGACGAGCACAACCGCGAAGATCGGTGCGCACTCCGTGTGGGCGTCTTTGCCGACGAAACACATCTCCTTGATGCAGAGCTTGGTCCACGGGGAGTAAATCAGCTCTGCCCGTTCGGCCTGATCGGAGGCTGCCGGTACGGTTAAGGGACCAGCAAGCGCGATGGTCACGATCAGCATGACACGATGCAGCATACAGACGCCCCTTGAAGCAGAGCATGATTTCAAGATCGAGGTAGAATTTGTCAATATTGGGAAGGCGCTGCGTATTTTGACATTTGCTGCAGTGCAGGGGCGGCCCGCTGACGCGCCCTCCTACGCATGCTGCGCCACGCC
>CAVUWO010000004.1:0-166788 GCA_963745155.1 uncultured Pseudomonadota bacterium | reverse complement strand
GAATACGCGGAGGAGAGGTCACCTGAGGTCCTTGTTCCTGGCTAGTTGCCAATTCGTCATGCCCGGCACTCGGGTCCCGCCTTCGGCGGGCCCAAGTGTAAACTCTTGTGCCGGACATCCACGTCTTATCACGGAGCGAGCTAAAAGACGTGGATGCCCGGGACAAGCCCGGCCATGACGATGTGTATAGGTCACAACAAAACGCCGTCGGCATAATTCCACGCAATTCCGCGACGTAACTACTCCAGAGACTATTGACTTGACAAACGTCCCCGATATTGCTACAAACAGCAAATACGCTCATCGAGGGACGCCGTCGCGAGGGCACTTTCGAAGGTGGAGCGGGATGCGATGTTTCCGCGCGGGCTTGCAACCCGCGCCGGAGCGGCTTCGGCAGGATACGCCCGGCCGGCATTAGTCTAAGACCGGACTGCGAGTTAAAATCTCGCTGGACCGGGACAGGACGGCACGGGTACCGTCCGCGAAAAAGGCGCACGGTCTTTCGAACCATCGGGACCGGGCGCTCCGACTGCGTTTCAGAAAGCGCGTATCTGGAGCTGAGCGGTGGCGTTAGATCGCCTAAGCGAGAGCCGCGGTGGAACGCCCACAGGCGAGCCGCGCCCGAAGCGCGAGCGGGTGGCAACATCCATTCGCGCGGCGCGGTGGCGTGAAAGACAAAATGCGTCTGTCGGCGTTCCGCTTCCCTTTTTGTTTGTGGTCTTTGTAAGACATTCGAGTGCGCGCGCCGATAACGGGCGCCGCGAACAAGCGTCGCCAACGCCTTGCGCGCCGAATTGCGGTCGCCGCCGAATTACGGAGACCGTGCATTTACTGTGACCGAACACATCGCCTGAGCACTGCCACCTCCGCCGCGGCGCGCCAAACCAGGCGCGGCCCGTCACAGCTTCGCCTGCAGCGAGCGCACGAAGTCGGACAGGCCGATCTGCCGCTCGCGCTTCAGCCGCTCGGCCGCGAGGACGGCGCGCACTTCGGCGAACGCTTCGTCGATATCGCGATTGACGATGACGTAGTCGTATTCGGCCCAATGACTCATCTCGCCGGCGGCTTTCGCCATGCGGGCGGCGATGATGTCCTTGCTGTCCTGGGCGCGCCGCTCCAGCCGATCTCGCAGTTCCTCTACCGTCGGCGGCAGGATGAAGACGCTGACGAGGTCGTTGCGCACCTTTTCGCGCAGCTGCTGCGTGCCCTGCCAATCGATATCGAACAGCACGTCGCGACCCGCCCGCAAGGCCTTCTCGACCGGCTCGCGCGGCGTGCCGTAGCGATGGCCGAACACCTCCGCCCATTCCAACAACTCGTCCAATTCCACCATGGCCTTGAAGCGGGCGACATCGATGAAATGATAATCGCTGCCGTCGATCTCGCCGGGACGTTTGACCCGCGTCGTCACCGACACCGACAGCTCGATGCCGCGGTCGACCTTGAGCAGCATGCGCGACAGCGTGGTCTTGCCGGCGCCGGACGGCGAAGACAAGACCAGCATGAGGCCGCGGCGCGCGATTGCGGTAGCGGGTCGCGGATGATGGTGATGCTGAACCGCCGGCGCCATGCTCTATTCCACGTTATTCCACGTTCTGCACCTGCTCGCGGAACTGCTCGACAGCGGCCTTGAGCTCGAGGCCGATATTGGTCAACTCGACGTCGTTCGCCTTGGCGCACAACGTGTTGGCTTCGCGGTTGAGTTCCTGAGCAAGAAAGTCGAGCCGGCGGCCGATCGGACCGCCCTGCCCGATCAGAGTCTGCGCCTGCGCCACGTGCGCGGCGAGCCGATCGAGTTCTTCGCGCACGTCGGCCTTGGTCGCGATCATGATCGCTTCCTGGTGCAGCCGGTCGGCGTCGAAGCGCTCCGACTGCGCGAGCAGCGTCGCCACCTGTTCGGCAAGCCGGACGCGGATCGCTTCCGGTCGCCGCCCCGGCACCCGTTCGGCGCGCTGCGCCAGCGCAGCGATCTCGCTCAAGCGCGTCGCCAGCACGTGGCCGAGCGCGGCGCCCTCGTGGCGGCGCATCGCGGCGAGTGCACCGACGGCTTCGGCGAAGCCGGCGGTCACGACCGCTTCAGCATTGCGCCGCTCCTCTTCACCCTCCTCCGCTTCCGCGACCTCCATCACGCCCTTGAGCGCGAGCAGGCCGTCGAGCGACGGCGGCGACGCCTCGATGCGCGACGCCAGTTGCCGCGCCGCGGCCACGACCGCATCCAATACCGCCATGTTGACGCGGACGACCGGCGTGAGCCGGTGCGGTCGACGGTCAGGTTCGCCTGGATCGAGCCGCGGGCGAGCGTCTCCGCCGCGCGGGCGCGCACCGGCACCTCGATGGCATCCCAGCCGGGCGGCAGACGCAGCCGCAGATCGAGACCTTTGCCGTTGACCGATTTCACTTCCCACGCCCAGGCGTAGGGGCCGCTGACGCCATGGCAGCGAGCGAATCCGGTCATGCTCGACAGCGCCATTGTGAAAAACTCTCCCGGTGGGGAATCCGCAAAAAATTCGCGCAGAACTTAGAGCATGAGGCCGGAAAGTGGAAGCCGGCTTTACGGAAACATCGCGCTCGATCAAACCGTTAGAGCAGCGATCTGGCTTGCATCCGTGTGATCCGATCGCGGCGTTTCATCCTCGCTGCGGACCGCAGATCGTTCGCGTGTATCACGGCGTAGCCTGCTTGCGATGACTCGTTCGGTGGGCTGGCGGCGCTGCTGGCGGCGGCGACGACGCGCCTTGCGGCGGCGATGAAATCAGCTGAGCGCCCGGCGCCGACTGGTCCTTTTGGTCGGATTCCATTTGGCGCAGCCGCGCGACGTTCTTCTGATGCTGCTCGTAGGTTTCGGCGAAGGCGTGGCCTCCGCTGCCGTCCGCGACGAAATAAAGTTCGCGCGTGCGGGCCGGATTGGCGGCCGCCTCGAGCGAAGCGCGGCCGGGATTGGCGATGGGTCCCGGCGGCAAGCCGTCGATCTGATAGGTGTTGTACGGCGTCGGCTGATCGATCTCGCTGCGCATGATCGGCCGGCCGAGCGTGCCCTTGCCGCCGACCAGCCCGTAGATGATGGTCGGGTCCGATTGCAGCCGCATTCTCTGTTTCAGCCGGTTGACGAACACCGCGGCGACGCGCGTGCGTTCGTCGGGCTTGCCGGTCTCCTTCTCGACGATCGAGGCGAGGATGACGAGCTGGTCCGGCGTCTTGATCGGCAGATCGGGCGAGCGGTGATCCCAGATTTCCTTGAGGATGCGCTGCTGCGCCTGCTGCATGTGCTGGATCATCTGCTCGCGGGTGAGACCCGCGCCCGAAATTATAGGTGTCGGGCAGCAGACTGCCCTCGCGCGGGATTTCCTTGATGTTCCCGGTCAGCACATCGTCGTTCAACAACCGCGCGACGATTTGCTCCGAGGTCAGGCCCTCCGGAACGGTGAACTGATGCGCCACCACCCGGCCGTCGACGATGGTGGCGACGACGTCGCGCAGGCTCGCGTGCGCCTTGAACTGATACTCGCCGGCCTTGAGGTCCTCGCGCGCCTTGAGGACGAGAACGCCGCCGACGAACACCCACGGCTGCTCGATGACGCCTTCACGGGCGAGCACGTCGGCGATATCGCGAATGCCGGAGCCGTGCGGAATGTTGACGACGCGGTCGGCCGCCAACGGGCCCGGCGCGTCGAAGCGCTGCTTGCCGATCACCAGGCCGACGCCGGCGGCGATCGCCGCCAGCACGAACAGGCTGATGATCGCGTTGCCGACGATCACGAGCGGATTGCGTGCGCTTTTGGAGCGGCGTGCCGGCATTTCGACCTGATCGGGCTCCAACGCGGTGCGCGGACTGCGCGGCGTTATGCGCTTCGAATTTTTCGAATTCGTGGCAGCGCCGATGCCGTTGACCAATTGTGCCGTAAGGGGCGGGTAAGGTTCGCTCGGCGCGGCGGCCCGTTTCGGCACAGCCTGCGCACGCGCCGGCCGCGCCATTCGTCGGCCGACCCGACGCGGCGCCGGCCGCCCCTGTGCCTGCCGGCTTCGCGCCGCCAGCCGGCACCGCACGCAGCGGTCGCGGCGCAGCGGCCGCGCGATCACCGGCTGCGGAAGCCGATCCGGCTTGGCGCGCGCGCGGTGGCTCCGCACCCGGCGCCGACGCCGATGTGGTCTTGGTCGACGGCTTGGCCGACGGCTTTGCCGCTGCCGCGCGCAACCGCGCCGCGGCGCTGTCGGCGCCATTGGGCGGGGGATTGGATTCGGTCACCGCCGCATGTCCGTGTGTGCACTCAGCATTGATGAGGGTACGGTCGAAGCCCGCGTTCGCAGAACGAATGCTCGCAGATTCCGCCGCGTCTGCCCATAGGTATCACGGTGTGAATTCCAGGCCTGTGGATCGTAGGCAGTGCGGAGCGAATATGGCGGAACGGTGATCGCAACCGGCTACTGCGCCGCGCGGCGGAACACGAGCGAGGCGTTGGTGCCGCCGAAGCCGAACGAGTTCGAAAGCACGACGTCGATCGTTCGCTTGCGCTGCTTGTGCGGCGCAAGATCGATCGCGGTGGCGACGGAAGGATTATCGAGGTTGAGCGTCGGCGGGGCCACTTGGTCGCGCATGGCCAACAGACAGAAGATCGCCTCGACCGCGCCGGCCGCGCCGAGCAGATGGCCGATCGACGACTTGGTCGACGACATGGTGATGTTGGCTGCGGCGTTGCCGACCAGCCGTTCGACCGCCTTGAGCTCGATCTCGTCGCCGAGCGGCGTCGATGTGCCGTGGGCGTTGATATAATCGATGTCTGCCGGCGAGACCTCGGCACGGCGTATGGCGGCTTTCATGCAGCGCAGCGCGCCATCGCCGTCCTCGGCCGGAGCGGTGATGTGGAACGCGTCGCCGGAGAGGCCGTATCCGATGAGTTCGCCGTAGATGCGGGCGCCGCGGCGCTTGGCGTGCTCGTATTCTTCGAGCACGACGGCGCCGGCGCCTTCGCCCATCACGAAGCCGTCGCGGTCGCGGTCGTAGGGTCGTGACGCACGTTCGGGTGTTTCGTTGAATCCGGTCGAGAGCGCGCGGCAGGCGGCAAACCCTGCGACCGAGATTCGACTGACGGGCGATTCCGCGCCGCCCGCCACCATCACGTCGGCATCGCCGAGCGCGATCAGTCTGCCGGCGTCGCCGATCGCGTGCGCACCCGTCGAGCACGCGGTGACCACGGCGTGATTGGGGCCCTTGAGCGAGTGCGCGATCGAGACATAGCCCGACGCCAGATTGATGAGCCGGCCGGGAATGAAGAACGGCGACACGCGCCGCGGTCCGCGGTCGCGCAGCAACAGCGCCGTCTCCGCGATACCTTCGATACCGCCGATGCCGGAGCCGATCAGCACGCCGCTGACGATCTGGTCTTCGTATTCACGCGGATGCCAGTCGGCATCGTCCAACGCCTGCGTGGCGGCGCTCATGGCGAAAACGATGAAGTCGTCGACCTTGCGCTGCTCTTTCGGCTCCATGAAATGGTCGGGATTAAACGTGCCGTCGGCGCCGTCGCCACGCGGAACCTGACCCGCGATGCGGCACGGAAGATCGGAGACATCGAATTTCTCGATGCGCTTGATGCCGCTTTCACCGGCGAGCAGTCGCTGCCATGTGGGTTCGACGCCGCAAGCGAGCGGCGTCACCAGGCCAAGACCTGTGACGACAACGCGTCTCATCATCGGGGCTCCCGGTCGGTCTTTTCCGGCCAAGAGCCCGTTCCGCCAAGAAAGACCGTGCCGCCAAGATTTGTTCCTGGACGAATGATTTGAGGAAGACCGAACCATGCACAATCCCCCCGCGAACATCGACATCCCGGTCGATGTGGACAACAGGGCCGGCGTGCGCGCTTCACGCCTGCGCGCGCGATCCGCGTCGCGCAGGCGGGTCGGCGTTGCTGTCAACTCTTCGCGTTCTTTTCGAGGAATTTAACCGCGTCGCCGACGGTCAGGATGGTCTCGGCTGCGTCGTCGGGAATCTCGCAACCAAACTCTTCCTCGAAAGCCATGACGAGTTCGACCGTGTCGAGGCTGTCGGCGCCGAGATCATCGATGAAGCTGGCGTTCTCCGTCACTTTGTCCGGCTCGACACCGAGATGCTCCACGACGATCTTCTTTACCCGCTCGCCAATATCACTCATCGTTCCAACCTCATCTTTCAAGGCGACCCTATTAATCTGGTTTGGTCACGTCGTGGGTGACGGAAGCGGGTCGACACCAAATGAGAGGCGGACGTTCGCCCCGCCTTCAGCATTTCGGCTCCCCCAGCCCAGTCGCGGTTCGGTTACCACACTTCCATAGCGTTGACCAGCAGCGTTGACCAGCGTGTCCGCACACCGCCGGCAGGCATTCCAGCGCATTCAAATCATGGCCATTCCACCGTTCACATGCAACGTCTGCCCGGTCACGTAGCCGGCTTCGTCGGCGGCGAGATAGGCCACGGCGGCGGCTACCTCTTGCGGCGTCCCTGCGCGATTGGCCGGGATCTTTGCAACGATCGCCTCGCGTTGCTTGTCGTTGAGCCGCTCGGTCATCGGGGTGACGATGAAGCCGGGCGCGACGCAGTTCGCGGTGACGCCGCGCTTGGCATATTCCTGCGCGATCGCCTTGATCATACCGGCGATCCCGGCCTTGGCGGCGACGTAATTGGCTTGACCCGGATTGCCGGTCGTTCCGACGACCGAGGTGATCGCGATGACGCGGCCGAAACGCCGCCGCATCATGCCGCGCACCGCCGCGCGCGCCAGGCGGAACGTCGCCGACAGGTTGACGGCAATGACCTGATCCCAGTCCTCGTCGCGCAATTGCACCAGAAGATTGTCCCTGGTGACGCCGGCATTGGCGACCAGGATGTCGAGCTGCCCCATCGCCTCTTCGGCGCGCGGCACCAGAGCCTCGGTCGCGGCGGCGTCGGCGAGATTGCACGGCAGCACGTGGACGCGGCTGCCAAGATCGACCGCCAGTCGCTCGAGCACGTCGAGCTTCGTGCCCGAGATGGCGACGGTCGCGCCCTGGGCATGGAGAACGCGCGCGATGCTGCCGCCGATCGGACCCGTGGCTCCGGTGATCAGGGCCGTCCTGGCGTTGAGTTCGAACATGGAAGTCCTCACATGTGCGCGCGGCAAGCTCAGCCGCGCGCAGCTTTGAATTTGATGATGTCGTCGGGCGTGCCGATCGAAGCCGTTTCGGCCGTGTCGGCGATGCGCCTGATCAGGCCGCAGAGCACTTTGCCGGCGCCGACTTCGTAGAAGTTCGTCACACCCGCCGCAACCATGAACCGCACCGATTCCCGCCAGCGGACGGTGCCGGTCACCTGGTCAACCAGAGCACTCACGATCGCGCCGGGATCGCTGATCGGCTGCGCCAACACGTTGGCGACGAGCGGAACCAGCGGCGGTTTCACCGCGACCTTTGCCAACGCTTGCGCCATGACTTCCGCCGCAGGCTGCATCAGCGCGCAATGGAACGGCGCGGAGACCGGCAGCATCATCACCCGTTTCACGCCGCGCGCCTTGGCGATTTCGGCGGCGCGTTCGACCGCTCCCCTCTCGCCCGACAAGACGACCTGACCGCCGCCATTGTCGTTGGCGGCGGCGCAGACGCCTGCGGCGGCGGCTTCGGCCGCGATGGCCTCGGCCTCACTGAATTCGACCCCGACGAGCGCAGCCATCGCGCCGACCCCGACCGGCACCGCCTTCTGCATGGCGCGCCCGCGGGTGCGCAGGAGCCGCGCGGCATCGGCGACGGTGATCGCTTGCGCGGCGGCGAGCGCCGAATATTCGCCGAGCGAATGGCCGGCGACAAAGGCCACGTCGCGCGCCAGGTCGACGCCGGCCTCCGCCTCGAGCACCCGCAGCGCGGCGAGCGACACCGCCATCAGCGCCGGCTGCGCATTCTCGGTGAGCGTCAGCAGGTCCGCCGGCCCATTCCAGATGATGCCGCTGAGATCCTCGCCGAGCGCGGCGTCGACCTCTTCGAACACGAGCCGGGCCGACGCGAAGCGATCGGCCAGCCCTTTGCCCATCCCGACGGCCTGGCTGCCCTGGCCGGGAAACACGAACGCGACCGTCATTTCCTCCCCCTCGAAACGAGGCGACAGATACCGTGGACGCGGCCGTGTCAAGGGACGGCAACCGGTAAGAAAGCGACAACCGGAAAACGGTATGATTTTGGGCTACCGACGGGCGCAGTGCCCCGTCCGCGGACCTTGCGATGCGGTCTCCGAATGCCTTTGCGCCGATCACCGACGCCGTGCTCGCCCGCGCCCGGCGCGAGCCGGACTTCCGTCGGCAGCTCTTGGCGCAAAATCTCGACCTGCTCTTAACCACGTTGCAGAAGCTGCGCGGGGGAGGTTCCTCCTCCCGCGCCAGCGCCGACGAGGTCCGCGAGGGTGTCGCTTTGGCGGTCCGGCTGGCGGAGTTGATCCAGGCGGCCGCCCTGCCCTCGCAGGGGGTCTGATTCACACCTGATTCGCCTTGCGTTTGCACGCCGGCTGCGTATAAGTCCGCCTTTCGCTCGACCCCGGCCGGGGGCTGAACGGATGGCCGCATTGGCATTGCCGACATGTGCTTTGGCCACATGGGCGCTGCCGCATGCGGTAGGACCTCGAGGTCCGGTGTCCGGTATCCCCGCCTTCAGAGCATTCGAGCCTTTCCCGAAGGGTTCGAGGGGCTACGCGCCGGGAGCGGGTTGGCAACCTAACGGAAAGGGCAATCATGCCGCTTTACGAACACATCTACCTTGCGCGCCAGGACGCCAGCGCGCAGCAGGTGGAAGAATTGACCACCCATTTGAAAGGCGTCATCGCCGGACTGGGCGGAACGATCGCCAAGACCGAATCCTGGGGCGTCAAGTCGCTGTCCTACCGGCTGCGGAAGAACCGCAAGGCGCATTTTACCTTGATGAACATCGATGCGCCGCCGGCCGCGATCAACGAGATCGAACGGCTGGAACGCCTCAATGAAGACGTGCTGCGGTACCTGACGATCCGGGTCGAAGAGCACGAGCAAGGCCCCTCCGCGATGATGCGGCGCGCCGAGCGCGATCGCGACCGCGACGACCGCCGTGGTGATCGCGGCGAGCGCGGTGATCGCGACCGTGGCGATCGCGGCGACCGAGGTGATCGCGGCGAGCGGGGCGACCGTCCCCCGCGCGGCGAGCGGCGCCCGCGCGACGAAGACAGCGACACGGCGACGGAGGAATAGACCATGGCCTTTTCATCGCAAGGCGCCGGGGCGCGCCGGCCGTTTTTCCGCCGCCGCAAGAGCTGCCCGTTCTCCGGCGCCAACGCGCCGAAGATCGACTACAAGGACGTGAAGCTGCTGCAACGGTTCGTGTCCGAGCGCGGCAAGATCGTGCCGAGCCGCATCACCGCGGTGTCGGCGAAAAAGCAGCGTGAACTCGCGCAAGCGATCAAGCGCGCACGTTTCCTCGGGTTGCTGCCCTACGTGATCCGCTAGGCGGTTCGGCGCCGACCGGCGCCGCCGCGGCGAATCGCATGCAAACCGCGCAAGGAGCGGCAAAGGAGAAGTCACCATGGAAGTGATCCTGCTCGAAAGGGTCCCCAAGCTGGGCCAAATGGGCGAGGCGGTGCGCGTCAAAGACGGCTTCGCCCGCAATTTTCTGCTGCCGCGCGGCAAGGCGCTGCGCGCCACGGCGGAGAACCGCACACGGTTCGAAACGATGAAAAGCGATCTCGAGGCACGTTCGCTCGCGCTCAAGGGCGAAGCGAGCGAGGTCGCCGCCAAGATCGACGGCAAGAGCTTTACGGTGCTGCGCCAGGCTTCGGAAACCGGCCAGCTGTTCGGATCGGTCTCGCCGCGCGACCTGGTCGGCCTGATCACGGCCGCGGGGTTCAATGTGAGCCGCAATCAGATCGCGCTCAACACGCCGATCAAGACCATCGGCCGCCACATCGTGCCGCTGGCCTTGCATCCCGACATCGAGACGTCGGTCACGATCGTCGTCGCCCGCAACAATGACGAAGCGGCCCGTATCGAGCGCGGCGAAAACATGACGCAGGTGCGCGAGGAGACCGAAGCGGAAGCCGCAGCGCTTGCCGCCGAGGCCTTCTTCGAGCCGGAAGCCGCCGAATCGCTGCGCGCCGGCGAAGGCGCCGAGGCTGCCGAGGCTGCCGAGGCGCGGCGCCGACCGAATAGCGGTTCGTGTCACCGCGTTGGCCGATCACGGCCAACGCGTCACGCCGTCGGGGAAATCTTCAGTCCGGAATGTTATCGCGCGGCACCGGTGCGTTCTCGCCCGTTGCCGGCTCCGCAGGCGCGGCCGCGGTGGTCGGCGACGGCTCCGGGGTCGCCGTCTCGGCCGAAGCTGCTGGATTAGGCTCGGCAACGACGGCAGACGGCTCCGGCGCCGCGGCAGGCTCGTGCGCAACGGACGGCGCGGGAGCCGCTTCCTGCTCCCTGCGCCGACCCCGGGACGACGATTTCGTCTCATGCCGGCGGATGCCGCGCCGCCTGGCTCTTCCGTTGCTGCCGGCTCTTCGTCGCGTTTGACCTCCGTCGTCGAAGATGCGCCGGTTTCGGGCTTGGTTTCGGGTTTCGCGGCCTGCCGGCCCTGCGGTTTCGCGGGCTTCGGCTCGTCAGCGTTCGGCTTGGCATCGGCTGACGCCTTGGCGCGCTCTCCGCTCGGCTTCTGCCCCGCGGTCGTACCGCCGGTGTCGCCGCCACCGCCCCGCAGTACATAGGCAGCGAGCGAAGCCGCCTGCTCCCGGCCGGTGGTATAGTGCTGACGTAAGAAGTCCGTGAGGGCGGCGTTATTCTTGCCCCCCGCCAGGCCGCGCGCGGCTTTATGGCAAACCCCGCAATCACTGGCGAAAATCTGCGCCGGCGATTTGCCCTGGTCGATATTGGTCTGGGCGTGCCCTATCGCGGGAACCAATCCCGCAAAAAGGCCGATCATAGCCACAAGACGCCGGATCACCCTGACCTCCTCGATGCTGTGCTGGCCGCAGTCGTTAGCCGCAAGCCGGTCATCCTTACCCCAAAACCGGCCGAAAATGGGTACGAGCATGGCTGCCCCTCGGAAAAGCGCGACCATGATCGCCTCCATTGCTGGTCAAGGAGGATTTTGTTTTAATGACGGCAAGGGGATGACCATGCTGGGCGCACCTGGCGGATCGCGAGGTTGAAAGGCTGCCGCGAGACGACCTGGGCCGATCGAAGGGACCGACCTTCGCGTCCAGCTGGGTCCAGAGTAAGCTTGGAGGCGGCGGTGGAGCGGTTGCTGTCAATTTTCTTGGGCCGGTTTATCCGTGATGGATCGCTCGCGGTCAAAACGGCATCGGGCAATACATACATCATTCGGCGATGGTAGCGGCACACCCGTCGTCGTGCGGTTCACGACCGCGCGAGCGCTTCGCCAAGTCCTGCTCGATCCCGAGCTTCGGCTGGGCGAAGCCTTTATGGACGGCACGTTCGTCGTCGAACAGGGCACGATCGGAGATGTCCTCGCTATCCTCCTGCGACAGGAGCGCAAGGCGACGGCAAAATGGGCGGTGCCGCTGCGCGTGATCCGCCAGCTGTTTCGCCGCGTCCAGCAATTCAATTTTCGATCGCGGGCGCGGCGCAACGTGGCGCATCACTACGATCTCGATGGCCGGCTTTACCAGCTCTTCCTCGACGCCGACCAGCAATACAGCTGCGCCTATTTCGAAACCGCCGAACAGTCGCTCGACGATGCCCAGCTTGCCAAGAAGCGGCATCTCGCCGCGAAGCTCGGCGTCGAGCCCGGTGCCAAGGTGCTCGACATCGGCTGCGGCTGGGGCGGCTTGGCGCTCTACCTCGCCGAAGTCGCGGGCGCGCAGGTGACCGGCATCACCCTCTCCCAGGAACAGTTCGCGCGCGCCCAAGAGCGAGCGAACGAACGCGGCCGCGCGCAGGACGCGGTATTCCGGTTGATCGACTACCGCGATGTCGAGGGCAGCTTCGATCGCATCGTGTCGGTCGGCATGTTCGAGCATGTCGGTGTCGGCTTTTTCAACACCTTCTTCCGCAAGTGCGGGCAGCTTTTGAGCGAAGATGGCGCTTTTCTGCTGCACACGATCGGCCGCAGCAGCCCGCCGGGAGTCACCAATCCGTGGATCGCCAAGTACATCTTTCCAGGCGGCTACATTCCCGCCCTTTCGGAAGTACTGCCGGCGATCGAGCGTGCAGGTCTGTGGGTGACGGACGTTGAAATCCTGCAGCTGCACTACGCCGAAACGCTGAAGGCCTGGCGTGAGCGCTTCCTCGCGCATCGCGAGGACGTGGAGCGGCTCTATGACCAGCGTTTCGTGCGGATGTGGGAGTTCTATCTCGCGTCGTCCGAGATGGCGTTCCGCGAGAGCGACCTCGTCGTGTTTCAGATCCAGATGGTCAAACACAAGGGCGTCGTGCCGCAGACGCGCGATTACATCGCGCGCGAGGAAGCGCGCTTGCGCAAATGCGAGGCCGGCAGCGCAGCAGCCGCTGCGACTCGCCGGGGAGTAGCGCGCGATCGGCAGATACCAAAACGCGTCCGTCAAGCGCGCATCGTCGCCGGCCGAGTTTCACAGGCGGCGGCGGTGGGTAGTGGGGACAGCCGCAATGAGGGTTTCCCATCACGGCCGCGCTCCACTATCGACGATGTGTTCGTGGTAGCGCGTCAACGGTAACCAAGGCTTCCGCCGTCGTAGAGTGATCCGCGATGTTGAGTGACCCCAAATTGGCCACACGTGAATCCCCTGATCGGGACCATGGCAGCATTCGATTCGACAGCACGCAAGCAGGCGCCCGCGGAACCGTTTTACCGTGCGCCGCCGCACAATATCGAGGCCGAGCAGGCGCTGCTCGGGGCTATTCTCGTCAATAACGAGGCGTTCTACCGCGTCTCCGATTTCCTCGAGCCGAAGCACTTTTTCGAGCCGATCCATCAGCGCATCTTCGAGCTCGCCTCGGGCTTGGTGCGCGCCGGAAAACTGGCGACGCCGGTCACGCTCAAGACGTTCCTGCCGACCGACTTCGACATTGCCGGGCTCAGCATCAATCAATATCTGGCGCGGCTCGCCGCCGAAGCGACGACGATCATCAATGCGGAGGACTACGGCCGCACCGTCTATGATCTGTCCATCCGCCGCGACCTGATCATGATCGGCGAGGACATGGTCAACCTCGCCTACGATGCGCCGGTCGAGGCGACGCCGCAGACCCACATCGAAGACGCCGAGCGCAAGCTCTACGACCTCGCCGAAACCGGACGCTACGAGGGCGGCTTCCAGCCCTTCGCGCGGGCGCTGACGACGGCTGTCGACATGGCCGCGCAAGCCTACCAGCGCGACGGTAACCTGTCGGGCATCGCCACCGGTCTCGCGGACCTCGATTCCAGGATGGGCGGCTTGCAGCCGTCCGATCTGGTCATCCTTGCCGGCCGCCCGGGCATGGGCAAGACCGCGCTCGCCACCAACATCGCCTACAACGTGGCCAAGGCCTGGGCCGGCGAACTCCGCGCCGACGGCCGCACAGCCACGGTTAATGGCGGCATCGTCGGTTTCTTCTCGTTGGAAATGTCGGCGGAGCAGCTCGCGACCCGCATCATCGCCGAACAGACCGGCATCCCATCCAACAAGATCCGCCGCGGCGCCATCGACGAGACCGACTTCGAGAAAATCAAGGACGTCTCGATCGAGCTGCAGAGCCCTGCCGTTTTACGTCGACGAAACCGGCGGCCTCTCGATCGGCCAGCTGGCCGCGCGGGCGCGCCGTCTCAAGCGGCAGCGCGGGCTCGATCTAATGGTGATCGACTATATCCAGCTGCTGCAAGGCTCGAGCCAGCGCGCCAACGAGAACCGGGTGCAGGAGATCACCGAGATCACCACGCGGCTCAAGGCGCTGGCCAAGGAGCTCACCGTTCCGATCATCGCGCTGTCGCAATTGTCCCGCCAGGTCGAATCCCGCGAGGACAAGCGGCCGCAGCTTTCCGATCTGCGTGAATCCGGCTCGATCGAGCAGGACGCCGACGTCGTGCTGTTCGTGTTCCGCGAGGAATATTACCACCAGATGCGCAAGCCGACCGAAGCGAACCGCGAAAAGTTCGCCGAATGGCAGGCCGAGGGCGAACGCGTCGAAGGCAAGGCGGAAGTGATCATCGGCAAGCAGCGCCATGGCCCGACGGGCACCGTCGAACTTTACTTCGACGCGGCGGTCACGCGCTTCGCCAACCTCGATACCGCGCACCGGTCGGGAATTTAAGACGATCGAGCAGTTCGGGCGCCCTTTACCGGCGCCGTGGCGCCCGTCATAACGCGCGTATGGCCCTCGCAGAAATAGTACCCGAACTGGCAACCCCGCTGACCGATCCGGAGGCCGGCGGGACGCTTGCCGTCGATCTCGCGGCAATCGAGGCCAATTGGCGGGCGCTGACGCAGAAGCTCATGACGGTGGAATGCGCGGCGGTGGTCAAGGCCAACGCCTATGGGCTCGGCATCGATGCCGTCACCGCCAAGCTCGCCGCGGCGGGCTGCAAGACGTTTTTCGTGGCCGATGTCGCCGAGGCGCGCCGCGTGCGCGCCCGCGCGCGCGAGGCCACGATCTATGTGCTCGACGGCTTCGCGCCCGACGCCGCCGCCGCGTTCGTCGAGATCAATGCGCGGCCGGTCATCAACAGCATCGCGGAGCTGGCGGAATGGGACGCCTTTATCGCTGCCAGCAAATGGCAAGGCGGCGCGGCGTTCCACGTCGACACCGGCATGAACCGGCTGGGCATGACGGAAGTGGAAGTGGCGGCGCTCGCGCCGCGGCTCCAGCATGAGAATCACGGCATCATGCTGTTGATGAGCCATCTCGCGTGCGCCGAGGTCCCCGATCATCCGCTCAATGCCGCCCAAATCCAACGCTTTCGCGACCTGCATCGGCTTTACCCCGGCGTCCCCGCCTCGCTCGCCAACTCCTCCGGCATCTTCCTCGGCGAGGCGGCGCATTTTGATCTCGCGCGGCCCGGGCGCGGCGCTTTACGGCATCAACCCGACACCGGGACATCAGAACCCGATGCAGGGCGTCGTCGAACTGACCGGGCCGATACTGCAAATCCGCAATATCGAGCCGGGCGAAACCGTCGGCTACGGCGCGACCTGGACCGCGAAGCGGGCGTCGCGGCTCGCCGTGGTCGGGCTTGGCTACGCCGATGGGGTGCTGCGCGCCGCCAGTGCCGCCGATCGCCACGCGGGCGGCGCCGCCATCATTGCCGGCAGGCGGTGCCCGTTCGCCGGGCGCATTTCCATGGATTTGCTCTGCGTCGATATCACCGATCTTCCTGACGGCGCGGCCCACCGGCGCGACCTCGTAACCGTCATCGGCCCCGATCTCCCGATCGACGAATTCGCGGCATCGGCCGGCACGATCGGCTATGAGATTCTCACCCGGCTCGGCCGCAATCGGCACCGCGTCTATCGCGGCGGCTGAGCCATCAAGGCGAATAGCATGGCCGCGCGGGCACAAAACTTTCTCTGCCAGAGCTGTGGCGCCGCCTACCCGCGTTGGGCCGGCCGCTGCGAGGCGTGCGGCGCGTGGAACACGCTGGTCGAGGAAGGCGCGGCCGTGCCGGCGCGTTTCTCGCGCAAGGGCCGGCTGTTCGTCATCGAAACGCTGAAAGGCGATTCGCATGACGCCCCGCGGGTAGCCTCCGGCATTGCCGAGTTCGACCGCGTCGCCGGCGGCGGCCTGGTCCCCGGCTCGGTGCTGCTGCTCGGCGGCGATCCCGGCATCGGCAAATCGACCTTGCTGATCGAGGTCGCCGCCGCGTTCGCGCGCAACGACCACCGCGCCGTCTATATTTCCGGAGAGGAGGCGGTCGCGCAGGTGCGGCTGCGCGCCGAGCGGCTCGGTCTGAGCGAGGCGCCGGTCGAACTCGCCGCCGAGACCTCGGTCGAGGACATCGTCGCGACGCTGTCGCAGGGTCCGCCGCCACGCCTGCTGGTGATCGATTCCATCCAGACCATGTGGACCCAAACGGCCGATTCGGCGCCTGGCACGGTGACGCAAGTGCGCGGCGCGGCGGCCGAATTGATCCGCTATGCCAAAAGAAGCGGCGCGGCCATCGTGCTGGTCGGCCACGTGACCAAAGACGGCCAGATCGCCGGGCCGCGCGTGGTCGAGCATATGGTCGACGCGGTCATGTCGTTCGAAGGCGAAGGCTCGCAGCAGTTCCGCATTCTGCGCGCCATCAAGAACCGCTTCGGCCCGACCGACGAAATCGGCGTGTTCGAAATGACCGGCGCGGGCTTGAGCGAAGTCGCGAACCCGTCGGCGCTGTTCCTGTCGGAACGCGAACTCGGCAGCCCCGGCACCGCCGTGTTCGCCGGCATCGAAGGCACCCGCCCGCTTCTGGTCGAGATTCAGGCCCTGGTCGCGCCTTCGACGCTGGGCACGCCGCGCCGCGCCGTGGTCGGCTGGGACCAGAGCCGGCTCTCCATGGTGCTCGCCGTGCTGGAAGCCCATTGCGGCGTGCGTTTCTCCGGCTACGACGTTTATCTCAACGTCGCGGGCGGGCTGCGCATCCAGGAGCCGGCGGCCGACCTTGCCGCCGCCGCGGCCTTGGTGTCGTCGCTGTCGCACGCGCCGTTGCCCGCGGACGCCGTCTATTTCGGCGAAGTCTCGTTGTCGGGCACGGTGCGGCCCGTGCCGCAGAGCGCGGCGCGGCTCAAGGAGGCGCAGAAACTCGGCTTCGCCCGCGCGATCGTGCCCGAGCGGACCGAAGCCCCGGACGGCTTTTCGCTCTCGAGCGTCGGTGCGCTCTCGAGCCTCGTCGCCGACATCGCCCGCGAGGGCAAACCGCCGCAGCGGCGGGGCAGCCGTGAGGATTAACGCGGCATTTACGCGACCACGCCGCAATGATCATGGCAGCGAGAAGTCGGGTGACGGCGGTGCCCTGCCCGGCTATACACGCGGCCGGCATCTCGGTTGTGCGGCGACTTGCGCTCGAGCGGGGGCAAAACGTCTCATCGCGGCCGGGACCTCCTTCCGAATTCGGCTGCGCACGCGGTTAAATGGGGACCAGCGAGGGGAACCGGCGGAACATGCCGATCACATTGCTCGACGTCGTGCTGATCGTCGTCATGCTTGTCTCGGGCCTGCTCGCGATGGTGCGCGGGTTCATGCGCGAGGTGCTCTCGATCGCCGCCTGGGCGCTGGCCGCCGGCGCGACGGTATGGGCCTATGCCAAGCTGCTGCCGTTCGCGAAGCAGTACTTCAATAACGACATCGTCGCGGCGGTCGCGGTCGTCGGCGGCGTGTTCCTGGTGACGCTCTTGGTCATCTCGGTCGTGACCGTGCGCATCTCCGACATGGTGCTCGACAGCCGCGTCGGCGCGCTCGACCGGACGCTGGGATTTCTGTTCGGCCTGGGCCGCGGCCTCATCATCGTGGTCGTGGCCTTCGTATTCTTCAATTGGCTGGTGCCCGACCGCAGCCAGCCGCAATGGGTGCGAAGCGCAAAATCGCGCGTCGTCCTCGCCGGAACCGGACAATGGCTGATATCGCTGTTGCCGGAAGACCCCGAAGCCACCATTTTGAAGAAGCTGAAGCGGCCGCGCCCGGAGGATACCGAGACGCCGGACAGCGCGCCGGATCAGCACAGTGAAACCGACCGTCCCGCCGACAATCGCGCGGCGGATGCGGGATACGACCGTTCCAGCCGCGCCGGGATGCGGCAATTGCTCGAGGCCAAGGGAATGGCGCGCTAAAGGCGCCGAGGCAATGACATGACAGACACTGCCCTGTTCGATCCCGACGCAGACCGGCTGCGCGAGGAATGTGGCGTATTCGGCATTTTCGGCCATCCCGACGCCGCGGCGATCACCGCGCTCGGCCTGCACGCGCTGCAGCACCGCGGCCAGGAAGCGGCCGGCATCGTCTCGTTCGACGGCAAGCGGTTCCACTCCGAACGGCGCCTGGGACTGGTCGGCGACGCATTTTCGCGACGCGAGGTGATCGACCGCCTGCCAGGCAACGCGGCGGTCGGACACGTGCGCTATTCGACCACCGGCGAAACCATCCTGCGCAACGTCCAGCCGCTGTTCGCGGAACTCAACGCCGGCGGTTTCGCCATCGGCCACAACGGCAACCTCACCAACGGCCTCACGCTGCGCCGTCAGCTCGTGAGCGAGGGCGCCATGATGCAGTCGACGACGGATACCGAGGTGATCCTTCACCTCGTGGCGCGCTCGCACCGCAATCGCTTCGTCGACCGGTTCGTCGAAGGCCTGCGCCTGCTCGAAGGCTCCTATGCCTTTGTCGGCCTGACCAACAAGAAGCTGGTCGGCGCGCGCGATCCGCTCGGCATAAGGCCGCTGGTGCTCGGCACGCTCGACGGTTGCCCGATCCTCACATCGGAGACCTGCGCCCTCGACATCATCGGCGCGCAATACGTCCGCGACGTCGAGAACGGCGAAGTCCTCATCTTCGACGAGGACGGCGCGCATTCGCGCAAGCCGTTCCCGCCGATGCCGCCGCGGCCCTGCATCTTCGAGTACATCTATTTCGCGCGGCCCGACTCGATCATCGGCGGCCGCAGCGTCTACGACGTGCGCAAGGCCTCGGGCGCCGAACTCGCCCGCGAGGCGCCCGCCGCCGCCGACGTGGTCGTCCCGGTGCCGGATTCCGGCGTGCCGGCGGCGATCGGCTTCGCGCAGCAATCCGGCCTGCCCTACGAGCTTGGCATCATCCGCAATCATTATGTCGGACGCACCTTCATCGAGCCGACCCAGCAGATCCGCCAGCTCGGCGTGCGCTTGAAGCACAGCGCCAACCGCGCCGTGGTCGCGGGCAAGCGCATCGTGCTGATCGACGACTCGATCGTGCGCGGCACGACGTCGGTCAAGATCGTGCAGATGATGCGCGACGCCGGCGCGCGCGAAGTGCACTTCCGCATCGCCTCGCCGCCGATCACGCATCCGGATTATTACGGCATCGATACGCCGGAGCAGGACAAGCTCCTTGCCGCGACCCACGACCTCGAAGGCATGCGGAAATTCATCGGCGCGGATTCGCTCGCCTTCCTGTCGGTCGAGGGCATCTACCGCGCCATGGGCGAAAAGGGCCGCGATCCGGTGCGGCCGCAATTCACCGATCATTGCTTTACGGGCGAATATCCGACGCCGCTGACCGACCGCACGGCACCGGAAGCGCAGCCGCGCCAGCTTTCGCTGCTCGCCGAGGCGAGCTGAGAATGTCCCAACCGCTTCTGGACCGTATCGCGCTCGTCACCGGCGCGTCCCGCGGCCTCGGCTATGCGGCAGCCCTCATGCTCGCGCGCGCCGGCGCTCACGTGGTGGCGACGGCGCGCACGGTCGGCGGCCTCGAAGAGCTCGACGACGCCGTCCGCGCGACGGGCAGTTCGGCAACGTTGGTGCCGCTCGATATCCGCGATTATGACGGCCTCTATCGTCTCGCCGCCGCGCTCAACGAGCGGCACGGCCGGCTCGATGTACTCGTCGGTAACGCCGCGGTCGGCAGTGTGCCCTCGCCGCTCGGCCACATCGAGCCGAAGACCTGGGACGAGACGCTGACGGTCAATGTCACCGCCAATTGGCATCTCATCCGCGCCATGGATCCGCTGCTCAAGCGCTCCGCCGCCGGCCGCGCCGTGTTCGTCAGCTCCGGCGTCGCCAGCAGCGCGCGCGCCTATTGGGCGCCGTATTCGGTATCGAAGGCCGCGCTCGACGTTTTGGCGCGGACCTACGCCGAGGAGACATCGGCGACGCCGGTGCGCGTCAATCTCTTCAATCCCGGGCCGACCCGCACCCGCATGCGCGCCATGGCGATGCCGGGCGAAGATCCGTTGACGCTGCCGACGCCGGACGACGTCGCGGCAAAGCTCCTCGACCTTTGCCTGCCGAGCTTTACGCAAACCGGCATGCTGTATGATTGCCGTGCCGGCAAGCTGCTGAAATTCATGCCGCCCGCTTAAGGCTCGCAGCTGCTCGCGTCACCCGCCAGGCCAGCATCGCCGCGAGCGCGAGCAACAGCGTGGCGATGAGGAACGGCAGGCCGGGCAGATGCCATGCCGCGCCTCCGCCGACGGCATAGGCGAAGGCCCGCGTAAAAAGTCCCGGTCCAAACAAATTGGCCATGCCGGTGATGCTGGCATTGGCGCCCTGAAGCCGGCCTTGCTCCGCGGCATCGACGCGGCGGCTCATCAAAGCGAGCACCGCCGGGCTCTCCAATCCCCATAACGCCAGGAGCGGAATGCCGAGCCAGAACACCACGCCGCTCGACGCGAAGGTGAAGACGAGAAAACCTAGAACGCCGAAACCGAGTCCGAGCAGCAGCGAGACGCGTTCGCCGAGCCGTCTCGTCACCGCGCCGACGACGCCGCCTTGCACGACGATCGACGCGACCCCGACGCCCGCCATGGTCAAGCCAACCGCGCGTTCGTCAAACCCGTAGCGGTAGAGCATGTAGAGAACGGCGATGCTCGCGAGGGCAGCATGGGCGAGATCGCTGAGAAAATTCACGACGGCGAGCCCGGACAGGTCTGCGTGCGAGCGCAGCAGCGCCAGCGCACCCAACGGATTAGCCCGCCGCCAGTTGAACGCCGCGCGCCGCGACCGCGGCAGCGATTCCGGCAGCACCAGCCATCCGTAACAGGCATTCGCGAGGCTCAAGCCCGCGGCGATCCAGAACGGCAGCCGCGGCGAGATGCTGCCGGCCAAGCCGCCGAGCGCCGGTCCGAACACGAATCCGGCGCCGAACGCGGCGCCGAGCAGTCCGAAGCGCGCCGCGCGCTGATCCGCCGGCGTCACGTCGGCGACGTACGCGTAGGAGGTCGAGATGCTCGCGGCGGTGATACCGGAGACGACGCGGCCGACGAACAGCCAGCCGAGCGTCGGCGCAACCGCCATCACGATATAATCGATCCCGACGCCGAAGTTGGAAATCAGGATCATCGTGCGCCGGCCGAAGCGGTCGGACAAAGCGCCCTGCAGCGGCGAAAACAAGAACTGCATCAGCGCCCAGGCGGTGCCGAACAGCCCGAGGATTTTCGCCGCCTGCTCGGCGTCGCCGGCCATGAAGTCGACGACCAGTTTCGGCAACACCGGAATGACGATGCCGATCGCCAGCATGTCGAGCAGCACGGTCGCGAAGATGAAGGCGAAGGCGGCCCGCCGTCGCCCGATGCCGGCCGTCGCGTCGGCTCCTCGAGCGGTGCCTCCATCTAGCGACGCTTCCGGCCCGCATAGGGATTGGCCTTGGCCCGCAGCGTCAGCCTGATCGGCGTACCGGGCAGCTTGAAGCTCTCGCGCAGGCCGTTGATCAAATAACGCCGGTAGGTCTCGGGAAGCTCCCCCGCGCGCGCCGAAAACAGCACAAAGGTCGGCGGCCGCGCCTTGGGCTGCGTGATGTAGCCGAGTCGAAACGCGCGGCCGTGGGCCGCGGGCGGCGGATGCGCGGAGATCGCGTGCTGCAGAAAGCGGTTGAGCGCGGCCGTCGGCACCCGGCGGTTCCAGACCGCGTGGGCCTCCATCACTGCAGTCATCAGCGCCTCGATCCCCTCGCCGGTCAGTGCTGATAACGCAACGACGGGAACGCCTTTGATCTGCGGCAGCACGCGATCGGTCTGTTCGCGCAATCGGGTGCGGGCACCCGGGGCGCGCTCGACCGTGTCCACCTTGTTGAAGGCGATGACGACCGCGCGCCCTTCGCGCTCGACGAGATCGGCGATCCTGGTGTCCTGCTCCTCGAACGGCGCCTGCGCATCGACGAGAACGATCACCACCTCGGCGAACCGGATGGCGTTGAGCGTATCGGCGACCGACAGCTTCTCGAGCTTTTCCTCGATGCGCGCGCGGCGCCGCATCCCGCGGTATCGTGGATGCGCATGGGCCGGCCGCGCCAGATGAAATCGACCGCGATGGCGTCGCGCGTGATGCCGGCTTCCGGCCCGGTCAGCAAGCGCTCCTCCCCGAGCAGGCGGTTGATCAGGGTCGATTTGCCGGTGTTCGGACGGCCGACGACGGCGATGCGAATGGGGGCCTCTTCCGCGGCGGCGGCGGGCGGCTCTTCTTCTTCCTCGCGCAAGGCGGTTGCCTCGGGCAGCGCCGCGCGCAACGCGTCGTAGAGATCGCTCAGCCCCTCGCCGTGCTCCGCGCTGATCGCGACCGGATCGCCGAGCCCCAGCGCGTAGCCCTCGAGCACGCCGGCTGCGGCAGCGCGCCCCTCGACCTTGTTGGCGATCAGGATCGCGGGCTTGCCCGACCGGCGCACCAGATCGGCAAACGCACGATCGGCCGCATTGGCGCCGGCGCGGGCGTCGATCAGAAAAAGCACGGCGTCGGCTTGCGCGATGGCCGCCGCGGTCTGCGCCTGCATGCGCGCGGACAGGCTGTCGCGCTCCGCGTCTTCAAGTCCCGCGGTGTCGATGACCGTGAACGAAAGATCGCCGAGCCTGCCTGCACCCTCGCGGCGATCGCGCGTCACGCCCGGCTGATCATCGACCAAGGCGCGGCGCGCCCCGACCAGGCGATTGAACAGCGTCGATTTGCCGACATTGGGCCGACCGACAATGGCGACCGTGAAGGATGTGGCCGTCGAAGAAGACATGGCCGTTAAAGACCTGGCGCAATGTTGCGGGCGAAGGTCGAATAGCCGAGCCCGCTCAGCGCTGCGCGAGGCTCGTCTTGGTCCGGCAGTTCTATCCGAAGCGGGTTAGACCACATTCCGTTTCGGTCGAACCGGAATGCGGTCTAGCTTTTTTGCTTTGTCGCATTTTCTCTCGGGAAAACCGGTGACCACTTTTCCGGAAAATGCTCCTAGTGTGAATACGTGCCCGGCGGCGGCGGACTTGGCCAGTTCGTCTGGGCCGCAGCGAGCGGCCTGCTGTGGCCTGCGGCGCCGGCCAGTTGGTCTGGGCCTGCGGCGCGGCTTGCTGGTTGGGCGCCGGCCAATTCGTCTGCGCCGGCGGCGCGGGCTTGGCGTCCCAGGCCGGATCGTGCTGCCTGGCCGCAGGGGGGGCGCTCGCGACCTTGGGCTTCGGCTTGGGTTTCGGTTTCGCCTTCGGCTTGGGCTTGGGCTCGACCGCGCCCACGGCCGCGGCGACCGCCGCGGGCGGAGGAGCGTCGGCAACGGACGGCGCTTCCGGCGGCGGCTGATAGCCCTTCACCAGATCCGGCGGAACCCCGGTCTCGGTACCCGGCACGCCGTTCGGGAACAACGGCTCACGGTCGCCCGGAATTTTCTTCTTGGTGTCGAGGTTGACCCATTCGGTCGGGTCGAAATTGCCGCCAGGCGTACAGGCGGCAAGCACCAGCACGAACGCGAACGCGGAACCGACGCGGACAATAAGCGAGGCATATTGCATCGGCATGCGCTCAGCCCTTGCCGCTCGCCGCAATGAGCGCGCTCAGAATCTCGGCGCGGTTGCGCGCGCCGGCCGGCGTTTGCGGGTCGGTGACGATCATGTCGGTCCATTGCCGCGCCGCTGCGACGTCCCCGGCCTTCCAGGCCGAGAGTGCCAACAGCTCGCGGGCGCTGTGTCGGAACGCGCGATCCGGTCCGGTCAAAGGCTCGAGCCGCGTCCGCATCTCGCTATAAGGCGCGTGGTCGACCAGCAAGAACCCGGCCCGTAAGGCGGCCAGGTCGGCGATGACCCTGCCGGCACTGCGGTCGGCGGCAATCTCGTCATAGTCCTTGACCGCAGCCGGCCGGTCGGTCGTCGCCACCGCCGCCGCTTCGCGCAGACGCGCCAGCACGCGGTAGCCGGCGGTGCCGTCGGTGGCGAGCTTTGCGAACGCGGCTTCCGCATCCGGGGTCTTGCCGGCCTCGGCGAGGCTGACCGCCTGCTCGAACGCCGCGCCGGATTCCCCCGCCCGTTTCGCCTGCCACCACTCATAGCCGCGCCAAGCGCCGACGCCGACGACGACGAGAACGCACGCGGCGATGAAGTAGGTGCCGTAACGGTCCCACAGCTTCTTGAGCTGTTCGCGACGGACTTCCTCATCGACTTCCTGGAAGATATCGGCCACCAGCCACTCCAAACCCCAAAGAAAACCCGGTGGGGCATGCCCCAAAACTGCGGCTAACTTAGTGGTGTGGCGTCAGCAAGGCAAAGCATCTGAGGTCGCAACCTGCAGGTGGTGCAGCCGTTAACGATCTTGGCGAACGCTTGGCGACCCAACCGGGCCTCGAGCGGCCCAAAAGAGCCGCTGGTGCCGTTAACCCGGCTTCTTGCGCATCGGGTAGACGTTCTCCGGACCCGGAAAGCTGCGCGCGCGTACCGCCTCGGCATAGCCTTTGACGGCCCGCTCGATCGACGGGCCCAACTCGCCGAAACGCTTGACGAACTTCGGTACGCGCGGCGACAGGCCGAGCATGTCTTCGAGCACCAGGATTTGGCCGTCGCAGGCGACGCTGGCGCCGATGCCGATGGTCGGGATCGCGACCTCGGCGGTGATGCGGCGGCCGAGCGGCTCGGCGATCGCTTCCAGCACCACGGCGAAGGCGCCGGCATCGGCGACCGCGCGGGCGTCCGCCTCGATCGGCGCCCAGTCGCTTTCGTCGCGGCCCTGCGCGCGGAACGATCCGATCGTGTTGATGGCCTGGGGGGTGAGGCCGACATGCCCCATCACCGGCACACCGCGTTCGACCAGGAATGCGATCGTTTCCGCCATCCGCCGGCCGCCTTCGAGCTTGATGGCGCCGCAGCCGGTCTCCTTCAGCACCCGCGCCGCCGCCGCGAAGGCCTGCTCCTTCGACGCTTCGTACGAGCCGAACGGCAGATCGACGACCACCAGCGCGCGCCGCGACCCGCGCATCACCGCGAGCCCCTGCAGGATCATCATGTCGAGCGTCACCGGCACGGTGGTCTCGAGCCCGTGCATCACCATGCCGAGCGAGTTGCCGACCAGGATGACGTCGCAATAGCCGTCGAGAATGCGCGCCGTGTGCGCGTGATACGACGTCAAGCACACGATCGGCTCGCCGCCCTTGCGGACGCGGATGTCCGGCGCGGTCAGCCGGCGGATGTCCTCGTGCACCGACATCGCTACGAACCGAGCGCCGGCGTTCCGAATGCCGGTAGACCGATCACGAGCGGATGAAACACGAAGCCGAGCGCGAGATAGAGGATGGTGCCGACAACGATCGCGATGATGTCGTTGCGCCGGCCGCCGACCGGGACCGGCGGCGCCCCGGCATCGCTGCGGCGCTTCAATGAAATGCGATCATAGACCGCCCACGCCAGCACGGCGCCGAACAGAATGATGCCGCCGAGGTCGCCGTTGGCGCAAAGGTGCGCGAACGCCCACAATTTGACGCCGACCAGCATCGGATGCTTGAGAACCCGCTTGATGTCGCCCGGCACATAGGCGGCGACGACCGCAATGCTCGCCGGCCACATCAGCGCGACGACGATATGGCGCGTCCAGGCCGGCGGGTACCACAGCACAATGAGCCCCTCGGCACGGTAGCGGGCGAAGCCATAGCCGATGAGGACGAGACCGACGATCGCGACGAGGGAGAACAGGCCTTTGTACGGGCCGGTGCCGATGGCGGCGATCAAGGCCTCGCGCCGGCCGCGCAGGCTGACGAAAACATGCGCGCCGAGAAACACAATGAGCCCGACGACTTCGATGGCAAGGCCCATGGCGCGGCCACATCATTCTGGAGTTGAGACTGGCAGGTTTGAGACTGGCACCCGGGGGCGCGCGGCGATCCGTCCGGCAATGTCGGGCGCGATCATGACCAGCGCGCCGCGCTTGTCAATGACCGCGCCGACCGCCCGGCGTCAAACCACCACGTCGCAATCAGAGCCGCTCAAGGGCCGAAACGGAAGTTCAGTCCCGCCTTGACTTCCTGCAGGCCCAAACTGGCGTTCGAACTATAGGACGGCGTCGTCGGCGTCGCGAAGTTGAGCGATTGCGAGCCGAAGCTGAGATAATCGTATTCGATCTTGGCCGACCAGTTCTTGCTCAGCCCGTATTCAAGACCGGCGCCGACGGTCCAGCCGGTGCGCATGAAGGTCGAGCTCGCGCCGTTGCCGAACACGTCGGTGAAACTGCTCTGGTCCTGCGCGAAGGCGACGCCGCCCTTGCCGTAGACCAACAGCCGGTCGAACGCGGCGCCGACGCGGCCGGTCACGGTCGAGGTCCAATTGATGTCGGTGTTGATGCCGTTGCCGATCAAGTTGATGCCGCTGCCGTTCATGCCGAGGCCGGTATAGCTGAAATCGCCTTCGACGCCGAGCACGAGCGCGTTGAACTGGACGTTGGCGCCGACCTGCGCGCCGCCGAGGAATCCGCTGCTGTTGAAGTTGTTGTTCGCTCCGGAGAATGGATCGCTCCAGGAGGAATTGGCGAAGCCGCCGCCGACGTGACCGCCGAGGTAAAAACCGGTCCAGTTGTAGATCGCCGCCGGCGCATAGGCGACCGGCGCCACCGGCTCGGGCGATTTCGTCGGCACCGGCAGATCGGCGGCGACGGCGGAACAGATGGAAACGGCGGTAGCGGCGGCGAGCACAAAGCCGCCGGCGGGCGCGCGCAATGTCATGTCGACCTCCAGCCTCGTCGGCGAACCCCGCTCACCCCCGAGCGGTGGCGATGAGCGGCCCCATCAGCGCGCTCTTTGCCGATTCGTTCAGCGGAGCAAGCCCGACCTCTTCGGAAAAAGCGTGGTCGCTTGGTGGCGCGGCGTGGTCGTTTGGTGGCGGGAAAATGATTTCAAGCTTGCGGCTAACGGACGTGTAATCGCGCCCGCGGCCGGCGGCGTGGCGGATATCAGGCCGGATAACGTACTTTTGTCGGCCCGCGGCGCCGCCGGCATGTCGAGGTGGCGAAGCTGCTGCGACAGCTTCTTTACCGCATGCACGACCGCCTCCGTAATCTGCATCCCGCTGTTTTTATCATAACGCAGAGCGGGGCTCGCGACGCTGATAGCGCCGACCACATCGCCGCCCGGTCCAAATACCGGACCGGCAGTGCCGACAATGCCGACGACCTGTTCTTCGAACGAATAAGCAATGCCGTCGCGCCTGACCGCTCTCGAGCTGAAGGCGCAGTTCATCGACTGAGCAGATGGTCTTTGTGGTCTGCGCGACGAGATCGACCCGCGCGAAATAATCCTCCAGCATGTCCGCGGGCAGATGCGCCAGCAGCACCTTGCCGTAGGAGGTCGTATAGAGTGGGGCGCGCTGCCCGAGCCGCATCACCGCCAGCAAGGTCTCGCCGCCGAGCACGGTCGCGACCGTCTCGGCCAGATCCCCCGACAAGACGTTGAATGCCGAGGTCTCGTGCGTCGCCGCGGTCAGTTCGCCCAGGATCGGCCGGCTCAGGCCAACCGCATCGTGTCGCTGGGCGGCGGAGCGCGCGATGCCGATGATGGCGCCGCCGAGCGTATAGCCCTTGCTCTCGGCCGCGTAAGCCAGCCAGCCGCGCCCGACCAGGTTGCGCAGCAATTGGCTCAGGCTGCTTTTGGGGATGCCTAGAACCTCGGCGATTTCGGCGTGCGACATTTCCCGCCCGGAACGCCCAAGCAGCTCGAACAGGGTGAGCACGCGATCGGCGGACTTGACCGTGGATCGCGCCGAACCTTCCGTCGCGTCGAGTAGCATTATCGGCTCCGACATCGAGCAGCCCCGTTTGGCAGACACGCCATTAAACAATTCGGCGACCACGCTGGCCAGATTGCGATTTTCGCCCAACTAATCGGCTCGCGAGCATCCTGCCCACTCCCACTACTCACGGAGGGTTGTTTACATCTGCGATCCCGTGCACACTGGTACACTCAGCCGATGAGGGCGGGAAGCCCATAGTTCGGGCGAAGTGCGGCCGTTCAAGGTCGCGATGAGCACAGGGAGGACGGCGCCATGAGGAAATCTCTTGGATTCACAATTGCTTTGGCCGGAGCGGCGACACTGTTCGCGCTGACGTCATCGGGCTTTGCGGCCGACAAGCCGCTGACAATCGGGGTGTCCCACCAAAGCCTCGGCTTTCCCTACGCGGTCGCGCTGGAGAACGGCGAGCTGAAGGCGGCCAAGGAACTCGGCGCCAAGACCATCGATCTCGATTCCCATCTTTCGACGCTGACCCAAGCCAACGACATCGACAAGCTGATCGCGCAACACGTTGACGGCATCGTCATGGACCCGGGCGACAGCATCGCCGCGCAGGATTGGGCGGACAAGGCCAAGGCCGCCGGAATCCCAATCGCCTCGATGGGCGTGTTCGTGGGCGATCCCAAGAAGCATCAGCAGCCATGGGTCTATCCGAACCTGGTCGCCTACGCCGACCGCAACGACAACGACCAAGCCTACGCCGTCGGCAAAATCGCCGTGGCCGACAACCCGAGCGGGGCCAAGATCGCCATCGTCGAGGGCCTGCCCGGCTTCGCCGCAGTATTGTTTCGCACTCAAGGTTTCGAAAAGGCGCTGAAGGAATCCGGCAAGCCGTTCGAAATCGTCGCCAAGCAAGCCGGCAACTGGGACCCGGAACGCGCGCACCAAATTTGCCAGGACGCGCTGCAGGCGCATCCCGACATCACCATCATCTTTTCGCACGACCAGGCGATGGCGCAGGGGTGCCTGCCGGCGATCAAGGCAGCCAAATCGAAAGCGAAGATCTACACGATGGACGCATCCAAGAGCGTCGAGGCTCTGATCCGCGAAGGCGAGCCGATCGTGACGACCTGCGCCAATCCGGAAACCAGCGGCTATCAGGCGACCGCCGCGGTCATCAACTATGTCCGCACCAAGAAGCTGCCGGCTGACCGCTTCCTCACCTACAAATGGGACACCGTGCGGAAGGACAACGTCGACACCTGCCCGCCCCAATTCTAAAGGACGTTGCCTTGGCGGATCAGGAACCGGTCCTGTCGGTCAGACGCATCGAGAAAGTCTATCCGAACGGGACCACCGCATTGCGAAATGCGAGCTTCGATGTTGCCGGCGCCACCATTCACGGCCTGGTCGGCGCGAACGGCGCCGGCAAATCGACGCTGATCAAAATTCTTTCCGGCGCTATCGCGGCGTCCGGCGGTGACATCGTCTGGCGCGGCGAAAGCTGCGCCTGGCGCCGGCCCGCGGACGCCGCCGCGGCGGGCATCGCCACCATTCACCAGCATATTCCATTGGCGGGAACGTTGTCGGTGCGTGAAAACGTATTTCTTGCCTCGCCTCGTCGGTGGCGGAACTCCGACTTGGAACGTCGTCGTTTCGATGGTCTCATCGAAACGCTCGGCTACGACATCGACCCTGATACCATCGTCGAGGAACTGCCGATCGGGCGCCGCCAGATGGTTTCGATCCTGCAGGCGCTTGCGGCGCAAGCCCGTCTGTTGATCATGGATGAGCCCACGGCTTCGCTGTCGGACACCGAGCGGGCCTTGGTGTTCGACACCATCCGCCGGCTGCGGGACACGCAAGGCACGTCGATCCTGTTCATTTCGCACTTTCTCGACGACGTGCTGGAGCTTTGCCAAAACGTCACGGTGCTGCGCGACGGGGTTACCGTTCTGAACGAACCGCGGGCGGCCATCGACGAACAGAATTTGATTACCGCCATCGTCGGCCGCGAGACGGCGTTCGGCCATGTCGAACGGTCGCCGCCCGCGGAACACACCGAGCCCGCTCTCACCGTCAGCGGCCTGTCGTCGCCCGGGCGGATCGCGGGCGCCGATCTTGCGATCCGACCCGGCGAGATCGTGGGGTTGGCCGGCCTTCTCGGCTCGGGGCGCAGTGAAATCCTGCACGCGATCTTCGGCGCGGATGCAAAAGCCACGGGCTCGGTCGCGGTCGGCGGCCAGCCGGTCCGCCGCAGCATTGCCGCTTCGATCGCGGCCGGGATCGTGCTGGTTCCCGAGGACCGGCTGCGCCAGGCGCTGTTCACTGCGCAGTCGATTTTGTGGAACGCCAGTCTGCCGAATCCAGCCGACATCTGCGCCGCGAAACTTTTCCCGGTACGATCGCTGGAGCAGCGCCGCGCCGACCGGATCGTTGCAACATTCTCCGTCGTTGCGGCGAACACCGATATCGCCGTCGCCGAGTTGAGCGGCGGCAATGCGCAAAAGATCGCGCTCGGCCGCGCGCTCGCTGCAGAGTGTCGCGTTCTGCTGTTGGACGAGCCCACCGCGGGCGTCGATATCGGCGCCAAGGCCGACATTCGCCGCGCCGTCGTCGACCTCGCGGCCAACGGCGCCGCGGTGTTGGTGGCGATCTCCGATTTCGACGAATTGCTGACGATGTGCGATCGCGTGCTCATCGTATTCGAGGGGCGCATCATCGCCGAGCGCCGGTCGAGCGATACCACCGAGCACGAGCTGATGGCGCTCGCGGGCGGGCTGTTGAATTGAGCGCATGGCATGGCTGAGCTGACGCAAGCGTCGTCGACCAAACCCGCCTCCCGCCGATGGGCCGGCCTGCAGGGCTTCTCGCTCAGCGCCGCCGGCATCTATTACGCTTTGGCGCTGGTCTGGCTCGTCCTCACCGTCTGCACCATCGTTGCCGGCGAACAGAATTTCCTCGACCCGGCCAATCTCGCCAACATTCTCTATCAGGCCTCCTTCGTCGCCATCATTGCCGTGCCGATGACGCTCGTTCTGATCAGCGGCAATTTCGACCTCTCGGTCGCCGCTACGGCCGCGATCTCCGCCGCCAGCGTGCTGTTGCTCAGCGACACGATCGGCATCTATCCGGCCATGGCAGTCGCGCTCCTCGCCGGCGCGGCCATCGGGCTCGTCAACGGCGCCATTGTGCAAGGGCTCGGCATCAACGCCTTCATCGTGACGCTCGCCACCATGACCGCGCTGCGCGGCGTTCTCTTGATCATCACCGGCGGACGCACCGCTTCCGCGAGCGATCGCGAAGCGGTCGCGCCGCTGAAATGGATCGAGAACGGGTTCTGGCAGGCGCCGAACCTGTTGTGGTGCGCCGCCGCGGTCGCCCTGATCGCCGGCGTGCTGTCGTGGCGGCGGCAAAAACGCACGATCGCCTTGAGCTGTGCCGCGGCCACGGTCGTCCTTCTCGTCGCCGGTTATTTCTTCGACGCGTCGTGGCCGCTGGCGAAGCCCGTCTATTACATGGCCGCCGTCACCGCGATCGCCTGGTGCGTGACGCGCTACACCATGATCGGCCGTCGCCTGCAGGCGGTCGGCGCCAACCCCGAAGCGGCGCGGCTTCTCGGCATCGGCATCAACCGTTATCGCGTGGTCCCGTTCGCGCTGAACGGCCTTGGCTGCGTCTTTTGTCGGCCTTTTGTTCGCGGCACGGCTGGGCGCGGTGCTGCCGAACGCCATGTCGGGCATGGAACTGACGGTGATCACCGCGGCGATCCTCGGCGGAACGTCGCTGTTCGGCGGGTCGGGCAGCGTTCTCAAATCGGTCACCGGCGCGATCGTGCTCTACAGCCTCGTCAACGGCTTCGACATCCTCGGCCTCGGCACCAGCTACCAGGGCGTGATCGAAGGCGTGGTGCTCATCATCGCCGCGGCGATCTACACGATCGGCAGTCGCGGGCGCCGCGGCTGACCATAAATGAACATGCGATAAAGGAATAACGACATGACAGGACGCCTTAAGGACAAGATCTGCATCATCACCGGCACCGGCAGCGGCATGGGACGCGCCGCCGCGCTGCTGTTCTGCGCCGAGGGCGCCAAAGTCGTCGGTTGCGACATCAATGCCGAGAGCGCCGAAGCGACGCTGCAGGAGGCGCGGCAAGCCGGCGGTCAGATGGTTTCATTGCAGCCGGCCGACCTGACCAAACAGGAGCGGTGCGATGCACTGGTGGCGCTCGCCTTGAAAACCTATGGCGGGATCGACGTCGTGTACAATAACGCGGCGACCGCCTATTTCGGCTGGATGGATCAATTCACGTTCGAGGAATTCGCCCGCACGATCGAGGAGGAGCTGTTGATCGTGTTCCGTTTCTGCAAGACCGTTTGGCCGCATCTGATCGCGCGCGGCGGCGGTTCGATCATCAATGTCGCGTCGACCTCGGCCAAGGTCGCCTACAAGGCGCTGCCCGGCATCGCCCACACCGCCGCCAAAGGCGGCGTCCTCGCCATGACGCGCCAACTCGCGATGGAAGGCGGCAAGCACAACATCCGCGCCAACACCATCTCGCCGGGCTTGATCGCAACCGGCGCCACGCGCGAGCAGTTGAAGGACCCGAATTTTCTCGGACCGATGATGGATAAACTGATGCTGGGCCGGGTCGGCAAGCCGGAAGAGGTGGCGCCCGCCGCGCTGTTTCTCGCCTCCGACGAAAGCTCGTTCGTCACCGGCGCCGACATCGCCGTCGACGGCGGCACCACCGCCTGGTAGCTAACTCAATCGTATCAACCATGAACAACGATCGAAGGGAGAGAACGAAAATGACCACGCTGGCGCAAAACGTATTTCAAATCGGCTTCGTCGTGCCCGACATTCACAAGGCGATGGCCTTCTTCAAGGACAAGCTCGGCGTGCCCGAATTTCTGTTTCTCGAAGACCCGGGCCTCGAGGACGAGACCTATCTGGGCAAGCCGGCGCCGCTGAAGCTCAATCTCGCCTTCGGCTGGTGCGGCGACACGCAGATCGAGTTGATCCTGCCGATTGCCGGCGTCAGCACCTATTCGAAATTCCTCGACCACAACCCGCAAGGCGGCATGCACCATTACGGCATCGAGGTCCAGGATTACGCGCAAGGCGTCAGGGACCTGGAAGCCCAGGGCTTCCCCCTGGTCCAAGCCGGCCGGCACAACGAAACGCGGTTTGCCTATTTCGACACCACGGCGATGATCGGCGCGTTCACCGAGATCGTCCGCCTGCAGCCCGAGGAACGCGTCTTCATGCACAGCCTGAAAGCCAAGAAGTGAACGCGTCGCGGCTACGGCGCAGGCGGTGATACGAAGGCCTTCATCCGCGGCTCACTTTTCGATTATTGTGAGTCGATGATGGGGGCCATCGTGCATTTCCAGCCGAAAGATCCGAACTTCGATCAGCGCGTCCGGGCGAGCTTCGCCCGGCAACGCGCCATGGAGAGCCTCGGCATCGCAATCGCGCGGCTCGATCCCGGCAAGATCGAGCTCGCCATGCCCTACGGGCCCGCCTACACCCAGCAGCACGGCTTTATTCATGCCGGCATCATCACGACGGCGTTGGACAGCGCCTGCGGCTATGCGGCGTTCTCGCTGATGCCAGCGAACGCCGAGGTCCTCACCGTCGAGTTCAAGACCAACCTGCTCGCCCCCGCCAAGGGCGAACGCTTTCTGTTTCGCGCCCACGTGGTCAAGCCGGGGCGGACCTTGACGGTGTGCGAAGCGCAGGCGTTCGCGCTGGAAGCCGGCGCCGAGGAGCGGCTGATCGCGACCATGACCGGCACGCTGATGGCGCTGATCGAGCGTCCGGGTCTCGCGTCGTAGCGCGACGAACCCGACAATTACGCCGGAACCGCCGCGCTGTAATTCTCCGGCGTAAATCCGACCACCAGTTTGCCGCCGCCGAGTTCGAGCACCGGCCGCTTGATCATGGACGGCTGCTCCAGCATCAGCGCGATCGCCTTGTCGGCATCGAGCCCGGCCTTGTCCTTGTCGGGAAGCTTGCGGAACGTCGTGCCGGCGCGGTTGAGCAGCGTTTCCCACCCCGCCTTCTTGCACCACCGCTCCAGCCGCTCGCGCTCGATGCCGGCGGCCTTGTAGTCGTGGAATGAATAGTCGACGCCGTGCTTGTCGAGCCAAGCGCGCGCTTTCTTCATCGTGTCGCAGTTCTTGATGCCGTAGATGGTGATGGGCAAGGCTGTTCTTCCCTCGATGATTGCGGCGGCGCACGCGCCTCAATCATGTCGGCGATTTCAACACGCTGTTCCAATTACGGCCGGTCGTCGGCGAACCGCAAGCCTTATCGGTGCGAGGCGGACTGGCACCGGGTAAATCCGTACGTGTCCCTAGCCAGGAATCGCGTGCCAGCCTACAATGCGGCCTCCCGGGAAGAACTGACAGAGACTCCATGCGCGTTTCCAAAATCCTCGCCCTTGCCGTCACGGCATGTTTGCTCCCGACGATTTCGGAATACGCCCAAAACGCCGAGTCCCTTCACGCGGGCAGCGCAGCGCGCGGCCTCCGCCTGGCGGATAACTGGTGCTCGTCGTGCCATCTCGTCTCGCCCGAGCAGAAGACGCCGAGCCGAGGGGCCCCGCCGTTTTCCGAGATTGCGCAATCCCAAACGTTCAATGCAGATCACCTCGCCTACCTTTTGAATGATCCGCATCCGAAGATGGCAAAGCTGGGCTTAAGCCGCCGCGCGATCGACGACATCGCCGCCTATGTGCTTTCGTTGAGGAAATAAGTCAGTCGATGGACAAGGAGCGCCGCGCCGGCGTGCAAGCAGACTGTGACAGCGCTAACCACAGTCTTTGAACTGCCATCCTTGGAGCACGAATTGACAGATCCTCAGGAGCCGAAGTCGATGTCTCGGGGCAAGGCGCTCGGCTATGCCATCGGCTTACCGCTCTCATTGTTGGCGCTGATATTCCTGCCGGCGGGTTCGATCCGTTGGTGGCCCGGTTGGATATTCCTCGTTGTGGTGTTGCTGGCTTTCGGTCTCTCGACTCTCGTCCTTGTTCGGGTCAATCCGATCATCTACCGCGCGCGAAGCCGGTTGCAACCGGGAACCAAGGGATGGGACAAAGCGCTGCTCGCGGCTATTTTTCCGGCGATAGTTGCAATCGTGCCGATCGGCGCCCTCGACGCCGGGCGCTTCCATTGGTCCGCCGCGCCACATTGGCTCGTCGGATTGGGCTATGTTGCCTTACTGGCGGGGATTGCGGGGACCTGTTGGGCTCAAGCGGTGAACCCATTTTTTGAACCCGGCGTCAGGATCCAAACCGAACGACATCAGCGGGTGATCGACACCGGCCCGTACCGGTTCGTTCGCCACCCAGGCTATAGCTCGGCGCTATTGCTGTTCTTCGGCATAGCGCTGTCGCTGAGATCGTTCTGGGCCCTTACACCGGCTGCGTTCGCCTCAGCGTTGCTGGTCTTGCGAACCTCATGGGAAGATCGGCTGCTGCGGGCCGAGCTTGCGGGCTACGAAGACTATTCCCGCCGGGTACGATGGAGGCTATTTCCGGGTGTTTGGTGAGAGCCCCCCACTGATCGTCCTCGGCGGCTTAATCGTCACATCAAAGACCACGCGGTTGGCCCCTTGACCCCATCAAAAGCGAGCCGTATCCCGCTGGCGCGCCTTGGTCGGCAATCGCATGGTGATCACCGGTAGATGACACGCTCGCCCATTATGACGGCAACGTGCTCTTGCGGCGGAGTCGAACTCAATGCGTTCGGCAAGCCGATCGTGAGCAGTGTCTGCTATTGCGACGACTGCCAGAAGGGAGCTGATCAGATCGAAGCCTTATCAAATGCCTATGCGGTACGCGACCCAGATGGCGGCGCAGCATACATCCTCTATCGAAAAGACCGCATTGAGCGCTCCCAGGGAGCCGAATTGCTGAGGAGTTATAAGCTCAAGGAAACTTCGGCCACAAACAGGGTTGTCGCCGCGTGCTGCAATTCAGCGATGTTCGTGAATTTCGATAGGGGTCCGCACTGGGTCTCGGTGTACAGAGCGCGATTTCACGGAGAGCTCCCGCCACTGCAGTTGCGGATTTGCACGAAGTTCAAGTCGGATGGTGTTGTTCTTCCCGACGACGCGCCAAGCTACCGGGGCTATCCTCCCAGCCTCATCGTTAAACTTCTCGCGTCGAGGGTGGCGATGTTGCTGGGTCGATAAGCTAGATTGGTCCGATCACGAGCGCGACCCAACTCCTCGAGATGCAGGTTCATGGCATGGATCCTCGCGCATTGAAGGCGGGCACCGTGACATGGGCTTGGTCGCCGAACCGTTGGCTCGCCAGTGCCACTGAGTCAGGACCCGCCGGATAGTGAAGTTGTCCCGACAGATCGTTCGCGGCGCGCCACACTGCTTCGGCGACGTCGTCTTCTGTGGTCACCGCAGCCGGCTGGGCGAATGATGCAAGGATCGGAGCCGCAAAAGGCATGTACGGCGCGGGTATCGCATCCTCGAGGCCTAAGTCCGAGTTTTGTGTGAATCGCGTGGTCGGGCCGTAGCCCGGCTCGACCAGTTTTACGCGCACGTCGAAGGCCTGAAGTTCGTGCGCGAGCGACGCGGTGAAGCCGTCGATCGCGGTCTTGCTCGCGGTGTAGACCGACACGAGTGGCATTGGCGCCAAAGTCACGCTCGACGTCACGTTGACCACCACACCCGATCTACGGGCGCGGAACTGGGGCAGTACGGCCTGCGTCATGGCCATCACGCCGAAGGTGTTGGTCTCAAATATCGACCGCGCTTTGGCCATCGGCGTGGCTTCAAGGGCAGCCATCAGGCCGATACCGGCGTTGTTGACGAGGACGTCGATTGGGCCGCTGCGCTCCAGCGCGGCTGCGATGCTTTCGGGCTTGGTGACATCGAGCGGCAGGACCTGCAGCCGCTCGGACCTCGGCAAAACGTCTTCGCGCGGCGAGCGCATGGTGGCGATAACGTTCCAGCCTTGCGCGTGGAAATGCCGGGCGATCGCAAGGCCGTAACCGGAGGAACATCCCGTGATGAGTACAGTTTTCATGAGTCTTCTCTCGTTGGTGTCAGCAACGGAGAGATGGTAGACGGGATCGCGATGATCTACGATTGATCGTCCAGATTTCATTCGTAGAAGTCCAGAAATGGTCGATCCCCTGTCGGACATCATCGCGCTGCTACGGCCGCGCACCGTGTTCTCGAAGATCATCAGCGGCGCCGGTCGGTGGGGTGTGCGCTACTCTGATTTCGGCCAGCCGAGCTTCTGCATCGTGCTCGATGGCCGTTGTCGACTGGCCGTGGATGGCCAGGAGGCGCTCACGCTCGAGGCTGGGGACTTCGTGCTGTTGCCGACCACACCCGGCTTTACGATGTCAGGCTTTGAGCCGGTGACGCCAACGTTCATCGACCCGAAGACAGCGCCGGCGCCGACCGATGAAGTTCGCCACGGGTCGCCGGGCGGTACGCCCGACGTGCGCTTGCTCGGGGGCTACTTCGCGTGCGACTCGCCCGATGCAGGATTGCTGGTGTCGCTTCTGCCGACGCTGGTGCACGTGCGCGGCGTCAAGCAACTTTCCACCCTCGTGCGGCTCGTGTGCGAGGAGGCGAACGAGCAGCGCCCAGGCCGCGACCTCATCCTCTCACGGCTGGTAGAAGTATTGCTGGTTCAAGCCCTGCGAACGATGCAGACGGATGACGCACGCGTGGGACTGCTGCGTGGGTTAAGTGACGCGCGATTGGCAATAGCGATCCGGCAGATGCACGGCGATCCCGCACACGTCTGGACCGCGGCGCAACTCGCAAAGACGGCCGCACTTTCCCGATCAGCGTTCTTCGACCGCTTCCACCGTGCGATGGGCATGTCGCCCATGGACTACCTGCTGGCCTGGCGCATGACCATCGCCAAGGATCTGCTTCGCACGCAGGAAATTGCGCTCGACGAAGTCGCGAGGCGCGTCGGCTATGGATCTGCCAGTGCGTTCAGCACGGCCTTCAGTCGGCACGTGGGCCAGCCGCCTAGTCAATATGCGAGAACAACGCTCGACTAGGCACGAAGTCACATCTCCGAGCGCCGAAACCTACGCTATCGCCGCCCTGCCCCTACTCCCACTCGATCGTCCCCGGCGGCTTGCTCGTCACGTCGTACACCACCCGGTTGACCCCCTTGACCTCGTTGACGATGCGGGTCGCGACCGCACCGAGGAAGCTCATGTCGTAGGGATAGAAATCCGCGGTCATGCCGTCGGTCGAGGAAACGGCGCGTAGTGCGAGGACGTGCTCGTAGGTGCGCCCGTCGCCCATGACGCCCACGCTCTTGACCGGGAGCAGGACGGCGAAGGCCTGCCAGATGTCGTCGTAAAGGCCGGCGCGGCGGATTTCCTCGATGTAGATTTCGTCGGCGAGCCGCAGGATGTCGAGTTTTTCGCGCGTCACGGGTCCGGGGCAGCGGATGGCGAGGCCGGGACCGGGGAACGGATGGCGGCCGACGAACACCTCGGGCAGATTTAGCTCGCGGCCGAGCGCGCGCACCTCGTCCTTGAACAATTCGCGCAGCGGCTCGATGAGCTTCATGTTCATGCGCTCGGGCAGCCCGCCGACATTGTGGTGCGATTTGATCGTCACCGACGGGCCGCCGGCGAACGAGACGCTCTCGATCACGTCGGGATAGAGCGTGCCCTGGGCCAGAAACTCGGCCGCCGCCGCAATGCGAGTTTTTTCGCCTCCTGTTCGAACACGTCGATGAACAGCTTGCCGATGATCTTGCGTTTTTGTTCCGGATCCTCGACGCCGGCGAGCGCCTCGAGAAAAACATCCTCCGCCGCGACGTGCACGAGCGGGATGTTGTAGGCGCCGCGGAACAACGCGACCACGCGTTCGCCTTCGCCCATCCGCAACAGGCCGTGATCGACGAAGACGCAGGTCAGTTGCGGACCGATCGCCTCGTGCAGCAACACCGCCGCGACGGCGGAATCGACGCCGCCGGACAGCGCGCACATCACCTTGGCTTTGCCGACTTCGCGGCGGATTTTCTCGATCGCCTCGGTCTTGAACGCCCGCATGGTCCAGTCGGGCTTGCAGCCGGAAATGTCGAGCACGAATTTGCGGATCAGCGCCGCCCCGTGCGGCGTATGCATCACCTCGAGATGGAATTGCGTGGCGTAGAAGCGGCGCGCCTCATCCGAGATCATGGCGACCGGCGCGTTGGCCGAGATGCCGATCACGCCGAAGCCGGGCGGCAGCTTGGTGACGCGGTCGCCATGGCTCATCCAGACCGGATAGCGCTCGCCGACCCGCCAGACGCCTTCGGTCAGCGCCGAGGGTTTTGTCACCTCGACCTCGGCCCGGCCGAACTCGCGCTTGTGGCCGCCTTCGACGGCGCCGCCGAGCTGGTGCGCCATGACCTGCTCGCCGTAGCAGATACCGAGCACCGGCACGCCGGCGGTAAAGATCGCCGCCGGCGCCAGCGGCGCATCGGGATCGAGTACCGAAGCGGGGCCCCCGGAGAGAATGACCCCTTTCGGCCGCATCGCTTCGAGCGCCGCCGCCGCCTTCTGGAACGGCACGATCTCGCAATAGACGTTGAGTTCGCGCACGCGGCGCGCGATCAGCTTTGTGACCTGCGAGCCGAAATCGACGATGAGAATGGTGTCGTGCATGGGTGCTTGCATGGGTTTATGTGCGGCGGTGCGGGTCAAGGGTCAAGAGCGTCGCGGCGCCTCGTCCACCGGCAGGTTAGCCCTTGCGCATGACGGCAACATAGAAGCCGTCGGTACCGGTTGACAGCGGCGTCATCAACAGCCCCTCGCCCGAAAGCCGCACGGCGCGACAGAACAGCGTCGCCCGCTCGCCCAAGGCCGCCGCGGCGACTTCGGCCGGCGGCACCGACGCGAAATCTTCGCGCCGAGACAGAAATTCCTGGATTTGGTCGCCGTTCTCCTCCGCCAGCACCGAGCAGGTGACGTAAACGATACGTCCGCCGGTTTTGACCAGTTCCGCGGCATGATCGAGCAGCATAGCCTGCTGCTTCACGCGCACCGTCCAGCGCACCCGGGCGCACCCGCCATTTGGCGTCCGGGCTGCGCCGCCAGGTGCCGGTACCGGTGCACGGCGCATCGATCAGCACGCAATCGATGCGGCCGGCGAAGTCGGTGATGACATCTGCCTCCCCGCGCGGCGTACGCACCTGGATGTTGCGGGCGCCGGCACGAGCGATGCGTTCGTGGATCGGCGCGAGCTGGCGCTTGTCGATGTCGGTCGCGTAGATCTGGCCGCGGTTTTCCATCGCGGCGGCAAGCGCCAGCGTCTTGCCGCCGGCGCCGGCCGCGAGGTCGAGCACCTGCTCGCCGGGCTTGGCGAGGGCGAACAGCGCGGCGAGCTGTGAGCCTTCGTCCTGGATTTCGATCTCGCCTTTGCGGAAGCACGGCTCGGCATGGATCGCAGGACTTTTGGCGTCGGCGCCGAGTTTGATGCGCAAGCCGTGCGGCGACCACCGCGTCGGCTCGGCGCTAAGATGCGCGAGCTTTTGCACGAACCTCCTCGCGCTCGGCCTTGAGCGTGTTGACGCGCAGATCGAGCGGCGCGCGGCTCGCCAGCGCCGCGCCCTGCGCGGCGCGTTCGTCACCGAAGACGCGCGCCAAATGCGGATCGAGCCAGTCCGGGTAATCGCCGGCGACCGCCGGCGGCGCCCCGTCGAGCCCTTCGCGCGCCAGCGCTTTCTGCTCCGCCTCGGTCAACGGCGCGGGCGCAAAGCGCGCGCCGCTGCACAGCGCCGCGATCTCGGTCACGTCGAGGCCGCGCTCACGCCGCAGCATGCCCAGGATGGCGGCGCGCGGCGAGGCTTCCCCCATCAGCCACGCCGACGACGCCTTGCGGCGCAACGCGTCGTAGACGAGCCCGGCAATCGCGGCGCGGTCGGACGAACCGGCAAAACGGTGCGTGAGGCCCCAGTCCTTGAGGGCATCCCCCGCCGGCCGGCGCCGCGCCTCGAGGTCGGCGATGACCTCCATGGCGGCGGAAAGACGAGCGGCGGGCGTCATGCCGGCGTTCTCATGCGGCCCGCGCGCACGTCAATGTGCCGCAGCGCGAGAACAAAAGTCGAGCAGCATGGTTTGCACATTCAGGTCCCGGTCAACACCTGGACGATATAGATCGCCCACATGATCATAAGGACCAGCGCGGCAATACCGAACATCGCGCCGCGCAGCCGCACGACATTGCTGGTCACATGCACATAGGCATGCAGCAAACGGAAGATCACGAAAATCCACGCGAGAACAACAAAAAGCACGCCGGCGTGGTGGGTGACCCACTCCAGAATCGTGAGTACGTAAAACAGGACGGGCAATTCGAACTGGTTGGAGAAGGAATTCGCGACCTGCACCGTATGGGTCGACCAATTGGGCTGGCGTAATGCGATATCCTTCGGCTTGACCGCGCCGGAAGCTAGGTCGCTGCGCCGCAGCGGCCCCATCCAAATGAGCAGCCCGAACGTCAGAGCGACTTCAACGAACAGCGGCAGCAATACTGCAGCGAGCGACATCGATCCCCCCGGGCGGCGACCCTTTCATTGCATGCGAGACGACACCACGACCGGCCGTCACAGCTTCACGCTCAATGCGGTCTCACCGTCTTCGTCGACGAGTGCGCTGCGCCAGGATTTGCCGTCGAACAGCGCTTTATATACCGCGTCGGCGGTGCCGCCGTGATTGAGATTGGCGGTGATGAGGACGCCGCCGGGGCGCAAGCAGGTCGCGCAGAATGATGTGTGCAGCGACGGCACCGGCGTGCCGCCGTCGAAAAAGGCGACGTCGTAGCCGGGGTCGAGCGTCTGCACCACCTTGGCGAAGTCGCCCTGGTGCACGGTGATGCGATGATCGAGCTTGGCCGCGGCGATATGGTCGCGGGCGAGCCGCACGTGGTCCGGATCGCGCTCGACCGTGTCGACGATTGCATCAGGCGCGCCGGAAGCAAACGAGACGGCCGTGTAGCCGAGCGCCGTCCCCAATTCCAAGATCCGCCGCGCCTGCGCAGCCGCCGCCAGAACGCCGAGCAGCGGACCATTGCTGTAAGGATAGGCGCCGCAGCGGTGCCGCGCCCGATGCTCGAGGGTCGCCTTGCGGATTGCCGCGAACGGATCGGCCGAGCGCGCTGTCATGATCGCGCTCATTGCGGGGTCGGATAGTTCGGGCTTTCGCGCGTGATGGTCACGTCGTGGACGTGGCTCTCGCGCAGACCGGCGCCGGTGATGCGGACGAACTGGGTCTTGTCGTGGAACTCGGCGAGGTTCTTGGCGCCGACATAGCCCATCGCGGCGCGCAATCCGCCGGCGAGCTGATGCAGCACGTTGGCGACCGGTCCCTTGTACGGCACCTGGCCCTCGACCCCTTCGGGCACCAGCTTGAGCGCATCCTTGATCTCCTGCTGGAAATACCGGTCGGCCGAGCCGCGCGCCATCGCGCCGACCGAGCCCATGCCGCGATAGGTCTTGTAGGAGCGGCCCTGATACAGAAAGACCTCGCCCGGCGTCTCGTCGGTACCGGCCAGCAGCGAGCCGATCATGACGCAGTCGGCGCCGGCGGCGATCGCCTTGGCGAGATCGCCGGAATATTTGATGCCACCGTCGGCGATCACCGGCGTATCGGTCGCCTTCGCCGCCTCGACCGCGTCCATGATCGCCGTGAGCTGCGGCACCCCGACGCCGGCGACCATACGGGTGGTGCAGATCGAGCCCGGCCCGATGCCGACCTTGATGGCGTCGGCGCCGGCGTCGATCAGCGCCTTGGCGCCTTCGGCGGTGGCGATGTTGCCGGCGACGACCTGCACGGCGTTCGAGAACCGCTTGATGCGGCTCACCGCTTCGAGCACCCGCGTCGAATGGCCGTGCGCGGTATCGACCACGACGAGGTCGACGCCGGCCTCGATCAGCGCGGCACTGCGCGCGTAACCTGCTTCGCCGACGCTGGTCGCGGCGGCGACCCGCAGCCGGCCCTGCTCGTCCTTGCAGGCGTTGGGGTACGCCACCGCCTTTTCGATGTCCTTCACGGTGACCAGGCCGACGCAGCGGTAATCGCTGTCGACGACCAGGAGCTTCTCGATGCGATTATGGTGGAGGAGCCGCTTGGCCTCGTCCTGGCCCACCCCCTCGCGCACCGTGATCAGCCGGTCCTTGGTCATCAGCTCGGAGACTTTTTGCCGCTTGTCGGTGGCAAAGCGCACGTCGCGATTGGTGAGAATGCCGACCAGCTTGCCGGCGCTGCCATTGCCGCCGCCCTCGACCACCGGAATGCCGGAAATGCGGTGCTCCTGCATCAAAGCGAGCGCGTCGGCGAGCGTCGCGTCCGGATGGATGGTGACCGGATTGACCACCATGCCGGACTCGTATTTCTTGACTTGGCGGACCTGGGCGGCCTGCACCGCCGGCTCGAGGTTGCGATGAATGACGCCGATGCCGCCGGCCTGCGCCATGGCGATCGCCATATGCGCTTCGGTCACCGTGTCCATCGCCGAGGCGGCGATCGGAAGATTGAGCGTGATGCCGCGCGTGATGCGCGAGCGGACGTCAACGTCGGACGGCAATACGTCCGACAGACCTGGCTTGATCAGCACGTCATCGAAGGTCAGGCCTTCGGGCGCTTTTTCTCGGCTAATATCTCTCGGCATTCGCCAACTCCGCTTGCGCCCGCAATGATCTCACGGCGATCCTGCGGGCTGTCTGCGCGGGCGCGTCGAACGTTCCGTAGAGAAAGAAAAACCACGCGCGGGAGGAGCACTTGCCCCGCCCACCCGTTTATCCGACTCGACGGGCCCGCTTTTGGGTTGGCGCCGGGTCCTAGCATGCCCGCGTGACGATTTATAGATGGGTTGACCGGCTTGGCCTGTCGATACACAGCGGAGTAAATTGGCCGCGGTTGCCGCAAAAAACGCTCATGAGACCGCCAAGAAACGCCTAAGAACAGCGAATGAAAGCGGGATACCTGCGCACGTTGCGCCCGAATCAGGCCCGGTGAGCCCCATCATGCCGCGCATGTCATCGCTCGCCCGTTTCGCTGTCTGTGCGGCGGTGGTCCATTTCGCCGCAGGCGCGACCGCGGCCCGCGCGCAAGACAGCGCGGACGAACGGCGCTGCACGGCGCAATCGCGCGCCGGGTACGACGAGCGAATCAGCGCCTGCACGGCGCTGATCGTTTCGGACCGCTATCAGGCGTCGAACCTCGCCATCCTCCACCATGACCGCGGCATGGCGCTGCGCGCCAAGGGCGACCTCGCCGGCGCGCTCAAGGATTTCGAGGAGGCGATCAGGCTCGATCCCAATTACGCCCGCGGCTTTGCCGACCGCGGCAGCGTGCGCTTCGCCCAGCACGATTTCGACGGCGCCATCGCCGACCTCGATGATGCGATCCGGCTCGATCCGGCCGATCCGATCGCGTTCATGACGCGCGGCAACGCGTTCGACGAAAAGGGCGACTTCGACCGCGCCATCGCCGATTACGACGAGGCGATCCGCCTGTCGCCCAATTATGCCGCCGCCTACTTCAATCGCGGCCTCGCCTTCCGCCGCAAGGGCGACCTCGACGCGGCCATCGCCGATTACGACCAGGCGCTCAAATTGGACTACAAGAACGCCGCGGCCTTCAACAACCGCGGCATCGCCTGGTTCGCCAAGAACGAATTCGACCGCGCCATCGCCGACTACAACGCCGCGATCCGCCTCGACCCCAATCTCGCCGCCGCCTACAACAACCGCGGCGACGCCTGGCGCGCCAAGGGCGACGCGACGCGCGCGCTCGCCGATTTCGACCGCGCCATCAAGCTCGCGCCGCAGTTCGCGCTCGCCTACGACAATCGCGGCCTGATCGCCTACGAGAAGCGCGACTACGACCGCGCCATCGCCGATTTCGACGCCGCGATCCGCTTCGACCCGACGAGCGCGGAAGCCTACAACAATCGCGGCAACGCCTACGACGACAAGGGCGACCGCAACGCCGCGATCGCCGATTACAACGCGGCGATCCGGCTCAATCCCAACAATGCCCGCATCTATTACGATCGCGGCATCGCGTTGCGCCGCGACGGCGACATCGACCGCGCCATCGCCGATTTCGCCGAGGCGATCAGGCTCAACCCGCAGCACGCCGGCGCCTACAACGAGCGCGGCTACGCCTTCTATCAGAAGCACGATCTCGCCCGCGCCATCGCCGACTATGGCGAGGCGATCAGGCTCGATCCGAAATTCGCCATCGCCTACAATAATCGCGGCAATGCGCTCGACGATGCCGGCGATACCGACCGCGCCATCGCCGATTACGGCGAAGCGCTGCGGCTCGATCCCAGCTACGCTGCCGCGCTCTACAATCGCGGCATCGCCTGGCGCCACAAGGGCGACCTCGACCGCGCCATCGCCGATTACGATCAGGCGATCAGGCTCAAGCCGACCGCGGCGGCCTACAACAACCGCGGCAGCGCCTGGCAGGCCAAGGGCGAGAACGAGCGCGCCATCACCGATCTCGATCTCGCGATCTCGCTCGATCCGCGCTCCGCCGATGCCTACATCAACCGCGGCAACGCCAAGCGCGAGCGGCTCGATTTCGCCGGCGCCGTCGCCGACTATTCGCATGCGATCGCGCTGTCGCCGAATGCCGCGCTCGCCTACTACAATCGCGCCTGGGCGCATTATCTCGCCGGCGAGAATGTCGACGCGCTCGCCGACGCCGACCGCGCCATCGCGCTCGATGCCCGCTCCGCCAGCTGCGTTCTCGACCCGCGGCCTCATCCGCGAACGGCTCGGCGATACCACCAACGCCGCCGCCGACTTCCGCAAGGCGATCGAGATCGACCCGACGTTCCAGCAGCCGGCCGACGGCCTGCAACGGCTCAAGTCCGCTTCCGGCGCGGCCCGTTAGCGCCACATGCCGCCGGATACGCCGTCGCGCCCCTACGACCGTGTCGTGCCGCTCATCGTCGCGGTGGCGCTGTTCATGGAGAACATGGACTCCACGGTGATCGCGACCTCGCTGCCGGCGATCGCGCGCGCCATCGGCACCAACCCGCTGGCGCTTGAAGCTTGCCGTGACGTCCTATCTGCTGGCGCTCGCGATCTGCATCCCGGCGAGCGGCTGGACCGCCGACCGGTTCGGCGCGCGCCACGTGTTCCGCCTCGCCATCCTGGTGTTCGTGCTCGGCTCGATCGGCTGCGCGCTGTCGCGCTCGCTCGATCAGTTCGTGCTGGCGCGCGTCGTCCAGGGCATGGGCGGGGCGATGATGACGCCGGTCGGCCGGCTCATCCTGGTGCGCAGCATCGACAAGAAACTGCTGCTCAACGCCATGTCGCTGGTCACCATACCGGCGCTGATCGGCCCGATCTGCGGCCCGCCGCTCGGCGGCTTCATCACCACCTACGCGTCCTGGCATTGGATCTTCATCATCAACGTGCCGATCGGCCTCATCGGCATCGTCGCGGCCACCCGCTACATGCCCGACATCCGCGCCGAGCGGCCCGATCGGTTCGACTATGTCGGCTTCGTGCTGTCCGGATTGGGTATCGGCGGTCTCGCCTTCGGACTTTCGGTGATGGGGCTCGATTCTCTGCCGACTGTCGCGGTCGCTGCACTCATCGGCGTCGGCGCCGTTTCGACGATCGCCTACATCTTTCACGCCCGGCGCGCGAGCGCGCCGATCCTCGATCTCAGTCTGTTCAAGCTGCCGACCTTCCGCGCCAGCATTGTCGGCGGCTTCACGTTCCGGCTCGGCATCGGCGCGCTGCCGTTTCTGCTGCCGCTGCTGCTGCAGATCGGCTTCGACCTGTCGCCGTTCCAATCCGGCCTCATCACCTTCACCAGCGCGCTCGGTTCGATATTCATGAAGGCGGCGGTCGCCAGCGTGCTGCGCCGCTTCGGCTATCGCCCCGTTCTCGTCTACAATAGCCTCATCAGCGCTGCCTTTCTCGCCGCCTGCGCCAGCTTCATTCCGGGCATGCCGTTCGCCGCGATGATCGTCATTCTGATCGCCGGCGGCTTCTTCCGCTCGCTTGCAATTCACCGCCATCAACACCATCGCCTATGCCGAGATCGACCCGCGGCTCGTCAGCCGCGCCACCACCCTCGTCTCGGTGGGCCAGCAATTGGCGCTCTCGACCGGCGTCGCTGTCGGCGCGCTGGTGGTCGAACTCACGCTGTCGCTGCAACACGCCGAGCGCGATGACCGCACTCGATTTCCCGCCGGCCTTTCTCGTCGTCGGCGTGCTGACCGCCGCGTCGGGCTTGATTTTTGCCCGCCTCGCGCCGGACGCCGGCGCCGAACTCGCCGGGCGCCAATGCCCGATCAAGCGCGGCGGACCAGCGTCCCTAGCCGGGCACTCACAAATTGAGGTCGATGGGCCACGAAGGCGTGCCTGATGCCTCCCTCTACTGAAGCAAGAGCGAGGCCAAACAAGCCAATAGGTTCTCGGCCTCCCGTAACTGCGTCTCATGTAGGCCAGCGCAAAGTATGGCTAACTAATCAAGAGGCATGGAAATGACAACGCCACCGATGCCTCACCCCTTACCAATGTGGGTGATCTTTATCCTGCTATTCCATCCGGTGTGGCTAACTCTGCTCGTTGGCCTGCTATCGGGCTGGTTAATTGTACGACTGAAACTGTGGCGCAAACACAAGCGGATCTTCATCGCCGTCCTGGTGACCGCCGCTGCGCTTTATGTGCTTGATGCGCTCATCGCTTTCCCACGGATTGCTTACGCTTGGCGAATTCCCCGATCATCCCGTCATCAATCGAAAGGTGCAGCTGCCTGCAACTCTCGTACTCGTCAACGCGGATTGCCGGAAGGAATGTCATGCCCGCTTACTTGCTGGCCAACTCAAGGAAGTCATTCTCGTCGAGACGCACCCGCGATTCTACACGGCTGCGCTACCAACACGGCGTTATCGCGCCGGATGGACGCTTCCGGGCGATTGCCCGCCGGAACGAGTGCAAGCTGTGCATTTGAGCGTGGAGCCTCTTGTTAAAGAGGGCTTTTGTCCAGTAGTCGAGCCGGTCGAATTGCCGACCGAGGGCGTTTTTATAGTTTATGAGGCGTTCGGGGTAACTCCAGATCAGAAAGCCGCCCCGTTTGGGCCGGGGCCGAAATACCTGACGGACGCACCTCCAGGAAAGATAATCCATTTCAGCGCAGTTGAAGTTCAAATCCGCGCTCAACAGCACGTCGAAGTCATCGCCGCGAATCGGAAATACGAGGCGCCCGGTTTGATTGGGTTGCCGCCGCTGGTTGGCTGTTGGGGTAGACCCGATAATATCTTCTGGATCATGCCGCCAGGCGATACAGGGTGCGGACTATGGCGATGGTTCACCTGGGGAGGTGATCAGAGTTGGCACAACGATGAAGTTGAGTGGGTCTATACGGAAGTGTTCCCATAAACACGCGACGTCTGCTTAGGGTCGATGCTGTCGAAAACGTGGATCCGTCAACAGCAGACACGGCGCAGCGAAATTGCGATGTCTGCTTCTCCCTCGAGAGCGGCCATGCCCTTCGCGTTATAAGTTCAGGCGTAGCGCATTTCCCTCACCGCTGCGATTTCGGCAGCGACCAGGGCACAAACCAGCGCTGCGCCAGGGTGCAAAGCCTGAAAAAGCCGAGGCTGAGCGCGACCAGCACCGCGAGACCGGCGAACGCCTGCGGGATCTTGAAGAACGACGTCGAGAACATGATGAAAAAGCCGAGCCCGTGCTCGGCCGCGACGAATTCGGCGATGACCGCGCCGATTACCGCGAGCGTCGTCGAGATCTTCAGCGCGCTGAAGATATAGGGCACGGCGAACGGCAGCCTGATGTGCAGCATTTCGCGCGCGCGGCCGGCGCGCAGCGACCGCGACAGTTCGATCAGCTCTTCCGGCGTCGCCATCAGACCGGTCACGGTCGACACCAGGACGGCCGCCGCGACGGCACTCAAGGCCATGGTGCCCGAGGTCGATGTCGACGTCGCGCGCGCGCAGTTCGCCGCCTCGATCCCGCTCATCGGATCCAACCGTCCGAGGCCTGATCCCAGACTTGCAGGCCGCCGACGTCGTCCTGCCGCAGCAGCGTGAGGCCGCCGAAATCGGTGTGGGCGCCGGCGCCTTTCTGTCCGGGCCGGGCGCCCGCGGACTGCGGCGGATAGTGCAGCAGTCGTACCGTCGCCATGCCGTCGCGGCAATAATCGGCGAAATAGTCTTCGGCGACATCGAGCGACAACGCGATCCCCGTCATCAGCCGGGTGGCCAATTCCAGCATGGCGTCGCGATAGGCCTGCATCACCGGACGGAAGTTCGGCAGCTGCGCCGGCCACTGATTGGCGCCGTGATTGAACATACCCGCAATGACCCGCGGGTCGTCGTCCGCGTGGTCGGGACCGATGTAATAGCCCTCTTTGAGATCCGGCGGCGTGCCCGGCTCGAGGGTCTGTCCCTGCAGCGGCTCATAGCCGCGATTGGCGCGCGATCGTGATTTGTCGACTTCCGCCTTTTGTTCAGCCGGCAAAGCGAAAAACGCGGCAGCCTCAGCGAACACGCTCTCGACCAGAGACTCCGCGATGCCGTGATTTCTCGATATAGAAAAAGCCTTTGTCGAGACAGGCGGCGCGCAGCTTGGCGCCGACGGCCGCTCTCGCCGCAAAGTCCCGGCTCGTCAATCCCGAAATGTCGATGACGGGAAGCGAAGCCGCAGACACTCTGGCCGCTTCAAGCGCGTTCGGCATAAGCGTTCCTGATCCTGCCGGTCCTGGCGCGTCCTGCAGCGCCGAACCCTTTACCAGCATGGTGCGGAACACTTGGCGCCTAAAGCCCATTCTGTAATCAGCGTGTTCAAATCAGAGGCAGCGCATCACGCGACCTTGCCGCGAAAGCCGCGGGCGAGGAGATAAAGCTCGGCCGAGCCGGTACGGCTCGCCGGCGGCTTGACGTGTTTGACGTTGCTGAAATCGCGCTTGAGGTCGGCAAGCAGCGTCGCCTCGGTGCCACCCTGCAGCACCTTGCAAAGAAAGCTGCCGCCGGAGTCGAGGACCTCGCGGGCGAAATACGCCGCGGCCTCGGCCAGCGCCACGATGCGCAGATGATCGGTCTTACGGTGCCCCGTAGTGTTCGCCGCCATGTCGGAGAGGACGACGTCGGCCTTGCCGCCGAGCAGCGCCTTGAGCCGCTCCGGCGCGGCTTCGTCGAGAAAATCGAGTTTGAGGAACTCAACTCCCACGATCGGCTTCATGTCGAGAATGTCGAGCGCGACGACCCGCCCGGACGGCCCGACGCGCCGCACCGCCATTTCGCTCCAGCCGCCGGGCGCGGCGCCGAGATCGACGACGCGCGCGCCGGGCTTGAGCAGATGATACTTGTCGTCGATCTCCGCGAGCTTATAGGCCGCGCGCGAGCGCAGCCCCTCGCGCTTGGCGCGCGCCACATAAGGGTCGTTGAGCTGGCGCTTGAGCCAGGACTGCGACGACAAGGTGCGCTGTTTGTCGTCCTTGAGCTTCTTTGCCATCGCGCCTCAGGCTTCTCCCCACACGCCGTCAGCGCGCATCATCTCGACCAGCATGCCTTCGCGCAGGCCGCGATCGGCGACGCGCAGCCGCGTGCACGGGAAAGCGCGCCTTATCGCATCGAGAATGGCGCAGCCGGCCAGCACCAGGTCGGCGCGATCAGAGCCGATGCAGGGATTGGCCGCGCGTTCATCGAAGCTCATGCCCATGAGCTGCGTCACCACGCCCGATATTTCGCCGTCGGAGAGCCAGCAGCCGTCGACCCGGCGCCGATCGTAGCGCTTGAGATTGAGAAAGACGCCGGCGATCGTCGTCACCGTGCCCGAAGTGCCGAGCATGTGGAAGCCGCTCAAATCGACGCGGTGCGCGGCGGCGAAGTTCTCGACGAAGGTCGCGACCTCGGCGACCATCGCGTCATAGACTGCGCGCGGGACCACCGTGCCGCCGTAACGTTCGGCGAGCGTGACGACGCCGACCGGCAGCGACGCCCAGCCGACGATGTCGGGTCGCGGCGGCCCGCGCCGGACGCCGTTCCTTCGGCCGAGCCGCACCAGTTCCGACGACCCGCCGCCGATGTCGAACAGGATGACGCCTGCGGCCGAGGGATCGACGAGTTCCGTGCAGCCGGAGGCGGCGAGCCGCGCCTCGGTTGCCGAATCGATGATCTCGAGCTGAAGCCCTGCTTCCGCGGCGACGCGGGCGCGGAACGCTTCGCCGTTCTGGGCGGCCCTGCAGGCCTCGGTCGCGATGAGCCGGGCCCGCGTCACGCCGCGCGCCCGCATCTTGTCGCGACAGATCAAAAGCGCGTCGATCGCCCGCGCGATCGCGGCTTCGCTGATGCGGCCGGACTTGGCGATCCCCTCGCCGAGCCGGATGATGCGGGAAAACGCATCGATGACACGGAACCCGTCGTCCGTCGGCCGGGCGATGAGCAGACGGCAATTGTTGGTGCCGAGATCGAGCGCCGCATAGGTTGCGTCGGCGGTCGCGTCGGCGCGCAAACGCGCGCCATCGCGATCGAACCCGTCGCGACGGATGCCGTAAGGGGTTCGACGCGCCCAACGGGGCCGCCGACGCGGCGCCCGATGGGTGTCGAGGCCGCCCCTTGGGGCCTCCTCGTTCATCCCAAAGCCATCCTGCCGCGCCGGAGCTTGCGACTCGACGGCGGCGGTCCATGTCCAAAACTTCAAATCCGGCAAAATGTATCAGCCACGGCCGCCAGGGCAATACTGTGTCGACGGTTGGCCGACCCTGCCCTCTCCCTGCTTAAGAGCCATGCCGAGCGCCCAGCTTGTCGCGGTGCGGTAAGTCCATTAAATCACGGCGACCTTCGGTATTGCAGGATTGCCCCCATGAATTTGCACCAGCCTGCCGGCCCACAGGCGGAACAATTGGCGGACGAGACCGCGACCGAGCGGCTGGCGCTGGAGAAATTCGCCGTCGGACAGTCGGTGCCGCGCAGCGAGGATCCGATGCTGCTGCGCGGGCAGGGTCATTATTCCGACGATTTCAACGTGCCCGGTCAGGCCCATGCGGTGATGGTGCGCAGCCGCAATGCCCACGGCATCATTCGCGGCATCGACACCGCCGCCGCGCGGGCCATGCCCGGCGTGCTTGGCGTCTACACCGCCGCCGATTTGACGCGCCTACGGGCCGCTCAAGTGTATCGTCGGCTTCAAGAATCGCGACGGCTCGCCGATGAAGAAGCCGTGGCGCGGGGCGTTGGCGACCGACAAGGTGCGCTTCGTCGGCGATCCGGTGGCCTTCGTCGTCGCCGAAACGCTCATCGCCGCCAAGGATGCGGCCGAGGCCGTCATCGTGGACGTCGAAGCCCTCCCCGCGGTGACCTCGGCGGAGGAAGCCGCCAGCGCCGGCGCGCCGCAGCTTTATGACGATGTGCCCGGCAACCTCTCGCTCGACTATCATTACGGCAATGCCGACGCCGTCGACGCGGCCTTCGCCAAAGCCGCGCACGTTACCCGATTGAAGCTCGTCAACAGCCGCGTCGTCGTCAACGCCATGGAGCCGCGCGCGGCACTCGCGTCCCATGACGGCCAGCGCTTCACCCTGCATGTCGGTTCGCAGGGCGTGAACGGCATGCGGGCCAACATCGCCGAAGCGATGGGCGTCGAGCAAAAGGACGTGCACATCCTGACCGGCCAAGTCGGCGGCTCGTTCGGCATGAAGGCCGCGGTGTTTCCCGAATATATCTGCCTGCTGCATGCCGCGCGCGCGCTCGGCCGGCCGGTGAAGTGGAACGACGAGCGATCCGGCAGCTTCGTTTCCGACAGCCATGGCCGCAGCCACGAGGTGATGGGCGAGCTTGCGCTCGCCGCGGACGGCACTTTCCTCGCCGTGCGTTTCACGAGCTTCGCCGACATGGGCGCCTTCCTGTCGCCGATGGCGCCGATGCCGGGAACGCTCAACACCGTGAAGAACGTGCAGGGCATGTATCGCACGCCGCTGATCGAGGTTTCGGCGAAGTGCGTGTTCACGAACACGTCGCAGACCGGCCCCTACCGCGGCGCCGGCCGTCCCGAGGGCAACTATTACATGGAGCGGCTGATCGACGCGGCGGCGGCGGAGATGGGCATCGACCGCATCGCGCTGCGCCGCCGTAATCAGATTCGCCCGAAGGATCTGCCATACAAGACCGCCTCGGACGTGACCTACGACAGCGGCGACTTCGCGGCACTGACCAAACAGGCGCTCGAGCTCGCGGACGCCAAAGGATTCGCCCGCCGCAAGCGCGAAAGCCGCAAGCGCGGCAAATTGCGCGGCCTCGGCGTCGGCAATTTTCTGGAAGTGACGGCGCCGCCCGCCAAGGAACTTGCCGGCATAACCTTCAACGATGACGGCACGGTCACGCTGACGACCGGAACGCTGGATTTCGGCATGGGCCACGCGACGCCCTTCGCCCAGGTCCTGAGCCAGCAGCTCGGCGTCCCGTTCGAGAAAATCATCCTGGTGCAAGGCGACAGCGACCGCCTCGTCATGGGCGGCGGCAGCGGCGGCTCGAAGTCGTTGATGCACAGCGGCACCGCCATCGTCGAAGCCGCCGCGAAGGTCGTGGAAAAAGGCAAAGAGATCGCAAGCCACGTGCTCGAGGCGGCCGTCGCCGACATCGAATTTCATCGCGGCCGGTTCGTCATCGCCGGCACCGACCGCTCCATCTCCATCGTCGCGCTGGCGCAGACGGTGCGTGGCGGCAACTTGAAGCTGCCGCCGGACGCGCCGCAGTCGCTCGATGTCACGCACATCAGTGACGGCCCGGGCGCCGCGACGTTTCCCAATGGCTGCCATATCGCGGAGGTCGAGGTCGATCCCGACACCGGCGCCGTCGCGCTGGTGAAATATTGCTGCGTCAACGACTTCGGCAACGTCGTCAATCCGATGATCGTCGCCGGCCAGCTTCACGGCGGCGTGGTGCAAGGAATCGGGCAAGCGCTGATGGAAATGACGGCGTATGACGGCGACGGGCAGTTGCTCACCGGATCGTTTCTCGACTATGCGATGCCGCGGGCGTCGGACGTGCCGTCTTTCGTTCTCGCCGATCACCCGATGCCGGCCAAGACCAACGTGCTCGGCGTCAAGGGCTGCGGCGAAGCCGGCTGCGCGGGATCGCTCACCTCGGTCACCAACGCGGTCATCGATGCGCTCGCCGACCGCGGCATCCGTCATCTCGACATGCCGCTGACGCCGTTCCGCATCTGGCAGGCGCTGCGCGACGCTCCGGCGCGTTCATGAGCCGGAGTGCGAGACGCTCCATCTCGATACCCGTCTCATGACGCAAGTGGTTGCCATCCCGACACGGCGCTTCGGCGAATTCCGGGTGGTGGGGCCGATCTGCGCCGCCCACTTCCTGAGCCATTATTACATGATCCTGCTGGCGCCGCTGTTTGCGTTCGTGCGCGCCGATTACGGCGTGAGCTACACCACGCTGGCCTTGGCGCTCACCGCGTTCAATGTCGTTTCGGCCACCCTGCAGACACCGGCCGGCTTTTTGGTCGATCGCGTCGGCGCGCGCTTCGTACTGATCGCCGGCGTCGCGGTCGGCGCCATCGCTTTCACGATCGCCGGGCTTGTCGATTCTTTCGTCGTGTTCATTGCGATGTTCGCGCTCGCCGGCCTCGGCAACACCGTCTATCATCCGGCCGATTATTCGCTGCTGTCCGACTACAGCCCGCCCGACCGGATCGGGCAGATTTTTTCGTTTCACACCTTCGCCGGCATTTTGGGCTCCGCGGTCGGCCCGGTGACGCTGTTGGCGATGCAAAGCCGCTTCGGCTGGCGCGGCGCCTTTGTCGGCGCCGGGCTGTTCGGCTTTGCGGTGTTGGCCTGGCTTCTGCTCCGGCGTCCGACGCCGGCCGATCAGGCGATCGCCAAGCGCCACGCCGATCTGCGCGCGGATGGCAACGGTCCTGTCGATGCCGGGTGGCGATTGCTTCATCTCGACGCCGATCATTCTCAGCCTTTGCTTCTTCATCCTCACCTCGGTGATGGGAGGATTGAACAGCTTCCTCGTGGTGGCGCTCGGCGCGCTGTACTCGACGCCTGACACGCTCGCCAATGTGGCACTGACGGGCCTCCTTCTGATGAACGCGCTCGGCGTTCTCGTCGGCGGCGTCCTTGCCGCGCGCACGGACCGCCACGCCGCCGTCGCCGGCCTCGGCCTTTTGTTCGCCGGTGTCATGACCGCGCTGGTCGGCTTCATCGGCTTTTCCACCGCCGCTCTCGTGCTGACGACGTCGCTGTCGGGATTCTTCGTCGGCATCGCCTCGCCGTCACGCGACATGCTGGTGCGCGCGGCGACGCCGCCCGGCGCGTTCGGCCGCGTGTTCGGCTTCGTATCGTCCGGATTCAATATCGGCGCGACGATCGCGCCGACGATCTACGGCATGCTCATGGATCACGGCGAGCCGCGCGCCGTCTTTCTATTTTCCGCGGCGTGCAGCATTCTCTGCATCGCGACCGTCACGTTCGGCTTCTCGCGCCGCACCGCCCGCTGAGTAGCGCGACGGCACCGACTTCGGCGCGACGACGTCGTCGGCGCCGAACCGGTTCCACGGTATTACAATGATCATCGCCGGTATTATTTTGGCGTCCGCGCGCCAAATCTAGTTATTTGTACTTACCCGGATTTCCATTTGGCCGTGTTTGTTCTTAACGCAATATTCCTTGTCGTGCCGCAGCATCGACCAGACACGGGCTTCGAAAATGGTCGGCAATTCCAATCTGTCGCACGACGTATTTTCCGAGAGTGCCGCCGAGGATCGATTTCGCCTCGCGGTGGAATCGTGTCCCAGCAGCATGGTGATGACCGACGACGCCGGGGTCATCGTGCTCGTCAACACCGAGACCGAACGGCTGTTCGGCTACCAACGCGACGAGCTGATCGGCCAAAACATGGAAATGCTGGTGCCGGAGCGGCTGCGCGGCGGATATGCTCCAGCGCCGTGCCGCGCTCGCGCATAACCTGCGACCGGTGCGCTTCGGCGAAGGCTGGAATCTGTTCGGACGCCGGCGCGACGGCAGCGAGTTCCCGGCCGAGATCGGCCTTAATCCGATCCGCGCCCGCGATGGTCTGTTCGTGCTCGTCGTCGTGATCGATATCAGCGAACGCAAACGGATGGATCGGCTCAAGGACGAATTCGTATCGACCGTAAGCCACGAATTGCGCACGCCCCTCACCTCGATCGCCGGCTCGCTCGGTCTCTTGGTCGGCGGCGCCGCCGGCGAGCTGCCGGAAGGCGCCTTACGGCTCATCCGCATCGCGCAGAGCAACAGCCAAAGGCTGGTCCGCCTCATCAACGATATTCTCGATATCGAAAAGATCGAGTCCGGCCAGACCGTCTTCAAGTTCAGACGCATTGACGCGCGCGCGCTGGTCGAGCAGGCCATCGACGCCAATCGCGGCTTTGCCGACGGCTTTGGCGTGCGCGTGCGGTTCGATTCGGCACCGGCCGGCGAAATCTATGTCGACGCCGACCGCATGGCACAGGTCCTGACCAACCTGCTTTCGAACGCCATCAAGTTCTCGCCGCCGGACAACGAGGTCGGTCGTCGGCATCGAAGACCGCGACGGGACCATACGCATCACGTTTCGCGATCGCGGCCCAGGCATCCCCGACGAGTTTCGGCCGCGCATCTTCGAAAAGTTCGCCCAGGCCGACGCGACCTCCGAGCGGAAAAAAGGCGGAACGGGCCTCGGGCTGAGCATCGCCAGACAGATCGTGCTGCGCCTGGGCGGCACGATCGGGTTCGAGGATGCGCCGAACGGCGGCACCATTTTTTTCGTGGAGTTGCCGAACTGGGCTCAGATCGCCGAGCGCGCGACCGACATCGGCGGCAGCTCGCGCGCATCGCGCATCTTGCTCTGCGAGGACGATCCCGACGTCGCGCTCGCGCTGCGCGAAAGCTTGCGGTCGATGGGGTTCAACATCGATTTCGCGCACAGCCCGGCCGACGCCATCACGCGCGCGCAGGCGACGACATACACCTTGTTCGTTGTCGACCTCGATATTCCGGATGGCGGCGCGCAGCTCATTCGCCGCCTGCGCGAACGGCCCCAAATCTACAAGACGCCGATCATCGCTTTGTGCGCCGACGAGGCGTCGGCCAAAGCGAGCAGCGAGGTTTCCGGCCTCGCCATCCTCGATTGGATCAGAAAGCCGGTCGACTTCGATCAGCTGGCCTCGATCATCGAGCGCGCCGGCGTGCGCAACGTCAGCGGACCGCCCGATATCCTGCACGTCGACGATGATCCCGCGGTGCTTGAACTCGTCGCCCACGCGCTCGGCTCGACCGCACATGTGGCGTCGGTCAAGTCGATAGACGACGCGCGCCGCGCGCTGGTGGCGGGACACTTCGATCTGGCAATTCTCGACACCGCGGTGGGCGCGGATTCGGGCCTTGATCTTTTGCCGGAACTGCGGGGCTCCGACGGCAAGCCGATCCCGGTGATCGTATTTTCCGCGCATGCAGGACTCGAGGTCGAGGCGCAAGTCGAACCCAGCCGCAACAAGGCCTGTATCTCCGTGACCGACTTGGTCGCCGCCGTGCACGACCGTTTGAAATTGAGGTCTTTGCGAACCGCAAAGGAGACCCCATGAACGCGATCCGCATTCTCCACGTCGACGACGAACCGGACATCCGCGAGATCGTGGATATGTCATTGGCCCTCAACCCCGACTTCGAGGTCAGGGCGTGCGCTTCGGGTGCGGAGGGGGTCGCGGCAGCGGCGGAATGGTCGCCCATGATCATCCTTTTGGACGTCATGATGCCCGGCATGGACGGCCCGGCGACGTTGACGCAATTGCGCAAGAATGCGCAGACTGCGGACATTCCCGTTCTGTTCATGACCGCCCGCGCGCAAACCCGCGAGATCGAGCGTTTCATCGCGCTGGGGGCCCAAGGCGTGATCGCGAAGCCATTCGATCCCATGACGTTGGCGCCGCTGGTGTGTTGTCACCTGCAGGCGCTGCATCGGATTTGACGCCTGGGCGCGCTCGGCCCAATGACCGCGGTCGCGCTGGTCGCGCTCGCTTGTCATGCCGTGCGGGCGGAGCCGGCGAACCTCGATGCCGCCGTACAGGACCGGTTCGATGGCTTCAACGTCATCGCCATGCCCGGCCATCCGTTCGGCAGCGCGGCGGCGAAGGCGTCGCTCGCCGAAGCCAAGCGGCTTGGCGCGGATGCGATCGCGGTCGTGCCTTTCCTGTGGCAATCGTCACCGGCGAGCCCGGACATTGAGCGCGGCGCCGACATGTCGGACGCGGAACTGCGCACCGCGATCCGCGACGCTCACATGCTCGGCTTTGCCGTGCTGGTGAAGCCGCACGTCTGGGTGCCGGACAGCTGGGCCGGCACCGTGGCGATGAAATCCGAAGCCGATTGGCGGCAATGGTTCGCGAATTACCGCCGCGAACTGCAACGGATCGCGCAAATCGCCAAGGAGGAGAAAGCTGAGGCGCTCGCCATCGGCACCGAGCTCGCGCTCACGAGCCAGCGCCGGAATGGAACGATCTGATAGACGCCGCCCGCGAGGCCTATCCGGGGCGCCTGCTTTATGTGGCGCACGATGTCGAGGAAGCGGACGCCGTGCCGTTCTGGCACCGGCTGGACACCATCGGCGTCACGCTTTACCCGCCGCTCGGCGCTGACGACGACCGCACCGGCCGGCTGCAAATCATGCACGCGGCGGCCGCACATCTCGACGCCTTGGCGATGCGCACCGGCAAATCCATCGTGGTCGGCGAAATCGGCTTGCGCTCGGCCGTCGGCGCCGCGGCGCGGCCGTGGGAAAGCGCCGAGGAGCGCGCGGCTTCGCCCGATCCCTCGCTCCAGGCCGCGGTGCTCGCCGACTGGCTGTCGGTGCTCGATCGTCCGGCGATCCGCGGCGTTCTGATCTGGCGTTGGTTCACGCAGCCGGATGCCGGCGGCTTGACCGATACCGATTTCACGGTTCAGGGCAAACCGGCGGAGCACGTTCTTATGTGCGCGTGGACGCGTCGTTGCGACAGCGATCGAACCGGAATGCAGCCGCCGCGCGCCGATCAGAACTGATGCCAGAGAGCGACGACGAAGCCGTTCTCCTGCAACGCATTGCGGCCGGCATAAGTCGAGACGCCGCCGAACTGCACCTGCCACTTCGGCAGGAAGGTATAGAGCGCGCTCAGCTCGACCTTGTAGTATTCGTAGCTGCCGCCGAAGATGGAGAGGCCGGTGCCCTCCGACATGACGTTGAAGCTCTGCGCCAGCAAGCAGCCATTTCGGCAGTACGCGGACGCCGAGCGTGGCATCGAAGTGAAATTCGCTCGGATACCCTTCGGTGCGCGCGCGTTCGGCCGCCTCGACGTCGAAAAAGCCCGGCACGTCGTCGATCTTGAAGTTGTGGCCCACCAAGAGACGCACATCGGATTGAAAATCGGTGTAGCCGACCGCAGCCGGGTTCGAGATGTCGGTGGTGCCGGGTACGCGCAGCGTCCCCTGGGCGGATACGACCCAGTCCGGACTTTGATATAATCCATAACGCGCGCCGAACTCCGTGTAATTGAGACCGGCTGCGTTCAGCGTTGGTCGGCGCGGCGATGTCGATGCGCTGCAATCCGGGCATGAAGATCGCCGGTGAGGTTATCGGTGAGGCCGTATTCGATCAGCCCCTGCGGCTCCTCTTTGGTGTAGCGCGGCGTCGGCGAAAGGCCTGAGCCGGTGAAATACATCGTCGAGGAGGTGGCGGTGAGTCCCGCCATCCATTGCCCGGTGCCTTCCGGAAGAGTCCAGGCGCCCGCCCAAGCGGCGGACGGAACGCTCAAGACGGCAAACGCCAACGCTACACAACGCATCAGCACGGTCCCTACCCCACGCTAGACGGCGCCGAATCCAGCGCCCTCATTTCCCCGAGCCGCAACCCGCGCGGTGAAAATTCACGCCACCGCGCCGGTCTCCTGATTGAGCATGATGTTTTCCGAAATCGGCGCCGCAAGCTTCGGCAGCGCGGCATCGGCCATCATCGCGACGACACGATTGCCGCCGGCCGTCGCGGCCTGCTGCACCTTGGAAATCGCCTGGATGAGCAACTGGATGCGGTCGATGTCGCGCTTCGCCTGGCCGGTGACTACGGCAACGCTGGCGGAGACAAAGTCGGACGCGACGCCTTCCGAATGAGGCAGGCGCAGTTTTTGCACGGTGCCATGCACGGCGTTGGCCAACTCGAGTGCCGCGGCGGCACCAAGACTCGGCGCCACAAGCACGATCATGCCGTTGCGATAGGCTGCGGCGACAGCGCCGACCGTCGCCGGAATCCGGCCCAAGGCGCGTGCGACCTGTGCCAGAACGCTGTGTGTGGCGGCTTCGCCGTTGGCGTCCCGATAACTATCGAGGCGGTCGAGTTTGACTGCCAAAACAGAGAGCTCGTCCTCCGCATCTGAAAAGCCGTGGAGCAGATAGACCTCGGCCGCCTCGCCGACGAACAGACCCGTCGCCTCGTCGACCGAGGCCCCTTCGCCGCGATTGCCCCAGCTTGACAGAAAAGTCAGCAGTTCGCGCTCACGCGCCTTCCGGCGGTCGAGTTCCTGCTTGAGCCGAAGCGCCGCGCGCACGCGCGCGACGAGCTCGATGCGGTTGACCGGTTTGGTAACGTAATCGGTTGCGCCTGCCACGAACGCGCTCGCGAGCGAGTTCATGTCGTCGAGCGACGTCACCATGATGATCGGCAGGTCGCCGTAGCGCGGATCGTTGCGGATACGCGCACAAGCTTCGACGCCGTCCATTTCCGGCATGACGATGTCGAGCAACGCGATGTCGACGGACGGCGCTTCATCGGTCGTGCGGCCGACGTCGAGGATCTTGAGCGCCTCCCAGCCGGAGGCCGCGGTGACGATATCGGTGTAGCCGGCCGACAACAGCGCGCCTTCGGTCAGGTCCCGAGAGTCTTCCAAATCATCGACCACAATAATCCGCATTATCCTGACCCGCATTTCTACTTAAGCTTATTTGCGTACAGAGCACGATTACTGTAGATTTACTTGTTGCCGACGGTGACTTCATGATTCTTGGCGAACAAGCGCCAAGTATTATTTTGGTATATGATCCGATAACCGGCTAAGCCCTGGCTGAACAACGAGGGAAAGGCCCGGTTGAGACGGTCGTTCGCGCCGGTCGCGCTCTGCGGATCCGGCACCGCCACGAACGGCGTGTTGATGCGGGCAAACAGCATGGCGAGCGCGAACAGCTCGCTCTGGGAGCCGAGAATTCCGTGCGCGCCGCCACGCCCGAGCACGAACGCGGGAGCATTATCGGTGTCGGCCAGTACGCCGTCGTCGTTGGTAGAGGCGCCGCCCGCCGCGATGGCATCGAGCCGTTCGCTGGAGCGGTGATCGAATGCGGCGTAAAGACGATTCATCGTGATCGGATCGGTCAAGGCAAGACTGAGAAATCCGCCGATCCAACCCAGTATCAGCAGCGCAATGACGAGGGCGGTGCGTTCGTGCGCCTCCGGCACGCGGATGACGACGACCGCGGCCAACACCGGCGCAACCACCACGATCGCCGTCGGATCGCCGAAAAAACCGCTGAGAACGCATATCGCCGTGGCGGCAATCGCGGCGGCGACGAACACCGCCGCCGGATCGATCAACGGGCGTCGCCGATAAACGCGCACCAACATAACGACCGCCACCGGCGCGCCGATGGCAAGCGCGAGGGCCATCGCCACACTAGCGTCGACCGCGAGACTGCCGGAAAGTCCGTTGCGAAATAGCGGTCCCGCGGCGGCGGTCCACTGCGACAGGCTTTGCGTCGGCGACGCAAAGAAGCTCCAGCCGTCACCGGGAAAAACCCACGACACATAGGTGAAGGCGGCGATCACAAAGAAGGTCGGAAAGAGCAACGCCACGACCACATTCGCTGCGGAATTGGCGACCAGCATCGGTCGGACGGAAAAGGCGAGGAACGGCATCGCCGCAAAGGCGAAAGCCGCACCGACCGGGTGGGAGAACGCAAGCGCCATCAGCGCCAACCCGACCCCCATCACTTCCGACGCGCCGCTACGCGCGCGCAGGGCGTAAAGCGAGAGACACAACATCAAGAGAAAGGTGGCCAGGAACATGTCGGCCGGCCCGGCGACGACGGCTCGCAGCAACGCCGGATGGAACACGATCAAAACGGTCGCGATGGCCGGCCGCCGCATAAGGCAGGCCCACCTTGCGAAACGAACGAAAACAGAAGGCGGCAATGAAGGCGAAAAGACCGGCCGCGACCAGCGCCGGCGCCGGCGTCCCGGCCGGCGCAAGCCAGGCGACGAACGTCGTGGTGAGGAAAGGCAAAGTCGGATAGCCGGCCACAATGCGTCCGATCGGCACTTGGCCGTCGGCGGCCGCGCTCGCCCCGGCCCAAAGCCGCAGCGTGTCGTCGGCGACGATGCCGCTGCGAACCGCCACCGCCGCTAACGCCAAGATCGCGACGAACGCCAGCGACGCGACCGGAATCGCGCCCAGGGCGCCGTCCATCACGCGTGCCCGGGCCAGCACGCCGCTCATGGCACGCCACTCGGCGCGCCAGCCGGTGCGCCTTCGGCGCCGCCGGTTTCCGCGCCCGGGTGGCGCGACAATCCGTGCTGCGTCTTTTCCCAGAAGAATGGATCGCGGATGAGCTGGAACAGCGCCCTATAGGCCGCGACGGAGATCAAGAGCCAATAGCCGAACAACGTGAAGCTGAATGGAATCAAATCCAGCCATCCGCGCCGGATCGGCCCCAACATGATCAAATAGGTGAAAGGCGCCGTTGCCCGCGAGCAGATTGAACAGGCACAGAAACAGCAGGGAATGCGGAAACAACGGATCGAGATCCGCGGTGTTGGCGACGATCCAGATCGCGTAGAACAGCCAGAATACCGGATTGAGCAGCCCGGCGAGCACCGTGCCGCCGATGAAAAAGACGAAGCCGATGAAGCCCAGCGGCCCGGTGCGGCGGATGAGCTGCAGCGGCTGCCGGGTGTGAACCAAGCAGCGTCTGCATGTAGCCCTTCATCCACCGCGAACGCTGCCGCACCCATTGACCGACGCGGCAGCTCGCCTCCTCGTACGTGGTCGAATCGACCACGCCGACGCGATAGCCCTTCTGTCCGATGCGGATACCGAGATCGGCGTCCTCGGTGACGTTGAAGGGATCCCAGGCGTGCAGCTCGCGCAAGACGTCGATGCGAAAATGATTGGACGTACCACCGAGCGGAATCGGCATGCCGAGTCGCTCGAGGCCGGGCAGCACCTGGTCGAACCAAAGCGTGTAATCGAGCGTGAACATGCGCGTGAGCCAGTTTTCGCGCACGTTGTAGTAATTGAGACGGCATTGCAGGCACGCGGTGTTCGGCGGCGAGCGGCGGAACGTCGCCACCACCTTGCGCAATTGGTCGGGCTCCGGTCGATCCTCGGCATCGTAGACGACCAGATATTCGCCGCGGGCGAAGCGCAGCGCGAAATTGCAGGCCTTCGGCTTGGTCTGGGGATCGGACCGCGGCACCACGATGATCTCGAACACGCCTTCGAGACCGAGTCCGCGCGCCGCCTCGACGGTTTCGCGATCATCGGCTTCGAGCACGATCTTGATGTCGAGCTTGCCGAGCGGATAGTCGAGATTGCGCAGGGCCTGCGCCAGCTGCGGCAGCATCCCGGCCTCGCGAAACATCGGAACCAGCACGGTGAATACCGGCAAATCCTCGTCACGCAACGCCCGCGCCTCGATCGCGACGGTTTCGTCGATCTCCGCCGAGCGGCCGCCGCCGATCGACACCAGAACGCCTTTCAGGATGAAATTGCAGAAATAGAAGAAGGCGAAGGCGACGTTCAGAACGATCAACGTATCGAGCGGCGCGTACGCTAATCCGAGCAAGACCACGGTGAGCGCCGCGTAGGCCGCGATCATTTGCCCGGTGGTGAAAACGGTGCGGGCGGACATTTGCGGATCGAGCTCGGCCAGCTCGAACACGGCGCGATGCGACAGGGCCTCGGCGAACGCGGTCTGCACCGCAAATACGATGTCGAACTTCGATGCCACGACGAATTCGATATCGGCGCCCCATCGGCCGCGTGCAGACAACACGGTTTCGGGTCCCGGCTCGGCGGTCGCGAGGACGAGGCGGCCGTCGCGGCGGCGCCACGGCATCGTCAGTTGACGCGAATAGAAGTCGGCGTCCGCCGCGAGCAACAATGCCGGGTCGGGTGGCTCCTTGATCAAATCGACGCAAGCCAGATCGAAATTCTGCGCGTAAGTCTCGTAGTAGAGACGCGGATCGAACCAATTACGCGACAGCAGCGCGTCGCCGAGCCGTACGTTCCAACGCTCCGCGAGCGCTACCGCTTCGTCGAGTTGCGGCAGGGTGATGACCCCGCGGCCGACCAGAAGGTCGCCGAGCGTGCGGTCTGATGGCGACAAGGCCATGGTCTACTCGCCCGTGCCCGCGGAGCGGCGGCGGAACATGCGCTGCAGGATGAACAACAGGGCAGCGGTGGCGCACAGCCACAGGCCGGCGATGATCCAGGAGCGGAAGCGCTCGGCGACGGTCAGCCATGACACCTGGTCCGGGTAGGAAATCCGTACCACCGTGTCGCGCTCGGTCGACATGGCGAGCGCCACGCCGTTGTTATCGATGAAGGCGACGTCGCCGTGGCCAAGATGAAGCTCGCTCGGCGCCGGCGCCGCTCCGTCCGCGGACAGCGGCTTGATCCAAAGGCCGGCATAGTCGCCGGCGGTGAGAACCTGGGCGACCGCGCCGCCGAGGAAGCCGCCGAGGTCGAGGAGCGTGCGTCCGGAACGGTCGGTGACGGCGACGCGGCCGCGATCGAAGCGCACGCGCGGATCGGCGCCCGCGGGCGGCAAGTCGCCGACGGCAATGAAGGGGGCATCCGGTGCGGACAATCCGCTGCCGGCGGTGAGATTGACGGTGAGCGGCGCAGTGTCGGGTGATAGTTGGCTCACCACCTCCGAGACAAGGCCGAGCACGGTCACGGGCCGGTCGGCAGTCGTGGCCGGCAACATAAGTTCGACGCCATGGGCAAAATGCGGCGTGAGATCGGAAAAGTCGCGTGCCGCGCCGTCGGCGCTGGACAGCACGACCGACGACGACCCAAGGAGCTGGGCCGGATAACCCTGCGGCCCAAACCGGCAATCGCCTTGGGCGATTTCGCGCTCGACGACGACGTTCACATTGGCGATGGTGCCCACGAGCCCATCCGGCAAGGCAAGATCGAGATGGGTGGCCTCGCCACTGGCGGCGACCGTGCTGCCGAGCAGGCGCTCGTTGACAAACGCGCTGACGACGGCCTTCGCGCCGGCGCCGTCGGGCGCGACCATCACATTGAGCAAGAGCCGCGTGGGCCGCGTTCCGGACGGAAGCCGGCGCGTGTCGATGTCGACGACGAGATCGGCGCGTCCATAGACGTCGGCGGCGACCGGCGCGATTGCGAGCTGATCGAAGGTCACGCGATCGGCAGGCAGAGCGACCGGCGAGGCTTCCCCGACCGACGCCGCCGCGACGCCGCGGACCGCCGGCAGCAAGGGACTAGCGAACAGGCGGCCGGCGCTCACCGCATTGCTGTCGGAGACGAGCAATGCCGGCAATCCGCCGACGCGAACGGCGGCCAACGTGCCGAATGACTGGACGGCACCTGCGATCTTGGCCAGCGGGCAAGTCGATGTAGCCGGCGGCCTCATCGAGCGGGCCGACAAGAACGATGCCGCGGGTCCAGCGGCCGGCTTCGTCGCGCTTGGCGAGATCCTTCAACGCGTCGAAGCCATGGTAAAACGACACGCGCCGGCCGCTGGCGATGAGCGAGCGGGCGACGGTAACGGCGGAAGCAATCTCGTTGGCCGTGACACGCCGGCTCGGCAGAACGACCGCGACGTCCCGCGGCATCAGCCGCGCCGTCGATGCGACATCGAGCGCGGCGACCGGGCCGACGTCGACCTCGACCGCGGTCTCGGGTCTGACGATCACGCTGTCGCCGACATAACGCACGTCGATACAACGATCGGGCGAAACGGCACCGGAATAAAGAAACGACAGCTTGAGAAAGCCGTCTTTGGGCCTGGACCGGGCCAACGGAACGTGGACGATGCGGCCGTGGCTCTTGCCGTCGAGCGCGATCGCGGCCACGGTGCGGTCATTGACCTGCACTTCGAGATGGCGCCGCGCGTCGTAGGCGGTGACGTCGTCCAAGGCCAGCACGAGCTCGCTCGCAACCACGTCGGCGTCCTGCGGCAGCGGCACGAACAAGTCGTGGTGACCGCCAAGGTTGGCGAAGCGAAGGCCGTTGACGAAGCCGATGTCGGCGAGCGTCACCTCGGCGATGAGGTCGCCGGTACGCGCCGGCGGCCCCGCCTCGGCTACCGGCGATGGTTGCGATTGCTGCTGCGGCGGCGGCGTGTGGTGACGCTGGGTCGACAGCCGCGGACGCGGCGGCGCGATCGGCGCGTGGATGGACGTCTGCGATTGTACCGTTGCCGCCAGCAGCGGTGCAAACGACAAAACGATGGCGAACCCGAACCCAAACCCGAACAAAGCACGCATACCCAACCCCGTCCTCGTCGCGTCGTTGTCAATCCACATGGAAGAATTGCAGCTCGCGCGCCGCCGCCGCGCGCAGTTCGTCGAGTCGATTTTTCAGGAGCACTATTTCGTCGGCCGCGAGCGTGCGGCTCTCGAGCTGAGCCTTGCGCAAGACCTCCTCGACCGCACGCGCCGCCTGACCGGCTAACGGGAAGCCCACGGTCGGACCGACGCCGGCGATGCCGTGCATCTCGCGGCCGACATCGCCGATGGTCGCGACGGCTTGCGGCCCCTCGCCGGACAATTGCGGCAGCGCGGCGAAGGCGCCACCGATCTTGCCCTCGAGCGAAGAAACAAACCGTTGGCGCACCCGAGCGAGCCGTTCAGCAAACGGGTCTGCGGTCATTGCACATCCCCCACGGCGGGCAGCCATATACGAAATACTTGGCGAAGATAAGTATTGATCGCAAATCATGGTGAATCTATACATCGTATGTACTAACGCGTAAGCAATATTATATTATTTTATGCTGTATGTTCGGATTTTACGCAGTATTACTTATTCCGGCGACGGTATGAAAGAGCTGCGGCGCTTCACGGCGTTGCCGAACAGGCATGAAATGATGCGGCGAGGCGCGAGCTGAAGCACGCCGCGAGCGCTGCGCCCTCGAACACGAGGCCCGTTTCCGCTTCAGACGGGGTCGGCCTCGACTCGCGGCAGCGTACGAAAGCACCACTCCTGGCCGATTGACTCCGAGCCAATATGTTCTCTATTTGTTCTCAGTATGATGATCGAGACGATCGGAGACGCACTGTCCCAGGGTTGGCGCGTGACGGCGCGCTGCGCGTCCGGCCGCGCCGACGGGCCGAGCGCGAAATCGAGCCGGCCGTGCACTTTTCGCCAGGATCTTGACGTCGAAACGTTGGTGTGGACACGCGGGCGGGCTTTTCCGCTGTCGCGCTTGGAAACTCGGCTGCGATGTCCTAGATGTGGGTCCCGCGACGTCGTCGTCGTCTTCCAGCCGCCGGGCACCGCGGTCGCCGCGGCGACGCGGTGATGCAGGGCACCACGCGACCCGCCAGCCGGCCGGTTTGGTCGGTCGCTGTTGGGGAATAGTTCAACGGTAGAACAGCGGACTCTGACTCCGTTAATCTAGGTTCGAATCCTAGTTCCCCAGCCAGATCGCCCTACCGCTCTGAAATCACAGCGAAATCGCCCCAGCTGGGGAGCTGATGCACAGCCCTGCGACACACATGTGTTGCACGGAGCTTGCCCGTGGCCCCGGCTGCTCACCTCTTTCGTCGTAAAGCTGTGTATTACTGGCGGCGGCGCCGATCAAAAGTTGTCCTTTCCCAGCATCCAGGTCATGTTTCTTTGAGCCTGCGCACCCGCGATCCGGCCTGCGCACGGAAGCTTGCCGCCTATGTCAATGTTGCGTTCGAGTCCATCATGCTGTCACCGCAAGCGCGCTTCCTGACGCGCCAGCAGATTACCGCGCTCCTGCGCACGGTCGTCGACACCCACTTGGCCAAACTAGAGCGCATCGCTGCGGCGGAGAAATCGTCGCCGGATTATGATCCGACCGAGGCTCAGCGCCAGGAGCTGATCGTCGGCTGGGCTTACCGCCTCCTCGAAACCCAGGGCGCCAGCGCGAGGATTCGCGACATTGATCGTGCGCTGATGCGAGAGGCCGGCCTCGACGAGCAAGCCATTGCCTTTGTCGGGGAGTATCTCGATCGCCTACGCCTCAACCAGATGGTGCCGACGCCGGTCGGCAAGCTGGAACGTCTCCTTTCCAGTCAGGGCGCGGCTGCGACATCGATGAATGTCGCCCAAGTGCAGAACATCTACTTCCGCGGCCTCGCGCTCGCCCTCTTTGAATCAGCGCGTCGCCACGACGGCAGGAATCCCGAGGATGCTGATCTTGTCGGCGCAATCCTTGCGCACGACCTCGCTGACACCGCCCCGGCGCCTCTTCCCTCGCCTCCACTATCGGCGGCTGTCCCATCCTTCCCGTCGGCTCCGATCGCTTCTGAATTATCTCCATCCGTCCAGTCGTCCATTGACGACAACGTCTGTGTGATCGGCGAGTCACTAATACGGTCAAAAGTCGCGGATGGCCACTGGGACAACAAAAGCGAGAAACAGGCGCGCTCGCTCTTTGCTCTTCTCGACAGGTTTTTCCGGGAAGAAACACCAGTCCGCGGCCTCGCCGCATTGCGGCAGGAGCATCTTGCGGCCTTCGTTAAATTCCTGAAATTCGACGTCTATACGTTTTACGGCCGCTCCGAGAACGACGCGAGCCGCAGCATTGCCGAGCTTCGCGATGTGGCCGCCAAGAAATCCAAGCAGTTTCGCGGCGTCGGCGGCGTCACCATGAACCGGCATTTGACTGCGCTTGGCCAGCTCCTCACGCATGCGCGCGCGCAAGGCGTTCCGATCGACCGCGATCTTCAAGTCCGCGATCTACGGACCACCACCAAAAAGGTCCGGGCTCGGAATCAGCGGCCAAAATTGCCAATCGAGGTCGCCGAACGGATATTTCAAGCGGCGCCCTTCACTGGCTGCGCCGGGTGGGATCAGCCTCTTGAGCCGGGTGATCAGATATTTCATCGAGCACTGTATTTCGTGGCTCTGCTGTTGCATTACGCCGGTGCCCGGCGTGAGGAAATTTGTGGTCTTGAGATTGTTGACGTGATCGAGCGTCCGATACCCCACATCTACATTCGAACGAACTCAACTCGCCGCATAAAAATCCCCAATCCGAACGGCTCATCGCTCTGCATCCCGAAATCCTTCGGCTTGGATTCCTCGACTACCTCAACACCGTGCGGGCGCTCGGCTACAAAATAGCATTTCCAGACCTATTTTCGCCAACAACCAAGTCGCCGCTCGGCGACAAATTCTATGATGAATTTAAGCCTGTGATATCTCTGGCTTGCAAAGAAGCGGGCGTCGACGATGCACTCGTCATTCACTCAATGCGACATGGATTTAATTCGGCGCTAAAAGCAAAGCATGTTCGCGAAGAGGAGCGCGCCGATCTGATGGGTCATCGTGGAGGCTCGGAGACAACCGAGCGATATGCAGACCCAATCGTCTTGCGTCGATCACTACAGCTGGTAAAGCGGCTGCCCATTGTCAGCGTGCATTTGAGGCCTACGCCAATAAAATTGCTGCCGTGGGTAGAACGCAAAGAGACGGCGCCGTTTTCGCGGCCAAGGACCCCGAAAGATAACGGTTTAAGGCTGTAGCGAGCTGTCGCGATTTTGCCGGCGACGACCAACCAACGAATCAACCAACTGGTATCGTCAAATAGAAAGTCGCTCACCGTGCCAAGCCGACCATCATTTGCCGCAATAGCGTAGCCTTTGATCGCTGACGCATTTCGCAACATTGCGGTCTCCTCTCGCTCTCACGTTGGCACTTGACAATGGGCTCGAGCCGATAAAGTCAGCCTTTGCCTTTATCCGAGAGGTGCGTCTTCCAGTAAGCATCCACCTTCTGACTTTGCTGGTCGAAGTTGCCGGGCGTTGCGAAATGGTCCTTGTCGACCCGTGGGGCGGCGTCCAAAACGCCCTTGGTGGTGTCGAGCACCAGCAGCTTCACGTTCGGGCTTATCTTGAAGTCGTCCCAGGGGACCGGGACGTATGTTTCATCAATCCCGAAAATCCCACCGCGGGCGATCACCAGATAGGCGATCTTGCCGTCCTGCGGACTCATCACGAGGTCTTCGACACTGCCGAGAGCGTCGTTCTGCGGATTACGCACGTCGGTACCGACCAATTCGTCGGACCGGAGCGAGGTGTTCTTGCTCGTGACCGGTTGCGCGGCGGCGATCTGCAGCCGCCGCCAGCCCTGCACGTCCGCCATCGGCATTTTGCCGCTGTGCATGTCAGCCACGTAAACTTTGTAGATATCGCGGGTCGTGGCGAGCACGTCCTCACATGGCAGCTGTTGGCCGTGCCGGGCGAGAATGTTGGCGGAGGCGAGAAGGGTCCGCAGCTCGTAGCCCGGCCGCGCGTTCCGGTAGCCGCCCTCAGTCGCCGCTGGGTTGTTGCCCATTGCAAAGTACCCGTAGCCGGCTTCGCCCATTGGATAGCCGTAACCATAGCCAGATCCGCTCAGCCAAAAGCCGTCCTTCTCCATCTGATTGTCGAAGGCGCGCAGATCGCTAAGGCACTTCTCCGCGGGCTTAGCGGAGACGTTCTTCGCATTGGAAGCCGGTTGCGTCGCGGTGCCTGCTACCGGTGGCTCGGCTGCGAGCAACGGGAAGGAAAGACCAAGACAAATGCATGCTGCCACGGAGCTGACGAGAGTCGAGCGTTTCATGTGCCGTGTCTCCTCGTTGCTGCTTTGACCCGGCGTCAATATCGATCGCCGCCGCATGAGATTGCCGTTGCGTGGGTGTCTGAAGTAAGGGTCGTCGCAACTTTTCGGTAGCCTCGGATTCTACTCAGCTGCCGTGCGCGAAATCAGTCTTGCCGATGAAGGGCTTTAGCTTTGGCAGCGCACTATTTTATTTGCGAACGAGTGCCCTTCGCGTCGGTGCATTGTTTAGAGCTGCGCCGGGACAGCTTGACCCTTCAAGATGCGGCCCCGGCGCCAAGCGCGCGTCGAATGGCCCGAATGAGATCGGATTCATCGAAAGGCTTTTAAATCGCCACAGCGTCCGGCTTAAGCGCTCGGATCGATAAAATATCACCGCTGATGAAAACGTGCGGAACAAACCCAGTGCGGAGTATCTTCTCCATGGCGGAGACGCCACTTCCCTCGCCCAATCGCGCATCGACGATCATCACGTCTGGCCGGCATCGAAGAGCGGCGGCCACCGCACCAGCCTCGGTCGCCTCGATCGCGCAAACGTCGTGACCCATCGCTGCGAACATGTCGGCCAATAACGTGGCGATCATGGCGTCATCCTCTACTACGAGGATGCGGAGTGGGTTCATCGGGTTTCCCCCGGCTATCAATGATCGCAGGCTTGGCAAAGTCACCGATCGCGCCCACCCTGGAGCACGATCGCGGGCTCAAGCGTCCTCGGCACGGACGCCGCGAGGGCGATGGTAAGAATCCTCGTCACAGCCTAGGTTGCATCACTCGACCTTATGTCTTCCGACGATCTCAAAATGAGGTCCAATGCACCATTCAGCCACCCGCATGGGCGAGATGACCTGCCGGCTCCACCACTTTCACGCCAGCATGTACATCGAGGCGCGAGGGGTTGGCCGTAGCGAGGATCGTCTTGGCGCGAGCGACTTCCTCCGCTGTGCCGTGCGCCATCACCAGAAAGCTATCTGCCTTCAACGCGGTCTCGTATTGGATCACGCTGTCCTTCGGCACGCCAATGCCGTAGAGCGCTGCGCCGAGCGCGCTTAGCCCACCAACCACGATCGCATTCTCGATGCCGTAAATCGCCATGGAGGCCAGATATCCAAGCACGACGACATGCCCCACGACGGGAATGGTCAGGAACAGCCCGCCGAAGAACATGCCCCAGAGGCCTCCCCAGAACGCACCCCGCGTGCCCCAAAACTTGATCCGGTCACCCGAATTGTAGAAGCCGACGACTTTTTCGTCGGTCTGATATCCCTTACCGACAACGCTGAGGTTTTTCATCTCGAAGCCGGCGGCGGCCAGCTTTTTCACGGCCGTTTCAGCCGCATTGTGATCCGCGAAGACGGCGACGACTGTGTCTGCTTTTTCCATTTGATCCTCCTTCAGGACGAGCCCGGCGATGGTCGTTTAGCGCGCTTCGGCTTAACCACGACGCCAAGGAAACGCGTTGACCACCAACCACCAAGTCCCACAATATTCGCCAGAGATGCAGCAAAGGTAGGCTCGGAAACTACTCAGCCCTTTCCAATAGCTTTCCAATAGCGGCTCCCGTCCGACGCCGGGCAAGGACGTGAACCCGTGGTCTCTGAGTAGATTCCGAGGCTACTGCACCCGACTGCCCCTCGCTAAAATTATAGTTTGCGCGACTCGCCGCCTCGCCGCCTCGAAGTTGCCGCAATCAGCGATGTCCCGGATCGGCGTCCTCTGGTCCGAACACGGTACATCGAAGCAGATTTGGAGTGGAACGATGAACGAGAACGCGACAGCGGTCCCGCAACGGAGATGGTCTGCCATTTTTGTTGCTGTAATGCTACTCTTCGCTGTTCTGGTCGGCGTCACCGGTTATCTGGAAAAATGGTTGTGGATGAGAGAGCTCGACTACACCGGGATCTTCTGGACGATTCTATCCGTTCAGTGGGTAATGTTCTGCTCGGCCTTCGTCTTCGCTTTCCTGTTCCTCGGGATCAATCTCCGCCACGCTGCCAAAAACAGCACCGCCTTCCGCGGGAACGGCCAAGCATGGCGGCTCGAGCTGCCGCAACACTCTCTTTTACCCAGAGCCGATGCGAGCATGCAGCCGAATATCGAGTTGTCTCCCAGGCTGTTGATGGCGGCCGTCGTCGTGATCAGCGCCGGCCTCGCTTTGTTCTTTGCGGCTGGTTTCTACTCCGAATGGGATACTTACCTGCGCTTTCGTTACGGCGGAGCCTTTGGAGTTTCCGATCCGCTTTTCGGCGTCGATGTCGGGTTTTACGTCTTTCATCTGCCCTTCTATGTTATGTTGCAAAGCAGCCTGACGTTGCTGACGATCTTGACGCTTGGGGTCGTCCTTGCGACCTACGTGTTGTTAGGATTGCAGCGGGCAAGCGAGAGCGGAAGGATTGCGGTCGGCGGCAACGCCACGTCGCATCTTTCCGTGCTTCTCTTTATTCTGGTTGCCAATTTTGGATGGGGATTTTACCTCGACCACTACGAACTCGTCTACTCCACTCTGGGCGTCGTCTACGGCGCCGGCTATGCGGCGGATCATGTGACCCGGGTCGCCCTCTGGATCATGTTTGGCGCCTCGGCCGTGGCGTGCGTGCTGCTCGCGCTCAATTTCTTCCGTCCGCGCCTTAAAATGTTGGCTGTGGGAGCCGGGGCGTACGTGGCTCTGTGGATCGTCGGGGTGTCGATGGTTCCCGTCATCTATCAGAAATTCGTCGTGCAGCCGAGCGAGCTGGGGCTCGAGACGCCCTACCTGAAACATTATATCGACTTCACACGGAAGGCCTTCCAGCTGGATAAGATCCAGGAAACATCCTATCCCGCCCTCGCAGATCTCACTCCCGACGTGATCGCGAGGAACCAAGACACGATCCAGAACATTCGCCTATGGGACTCGCGGCCGCTGCTTCAGACCTATCAACAGACCCAGGCGATACGCCTTTACTACCAGTTCTATAACGTGGATACCGACCGTTATCATTTGGCGGACGGCTATCATCAGGTCATGCTTTCCTCCCGCGAGCTCTCGCCGAGGCTCCCCGAGAAGGCGCAGACCTGGGTCAATCAGTATCTGCAGTTCACGCACGGCTACGGCGTGGTCATGAACTTCGTCTCGAAGACCATCGGGGGAGGGTTTCCGCAATATCTTCTCGAGAACGTCCCAGCCGAATCCGCTTTCGGCCTGAACATAACCCAACCCGCCATCTACTACGGACAATCGATGCCGGGATATCGGATCGTCGACACCGGCATCAAGGAGTTCGACTACCCCAAGGGCAATGACAATGTGTACACCAGCTACGATGGAAAAGGCGGGATCCCGTTAGACAGTCCTTGGAAGAAGCTCTTGTTCGCCTGGACCAAGGCTGACGTCAACATTCTGTTGACCTCTTATCTCACGCCCGAGAGCCGAATACAGATCCACAGAGACGTTCGCGAGCGCGTGGCACAAATCGCTCCCTTCCTGCGCCTCGACAATGATCCCTACGCCGTATTGAGCGAAGGTAAGCTGTACTGGGTCCAGGACGCTTACACGGTCTCGAGTTACTTTCCGTACGCAAATCCAGAGCGGACGACGCTTTCTGAAGCCGCGTTGGCGCAGCGCTTGTTGGGTGCCGAAACGGCGGGTGGAGCCCAAGACCCCGATGCGGGAGGGACCGAAAACCGCGCCACGGCTGGCTATGACGGACTGAACTACATCCGCAACTCCGTGAAGGTCGTCGTGGACATGTACGACGGAACCGTCCGCTTCTATGTCATGGATCCCGAGGATCCGGTCCTGGCCGTCTATCGGCTGGCGTTCCCCGGCGTGTTCAATGACCTGAGTAAGCTGTCCGCGGATCTCAAGCGGCACCTGCGCTATCCGGAGGATCTTTTCACCGTCCAAGCCGACCAATACAAAACCTTCCACATGACGGATCCTCAGGTTTTCTACAACCGGGAAGACCTGTGGACGGCTCCGATGGAGAAGTATGCAGGCGCGGTACAGCCTATGCAGCCCTATTATATCCTGGCGAAGCTACCGGGAAGCGAGCAGCTCGAGTACCTTCTCATGACTCCCTTTACGCCGCAAAACCGGGACAACATGATCTCCTGGATGGCCGCCAGGTCCGATTTTCCCGAGTACGGCAAAATGCTCTTTTACGAGCTTCCGAAGGAAAAGCTCATATACGGACCAAATCAGGTCGAGGCGATGATCGACCAGAACACCACGATTTCTCAGCAGCTCACCCTCTGGAACCAGCAAGGGTCGCGAGTCATCCGCGGCAAGCAGATCGTTACTCCGATTGAAAACTCGTTCTTGTACGTAGTGCCGTTGTATCTCAGAGCCGAAGGCACGAACTTTCCGCAGCTGAAGCGCGTCATCGCGGTTGCGGGCGACAAGGTCGTCATGGAGCCGACGCTCGACGCGGCGCTCACCGCTCTTTTCGGTGCGCAGCAGCCTCCGGCAGCCCCCGCAGCGCAAACAACCGGCGCCGCCGCGAAGGCAACCGCAGGCCAGTTGGACGCCGCCCAGGCGAGAATGCAGTTCGAGGACGCCCAGAAGGCGATGCAGCAGGGGGATTGGGACAAATTCGGCAAAGCGATGGAGGCGCTCAAACGCCTTTTGGCTAACCCCTCCATGTAGCACACAGCATTTTCAGCTGGCCAGAGCGGCTGATCATCCCGCGTAGCTACTGCCACAATCCAAAGGAGCCCAGTACCGGGCGGTCGGTAGTGTCAGTTCGAAATTTAGACCATTTGCCTTTGTTGGCAGCCGGCGATAGCGCAGACTGACTGCACGCTCGTCGACCATCTCGTCCGGTACGTCGGACGGTCGCCCCGCGGCGCCGCGGTTTGAGAAGAATTGTCGCAGATAAAATACAATCACACTCGTCGCCTCTATCGGTTGCCCAAACCATCGGGCCACGAGCGAGAGCCCCAAAGAGGACACCGGACATAACGGCAGGAACAGGCTTCCATCGATTACGCTCTGTCGTTAGCCATCATTCCAAATCTTCAGACACGTTCACGATACAACCAATTTCCCGCAGCCGACCGGTCAAGCGGCCGGAGCCTGACAATTGTCGCGGTAGGTTCGGTGCAGCTTGATGCGCATGCGTTCCAGATCTCGTGTCGGCCGCGCGATCGCCGAGCTGACCGACGATATAGGTAGATTCCGAAGCTCACGTGGGAGGCCGCTGCGCAATATAGTCTCGCTTTGGTAATGCAACAGCACTGTGCTTAGTCCCGTTCTATGTACTCGATAGCGGCGACGCAATCCGGCCGGTCAAATGACGCCCACTCCTTCGATTTCGGTCCTTGGATCCGAGTTCGACGACTTTCTATTCGCGCCGATCGGTAAGGACAGAAATGACGTGCCGCTCAGCGTGCTTTCAGCGCTGGCCCGATTGGATATCGATCCGTGGCTGGAGGCTGCCGAATTGGCGCGACTGCCGCGGGAAACTGCGACTCAGAGATTGGCCTCGTCGATTGCGGCATTGCCTGACGGGCCATCGGCGTATCAAGAACACGGAACGATGGCTGCTCGCTTGATTGCGCTCTTGCCGAGTTGGACTAGGTCCAAGACCGCGTCTCGCGAGACGTTGCTCGGAAGCGGCGCGGCGATAAATCCCCGCGCCGTCTTACCCGTGATCTTTGTCTATGTGATCATTGCAATCTGCATGATGAGCGCCCAATGGATCGCAGCAAGCCGGCAACCGCCGGCGCAGGACAACGCTCAAGCGCCAGCCTCCGGCGCGGTCCTCCCACAGTTGCCAAGGCCGAACTCTGGCCAGTGACGATCAAGCGACCCTTTGATCAAGATCAATGACGGTCTTACATTCGCGCCAAACAATAAATGTGAGAACATTCTCAAGCGCATTTTCGAGCGCACCGATGTTCTCAAACACGAGGCGATCACTGTCAGACAATTGCGGCACGCCCAGTGGCATCGCGGGGTTTCACTGGACGACGCGATGCAGCCGAATGTGAATGACCGCACCGAACAAATGAAGCCGGATGAATATGGGGAGATGAAAATGCAACCCGGAAAGCCTCAGACTAATGAAATCCATTGGGTATTCGTCATCGCTTGGCTGTTTGCCCTGATTTTCTACTTCCTACAGTACGGACTTCGCTCTGCTCCGAGCGTGATGGTAGCGGACTTGACGACGGCCTACGGCCTGACGGCGCTAGGCATCAGTTCATTGATCGGAGTTTACTACTATACCTATTCGTCGTTCGCGCTCGTTGCGGGCGCCTGCCTCGACCGGTACGGCCCGAAATATACGATCCCAGTCGGCGTCGTGACGCTTGCCGCCGGATGCGCTCTGTTCGTGGTTGGCAGCATCGTGCCAGCCACCGCGGGGCGATTACTTCAGGGCGCGGGATCTGCGGTCGCGTTTCCAGGGGCGGTGTATCTGGCCGTTCAAGGATTTCCCGCGAGATATCTCGCGACGGCCATCGGATTCACCCAGATGGCCGGGATGTTCGGCGGATCGGCGGGCCAGTTTCTCGTAGCGCCGATCGTGAAGGCGATACCGTCTTGGCGTGAGTTCTGGATTTACTCCGGCATTCTTTTAGTCGGCCTCGCGGTTGTCCTTGTTTTGGTCATCCCAAGAAAGGAAATCGAGCGCTCTGCCGAACACCATACGTTTGCCTCCATTTTATCGCCGATCAGGTTGGTGCTTCAAAATCCGCAATCGTATCTTTGCGGCATTGTTGCGGGCCTGCTGTTTTTGCCGACAACGATCGGCGACATGATCTGGGGCGTGCGTTTCCTGCAGGTCGAGGGCGTATCCAACTATCTGGCGGCTTCCGATCGTGCCTCGATGGTGCCGCTTGGTTGGGTGATCGGCTGCCCGCTGTTGGGGTATCTTGCCGACTACATGGGTCTTCGCAAGCCGGTCCTGATCGGTGGGGCGATCATCATGTTGTTAGCAAGCGCGGCCATCATTTACTTGCCCTACGAGACGCCGGCTTATGTCGGCGGCTTCCTGCTCGGACTCGGATCCGGCGCGGCCATGATTCCCTATTCGATGATCAAAGAGACCAATCCCGATAAGGTCAAGGGCAGTGCCACCGGCGTGATGAATTTCCTGGTGTTCTTGTTCAGCGCTCTTCTCGCTCCGGTGTATGGGGCCATCCTGGTCTATGTTTCCGGGGGCGCGAAGCTAACGCTCTTGGACTTTCAGGAAGCTGGCGTGTTGGGCATCGGACTGATTCTCTTGGCCATCATCCTGGCATTTTTCCTGAACGAAACCGGCGTCAAGGCGCGGAATCCGGCTGCGCTCGCTGGTGTCGCTTCCGAAAACTAGATGCGTGCGCAGCGACGATCCACACTGCGTTGCAGGTGCGCCGATGTTTCCGAAGCGCGACCGTCGACGCGTACGCCGTCGTCGCAGCTCAGAAAAAGAAGGATATCTGAAGTTGCGTCGTGACACATCTCCAACAAGGATCAAGTTCCATGGAACGAGATACATTACACTGCTTGCTTCGTGACATGCTGCTGTCCCGAGCTTTCGAGGAGCGGGCTGCGGAAGAGTACACCAAAGGAAATATCGTCGGCTTCCTCCACCTCTACCCGGGCGAGGAGGCGGTCGGCGCGGGCATCATCAACGCGGCAGGGCCGTCCGATTACATCGTCAGCACCTATCGCGAGCACGCGCATGCTCTGATGCGCGGAACGCCGGCTCGCAAGGTCATGGCCGAGTTGTTCGGCCGCGCCACTGGCATGAGCGGCGGGATGGGCGGCTCCATGCACATGTTCGACAGCAAGCTGCGCTTCATGGGGGGATACGCCATCGTCGGCGAATCCTGCCCGATTGCCCTCGGCATCGCCTATGCCGTCGCGATGCGCGGTCTTCCCGAGGCGGTGATCTGCTTCTTCGGCGACGGAGCCGTCAACCAGGGCACATTCCACGAATCGCTCAACATGGCCGGCTTGTGGCGATTGCCGTTACTGTTCGTTTGCGAAAATAATCATTACGCCATCGGCACGGAAATTCACCGTCACTCGGCGGTCGTCGAGGTTTCCAAGCGCGCCGCGGCCTACAACATCCCGGCCGAAAAGGTCGACGGGATGGACGTGCTGAAAGTCTACGACGCCGCACACCGTGCACTCGATCGGATTCACTCTGGCGGCGGGCCGCAATTTATCGAATGCAACACCTACCGCTATGGCGGCCATTCCATGGCTGATCCGGGAAGCTACCGGCCGGCCGTGGAAGTCAAGGCTTACAAGGCGTGGGACCCGATATCCGCAGCGATCCGAGAGGTCGAGTTCAGCTATCCAACGCAGGCCGAGTTGGCCGAAGTCGGACCTGACACTATCGGCCAGTTAACGGCGCACATGGTCGAGGCCGGACATCTGGCCGAGGCCGACGTCGAAGACCTCAAGAAGGAGGTTCAGGCAATCGTGGAAGACGCGGCGCAATTCGCTTTGCAAAGCCCGCAACCAACGATGGCGGCGGCCTGGGCCCACATGAATTGCAACCGACACCACGAAATCCTGATCTAGGAGGCTACCATGTCCGAGGAATTGCTCTATTGGCAGGCTCTCAATCGGGCCATGGACGCCGAACTGGCGGCCGACGCGTCGGTGTTCACGCTCGGTGAGGATGTCGGCCTCTACGGCGGCAGCTATCGTGTCACCGAAGGCCTCTACGCCAAATACGGCGAGTGGCGCATTCGTGATACTCCGATTTCCGAGAACAGCTTCACCGGGCTCGGCGTGGGCGCTGCTTTGGTGGGGTTGCGGCCGGTGGTCGAGATCATGACCATCAACTTCATGCTGCTCGCACTGGATTCCATCATCAACGCGGCCGCGAAGATCCCATTCATGTCGGGCGGTCAATTCCCCATGCCGCTGGTCGTGCGCGTGCCCGGCGGGGTCGCGCACCAGCTCGGGGCGCAACATTCTCAGCGGCTTGAGTATACTCTGATGAACGTTCCGGGCCTGCGCATCGCCGTACCGTCGACGCCGCAAGATGCCTATTGGCAGCTTCGCCAGGCGATCGTCAGCGACGAGCCGATCATCCTTCTGGAGCACGAGCTGCTTTATTTCAGCAAGGGCCCGGTGGACGTTCTTGCCGAGGCACCTCCAATGCATCGTGCATTGGTGCGACGCGAAGGCCGCGATCTGACGATCGTGAGCTATTCGCGGCACGCAGTTCTCTCGCAGGAAGCCGCCGCCGAACTCTCCAAGGAAGGCATCGAGGCGGAGGTCATCGATCTGCGCAGCCTGAAACCGATCGACTGGGACACGTGCGCAGCATCGCTCGAAAAGACGCACCGCATGTTGGTGGTTGAAGAAGATTGCCGCTTTGCCGGTGCTGGAGCGGAGATCGTGGCGACGCTGACCGACCGCTGCTTCGACGCTCTCGATGCTCCGTTGCAACGGCTGGCCGGGCTCGACATTTCGACCCCGTTCAATGGGGCGCTCGAGGCCGCAACTATTCCTCAGGTCCCCGATATTGTGGCCGCCGCACGCGAGTTGTTTCGGCCGACGCTGGGAAACAAGGCAGAAACGAAGACTGCGCCAGGCCCGAAATCCACTAGCTCCGGTCAAACTGCTGCTGGGGTAGCGCAGGCCACTCCCGCTGCGCCCAAAACTGCGCCGCTCGAGACCGCACGTGCACCGAAGGTCGCTGTGGCTGCGGCAGGCAAAGACGCGCCAGCTCCAACCGTGAAGCCAGCGGCAGCTCTAAGCAAAGGCGCGCCCGCTCCTGCCGCCAAGCCAGCGGCAGCTCCGGGCAAAACAGCAGATGCCCGACGCCCGTCACCAAAGCCCTCCCCCAAAGGGCAGAGAAGGTAACCTAGGTCATGAGCGAACCGATCACGATGCCGGCGCTGTCCGACACGATGAATAGTGGGCGCCTGGTCAAATGGGTCAAGAAACTCGGCGATGCGATCAAGAAGGGCGACACGATTGCAGAAGTCGAAACCGACAAGGCCGTCATGGAAGTTGATGCCTTTCATGACGGCTATCTGGCGGGCCCGCTGGCACCGGAAGGTGCCGAAATGCCCGTGGGCAAAGTCATCGGTTATATCGCCGACAGTCCTGGCGAAGCTGTTGCCGAGATAGCCCAGGCCACTCCCACTGCGCCAAAAGCTGCGCCACCAGAGACCGTACGTGCGGCGGAGGTGCCGGCGCAGCGGGACGGGGATTCGAAGGCCGCCGCGGCTGCGGCGGGTAAAGGCGCGCCGGCTCCAGCCGCGAAGCCAGCGGCAGCGCCGGCCAAAACAACAGATGCCCCAACCCCCTCACCCCGGCCTTCTCCCCAACCGGGAGAGGACGCACGCAGTGCCTCGCTACCCGCTCAGAGTTCTTCGCCGCTCCCCGCCGGGGAGAGATCGCCGCCGAAAGCACCAGGTGAAGAAGCTCAAACGTCTCATGCAAACCGCGTCTCTGCCTCGCCGCTGGCGCGGCGGCTAGCCAAGGATTCCGGCGTCGACCTCGCCGGCATCCAGGGCTCCGGCCCGCATGGGCGCATCGTCGCGGCCGACGTGGAAGCAGCGAAATCCCGCAAGGGCGCCATGGCGCCGGCAGCGGCCGAAGGGGCGGCGCCCGCCGGTCATGGCATGTCCGACCAGCAGATCCGCGCGCTCTATCCGGAAGGCTCCTACGAGATCGTGCCGCACGACAGCATGCGCAGGATCATCGCTCAGCGGCTGGTGCAATCCAACCTGACTATTCCGCACTTCTACCTCACGGTCGATTGCGACATCGGCAAGCTCTTGGCCGCACGCGAGGAAATCAACAGCACCGCACGGCAGGACAAGGACGGCGAGCCTCTTTGGAAGCTTTCAGTCAACGATTTCGTCATCAAGGCGCTGGCGCTCGCGCTGCAACGCGTGCCCGACGCCAACGCGACCTGGACCGAGAGCGGCATGCTCAAACACAAGCATTCCGACGTTGGCGTCGCGGTGGCGATCAAGGGCGGGCTGATCACGCCGCTGGTACGCAACGCGGAGACCAAGTCCTTGTCGGTCATCTCCAACGAGATGAAGGAATTGGCCGCGCGCGCCCGCGCTCGCAAGCTGAAACCCGAGGAATATCAGGGCGGCGCCAGTGCGGTCTCCAATCTCGGCATGTTCGACATCAAGGATTTCACCGCGGTGATCAATCCGCCGCAGGCGACCATTCTCGCGGTCGGCACCGGCAAAAAGCGTCCCGTCGAGCGCTCCGGCAAGATCGAGATCGCCACGATCATGACGGTGACGCTCACATGCGACCACCGCGTCGTCGACGGCGTGCTCGGCGCGCAGCTCATCGGCGCCTTCAAGGCGCTGATCGAGCAACCGGTGACGTTGGCAGTATGAGCGCCGGCGGCAGGCTCCTGTGCAGTTAGGGCTTACAGCCGAGCCGGAGAGACCGACGCGCATGAGCATGCTGCGCATGCAGGAGACGAGAGAGAATGGCTGAGACAAGTTTCGACGTTGTGATCATCGGCTCCGGTCCCGGCGGCTATGTCACCGCTATCCGTGCGGCGCAGCTTGGCTTCAAGACAGCGATCGTCGAGCGCAGCTATCTGGGTGGCATCTGCCTCAACTGGGGCTGCATCCCGACCAAGGCGTTGCTGCGCTCGGCGGAGATTTTCCATTACATGCAGCACGCCAAGGAATTCGGATTGTCTGCCGAGAAAGTCGGCTACGACGCGAGCGCCATCGTCAAGCGCTCGCGCGCGATATCGAAGCGCCTCAACGACGGCGTTGGTTTCTTAATGAAGAAGAACAAGGTTTCGGTGATCTGGGGCGAGGCGTTCATCGACGCGCCCGGCAAGATCACGGTGAAGCCATCCAAGAGCGAGGCGCCGAAGGGCGCGCTTGAGCCGGGCAGCTATCAGGCCAAGCACATCATCATCGCCACTGGCGCGCGGCCGCGCCTGCTGCCGGGCATCGAGCCCGACAAGAAGCTGGTGTGGACCTATTTCGAGGCCATGGTGCCGCCAAGCATTCCGAAATCGCTCTTGGTGATCGGCTCCGGCGCTATCGGCATCGAGTTCGCGTCGTTCTACCGCACGCTCGGCGCCGAGGTCACCGTAGTGGAAGTGCTGCCGCAGATCTTGCCGGCCGAGGACGCGGAGATCGCCGCGGTTGCGCGCAAGAGCTTCGAGAAGCAGGGCATCAAGATTTTGACCAATGCCAAAGTCACCAAGCTCGACAAAAAAAGCGACAGCGTAACCGCCGCGATCGAGGAAGGCGGCAAATCAAAGACCATCACGGCCGAACGCGTCATCTCGGCAGTCGGCGTGGTCGGCAATATCGAAAATCTCGGACTGGAAAAGCTTGGCGTCAAAACCGAACGCGGCATTATCGCCGTCGATCAATTCAACAAGACCAATGTTCCGGGCATCTACGCTATCGGCGACGTGTCCGGTCCTCCAATGCTGGCGCACAAGGCCGAGCACGAGGGCGTCGTCTGCATCGAGGCAATCAAGGGCCTGCACCCGCATCCGATGAACAAGCTGATGATCCCCGGCTGTACCTATTGCTCGCCGCAGATCGCTTCGGTCGGCCTCACTGAGCAGGCGGCGAAGGAGAAGAAGCAAGACATCCGCATCGGCCGTTTTCCGTTCATGGCCAACGGCAAGGCAATTGCGCTCGGCGAGGAACAGGGCCTGGTCAAGGTGATCTTCGACAGCAAGACCGGGCAGCTCCTCGGCGCACACATGGTCGGCGCCGAGGTTACCGAGCTGATCCAGGGCTACGTGGTGGCGATGAATCTCGAGACCACGGAAGAAGAGCTGATGCGCACCGTGTTCCCGCATCCCACGCTCTCGGAAGCGATGCACGAAGCCGTGCTCGATGCCTATGGCCGGGTGCTGAACATCTGAACCTGTCGCCCGCGCGAAGACAGAAGGAATACTCGTCATGAAACCCAGCACCGCCCAGCCCGAGGCTCCCGTATCGAAGCCGGGATCGAAACCCACTGCGAAGGACGATTTGAAATCCCTGCCGCTCGCGGAGGTGGAGAAAAAATTGGGATCGTCGCCGGACGGCCTCACGCAAGCCGAGGCGCAGAAACGGCTGACCCAATATGGGCCCAACGAGATTGAGGAAAAGAAGACCAATGAGCTTCTGAAATTCCTCAGCTATTTTTGGGGTCCGATCCCGTGGATGATCGAAGCGGCCGTGATCCTGTCGGCGGTGGCCCGGCATTGGCCGGACTTCGGCATCATCCTCGTTCTGCTTCTGGCCAACGCGGTCGTCGGCTTCTGGGAAGAACATGAGGCGGGCAACGCCATCGCTGCCCTGAAGGCCACGCTGGCGATCAAGGCCAGGGTGAAACGCGATGGGAAGTGGGTCACCCCGGCGGCGCGTGAACTGGTGCCGGGCGACATCATCCGCGTCCGTCTGGGCGACATCGTGCCGGCGGATGCGCGCCTGCTGGAAGGCGACCCGGTCGAGGTGGATCAGTCCGCGCTGACGGGCGAGTCGCTGCCCGCCACGCGCAAATCCGGCGAGGCGATATTTTCCGGCTCGATCATTCGTCAGGGCGAAATCGGCGCATTGGTCTATGCCACGGGTTCGAACACCTACTTCGGCAAGACGGCGGAACTGGTGCAGGGCGCGCAAACCGTCAGCCACTTTCAACGCGCGGTGCTCAAGATCGGCAATTACCTGATCATCCTCGCGGTGGTTCTGGTGGCGACGATTATTGCCTTCGCGCTCTTCCGCGGCGATCCGATCCTCACCACGTTGCAGTTCGCCTTAGTGCTGACCGTGGCCGCGATTCCCGTGGCCATGCCCACGGTGCTGTCGGTAACGATGGCGGTCGGCGCGCGGCTGCTGGCCAAAAAACAGGCGATCGTGACCCGATTGGTGGCCATCGAGGAATTGGCGGGCGTGGACGTGCTGTGCGCCGACAAGACCGGCACCCTGACCCAGAACAAGCTGACGCTCGGCGATCCGTTCAGCGTGAACAAAATTCCCGCCGAGCAAGTCATCCTCGCTGCCGCGCTGGCGTCGCGCGCGGACAATAACGACACCATCGATCTGGCCGTTCTGGGCGGCCTGAAAAACGATCAGGCCTTGAAAGGCTATAAGGTGGGCTCATTTCCAGCCGTTCGACCCGGTGCATAAACGCACCGAGGCCGCCGTCACGGGCACGGACGGAAAGGCGTTCAAGGTGACGAAGGGCGCGCCGCAGGTGATCCTGGCGTTGTCCGCCAATGCCGCGGAGGTGAAGCCCGCCGTCGACAAGGCGGTCAACGAATTCGCGGCGCGCGGCTTTCGCTCCTTGGGCGTGGCGCGAGCCGAGGGAGATGGCAAATGGCAGTTTCTCGGTGTGTTGCCCCTGTTCGATCCGCCCCGCGACGATGCCAAGTCCACGATCGCGACCGCGGAACAGATGGGCGTGAAGGTCAAGATGGTGACCGGCGATGCGCTGGCCATCGCCCAGGAAACCGCCAAGAAACTGGGGATGGGCACCAATATCCTTGATGCCACCACCCTGGGCGACGAAAAGCAACAAAAGACGACGGCGGTGGCCAAGGCCATCGAGAAGGCCGACGGTTTCGCCCAGGTCTTCCCCGAACACAAGTTCCACATTGTCGAGGATCTGCAAAAGCGCGGCCACATCGTCGGCATGACCGGCGACGGGGTGAATGACGCCCCGGCGCTGAAGAAGGCCGACTGCGGCATCGCCGTTTCGAGCGCGACTGACGCGGCGCGCGCGGCGGCGGCCATTGTGCTGATGACACCCGGCCTGTCGGTGATCATCGACGCGATCAAGGAGAGCCGGAAGATCTTCCAGCGGATGAACAGCTACGCGATCTACCGCATCGCCGAAACGCTGCGCGTGCTGTTCTTCATGACGCTGGCGATCCTGGTCTTCAACTTCTATCCGTTGACGGCGGTGATGATCGTGATGCTGGCGTTGCTCAACGACGGCGCCATCCTGTCCATCGCCTATGACAACGTTCATTACAAGGATCAGCCCGAGGCCTGGAACATGCGCCTGGTGCTGGGGATCGCCACGGTGCTGGGCATCATCGGGGTCGTCTCCGCGTTTGGCCTGTTTTATCTTGGCGAGCGCGTCTTTCACCTCGACCGCGCCGCATCATCCAGACGCTGATGTACCTGAAGCTGTCCGTTGCCGGACATCTGACGATTTTCCTGACGCGCACCCGCGGCCCGTTCTGGTCCATACGCCCGGCGCGGATCCTATGGTGGCGCGGTGCTCGGCACGCAGATGGTGGCGACCCTGATTGCGGTGTATGGGGTGTTCATGACTCCGCTCGGCTGGGGTTGGGCGGGGTTCGTGTGGGGCTATGCTCTGGCTTGGTTCCTCGTGAACGACCGCGTGAAACTGCTCGCCTATCGGATTTTCGATCCAGTCAAAGCCGCGCCTCAGCCTGAAGCCAAGGCCGAACCCAAGCCTGAAGCCAAAGCTGCGCCCAAATCTGAAACCAAAGCCGTACCTCAGCAGGAAGCCAAGGCCGAGCCTAAGCCTGAAGCCAAAGCTGAACCTCAGCCCGAAGCCAAAGCCGCGCCTCAGCCTGAAGCCAAGGCCGAGCCCAAGCCTGAAGCCAAAGCTGCGCCCAAATCTGAAACCAGAGCCGTACCTCAGCCGGAAGCCAAGGCCGCGCCTAAGCCTGAAGCCAAAGCTGAGCCTCAGCCCGAAGCCAAAGCCGAGCCTCAGCCTGAAGCCAAGGCCGAGCCCAAGCCTGAAGCCAAAGCTGCGCCCAAATCTGAAGCCAAGGCCGAGCCCAAGCCTGAAGCCAAAGCCGAGCCCAAGCCTGAAGCCAAGGCCGAGCCCAAGCCTGAAGCCAAAGCCGAGCCCAAGCCTGAAGCCAAAGCTGCGCCTCAGCCCGAAGCCAAAGCCGAGCCCAAGCCTGAAGCCAAAGCCGCGCCCAAGCCTGAAGCCAAAGCTGCGCCCAAGCCTGAAGCCAATACCGACGTCGCGACACTGATGAACACGACGCTCGGTGACGTCCTCCTGGCTGGCCTCGCCAAAGACCCGGAGAGTGTCGGGCGTATCGTCGCCCAGGCAATCAACCGGGCTGAGACGCCCATCGCGGCCGCGAAGCGCCTGGCCTGAGGCCGACGCCAAGCCGGAAGCCAAAGCCGAGCCTCAACCTGACGCCAGAGCTGCGCCTCAGCCCGAAGCCAAAGCCGAACCTAAGCCTGGGGCCGAGCCCCAGCCTGACGCACAAAGCCGAGCCTAAGCCAGATGCCGAAGCCAAGACACCGCCCAACTCGACGCCGAAGACCGCCAAGTGAGCCGATATGCGAGACGAGCGGCAAATCTACTGGAAGGAAGACGATGAAAATACATTCAAAGGACTTTCGCGTGCGCGAAGGAGACGAGGTCGATCTCAAAAAGTGGCCGACGAAGGTCGATCCCGTGTACAAGTCGAAGGAGCAATATCAAAAACTCCTGGAAGAGCACGTTGCGCAACTGAGTTCGCAACAGCAGCTTCTCTACGCATCCAACCGCCATGCCGTCCTGCTGATCTTTCAGGCGATGGATGCGGCGGGAAAAGACGGCGCCATCAAGCATGTGATGTCCGGGGTCAACCCGCAAGGCTGCCAGGTGTTCAGCTTCAAACATCCCAGCGCCGCCGAATTGGAACACGACTTTCTATGGCGCACCAGCCGCGATCTGCCGGAACGCGGGCGGATCGGCATTTTCAACCGATCCTATTACGAGGAGGTGCTGATCCTCCGCGTGCATCCCGAGATTCTCCGCAGCGAAGCGATCCCGGACACGCCGCATCACGACAAGAAGATCTGGCATGACCGGTATCGTTCGATCGTGGATTTGGAGAAACATCTCCACGTCAATGGAACCCGCATCATCAAGTTCTTCCTCCACCTCTCGAACGAAGAACAGCGAAAGCGCTTTCTGGCGCGCATCGACGAACCGGAAAAGAACTGGAAATTCAGCCTTGCAGACATTGCCGGAGAGAAAATTCTGGAAGCAGTACATGAAGGCCTATGAGGAATGCCTCACTGCGACAAGCACCGGTCACGCGCCCTGGTATGTCGTTCCCGCCGACGACAAAGAGAATGCTCGGCTGATTGTATCCCAAATTGTCCTCGACACGTTCGAAGGACTTAAAATGAGTTTTCCCAAAACGAGCGCCAAGCGCCGACGCGAATTGCTGTTGATCCGCAAGCGGCTCGCGAAATGAAATTCCTGAGTGGATGCCGCCCGTAGTCTTGTGGAACCGAAATAAAAAAGCAAGTCGTAAGAGCAAACCGACCTGCTGCTGGCCTCATCCCGGTAAAAAATGACCCAGAGTCGACATCTTATGAGCAGGCGCCGCGACGACGAGAAGTGCGCTGACCCGTTGTGCGCTGAGTGTCGTGAAGGCAGCGTCGCTATCACGCTCACGCGCCGCTCTTGCACGACACGGGCACAGCCGACGCGAGGCGCGAGCGACCTGCTCATCCGAGTTGACCTGAATCAACGTCGCCGATCCTCCGCAATGCTGTATGGACTGTGACCTGTACTTCCGGTTGTCCGAGGCAGAGCAATATCCGCCGTTCCTGCGGGTCACTCATGGAGGTGTACGCCATGATCACTTTCGACGTTGTCAAAGAGGAGCATGGCTGGGCCATCCGAATGGGTAAGCGCATGATGACGCCCTTCTGGTCTCGGGAGCTGGCGATCCGCGAGGCAAACTGCCTGGCCGACGCCATCCGCTGCCATGGCGAGTGCGTGGAAGTTGTTGTCGAAGGTGCGGATCCGAACGAGCCGCTCGAGAAGATAAAGGGCTCTAATTCGGCTGGACGGAGCGTTGATGTCGGGCGGCCCCTGGGCGTCCAGGTCTGTTGAAGAGCCGCGAGTCGATGCTTATCGAGACCGATGGATCCGACGAGCCGGCACGGGTCCCGCCCAAACGGCGTGCTAGGCTTGCCGCTGCGGCGCTTGTTGGGCGATTCCCGACGGACGCCGCCGTGGGACGATAGCGCACCCATCCGGGCGGAACGCTTCAGCGTCGAGCGTCTGGAAGAACACGCCCGCAGCCTCGCCGCGGCGCAGACGGTGTCGCCGGGCGAGCTGAAGGGCGCCTCGCTGGCGACGAGACTTGCCGACAACGAAGCCGTGCTGCTCGCGGCGTATCGCGATGTGGCCGAGGCCATCGACGCTGGCGCGGCCATCACGCCTGCCGCCGAATGGCTGGTCGACAACTTTTATGTGGTCGAGAAGCAGATCCGAGAAGTCCGCGCCGATCTGCCGCCCGGCTACTATCGGCAGTTGCCTAAGCTCGCCGGCGGACCGTTCGCGGAGTACCCGCGGGTGTTCGGCGTGGCCTGGGCGTTCGTCGCCCATACGGACAGCCTGTTCGACCCGGAGGCCCTGCGTCGTTACCTGCGCGCCTATCAGGAGGTCCAGCCGCTCACCATTGGCGAACTGTGGGCGATCTCCATCACATTGCGGATTGTGTTGGTCGAGAATCTCAGGCGGATGGCCCAGCGGGTGGTGGACAGCCGCGCCGGGCGTCGCGCGGCTGATGAACTGGCCGACCGGTTGCTGGGCGCCGGTGACCGCACGGCGGAGCAGCCCGAAACGGTGCTGCCGTCGCATCCTCAGACGACTTTCCCTGACGCCTTCCTTGTGCAGCTGGTGCATCGGCTGCGCGATCAGGATCCCAGCATCGCCCCGGCGTTGGCCTGGCTCGATGAGCAGCTGGCGAGACAGCAGACGAGCGCCGATGCCGTCGTCCGCGAGGAGCACCAGAGGCAAGTCGCCGGCAGCGTCACGGTGCGCAACATCATCACCAGCATGCGTCTCATCTCCGACATCGATTGGACCGAGCTGTTCGAGCGCGTCAGCCTGGTTGACGACGTCTTCAAGGTTGGAAGCGCCTTCGAGGAAATGGATTTCCCGACGCGCAATCTCTATCGCAGCGCCGTCGAAGACCTCGCCCGTGGCTCCGATCTTACAGAATTGGACGTGGCTCACGCGGCCGTTGCGACAGCAAAGCGTGAGCGCCAGGCGAACGCTGATGGGAACGAAGCCCGCCTCGCCGACCCGGGCTATTATCTTATCGCCGGCGGGCGGGCCGGCTTCGAGGCAGCGATCGGCTATAGGGCGCCGGCGAAGACTTGGCCGGGACGCCTTTATCGCGCGCTGGGGATCGGCGGCTATGTCAGCGCCGGCGCGGTCGTTGCAGCGGGCTTGCTGGCCATCCCGCTGTCTGTCGCCGCCCTGAGAGGCGTGGAGTTGAAATGGCTGTTGCTTCTTGGGATTCTAGGGTTGATCCCGGCGATCGACGCGGCGGTCGCGCTCGTCGACCACATCGTCACCCGAGGTTTCCGCGCTACCTTGCTGCCGGCGCTGGAGCTGCGTGGCGGAATCCCCGCGGATCTGCGTACGCTGGTCGCGGTCCCGATGCTGTTGACCTCGCTCAAGGATATCGAGGAGCAGATCGAGCGGCTCGAAATCCACTATCTGGCGAGCCAAGGTGGCGACCTTCACTTCGCGCTGCTGTCCGATTGGCGCGATGCGCCCAGCGAGCAGATTGATGGGGACGACGCGCTGCTGGCTGCCGCGAAGGAAGGCATCGCCAAGCTGAACCAACGACACGGACCGGCACCGGGCGGCGACCGTTTCCTGCTGTTGCACCGCCGGCGTGTCTGGAACGGGGGCGAAGGCCGCTGGATCGGGTGGGAACGCAAGCGCGGGAAGCTGCGCGAACTCAATCGGCTCCTGCGTGGCGCCCAAGACACCACGTTCCTGAGGCCCCCCGCCGTTCCCGAGAACGTCCGCTACGTGATCACGCTCGATGCGGACACGCGGCTCCCGCGCGAAACCGTCGGGCGGCTCATCGGCAAGATGGCACATCCCCTCAACCGGGCGCGTCTGGATGCCGCCCAGGGCCGCGTCGTGGAAGGCTACGCAGTGTTGCAGCCCCGGGTCACGCCGGCGCTGCCGGTGGGGCAGGGAGGGCTCGCTCTTCCTGCGCGCGTTCTCGAGCGCCTCGGGCATCGATCCCTACGCCGCCGCGGTCTCGGACGTGTACCAGGACCTCTTCGGCGAAGGCTCTTATACGGGCAAAGGCATCTACGACGTTGACGCCTTCGAGGCCGCGTTGGCCGGACGCGTGCCCGACTCCATACTCCTCAGCCATGACCTGTTCGAGGGGATCTTCGCCCGCGCCGGCCTGGCCTCGGACGTGGAAGTCGTGGAGGATTTTCCGGCGCGTTATGACGTCGCTGCCCTTCGCCACCATCGCTGGGCGCGAGGCGACTGGCAGCTCCTCCCATGGATCGTTGGACGAGGCCCTAGCGGGGCCGCTCGTCGATCGCCGGTTCCCGCCGTCGGCCGCTGGAAGATGCTCGACAATCTGCGCCGCTCGCTCTCGCCGCCGTCGGTCGTGCTGGCCCTGATCGCCGGCTGGGCCATGCCGTTCGATGACGCGGCGGTGTGGACCGCCTTCATCCTGTCGACGATTGTTCTGCCTCCCCTTATCCCCGTGATCGCGAGGATCGCGCCGCAACGTCCTGGCGTGACGCTTCGCAGCCACTTCCGCGCCTTGCGCGCGGAATTCGGTCTTGGGCTCGTCCAGTCTGGCTTGATGATCGTCTTCCTGGCCCACCAGGCTTGGCTGATGGGCGACGCCATCGTCCGCACCCTGGTCCGGCTCACGGTGACTCGCCACCACCTACTCGAATGGGTCCCGGCCGCCCACGCGGCATTCAGCCATCGTCCGCGAGTTTGGCACTTCTACCGGCGGATGTCTGGGGCGTTCGTCATCGGTGCTGTCGCGATAGCCGTGGCGTGGTTCAGCGGAGGGGGAACGTGGCCGATCGCGTCGGTGTTCGCCGTCGCCTGGTTCGCCTCCCCGGCAGTCGCCTTCTGGGCAAGCCTGTCGCCCCGGATCGGAGCCCGGCGCCCGCTCGCCGAGGCTGATGCCCACGCCCTGCGCCTCATCGCCAGACAGACGTGGCGCTTCTTCGAAACCTTCGTCACGCCGGCCGACCACATGCTGCCGCCGGACAACTTCCAGGAAATCCCGGACCCGGTCGTCGCCCACCGGACGTCGCCGACCAACATCGGCCTCTACCTGCTGTCGGCGGCCAGCGCGCGCGACTTGGGCTGGATCGGAACCATCGAGGCCACGGAGCGACTCGAGGCGACCCTCTCGACCATGGCCAGCATGGCCCGGTGCCGCGGCCACTTCTACAACTGGTACGACACGCGCGATCTGCGTCCGCTCGATCCGCAGTACGTGTCCTCGGTCGACAGCGGGAACTTGGCTGGACATCTGATCGCGGTCAGCCAATGCCTGCCGGGATTGGCGCAGTCTCCCCTTGGCGGAACAGCGGCGTTTCGAGGGCGTGGCGGATGCGCTCGACCTGACGCGGGATGAGGCGCGCCGTTTGCGCGACATCCGACATTCCCGCAGCGTGACTTGGAAGCGGTTCGACGACGAGCTCGCCCGTCTGGCGTCCGGCCTGCGGCAGCCGAGTACCGGAGGCGTCGGCGGCGAACGGCTGCTGGCTGATCTCAGCGAACAGGCCGCGATCCTAGTGGACACAGCACGCGAGATCGCGATCGAAGAAGACCATCACGCCGGCACGGATCTCGAGTTCTGGACGGAAGCGATCCGCGCTTGCATTGAGAGCCATCGCCACGATCTGGACGTGCAGTTCGCCGCCCCGCTGGAAGCGCGGCTCAAGGCGCTGGAGGATGTCGCGCGTTCGATGGCGCTGTCGATGGAATTCGACTTCCTGCTCGATCCCGACCGACTGCTGCTCTCGATCGGTTATCGAGTGCCCGAGGGCGCGCTCGATCCAAGTTGCTATGACCTTCTCGCCTCGGAGGCGAGGCTCGCGAGTTTCCTGGCCATAGCCAAAGGGGACGCCCCCGCGCGGCACTGGTTCCGCCTGAGCCATGCTGTAATTCCAGTCGGCAACGGCGCGGCGCTGATTTCGTGGTCAGGCTCGATGTTCGAGTATCTGATGCCGTCGCTGGTCATGAGAGCGCCGGCCGAGAGCCTGGTCGAGCAGACCAACCGGCTGGTAGTCCGCCGCCAGATCGAATACGGCGCGACGCTGAAGACGCCCTGGGGCGTATCGGAGTCCGCCTACAACGCGCGCGACCTGCAGCTCACCTACCAATACTCCAACTTCGGGGTCCCAGGGCTCGGCCTGAAGCGCGGGTTGGCCGATAACGTCGTGATCGCTCCGTACGCCACCGCCTTGGCGGGCATGGTCGACCCTCAGGCTGCGGCGCGGAATTTCGAGCAGCTAGATCGCTTTGGCGCTCGCGGCCGGTACGGCTTTTACGAGGCCTTGGACTTCACGCCAGGCCGAGTCCCAGACGGGGAGCGCGTGGCCGTCGTCAAGTCCTTCATGACCCACCACCAGGGCATGACGATCACGGCTATCGCCGACGCCCTACTGGATGGCGTGATGCGGGACCGCTTCCATGCCGAGCCGATCATCCAGGCGACGGCGCTGCTTCTACAAGAGCGGGTGACTCGCGACGTCACGGAGACCCCACCGTCGGTCTCCGAGACCACGTCGAACGCCAGAAACCGGGAGATCGCGGGCACTTGGCGCAGCGCCAGTCCGTGGAGCGCCACGCCAGCCATCCATCTGCTTTCAAACGGCCGTTACTCGGTAATGCTCACGGCCGCAGGATCCGGCTACAGCAGGTGGCGCGATCTGGCTGTGACCCGCTGGCGTGAGGACGCCACGTGCGACGACTGGGGATCGTATGTTCTCCTAAGGGACGTCGCGACCGGGGAGGTCTGGTCGGCAACCTGTCAGCCAATCGGAGCTGAGTTAGACGCGTACGAGGTCACTTTCAACGAGGAACGCGCCCAGTTCACCCATCGGGACGGGTGGTTAGTAACGACGCTGGAGGCGCTGGTTTCCCCCGAAGACGACGCGGAAGTGCGCCGCGTGACGGTCTCGAACTTCGGCGACCAACCGCGCGAGATCGAGGTAACTTCCTACGCCGAGCTGGTACTCGGACCTCAGGCCAACGACGTTGCCCACCCGGCGTTCTCCAAACTGTTCGTCGAGACCGAGCACCTCGCCGGATTGGGCGCGATATTGGCGACGCGGCGGCGGCGGGCGCCGACCGAGCCGCTGGTCTGGGCCGCGCACTTGGCGGTCGTCGATCGCCACGCCGTCGGCAATCGTGAGTTCGAAACCGATCGCGCGCGGTTTCTCGGCCGAGGAGGCGGCGTTCGCGCGCCCGCCGCGGCGGTCAATGGGCGGCCGCTTTCCGGCGCGACCGGAACGGTGCTCGATCCGATTTTCGCCCTGCGCCGCCGCGTGAGAATAGCCCCTGGCGCGATGGCGCGCGTCGATTTCTGGACCATGGTCGCTTCTTCGCGGGAGGACGTCCTCGATTTGATCGACAAACACCACGACGCCGGCGCGTTCGAGCGAGCCGCCGCGCTCGCCTGGACCCAGGCCCAGGTGCAGTTGCACCATCTCGGCATCGATCGCAGCGAGGCACAACAATACCAACGTCTCGCCGGGCACGTCATCCATGCCACGCCCATGCTCCGGCCTCCTTCGGATGCCATCGGGAGCGGGAGCGGCCCCCAGCCTGACCTTTGGAGCCTGGGCGTCTCCGGCGATCTGCCGATCGTCCTCGTCCGCATCTCCGACATCCACCAACTCGACCTCGCCCGCGAGGCGCTGCAGGCGGTGGAATACTGGCGGATGAAGCGCCTTGCCGTGGACCTGATCATCCTCAACGAGCGCGATGCGTCTTATGTTCAGGACTTGCAGACCGCGCTCGAAACCCTGGTGAGAGCGAGTCAGTCACGGCCCCAGATCGGCGAGGAGCGGCCGCCGGGGCACATCTTCATACTGCGCGCCGACCTGATCTCACCGGAGGCGCGGGCTCTTCTGGCGTCGGTCGCGCGTGTCGTGCTGGTCGGAGAGCGCGGCAGTCTCGCCGATCAGCTCGAGCGCGCACCCGAGGCCAAGCCCGCGCCTCGGGCGGTGGCAAGGCGAGCCGCGCCCGCTTCGGAGCTTCAGGTGTTGCGCCCTGCGCCCGGCGTCGAGTACTTCAACGGCCTGGGTGGCTTCGCCGAAGGCGGCCGCGAATATGTGACGATCCTGGGCCCGGGCCAATCGACTCCGGCTCCATGGATCAACGTCATCGCCAATCCCGGCTTCGGCTTCCAGGTGTCCGCAGAGGGCGGCGGTTACGCCTGGTCCGTGAACAGCCGCGAGCATCAGCTTACACCATGGTCCAACGACCCGGTGAACGACCGGCCCGGCCAGGCCTTCTATCTCAGGGACGAAGAAACGGGGGATGTCTGGGGCCCGACGGCGCTGCCGATTCGGGACGAGACGGCCGCCTATGTGGCGCGGCATGGATGGGGCTACAGCCGCTTCGAGCATACCTCGCACGGCATCGCAGGAGAGCTGCTGGAATATGTTGCGCTCGCCGATCCGATAAAGATCTCGCGGTTGACGCTGCGCAACGCCTCGCGCCGCACCAGACGGCTCTCCGTGACGGCTTATGTGGAATGGGTTCTCGGCGCCTCCCGCGGCGCGGCGGCGCCGTTCGTGACCACGCGCATCGATCCGGGCAACGGGGCGATGCTTGCGAACAATCCGTGGAACCCGGCCTTTGGAGAACGCGTCGCCTTCGCGGACCTGGCCGGGCGCCAGACGAGTTGGACCGGCGACCGACGTGAGTTCATCGGCCGCAACGGCGTGCTCGCGATGCCGTCGGGCCTCGCCCGCGGAGCGGTGCTCTCGGGTCGGGTCGGCTCCGGACTAGACCCTTGCGCCGCCCTCCAGACGACGCTCGAGATCGCGCCGAACGGAGCCGCCGAGATTGTTTTCTTCCTCGGCGATGCCCCCAACGAAACTGCGGCGCGCTCGCTGATCGCCCGCTACCGCAAGGCCGACCTGGACGCCGTGCTTTCGGAGGTCCGCCGCTTCTGGGACGAGATCGTCGGGACGGTTCAAGTGAAGACTCCCGACAGGTCGATGGACATCATGCTCAACGGCTGGCTCACCTACCAGACCCTCGCGTGCCGTGTCTGGGCCCGGGCGGCGTTCTACCAGGCGGGCGGCGCCTACGGTTTCCGCGACCAGCTGCAGGACTGCATGGCTTTGGCCACGATCCGTCCGTCGATCACGCGGGAACACCTCCTCAGAGCCGCCGGTCGCCAGTTCGTCGAAGGCGATGTCCAGCACTGGTGGCTGCCGCAATCGGGACAGGGGGTACGCACGCGGATTTCGGACGATCGCGTGTGGCTGGCCTACGCCACGGCGCACTACGTGAAAGTCACCGGTGACACCGCCGTGCTCGACGAGACCGCGCCGTTCCTGACTGGCCAGGCGCTCGAGCCCGGCGAAAGCGACAGCTTCTTCCAGCCGACCATCGCCGACGAGGCCGGCAGCCTCTATGACCACTGCGTCCGCGCCTTGGACGCCAGCCTGGCACTGGGTAGCCACGGCCTTCCTCTGATTGGCAGCGGCGATTGGAACGACGGCATGAACCGTGTCGGCGAGGGCGGCAAGGGCGAGAGCGTGTGGCTGGGCTGGCTGCTGCATGCCGCGCTCGGCGCCTTCGCGGGGATCGCGGACACGCGCGGCGATCAGGCGCACGCTGCGAAATGGCGGGCGCATATGCAGGCGCTCAGCAGCGCCTTCGAGCATCAGGCATGGGACGGCCAATGGTATCAGCGCGGCTGGTTCGATGACGGCTCGCCGCTCGGCTCGGCAACGAACGAGGAGTGCCGCATCGATTCCATCGCCCAGTCCTGGGCGGTGATCTCAGGCGCCGCGCCGCCCGATCGCGCGGCCCAGGCCATGGCGGCCGTCGAGCGCGAGCTGATCCTGCCCCATGATGGCCTAGCGCTGCTGTTCACTCCGCCTTTCGATCGCTCTGCCGCTCGACCCCGGCTACATAAAGGCATACCCGCCGGGCGTGCGCGAGAATGGGGGACAGTATAACCATGCCGCCCTATGGTCCGTGATGGCCTTCGCAGAGCTTGGGGAGGGCGATAAGGCGGCGGCGCTTTTCTGGATGCTCAATCCGATCAACCGTGCGCGTACGCGCAGCGACATACACCGCTACAAGGTGGAGCCCTACGTAGTCGCGGCCGATATCTACGCCGCTCCAACCCACGTCGGGCGCGGCGGTTGGACTTGGTACACGGGCTCGGCGGGTTGGATGCAACGCGCCGGCGTCGAGAGCATCCTCGGACTTCGCGTCGAGGGCGACACGCTACGCCTCGAGCCTTGCATTCCCAGCTCATGGCCCCGTTTCGAGATAATGCTCCGAAACGGCGCCTCGCGGTATGAGATCGTTGTTGAGAACCCGCAAGGCGTGCAGCGCGGCGTCGCCGCCGCCGAGCTCGATGGCGCGACGATCACCGTGCGGCCGCTCTCCCTCCCGCTCAAGGACGACGGCGCCGTTCATCATCTTCAGGTTCGCCTCGGCTGATCCGGGCGGATCGGGCGCGGTTCCGCGACGCCCGTAGATTTGGGATGTGAGGATCGCGTTTGAACGGAGAAAGAGATGGCTGGCCAGGTAAGCCCGCGCGCAGGCAAAACAATCGAGCCATCGATGCTGGTCAATGTGCCACGGCTGGTGACGGCGTATTTCGCCCGCACCCCGGACCCGGCAGCGCCGTCGCAGCGCGTTGCGTTCGGCACGTCGGGTCATCGTGGATCCGCCTTGGACAACGCCTTCAATGAGGCGCATATCTTGGCGATCAGCCAGGCAATCTGTCATCACCGCAGCCGAAGCGGCATCACTGGACCGCTGTTCGTCGGCATCGACACGCATGCGCTTTCCGAGCCCGCCCTCGCAAGCGCGCTCGAGGTATTTGCCGCCAATGAGGTCGACGCGATGATCGACGAGCGCGGCGGGTACACGCCGACGCCTGTCATTTCGCACGCGATCCTGACCTACAACAAGAATCGCAAGAGCGGTCTCGCCGACGGGATCGTCATCACCCCTTCGCATAATCCCCCTGAGGACGGCGGCTTCAAGTACAACCCGCCAAATGGTGGACCGGCCGATACCAACGTAACAACGTGGATCGAGCGCAGCGCGAACGCGCTCCTTGAGAAAGAGCTCAATGGCGTGCGGCGAATCTCGTACGATCGCGTACGCAAATCTCCCCACGTCCACCGCCACGACTACATTGGCGCATATGTTGGCGACCTCGCGAACGTCGTCGACATGGAGGCGATCCGCTCGTCCGGGGTGAGGATCGGCATCGATCCGCTGGGCGGCGCGAGCGTCCATTTTTGGCAACCGATCGTCGAAGCATATGGCATCGCGGCGACGATCGTCAGCGATGCGATCGACCCGACATTTTGGTTCATTCCGGCCGACTGGGACGGAAAGATCAGGATGGACTGCTCCTCACCCTATGCTATGGCGGGGCTGGTTGCCATGCGCGACAAATTCGACGTCGCCTTCGGCAATGACACCGATGCCGACCGGCATGGTATCGTGACCCGGTCGAACGGTCTGATGAATCCCAATCATTACCTCGCGGCCGCGATATCGTATCTGTACGGGCATCGTCCCGACTGGAGCAGCAGCAGTGCCGTCGGCAAGACCATCGTCAGTAGCGGCATCATCGACCGCGTCGCCGCGAAGCTCGGCCGCAAGCTCGTCGAAGTGCCCGTTGGGTTCAAGTGGTTCGTCGACGGTCTCATCGACAGCTCGCTCGGCTTCGCCGGCGAGGAAAGCGCCGGAGCGTCGTTCCTCCGGCGGGATGGATCGGTTTGGACCACGGACAAGGATGGGATAATTCTCGGTCTGCTTGCCGCCGAAATCACCGCACAAACCAAGCGGAACCCAAGCGAAGCATACGATTGCCTCACGCGCGAGTTGGGAGTGCCCTTCTACGAGAGGATCGACGCGCCCGCGACACCCGAACAGAAAGAGCTGCTAAAGGCGCTTTCGCCCAATCAGATCGGCGTGACGGAACTTGCCGGCGAGCCAATACGCGCGGAGCTTACCGCCGCTCCGGGCAACGGCCTTCCGTTCGGTGGAATTAAGGTGATTGCCGAGAACGGATGGTTTGCCGCGCGGCCGTCCGGGACGGAGGACGTTTATAAAATTTATGCCGAGAGTTTCCGCAGTGAAGACCACCTGCGGCGCATCCAACAGGAGGCGAAAAATGCTATTGCGCGTCTGTTCGAGAAGGCAATGCCTGCGTGAGGTGTAACATCATCGGGGCGAATGAGATGATGATGATGATGTGGCCGCTGCGCCGGCGGCGCTGGACAGCAATCAGCTACGGGGTCATCGACAACAGATCGGAAAATCTGCAGCACTGACTGAGGGCCCCAGCGTTCACCTTATTCGCTGCCCTCACGCGCGCGCGAGACGAGCGCCAATTCCAGGGAGCTGTGATGCAGAGACCTGCGCGAGCCGCCTGGGCGGTTCAGCGGCCGCTGTGGTGTATTCCGCAGGTCGATGGCGAGTACGTCGCCCGCATGGACGTGCTCGATTTCTATGCCGAACAGCCCGGTTCGAAGCGCCCGGTGGTCTGTTTCGCCAGCGAGACGGAGGTTTCCTTCAACGCCTTTCCGGTGCCACGATACGTGGTGGCGAGAGCGGGTCGAATGATCGACGCGCCAATCCCGGCTGCGCGTCTGCGAGCACCATCTGTATTGACGCCAAGATCGCGATCAGGACGATCAGCACCTGACATACCCGCTTCGGGACCCGCGGCATGGGCAACGCCTCGCACACGAACCATAAGATGATCGCCATGATGGCGAGCTTGGACGCCTCGATGGCAAATGCGATCACGCTCATGATCAAAGCCTCCCCAGTAGTGCCAGGATATAGGATTCCGATCAGCTCATAGCCGACCCATGAGAACCAGGACGACGAGGATGATCAGGATAATGCCGATAAGGCCGATGCCGCCGTGACCGTAACCGTAACCGTAGCCGCCGAAGCGGCCACTGAAGCCGCCAAGCAGCAAGATGACGAGGACGATGATAAGGATCAGTCCCATGATTTTATTCCCTTCGGCATGACAGACCGCGCTTCGTGCGGAAATCCCGAACTACTTCTTCTCGATGGAAACACCGCGTTTGTCGATTCTGATGTCGATACCGCCGGCCTTCTGCCGCTCCTGGTAGAGGTTATAGCCGAACACCGCGACGACGACGACGAGCGCGCCGATGATGAGGTAAAGAATGTTGCGGCTCATCGTGCGTAACGCCTTTCTCGTTTGGCTCGATGCCGGATATTGCGCAGAAAACAGGCCTATCTTCGAACTCGATAGGCACCCGATTCATGGGCAATGGCAATCAGGAGGACAGCCCTTCGATCGCGGCCACCCTCGGCTAATCCGCAATTCACCGCAGCCCGTGGAAAGATCCACGAGGGTGGAGCTTTCCAATGACGTTAGCCAAGTCAAAGCCTGCCCATCAAAATCAAGACCAGCAAGATAACAATTATAAGTCCGAGACCACCGCCCCCATAGTAACCCATACCATAAAAAGGGCCGCCGCCGAATCCAGTAAAGCCGCCCAACAATGCGATCACCAAGATGATGAGAACGATGGTCCAGATTGACATTTTAGATTCCCCTTGTCCCGATCCCGGGCATGGCGGCCTAGCGCAGCCGCCGATTAGCTTGCGAATTCCCACGCAACGCCGACAACATTCTACGATGCTCGCGCAAAGATACTCATGCAAAAGAAAGCCCGGCCAGACCGACCGGGCTTAGAGGCTGACTTGGCGGCCTCATTTGCCGCGCAGCGTATCCTTCAAGCCGCCAACCGCATTTTGCACTTGGCCGACCGCCTTCTCGGTCTTGCCTTCAGTTTCCAGCTTCTTATCGCCGAGGATTTTTCCGGCGGCTTCTTTCACGGCTCCCTTGGCCTGCTCGGCCGAGCCTTTGATTCGATCCTTATCCATGGTCTACTCTCCTTCGATAGGCATTGAAGAAACGATTTGATCAACGTTTTATTCTCGTTACGACGATACTGTTATTAAACTATGTCCGGTTTCGGACGTAATTGATCCGGATCAAAAAAGGTCGAATACCTTTCCGCTGCGCCGGATCGCCGCTTGACCCGCGAACAATCACGAAAACAATACTTTAAATCGCGCGCCTTGGTCGTTGTTGCCTCGGCCGCTCCGCAACTCGCCGCCGATCCGATCGACAAGCGACCGAATGATCTTCATTCCCAGTCCTTTGCCGGCGGCTGGGTCAAAGCCTTCCGGCAGACCCGGACCCTCGTTGGCGACGGACAGCGCGTAGCCCTTTGGCGGATTTGCTTCCAATCTGACCGTGATCCGGCCGGTCCCGTACTTGACCGCATTCGTGATCAATTCGTTGGCGATGAAGCCGAGCGGAATGGCGGTGCCGGCCGGTTGCTTGAATTCAGTGCCGTCGACGACGATCGAGCGCTCGGGGCGCTCCGCGGACAGCATCATGGAGAGATCCCGACAAAGATCCTCGAGGTACTGCTTGAGCGCGAAGACTTGCACGCCATCCAATGAGTGAAGACGCCGGTGGATACGGCCGATCGCTGCAACGCGATCGGCCGCGGCGGCCAATTGGGAAGCAACTTCGGCATTCTCTGACGCTCGGCTTTGCATCGACAGCAGGCTTACGATCATTTGCAGGCCGTTCAGCAGCCGATGATCGGACTCCTGGCTCAAAACAGCCTGCTGTCGGATCAATTCGTCCTTCTGACGAAGCAAGACCTCTTCTCGGGCGAGAGCCTGTCGCAGCCCCATTTCCGTGCGCCTATGCCTTGTCAGCTCCCGCTCGTAACTCGCGGCTGTGCGGCGATCGCGATCTTCCAAGTTGATATTCGGAGGTGAGACCGTGCTGCGCGGCGAATACTCGATGGTCATTTCGTCAGCCTTTCCCACATCCCGGCTGCGTTGCCTGGATATCCCGGCTGAGCGAATTTGCGACCGAGACCGCCAAGCCACATTGATGCAAATCAACGATGTCCGGTACCGGACATTGATTTCGCCACTTTGATCGTTCGCCGCGCCCCGGTTTTTTTTATTTCCGTCATCGAACCGACACAGGACCGGCCGGGAAAGACAGCCCGCGGCCATAAAATTCGCAATTGCATGGGTATTTTCTGCGCAGTCTGCGTCGTCATCAACCTGCCGCTTCTTTCCAAGCGAGCTCGCGTAAAATGTCGGCTACCGGACATTGCGCTTGCGCCGCCCGGCGGGAAAGCACAAAATATCACAATATGCGGCGTCAAGATGTCCGATAGCCCTTCGGAGGCTCCGATGGACAAATTCGTCACGCGAGAAAATATCAAGCGATATCGAAAGCTCGCCAGCGAGGCGACGAACGCCGCCGAGCGATCACGGATTATGGAATTGGTGGCGGAAGAAGAGACCAAATTCAAACTCGAACAGAGGCGCGGAAGCGGCGCTTCCGGCAGCCGACCGGATGGCAACGGGGCAACCGGGATCAGGGTCGAGCATGACCATGAGGAGGAACGAGGTGGTGGTCGTTAGCCGCAAGACTACCGACCCGCCTGCCAACCGCTTGCTCGTTTTGCTGTCGGTAAGGGATTACAACCGGCTTCGCCTGCATCTGCGCGGTATCCCGCTTCGGAACGATCGGCAACGAGGGGTTGGTCGGTCTGCCGGTCGTGTTCGGCGACGACCGGGCGCCGACCAGCGTTTACGTTCAAGTGCCCGGGGCCGGCCTGCAAATGCCGGCGGCGCTGTTCGAAAAGGAACTGGCGCGAAGCGCTTCGATGCGCACCGTAATGCTTCGCTATGCTCACACCTTCTTCAGCCAGGTTGCGTCACGGCGGCGGCCAGCGCCCTGCAACGGGCCGGCCTCATCCGCTACCGACGCGGCAACGTCACGATCATCGATCGCCGCGGCCTGATCCACCGCTCCTGCTATAGTGCTATGGTGTTTCCAACAAGGAGTTCGATCGGCTGCTCGGCGATCGCGCCGGCCCACTGCGGCGAAATGTAACGCCATCATAGTCGCCTGCTGGATGAGGCAAGCCGGCGATCGCCGTCGCGACCGCTTTATATATTGCGGTGCAATGTTGGGAATTATGTTGGCTTCCGAACATACAATGACGTATAGGGTATGGCATCACTGAATCGCATTTAGGCGTCAGTGGCTGAGAGACGCGATCGCGCTCCCGCCGACAGGTAGGAGGACGGTAGTGTCTCATCCGGCCAATCGTCTGCTCGCGTCGCTTCCACGCACGGCTTTTGCGGCTATCAAGCCGGATTTGAAGCTCGTGGAGCTCAGTCATGGCGATATACTTGCCGAAACCGGTGGCCAAATCCGTCGCGTCTACTTTCCGCACTCCGGGATTATCTCGCTCGTGGTCGAGCTCAGTGCCGGGGAAATGATAGAAACGGCCACGGTCGGGCGGGACGGTGCAATAGGCGCCGCTTCGGCCCTCGATGGCAGAATTTCTTTTAACAAAGGAATCGTCCAGCTTGGAGGCGTCGCTTCGGTCATCGGCGTAGAACGACTTCGCGCGCTGGCGGACGAAAACAAGCGCTTCAGGTCGATACTGATCCGACACGAACAGGTTCTCTTCGCGCAGGCTCAGCAATCAGCGGCATGCAATGCAAGTCATTCAGCCGAGGCCCGCATGTGTCGATGGCTTTTGCGGACGAGGGACTTGGCTGGTGAGCGGCTCCAGCTGACCCAGCAATTTCTTGGACAGATGATGGGCGTTCAAAGATCAACCGTGTCACTCGCTGCAAATACGTTGCAGCGGGCTGGCCTTATTAAATACCGTCGAGGCAATATTGAAATCCTGGACGTGGATGGATTGCGCGAAGCAGCCTGCGAATGCTACGCGATTGTTGCGGCGCACTATCAGAATTTGTGGAAATTGTTGTCTTGAAACAGCCCTGCCGACCACATCACGGTGTCTTTGCTGAAACCGCACCCGGCCTTGCCGGCCAATATTTCGAGCGCTCCATCGCCGAGCCATCACTGTGAGTACGGCAAGCATTCCTAACGTATCTACCCGATATTCCCCCAGACGGCTTGATTGCCCCAAGGTTGGGCATCGCCGTTAAGCGGCGGCTAAAACCAATTAATTCCCGCCAGCGGCAGCACCCGCGCCAGGATTGCCCCCAGGCAAATCAGCACCACGAGCAGTTTGAGAAGATTTGCCAAACGACTGTCGTTGACGAACTTTTCGATGGCCCAAAACGCAATGGCGCCGACGACGCAAATAATCAGAACCCCGATTAAGACTGAAAGCATAACTACCTCCCTTTGCTGGTTGGCTGGTTGATTGGTTGATTGGGTAAATGAGCTTCGGCCGCCCTGATTTATGCCGCCGGTTCTTTCACCGGCTCCACCCGCCCAATCTGTCTCACGAACCTCGACCGCGGACAAGAAACATATATGCGGGCCGGTACGCACCGGCGCCGCAGCGATGTCAGCTTCTTATCCTGGCACGTCGATCAACGGGCGTGGCCGCCGTACGTGGTAAATAGGCGCTTCTGCGTGTCATCGAGGCTATTGAACAGCGGTTCCTCCGCGTCGGCGAGCTGCTTCAATGCCGCGCTGGCGCTGCTCAGATCCTCGGCGCGCTGGCGCAAGAGCGCGACGGGGTTCGCCGGCTTTTGTTCCTGGTACCGCTCGACGCGCAGCTTCGCGAGATTGCGCAGGGCGGCCTCGTAGGCTGGCCAGTTCTTTTCCTGATCGGGGGTCAGCTTCAAAGCGGCCTTGTGCTCCGCGATGCGCGCATCGACAACTGCGGCCCGGTCTTCCAGCGGCGGGCGCTTTTGCGCGTAAGCGACGCCCGGGCCGGCAAGCGCCAAGGCGATCGTTGCAGCAAATAGTGTCTTCCACTTCATGGGTGGCCTCCGAAGCTTGCTCATAATCTCTTCCTCGCACCTAGCCGAGCCCTAGCGGGCGAGGTGGGCTAGGCTCCCACCTCATCATAAGACATCACGCACCAGACAGTTCTCGTTGATCTCGCTCAATCGACTTGGCCCCAGGATTCGGCCGCCGCGAACGCGGGACCGATCTTCAGGCCTTTCGACCTTTGCGCCGCTGGTTTACCAGCAACCAACGATAGGCACCGGTATCGGAAGGCAGCCGCCAAACCCGTAACCCGGACCGTAGTCGCCACCGTATGCGCCGCCATATCCGCCGCCGCCGTATCCGCCACCGCGATGACCTCCGCCGTGGCCACCGTGCCCGCCATGGCCTCCTCCGCCGTGGCCGCCATGGCCGCTATGGCTTCCTCCGTGGGCAGCGAAAGCGTCAGTCGCAATCAAGACGCTGCCAAACATCAGGGCGACGGCGAGGGCGACAGTTGATTTTCGAAGCATGTCTTTATCTCCTTAAATATGGCTGGAGCGCAGTCGACCGCTCGCCCTTTGTAATATTGCGGCGCGCCGCCAGCGATCGTCGTTGACTTAGATCAAACGGCGTTTCCCAGCGCAGCTTTCGTGCTCGCAGGGCGGTCAGACCGTCATATTCATCCAGCTAGGTCGTGGACTCATTAAAGCGCATCCAAATTCGAATTGAGGCGAGTTGGACGGATGCGAGGTAGTTGTCGTCGCGCTTGTCGTATCGGGTGGCGACGGCGCGAAAATGCTTGAGTTTATTGAAGAACCTCTCGACCAGATTGCGCTTGCGATAGAGCCGCTTGTTGAAGCGTGGTGGTTTGAGCCGGCGTGACATCGGCCGGACATTGGCTCGCGCGCCGCGCGCGGCGAGGGTGTCACGCAAGGCATTGGAATCGTAGGCCCGGTCGGCGATGAGCACGTCGCCACGCCCCACCGTGCCGAGCATGTCCTGGGCGCTGCGGCCGTCGTGGGCTTGGCCTTCAGTGAGCTTGAGCATGATCGGCAGGCCGCAGGCATCCACCACAGCGTGGATTTTGGTGGTCAGCCCGCCGCGCGAGCGACCCACGCAACGGGATCGCGTTTCTTTTTTTGGCCGTTGGCGGCGTGCTGATGCACGCGGATCGACGAGGAATTGATCATCTGGAGGTCGCCGTCATAAGCCTTTGAAACCGCGGTCAGAATGCGATCCCAGACCCCCGCCTTGCGCCACCGGTTGAAGCGGTTCACGCAGGTCGTGTGCGGCCCATAGCGTTGCGGAATGTCCGCCCACGGCGCACCGGTGCGCAAGCGCCAGAAAATCCGGTTCAAAACCCGCCGATCGTCCACCCGCGCAACGCCGCGAACCTTGTTCGGCAACAACGGGGCTATCACAGACCACTCGAAGTCCGTCAGATCGAAACGAGCCATCCAACCCTCCATCCCCTCCATCGCTGGAAGTTTGAATCACTGTTCGCCAAAAATGGGAATCCCCTTTATGGGTTCATGACCTAATCTGATGATCTGACCTAGGCGAAATCGCTTGCGCGCTAAACGTCCATGGCGGGTCAATTAACAAACGGCGCCTTGCCCCACCGCGCGCGGATCTCGGCCAGGAAATTTCGAGCATCCCGAGACAACTCGATGCCAAGAGCGTTCACGCGATCTTCCTGCGCTAAAGGCACCAAATAGGGCCTGAGTGGTGCCAGTCCGCGATCGGTCAACGTCCCGCCATTATACGCAATCTGCACGCGTTCGATCCAGGCGCATAATTCTTGCCGTCCATCGGAGCTGATGAGCTCAGGAAAATGCTCTTGCTTGACCCCCGCGTATGAAAGCGGAGCGTCCGGTAATATTTGATTTCTGATAATCCAGACCCTGCGCCCATGTATGAAGCCGTAGCTCGCATCTGACGGAGCATTCCATTGGGCTTCGTCCAGAATTGTCCTGATCTCAACGGGCATAAGCCAAAGACCGGAGCCGCTTTGCGCTTCCGGAAGGCCTGGATGGTCTGACAGTTTTGCAGTTTGGCTATCTTCGCCCTGAAGCAGCCAGCCCTCCTGCAACGTATCAATCGCCACTATTTCAGCAAGCAATTCCCGCGCGGTAGTAGCTTGGAGAACCTTCGCGCCGGTGTAAATGAACATGCCAGCCGTTATCACACTGGCGATCACGGCACCGATCAGAAAACCGAGGATGACCCTCCAACCTGTCATTTGATCCCACCGAGCCATTAAAATGGATTCCTCTTTTGCAACAATATCATGATCGAGAGATGTACACAATCGAGAAGCTGTTGCACCCTGCGATGCAACGACGCGAATTTAGACCGGACCCCATCGAGATCGCTCCTCAACGGCCGCGGAGTGCCACACGGCAGCGCGCGACCTCCGGGTCATCGCTGACCAGGACGCGGATGTAGGCGATGGCGCGCGCGGCTTCGGCATGAGTGAGCGTCAGGGGAATCCCGGCCCGCTCGGCCAACGCCCTGCATCCCTCGGGAATGGGCACGCGATCGTCCGCCCGCAACGGTAGAGCGAGCAGCATCAGAGCGATCGCTGCGAATACGGCAGGCATCCCCAAATATTTACCCGACCCCAAGTGGTTAGCCCGGCCCCAAGAGGTTACTCGACATTCCCGAGATGGCTTGGTTGCCGGACTTGAGGTTGCTGCTTTACAGCGTTGCCGTCAAGACGGATCAAGAGATCCCCGCCGTGTTCGCGATTATGATAACGCTGAGCGGAATGATGGTGGCGTCCAGGGTTTTTGCTTCAATCCGCTCGACGACGATCACTTGCGCTCGGCGCTGTCCGAGGACAACATCGCAGAGAAAGCAGGACAAAATCTTCAAGGTATTTCTTAAAATGCGACGGTTTTTATGCTATCGAAATTATGGGAACGGGCGCAATCGTGGCCGAAGGCCGTTCCGAGTAGGTCGATTTAGTCGTTGGATAGCGTCTTTCCTCACGAGACTCTGGATCGCGCGTTCGGGTCCGCCGGACGCGATTGATCTACCGGCGATGCCGCGCCCAGGAGGACGATATGCCCGACAATCGATCGCTAACAGCGAAGGCACCTCTTGCTGTTGCGCTGATCCTTTTCGCTGCATTCGTGCTCTCCGCCTGCGTGCAATCCGAGAAGCCGTTGCTGGCCGGATCGAAGCCGCTACTCGGAACGCGATTTCAGCTGACCCTCTATCAAGATTTTGCCGAAGGAAAGCCGCGCTCCGTGAAGACGTCGGTTTTCCGCTGGAACGGCGACCACTACGCGCTTGTCAGCGGCGATTCCTCAGGCGTGCAATACTTCGTGGTCCAAACTTTCGACAGCGGCAATTTGCTCATCGAGGCCAACGAACATGACCATGTGTATCTCCTGGGCCGCAAGCTCGCCAACGGGACCTACGGCGTCGTGCCCATCGACCAGGATGACGTCGATGAAGCGACGCGCGATCGGACGTGCGTGACGAGAAATCCGGTGATCTGCACGATTCAGACCCGCCGGCAGCTTGACGTTTTTGTCCGTGCAGCGGCCGCCAAGAAGCGCGGCACCGTCATGGCGGCGGCGATCTCCGCGACGGCGAGGTGACGCAAAGCAACGAAGATCCAGCGCTGCGGGCTCACGGCCGTGAATGGATCACGCGTTGTGCAGCGGAATTGCTTTCGAGCCGGCCCATTCCGCGCGGGCATGCAATCCCATCGCGATCAGCGCGACGCCGCCAAGGATCATGTTGATCCCGACCAGGAGGCCCATCGTCCAGGCGGAGGTGCCCGGAAGATCGAAAATAATGACGCTCGCCAGGACAATGTCGACGACGCCGCTTGCCAGCATCCAGCCCCAGCGTCCGGAGACCTGGCGTCGGTGTTCGAAAGCGAACATGATGGACGCGCCGCCTTCGACCAGGAAAAACAAGGCCAATATCAACCGCAGCGGGCCGGCCTCCGCGAATGGCCACCCCTCCATGCCGCCATACAGAGTCTCTGGCTTGTTGGTAATCAGGACAACGCCGACAAAAATCGCGAGCAAAGCCGATACGAGGGACCACCAGAACCCCGGTGCCCGTCGCGCCCAGTAGGTCGTCGCCAAGCCGATGGCTCCGCTGACGAGAAAAAGCCAGCCCAGCACAATGGTCACGTTCACACTGGCGATCGACGGAACGACTATTGCCAAGAGCCCCAACAACACCAGGACCGCTCCTTCGACAAGAAAGAGAATCCAGTGATCATGGAGCGACCTCGCGGCTGTTACGGGCACGCGGTCGTTGTCGGAATGCTGGTTCGTAGTCATCTTGAATCCCTTGTGGACCCCGCTGCTTTCATTACCCTGGTCAGATCAAAGCCGGCCCATGAGAAACAAAACGAGGAGGACGATCAAAATGATGCCGATGACGCCCCTGCCGCCGCGACCGTAGGCATAGCGATTCTCATTTCCGAAAATCATACCCGCACATAGCGATGATGACGCCCTCGATAACCATCTCGGTTGCCGGGGCGCTTTGCGTCAGATACGGGCCTGGCCGCGACGCAACGATACGCCGCCGCGGCCGGCCGCCGGGCCGGGATCGTTAGTGCGGGGTGACGGCCATCTTGTGGTGGTGGTGATGGTGGTGGTGATGATGATGATGGATGACGACCGTATCATGGTGGCCTTCCATCTTCATGTCCTTCTTTTCCTGGGCAAAGGCAGGAACGGCGAGGCCGAGCGAAACGAAAGCCGCCAAGGCGATAGCGAACTTCTTCATCAATTCCTCCTGGGAGTTTCTCGAAGACAGACAGGCAATCTGTACGGCAGAACAATGTTCCGATCAATATCCGATCGTGCAAACAAGTTTCGCGTTAGATGACTGTCCGTTCATTTTCTCGGTGCGAATCCGGTACCAACGGATGTGGTAGTGGCACAGTTCGGCGGATCGAAAAGGGAGTGGCTGGTTGCCAGTCGATCAGCGACAGAGTTAGCGTCTTCCGAGACTGCGCATGATTCGAGGCTCCGGTTCGGGAACTTGAATCACGCTCTGACGGCAACATCAACCTGCAAAGGCCTTATAGCGGCCATAGGTGCATCTCGGGTTTGAGGCGTGATACGCCTTCCACCGACTATCCAGACGGCGCGAATATCCGATCGCTGCTCATGACACAGAAAACCATCAATCGCCTGACGTTTGCAGTCGCTCTCGCGATGTTTTTCGTGGCGATTTTCGTGCTCTACCGCGATCTGGAAAAGACACGCCTGAGCGACGTGGTCGGCGGCCTCGAAGCGCTGCCCAAGACGCGCGTCATCCTTGCACTGGCGCTCGCAGCAGCGAGCTACCTGCTGCTGACCGCCTATGATTTTCTGGCCTTGAACTATGCGGGCCACAAGCTGCGCTTGTGGGAGACTTCGTTTGCTTCCTTCATTGCAATTCTCCTTTAGCAATAATCTCGGATTTTCTCTCATGTCCGGCGGCTCGGTGCGTTATTGGATCTATACGGGATTCGGCCTCGGCTCCGTCGAAATCGGGGAAATCGTCGCGTTTTGCACCCTGACCTATGGGCTCGGGGTCACGACCGTTGGCGGGCTGATGTTTTTGGTCGATCCCACGGGCATGTCGTCCATCCTGAGCCTGTCACCATCATTTCTGCGCGCTGCAGGCATTGCGATGCTTGCGATCGACCTCGCTTACCTCATCATCATCGTCGCCCGGCGCGGGCCGATCTCTCTTTGGCACTATCAGCTGCGGCTGCCCTCCCTCGGCTGCGGCCTTATGCAAATTTCCCTGGCGTCCTTCGATCAGGCGCTCGCAGCAGGCGTCGTTTACGTGCTGCTTCCGCCGGATACCCAGATCAGCTTCCACGTATTTCTCGGCATTTATGTTATTGCGGCGCCGATTTCTCTGTTGAGCCTTGTGCCGGGAGGACTGGGGGTATTCGAAACGATGATCGTCACCTTGCTGGTCAGTCCGTCGAAAGCCGCGTTGCTCGGCTCCCTCATCGCCTATCGCCTGATCTATTTCGTATTGCCGCTCGCGTTGGCGATCCTTCTTGTCGCGATTTACGAGATAACGCGTTCGTCGCGCGAGCACGGCAGGCTTGGGCGACTGCCCGGCGTCCGGACCGGAAACGGCAAACGCGATCCCGCCCGTCGTCCTCGATGAAATCGCGGCGAACGGCCGCGGCAGCGAGACAGCATTTCTGTTTGGCCGACCTATTTTCGCGTTTGAGCGGGGGCGGTTGCACTCGGCGTCGTCGTCACCGACATCGAAACGTTGCCGTAGCCGAAATAGACAAGGGCTCCGAAAACGATGGCAAAGACGATTGCGCTCATGAGGGCGCTGAGGAAGCGGTTGCCGAAACCGATGGAGTTGCCGACTAAATCAATGACGAACACCACGATGGTTGCAATGAGCACGGGTTCAAACCACGCGTATTGTGCAGGTAAAAACATGGCTCGTCTCCCCCAGGATTCGTAGGATGTTCGCAAGCTAGCAGACGGAACGACGACTGGCCATCCCCTCGACGCGGTGTGGGCGTCACCTACGCTGACAGTCGAGGACGGACTTGTGTCGGAAGCCGCAGGAAGGGGCCTACTTTTTTCACGAAGCCGTACGAGCCCCCACTACCCACGCTCGCTCGCGCGACTATTTTCGGATCGGAACCCGCGCCGCGCGGACCTCGCGAGGCTAAATCGACTGTTGATCAAAATCAAAGTCGCACCGGGCAGAACGGATATTAAAAAACCAGCGTTTCCACTTCTCGCGCAAGAGCTGATCGGAGATAGGCCATGACAGAGGCTAAACGCGCCAAACAGGTCGCTCGTGACAATATCTTGAAGCTCCTCTCCGATGACGAGATTGCTAAGGTCAGCAGTGCCGAGGCCGCGTCCGGACTAACCGAAGGAGGGGAGTACCTGGACCTGGAGCATCTCGATCGGGGTGTCCAGCGCACCAGGGCTGCGACGAAAGTCACGTTGGGGCATGTCCTTCCACGTAGCGCAGTCAGCGGCGAAACGTGGAGCAAGGTCCTCGCGCGGTTAGCTCGCTGAGCGCGTGTTTTGCGCAGCCGAGTGTCGGCTGCAAGCAAATTTCCGCTGTCAGGGCCACTCCGGAGGTTGTCGGCCTGTACCAAAACCTTTTTTGTCCGGTACCGGACATACGTCTCGACTCCCCGACCGTAAGCGCGTATTCTAGATTTGCGATCCGGCCGCGTTGCAAAAGGATCGCTCAACGCTCCTTTGCAGCTCCAGCTGCCCCTCGTCCCCGACCCCCAAAGCTGGCTGCGCGGACGGCGTCACTGCGGTACGGTCGCGCGACCCGGCCGTCTCCTTCTCTGCGGTAGCGTGAGAAATGGAGCCGGTCATGCGTGGAATCGCCAAAGGAATCGCCGAAGCCAATATCGAAAGATTCAAATTATTGCTGTTAACGGAAACCGACCCGACCAAGCGCGCGATGGTAATTCGCCTTCTTGCCGATGAGGAGCAAAGGCTAGCGACGATGCCGAAGCTTGAGAAAAAGGAGGCTTAGAACTTTTTAAATTGCCCCGGCTTTTGGCCTTAGGCGATACCTGTCTACGCCCTTTCGACTTCGCTTTGTGAGTACGTGTCATGTTTGTGAGTACGTGTCATGATTGTATTCAGCGTTGTTAAGGAGCAGTGCGGCTGGGCCATTCGGGCGGGTGAGGGCATGAAGACGCTCTTTTGGTCCCGGGACGTGGCAATCCGCGAGGCAAACTGCTTGGCCGACGCCATTCGTTGTCACGGCGAGTGCGTCGAAGTGATTGTCGAAGGCGCCGATCCAAATGAGGTGCAAAAGAGGATCAAGGGATCGAGTTCGGCTCGCCTGGACGCGCTTGCACGAGGACACTGAGTGACATGAGTAAGCCCATCAGCTATTTCATCGACCGCGCCAAGGAATGCATCAGGATGGCGCGCAACGCACCCACGGGAAAGCAATCAGAACTTCTTCGTCTCGCAAACGAATGGCTGGCGCTTGGCCATGAGGTTCAGGACGACTTGGAACAGCCGCACAAATTCAATTGACGCTTGTCGGATAAGCGGACGTGCCGGCAAACTTCCAGCGTGTTAGTGCGACCGGCTACGATGCCTTGTCTTGAGCCTGGGGGAGGCAATGAAGTGGCGTCCCAGGAGACGCGCGCGTTCCGCCTTCACTGTGCGGTAGCACTCACAAGCTGTAGCTTCCAAGCGCTTGCGGTTCGGGACCGTGATGCGCCCATGACCTGTAGCGATTATGTCAGCATCCCTAAGCTCGTTCAGAGCGCCGGTCAGGCCGGGGCGACGCACGGACAACACAGGATGACCGGTCTGACGACCAGACAGAGGGGTATGCCGGTTGATCTGGATCAACGACACTGCGGATGCGCGCCGCAATGTTCTAAAGTCAGGTGCCGACAGGCGAATGTTCACCTTGGAGGAAGTGCCATGAAGAATATGTTTATGATTGCCGCAGTCGCGGCCCTGATGGCCGGTACCGCATTCACCGATTCAGCCGTTGCGCGAGACCGCGGCGACAGGGCTGGTCGCGCCGCGCCGACCGCAAACCAAATTGTCGCTGAAGCGGACGCACGCACGGCCCGATTCAAAGCCGATTTGCAGCTCACGCCCGAGCAGGAGAAGAACTGGCCTGGTCTTGAGAGCGCCTTGCACGCCATCGCCCAGAGCCGCGCTGATCGTCTGATCGCCTTACGAGCCGAACGCGAGCAGCAGAAGGAACCCGGCGACGTCATCGAATATTTGAGCAGCGACGCGAAGTTTCTCGGCGAGCGCTCCACCGAAGAGAAGAAGATCGCCGATGCCGCCCAGCCGCTCTACGCGAGCCTCGACGATCAACAGAAGAGGCGGTTCGCCCGCGAGTTGATCATCCTCAGCCGCGAGGGCGACCGTGATTAGTGAGCACGTATCCGCGCCTCGTAGTTGGCCGGCGGCCCTTGTTGCGGTACCGCGGCGAAAAGCGCCTAAAGTCGAAACGCAAGAGGAAACAAAAAGTCCAGCGCACGTGAGTGGCGAGGTTGAGTGTCAGACATGGGCGGCTGCTGAGCCTGAAGGTGCAGAGATTTATTATTTGTCGCGGCGGGCGTTCTTGCGACGATCGTTTTCCATCGGATTGCTTGCCGAGCCCGCTCCGGTCTTTCGTCTTTCGTCCGGTGCCGCAATGCGTGCGCGCCAAAGAGCCCCGCCTTTGTTAGTCGGTGTTTTTAGTTACTTATTTTCCATTGATTTAGATCAAATTGCGGGCAATTCCAGGGCGCATAAATAAAAAGATGTATATCCGGTGATATCTTTAACTCTTAATTCGCTGTGGTCGACAGAAAAAGATAAGCAACGCAAATATTAATGAAGGGGCACTATAATGATCACGGTGGGAATAGCCGTTGTCGCCGGCCTCTGTTACTGGTTCGACTGGCACCAGTTGGCGTTCTGGATTCTGGTTTATGCGATCGTTTATGGTGGCTTGGACGCAGCGCGGGGGACGATCAAAGCCAGTGCTGTTTCGAAGCGACCCTGGGGACCGGGGCAGAACCGTCCTTGGCAAGATCGTTGACTTGCGCAGACGAAGCAATCCAGGGGCCGTGCCGCTTCTCCTGGATTGCTTCGCTTCGCTCGCAATGACGAGTCGCTAAAAAAGGCCGTTGCTATTAGGCCGTGAAAGCGCCAAAGAAATAAAGGTCCCGTTCAACGCCTTTCCGGTGCCACAATACTCGGCGGCGAGAGCGGGTCGAATGATCGACGCGCCAATCCCGGCTGCGCGTCCGCGGGCACCATCTGGATTGACGCCAGAATCGCGATCAGGACGATCAGGACCTGACAAACCCGCTTCGGGACCTGCCGCATGGGCAACGCCTCGCATACGAACCATAAGATGATCGCCATGATGGCGAGCTTGGATGCCTCGATAGCGAATGCGATCACGCTCAATCAAAGTCTCCCCAGCGGCTCCAGGATATAGGATTACGAGAGCAGTTCCTAGTTCAAAAGGTCAGCTTCCGACTCCTAGCATACTGCCGCAACGCGCCAGCGCAGGGCGAGAAGGAGAGATCGCGGTATAGGCAATCGGCATTCCCGGAATGACTCCTCCACTGTCCCGATCTTCAGATAACGGTGCCGAAAAGCTTCCCGACGCCGGCCGTGAGAGCCATTGCCAACGCGCCCCAGAATGTTACTCGGGCTGTGGCGCGCAGAACGTTGGCGCCGCCGGCTTTCCCCCCAATCGCTCCCAGAAGAGCGAGAAAGCCCAAGGACGCAGCGGCCACGATTGGGACAAGCGCACCCGCCGGCGATACGACAACCATGAGCAAGGGCATGGCCGCACCTACGGAAAACGACGCGGCCGAGGTCAGAGCGGCTTGCACAGGACGCGCAGTGGTGATTTCCGACATCCCAAGCTCATCGCGCGCATGCGCGCCCAAGGCATCTTTCGCCATGAGCTGCTGGGCCACTTGCCGCGCAAGGTCCCGATCGACGCCACGCTTGACGTAGATATCGGCAAGCTCGTCGAGCTCAAATCCGGGGTTCTCGCTCAACTCCGTGCGTTCGCGCGCGAGGTCCGCCTGCTCGGTGTCGGATTGCGAGCTGACGGACACATATTCGCCGGTCGCCATCGACATGGCGCCAGCCACCAGTCCCGCGACGCCGGCGATCAAAACATCGTTCCGCGCCGCCGCTGCCGCAGCAACGCCGACGATCAAGCTCGCGGTCGAGAGGATGCCATCGTTGGCCCCGAGCACCGCCGCTCTCAACCACCCGATGCGGCCGACGAGGTGGCGCTCGGGGTGCAGCCGAGGACGGCTCATTCGAGATTCCGCCGTCGGATCAAAGCCGACCCATGAGAACCAGGACGACGAGAATGATCAGGATGATGCCGATGAGGCCGATGCCGCCATGACCATAGCCGTAACCGTAGCCGCCGAAGCGGCCACTGAAGCCGCCAAGCAGGAAGATGACGAGGATGATGATAAGGATCAGTCCCATGATTTTATTCCCTTCGGCATGACAAGCCCGCTTCGTGCGGAAATCCCGAACTACTTCTTCTCGATGGAAACACCGCGTTTGTCGATGCTGATGTCGATACCGCCGGCCTTTTGCCGCTCCTGGTAGAGGTTATAGCCGAACGCCCCGACGGCGACGACGAGCGCGCCGATGATGAGGTAGAGAATGTTGCGACTCATCGTGCGGGACGCCTTTCTCGTTTTGCCTCGATATTGGATATTACGTAGCAAACGGCGAATTTCCTTGCCGTCGACACTCGGCTGCGCTTCCCAAACGCTCAGCGAGCTAACTGCGCGAGGACCTTGCTCCACGTTTCGCCGCCAACCGCGCTGCGTGGAAGGACATGCCCCATCGTGACCTTCGTCGCAGCCTTGGCGCGCTGGACCCCCTCATCGAGATGCTCCAGATCAAGGTACTCCGCTCCTTCGGTCAGTCCGGACTTGGCCTCGGCACTGCTGACCTTGGCAATCTCGTCATCGGAGAGGAGCTTCAAGATATTGTCACGAGCGACCTCTTCGGCGCGTTTCGCATCTGTCATGGTCTATCTCCGATCAGCTCTTGCGAGAGAGTAGAAACGTTGCTTATTTAATATTCGTTCCGCCCGGCGCGACTTGATCTTGATCAACGGTCGTTTTTCCATGCGAGATCCGCGCGGTGCGGATTTCGGTCCGGAAATTGTCGCGCGAGCGAGCGTAGGTAGGTCGGGGGCTCGCACGGCTTCGGAAAAAACTAAGCCCCTTCCGACGGCGGCCGACACAAGTCCTATGCAAGGTCCAATACTTTTCCGGTCGACCGGATCGCCGCTCGAACCGCGCAATCAGGAGAACAACACCGTAAACTGCGCGCCTTGGTCGTTGTCGCCTCGACCGATCCGCAACGCGCCGCCGATTTCGATCGACAAGCGACCGAATGATTCTCATTCCCAGGCCTTTGCGGGCGGCGGGATCAAATCCCTCCGGCAAGCCTGGGCCCTCGTTGGCGACGGTGAGCGCGTAACCCTTTGGCGGATGTGCTTCCAATCTGACGGTGATCCGGCCGGTCCCGTACTTGACCGCGTTCGTGATCAATTCATTGGCGATGAAGCCGAGCGGAATGGCGGGGGCGCCCGGTTGCTTGATTTCGATGCCGTCGACGACGATCGAACGCTTGGGGTGCTCCGCGGAGAGCATCAAGGAGAGATCGCCACAGAGATCCTCGAGGTACGGCTTGAGCGCGAAGATTTCCACGCCATCTAAAGAGTGAAGACGCCGGTGGACACGGCCGATCGCTGCAACGCGATCGGCGGCGGTGGCCAACTGGGAAGCAACTTCGGCATTCGTCGCCGCCCGGCTTTGCAGCGAGAGCAGGCTGACGATCATTTGCAGGCCGTTCAGCAGCCGGTGATCGGCCTCTTGGCTCAAAACCGCCTGCTGCTCGATCAAATCGTCCTTTTGATGAAGCAGGGTCTCGTCGCGGGCCAGAGCCTGTCGCAGGCGGCTTTCCAAGCGCCTATGGCCTGTCAGCTCGCGTTCGTAGCTCGCGCGCGTACGGCGATCGGGATCTTCCAACGCGATAGTTACGGCCGGAACCGTGTTGCGTTGCGAATACTCGACGCTCATCGGTCGGCCTTTCCTGCATCCCGGCCGCACTGCCCCCACCAAATTTGTGGTCGAGAAACCCCGGGTCAAATTGATACACGTCAATCATGTCCGATATCGGACAATTAGGACATTGACGTTGCCGCTTCGACCGTTTGCCGCGTCGTCAATGTGATATTTCTTTCTTCTTGCAGGGCCAGCTGCGGGAGCGGTTCAGAGCCTAGGTAGAAGGCCGAATGACGGGCTCGGACGCGTATCATGCGCAGCGTCCTTTATTGCCGCCGACAACCTGCCGCTTTTTTTAGAGCAAAGTCGAGTCAAATGTCCGCCATCGGACATTAAGCTTGCGTCACCGGCCGGAAAGGCGCAACGTTTCAACAGAGAGGCGCGGTCGACAGGCGCGGCGTGTCAAAATGTCCGATGGCCCTTCCGAGGTTGCAATGGACAGCTTCGTCACCCGAGAGAATATCAAGCGATATCGCCAGCTTGCCGGCAAATCGACGAGCGCTACCGAGCGGTCGCGGATTTTGAATTTGCTGACCGAAGAAGAGGCCAAGCTCAAACTGGAGCAGGCCCGCGGCGGCGACGCTCCCGGCGGATGATCGTCGGCAACGGAGCAACCGGCAATCGGGTCATGACCGAGAGAAGAAATGAGGTGGTGGTGGCGAGCCGCAAGGCTGCCGGTCCGCCGGCCAACCGCCTGCTCGGTTTGCTGTCGCCGCGGGATTACGGGCGGCTTCGCCGCCATCTTCGCGGCATCCCACTCGGGTACCGGCAGTCGCTTTATCGCGCGAACAAGCCGATCGAGTTCGTCTATTTCATCGAGACCGGCGTCGGCTCCCTGGTGAACACCATGGCGAACGGTCAGGCCGCCGAGGTCGGAACGATCGGCAACGAGGGATTGGTGGGTCTGCCCGTCGTGTTCGGCGACGACCGGGCGCCGACCAGCGTCTACGTTCAAGTGCCCGGGGCGGGCCTGCAAATGCGGGCGTCTCTATTCGAACAGGAACTGGCACGAAGCGCCTCGATGCGCACCGTCATGCTTCGCTATGCGCACGCCTTCTTCAACCAGGTCGCGCAGTCCGCCGCATGCAATCACTTTCATTCCCTGGAGCAACGATGTTGCCGCTGGCTGTTGATGACGCACGACCGCATGCATTCCGACGAGTTCCTGCTGACGCAGGAATTCCTGGCCATGATGCTGGGGGTACAGCGGACCGGTGTCACGGCCGCGGCAGGCGCCCTGCAGCGCGCCGGTCTCGTCCGTTATAAGCACGGCAACGTCACGATCATCGATCGCCGCGGCCTGATCCGCCGCTCATGCGAGTGCTATGGCGTCTCCAAGAAGGAATTCGATCGTCTGCTCGGCGGCCGGGCGATACGTCAGGTTCGCTCCAGCAGAAAGTTCATCGCGTAAGACTGCCGAGATAATGTCCGGTGGCGGACATTATTGATCTCGGTCAATGCAACCGTGCTTTGTCTGCCGCATTTAATAATTGAGCGCATTGCCATTCGGGCTGCGGCATAGTCGGGCTCCAACAGGTCGAGTGACGTCATGGCGAGAATCAAATTCGGGGTTGCCATTTTTGTTCTTGCGACGGCGCTGTCGGCTGCGGCCTACGCGGCCCCCCCGAAAGGCGCCGGTGGTGGTCACCCCGGTGGCGGCGGCCATCCTGGCGGCGGCGGTGGCGGGCACGCTGTTGGCGGTGGCCATCCCGGCGGCGGTGGCGGCGGCGGGCATGCTCGCAGCGGCGGCGGTATGCGTACGGGCGGCGGCGGTGGCGCGCGTCACGTCAGTGCCCGGCCGGCAATATCCCGTTCGTCTGCGGGGCCGATGTCTGCGGGGCCGAGGACTGCGGGGTCAAGTGCACGCGGCCATCGAGCTTCGACCGTCCATAACGAGCCGAGCAATTCCGGCGGCCATCGGACGCTCGTCAATTCAAACGGCAGCGAGACGCGCAGGGCGAACGCGAACGTCAAATCTCGCGCGGTCCGTAATACGTTGAACTCCCGCCCGGTCGCCGGTGCATTGCGCAACACGAGCGCATTACGCAATGCGAGAATGCGCGCGCACGTCACGGCGGCCGCGGCGACGGCGGGATGGCATGAGGGACGCGACGGTGAAAATGGCTGGTGGCGACACGGCAATGGCGGCTACGGATGGGTCGGCCCGCTGTACTGGCCGTTCGCCTACTACGACATGTACGACTACGCGATGTGGGGCGACGGCAACGACAACTCGTTCTGGGGCTATGGCTACGGTGACATTTATGCCGGCATATTCGCCCCCTACGGTTATGACGACCTGACCGGCTATCTGCCGCAATACGCCAGTGGCAACCCGAGCGATGTTGGGCAAACGACGCCCGCTGCCGGCGCGCCGACCGCGGCATCCGACCAGTTGACGCAAATGTGCGGCGCGGACAGCCGCGACATCGCCGGCCTGCCGATCGATCAGTTCCAGCAAGCCATCCAGCCGACCGACGAACAACGCGCCGCGCTCGATGATCTCGCCAACGCCTCGGTGAAAGCGGCCCAGGGCATCAAGGCCGCCTGCCCGACCGACATCGCGCTCACCGCCCCGAGCCGGCTTGCGGCCATGCAACGGCGTATCGAGGCGATGATCGTGGCAGTAGAGATCATGCAGCCGCCGCTGGAGAAATTCTACGGCCTGCTGAGCGACGAGCAGAAGGCGCGGTTGACCGCGCTCGGCAAAGATCAGCGTCAAAACCAGACCACGGAGAAGACCGCCGGCTCGCTCACCCAAAGCTGCGGCGCCGCACAACCCGGTGTCATGGAATGGCCGACCGCGGATATCGATGCCGCGGTGCGCCCGACCGAGGCGCAACGCGCGAGTTTGACAGCGCTCCAGAACGCCACCACCCAAGCGGCGGATTTGCTCAAGGCCTCGTGCCTGAGCGACCATCCGCTCACGCCGCCGGCGCGGCTCGCGGCGGTCGGCAAACGGCTCGCCGTCATGCTCCAAGCGGTCAAGATGGTGAGTGCGGCGCTCAACGACTTCTACGCAACGCTGTCCGACGAGCAGAAGGCGAAATTCGAAGCGATCGGCCCGCAGCGGACGGCCCAGCTCGAGTCGCTGGAGGTCGCGCCCCCAAATCACCACCGGCGCGGCCCTCCGAGCCCCGAGCAAATCATTCGGCGTTTGCTGTCACCCTTTTAGAGCGTTTACGACCTCGGAAATCGGCGAGACTCGGCAGAGGTGCAGTCGCTTGAGCGATATTGCTCGGAAATGCATGGAATCGCGGATCAATATGCAGCGCTTGAACTCGCGCTCGGCAAATATGTCGAGGGCGGGATCATCGCCGCGCTTCTGGTCTTCAACGCCGCACTTGTTGCAGGAGAGCCGCGCCCAGGCGACTCTTGCCGCGTTGAAATCGCGGCTGGCTTTGAACGCGTCCGTCCGGCGCGACGGCGCGTGGAAGACACCCATGCTCCTGAAGACGGTGCAGTCGAAGAAGATCGATCCGACCCGATTGATCACGCATCGGTTCAAACTGGATCAGATCGTCGAAGCCCACGACATGTTCGCTCGCGCCGCGGATACGCACGCGCTGAAAGTCATCATCGCCGCGTAGGTGGGTAAGCATCGCTTCCATCGCACCGATCGGACGATCTCTTCCTGTCTTGAGCTAGGTCAAGGAGCTGGAGGGCAATCGGTTTAGCCTGCATTGGCGCGGTAGCTAGCCAGTAGGTAGATTCCGAGCCTGCCGTGGGCACGTCCTTGGGACGTACTCTAAGATGAAGATGAACATTAACATGAAGATGAACATGACACATGAGTCAACATCCAAGTCGGCATCTCCAACAAGCCCGCTTGGTCTCGAGTGGCCCGCTTTCCCGAAGCTCTCCGCAGCGGCGTCCGGCAACGCCTTGGCGAGCTGGCCGGACTACATGGTCGATGCGTTCCAGCGCAGCATTCTCTTTCTCGATCTGCTGCGGCAGCGTGGCAACGAGGAGATCGAGATCACATCGCGGCCGATGGCGACCGTGCTGCGTTTCGATCACGAAGTGCTGATGAGCGGCCGGTCGCTGCCGCGGCCGATCAACTACGCGCTCTCGCGCATCGTGCCGCCACCGGGCGCCGCGACCGACCCGCGCAAGCGGCCGGTCGTGGTGATTGATCCGCGTGCCGGCCAGGGGCCGGGCATCGGCGGTTTCAAGGCGGACAGCGAGATCGGCGACGCCCTGGACGCCGGCCATCCGGTGTATTTCATCGGGTTCGGCGCGGAGCCTGCACCCGGCCAGCAGTTCCTCGATGTCGTCGAGGGACAGGTGAAGTTCTTCGAACGGGTGGTCGAGCTTCACCCCGACGCGCCGCGTCCGTTTGCCATCGGCAACTGCCAGGCCGGTTATCAGACGCTGATGGTAGCCATGCTCCGGCCGGACCTGTTCGGGCCCTGCCTGGTCGCGGGCTCCCCGATGTCGTACTGGCAGGGCGTGCACGGCAAGAACCCGATGCGCTATTCCGGCGGCCTGCTCGGCGGCAGCTGGCTCACTGCCATGACGAGCGATCTCGGCAATGGCAAGTTCGACGGCACCGGGCTGATCCTGAACTTCGACGTCCTGAACCCGGCCAATTGGCTGTGGGGCAAACAATACGGCGTCTATGCCGACATCGACACCGGAGCGGAGCGCTTTCTCGCGTTCGAGAAGTGGTGGGGCGACTTCATCGCACTGAACGGCGACGAACTGCAGTTCCTGGTGGACAACCTCTTCATCGGCGACAAGCTGACCCGCAACGAATTGCAGTCGCATGACGGCACGACATTCGATGTCCGCAACGTCACCTCGCCGATCATCGTGTTCACTTCCACGGAAGACAATATCAGTCCGCCGCCACAGACGCTCGGCTGGATTCTCGATCTGTATCGGGACGTCGACGACATCCGCGCTACCGGCCGCACGATCGTTTACTCCTTGAACCACAAAATTGGGCACCTCGCGCTCTTTGTGTCCTCGAAGGTAGGTGCGAAGGAGGACGAGGAGTTCGTGCAGCTGATGGACGTCATCGATTGCCTGGCGCCCGGTCTCTATGAGATGGTCATTTCGCCACGGCCGGCCGATGTGCCCGCGGGCGGCTTCGTCACCGGCGACTGGACCGCCCGCTTCGAGGCCCGCTCGCTCGACGACATCCGCGCGCTCGGCCGCAATAGCCGGCAGGACGATCGCGCCTTCGCCGCAGTCGCTCGGCTGTCGGAACTGAACCTGTCGATCTACCATACCTTCATGCAGCCTTTGGTGCGCGCGCTCGCCAGCCAGCCGGCGGCGGACCTCAACGAAGCCATGAACCCGCTGCGGCTCAGTTACACGATGTTCGCCGATCGCAATCCGTGGATGAAGGGCGTGCAGCAATTGGCGGCCGGCGTGGCGGCGGACCGCAGGCCCGTGACGGCCGACAATCCGTTCCTCGCGCTGCAGGGGCAGATCTCGGAGCAGATTACTTCCGCCCTGGACGCCTATCGCGCCGCGCGCGATCAGCAGTCCGAGCAGATGTTCTTCGGCTTTTACGGCTCGCCATTGGTGCAGGCGCTCCTCGGCATCGACAAGGACACCGAGGTGCGGTCGCTCCCCGGCAGTTCGCCCGAGAAGCTGGCCGCACGGCAGGCCGAGGCGGCCGTCTATGCGGCGAAGCTCCTGACCGGCGGATTCGACGAAGCGCTGACCCGAGCGGTGCTGTACGTCATCGCGGCGGAACGGATGATCGACCAGCGCTCCGCGCTCGCGTTGAACGTCGCGCGCAAGAAGCTCATGCATCTCTCGCTCGCCGCGTTCAAGGCGCTGGTGCGAGAGCAGGCCTTTCTGTTGCAGCTCGAGCCGGAGCGCGCGGTGGACGCGCTTGCATCCCTGGTACCTGAAACGGATGGGCGCAAGGAACTGTTGAAGCAGGTCAACGCGATTGTCGGCGCGAGTGATCTTCCGCTCGCCGCGGAGCGCCAGCGTCTGGCGCGGCTATCGCAGGTGCTGCCGGCCCCGAAAGAGAAGACGGCGACGCTTGTGCCGTCCGACCGAGCTGGCGCGCGGCGCGCCGCGGCCTCGCACTGATCGGAAGCTGCTCCTTCACGCGCGCTCAGGCGCCGGGCCTTTCGGATTGTGTCCAACCATGCAAACGATCGTGAACAAGACGTTCAACGAGATCGCCGTCGGCAACGCCGCGTCGGTTGAGCGCACGTTGCAAGCGGGCGACGTGCGGGCCTGGGCTGCCGCCTTCGGCGAAGTCGACATGCTTGCCGGCCCCGGCGAGAGCCAGGGGGCTGCCGGCATCGTCACGGCTATGCTGACGGCGCTCGCTGGCTCGGCCCTCCCGGGCCCCGGAACCTCGATCCGAAAAACCTCGGTGCAGATCAACGGTGCGCTGCCGATCGGCGCGACGATGACGGCGCGACTGGTCGTGCGGGAGAAGCGGCCGGATGAGGGGATCGTCGTGCTGGACGGCCAGTGCACCGACCCGGCGGGTCAGGTCGTCGCCAGCGCGATGCTGGAAGTTCTGGCGCCGACGACGCGGCAACAACACCAAGTGGCGGAGCATCGGCTCGAAGGGCTCGTCGAACGCTGTGAAGGTCTCGAGCCAATGCTGACCGGCGTAGTGCACCCATGCAGCGCCGACGCATTGGCTGGCGCGGTGGAGGCCGCCGCGGCCGGGCTGATCCTGCCCGTGCTGTTCGGCCCCGAGGCTGAGATGCGGCAGATCGCGGATCATGCGCGCCTCGACATCGCCAAGTGCCGGATCGTGGCCACGGACGGTGCGGAGGACTCGGCGCTGAAGGCCGCCACGGCTGCCGGGGCCGGCGAGGTCGCGGCGCTGATGAAGGGCAGCCTGCACACCGACGTGCTCTTGCACGCGGTCATGCGGAAGGAAGCGAAACTGCGCACCGGGCGATTGATCAGCCACTGCGTGATGGTATCGGTGCCGACCTACGCGCGCCGCTTCATCATCAGCGACGTCGCGCTGAATATCGCGCCCGACACCGATCAGAAGCGCGACATCTGCCAGAATGCGATCGGTTTCGCGCGCGCGCTCGGCATCGACCTGCCGAAGGTAGCCGTGCTGGCCGCAGTCGAGATGGTGCAGACCAAAATGCCGGCCACGCTTGACGGCGCAATTCTGGCCAAGATGGCCGATCGCGGCCAGATCGTCGGCGGCATCGTCGACGGGCCGCTCGATCTCGATGCCGCAGTGGATCCGCAAGCCGCGCTGATCAAGCATATCTCATCGCCGATCGCGGGCCTCGCCGATGTGCTGATCGTGCCGAACATCGAAGCCGGCAACATGGTCTACAAGAATCTCGCTTTCATGGCCGATGCGCAGATCGCGGGCCTCGTCGTCGGTGCACGCGTGCCGGTCATCCTGACAAGCCGCGCCGACACCGCCGCGGCGCGTCGCTTCTCGGCTGCCGCCGCCGTGCTTTACGCCGATGCGCTGGCGCGCGATCCCGCCGTCCTGCTGCCTGAAATCGCGGAGTGATCGGCCATGAGTGCGGCCAGCGTCAGCGAGGCCATCGTCGTGGTCAATGCGGGCTCCACCAGCCTGAAGTTCGCCGCCTATGCGGTGGACGCGTCCCGGTCGCTGCCTCTGCTCTGCCGCGGCCAGATCGAGAGCATGGAATGTGATCCCCATTTTGTCGTCAAGAACGCGGCCGGCAAGCAATTGGGCGTGCATGAATGGGGCAAAGACCGCGCGATCGACCACAAAACAGCGCTGCACTTCGTCATCACCTGGCTGGAAGCCAATCTGGGTGACAGCAAGGTCATAGCCGCCGGCCACCGTATCGTGCTCGGCGGCGCCCGCTTCGAGGCGCCGGTACGGATCGAGAGCGACGTGCTGGACTATCTCGACTCGCTTGTGGTCATGGAGCCGTCGCACCAGCCCTACAACGTGCTAGGAGCCCGCGCGCTGGCCGAGGCGTTCCCCGGCCTGCCGCAAGTGGCTTGTTTCGACAGCTCGTTCCATCGGACGATGCCGGAGGTGGCGCAGATCTACGCGTTGCCAAAGGATGTGCGCGATGCCGGCGTTCGGCACTGGGGCTACCACGGCATCTCCTACGACTACATCAGCCGGCAGGTGCCGAAATTCGCACCGCAGGCGCGGCGCGTCATCGCCGCGCATCTCGGCGGCGGCACCAGCATGTGCGCGATGCTGGACGGGCGCAGCGTCGAAACCACGATGGGCTTCGCCGCCATTTCCGGCCTGCCCATGGCGACGCGCTCGGGCGACGTGCCGGCGGGCGCACTGTTCTATCTGCTGCGCCGTAAGCTGTTCGACGACGCGTCGCTGGAGAAGATGTTGTACGAGCGCGCGGGCCTGCTCGGCCTATCCGGCATCAGCGACGACATGCGGGTGTTGCAGGAGAGCACGGATCCGCGCGCGGTCGCGGCGGTGGAGTATTTCGTCTACGCGATGACCAAATATGCCGGCGCCTACGCGGCCGTGCTCGGCGGGCTGGATGCTTTTGTTTTCACCGCCGGCATCGGCGAGCACTCCGCCCCCGTCCGCGCGGCGCTGTGCGCCAAGCTGGCGTGGCTCGGCGTGAAGCTGGACAAGCAGGCGAACGATTCCAACGGGCCCCGTATTTCCACCGCGGACAGTCGGGTTTCCGTGTGGGTCATTCCGACAGACGAGGAACTGATGATCGCGCAGCACACGTTGGCGCTCATTCGCCCTTAGCGCGCGCCAAGCCGCACATCTCGCCCCTCGGCTTCGGTGAGCGATCTGCAACAGGAGAACTGAGTACTGCTATGAGAGAACAGATGGAAGGTGGACAATGAATCGTATCCTGGTGGCGACGGATGGATCTGAGGGCGCAGATCGCGCGGTCGATTATGCCGCCCGTCGGGCGAAGGCCGATGGTGCCGAGCTCTTGATCGTCAATGTCATGGGTGGCTACGGGCTCCCGGACAAGGTGTTCCTGGCTTTCACCAATGACCAGAACGTCTTGCTGAAAGAGCTGCTGGCATCTCAGTCGGCTGCGACACTGACGACGGCAAGAGATCGCGCCCGGGAAGCTGGCGTCAGCACGATTGTGCTCGAATCGCGGACCGGTGAAGTCGCGCAGACGATCATCGATATTGCGCACGAAAAGAACGCGGACGCCATCGTCGTCGGCAAACGGGGTGCCGGGCGGGTCGCGGGAGTATTGCTCGGTAGCGTCTCGCAAAAACTTGTGAGTCTTTCGCCTTTGCCGTTGACCGTCGTCCCATGATCGGGAGCCATTCGGGATCACACTTGCACGCCATGCCAGCGGTTGAGTGATGCTTGGCCGATCTAAATCGGACATGGGGACGGCACATCAAAGCCGCGAGGTCGTTCCCTGTGGCGCAGCAATTCGGTCGCAATCGAATGTAGGTCAACGTAACCGTTCATCCAAAATGCCAAAAGGAACTTTTGGCATCAGTTGACGCTGCGTCTCAAAGTTAGAGTCGGTCCGACCCAATCAACGATTTGAATCAAATATCCAAGATTGGAAATTTTGAAAACGCGGGAGGCCATCAATGAAAGTCGCCCTATTCAGTACGCAGCATTTCGAGCGCCCATTCTTTTTGCAGGCGAACAAGACGTTTCGCCACGAATTGTTTTTTCACAATGAGGCGTTACACCAGGAGACTGCACCGATGGCGCATGGCTTCCCTGCCGTTTGCACCTTCGTCAATGACAAGTTGGATGCCGCGACACTGAGTGCACTTGTGGCGGGGGGCACGCGATTGGTTGCTTTGCGTTCGGCAGGTTACAACAATGTCGATCTTCCTGCGGCCGACAAGCTCAGGATAACGCTTATGCGTGTTCCGGCTTACGCGCCGGCCGCCATCGCCGAGTACGCCGTGGCGCTGATGCTGACACTGAACCGCCATATCCACCAAGCTTATAACCGGGTGCGCGAGGGCAATTTCGATCTCAACAATCTGGTCGGGTTCAATATGTCAGGCAAGACGATCGGCATCGTTGGCACCGGCAAAATCGGCACTGCGCTGGCGCACATCATGAAAGGATTTGGCTGCGAGTTGCTGGGATATGACGTCTATCACAATCCAGCCTGCATTGAACTCGGTCTGCGATACACCGACCTGCCAACGCTCCTTGCGCAATCCGACATTATTTCCATTCATTGCCCTCTCACACCAGAAACAAAACATTTGATCAACGAGCAAACGATCCAGCTGATGAAGCCCGGAACAATGCTCATCAATACGGCGCGAGGCGCGATCGTCGACGCGAGCGCCGTCATCGAAGCTTTGAAAAAGAAGGACCGCTTGAGCTACTTCGGTATGGATGTCTATGAAGAGGAAGGTCCGCTGCTATTCTCGGATCTGTCGTCAACCATCATCCAAGACGATGTGTTCGAACGTCTTATAACGTTGCCAAACGTCGTCGTTACCGGCCACCAGGCTTTTCTGACGCGCGAGGCGCTTACGCAAATCGCCGATATTACGCTCGGCAATATCAGCGATTTTGAAGCAGGAAGCCCAAAAGCCGAAAACATCATTACGACACGCAATTAGGATGATGATCCTCTCGGGGATAGAGCGTCGTGAACCGAGCAGACGTCAACGTGCCACATTTGCGGTCGCAAACGGGCACTATCGTTCGGCGCCGCCCGCCAAGCGCGCGCGATCGGGGAATAGCAAGAGATGACCGGAGCCAAGGAGTCGAAAGACACAGCCGATCGTGGCGACGGCTCGGCGTCGCCGCTGGGGGTCCTAGCTCGCTTCCTGAGGGGGCGGCCGCTCGCCAATCGGGAAGGCCGCTCGCGCGAGATAGGCGTCGCCGAAGGGCGTGCCGGCGCTCGGACTCGATGGCCTGAGCTCTTCGGCGTACGGACCGGAAGCCGCTCTCAGCATCTTGGTCGCGGCGGGCGCAGCCGGGCTCGCCGACCTCGGCCCGATCATGCTGGTCATCCTCGCATTGCTCGCGATCCTGTTCGTCTCCTACTGGCAGACCATCAAAGCCTATCCGATAAGCGGCGGCGCCTATACGGTCGCCAAGGAAAACCTCGGCGTGAACGCGAGCCTCTTGGCGTCCGCGGGCATCATGGTGGACTACGTCCTCAACGTCGCGGTCGGCATTTCCGCGGGCGTGGCGGCTCTGGTTTCGGCGGTGCCTGCGCTGCACGACTACACGCTGCCGCTTTGCCTTGGCATCCTCGTCCTCCTGACGTTCGTCAACCTGCGGGGGACGATGGATGCCGGACGGCTGTTCGCACTACCTACTTATCTGTTCATCGCGTGCTTCATGATTGTTCTCGCCCTTGGCGCTTATGCCGCCATGACGAGCGGCGGACATCCGCAACCGGTCGCGCCGCCGCCGGCGCCGCCAAGAGCCGTCGAGGCGGTTGGCCTATGGCTATTGCTGCGGGCGTTCGCCTCAGGCTGCACGGCGATGACCGGCGTCGAGGCGATCAGCAACGGTGTCGACGCATTTCGCGAGCCGTGCGTGGCCAACGCCCGTCGGACGCTCGCTGCGATTGTCGTAACTTTGGGCATCCTGCTCGGCGGCATCGCCTACCTCGCGATGTCCTACGGCATCATGGCCATGGACCAGACCCAGGCTGGTTACCAAAGCGTGCTGTCGCAGCTCGTCGGCGCGGTGGCGGGACGCGGTATCTTCTATTACGTGGCGATTGCCAGCGCGCTTTGCGTCCTTTGCCTGTCCGCGAGCACGAGCTTCGTCGGTTTGCCGCGTCTGTGCCATGTCGTGGCGCAGGATGAGTTCTTGCCGCGGCCGTTTGCGACCTTCGGACGACGGCTGGTGTCTTCGGTCGGTATCATCTTTCTCGCGCTTACCGCCGGACTGCTGTTGACCGCATTTGACGGCATCACCGACCGCTTGATTCCGCTTTTTGCCATCGGCGCGTTCTTGACATTCACCATGTCGCAAACGGGCATGGTGGTGCATTGGCGGCGCGAGCTGCGCGACAAGCGCCACGCGACGGAACGCCGGCGGGTCTGGATCAATCTCGTCATCAATGCCGTCGGCGCCTCGACAACGGCGACAGCGCTCGTGGTGATCGTGGTGGCGAAGTTCGCGCAGGGCGGCTGGATCACGATCGTCGCCATTCCTTGCGTCATTGTGCTGCACAAGGCGATCAAGCGGTATTACGAGGACATCAACGATCAACTGCGGGACGAGGAGCCGCTCAAATTTCATCAGAGCAAGCCGCCGATTGTCCTCGTCACAGTACGAGAATGGAATCGAATGGCCGACAAGGCGCTCGGCCTCGCCATGGAGCTATCATCGGATGTGACGGCGGTTCGTCTGGCGGCGCTCGAAGGACCGGACGTGAAGGAGGAAGAGCGAAAGCTTCGCGAGCAATGGGTGAAGGACGTCGAAGAGCCCGCGCGCGCAGCGCACTATCCGAACCCGCCGCAGTTGGCTTTCCTGAGCGCTCCCTACCGGCGCATTCACGCGCCGTTCTTGAAACTGATCAAAGAGATCGAGGATAAGAATCCCGATCGGACGATTGCGGTGCTGATCCCGGAGCTCGTCAAGCAACACTGGTGGGACTACCTCCTGAGCTCCCAGCATGCCCGGCGGCTTCGCTCGGCGGTGCTCGCCTATGGCGGCCCGCGCGTGGTGGTCATCGCCGTGCCCTGGTATTTGACGCCGCCAAAGATCGATGAGGCGATGAGCGAGGAAGAGGCCGCAGTACCCTTCCGGGTGCGAAATGTGCTCGGCTTCAGCCGGCGGCGCTCGAGTCGCAAGCCAGCGTAGGACGTTAACCTGCCAGAATGCCGAGAAAGCCAGGTCGCGTCGCTACGTCTCGCCGACGGACAGTGCCGCAACAGTTTCCGGCCGCTTGCGCCAATTGCTCAAACGATCGAGGTAGAGATAAACCACCGGCGTGGTGAACAGGGTCAGGGCCTGGCTCAGCAGCAGGCCGCCCACCATGGTATAGCCGAGCGGTTGGCGGAGCTCGGAGCCGGTGCCGGTTCCCAACATCAGCGGCAAGCCGCCGAGGATCGCGCACATCGTCGTCATCATGATCGGACGGAAGCGCAACACGCAGGCCTGGTAGATCGCTTCCTCCGGCGGCAGCTTCTGCTCGCGCTGGGCGTGCAGCGCGAAATCCACCATCATGATGCCGTTCTTTTTCACGATGCCGATGAGCATGATGATGCCGATAATCGCGATGACGCTGAGGTCGTAGCCGAACAGCATCAGCATCAAGAGGGCGCCGACCCCGGCTGAGGGGAGTGTCGAGATGATGGTCAGGGGGTGAACGAAGCTTTCGTAGAGCACACCGAGGATGAGGTAGACGACCAGCAGCGCGGCCGCGATCAAATAGGGCGTCGTCGCCAGCGACGACTGGAAGGCCTGCGCCGTGCCCTGGAACGACCCGGTCAGTGTCGCCGGAACACCGAGATCGGTCTCGACCTGCTGAACCGCCGTCACGGCATCGCCGAGCGCCGCCCCTCCCGCCAGATTGAAGCTCACCGTCACCGATGGAAACTGGCTCTGATGATTGATGGCGAGATATGACGTCTTCGTCATGTCCACGCGCACGAAGGTCGATACCGGTACCTGCTGTCCCGCCATCAGCGGCGAGGTGAGATAGAGCTTGTCGAACAGGCGCGGATCGGTCTGCAGAGCCGGGTCGACCTCCAGGATGACGTGATAGGCGTTGAGCTGCGTGAAATACTGCGTCACCTGACGCTGGCCGATGGCGTCGTAGATCGTCGCGTCGATCAGCGTCGGCTGTATGCCGAAGCGTGCCGCCCGGTCGCGGTCGATGGTCACGGTCGCGGTGCCGGCGTTCGCCTGCTGATCGCTGGTGACGTCGGCGAGCTGCTTCAGTGCCTGCAGCTTGGCCACCAGCTTGGGCGCCCAGACATCGAGTTCGTCGAGATCGGCGTCCTGCAGCGTGTATTGGTACTGAGTCCGGCCGAGGCGGCCACCGACCTTGATGTCCTGCAGGACCTGGAGATAGAGATTGGCGCCCTCGATGGTCGCAAGCTTGGGGCGCAGCCGGGCGATGATCTGGTCGGCGCTCGCCCGGCGCTGGGCCCGGGGTTTCAAGGTGATGAAGAAGGTGCCGCTGTTGAAGGTCGAGGCGCCGGCGGAGTAGCCGACGCCGGCCACATCCGGATCCTGAGCGATGATCTCGGCCATTGCGCCGAGATGGCCCCACATCGCCGCCGAGGAGATGTTCTGCGCCCCCTCGGCGCTGCCGAAGATGAGTCCGGTGTCCTGCTCCGGAAAGAAGCCCTTCGGGATCAGAATGTACAGGACAACCGTGACCATCATCGTGCCGAGGAACACGCAGAGGGTCAGCCGACGATACTTCAGGGCGCGCTTCAGGCCCCATTCGTAGCCCGCCAGCAGCCGGTCGAACATTCGCTCGAAGAACAGATAGACGCGACCGTGACGGGCCACCTGCTTACTCTTCAGGAAGCGTGAACACATCATCGGCGTCAGCGACAGTGCGATGCTCCCCGAGATCAGAATCGCCACTGTCACGGTGACCGCGAACTCCCGAAACAGCCGGCCGACGATGCCGCTCATCAACAGCAGGGGAATGAACACGGCGACCAGCGAGAGGCTGATCGAGATGATGGTGAAGCCGATCTCGCCGGCCCCCTTGAGCGCCGCCTCGAGCGGCGTCAGGCCCTCCTCGATGTAGCGGACTATGTTCTCCAGCATGACGATCGCATCGTCCACCACGAAGCCGACGGCGATCGCGAGCCCCATCAGCGAAAGGTTGTCGATGCTGTAATCGAGGAGATACATCACCGCGAACGTCCCGGTCAGCGACAGCGGCACGGCGATAGCGGGGATGATGGTCGCCCAGACGGTGCGCAGAAAGAGGAAGATCACCGCGACCACCAGGATGATGGTGATCGCCAGGGTGGTCTCCATGTCGGTGACTGAGGCGCGGATCGTCTGGGTGCGATCCGAGAGGATCGCCACGTCGATCGCCGCGGGGATCGAGGCCTGGAGATGCGGCAGCGCCGCCCGCACCTGATTGACCGTATCGATCACGTTGGCTCCGGGCTGTTTATAGACCGCCAGCAGGATGCACCGGGTGCCGTTCGCCCAAGCAGCGAGCTTGGTGTCCTCCGGCCCGTCCACCGCGCGGCCGATGTCGCGGATGCGAACCGGTGCGCCGCTCCGGTAGGCGATGACGACGTCGTTCCAGGGCGCCGCGGAGAGGATCTGATCGTTGTCGTAGACTGCGAAGCTCTGCTGCGCGCCGTCGAAGGTACCCTTCGGCGCGTCGGCCGTGGCGTTGACGATCTGCGCCCGGACGTCCTCGAGAGCGAGACCGAGCGATGCGATCTTTGCGGGGTCGAGTTGAATGCGTACCGCCGGCTTCTGCTGGCCGTTGACCTTGATCTGGGCAACGCCGCTGATCTGCGAAAGCTGCTGGGTCAGGATATTCTCGGCGGAATCGTCGATCACCGTGAGCGGCAGCGAGGCCGAGGTCAGCGCCAGGAGCAGGATCGGCGAGTCCGCCGGATTGACCTTCTTGTAGCTGGGCGGGCTCGGCAGGTTGGTCGGCAATTGTCCGCCGGCGGCGTTGATCGCCGACAGGATGTCGCCTGCGGCGGCATCGATGTCGCGAGCGAGATTGAATTGCACGGTGATCGAGCTCGAGCCGAGCGAACTCGTCGAGGTCAGTTCGGTCACCCCGGCGATCAAGGCGAATTGTCGCTCGAGCGGGGCCGTCACGCTCGCGGCCATGGTCTCGGCGCTGGCCCCCGGCAAGTTGGTGGAGACCTGGATGGTAGGAAAGTCGACCTGCGGCAGCGGCGCGACCGGCAGCATCGGAAAAGTGACCACCCCGATCATCAGCAATCCGATCGCCAGCAGCGTCGTCCCGATCGGACGGCGGATGAACGGTTCGGAGATGTTCATCGCGGCGCGGGCGTCGTTGGAGGCACCGCGGGGGTTATTGCGGCGGTCGTCGAGGTCGCGGGCGCCGCTGTGGATGCCGCAGGCGGCGTTGCGGAGATCATCTTGACGCTCGCGCCGGGACGAAGCTTCAACTGCCCGTCGACCACGACCTGATCGCCGGCCGACACCCCGGATTCGATCAGCGCCATGGGCGCGCCGGGATTGGCCCCCGAAACCTTGATCGGCCGCATCTCGACCGTATTGTCGGCCTTGACGACATAGGCGTAGACGCCCTGGGGACCGACCTGCACGGCGGCGGCCGGCACGGTGACCGCGTTATGGCGCGTCTCGACCAGGAGCTTCGCGTCGACGAACTGCCCGGGCCAGAGCGCATGATCCTGGTTCGGGAACGTCGCCTTCAACTCGATCGTGCCGGTGGCCTGGTTGATCTGATTGTTGATCAACAGCACCGTTCCCTGGCCCAGCACCTTGTTGTCCGCCCGGCTCGACGCGACGACCGTCAGAGGTCCCGCCGCCATCTGCCGGTTGACCACGTCGAAATCGTCCTCCGGGAGGGTGAACAGCACCGAGATCGGCTCGATCTGCGTCACCACCACCAGGCCGGTGGTATCGGTCGTTTGCACGATGTTGCCGGCATCGATCATCCGCACGCCGGTGCGGCCGGCGATCGGCGAGGTAATCGTGGTGTAGGCAAGCTGGACCGCGGCGTAATCGATCTTCGCCTGATCGTTCTTGACGGTCGCTTCGTCCTGCGCGACCAGCCATTTTTGCGTGTCGCGCAGCTGCGCCGCGATCGAGCTCTCAGCGGTCAGCTTCTCGTAGCGCAGCAGATCGAGCTTGGCGTCGGCGAGCAACGCTTCATCGTGCGCCTTGGTGGCGACGACCTCATCGAGCTGGGCCTGATAGGGACGGGGGTCGATCTGGGCCAGCAGATCGCCGGCCTTCACGTCCTGACCCTCGACGAAGACGACTTTGTCCAGGGTCCCGTTGACGCGAACGTGGACGGTCACGGTGTTGTAGGCCTGCACCGTGCCGAGCCCGGTAAGATAAACCGGCACGTCGCCCGCCTGCGCCATTGCGGCGACCACCGGTATCGGCGGAACGGGCGGCACCGGCGTGGGTTTGAGCAATTCCCTCAGGAGCAGCCACAAGCCGATCCCGGCCAGGCAGACCAGGGCAGCCCCTAGAAAAAACCACCAGATGCGCCGCCGCGATCGACGGTGAGCGTCGACGGCGGATGTGGCAACATAGGCTCTCACATCGGGTTTGTCGGCCTCCGGAACGCTGCCCGCACCGGCGAGCCCCCGAGAATCGGCGATTGGGTTTGCCACCGTCGACCCTCGTGCCGTTTGTTCTAAGAGAAACCGATCACCCATCCGATAGGCACCTCCGTACTCGGTCGGCGCGCGCCTCGCGTATGATGATCGTCGGCTCGATGCATTTGTGAGCAATATTGGTCACACGGACGCACCTCAATTGAATTTCGCCGATTTTCCGAAGCATTGCAGCGCTATTGGCGACGGCAAACGTTGAATGATTTACTCAGCGCTGATAACCAGCGCTAACAATTTCAAGTTTATAATTGTGGCGGATAAAGCCAGGTTGCATTGATGCAGATCAACTGTGTCCGACACCGGACATTTATCCCGTTTCGATGGTCACACTCGCATTGAACGGTGATCAGCCCGGCCGGCTGCGGCGCGAAGCTTGCTGAGTGAAATCTCAGGAAGATCACCTCGCGTCGCCGGCCAGCGTGGGGCATCTCTCACGAAATTTCGTAACGAAAAGCGCGTGCATTGGTGAGCCGCGCGTTATCGAAGATTATGAACTTGGCGCAGACCAAAGCGGGTCAATCCAAGTCGATGAACGTCTTCAATCGGTCGAGCTTGAGTTTGAGGTTGCGCGGCGCAACCCGGTGAAGCATGCCCCCGCCTTCAAGACGGGCCAGCGCGCGGGTCACCGTTTCCGCCGACGTGCCGAGATAGTCCGCGATATCGTACCGGCTCATCGGAAGAGTCAGAATTTGTTTGCTCCGATCGAAGTAATGCTCATGGGCCGAACAATCGACCAGGAAGACGGCAACGCGTCGCTGAATGTTAAACCGCCCCATCACAATGAGTTGGCGTTGCATGTTGCGCAGGTCGTATACCGCCTTGACGAGGAATGCATCCTGAATGTTCGGATTCTTCAGAAGGAAGCGCTCGAGCTTTCTAACCGGGAACCGGTAGACCCTGGACGAGGCGATGGTCTCCGCTGAATTGACGTACTTTCCATGATCCGCGAGCCCGAACAGGTCGCCAGGCCAATGAAATGCCAGGATCTGACGTTCGCCATTGCGCATCGTGTGATAGATCCGAACCACTCCGTCGATTAGGAGATAGGTGAAAGCAGCGTCATCGCCTTGTGAAAATGTTTTCGAAGCGACGGTCCGGAGGTCAATAATCTGCGCCACCCGCCCGAGCTCGGCCTTGTCGGAGGCGGTGAGTGCAAGATACGGGGCTTCCTCGCCGTGTTCGCGCGGCCAGCTGCGGGTCGCGCGTATGCGGATGTCGGCATGGCTTGGGTTGCTGGAGGCGGGCATCGGGGGTCAGCCAACGCTCCGCCGGACGGTTGCGTGGACTTTATTGCTCGCGGACGCTGCCGGCTCGAGTAGGCTCCTCGCAGTGATCGGCGCCGGGCGGCAAAGGCTTCTTCCGACCGGCTTTTGCCGCAGAGTGGTGGAGCAGCGCGTCAGTTTCGACGCCCATTCAGGAAACAGCATGGTCTTGATAAGTGTTTCATTGCGGAACATAGTCGACAATCGGTTATCCGCCCACGTCTAAGATATGAAATTCGGGGTCCCTCATCCTGACTTTTGTCAGGGCCCAAGGGCCTATCCACCGCTAATTTGGCCGGGGCAGCGCGTCAAACAGTACCCTTCCATGTCGAAATTAAATCCAGTAAGGGCAAGATTCGACCTCGCCCCACGGTCCGCATTCTCGTGAGCACCTCATGCCTAAGCGTCTGATCGGGAGACAAGCGACCCGTTCGCGTAAGGCCAAAACGGTGCGGCCGCGATCGAGCCGGCGCTCGCCGGCGGCGCGTAGCCCTCCTCGCGGCAGTGGGGAATTCCCGGTTGTCGGAATAGGCGCTTCGGCGGGTGGCCTTGATGCCTGCCGGAAGCTCATGGACGCGCTGCCCGCGGGCGGCGGCATCGCCTTCATCCTCGTCCAGCATCTCGATCCGACCCACGAAAGCATGATGGTGGACCTGCTGGCCGGCCACACGTCGATGACCGTGCGGCAGGCGACGGAAGGAATGCCGATCGAGCGCGACCATCTCTATGTCATTCCGCCCGGAACCTATCTGTCTGTCCGCAATGGCGCCCTGCATCTTTCCGAGCCCCGCGCGCGTCATGGTTCGCGACTGCCTTTCGACTTTTTGCTCCATTCGTTGGCGGAAGAGTACGGCAAGCGCGCCATTTGCGTGATCCTCTCAGGAACAGGGGCCGACGGCAGCCTTGGTCTGAAAGCCGTGAAGGAAAAAAGCGGGCTCGTCATCGCGCAGGATCCTGACGAGGCCGGCTATGATGGCATGCCGCGGAACGCGATCATGACGGGCGCCGTGGACCTTGTGCTTCCGGTGGCCAAGATTCCTGAAGCGCTCGTCAAATACGGCCGGCGGATGGCGCTTTCGCGCAAGCCGAGCAATTTACGCCCGCGGGATGTGCCGGAGGACCGGTTGGCCCAGATCGTCGATCTCCTGCGCACGAAAACCGGCCATGATTTCAGGCTTTACAAGCCGGGCACGTTGCGGCGCCGGATCGAGCGGCGCATGGCGATGGCGAAGATCAAGACCGATGACATGGATCGGTATCTCGCACTGCTGCGCAGCGACACAGGCGAGCTAGGCCTTCTTGCCAAGGACCTGCTCATCAATGTCACCAGCTTCTTCCGCGATCCGAAGGTATTCGATTTTCTGGCGGAGAAGATCGTTCCCGACCTGATCCGCCGCCACACGTCCGATGACCCGCTGCGCATCTGGATTGCCGGGTGCAGCACCGGCGAGGAGGCCTATTCCCTTGCCATGCTTTTCCATGAACAGAGCACTGCGGCCAAGCGCAACGTCAAACTGCAGGTCTTTGCCTCCGACGTCGATCCGGATGCTGTAGCGCATGCCCGCGAAGGTCTCTACCCGGAAGCAATCGAGGCAGACGTGCCGGCGGCTCGGCTCGCCCGCTTCTTTTCGAAGGAAGGTCACAATTACAGAGTAACGCCCGAACTGCGCGCGGCGGTGGTCTTCACGGTACAGGATGTGCTGACCGATCCGCCCTTCTCACGTCTCGACTTGGTTTCGTGCCGCAATCTTCTGATCTATTTGCGCCCCGAGGCACAGGCAAAGGTCATCTCGCTTTTCCATTTTGCGCTGCGCGAGGGCGGCCTTCTCCTTCTGGGCACTGCCGAGACGGCGGGCAACGCCACCGATCGGTTCGAGGTGATCGCCAAGCAGGAGCGGCTCTATCGGCACATCGGTCGCGGCCGGCCGCGAGAGCTCGGCTTTTCGCTGAGCGGCGGTGATGGCGTGCGGGTCCCCGCGCGCCCGGCACAAGGCCAATTGCCCTCGCACCAAGTCGCTCTCGCCGACCTTTGCCGACGCCTGGTACTGGAGACCTACGCGCCGGCGGCGGTCCTGATCAACCGCAAGCACGAGTGCCTCTATTCCTTGGGACCGACGGACCGCTACCTGCGCGTGGCGCCGGGACACCCCACCCACGATTTGCTCGCCATGGTGCATCGGGGGATGCGTACCAAGCTCAGGTCGGCGATCCAGTTGGCCAGCCAAGATTACGCGCGAATTGTCGTCCCGGGCGGGCGGACGAGCCACGGCGGCAATCCAGGCTCGTTCAGCATCGCCGTACAGTCGGTTCTGAGCGAAGGCGAGGAGTTCCTGCTGATTTGCTTCATCGACGAGCCGAAGCAGGAGCGCAAACAAGGTCGCCCGACCGCTCCGGGAGAAGTTCCGCGGGTTGCCGACCTCGAGCGGGAACTTGAAGCCACCAGAACCGAGCTCGAGAGCGCCATCCGCAACCTCGAGATTTCGAACGAAGAGCAGAAGGCGGCCAACGAAGAAGCATTGTCCAACAATGAGGAATACCAAACGACGAACGAGGAGCTACTGACGTCGAAGGAGGAATTGCAGTCGCTCAACGAGGAACTCACCGCCCTCAATAGCCAGCTCCAGGAAACCCTGGAGCGGCAGCGTACGACCTCCAATGATCTGCAAAATGTTCTGTACAGCACCGATGTTGCGACGGTCTTCCTCGACACCGAACTGAATATCCGCTTCTTCACGCCGGCCACCAAAGCGCTCTTCCATGTCATTCCCGGCGACGTCGGGCGGCCGCTCGCAGACCTCAGCTCGCTGGCGGCCGATAACGCCCTTCTGGCGGATGCCCGAACGGTGCTGCAAACCCTCGCGCCGATCGAGCGAGAAATCGAAGCTCAGAGCGGCGCCTGGTACATCCGTCGCGTGTTGCCGTACCGCACCCAAGACGAGGGCGTGGACGGCGTCGTCATCACCTTTGTCGAAATCACCGAGCGCAAGCACATAGCGGAAGCACTGGAGACGGCAGAGCGGCAAGCGGAGCTGGCCAATGCCGCTAAATCACGGTTTCTCGCTGCCGCGAGCCACGACCTGCGGCAGCCGCTGCAAACGCTCAAGCTGGTGCAAGGCATCTTGGCCAAGAAGATCAAGGAGAACAAGAACGACGAAGCCTTGAAGCTGGTCGCACGGCTCGATGATGCGGCGGTCGCTATGTCGGGCATGCTCAACGGGCTGCTTGACATAAACCAGATCGAGGCCGGCACTGTGCACGCCGAAATGGTCAGTTTCCCAATCAAGGGTTTGCTTGACCGATTGAGAGACGAGTTCGCCTATCACGCGCAAGCAAAGCTGCTTGCCTTGCATGTGGTCTCGTGCGGCCTTTCCATACATAGCGACCCGCGTCTGCTCGAGCAGATGATCCGCAACCTGCTTGCCAACGCCGTGAAATACACCAAGCGCGGCAAGGTGCTGCTCGGTTGCCGTCGCCACAAGGGTATGTTGAGCATCGAAATCTGGGACACCGGAATTGGCATCCCCGACAATGAACTGCAAGCGATCTTCGAGGAGTACCATCAGCTCGACAATGCCGCGCGTGAACGCAGCCGTGGGCTCGGCCTTGGTCTCTCCATCGTGCAACGCCTGGGGAATTTGCTGGGTCATCGGATAAGCGTCCGCTCACATCCGGGCAAGGGCTCAGTCTTCGCGATCGAGGTCATGCTCGCGCCGAGCGGAACGGCACCGCAACTTGCGCACCACAAAGATGACGAGGTAGTCGAGGGTGTTCGCCGCACTGCCGCGATCCTGGTCGTCGAGGACGATCCCGACGTGCGCGAACTCCTCACGTTCGCCCTCAAGGACGAGGGCCATCGCGCGATAGCGGCGCCTGACGGTATCGCAGCGCTGAAACTCGTCGCGCGCGGAACAGTCCGACCTGACGTTATCGTCGCAGACTACAATCTGCCAAAAGGTATGGACGGGCTCCAGGTCATCGCGAAGCTACGGGAAAAGCTTCATCGCCAAATCCCGGTCATCATTCTGACCGGTGATATCTCGACCGACACCCTGCGCGATATCGCTCGCCACGACTGTGTGCAGCTCAACAAGCCGGTGAAATTAAAGCATCTGACACAGGCCATCCAACGTCTCCTTCCCATTTCGCAATCCGCGCCGCATCCGCACGCTCAGCATCCTGCCGAAGCGGTCAGCGCTGCAGGCCCGCCGGTCATCTTCGTCATCGACGACGACAGCCACGTACGCGAGGGGATTCGCGCGGTGCTCGAGGAAGCTGGCCGGACCGTCGAAGATTATCCGACTTGCGAGGCATTCCTCGAAGCCTATCGTCCGGGCCGCGGTGCATGCCTCTTGATCGACGCCTACCTACCCGGGATGAACGGCCTCCAATTGCTGCAGCAGCTCCATGATGCAGGCCATCGGCTGCCGGCGATCATGATTACCGGGAATGCCGACGTATCGATGGCGGTTCAAGCCATGAAGGCCGGCGCTTCGGACTTCATCGAGAAGCCGATCGGCCCCACCGAACTGGTCGCCAGCGTCGAGCAAGCTCTCGAACAGTCGCGGGATTCGAACAAGCTTTCCGCCTGGCGGCAGGCTGCATCGAACCGCATCGCGGGCCTCACTCACCGAGAGCGCCAGATCATGGAATTGGTCCTCGCCGGACATCCCAATAAAAACATCGCCGCGGATCTCGGCATCAGCCAGCGCACTGTCGAGAACCATCGCGCCTCGATCATGAAGAAAACCGGCTCGAAGTCGCTTCCGGCTTTGGCCCGCTTGGCGCTTGCCGCCGGCGCGGGATAGTGCGGACGAGCGCGTGTTCGGCACAGACCTCCATTCACGGCTGCCCGCCAAGTAATCCCGTATTGTCGTTGCCATTGGGCCGCCAACCGTTGGACAACAAACGCGCGCCCGTCTCCGCTAATTTCTGACCGTCGGCGAATATGCGTTTGGCGTCCTCGGTTGCCATCTCCATCTGCCGGCTGGCCCATTCCTGATAGGCCGTCGCGACCTCAGGCATCGAGCGAGCCGCCGTAAGCTTCGTGACAAACTCGGACCCTAGTTTTGCATGCGATTGCATCCGGTCGATCCAGTTCCGGTTCACTTCTTGGAATTTTTGCCAATTGCTCCGTCTGCATTGCGACAAGCTCGTCAAGACGCTTTTTCCGATTGCGGCTAATTCCGGTGGAATTAGATTTGATGGCGCCGATTTCTCCGCCTTGTCGGCGCGACGTTCCGTCTGGCCGATAGTCCTCACTCCATTCGCTCGCCATTGAAGGCGTCTGCGAAGCTAGCTGTTAATAAGCGATCCGCGCTGTTCTCGAGCTGCGTTATTCACCCAGCGCGCGGTCCTTAAACTGTGAATAAGCGCCGAAGTTTGACCCCTCCAATCGGATAATAATCAACATCTTTGCTTGGCGATCGGCGCTCAGACCCTACGCCGATTCACAAGCAGGCTGCTCATTTCCGATATCTTGTTGCCGATCGGCGACGTCAGACCGTAAGTGTGGCCGTGGCCAGTCAATGTTGCCGATCCGCTTCAGGCCGGCTGTTCACTTCCACATAAGCACTCCTGATCCGGCGCGCGATCGCAGCGGCCAGCGCATTCTTGCTCCCTGCCGGCGTCGTTTCCGCCGCCCAAAGCACCCACATTTTGTCGTGCCGGCTCATCCGGCGCCAGAGCGCGATAAACGCTGCAAGCGAACGAATATAGGTGATGGCGCGCACCGCACGGACGCGCCATCGGCCATAATATTGGACCCGCGTCATCTCGGCCGCACATCAGCGATCAGTACCGCCGGTTCGGCGGCGGATTCGACCGTATCGTGGGGCCCGTTCCAGTCTTCGTCGTGCACGTCAAGCACGATCTCGACGGCGCGCGGCGGCAGGATATCGTCGACGCCCTCCTATACCCGCGCACAACGACGCGATGGTCGCCGTCAAAGCGTCGGAGATGTGCGATCAGCTCGGTGACGGTCATTTATGTGTCCTCCACTCCGGACCAAACGTCGAATCGGCCCATCGGATAACGGCTTCAATTGCGTCGTCAGGTAGCGTCGGATAATCGTCGAAAATGGAGCGTAAACAATCGAGGATCGTCTCCGCCGGGATGCGTGTACCTTTAATCACCGGCATACCGTCCATGATCGACGGGTCGCGGACGACTTCGCTCATTTAGATCTCCACCACGAAATCCGACTGCGCCGGCCGCGCCGACTTATCGAGGTCGTCCTCCGAATTCGGATAACCAATCGCGTTGCGTATCAGCCGCGTGCGGCCGTGCCGGTTGTCGGAGGCTCCGTGATGGTGTCCGTAAATCCATAAGGCAGCGCCGACCTGATCTACGTCCCCGCGCGATGGCGGAAAATGCGTTATGACAACGTCCGCCCGCGCCGCGCGCAGATACCTCACGGCCTCCGAGTGTTGCCAGGTGTGCAGGTCCCAGAGCGTGGCGCCGGCAAACCGCACGCCGCCGATATCGACGTCGGCACACTCCAGAAAATGCACGTGACATTGCTGCGCGTACCCACGCCCACGATAGATCGTGTCGTACATCCCGATATCGCCGAAGAATTCGTGATTACCGGCCACGAAAATCGCCGGCTTGTCCCCGGCGAGCGCCCGGACAATTCCAAGCGAAGCGAGGATGTCGTCATGGACGTCGCCGGCGCAGACCAGGACATCAAAGTCTGGCCGCGGCGGATCGAAATCCGACCGACGCTCACTGTGTTTCGGCGTGCAATTTTGACCCCCTGAGCTGGGGGATCGGCGTCCAAAATTGACCCCCTGAGGTGTAGCCGTCGCAGGCTTCCCGCTTTGATTCGAAGCGGGTGGTCAGGGGATGCTGGTTGTGGAGACGATTGCGCGGATTCGGCGCGAGCATTTCGTCAAGGGCAAGACGATCAAGGAGATCGCACGGGACCTTGGGGTGTCCCGAAACACTGTTCGCAAGGTTCTGCGATCAGGAGAGACGTCGTTCGAATACGAGCGGACCGTGCAGCCGCGGCCGAAGCTTGGGCGATGGACAGCGGAACTCGACGCTTTCCTGGAAGGCAACGCGGTCAAGCCGGCTCGCGAGCAACTGACGCTGATCCGGATTTACGAGGAGCTACGGAGTCGTGGCTATGCGGGCAGCTACGATGCGGTGCGCCGCTATGCGGGGCGATGGGCCAAGCAGCACGGGCAAGCGACGGCGGCGGCCTACGTGCCGCTGAGTTTTGCGCCCGGGGAAGCCTACCAGTTCGATTGGAGCCACGAGATTGTCCTGCTGAGCGGCGTGACGGTGACCGTCAAGGTGGCTCATATCCGGCTCTGCCACAGCCGCATGCTGTTCGTACGCGCCTATCCGCGCGAGACACAGGAGATGGTGTTCGATGCCCACGACCGGGCATTCGCGTTCTTCAAGGGCGCGTGCCGGCGCGGCATCTACGACAACATGAAGACGGCGGTGGAGACGATCTTCGTTGGCAAGGACCGTCTGTACAATCGTCGCTTCCAGCAGATGTGCAGCCATTACCTGATCGATCCGGTGGCCTGCACGCCGGCCTCGGGCTGGGAGAAGGGGCAGGTCGAGAACCAAGTCGGGCTGGTCCGGGAGCGCTTCTTCACGCCGCGCCTGCGGTTCAAGACGCTCGACGAGTTGAACGACTGGCTCACCGACAAATGCGTCGGCTATGCCAAGGCACACCGCCATCCAGAGCTGTCCGATCAGACGATCTGGGAGGTGTTCGAGGCCGAACGGCCGAAGCTCGTTCCCTATGCCGGCCGCTTCGATGGATTCCACGCGCTACCGGCGTCGGTCTCCAAGACCTGCCTGGTGCGCTTCGACAACAACAAATACTCGGTGACCGCCAGCGCGGTCGGGCGGCCGGTCGAGGTTCATGCCTATGCCGATCGCATCGTCATTCGCCAGGACGGTCGCGTCGTCGGCGAGCACCGGCGCTCATTCGGCCGCGGCGACACGATCTACGATCCCTGGCATTACGTGCCGGTGCTCGCTCGCAAACCCGGTGCCTTGCGCAACGGTGCTCCCTTCAAGGATTGGGTGCTGCCGGCTGCGATGGAGCGCATTCGGCGCAAGCTTGCCGGCGCCGATGACGGCAATCGGCAGATGGTCAGCATCCTGACCGCGGCAATCACCGACGGGCTGCCGGCTGTCGAGGCGGCATGCGCCGAAGCAATTGTACAGGGCGTCCACTCCGCTGATGTTGTGCTCAACATCCTGGCGCGCCAGCGCAATCCCGATCCGCCTCCCACCATCATGACGCCGGTCGCACTGACGCTGCGCCACGCCCCGATCGCCGATTGTGCCCGCTACGACAACCTCAGGAGAACCGTCTGATGGAACGATCCGAGCTCTTCGACCTCATGGGCGAACTTCAGCTCCATGGCATGAAGGCCGCCTTCGACGAGATCATGGCCACCGCGATCAAACGCCAGCACGAACCGCAGCGCATCATCGGCGACCTGCTCACCGCCGAGATCAACGAGAAGCAGGCTCGCTCGATCAAATACCAGCTCACTATCGCCAAGCTGCCGCTCGCCAAGGACCTCGACGACTTCCAGTTCGACGGTACGCCGACCAACGAGACCCTGGTGCGCGATCTCGCCGGCGGCGGCTTCATCGCCCAGCAGCGCAACGCTGTCCTGGTCGGCGGCACCGGCACCGGCAAGACGCATCTTGCCATCGCAATTGCCAGAAGCTGCATCAGAGCAGGCGCACGAGGCCGCTTCTACAACGTCGTCGATCTGGTCAATCGGCTCGAGGCCGAGACTCGCAACGCGCGGCAGGGTCGCATTGCCGATCACCTGACCCGCATGGACTTCGTCATCCTCGACGAACTTGGCTATCTGCCCTTCGCCCAGGCTGGCGGGCAGCTCCTGTTCCATCTCATCAGTCGCCTCTACGAGCGCACCTCGATCATCGTCACCACCAATCTCGCCTTCGGCGAATGGCCGAACGTCTTCACCGACGCCAAGATGACGACCGCGCTGCTCGATCGCCTCACTCACCACTGCGATATCATCGAAACCGGCAATGACAGTTGGCGCTTCAAAACTCGGGCCGAGGATCATGCGACCCGCGCTCGCGCCGTCTCCGCAACCCCGACCAGCTCCGACGGCGCGAGCGCTACCACCCGGACACGCCGCACGAAGGGGTCAAAATTGGACGCCGATCAGGGGTCAATTTTGAACGCTGATTGACAGGTCACGTTCGCGAACACGCGCGTGTACCGCATGTAAATCACACTGATGATGCGATAGAGGTCGATTGGATCATCTTCAATCGCATAGATGACATTATCAGAGTCGACTTCCCAGGATTGATACAGTTCGCTCTCGAATTCGGCGACCAAATTGTCGCTGGCGCGCGGGTCGCGTTGGGAAAGGGGGAGAATTGGGCAAACGACAACTGGACCACGCAACTTTTCTCGCAAGATTTGCAATGCTGCCGCTTTGCCCACGGCGAGTGCCGGCATCCAGATCTTGGGCTCTTGGGAGCTCCCTTCAAGATCCAGCCGACCGCTAAAACCGTGGACTGGGTCGACGAAGTCACTGGGCACACTGTTGATCGCGTCGTCTACACCGGCGTTTGACACCACTACGAGGTGGAAGTTCTTTTTTGGAGCGGCCTGGTTGGCACGCTCCAACAGCAGGCGCGCGATCGGAAACGATATTCCAACGGAGAGAGCGCTTAAATCCAGCACAATATCAGTGAATGACTCCAGGGAAACACCGATGAGCGCTTCGGTGGCGCGCCGACCGCCTATGACTGCACCGTCCTCCTCCGCGAGGACGTCAATGTCAATAACCTCGACGGTACCAACAGTCTTTCCCAGTGCCTCTATATTCTTCTCCGCTCGTGACACCAGCTCCGCCGACGGCTCCGGTCGCCGCTCGCGCAGAAAAATTGCCTGCAGTCGATCGCCGAGATGCGTTGTCAATATAGACGCAAAGGTGACGCAGCGCGGATCAAATCCGGCACCTCCCACAAACAGACATCGCCTCTGCGGCTCCGCGAAGTATGTATTGGCGAACGCAATCGCTTCATCGCCGTAATTGGCAATGCAGTGCTCCCATCGCGGTCGAGCAGTCATGACTCGATCTCCGCGTAGCGGAGAAGATCAGATAGCTGACGTTCCAAGAATCCGCCGCGGCGCAACGTCAGGGCGCTGCGAAGGACAACGGGGCCGCCCAACTCGATCAGGCACCACAGCTTCCCGCCCTGTCCGTAATTTGGTTGTACTGTAATGGCGTTGTAAGCAGAGGCATAGTGGAGTACCTGGACGAGCCCCTCCCTTTCCCGGAGGAGCTGCTGGAATTCGTCTTGTGGAATTCCGATTGCGTTTGCACCGCCTCCAAGCGGGGCATTCGGCCGCAGAACTCTCCCGCACGCAGTCTTCGGCAATCGCCGCCACCATACCGCGCACGCGCGCCGCGAAGGGGAAGTTCCATCCATCCATGATTTTCGTCGATCGCTCGACCAGGATCCGGTCCTGTTGACGGGCGGACAACTGCGGCTGATCGCCGTTGATGACGCGCGCCTCCATCCGATCCACCAAAGCCGCAGACAGATGCAGAAATAGCTCCACGTTGTCAGAACTGGCATCGCTAATCGTCGCCAAGCCGAAATGAAGTGCTCTTTTCTCCGCGTGACGTAAATGAACGCGCGCGCCCTCGGCCACGCCGGCATCGGCAGCCACTTCCTGGCGGGGTGTCGGATCGTTCTCTTGTCCTTCGAACAAGGACTGCTGCGGTACCCGGTTGGTGTACCGATGGATCAGGATTTTGAGCATCGCCGCCTGGACATCTCTGCCGACGTCCTGGGTCTGGGCGCCACTGGCGTAGCGGTCAACCTCCTTGCGCAGCGCTTCAACTCGCTGCGCCGACACGTGAAGGCGCGCTCGCGTTCGCTCGATGTCAGCCCGGAGGCGTGTATAGGCTTGATCCGAAAGTTTCTCTGGTTCCGTGGACAGCAGTGCTGAAAAACTCCGATATTGCCGGCGTTCAAATGTGGGATGCCGCCGTAGATATCGATCCGCCATGCTCCGGGCCATCGAGCGAAATGCCGTGCGAGCTTTCCCTCGGTCGGTTGGCCGCTGCAGGAACACATCGACGTAGTCCCGCCCCGGCTTCAGTTCGGGTGCCAGGTTGTCATCGGCCTCACCGAGTGCAGTCCCCGGTGACAAGAGGTCGAACCGCATCATGATCCAACGGCCGATTTTGATCTCGCGGCGGGAAAGATCGCGGAATATTGGGGCGAACTGCCGCGGTGACAGATTGTGTGCATCGTCGAGTATGACGAGCGGCTTGAAGACAGACCTTTCTCCAGCAGGCCCCGTCACTTCAATGGCTTCGATGACGTCGAATGGTCGAAACGGACGCGCGGCGGTCTCTGAATCTCTTCGGCCTTTGGTGGGACCAAACGGGCGCCGACATCATAAACGGCGCGTTCCACCTCTCGTGCTCGCTCGACCAGGGTTTCGGTTTCCCCGCCACCGATCTCTTCAAGGGCGGCCACGGCATCGCTGCGCGGAATAAATCTTATCTCGCTGCGTGCGTGTCGACGTTCCAGATTACGAACCAGGCCCAATACGGCGCGCGCTTGAATGAGGGCGAGAACAAGTTTTGTCCGAAGCGTCTCGTCGTAGGGCAGCTCCCAGAAATCGCGATACTCCCCTTCCAGCGGAAGTCGAACAGCCGCGATCTTTTGCTGCCCTTTCTGGATGAACCGACAGGCATCGAGTGCCTGAATGATATCCGAATACCCATCCTTCTCCGGGTCCGCGAGGACTGCTTCAACCATACGTGCTTCAAGGAGTGTTGCAAGCGTGGTTTTGCCGCTTCCCGGCGTCCCCACAATGCGGATGAGTTTCTCGAAAAGCTGTCCACGCTTGGCTGCGTCGCCCAGATACGTTCGGAGCGGTTCCGGGCTCACGAGCGAGAGAAACGCAGCTTCGTCTTCTCGAAGATATTCTGTTGCGCGCTTCTCGAACGGATTTGCCATGTCATGCTTCTTCAGGAATGTCTGTGACGGCGGGGGAACAGGGCGCGCATCGGATGCGCACCGCCCTTCCCCTCGGTTTCCGCCCAGAGCAAAGTGAGCGAATTGTTCGGGCAATTGTGTTCAAGAACAACAGGAAGGCCGCAGTCAGCGTAACCGCGCTTCAAATCCTTCTGGTCCGCACCGAGATGAGCCTTGAGCTGTTCGTAGATATCAGAGTCATAGTATTTTTCCGTGAGCTTCCAGATTTCAGGGTCGCGCTGTTCATCGACTGTGACGGTCGGTGGCAGCAGCAATCCCTCGGTCACCGTCACATCTGGAAACCAACCGGTCACGTCCGCTTTCACGGCATCCAGGCGCGCCAGGATCGCATTTCGAGCCTGGGTCGTTGAAATATAGTGATGAACACGCATGGCGGCATCGGGCGCGAGCGGAAAATGCTTGTTGTTCTCGAGAAACTGTTTGCGCGTTTCGGCGACGGCAGTGAAGAACTTATACATCTTGCCAGTCCATTTTCCGTTGTCCTTCTTCCTGACAAACGTGGTTCCCGATGCCGTAAAATCATCGATGAGAACGACATTGCGGAACAGCGCCTCGCCCGTGCCGCCAAGCTTGGCAAGATCAGTGGCGAGATTTGAGCTGAGATCTTCCCACTTTTCGTGATCGATGTGCGCTGCCAGTACGATCTGATCGTTGACCAGCGTCCCGGCGTTGGCTCGCCGTAAGACGTCGATGTGAGCACCATCACTCAGTCCGATGTACAGCGTTTGCCGTCGACGGCGCTTTAATTCGACACTCGCATTGGGGTCGGCGAACGTAAGGTACGCCGGGACCTTGCATGCGTCGCCGACCGCCTTTCTGAGCATCGGCTCGACGAAGCGAGGCTGGAGCTCGACGACAAGCCGTTTGACTTCGCCACCAGAGAAATAGACCAAGCGATGCTTGACGAAGTCGTAAGCAGTCTGTCGATCACCCTGCTCGAACTGAGCAAGCCATCCCGCCAGGCTCTCCGCAAATCGGACGCCTGCGACATAGTCGCCATATCCGTCGTACTTCAGGCCGGCAAGGAGGCGAACCCATGCATACTCCTGGGTTGCGACGTCCTCACCCCATTGCATGATACGCCTGAGAAGGCGTAGCGCCAGTTGCTCATCCATCTTTCTGATCACTAAGAGAGGGACGCCGAACGACGCAGAAGGCGCCAGCGAACCGAATCGGACAACGGTCCATCTTAGCGGAACTTCGCCACAGGGGTTCGGCCCTACCGAGCGTTGCCGCCGACTTTTGCCCGTCAGCAACGCGCGACGACGCAAAGGCAAAGGAGGAATGGCCGGAGCACAATGGCGGTAAAGAGTAGGAAAACGCCCCGAACAGGTGGGTGCGGAACGGCGCTGGCCCTTCTAACAGATTGATTTTATTATACTCTGCGCGGCGTGATGATCTCAAGGCTAGTATCGCTGCACAGTGATTTTGACGAGTTGGAATGGGTCATAATAGCTCCGGCAGGTGTTTTGGCTCGACGAGCAGTTCGATGCTGCGGGCGGCCCTCGGATGGCGCCTGATGAAACCGGCTCGTTCGAGGGTCAGCACCATCTGGTGAACCGAAGGCGGGCTGACGCGAAAATATTGCTGCATGTCGGCTTCGGCCGGCGGCCGGCGGTGCAGACGCGTGTAGAGGTGGATAAACGCCAGATACTGGCCCTGCTTGGGCGTGAAGGCTTTGGGCGTGAAGTTTTTTACCGCGTGACTCACTCCGGCCATCCGATTCGATTGTTCGTCCACGCCTCGCACGAAGGAGGCATGGATGAATGTACGTTATCGGGTCGAACTCAGCCAAACCGAGCGCGCCGAAGTCGTCCGCGAATAACCCCTAAGCCATTGGTTTGGAATATGAAACGGCGCGGAAGGGTTGATCGCTTTCGCCGGAAATAGCAGTGACGGAAGGCGATTGAACGAAGCCGCTGGCGCGGCAGTTAAGAGGCGGTCGCGCTGATCGCCTCCTGTCTGAGAGGATCGTGGGTTTTTCGAAGCCCAACCCTTCAGACAGGAGGTTCTCCGATGGCTGAGATCAGCCCGCTTCGCCGCCGCATGATCGAGGACATGACGGTCCGCAATCTATCGCCGGCGACCCAGCGATCCTACCTTGCCGCCGTATCGAAGTTCAGCCGATATTTTGGTCGGTCTCCCGATCGTCTGCACCTGGAAGATGTCCGGGCCTTCCAGGTTTATCTGGTGGCAACAGGGATTTCCTGGCCGGCACCGCTCGGCAACCCACATTCGTGCAAGAATTGCCAGCGTGTCGCTATCACTATTCCCATAGCGCTAAAACATCCGCGCCTTCGTTCAATCCGGCTTCTATGAGGTCGCGCTCACGCCTGCGATCGGGGCAACGCTGTGCCACGCGACCTCACAGAACCCTCCAGATTCCTTGCAAACGGGTTTCATGATTCCCTGTGGCGGAAGCGAATCGGCTGCGGGGATTTCGATGAAGCCACGGGAACGGCGCGAGACCGGCGAAAAGGATCTGTTCCGCTCGCGGCTCGATCAGATCATCGACCTGAAACATCGCGCTGGTTGAAGCTGGCGCGCAGACGTCGATTGGCCGTTCCTGGAGAAACGTTTGGCGAGGTTTACAGCGATGGCCCTGGCGCCCCGCCGTTGCCGACGCGGCTGATGGCGGGACTGGTGATCCTCAAATACACGCACGACCTTTCCGACGAGGTGCTGTGCGAGCGTTGGGTGGAGAACCCGTATTATCAATATCTTTGCGGCGAGGAGTTCTTCCAGCACCCCTCGTCTTCGACCGCTCGTCCTTGACGAGCTGGCGCAACGCATGGGCGAGGAGAAGCTTCAGGCGCTGATGCAGGAGAGTTTGTCGGTCGCCACCAGACCGGCGCGGTCAAGCCGTGCGAATTCTCACGGGTCATCGTCGACACGACGGTGCAGCCCAAGAACGTGATGTTCCCGACCGATGCGAGGCTGTTGAACCGCGCGCGCGAGATTGCTGGTGCGGCTGGCGCAAAAGACACGGCGTGCGACTGCGGCAGTCCTATACACGGCTTGGCAAGTTCGCGCTGATCAAGCATCAGCGTTACGCCCATGCCAAGCAGTTCAAGCGCGCCAACCGCGTCTTTGAAGAAGCTGCGGACCTATCTGGGCCGCGTCATCCGCGACGTCGCCCGCAAGATCGCAGGCAATGACAGAGCTCGCAGGCTGACTTTGCCCAGAACCTTCGTCGCTGGCGCGGCGCGTGCGCGACCAAAAGCAGCACCAGCGCGGATACGAAGGTCTACTCGCTGCACGCCCCGGAGGTGGAATGCATCGGCAAAGGCAAGGCGCACAGCCCTTACGAGTTCGGTGTGAAGGTCTCCGTCGCCACCACCCTGCCGCATGCCAAAGGCGGACAGTTCGTCACCCACGTCAAGGCGCTGCCCGGCAATCCCTATGACGGCCACACGTTGGCGACCGTCATCCCCGACATGGAAGCGCTTATCGGCAACACCATCGAACGTCTCATCGCCGACACGCGGCTATCGCGGCCACAACGCGCCGCCCGATCACAAGTTCAAGGTCTTCACCGCCGGGCCAGAAGCGCCGCATGACGCCGAGATCAAACGCCAGATGCGGCGCCGCTCAGCCGTCGAGCCCGTCATCGGACACCTCAAAGCCGAGCATCGGATGGAGCCGAAATTATCTCTGGCATCGCGCCGGCGACGCCATCAACGCCGTCCTCGCCGCCGCCGGCTACAACTTCAGCCTCCTCGTCCGCTGATTGAGACTTTTGCTGCGTCGAATCCTGGCCGGCCTCATCGCCGCCTCAATGGTCGAGCCCGCGTAAATCAGGATTCTTCACGGACGACGCATTAAACCGCGGCCTCGGCCGCTCCTTGGTCGCCCGCCGGATTTGAGTGCGGCCAACGAAAAGATATACTCTTGGTATCTGATACAGAGAGTGGCGTTGTGAGCATAGGTTTAAGATGTGACGGTTTCGTAGCAGAACGCCGGAGAGGGGCCGCGCAATACCGGACCCGGGGCGAGTGGAAGCGTCCTGACGTAGACCGAGCTTTGCTGTCCGCTCCGGCGGATCTGCCAACGCGATTGAAAATTCGCGGAATATCGCCCGAATGGACAAACGCATTCACACCAGCTTACGCAACGTCCTTGCGTGCCGGGGGCCGGACGGGACTGCCCATCTGAGGCGAGTGTACCAGGCCTTACGAGGCCTATGGGCCCTGCAATAATAGAACCTAACGATCAGACGGGATTCACCTCACGGATCGAGCGCGGCCGCGCCAGTCTCGTCGCCTCATTCGCCAGTGGCGTCGCGAAAGACGAAGCGGCGGTTCGGGCGGCAATCACTTCACCCCGGTCCAACGGACAGACCGAAGATCAGATCACGCGCCTCAAGCTCGTGAGACGGCAGATGTACGGCCGAGGCAAAATCGATTTGCTTCAGGCGAGACTGATAGGCGCCGAATGATTGAACTGCACCAAAACCGCGTCAGAGCCCAAAATTGACCCCTCGTATTGCCTCATCTGAGAATGTTACCAAGCAGGCGGCGGTAATGCGCTGGCTGATGGATGAACGTTGAGGGCTGGAACAGCGAGAGGGGCTGTGGGCGGGTCGGGCCCTACATAGCCCGAGCCGTCCACAGCCCCGGGGCGGCTGCGCGACGTTGTCGCATCCATCGACCGCCGTTGCGGCGATCGATCGCTGCGCGGCGCTTCTGCGCAAGGCTCGCAGCAGGCGTTGCACGATCGAATGCTGCCTCTTGCCGAACTGTCGAGATGGCGCTCCGCCAGCCGGTGAACGATAGCGATCGCTGTCAGCTGCGGGTCGGCCGCGAGCCAGCCCTGGAGCAGCGCCACGTGCGGGTCGAGCTTTGAGGGCATGCGGATCCGTTTCTTGTAACGCCGCTTGGGCCGTCTCCAGTGCCTGCCGCATTCGCCCGACGGCTCAGCTCTGAGCTCGCAAGGGGCGAGCCGCGCGCCACGCAACGTGGCGTGTGTTCAACGTGTCGGAGCGCGATGATCCCGGTCCCCTCGGGCATACGGGTCTGGCTGGTGGTGGGTGCACCGACCTGAGGCACGGCACGAATGGCTTGATTCTTTCCAGGCCTAAAAATTGCGTCGCGATGACCGGACGGATTCCTGGGTTACTTAGCGGGGGTGCACCAATGACGTGGTAACCCACCCCCAATCTGGTGGCGGCTTCCATGGCGGCGGCAGCCCGTTTCGGGGTTTGGAAGCCATATAGCTCTTGATGCGCTCAATGGTGACCATGTCGGGGCGGACGCAGACTTTATTGGGATGCCATCCATGTTTGCCTCGGGCATAGTGCTGCCACGCGGTCCGGGTGGAAACATGGCCCGCCAACGCGGCAATTTCGATGGGATCGAGACCAGCTCTTTTCCAGGTTGCAATCGCGATATGCCTGAGCGCGTAAAGTGAAATTCGCACCAACCTCAATCGCTTGCATACCCGGGCGAGGCGCTCCGCCAACATTCGGCAGACACGTTCCGTCGAGCCATATTGTGTGGTGAGCCGCTTTATGGCGACGAGGAGACAAGCGGTTGCGTCGCGCACGATGCTCGGCATGCGCTCAAGAGAGATATGTCGGGTGATCCCCGGAGCCCGCCCATGCGAATGCTTTCCGTTGAGCATGACGAGCGTGTGGCCAACCAGGCGCGCGTGCTCTAGTTCAGAGGGGCGAGCCCCGATTTCAGGACAGACTTCGAGAAGAAGTCTCAACGTGAGATCGAGGGTGTCGGCCTTTCCAGCGCGTTGGCGTAGATCATTGGAAACGAGCGAAACTTCCTCTTCAGAGACCTCGATGCATTTCAGGCGGGAGGTGCGCGGTTCCGGTTGAGCGCGGCACTCGACGAGCAATCGCGAGATTTCCTCGATTCCCTCCAGCGCCCGCTGCGGCTCAAGCCGACCTTCGTCCGCCTCTTTCTTGAGCGTGAAGATCACGGCGGCTTTATAGGAGCGCGTGGACGCCGACCGAAGTTCCAAGTCCGGATCAGCGTACAATCGGCTGAAGGCGTCGACCGCGTCTTCAGCGTCAGGATATTTGGCTTGCGCGCGCTTGAGCTGTTGCCTGCCGCGCTTGGCGTAGGCATCGTCAGTTTCTCGGCGTCGGCCGTCCGTTTCGGGCATCAGCAGGTCCGTGGTTCTGCGTTACTCCACGGTCTTCTACGCCCGGCTCCTGCAAATCCGAAAACCCTAGCTCGCCTCGCGACACTTTGTTCCACTGAATGCACGCGACGCGTCGCAGTACACCCCGCCGACAGGGCAGCGGTCGATGTGACCCATAGGGTCCTGCAGCGCGCTAAAGCGGCGGCTCGGCGGAGCGGTGTTTCCGCGACGAAAAAATAACTATTTGCGGCACGCACCAGCCAGGCACCAAAAAACGGCCAGAATGGCGCTTCTGACCGGTTGGCACAACGGAAAATTATCCTGCGAAATCAAGGTGGTGGGCGCACAAGGACTCGAACCTTGGACCCGCTGATTAAGAGTCAGCTGCTCTACAGACGTGTTTCGATCAAAGATACATTTCCGCTCGGCGCAGCCGGGGCGGACCCCTTCGCCGAACTACGCTAATCCTCCCTCGCGCCGTATTGCGCGACGCGAAAATTATCGCGGCTTGGCTTGGGCTGCCGCTCAACGTCCTTCATCTTCCTTGCCGCGCTGCACGGCGTGTTGCGCCGGGCCGGTTATAACCCGATCGCCGGGCTGCCTCCGGATATAGAGGCGCGCCTTGCCGCGACCACTAGCCGGACAACCGATATGCCGACCGACCGCGGTCGGTGACAATATCGATCGGTGGACCGCACCGCGACTGCCTCCCCAAACCAAGTCCACGTTTGGTCGAGCGTCCCTGACGGAGATCGCCCGCGGCTCGGCTTCGCAAATCGCGCTAGTTCTGGGCGAAAGAAAATTTTTCCAAAATCGCGTCGCTGGACTGGCTCGACAGCCGGCGAAATTCAGAACCGCGTTTGCGAGCTCTCTTGCACTTGCATGTCAGCAATGCGTTGAATACCTAGCAAAAGCACCGGCGGCGCGTGCAGCGACTCCTCCCCCCGTTACAACCCCCGGATTGAAACGCTTTGTTGGGCAAAATGAAACACAAATTTTGGCAAATTGAAACAACTTACTGGCAAAATGAAACGTTTTGTCAGGCCAAATGAAACACTTTTTTTATCTCAATCGGCAGCAAACATCCAATCACTGCCCTCTGCCGCAACGACATTTTTGTTCTCCTCCACTTCATTCCGGTCGCAACCGATGCGTCCGCCGTTGCCAAGGCCGCGATCGGCGCGGTCGAAAGCGATGGACTTGAAGATGCGTACGCTGAAAGCCAGCAACCTCTGGCGAATAGCGAACGCGGGTTTGGCAAATCTCCTTGATGCGTTGTTCGAGGCCGGGTTGTCCGGCGCGACGAGACTTGTAGTGATAGGTGGACGTATCGACCAGGAACACACCACAGGCCCGCCGAATTGAAACGCCCCATTCCCCCCACGCCTCGTCAACCAGCTTGCGCTCCCGGATAGGCCTCATAGCTTTCTGGGGATGACGTCCTGCACGTTTCCCTGTCGAGGCTCAGATCGGCCACTACCTTCCGCAGCTTCATGTTCTCCTCCTCGAGCTGCTTTAGCCGATGCATCTCGGTCGGCAGCAAGCCATCGTATTTGCGCTTCCGGCGTGCGTTCTGCCTTTTTGCATCCTGCCACGTGTCCATCGCGTCCTCGAAACCGGTGTTGAACCATTGCGGCGACTTCGGCACCACCAACTGCATCGCCAGCATGTAGCGAATGGCTCGACGACAATCTGTTCAACCATGCGACCTTCAAGTCGCTCCTGCTAAAACCGCCGCCCCTCGTTCCGGATCAACGCTTCCGACATTTGAGTCTTCGGGGCTGACATTGGACACGCGAAACCGTCGAGCGTGCAGGAAGACCATGCTCGTAGATCGATTTGGCCAGTCATTATCGTTCTTCCGGTTTGGCGACGCGTGATCGCCTGGTGTCGGAGGGCGTGGCCCCCTGCCCCAGGTAACATCCGGATTTTGGCCTCGGCACGCGCCGCTTGCGGGTGCGACACATCCCTGCTACACATAGCTTGTCCGCAGTGAATTCGCCAACGATTTCAAAGAGCTCGGGAGCGGCGGCACACGGCTTGGGATCCTAGTTCCCCAGCCAAACTCGAAATTTAAAGTCGACCCAAGCGCTTCCAACCTAGCGGCTTCTTTCAGGCGCTGCGGTCCACAATAGTGGTCTGCATAAATCGCGTCTGAGGCAATTGATACAGCTTCCTCATCGTTTAGTTCATGTGATTAGTAAACATACACCAGCGACCCATGCCGACATCTCGGTCTGGCAGGCGCAGCGTTCGAAGCATTCGATGAGTGTAGTACCATATATCTCCTAATGCCTTGATTAACTTGCATATTTATATCCCCCTAGCCCTCTCGCACACAGGCAGGGACCTGTTCCAAGCCCGGCCGCGCAAATTCAACTTGACAGGATTTTCAAACTGGCTTTTGATGTTTAGTAAATAAAAACTGAACATCGCGCCTGGAGGCAACGACAAGGAACGGCACGGCGGCCGGTCGCGCAGCCTGCAGCCAGTCATCCCGTCCTTGAACCATACAGCCTCAGCCCGTTTGGGCTTCGATGCTCGCATCGTCTCCGGCCGAGGGCGCTCCGGAAACGACAGGAAAATACGGTCAAGGAAATACGTTCAAGGGAGGACATCCACATGCGAAAATCTGCGATCGAGACGTGGTCGAAATGGATCGGCGGCGCGCTCGGCGTTCTTGCCGCCATGGCGCTGAGCATGGTCGCGAGCCAGCCGGCCGCGGCCGCGGACAAGCAGCTCACGCTGTGCTGGGCGGCCTGGGATCCGGCCAACGCGCTGGTCGAGCTCGGCAAGGATTTCACCAAAGAGACCGGCATCGAGATGAAATACGAGTTCGTCCCGTGGACGAGCTACGCCGACCGCTTCCTCAACGAGCTCAATTCGCACGGCAAACTGTGCGACCTGATCATCGGCGACAGCCAGTGGATCGGCGGCGCCGCGGAGAACCATTGGTACGTCAAGCTCAACGACTTCTTCACCAAAGAGCACATCTCGATGGACGACTTCGTGCCGGCGACCGTGGTCGGCTATTCGGAATGGCCGAAGAACACGCCGAACTACTGGGCGCTGCCGGCGATGGCCGACGCCGTCGGTTGGACCTATCGCAAGGATTGGTTCGCGCGGCCGGAACTGCAGGCCGAGTTCAAGAAGAAATACGGCCGCGATCTCGCGCCGCCGAAGACCTATGAGGAACTCAAGCAGATCGCCGAGTTCTTCCAAGGCCGCGACATCGACGGCAAGAAGGTGTACGGCGCCTACATCTTCACCGAGCGCGGCTCGGAAGGCATCACCATGGGCGTCACCAACGTGCTCTACAATTACGGCTTCGAGTACGAAAATCCGAAGAAGCCGTATCAGATGCAGGGCTTCGTCAACTCGCCCGGCGCCGTCAAAGGGTTGGAGTTCTACAAGGCGCTCTACAAGTGCTGCACGGCTCCAGGCATGACCAACGCCTACATGCAGGAAGGCCTCGATGCCTTCAAATCCGGCCAGGTGGCGATGCAGATGAACTGGTTCGCCTTCTTCCCCGGCCTCTACAAGGATCCCAATGTCGGCGGTAACAAGATCGGCTTCTTCGTCAATCCCGCCGGCCCGGACGGCCACTTCACCCAGCTCGGCGGCCAGGGCATCTCGGTGGTCGCGACGTCCGACCATCAGAACGACGCGCTGCGCTACATCAAGTGGTTCGCCCAGCCCAAGGTCCAGCAGAAATGGTGGGAGATCGGCGGCTACTCGGCGCTCAAGGCCGTTGTCGACGCGCCCGGCTTCCCCAAGAGCGCGCCGTTCGCCCCGCAATTCCTCGAGTTCGATGGCGATCGTGAAGGATTTCTGGGCCGAGCCGTCCTATGCGCAGCTGCTGCTCGACATGCAGAAGCGCGTGCATGACTACGTCGTCGCCGACAAGGGCACGGCGCAGGAAGCGCTCGACCTCCTGGTCAAGGATTGGACCAAGGTCTTCAAGGAAGCGGGCAAAGAGGTCGCGGCGCGCTAGCGCGGCGCCGCTCCCGACACCTGCGCAACAGGTCTCCCCGGTGCTATCGTTCCGGGGAGACCGCCACTAAGCGAAGCACACGCCCGAACCACCACACACCGATGACCGCCATCCTTCATCCCGACGCCCCTGTCGACCGCATCGGCGCCCAGTCGGCGTTCGGCGTGCCGCGGCGCGTGCGCAGCCTGTCGGATCGCACCGTCGCCTGGCTGTTCGTCGGGCCGACCATCGCCCTTTTGCTGGCGATCAACATCTTCCCGTTGATCTGGATGATCCGGCTGTCCTTCACCAGCCTCAATCTGAGCATGTCGTATTTGCCGCTGCGTTTCGTCGGCCTGGACAATTACGCCGATATCCTCAGCGACGACGACATCTGGAGCCGCATGCAGACGACGGCCCAGTTCGTCGTCTCGACCGTCGCGCTGGAGGTCGTGGTCGGCTTCGGCCTGGCGCTCTTGATCAACCGGCAGTTCCGCGGTCACGGTTTCTGGACCACGATCATCCTGTTGCCGATGATGCTGTCGCCCGCCGTGGTCGGCAACTTCTGGACCCTTTTGTTTCAGCCACAGATCGGACCGTTCAACTATGTGGTCGGCTTGATCGCCGGCGTGGCGCCGAGTTCTTTCAGCATGACCGGCTCGGTGGCGCTCGCGCCCTGGACCATCGTCCTCGTCGACACCTGGATGTGGTCGCCCTACGTGATGCTGATCTGTCTTGCCGGACTGCGCTCGATCCCTGATTACATCTACGAGGCGGCCGAGGTCGACCGCGCCTCGCCGTGGCGCCAGTTCTGGTCGATCACGCTGCCGATGGTGATGCCGTTCCTGATGCTGGCAGTGCTGTTCCGCGCCATCGAGAACTTCAAGATGTTCGACATGGTCAATCTGCTCACCTCTGGCGGTCCCGGTTCGACCACGGAGCTCGTGTCGATCACCTTGAAGCGCGCCGCGTTCGAGAAATGGCGCACCGGCTATTCCTCCGCGCTCGCCATCATTCTGTTCGTCACGGTGTTCGGCGCGGCCAACATCTACGTCAAGGCGCTCAACCGGGTGAAACAGCGATGACGGCAGTCGCCAAATCAACCGCGCATTCGATCGTCGAAGCGTCGCCGCTGGTGAAGACGTTCGCCGGCGCGATCGTCGTCGCCTACGCCATCATCGCGATTTTGCCGCTGTTGTGGATCGCGGCCACCGCGTTCAAGTCGCAGAGCGACGCCATCGCCTATCCGCCGAAGGTGATCTTTCAGCCGACGCTCGAGGGTTACGTCAATCTGTTCACGGTGCGCACGCGGCAGACGCCGGACTTCATCGCCAGCCTGCCGCCGGCCACGAGCTGGTACGACAGGCTGGTGCGCAAGCACGACATGGTTATCGCCGGCCCCTCGAAGGTGGTGCCGCGCTTCATCAACTCGCTGGTGATCGGCTTCGGCTCGACTTTCCTCGCCGTCGCGCTCGGCACGCTCGCCGCCTATGCCTTCTCGCGGTTCCGCATCCCGCTCGCCGACGATCTGTTGTTCTTCATCCTGTCGACGCGGATGATGCCGCCGGTGGCGGTCGCCATTCCGATCTACCTGATGTACCGGCAGCTCAACCTCACCGACACCTGGACCGGCATGATCCTCTTGTACACGGCGGTCAACGTGTCGCTCGCGGTGTGGCTGCTCAAGGGGTTCATCGACGAAATTCCCCGCGAGTACGAGGAAGCCGCCCTTGTCGACGGCTATACGCGGCTGCAGGCGCTGCGCAAGGTCGTGCTGCCGCAAGCGGTGACGGGGATCGCGGCGACGGCGATCTTCTGCCTGATCTTTTCCTGGAACGAATACGCGTTCGCGGTTCTGTTGACGAGCGGCGACGCGCAGACCATGCCGCCGTTCATTCCCTTCATCATCGGCGAGGGCGGCCAGGATTGGCCCGCGGTCGCCGCCGCGACCACGCTGTTCGTCATCCCCATCGTCATGTTCACGATCCTGCTGCGCCGACACCTTCTGCGCGGCATCACTTTCGGGGCGGTGCGCAAATGAACGCGGGCACGATCGCCAGCGGCGCCTTGCGGCGCTGGTTCCGCCGCGGACCCTGGGAGACCGCGGCCATGACATTGATCGGCTGCGGCATCGTCATGCTGGTGCAGCCCTGGTCGATCGACCTCTACGGCTATTCGTTCGTGACCATCCTCGCCGGCACGCTCGGATATGTCGTGGTGAGCCACTTTCCGGAATAGAGGCGGCGCCATGGCACAAATTCGCGTGGAGAATCTGCACAAGGCGTTCGATCAGTTCGTCGCGGTGCACGATTCCGACTTCACCATCGAACACGGCACGTTCTTCGCGCTGCTCGGACCGTCCGGCTGCGGCAAGACGACGACGCTGCGCATGATCGCGGGCCTCGAACTGCCGACCAGCGGACGCATCCTGCTCGACGGCGAGGACGTCACGTTCCGCCGCGCCGCGGCCCGCGACATCGCCTTCGTGTTTCAATTGTTCGCGCTCTATCCGCACATGAACGTCGCGCAGAACATCGGCTTCCCGCTCAAATGCCAGGGCATGGCGCGGCGCGACGTTCGCGCGCGGGTCGAGGAGACGGCGCGGCTTCTGCGCATCGAGCATCTGTTGTCGAGCAAGACCTCGAAACTCTCCGGCGGCGACCGCCAGCGCGTGGCGCTCGGCCGCGCCATCATCAGGCGGCCGAAGGCTTTTCTGATGGACGAGCCGCTGGGCGCGCTCGACGCCGAATTTCGCCAGCTCATGTGCGGCGAACTGCGCGACCTGCACGACCGCATCGGCGCGACGACGGTCTACGTCACGCACGATCAGCACGAGGCGATGGCGATGGCCGACCGCATCGCCGTCATGAATGCCGGCAGGGTCGAGCAGATCGGATCGCCGCAGGAGATCTACGACCGGCCGGCGAGCATGTTCGTCGCCGACTTCATCGGCTCGCCGCCGATGAATTTCCTGCCGTTCGAAGCCGGACTGCAGGCGGGCGGTGCGCGTCGTGCGATTTCGCGACGTCGATATCGCCGTGCCCGAGATCGGCGAACAGCGCGCTCCGGGACCGCTGGTTCTGGGCGTGCGTCCGGAGCACATCCGGTTTGCCGACGCGGCGCCGCTGCGCGGCCGCGTGTTCGGCGCCGAATATCTCGGCACGACGCAGATCGTCACGGTCGAGACCGAACAGGGCCGCGTCAAGGCGCGGCTGCCGTCGAGCACGCCGGTCGGCCTCGGCGACACGGTCGGGCTCACCTTCCGCGCCGAATGTCTCGCCTTGTTCGACGGCCGAACCGGTGCGGCCATCAAGACGGCAAGCCAGGGGAGCGCCGCCCATGGCTAACGTCGTCCTTCGCCACGTCAGCCAGCGTTTCGGCCCTATCGAAGCCGTGCGCGACCTGTCGATGACCATCAATAACGGCGAGTTCGTCGTGCTCTTGGGTCCGAGCGGCGCGGGCAAGACGACGACGCTGCGGCTGATCTCCGGCCTGCAGCAGCCCGACGCGGGCTCGATTCTGATCAACGGCCGCGATGTCACGCGCGATCCGCCGGGAGCGCGCGACATCGCCTTCGTCTTTCAGCAATACTCGCTCTATCCGCATTTGAGCGTCTACGACAATCTCGCCTTTCCGCTGCGTTCGCCCGCCCGCCGGGTTCCCGAGCCGGTGATCCGCAAGCGCGTCGAAGCGACCGCGGAGCTTCTCCACATCGCCGCCAAGCTCAACAACCGGGCGACGCGCCTGTCGGGCGGTGAAATGCAGCGCGTCGCCATCGGACGGGCGCTGGTGCGCGATCCCGCCATCTATCTGATGGACGAGCCGTTGTCGTCGCTCGACGCCAAACTGCGGGCCGAGTTGCGGCTGGAGCTGAAACGCATCCAGGTCGAATTGGGCGCGACCATCCTCTATGTGACCCACGATCAGGTCGAGGCCATGACGATGGCCTCGCGGATCGGCGTCATCAAGGACGGCAGCCTGCTGCAGTTCGGCACGCCGCGGGAGATCTACGAAACGCCGGACGATCGCTACGTCGCCGGCAGGCTCGGCACGCCGGCGATCAATTTTCTTCCCGCTGCGCTCATCCCCGAGCTCGCGCTGCCGCCAGGGACGGAGACGCTCGGCATCCGCACCGAGCACATGCGGATCGCCAAGGCGAACGGCGGCGGCATTGTCGGCCGGGTGCGTCGCGTCGAGCATCTCGGCGATCAGAATCATGTGCACCTCGAATACCGGGGCCAGACCATGGTGACGCTGGCCGATCCCCATCAGCCGCTCGCCGCGGGCGAGGACGTCGAGCTTCTGCTTGTCGACCCGCTCTATTTCGACGCCGCCGGACGGCGCATCACAGCGGCCGTTCATTGAGGATGAGCCCGATGCCGCTTGAGCCAGAGCAATTGAAGTCGATGGTGAAAGCCGCCGCCGAAGAGATCATCGCCTGCGCGCCGGAATTGACCGCGCTCGACCAGGCGATCGGCGACGGCGACCACGGCATCAACATGAAGCGGGGATTCGAGGCCGTGCTCGGCAAACTCGATGCCATCGGCGCGCAGCCGGTCGACGAGGCGTTTCGGATTATCGGCAAGACCCTGGTCATGACGGTCGGCGGCGCCTCGGGGCCGCTTTACGGCAGCTTCTTTCTCGCGGTCGGCGAAGCGCTGCGCGGCAAGCAGCTCCCGGACGATCTTGCCGACGTGTTCGGCTCCGGCGTCGGCGCCGTCAGCGCGCGGGGCCGCTCGCAGGCCGGCGAGAAGACGATGCTCGATGTTCTCGTCCCCGTACAGGAAGTCCTGCGCAGCGCCGCGCGGGCAATCCGATCTGGTCGAGCGGGTCCGCGCGACGGCAAGCGAAGCGGCCGCGGGCACGGCGCCGATGCAGGCGACCAAGGGCCGCGCCGCCTTTCTCGGCGCCCGCAGCGTCGGCCACGTCGATCCCGGCGCGCGATCGAGTTGCGTTCTGCTTGCATGCCGTCTGCGACATCCTGGAGAAGCTGCCATGAACGACATGGTCGGTATCGTCATCGTGTCGCACTCCAAGGACATCGCCAAAGGCACCGCCGACATGGTGCGCCAGATGGTCGGCAGCGAGGTCAAGGTCGCGTTCTGCGGCGGCGATCCCGACGGCGGTCTCGGCACCAACGTGGCTTTGATCATCGACGCCATCGATGCCGCCTGGTCGCCCAAGGGCGTCGCCATCCTGGTCGACCTCGGCGGCGCCGAGACCAACAGCGAGATGGCCGTGGAAATGCTGCAGCCGGAGCGCCGGAGCCTGGTTGTCGTCTGCAACGCGCCCATCGTCGAGGGCGCCGTCATGGCCGCGACCGAAGCCGCGGGCGGCAGTTCGCTCGACGAGGTCAGAGCGGTGGCGGAGGAACTGTCCGCCAGCTAAAGCGCGGCCGTGCACAGCGAATGAATCAGGACGATATGTTGGAAACCTCCAAGCCCAGCGGACAGATCATCACCGGCAATGTCCGGCTCGTTCATGCCGCCGGCATGCATGCGCGTCCGGCCGTCAAGCTGACGAAGCTCGCCAAGAGGTTTCAGTCGCAGATTGCCGTCCGCGTCGCCGACGCCGCCGAATGGATCAACGCCAAGAGCATCGCCAAGGTCATGGGCATGCGGGCGTCGCGCGACGCCATCATCGAGTTCAAGGCGACCGGGATGGACGCCGAAGCCGCGGTGGCGGCGTTGGTCGACCTGGTCGCCGGCGATTTTCAGGATGCCGAACGGTGAACAGGCAGCCGCGGATAGCATGGGCCGGCCTACCGCGGCAGAACCGCTTCGATCGGTTTTGTCAGCGGACCGTTCGTGCGGGTCGGCGCCGCGTTGAACGGCACGCGGGTAACGGGAACCCCCGCGGAAGAGGACGCCGCGCTGCGCGGCGCCCTTCGCGCCGCGGCCCGGCAGATCGGCTCGCTTGCCGACAGCGCCGGTGGCGAGGCGGCGCAGATCCTCGAGTTCCAGGTGGCTCTCATGGAGGACGAGGAGCTTCTCGATCCGGTGTTCGCCGCGATCGCCGCCGGAACGCCGGCGCACGCGGCCTGGTCGGCCGCCCTCGACGCGCAAATTGCGGACTATGTTTCCGCGCCCGATGAATATCTGCAGGCCCGCTCGGCCGATCTGGCCGATCTGCGCGATCGCGTCATCCGCAGGCTGCAGGGTGCCGCCGGCGACGCTATCAAGATACCCGCCGGCGCCGTGGTCTGCGCCGAGGATCTGCCGCCCTCGCAATTCCTGGAAATCGACTGGTCGAAGGGCGGCGGTCTGGCGCTGACGCGGGGCAGTCCGACCAGCCACGTCGCCATGCTGGCGCGCGCGCGCGGCATCCCCATGGTGGTGCAGCTCGGGGCGATATCCGACGGCGCCCGCACCGCGCTCCTTGACGGCGAAGGCGCGACGCTCGAACTTGATCCGAGTACCGAGCAGATCGGCCTGTTCGAAATGCGTCGCGAGATTCACCGCAAGCAGCCGCGCGTCCGCGCGTGCGACGCTGCGCCGGCCCGCCGCATCTTGGAACGGTGAGCGTGTCCGGCTCTTCATCAACATCCAATCCGTCGAGGACCTCGATCACGCCGACGCGCCGTATGCCGACGGCGTCGGATTGATGCGGACCGAATTCTTGCTTGGCGGCGCTGCCGGCCTGCCCGACGAGGAGACGCAATACCTCGCCTACGACGCAGTACTGCGCTGGGCCGGCGAGCGTCCGGTGACGATCAGAACGTTCGACGCCGGCGGCGACAAGCCGGTCGCGGGATTCACCCAAGCCGGCGAAGCCAATCCGTTTCTCGGCGTGCGCGGTCTGCGCCTTTGCCTGGCACGGCCGGATGTTTTCACCGTTCAGCTGCGCGCGCTCGCGCGCGCCGCCACGCGCGGCAATCTCAAGGTGATGTTTCCGATGGTGACGACGCCGGAGGAACTGGAAGCAGGCCGCGCGCTGTTTGCCGACGTGGTGGATCGCCTGAAAGACGACGGTGTCCCGGCGGTGCTGCCGGAGCTCGGCATCATGGTCGAAGTGCCGGCGGCGGCGCTGACGATCGAGCGCTTCAAGGCAGCGTTCCTGTCCATCGGTTCAAATGACCTCGTTCAATATGTCACGGCGTGCGACCGCACCAACGGCGCGCTCGGCAACATCGTCGACCCGTTGCACCCGGCGGTGCTCGAACTTATCGGCCGAACGGTCGACCATGGTCGCCGCGCCGGCATCGCGGTGAGCCTGTGCGGCGACATGGCGGGCGATCCGCGCTGCATCCCCGCGCTGTTGGCGTGCGGCTTGCGGGAGCTTTCGGTCGGTCCGCCGTCCTTGGCGCAGGTCAAGGAGACCATCGTGGCGTTGAGCCGCGGAGGCAGCCGTGGCTGAGGTGACGCTCGCTGAACCGGCGGACGTCAGCGCCGTCGCGGAGTACAAGCGCATCTTCAAGGACGTGCTCGACAGCCGGCCGTCCGGCATGCGTATCCGGCTCGCGCACGCGATGGGCAAGAACCGCAGCTTCGTCAGCCAGATTTCCAATCCGGCCTATCCGGTTCCGGTGCCCGTCCAGCATCTCAACACCATCTTCGAGGTCTGCCATTTTTCGCCGCAGGCCAAGGCGGCGTTCCTGCGCGCTTACGCCCGCGCCCATCCGCGCCGCGTCGGTCGCCTGAGCGAAACGCCACGCGAACGAACCATCACGCTGCACCTGCCGGATCTCGGCAGCAGCAAGCGCAACGCACAGATCGAAGCACTGATGCAGGAATTCGCGCGCAAGCTGATCGCCATCTTGCAAGACGAACAATAAAGGCCGGGCAAAAGCGCGCTCCAAAGGGGTGGAAAGCATGAAGAAATTCCTCAATTCCGTTGACACCATGCTGGCGGAGAGCCTCGACGGCTTCGCCGCCGCGCATTCCGACATCGTCGTGCTCGGCGCCGAGCGCAAGTTCGTACGGCGCCGCGCGCTCAATCCGGGCAAGGTCGCGCTGATTTCCGGCGGTGGCAGCGGTCACGAGCCGCTGCATGTCGGCTTCGTCGGCACCGGAATGCTCGATGCCGCATGCCCGGGACAGATTTTCACGTCGCCGACGCCCGACCAGATCGTCGAGGCGGCGGCCGCCGTCGGCGGCGAGGCCGGCGTCCTCTTCATCGTCAAGAATTACGCCGGCGACTGCATGAATTTCGAAATGGCCGCGGAATTGTTCGAAGGCCCGGCGGCCACTGTGGTGACCAATGACGACGTCGCGGTGGAGAAATCGACTTACAGCGTCGGACGTCGCGGCGTCGCCGGTACGCTGGTGGTGGAAAAGATCGTCGGTGCGGCGGCCGAGCAAGGCATGGCCCTCAAATCCTGTGCGCAGCTCGGCTTCGAGGTCAATGCCAGGACCAATTCGATCGGCGCTGCCTTGACGAGTTGCACCGTCCCGGCCGCGGGAACGCCGACATTTTCGCTCGGCCCCGACGAGATGGAAATGGGCGTCGGCATCCACGGCGAGCCCGGCCGCAAGCGTGTTCATCTGGCGAGCGCCGACGCCATTGCCGACGAGATGGTCGGTGCGATCCTCACCGGCCTCGATCATCCCGAAGCGGGCGATGTATTGTTGTTCGTCAACGGCTTCGGCGGTACGCCGGCGCTCGAGCTCTATCTCATGTATAATGCGGCGCGGCGCATTCTGGAGAAACGCGGGCTCACGGTGGCCCGTTCGCTCGTCGGCTCCTACGTCACCTCGCTCGAAATGGCCGGATGCTCGATCACCGTCACGCTGCTCGACGCCAGGCTGAACGCGCTCTGGGATGCACACGTCCATACGGCGGCGCTCAATTGGTAATGACTGTTTTTGTTTGCCCGCCGCGGGTCACGCTCGTGGAGTCCGTGCATGAAGGCCCTGACCGTCGGCAGCGCGATGATCGACACGATCGCAATCATCGACAGCGATCGCATCGAGCGCATGACCATGCTGAACGCGGACAATTCCTTCCTGCTGCTGGAGGAAGGCCGCAAGACCGAAGCCGAAGAAGTCTCGACCCACCCCGGCGGCGGCGCCGTCAATGCCGCGGTCGCCATGGCGCGGCTGGGAATGGATGTCGCCGTGCTGGCGAAGCTTGGCACCGACGCGCGGGCCGACGCCATCCTGACACGCCTTGCCCACGAGGGCATATCGAGCCGGTGGACGCTGCGCGATGCGCGCGCCCCCACCGGCGCTTCCGTCCTCATCTCCTCGCACGACCGCAATGCGGCGATATTCACCTTTCGCGGCGCCAACACGCTGCTCGAGGCCGAGGATCTTCGCGACGACGCGTTCGCGGTCGATATCGTCTATGTCGCCAATTTGAGCAACAAATCCGCCGATTGCTTTCCGGCGATCGTCGGCCGCGCCAAGGCGCATGGCGCCCTGGTGGCGGCCAATCCCGGACCGCGTCAATTGTCCGCCCGCGGCCAGGCATTTCTCGAGAACCTGGCCATGATCGACATTCTGATGTTGAACAGAACCGAGGCCGACCTTCTGGTGCCGAGCCTGGTCGCTCGCCGTGGCGAAGGCGGCCCGGCCTGCCGCTCGCTCCGGGTGAGGAGCCGCCGG
>CAVUWO010000003.1:0-184989 GCA_963745155.1 uncultured Pseudomonadota bacterium | reverse complement strand
CCGCGCTCATAGACCATTTGCTTGACGAACTTCTGCGCGAGAACGGCGAGGCCGCCGCCCGCCGCGACCGGTTCCGCGCTGAACAGACCGACGATGTCGCCCGGCGCCATCAGCGCCGCCAACGCTTGCAGACCCGCGTCGGATAACTCGCGAACCGAGCACAGCGGCGCCACGTCGGGCGAGTAACGCCGGGCGAGATCATTGCCGCGCGCGAACTCGGCGTGCGCCGTCGTCAGCGCCGACCACACCGGCCGTTCGAGCAGTTTTGGGTCGCCCGTCATGGCGACCTTCATGGCGGCTGGCGGCCGCCGTTGGCTTCGATGACGGCGCCGGTGATGTAGCCGGCGCGGGTCGAGGCGAGGAAGGCGATCGTTTCGGCGATGTCTTCCGGCTTGCCGAGCCGGCCGATCGGAATGGCGCGCCGGGCGGCTTCGATCTGCTCCGCGGTGAGATCGCCGCGCACGGCCGGCGTGTCGGTCAGTCCGGGCGCGACGGTGTTGGCGGTAATGCCGAGCGGCGCCGCCTCGAGCGCGGCATAGCGCGTCAAGTGGATCACCGCCGCCTTGGCCGCGGAATAAGCCGGCCCGGTCGGACTTTCGGCGGTGATGCCGGACATCGACGAGACGGTGACGATGCGCCCGTCGGCGACCGGCGTCGTCGCGCGGCGGCGGAGCATCGCCCGGATGCACAGGAACGGGCCGCGCGCATTGAGCGCCTCGGTGCGTATCCAGTTTTCCGTCGTCGTCTCGAGGATGCTGGGGCGGCGGCCCGGCGTCAGAAACGGACCGCCGGCGACGCAGGCGAGCACGGCGACAGCGCCGAGCTTCGCCTCGACCGCATCGAACAGCGCCTCGACCGAGGCCTCGTCCGTGACGTCGACCTGGAAAACGTCATGGCCCGCGCCGGGAAGCGTTGCCGCGACGCGGCGCGCGCCGGCAAGGTCAAGATCGGCCAGCGCGACGGTGTGCCCGTCGCGCGCCAACGCACGCGCTGTCGCCTCGCCGATGCCGCGGCCGGCACCGGTAACGATTGCAATTCGATTCACTGGCGTCTCCCCCCTACGCTTCCAGGATCGCGACCGCCCGCGTCCATCCGGCGGAGGCGCGTTCGATCTTCATCGGGAAGCAGGAAATCATGAACCCGGTCGGCGGCAGCACTTCGAGATTGTGCAGCTTCTCGATCTGGCAATAGCCGATGTGCCGGCCGGCCTTGTGGCCCTCCCAAATGATCGATGCGTCATGGGTTTGCGCGTATTTCTTCGCGGTGTAGGAGAACGGCGCGTCCCAGCTCCAGCCGTCGGTGCCGACGACCCGCACGCCGCGTTCGGTCAGATACATGGTGCCTTCGTACCCCACCCCGCAGCCGCAATCGACGTAATCGGGCTGCCCGTATTTGACACCGGCGCTGGTGTTGACGACGACGATGTCGAGCGGCGCGAGCGTGTGGCCGATGCGCTCGAGCTCGGCCGCGATGTCGACGGCGGTCACCACATAGCCGTCGGCGAAGCGGCGGAAGTCGAGCTTGACGCCGGGCTGAAAGCACCAGTCGAGCGGGATTTCGTCGATGGTCGCGGCGCGCTCGCCGCGGTTCATGGTCGGGTGGTAATGCCAGGGCGCGTCGACGTGGGTGCCGTTATGGGTCGTGAGCTTGACCTCTTCCAGCGCCCAGCCTTGACCGTCCGGCAAATCCGCCGCCGCGAGGCCGGGAAAGAAACTCAGGATCCGCGCCAGACTCTGCTGATGATCGACATAGTCGATGGCCGGCCCCATGCCGGGCGGATCGGCCGCCACGCCGTTCTGCAGCGGTACGGAAATGTCGACGATCCTGCGGGTCATGCGGCGCTCTCCCCGTGACTTCTTTGGTTATTTGTTCGATGTCCAATAGACCGCGCCGTCGCCGAGCGCAATCTCCCCGCCCGGCGGCGCCGCACGGCGCGTAAAGACTTTCAGAGAGCGCGGTTCGCCGCGATGTCGACCGCCGCCTCGGCCACCGCTTTGGGCTGTTTGTTGCGCAGGACTTTTTCGCCGAGCAAGTTCAGGAATCGATCAGGCGGCATGGGCTGACCGAAGAGGAAGCCCTGTCCAACGTCGCATCCCACATTGCGCAGTGCCTGAACTTCGGCGCCCCGCTCGATTCCGATCGCGACCGCCGTGCTGCCGATGCTGTGCGCGAGATGAACCATCTGTTCACACAGCGCCGCTTTGGTCGCATCCGCATCGCAATCGGCAACGAAGCGCTTGGACAACTTCAGCTCCGCGCATCCAAGCTTTCTGAGCTGCGCGACCGACAAGCGTTCGCCCCGGTAGTCGTCGATCGCCAGTTTGATGCCGTAGGGCGCGAGGCTTGCCATGACGTCGAGGGCTTGCGGAATATTCGCCGCGACTTCGTCTTCGGCCACGTCAAGCAGCAGACTTGGCCAGCTGCCGGTCTTTGACTGATGCTCCCGGATGATCAGCTGGCTCGAGATCAGCGCCTTGGCCGAAACGTTCACGGCGAGCTGCAGCTTTGCGCCCATCCGCGTGATTTCTTCACTCGTTTGCAACCCACCGATGAGCGCCTCTTCACTGAGCCAAACCAGCGCCTTGTCGTTGGCGCCCATTAAAAAACTCCCAGGCGAGAGGACACCCCGGTTCGGCTGGCGCACGCGCGCGAGCGCCTCGACGCCGACGATGTTCCGGGTCCGTAATTCGATCTTCGGCTGATACCAGAATTCGACCCAACCGTTTTGCAGCGCCCGGTACAGATCGACCGTCGGCAGTCCGAGCTGCGTCGCGCGCAGCCCTTCGGCCACGAGCAGTTCCGCAACCGCCGCTTCGGTATAGGGCCGCACCAGGATTGGCCGCATCTGCAGACCGAGGCGTTTGCCGGTATGCAGGAGCGCGTCCGTGGCAACCGCCCCATCGCCGATCAGCTGCACGACGCCCGAGTACGAAGCCGCGGCAAGCACAAACAGTGCGTCGACGGCTTGGGTCGAGTCGGCGGCGACGTCGAGGAATACGATATCAGGCATGCGGCCGGCGAGACGATCCTTCAGAACCGACGGGCGATCGAGAACCTGGCGCTCTATGCCGGTTTCATGCAGCACCGCCGCAAGCGCGCCATTGTCGTCGGGTCGAGCCTGTACCGTGAAGGCGAGCAAGGACTCGAAGGTGACATTACCGTCGATGTCGACTGCACCACCGGTATCGCGTCCATCCGCTTTCCACAGCGATCCGCTGATCATGGTTTTGATTCCGATTGGCCCGACAGGGGCGGCCCACACTGACCCGCCTTTCATATTTGAATTACGAACGTAAATTTACCGTATTACCATCAACCGACCTGTGGATTTGCCGGCCGATAGACCCGCGGGGTGCGGGTCTCATCGCCCCTTGTCCCGCGGCAGACCTGAACCGCTCTCAGCTGAAAGCAAAAAATACGGTGCTTTCGCGGGCCCGGACACAACCTTGAGGCGACAAAAACAGCAACGCCGCAACGGCTGGGACTCATCACCTTTCGCTAACCACGACCACCAGCAAGTCGTGTTTCAATCAAACGGCTTAGCCGGTTCTTAGGTAGCCGGATGCAATCTGGCGCAACTGACAGCTTGGGGACCTTAAAATGACCGATATCGCCGACGCGGCATCTCCGTCCGCAAAAATCCTGCTCGTTGAAGACAGCCTGCCCAACCGCGACATGCTCACCCGCCGCCTGGAACGCCAGGGTTTTGCCGTGTGCTGCGCCATCGACGGCGCCAGCAGCGTCGTCATGTCGGTGTCCGAGAAGCCGGACGTGATCCTCATGGATGTCGCTCTTGGCGCCATGGACGGCTGGGAGGCAACGCGATTGATCAAAGCCGATCCAAGAACGGCGAACATCCCCATCATCGCCTTGACCGCTCACGCCTTGGACACCGATCGGGCCAGGAGCGTCGAGGTCGGCTGCGCCGATTTCGACACCAAGCCGGTCGATCTCAACCGGCTCCTTGGCAAGATCAGGGGCTGCCTCATGAAGGCGGGGCGCGGCCGGGCGGCAGCCGCGTAAGGCAGCGGGCACCGCGCCCCTACCGTCGCAGAAAACGCCGCGTTGCTCCAGCGCAAGCGGCTCCAGAGCGGGCGGTCGCGTCGAGGGACGACCCCGTAGCGACCGCTCAAATCTCCACGCGGAAGCCGACTTCGATGACCGCGTCGTGCGGGATCTTGAAAAAATCCGGCGCGCGGCTCGATATTTTGCTCAAGAACGAGAACACCGCGAACGAGACCGGCCCCATCGCCGAATCCTTCTCGCGCCGGACCACCGTCTCGTGCGCGAGATAATAGTGCTTGCGCTCGAGATCGGCGTCGAAGCCCATCAGCTCGAGGTTGCGCAGGCTGAGCGGAATGTCCGGCGTCTGCATGAAACCGAGCCTGATCTGCACGCGGTAGAAGCCGTGGCCGACATTCTCGACGGCATAGCGCTCGTGAAACGGCACGCGCGGCCGGCGATCCGGCACGAAGCTCAACAGCGCCACCCGCTCGTGAAATACGCGGTTGTGCTCGAGGTGGCGCAGCAGCATCGGCGAGGCGCCGTGCTCGACCTTGGTCAGCCACACGCCGAGCCCGGGCACCCGGCCGATCACCCGTTCGTCGAGGTGGGCGAGGAAGCGGGCGAGCGGCATCATCGACATGTCGTAGAGGCGCTGGCGCACCTCGAGCGAGCCTTTGCGCCAGCACAGCATCAAGGCGGCGATCGACGCGCCGACCGCGACGGGAAACCAGCCGCCCTCGACGATCTTGAGCGAATTGGCGGCGAAGAAGAGCGCTTCGATCGCTGCGAAGCCGGCGATGACGGCGACGGCGACGACCGGCGGCCAATTCCAGCGCCCGATCGCCACGCGATAGAGCAGGAGCGTGGTGATCAGCATCGTGCCCGACACCGCGATGCCGTAGGCGGACGCCAGATTGTCCGAGGTCTTGAACATCAGCACGACCAGGATCGTGCCGGCCGCCAACAGCCAGTTCGCCGTCGGCACATAGACCTGTCCGGCTTCCTCGCTCGAGGTCGGCACGACGCGAGCGCGCGGGCATAGCCCCATCTGGATCGCCTGCCGCGTCATCGAGAACACGCCGGAGATCAGCGCCTGCGACGCGATCACGGTCGCGACGGCGGCGAGCAGCACCAAGGGGATCAGCGCCCAGCCCGGCGCCGTGCTGTAGAACGGGTTCTCGATCGCTTTCGGATCGACCAGCACATGGGCGCCCTGCCCCAGATAATTCAGCACCAGGGCCGGCAGCACCAGGCCGAACCAGGCCTGCCGGATCGCCGGGCGGCCGACATGACCCATGTCGGCATAGAGCGCCTCGCCGCCGGTCAGCGCCAGGAACACGCCGCCGAGCACGAGGAACAGGGTCCGCGGGCTGGCGATGGCGAGGACGCGCGGCGGCGACCGGGCTCAGCGCGGTCAGGATCTCGGGCGCCGCCCAGATGTTGACCGCGCCGAGCACGCCGATCGCCACGAACCACACCACCATCACCGGCCCGAACAGACGACCGACGCTGTGCGTGCCGCGGTACTGGATGGCGAACAGCGCCACCAGGATGACCAACGTCGCCGGCACGACGAAATTCGCCGCCGCCGGGCTGAACTTGATGCCTTCGATGGCGGAAAGCACCGAAATCGCCGGCGTAATGACGCCGTCGCCATAAAGGAACGAGGCGCCGATGACGCCGAGCACCACGGCAATCGGCAGCTTGAAGCGCGAGCCGCCATGCTCGACCAGCGACAGCAGCGCCAATATTCCGCCCTCGCCTTCATTGTCGGCGCGTAAAACGAACACGACGTATTTGAGCGACACGATCAGCATCAGCGCCCAGAACGTGAGCGAGACCACGCCGAACACGTCCGCCGCGGTCGGCTCCCCGTGCCCGGTGGCGTTGAGGGCGACGGAAAAGGCGTAGAGCGGGCTCGTGCCGATGTCGCCGAACACCACCCCGAGCGCGGTCAGCGCCAGGAACGAGTGCGTCGCTTCGCTGCGGGGCGCGTGCACCGCGGCGCCCGATCCGGCCGGCGTCGCTGCCGTCCTGTTGGCGGCCTGCAAAGACATGTCGACCCCCGAGCTTTGCCGATGTTTGTCGTGGTCGCGGCGCACGGCACCGTGCCTCAGCGCCGTGACAATCAAGATTCGGGCCAATATCGCGGGGCTTCCGGAGTTGGCGCGCGGCCGCTCCGTTTCACGGCAGGCGCATCGGCGCCGTTTCGGCGGACAGACCGCGGAACAGCGCGCGCTGCACTTTTTCCGCCAATTCATTGCTCACAAAGGGCTTGGCGACGATCTGCTTCTCGCTCACGTCCGAAAGCGCCCCGCGGTCGGCAAAACCGGTGACGAAAAGCGTTGGAAGTCCCGGACGCCGCGCCTGAACCAATCTCGCGACATCCGTGCCGCTCATGCCCGGCATGGCGAGGTCGATGACGATCAGGTCGATGTCGGCGCCGCGATCGACGAATTCGAGCGCCGCACCACCGCTCTCCGCCTCGGTCACGGCGTAGCCGAGCTGGCGGAGCATGGCGGCGGTGACCTCGCGGACGGCGGTGTCGTCGTCGACCAGAAGGATGTTGGCGTTAGCGGGTTCCGCCGGCGTCAACGCCGGCCCATTGTCCGGCACGACCGCGGCGTCCCCTTCCGCGTAGGGCAGATAAATGCACGCCGAGGTACCGCAGCCGGGCTCCGACCGGATGCGGACGCCGCCGCCCGATTGTTTGGCGAAGCCGAGAACCTGGCTGAGGCCGAGGCCCGAGCCCTTGCCCACTTCCTTGGTCGTGAAGAATGGTTCGAACACTTTGGCCAGGACGTCGGCGGTCATGCCGGACCCGGTGTCCGATACGCAAATCTCGACATAGCGGCCCGGCGGCGGCTCCTCGGGACCTGCCGGTGCCTCGAGCCTCACATTCTCCGTCGCGACCGTGAGTGTCCCGCCGATCTCCATGGCGTCGCGCGCGTTGATTGCGAGATTGAGAACCGCAAGCTCGAGCTGGGTCGGGTCGACCAGCGCCAGTCCGAGCGATTGTGACAGTCGCGTCTCGATGCGCACACTGCCGCCGATCGTGCTCTGCAGCAGATCGCGCATCGCCAGGACGGTATCGTTGAGATCGACCGGCTTCGGCTCCAGGCGTCGGCGGCGCGAAAACGACAGCAGCTGGTCCGTCAGCCGGGCGCCGCGCTCGGCGGCGGCACGCATATAGCCAAGGCGACGCGACAAGCCGCCGTCGATCTGAGCCTTGGCGACGCCCCTTTCGAGGAAACCTATATTGCCGAGAATGACGGTCAGAAGATTATTGAAATCGTGCGCGACACCCGACGTCAGCTGACCGACGGCGTCGAGCCGCTGCATGCGACCCAAGGTGCTTTCGACCCGCTCGCGTTCCTCGATCTGGGCCAACAGCTGGCGGTTGGCGGCCGCGAGTTCGGCGGTGCGCTCCTCGACCCGCGTTTCCAGTTCGACATTGAGGCGGCGAACGTCATACTGCCGGCGGCGGCCGCGCAGCCCGGCCTCGACCACGCTGACGAGGGTGGTCGGATGAAACGGCCGCTCGAGAAACGTGACGTTGCCCAAAATCTCGGTCATGAGCGCCGCGGTCGGATTTCGCTCCAAGCCGCCGCCATGCCGGGTCAATACGACGAAGGGAAAGTCCGACCATGGCGGCTGCGACGAAACCCAACTCACCAGCCGGCGCGTGTCGATCCCGCTGAACGCTTCTTCGGTCACGATCACGACGTCGGCGCCGTGTTCTATCTCATCCATCAGCGCGAAGAAGTCGGCACAGACGTCGGCACGGATGCGGGCCTCGCGCAAAATGCCGCTGGCGACGACGGCGTCGCGCCCGCGCGGCGCCAGGATCAAGCTTCGTTGCTCCGGCGATCGATGAGCGCTCACACTTTGTCTACCATCAGTGGGTCGGGCTGACCGACATAGGTCGGTACGCCGCGCAACACGCCCTGGAATTCCCGCAGCGGATTGCCGATGGTGAGGCCGCGGCCGTCGATGCGGAACTCGCGGATCGTATCCTCGTGCGGGCCGGCGCGTTTCTTCATTACCGAGATGGCGCGGCGCACACGGCCGAGCGCTTCGAAATAGCGCAACAGGACCACGGTATCGGCGATGTAAGTCACGTCGACCGGCGCTTCATGTCGCCGACCATGCCGTGCTGCGCCAAGGTCAGGAAGGTCGCGGCGCCGCGGCATTCAAATATTGCAGCAGTTCGTGGAGGTGGAGCGTGAGGAACTGCTCTTCCGGCATCGCCGCTTGGTAGCCATTGATGCTGTCGATCGCGACCATCCGGATGTTTTCGCGATCGACGCAATCGCGCACGCGGTGCGAGAATTCGCCCGGCGACAGCTCGGCCGCGTCCATCTGTTCAATAAACAGTTTCTTGTCCGCGCGCATCGATCCGAGGTCGATGCCGAGACTCTTGGCGCGCGCCATCAAGAGCCCGAGCTCCTCGTCGAACACGAACAACGCCGCCCGCTCGCCGCGCGCCACCGCGGTGGTGAGAAACTGCAGCACCAGGAGCGACTTGCCGGTACCCGCCGGGCCGATGACCAGGGTGCTCGAGCCGGCGGCGAGCCCGCCACCCAAGAGATCGTCGAGCGCCGTGACGCCGCTCTTGACCATGTCGCCGACAAAATCGCGGCGATGCTCGGCCGCGCTCAGGCGCGGAAAGACCTGGACGCCGCCCTTGCGGATCATGAAGTCGTGGTAGCCGGTGCGAAACGCCTGGCCGCGGCATTTGACGACGCGCAGCCGGCGGCGCTCGCCGCCATAAATCGGCGCGAGCTGATCGAGATGGATGACGCTGTGCGCGATACTGTGCACGGCGCGATCGGTGGTCTCGGTGGTGAGGTCGTCGAGCATCACGACGGTCGATTGATGCCGGGCGAAATAGTGCTTGAGCGCCAGAATTTGCCGCCGGTAGCGCAACGAGCCCTGCGCCAACAGCCTGATCTCCGAGAGGCTGTCGATCACCACCCGCTTCGGCCGCAGCCGCTCGATCGCCTGAAAGATGCGCGTGATGGTTTCGCCGAGTTCCAGATCGGAGGAATACAACAGGCTTTGATGCTGGTTGGGATCGAGCACGCTTTCCGGCGGCACCAGCTCGAAGATTTCGATCTTCTCGCCGATCGTCCAGCCGTGCGCCTTGGCGCCCTCCCGCAGTTCGAACTCGGTCTCGGCGAGGCTGACATAGATGCCGACCTCACCCACGGCCGCGCCGGCCAGGAGGAATTGAAGGGCGATCGTGGTCTTCCCCGTCCCGGGACTGCCTTCCAGAAGGTGCAGGCGATTGCGCGCGAGGCCGCCGCCGAGCACGCCGTCGAGGCCGTCAACGCCGGTCGCGGCGCGCGGCAAGATTTCCAATTTGGCGTTCATCGAACGTCCGACCAGGCTCCTTTTTGATCCAAGCGTGTCACGCGAACGGTCCTCGGCACCGAGGCAATCCCGCGGCCGATCACGGGATGGGAAGTTTCAACGCCACCAATTAGTCAAAGTTCCAGCCTCGGGCGCGAAGCTGTCTCGGGGATCAACGCTCTCGTTGAGCCATTGTTAACCATACTCGGACACCTTCGCTCGGATCATCACGGCGAGGTGCGAATCATGACCTACGTGTTGTCACGAGCGGCCATTGTGGTGTTGGCGTGGGGAATGACGTGCGGATTGATCGTGCGGATTTGGCCCGCGGCCGATCCGATGACGTTCGCTATCGCGGGCATATCCTGGGTATGCGCCGGTGCGGCCTACTTCGCTTATCTGCGCAAATTGCGCCGCGCGGTCGAGGACAACCACCGCAATCGCCGCTACGGCATTCGCCGTAGCGCGATCTGAGCAGCCTTGCTTCGAGCGCATCAGGACGGCGCATCGCCGCCCTGAAAACTTGCGGTCAAGCGCCGGCGCGATTCCAGCCGCGGGCCCGGTTGCCGTAAATCTCGAAGCCGGTCGGCGTCACCACGACCGTGTCTTCGAGCTTGATGAAGCCGCGGCGCGGATGCTGCAGCGTGGTCTCGACCGAGATCACCATGCCGGCCTCGAGCGGCCGCCCGGCGTCATAATCGTCATAAGGCACCGGACCCGAATTGGTGAGCCGCGGCGCCTCGTGGCTGATCAGCCCCATGCCGTGGGCGAGAAACTCGACGTGATTGTGCAGCGACCATCCGCGCAGCACCGTGTCGGCGCCGGCATAGATTTCGCGGCCGTTGACGCCGGCGCGGATCGGCTTGAACGCCGCCTGCTGGACCGCCTCGACATGGGCGAGCATGTCTTCGAGCTCGGCGTCGGGTTCGCCGACGATGCCCATGCGGGCGAGGTCGCCGATATAGCCGTGATAATTGCCGCCGGAATCGACCGACAGCGGGTCGCCCTTCTCCCAGCGCTGATCGGACGGCGCACGGTTGAGACTCGAGCCGGCGGCGATCAGGCAATAATCGAACACGAGCCCGCGCGACGTCTCCTCGCGCCGCAGCGCCTCGGCCAGCTCCGCCTTGGTGGCGCCGGCGCCGTGGCTGGCGAAGACCGCGAGCATCGAGTTCGATCACCAGTTCGGACGCGAGCCTGAGCTTTTCCAGCTCCTCGGGCGTCTTCTTCGCGCGTAGCCGTTCGAGCACGAACAGCGCATCCTTGAGCTCGGCATCCGGCAGCGCCTTGCGCAGCGCCGCCGCGGAATCCGCCGGCAGGAACGCATATTCGATGCCCATGCGCTGCGGCTTGGCCGCGAGCGTGCGCACATAATCCGCCGCCTTCTGGATCACGTCGACGGAGCCCGAGCTTTTGGTCGAGACCTCGCCGACCCAGAACGGCTTGATCTGGGTCTGATAGGTCTCCATGCCGTGGCCGAAATAGCCGGCCTTGTCCGGCGCGCCTTTGGCATAGACGAACACCGGCAGATAACGGCTCACCCCCATCGCATCCATGTTGTCGAAGAAGAACGAGCGATGACCGCCGAGCAGGTATTGGACGTTGTGCTTGGAGGTCGCCAACAGCACGTCGATGCCCGCTTCGTCCATCAGCCGGTCGAGCCGCGCGGTGTCGAACGGCGCGGTGCCCGTTCGCTTGGTAATATCGAGCATGATTTTTCTCCCTTGGGGCGACGCCCCTCCCCGTTTTGACGGCAGCCTAGCAAATTCGACAGCGTGGATGAACCCCGCCGGATGCCCCAGGGTCTGGATTTTGGCGGCGACGAAGATGCGAAAGGATTTGCGCTAACGCGGCTCGATGCGTTCCAGGAGACGGTCCAGGGCGCGCTCGACTTCGCTCGGTCTGGCGCGGCCGGCGAGGATGCTCGCAGCGGCGTCCGACAGCGCGGCGGAGTCGCAGGAGATGCCGGCAAAGCCATAGATGCCGCCGGCGCCGGCGAGCGAATGCGCGATCTGACTGATCCGCAGCAGCACCGGCTCGGAGCGCGTCTGCGCCAGATCGCGTCGACAGTCCGACAGCGCCCCGGCGTCGGCCTCGAGCCGGCGAAAAATCTCTCACGCGCCGGCGAGAGCACGCCTTCGACGGCGACAAAGCGGCGCAATGTCGCGCCGAGCGTCGCCGGTTCGCAAGGCTCGGCGATAGAAGGCTTGTCGATGACGCCGGCGGCGCCGCACGCTATCAGCCGCGCGTCCCGCTGCACCCGCGCAGGTGCCGCGGCCATGAACACGACGGGAATCGGCGCCGTACGCCGGTCCGCCCGCAACCGCTTCAACACCGTCGTCCCGCTCATGCCGGGCATTTGCGCGTCGAGCAGAATGAGATCGGGCCGCCATTCGACGGCGGCGGCGAGCGCCTCGCGTCCGGCGGCGCACGCGCGCAACACGAACAAGGGATCATCCTTCAACGCGGCGGCGACACAGGCGCGCACGCCCGGATCGTCGTCCACGATGAGAAGGCGGAGGTTGATCATGGCGGAACTAGGACGCCTGACGAGTCAATGTCGCGTTAAATACGCACCAACAATTGTGTACGTGGAAGCGCTGATGGGAACGGTGCGGACGGCCGGTCAGGCCGCCGTCTGGGCAGCGCCGGGTTTGGCGCCGGCGCCGCCTTGACGCTGGGGCCCGCCGCGCTTGGCGCGATCGAGGATATGGTCGAGCGAGGCGACCTCGACGCGGTTGCGGCCGTTGTCCTTGGCGCGATAAAGCGCGTGGTCGGCCTGCGCCAAGAGCGCCGAGAGATCGAGCACGGCATCCTGACTGATGACGACGCCGATGCTCACCGTCGCGGCCACCGGGCGGCCGTCGACGTCGCGCGTCGCCTCGGCAAAGGACGTGCGGATCTGCTCGCCGATCGCCAGCGCCCGCTCGTGGGTGGTGTCGAACAGGACGGCCGCGAATTCCTCGCCGCCGAGCCGGCCGAACAGATCGAGGCGGCGCATGCAGGCGGCCGTGGCCTGCGCGAAGATCTGCAGCGCGCGGTCGCCGACGGCGTGACCGAAGCGGTCGTTGATCGACTTGAAATTATCGAGATCGAGCAGCATCACCGCGGTCGGACGCGGATCGGTCGATTGCCGCTTGAGCTGGGCTTCGCCGTCTTGCAGGAAGGCGCGGCGGTTGGCGATGCCGGTGAGCGGATCGATCAGCGCGGCGGTCTTGTGGCGATGCTCGGTGCGCTCCTTCGCCATCGCCAGAAGGATGAAGGCGATGGCGATCGTGAACAACAGCGCCTCGAAGCTGAGCACGGTCATCCACACGCTGTCGAATACCTGGCTGCCGGTCGGCGACCAGGGCAGCATCGCGCCGAACGGCGTGCGCAACAGATAGAGCGCGCCGTGCGCGAACAGCATGAAGATCGCCGGCCAGCGCGACACCAAGGGCTCGCTGCGGCCGCGCCAGAACTCGTAGGCCGTCGCCCAGGTATAGGCGGTGATGATGCCGCAGCTCGTCAGCACGCGCAGATCCCAGGACGACGCGAAACTCGGCAGCCGCGACACCACGAGCCACAGCGCGGCGCCGCCGAACAACAACGACCGGCAGCGGCCGGCGATGATCGAACACGCGCGCGCCGGTCCACGTCAGAGCGAACGCGGTGAAGAGCAGCGAGTTGGCGAGATCGATCGAAATCAGATCGGACACCGACCCGAACAGGCCGAACAGCATCACCGAGACGGCGCGCAACAGATGCGCAAAACCCCACCACGCCACCGCGGTGATGGCGGTGTTCTGCACCCAGGCGAACAACAGCAGCAATCCGAGGATCGCTTCGACGTAAATGGTCACGAGGAAAAGGGTGTTGACGTCGAGATTCATCGCGCTCAACCAGTTTGGACCGGCAACGGGCAGCGATATCTGGAAAGCCCCGTCGCCGCAGGCATATCGGGGTGGCCGCAAACAATCCGTGAATCTACCTACGCACGCAGCCCTCTTGCGGCGTTATGGTTTCGATAATCTTTCGCCGATGGATGAAATTTGCAGCGATTCCCCGTCATCCATCGCGATTGTGGCCTCGCCCCGCGCCGCCCCGGGGTCCGGCAAGGGTGCCGCCATAGGTGCCGCGAGGCGTTCTGCCGCGAGCGCCGGAGCCGAAAGCAATTGCCGCGCTAACCGGCTGCCGCAGCAAGATGTTCTCGCCGCGACCGGGGCCGGACTTATCCGCGACGACAGCCTTGTTTCCGGGGTGTCGGTCCTTTACCGTCGGCCGCCCGCTCGGGGAAAATGTGACGATGCAAATCTGCAACGGGATCATCGAGGCGATCGGCAATACGCCGCTCATCAAGCTGCGACGGGTTTCCGCGGCGACCGGCTGCACGATACTCGGCAAGGCCGAATTCATGAATCCGGGCCAGTCGGTCAAGGACCGCGCCGCGCTGTTCATCATTGAGGACGCGGTGAAGCGGGGCACGCTGCGGCCGGGCGGCGTCATCGTCGAGGGCACCGCGGGCAACACCGGCATCGGGCTTGCGCTCGTCGCCAACGCCATGGGCTTCCGCACCGTGATCGTCATTCCGGAAACGCAGAGCCAGGAAAAGAAGGACATGCTGCGGCTGTGCGGCGCCGAGCTGATCGAAGTGCCGGCGGTGCCCTATTCGAACCCCAACAATTACGTCAAGCTGTCCGGGCGGCTGGCGGAGCAATTGGCCAAGACCGAGCCGAACGGCGCGATCTGGGCCAACCAGTTCGACAACGTCGCCAACCGCCAGGGACACGTCGAGACGACCGGACCGGAAATCTGGCGGCAGACCGACGGCAAGGTCGACGGCTTTTCCTGCGCCGTCGGCACCGGCGGCACGCTCGCCGGCATCGCCATGGCGCTCAAGGCGCGGAACCGCGACGTGCGCATCGCACTTGCCGATCCGATGGGCGCCGCGCTCTACAGCTACTACACCACCGGTACGCTCAAATCCGAAGGCTCTTCGATCACGGAAGGCATCGGGCAGGGCCGCATCACCAAGAACCTCGAGGACGCGCCGATCGATACCGCCTATCAGATTCCCGACGACGAAGCCGTGCCGATCATCTTCGATCTGCTCGAGCACGAAGGCCTCTGCCTCGGCGGCTCGTCCGGCATCAATGTCGCCGGCGCGGTGCGTCTCGCCAAGGAGCTCGGCCCCGGGCATACCATCGTGACGATTCTCGCCGATTACGGCACGCGCTACCAATCCAAGCTGTTCAATCCGCAGTTTCTGCGCGAAAAGAAGCTGCCGGTTCCGCCCTGGCTCGAGCGCCGCTCGCACATCGAGCCGCCGTTCGCGTGAACGATCGCGGCCGCGCGCGCGTTATCATCAATGGATCGATCATCGCCATGCTGAGAACCGACGACATCCCCTGCCCCCAAGCTGCCGAGCCGCTGGCTGGTCTCGACCGATTGGCTCGCCGAGCATTTACACGACGGCAATGTCGTGGCGGTCGACGGCTCGTTTTTCCTGCCGATCCAGGGCCGCGATGCGCACGCCGAATATCGCGCCGGCCACATCCCCGGCGCCGTATTCTTCGACATCGAGGCGGTCAGCGACCATTCGACCGAACTGCCGCACATGCTGCCGGGCGCCGGCCAATTCGGCGCCGCGGTCGGCGCGCTCGGCATCGGCGACGGCGACACCGTGGTGGTTTACGACAGCCTCGGGTTCTATTCGGCACCGCGCGTGTGGTGGACGTTCCGCCTGTTCGGCGCCAAGAACGTGTACATCCTCGACGGCGGACTGCCGCAATGGAAGGCCGAGGGTCGTCCGACCGAAACCGGCGACGCGCAACGGCCGCCGAAAAAATTCAGCGCGGAAATGAACGTCGACGCCGTGGCCATGACCGACGACGTGCGCATGGCGCTCGCCGACGAGAGCGTGCAAGTCGTCGACGCGCGCTCGGCGGAGCGCTTCAGCGGCAAGGCGCCGGAACCGCGCCCCGGCCTGCGCTCGGGCCACATGCCCGGCGCGTTCAATCTGCCCTACGGCCGCCTGATCGAGAACGGCCGCCTCGTCGCGCGCGAGCGCATCAAGGCGGCTTTCACGAACGCCGGTGTCGACCTCGACAAGCCGATCATCACCTCGTGCGGCTCGGGCGTCACCGCCGCGATCCTCACCTTCGCGCTCGACGCACTCGGCAAGGACGCCAAGCGCCTCTATGACGGCTCCTGGGCGGAATGGGCATCGCGGCCGGACCTGCCGATCGCGCGCGACTGACGTTCGCGCGGCTTTCAACGGCCGCCCGCCGCAACCGAAGCGCGAGCCGCCCGCGACAATTCCGAACATCGCTTGATCCAGGTCAAGGCGTACGATTTGGCGCGCCGTCTTAATGTATTTTGGCGCGGGGGGCGTCGTGAGTTCTGAACAAGGTGGACCATGGCACAGAAACAACCGGGCGGCGAACGATTGGAAATGCCGTTGCCGCTCAATCTGACGCCGGCCGAATTGGCCGAAACCGGCAAGAAGCGCATGGAGGAGATTTTGCATGCGCAGAATGAGTTTTTGGAGACGCTGCAGCAAGCGAACCGCCAATGGCTCGATCGCCTCCAAACCGAAACCGCGTTCGTCTCCGAGTTCTCCTCCAAATTGGGCGCGGCGCGGTCGCTGCCGGAGGCGATGAGTGCGTGCCAGGACTATACCAGGCGTTGGTTTGAAATGATGGCCGAAGACGGCGAGCATCTGCTCGCGGATTCCAAGGCGTTGATGGAAACGGGCACGCGTCTGATGTCCAACGGCTGGGCGACCAAGCCCGACGGCAAGGGCAAGTAGCCGAGGCTTGGCGCCGTAACTTGGCGCCGTAAAGTGCCTCGATACGCATCGCGCATGCAGCGCGACGCGCCTGCGGCAATGCCCCCGGCCAATTCGTTATCGAAGCAACAAAAACCCACAAGGGAGCAGCCCATGGATCTGTCGCGAGAGGCCGAAGAACGGCACCAGCTCGGCGATGCACCGGACGCGACGCACGAACTCATGCAGCGCATCGTCAAGCTGCGTTGGATGGGATTGGACGACGAGGCCGAGCAGGTGCGCTCGACGCTGGGTAAAGCGGAACCGGGCGTTACTTGGGTTGTTGGTCCGTGTGACACGGATTAGTCGCTCGCCTGCATTCCCGTCTCGGCGCGGCCGTCATTGTCGTTAACGGAGCAGCACGGATGGTCGAGCAGTTGCATGTTTGCAGCGACGGCTTACGCAATCGTGGTCGGCGCCATTTGCGCAAGACGCTGCCGCTGGTCGTGCTGACGGCCGCGGCGTGGCTCGCGGCGCCGGACTTGCGCGTGGCGGACCTGCGAACGGCGTTACCGGCTTTTGCGGCCGAGGTGGACGCCGTCGGCGCGCCGGCACCGATCGGCTTCGCCGACGTGGTCGAGCGGATCAAGCCGGCGGTGGTCGGCGTGCGTGTCAAGATCGAGGACGCCAGCTCTTCGGAGCCGGACAAGGCGCCGCTACTTCCCGGTTCGCCGTTCCGCCCTCCGGCGCCCGACAGGCCCGGGCATGATTCCGGCATCGCCTTGGGCTCCGGCTTCTTCATCTCCGGCGACGGCTATATTGTCACCAACAATCACGTCGTCGCCAACGGCAAGAGCATCGAGGTCACGACCGCCGGCGGCAAGAGCTATCAGGCCAAAGTCGTCGGCACCGACGCGAAGACCGATCTCGCCCTCGTCAAGGTCAGCGCGACCGTCGATTTTCCGTTCGTGCGGCTCGCCGCCGAGCCGCCGCGCATCGGCGACTGGGTGCTGCCGGTCGGCAACCCGTTCGGGCTCGGCGGCACCGTCACGGCCGGGATCGTCTCGGCGCGCGGCCGGGACATCGGCGAAGGCCCCTACGACGATTTCATCCAGATCGACGCGCCGGTCAACGTCGGCAACTCCGGAGGGCCGACCTTCAACGTCAGGGGCGAAGTGATCGGGGTCAATACCGCGATCTTCTCGCCGTCCGGGGGCTCGGTCGGGGTCGCGTTCGATATTCCCGCCGACACCGTCAAATTCGTCATTGAACAGCTCAAGACGCAAGGACACGTCACGCGCGGCTGGATCGGCGTGCAGATCCAATCCGTCACCTCGGCGATCGCCGATGCCATGGGGCTCGAGACCGCGGACGGCGCGCTGATCGCGCACATCGAGCCCGACAGTCCGGCCGCCAAAGGCGGAATGGAGGTCGGCGATGTCATCACATCGGTCAACGGCGCAGCCGTGAAAGGCTCGCGCGATCTCGCGCGGTCCATCGCCGAGATGGCGCCGGGAAGCGCGGCCAAGCTCGGGATCGTGCGCGACGGACAGAACAAGATGCTGACCGTGACCCTCGCCAAGTATCCGCGCGCCGCCGCCGAAGCCAAGGCGGAGGAGCGGAAGACGCCGCATGAAGCCTCGGTGCTTGGATTGACGCTCGTGCCGGCGAGCACCGTGCCGGGAATGGGCGAGCACGGCGTCGTCATCACCGGCATCAACGCCGCGAGCCGCGCCGCCGAAACCGAGTTGCAGATCGGGGATGTGATCCTCGACGTCGGCCGCCGCGCCGTCAATTCGCCCGCCGACGTTCACAGGATGGTGGAGGAAGCTCGCGGGCAATCGAAACGGGCCGCGCTGTTGCGGATAAAACGCGGCGACACCTTGACGTTCGTGGCGGTCCCGATCGGCTGATCGCGCCCGCGCCGGCGGCTAATCCAAACCCAAGAACCGAAGCCGAAGAACCAAAGCAAACAACCGAACGCGAGGATCAACCCAATGAACAACCCAATGACATCATCCATGAGACATCTGCTGCGCCCGATCCTCGTCACCACACTTGCGGCTTTGCTGATCGCAGGCGCCAACAGCCCGTCCGACGCGGCGCGGCGGAGGACCGCGCCGACGCGGGCGTTCGACGGACTCTGGAGCGTCATGATCATGACGCAGTACGGCGATTGCGACCGCGCCTATCGCTACGCGCTGCGCATCGTCGGCGGGCGGGCCGTCAACAGCGCCGAGGGCCAGGACTATCGGGTCGACGGCGTCGTCGGCCGCAGCGGCGCGATCAGGGTGATCGTCGCGCGTGGCGGCGATTGGGCCGACGGCACCGGCCGGCTGTCCGGCAATCGCGGCAGCGGCCGGTGGCACACGTCGACCGGACAATGCGGCGGCGCATGGTCGGCCGAACGGCGCAGCGAGGGACAATAAGCGAGACGGATACGATAGGACCGGTGACATACAAGAAAGCCGCAGGAACGGATCCTGCGGCTTTCGCTTTGGTGCCCGCCGCGGGGAGGGAAACGGGCAGGCACCGGCAATCGGTTTATATCAGAGCTCAGAGCCCTGCTCGTCACGGCCCATCATGCGGTGCATCGGGCCATCCGGCCCCTGCTCCCCATGGCCGAACCAGCGGCCGCGCCAGCCACCGTCATGGCCACCTTCATGGCCACCGTCTTGGCCTTCGCCGCGACCGTCGCGCCAGCCGCCCTCGCCGCCGCGGTGCCAGGCGAAATGATGGTGATGCGGACGCAGGCTGTGCGCCAAAATCTTGAAGCGCTCCTTCTGCGCATCGCTCAGGCTCTGATAAAGCGGGGCGCCGGTATCGGCGAGCTGCTTCAATGCCGCGCTGCGCTTGGCCATGGCGTCCGCGCGTTTCGCCAGCCGTTCGAACGGCGCGGGCGGCGTCTGCGGCGCTCCCGCCTCTTCGCGCGCCAGGCGGGCTTGCATGTGGTCGATGCGGAGTTTGGCCAAATCGCGCAGCGCCTGCTCGAACGGCGGCCAGTTCTTGTCCTGATCCGGCGTGAGCTGCAGTCCGGCCTTGAGTGCGGCGATGCGCGCGTCGGTGAACGCCTTCATGTCGTCGATGCTCGGCCGATAATGCGCCACCAACCGCAGGCCGTGGCCAAATCCGCCCGAGCCGACGCCGTCCGGGCCACCGGAACGCTGCTGCGCATAGACGATCGACGAGCCTACGATCGCCAGCGCCGCCGCCCCCACGGCTACCGATTTCAACATGTGATCCTCCAAGATCTCCACAGCGGGATTGTGCCGGAAGTAAGAGCCGGCGACCGCTTCGGGGCAAGTTAAACTTTCGTCAGGTTGGGTTTTAAACTTGCATCGCCACAGTGTGATTTGGCGTGTGCTTGCCGCAGCGCTGCCGTTTCTGTCGGTTCATTCATGAACCGGTTCGTTCATGAAGGCGGCTCGTTCGTGAAGGCCGGTACGACCGCCCGGTCGCACCGCCATGTTCGGGATCAACTTTGTTCGCTCAACCGCGCAATCCGAACTCAGGCTGCCCTGGTCAGCAATTCGGCTTCCAACTCCGGCTCGTGGCGAACGTCGACGTCGAGCGGCTCGACGGGCGTTGTAAGGGTGAAGCACGAACCATAGCCCACCTTGCTTTCGACCGAAATCTCTCCGCCCATCAGACGACAGTAACGCTGCGCCAACGGCAATCCGAGCCTGACGTCGTCGGCATAATTGCTCGCCGTTTCCTCTTCCGAGCGGCCGAACGTCTCGAACAGTCCGTTGATCTTTTCCGCGGCAATGCCGACGCCGGTGTCCGCGACCGACACCGTGAGGACGTCGCCTTGCATCGACGCGGAAAACGTGACGCAGCCGTTCGTGCTGAACTTCGCAGCGTTGCTGAGAAGATTGGTGATGACGCGCGCCAGCTTGCCGGCGTCGCAGCGAATGACGCCGACGGCTGGCGGCTGCAGCTTGAATTCATTGCCATTGTTGGTGATGGCCGCGCGCCAATGTTCCGCGATCTCATCGAACATGCTGCGAATTTCGATGCGGTCGGGCTGCAATTCCATCCTGCCCGCCTCGAGCTTGGACAGGTCGAGCAGATCGTTGATGAGCTCGAGCAGCCGGTGACCCGCATCTTTGATCGAATTCAGGTCCTTGTACTTCTGGTCGTTCGGCGACTCCTGCTCGTCGAGCAGCACCTCGCTGTAGCCGATGATCGAATTGAGCGGATTCCGCAATTCGTGGCTCATCTTGGCGAGGAACTCGGATTTCGCGAGCGTCGCGCGTTCGATCTGCACGGTGGCGTCGCGCAGCTGCTTCTCCGTCGCCTTGTGGCGCGCAATCTCCTGCTCGAGTTCGGCTTGCGAGGAGACGACGTTGGCATAGTAGAGCGCCATCATCGACACGTAGATGCTCGCGCAGAAGGTCGATACCAGGCCGAGGATGACGAGGCCGTCCATCGGGACTTTCTGCGGGAAGCCGATCACGGAATAGATGCCGTAGAACACCGCGAGGTTGGCGATGATCTGAAAGCCGACGACGATGCGCGTCGCCCGCTCCGGCAGATAGAAGAACGCCAGCAGCGGCACCGTCACCAGCCAGGGCATGATCGGCGAAGAGACGCCGCCATATTGGTAACAGCCCCAGAAGATGCAGAACATCAGATTTTCGATGGACAGCAGCGACAGCGGCACATACCAGCCGGTCAGCCGCAGCAGCAGCGGGAACGGCCAGAACGCCGTCACCGCGATGAAGAATATCCACCATGACAAGTCCGCGCCGCCCTGGAGATAAAGCATCGACAGCGAGATGGTGTGGCCGAGAAACGGGCCGAAAAAGTGGCTGAACAGAAACATCCGCACGCCCTGCACGAGGTCGCCGGACGATTTCAGCTTGGCCGGGATGAACTGATCCACGAACAAGGTCAACCGTGCATCGAGCTTTTTGAGAAATTTCCGCATCGCACTACCCCGTTCGTTCTGAAGGAACACGCTCACGCCGCGGCAGCCATCGCCGGCGCCGCGACGGGCAGCCGGACGGTGAATGTCGAGCCGCGGCCCGGCTCGCTTTCGACCTCGATGTCGCCGTTGAGCAAATGCGCCAGGTTGCGACTGACCGCGAGACCGAGCCCGGAGCCGCCGTACGACTGCGAGGTCGCGGCGTTGGCGCTGTTGAAATTCGTGAACAGGCCGTCGATGGCTTCCTTGGGGATGCCGATGCCGGTGTCCGCGACCGATATGACGATCTGCGCCCGACGGCCCCGCGGCGACGCGGCTCGCCCGCAACACCACTTTGCCGTCCTTGGTGAACTTGCCGGCATTGCCGAGCAGATTGATCAGGATCTGACGCAGTCGCGTTTCGTCGGTTTCGATTTGCCCGAGATCGCCGGCCTTTTCGACCACGAGTTCGTTGGCGTTCTGCGAAATAAGGTTCCGGCAGGTCGAGACGACTTCGTCGAGGCAGCGTTCGACGTCGACCGGACGCAGCGAAATCTCGACATCGTCCGACTCGATCCTGGGCATGCTCAGCACGTCCGAGAGCAACGACAGCAAATGTCGGCCGGCGTTGTTGATGGTTGTCAGATCGGCCTTGTCGGTCGAATCGTCCTCGGGTTCGATTTCCTCCAGCAGAATCTCGCTGTAGCCGATGATGGCGTTGAGGGGCGTGCGCAGCTGATGATTCATCTTGGCGAGAAACACCGCCTTGGCCTCGTCCGCGAGTTCCGCGTCGCGCTTGGCCTGGCGAAGCTTCCGCGCCGTGACCAGGTGCTTCTCGATCTCCTGGCGCAGCGCCGACTGCTCGATCATGACGTAGGCGTAGTACAGCGCCATCATCGAGCTGTAGAGCGTGGCGCACAGCACCGAGATCATCCCGACCGTGGACAGTGCGGCGACCGGCACCCGCTCGGGAAACGCGCCGGTGATCACATACGCCACGCAGAAGCCGGTGAGATGCGCGACGAAAATGCCGACCACGAGCTGCACCCGGTCGCTCAGATAGAAGAAGCCGATCAGGAGCGCGCACAAGAGCCAGGGCAGGAAGGGCGAGCTGACCCCGCCGTAGAAGAACGAGCCGAACACGCTGACGAAGGTCAGATCCCAGAACGAGAACAACGCGAGCCAGGTCAGGCTACGGATCACCTTCAAGCCCAAAGGCAGCAACCAGAACGCGCCGCACAGGACGCAGATCGTCCAGAACACGACGTCGTGCACCTGCAGAACGCCGTACAGATAGCCCAATATGGCGATCGCGCTGAACGGACCCAGCAGATGGCTGATGACGAAAATTCTGGCCCGCCAGAGATTTGCATTGTTTATCCGCAGCTCGGCCGGAATGAACCAGTCGATGATGCCGATCAGACTGTCACGTATCATGGCTGGTCCCCATCAGTTGCGCGACTGCCGATCAGGCGACGGCGGCCTGGGCGAACTCGACGTCCGCGCCGATCCGCGCCCGATATTGCTCGTACTCACCCTGCGTCAGATCGACCGCTCGGCGCAGCCTCGCGGCCAGCTCCCGGACGTTCTCGGCGCTGTGGGTCGGCATCATTTGCAGGCGGAAGCGGGCGTTGCCTTTGGCCACGGCCGGGTACTCCACCAGGTTCGCGATCACTTCGAGCTCCGGCAGGCGCCGGCTGACCATCCGCGCCAGCGCTTCGTCGCCGACCAGCACCGGCACGATGGCCGACGGATCGCCGATGACCTGCAGTCCGGCCGCGGCGAGCGCGTCGCGCATCTGACCGACGCGTTGCAGCAGCAATCGCCGCAGCTGCCGCCCCTTGTCCGATTGAACGATGTCGAACGCCGTCGTCACCGTGGCGGCCTGCACCGGCGACAAGCGCGTTCGAGAACGTCGCCGAGCAGCCGTAGAATTTCAGGTATTGCCGGACCGCCGGCGAGTTGCAGGCGACGAAGCCGCCGTTCGACGCGAAGGTCTTGGAGAAGCTTCCCATCACGATGTCGATCTGCCCGCTCATGCCCTGCTGGCCGATGAAGCCGCGCCCGCCCTCGCCCATCGCGCCGAGATCGTGGGCGACGTCGACCAGAAGCGTGGCCTCGTACTCACGGCAGAGCTCCTGCAACGCGCGCAGGTCCGGCGTGTCGGAGTCCATCGAAAACAAGCTCTCGGTCACCACCAGGATGCCGTTTTCCGCGTCTCTGGCGCGGATGCGTTTGAGATGCCGGCGCGCGGATTCCAGATTGAGGTGGCCGTGCAGATGCACGTTGGCCGTCGCCGAATATGCGCCCTCTTGCAGGCAGGCGTGCGCAAGACCGTCCATGACGACGTGGTCGGCGGGTCGCACCAGTCCCTTGATCGCGCCGTATCCCGCCGCCCAACCGGTCGGATACAGCACGGTGTGCTCGACGCCGAGGAACTCGGCAATCGTCCTTTCCAGGCGCAACGAATATTTGGTGTTGCCCGCCAAGGCCGACGAACCGGCGCTATGGATGCCGTACTCGTCGATCACGGCCTTCGCCACTTCCTTGATCTCCGGATCGGAGGACAGGCCGAGATAATCCTGCGTGGCGAAGTTGAGGCCGGCGAACCTCACGCCGCTGTCGTCCCTGGCCGTGCAGACCGCAAGCGGCGCCTGCTCCGTCGCCTTGGAATACGGCCACAAGCCGTGGCGGCGCCGCGTGTGCTGCCACTCGTAGAAACCGTCGACGCGCGCCATCAAATCCTTGCCGTGCAGCTCGCGGAAATCCCGCATGCTGCCGATCAGGGCCTGATCCGCTTCGAACCTCGAGTCTGCATTGAGCATGACGCCGTCCCCCGTTTTTTGTCGACTTGTTCAAGTGTCGTGTTCTTGCCGATCACCCGCCGAGGCGGGCGACCATCTGGTAGTCGTTTTTTGCTCGAACGCTCTTCCTCAGCAGGCACGCCTGGATTTTCCCCAGCAGGCGCGCCAGATCGACCGGCTTGGTGTCGAAATCGGAGCAACCGACCTTGAAGCTCTTCTCGCGATCCGAGGCGAGCGCGTGCGCCGTGAGCGCAATGATCGGAATTTCGGTGGTCCGCGGGTCGGACTTGATCAGCCGTGTCGCATCCCAGCCGTCCATCGCACCCAGCGCGATGTCCATCAGGATGAGGTCCGGGCCTTCCGTCGCCGACATGGCGACGCCCATGGGCCCATCAACCGCGCAGCACACCTTGAAGCCGCGCTTTTGGAGCCGGCGCGTCAGCATGTCGCGATTTGCCGGGCTGTCTTCCACAAGCAAAATCTTGGTTTGTGGAACGGCCGTCGATTTCGGAAAGCTCGCTCATTCGCACCCCCACCGCGCGTATCGCTGGGGGAAATTACCTAGGCCGGGCTAACGCACCGCTAAATTTTATCATAAACACTTTGTTGTTCGAGGCTTGGTTATCCAAATCAACGCTGTGATTATGGAAACGGGCGTCCGTGCTTGTCGGGGCGACCCTCCGTCGTTTCCTATCACGGTGCGCAACCACGCAACTCGACGGCGGGGCGCCGAACAAGTGCCGCTCGCCCCGCGCCGCCGCGCGCCGGCGTCAGGCGTAGATCGCCAACGATGCAACGAATTCGACGTCACACATCGAGCCCGCCCGGGCGGTCACGCGACAACGCACCTTGGCGTCGCCGCGACGGTTGAAATAGAGCGTGAACTCGTTGGGCACCGCGCCGTCGAAGGCGCACAATTTAGCCCCGGCCTGCGAAACGCCCTCGACGCGGCACCGCCTGGACGGCATGCCACCCCCGCCGTCCATCCAGGCGATATAGCGATCGGGCTCGCCGTGATGATCGACCGTTCCAGCTTTCACGCGTCACCGTCGGGTTTTGCCAGCGGAATACATCTTTTATTACACCAATGTTTTCACTGAACTTCGAATTGATCGATTAAACGTTTAGATTGTTTTGAGCAAAATTTCCTTGTGCTTTGATGGAATGTCGGAGCGGTTTTGCAAACAACTCGATTTATATTTGCGACGTTCTCGCTTGCCACGAAACTCGACGGAGAATTCGACATGGACGGCGCGGTTGCCACTTTACGCATGGCTGCTCGGGAATTGCAGGTTGCGAGCTCGGCCGACAAGCCGACCTACACCCGTATCGTCGCGCAGCTGCGCCGGGTCGCCGAACAACTAACGCGGCCGAACGGCGGGCCAGCCAGGAGGCTGCCGAACCGGTCGATTTCGCCGCGATTTGGCGCGACGCGCTGCCGACGCCGGCGCTCGTCACGGGAGCCGGGCAACCGGTCACGCTTCACCTGCCCGATCATGTCATGGTCAAAGGCCCGGCCTCCGACCTGCGCGCGCTGGTGCGCGGCATGGTCGAGTACGCATTCACCAACGGATGCGATGCGATCGAATTGCGCGTGGATGGTCCTGCACCGGCGCGACAAACGTGCGTCACCGAGCTTGTCGTGCGCGCGCGCGAATTTCCCGATTTTCTGCAGCGGAATTTGTGGAAGCTCGTGCGCAGTCGCGGCGGCGAAGTCTCCACGGTTTCGGAGCCGGATAAATCGCGCATCCGCTTTACCTTGCCGATCGAGCGTCGTGGGGCCGCCGCTTGTTGCTAGTGCGGATTTGCGGGCGGGTGAAATCCGCGGTTCTTTCGTCAAGCCGAGGTTGCTTTCTTGCCATCAATGCAACTGTTCAGTTTATCTTTACCCCGTTTTATCTTTCGGAGATTAAGCCGCGGTAATGGAGTGTTGATTAACAGCTTTCGCTTATTGCTGCCCGAGGACACGGGTTCCCGCGGGCCACAGCCATATGACCGAAGCGCCATCCCATCAAAGCCGATTGCTCGTCGTCGACGACATAGCGGACAACAGAACCATACTGCACCGGTTCTTCCGGCGGCGCGGATTTGATGTCGTTGAAGCGGATAATGGCGCGGCGGCGCTGGCCGTCGTCGCCGAGCAGCAATTCGACGCCGTCCTGCTCGATGTCGTGATGCCCGGGATGAACGGTCTCGAAGTCCTCAAGCGGATCAGGACCACCCACTCGCCATCGACCCTGCCGGTCATCATGGTCACCGCCAAGGTCGAAAGCGAGGACGTGGTGGAGGCGCTCGAACTCGGCGCCAACGACTACGTCACCAAGCCGATCGACTTCGCGATCGCCTCCGCTCGCGTGCAGAGCCAGGTCGCCCGGCTCAAGGCCGAGCGCGCAGCGGCCCACTATGTGCAGAAGCTCGAGCGCATCAACGCTCAGCTCGAGCACGAGATCGCCGAGCGCAAGCAGTCCGAAGCGATCGTGCGCTACATGGCGCAGCATGATTCCCTGACCGGGCTCGGCAACCGCGTGCAATTTCGCGATCAGCTCGTGCGCGCTTTGGCGCGCGTCGAAGACGGCGGCGGAAAATTGGCGCTGCTGTTCATCGATCTCGATCAGTTCAAGCTCATCAACGATACGCTCGGACATCGCATCGGCGATCTTTTGTTGACCGCCGTCGGCCGGCGCCTGCAGCATTCGACGCGGGATTGCGACACCGTCGCCCGTCTGGGCGGCGACGAATTCGCCATCATCCAGCTCGCCAAGGAAGGGGCGGAGGATGCCGGGATCCTGGCCGACCGCATCATCAAGGCGATCGCGCAGCCCTATCAGATCGAGGGCCACCAGCTCCTGGTAAGCTGCAGCATCGGCATCGCCTGGGCGCCCGACGACGGCACCGATCCCGATCTTCTGTTGGCCAACGCCGATCTGGCGCTCTACCGCGCCAAGGCCGAAGCCCGCGGCGGCTATCGCTTCTTCGAAGTCGAGATGAACGCGCGGGCCCAGGCGCGCCGGCTGCTCGAGCGCGATCTGCGCGACGCTTTGAGCCATGGCCAATTCGAGCTGCACTACCAGCCATTGTTCAATCTCAACGGCGGCGGCGTCACCGGCTTCGAGGCGCTGGTGCGCTGGAACCATCCGCTGCGCGGCGTCATCCCGCCGCTCGAATTCATATCGCTCGCCGAAGAAATGGGCCTGATCGTTCCGCTCGGCCGCTGGGTGCTGCGCGACGCCTGCCGGGAAGCGACGCGGTGGCCGGCTGACGTCAAGCTGGCGGTCAATCTGTCGCCGATTCAGTTCCGCACCGGAACGCTGCTCAAGGACGTCAAGGACGCGCTGGCGGCGTCCGGTCTCAAGCCCGACCGTCTGGAGCTCGAGATCACCGAGTCCGCGCTTCTCGACGACAACAACAAGATCATGCATGTGCTGCACGAGTTGCGCAGCCTGGGCGTTCACATCTGCATGGACGACTTCGGCACCGGCTATTCGAGCTTGAGCTATCTGCGCATGTTCCCGTTCGACAAGATCAAGATCGATCGATCGTTCGTGCGCGATCTGCCGGCGAACAGCGACAGCTCGGCGATCGTGCGCGCGATCATCGGGCTCGCCGGCAACATCGGCATGGTCACCACGGTCGAGGGGGTCGAGACCGAAGAGCAATTCGCTTATTTGAAGGCCGAAGGCTGCACCGAGGTACAGGGTTATCTGATCAGCCGGCCGATGCCCGCCGGCGACGTTCTCGCGGTCCTGGCCAAGGCGAACGGCGCCGAGCGCGAAGTCGCCTGAACGCGCGACCGCAAGCCGCGCCGCCGACCGCCGCCTACGGCAGTATCTGCCGCAGAAACAGCCGCGCGCGCTCGTGCCGGGGCTGCTCGAAAAATTCCTTCGGCGCATTGATTTCGACGATCTCGCCATCGGCCATGAAGATGATGCGGTCGGCGACCTGCCGGGCAAACCCCATCTCGTGGGACACCACCAGCATGGTGAGGCCGTCGCCGGCAAGCTCGATCATGGTGTCGAGCACTTCCTTGACCATTTCCGGATCGAGCGAGGAGGTCGGCTCGTCGAACAGCATGATGTTCGGGCTCATGCACAAGGCGCGCGCGATCGCCACGCGCTGCTGCTGGCCGCCGGAGAGGCGCGCGGGATATTTGCCGGCCTGATCGGCGACGTGCACGCGCTCGAGAAAGCGCATCGCCAGCGCCTCGGCGTCGCGCTTGCGCCATATGCCGGACCCAGATCGGCGCCAGCGTGCAGTTCTCGATCACGGTGAGATGGGGAAACAGATTGAAGTTCTGAAACACCATGCCGACGTCGCGGCGCACCGCGAGGATGCGCTTGGGATCGTCGTTGAGCTCGATGCCGTCGACGACGATGCGGCCGCGCTGCCAATCCTCCAGCCGGTTGATGCAGCGCAACAGCGTCGACTTGCCGCCGCCCGACGGCCCGCAGATGACGATGCGCTCGCCGCGCGCGACCGTGAGATTGATGTCGCGCAGGACGTGAAAGTCGCCGTACCATTTCTGCAGGCCGGTGACTTCGACCGCCGTTTCGGCCGGCGCCGTCCCCTCCCCCGTGCTCTGCGGCCGCTCGTCCATGAGATCTCCTAGCGCCGGCCGGCGCGGCCGAGCCGCGTCTCGACGCTCTTGGCGTAACGCGACATGCCATAGCAGCAGACGAAATAGAACAGCGCCGCGAAGGCATAGCCGGTGACGCCGATGGTCGGTGCGGCCCAGTTCGGATCGTTGCGCGCCGCCTCGATGGTGCGCAGAAAATCGAAAATGCCGACGATGAAGACGAGCGTGGTGTCCTTGAACAGGCCGATGAAGGTGTTGACGATGTTCGGCAGCGTCACCCGTAGCGCCTGCGGCAGCACGATGAGCGCCAGCATGCGCCAATGGCTCAGCCCCAGCGCCTGCGACGCTTCGTATTGGCCGCGCGGCACGGCGGCAAGGCCGCCGCGGACCACCTCCGCCATATAGGCGGACGCAAACAGCGCGACGCCGATCAGCGCGCGAAGGAGTTTGTCCGGCGCCAGACGCTCCGGCACGAACAGCGGCAGCATCACGCTCGCCATGAAGAGAACCGTGAGCAGCGGCACGCCGCGGACGAATTCGATGAAGGTCACGGCCGCGAGCCGCACCACCGGCATGGCGGAGCGCCGCGCCAGCGCCAGCAGAATGCCGAGCGGCAGCGAGATCACCATGCCGACGGTCGCGACCACGATGGTCACGAGAATGCCGCCCCACAGCGCGGTCGGCACCACCGCGAGCCCCAGCCACGGCGCGCCGTGCAGCAGGCACGAACGACAGCACCGGCAGCACGACGAAGACGTACAGCGCACCGATGTCGCGGCGCGGCGCGGACAGCCGCAGCAGCCAGACGATGCCGAAGGCCAGCGCCGCAAAGAACAGATCGACCCGCCAGCGCTGGCCGACCGGATAGAAGCCATAGACGAAATACGACAGCCACGTCCGCACGAACGGCCAGCATGCGCCGGGCGCCGGCTGCGCCGGCACGGCGAGGCACGCGGTCCGATCGCTCCCGGACCACACCGCGTCGGTGAGGAAAAACCGCACCACCGGCGGCACCGCCCAAACGATCAATGCGACGCAAGCGATGGTCAGCACCGCGTTGGCCGGCGTCGAGAACAGATTTGCGCGCAGCCAGCCCAAAGCTCCCGCGCGCGCCGCCGGCGGCGGCAGCCGTTCGGCCGGCGCGCGGCGCAGATAGAAGCGCTCCTGTTGCGGCGTCGCCATCGCGGTCAGCGCTCCACCACCGCGGTCGAGCGGGCATAAAGATTCATCAGGAACGACGTGACCAGGCTGATCGACAAATAGACCGCCATGGTGATCGCGACCACCTCGACGGCCTGTCCGGTAATGTTGAGCACCGTGCCGGTGAACACCTGGAACAGGTCGGGATAGCCGATGGCGACGGCAAGCGTCGAGTTTTTGATCAGATTGAGATACTGGCTGGTCAGAGGCGGCACGATCACGCGCATCGCCTGCGGAATGACGATGAGGCGCAGCGTTGCCGCCGACCGCAGGCCGAGCGCATGGGCCGCTTCGCTCTGGCCGGCCGACACCGACAGGACGCCGGCGCGCACCACTTCGGCGATGAAGGCCGCGGTATAGAGCGACAGCGCGGCGGTGAGCGCGGCGAATTCGGGGAGAATTTCGAGGCCGCCGCGGACGTTGAAGCGGCCCATGACCGGGAAACTGAAGCTCACTGGCGATCCCGCCAGCACGAAGGCGGCGAGCGGCAAACCGCACAGAAGACCCAGCGCCGGCCAGAATACCGGCAGCTCGACACCCGATTGCTCTCGCCGGCGGCGTACGAATACGCGCCACGCGAGCGCGGCAACGATGCCGGCCGCCAGCGCGATGATGACGGCGAGGAAGCCGGGAGCGAATTGCGGCTGCGGCAGGAACAGGCCGCGGCTGTTGAGCAGGCTGCCCCCCGGCAGCCGCAAACTCTCGCGCAGCTCGGGCAGCGATTTCAATACTGCATTGTACCAGAACAGCAATTGCAGCAGGAGCGGGACGTTGCGAACAAGCTCGACATAGACGCCGGCAAGCCGCGCGAGCAAATAATTGCGCGACAGCCGCGCGATGCCGATCGCAAACCCGAGCACGGTCGCGAGCACGATGCTGATCGCGGCGACCAGGAGCGTATTGAGAAGCCCGACCCAGAAGGCGCGGCCGAAGCTCGAGGTCGAGGCGGAATAATAGATCAGCGTCTGGCTGATATCGAAGCCGGCGGTGTTGTTCCAGAAGCCGAAGCCGGAGGCGACGTTGGCGCGGGCGAGATTTTGCGCCGCATTCAAGGCCGCGCCGTAGCCGACGACGGCGATGACGACGAGGAGCGCGATTTGAATGGCGAGGCCGCCGCGACCAACGGGGCGGCGCCGCTGCCGTCGTCGCGGCGCGGCCGGCGCCTCGAGCCCTGGCGCCTCGAGCCCCTGCGCTTCATCCGTCATGAGCCGGCCGCGGCGACAATGACGGGCGCAATGAAGAAGGGCTCAGCGGACCGGGGGCGCGTATTGCAGACCGCCCTTGGTCCACAGCGCGTTGAGACCGCGCACGATCTTCAACGGCGAGCCCTGCCCGACATTGCGCTCGAACACCTCGCCGTAATTGCCGACGAGCTTGACGATGCGATAGGCCCAATCGTTGGTCAGCCCGAGCGCCTCGCCGTATTGGCCCTCGACGCCGAGCAGGCGCCGGATCTCCGGGTTGTCGGATTTGAGCTGCTCGTCGACATTGGCCTTGGATACGCCGAGCTCTTCGGCGTCGACCATGATGAAATGCGTCCAGCGCACGAGGTCGGCCCATTGATTGTCGCCGTGGCGCACCACCGGGCTGAGCGGCTCCTTGGAAATGATCTCCGGCAGCACGATGTGCTCGGTCGGCTGCGCCAGCTTGAGCCGTTCGCCGTAAAGGCCCGAGGAGTCGGTGGTGTAGGCGTCGCAGCGGCCGGATTCATACGCCTTGACCGCTTCCTCGCCGGTCGCGAACGTCACCGTTTTGAGAGCCATGTGGTTGGTGCGGAAATAATCGGCGAGGTTGAGCTCCGAGGTGGTGCCCTGCTGCACGCAGACCGCGGCGTCGTTGAGCTCCAGCGCCGAGGAGACCTTGAGCGACTTGCGCACCATAAAACCCTGGCCGTCGAAGAACGTGATGGCCGCGAAATCCAGCCCGAGCGAGGTGTCGCGCGACAGCGTCCACGACGTATTGCGCGACAACACGTCGATTTCGCCCGATTGCAGCGCGGTGAACCGATCCTTGGCCGTCAGCGGCACGAATTTGACCTTGCCGGCATCGTTGAAGATCGCCGCGGCGATGGCGCGGCAGAAATCGACGTCGAAGCCGGTCCAATTGCCCTGCGGATCGGGCAAGCCGAAGCCGGCCAGCGTGCCGTTGGCGCCGCAGACGAGTTCGCCGCGGTCCTTGACCGCGCCGAGGGTTTGCGCATGGGCGGCCGACATCGCCAGCGTCGTTACCAGCGCACAGCAAAAAGCCGTAGCAAGACGTTTCATGATCAGGCCTTTCGGGATGGACCGCGTGCCAAAGCCCCACGCTTCGGCGTGCGCACTAGAGCATTTTCCGGAAAAGTGGCCACCGGTTTTTCCGAAAGAAAATGCGACAAAGCAGAACTAGACCGCATTCCGGTTCGACCGAAACGGAATGCGCTCCGGCGCGCCGCATCTGAGGACGGTTGCAAAGCAAGGTCAAGGGGTTGACGAAAGCGGGTGATGCCGGGGTAATGGCACGTTCGGCACCCTATCACGTCGCGCCCGGCGCGGCGAGCGAAGACCCCCGGCAGCGACAGCGGCAAAAGTCCCGGGAATCAGGCGATCCTGGAATCAAGAGGCCACGGAATGGACAGCAAGAAGGACCACCACGCCGCGGCGCGCCACCAGGACACCCGCGTGGTCACGGCCGGGCGCGAGCCCGGCGCCTATCATGGCTTCGTCAATCCGCCGGTCTATCACGCCTCGACCGTGCTTTATCCCAACGCCGAGGATTATCTCGCCCACCGCTCGCGCTATCAGTACGGGCGGCGCGGCACGCCGACGACCGAAGCGCTGGAGGCGGCCGTGCTCGCGCTCGAAGGACCGCAATGCGCCGGCGTCGCGCTGTTGCCGTCCGGTCTGGCGGCGATCTCGGCGGCGCTGCTGTCGGTGATGCGCGCGGGCGACCATCTGCTCGTCACCGACAGCGCCTACGGCCCGACCCGAAAGTTCTGCAATGAGACCCTGACCCGCTACGGCATCACCGTGAGCTATTACGATCCGCTGATCGGCGGCGCGATCGCGGACTTGATGCAACCGAACACGCGCGCCGTCTATCTCGAATCGCCGGGCTCGCTGTCGTTCGAGATGCAGGACGTTTCCGCCATCGCCGCGGCGGCCCACGACAAGGGCGCGCTGGTCCTGATGGACAACACCTGGGCGACCCCGATCTATTACCGCGCGCTCGATCACGGCGTCGACCTGTCGATCCAGGCCGGCACCAAATATATCGGCGGCCATTCCGACGTCATGCTCGGCACCGTCTCCGCCAACGGCGCGGCGTACGCGCAATTGAAGAACTTCGTCGGCAACAACGGACTGTGCGTCGGTCCCGACGACGTTTATCTCGGGCTGCGCGGCCTGCGCACGCTCGCGGTGCGGCTCGAACGCCATTACCATTCCGGGCTCGCCGTGGCACGCTGGCTGGAACAGCGCCCGGAGATCGCGCGCCTCATCCATCCCGGCCATGCCGAGCCATCCCGGCTATGCGCTCTGGAAGCGGGATTTCTCCGGCGCGTCGGGGCTGTTCAGCGTCGTGTTCAAGCCGATACCGCAGCAGGCGGTGAACGCGTTTCTCGACGAACTGCAATTGTTCGGCATCGGCCCGTCCTGGGGCGGCTTCGAAAGCCTCGCCATCCCGTTCGACTGCACGCCGGTGCGCACCGCGACGCAGTGGGCGCCGGGCGGCCCGACCGTGCGCTTCCATATCGGCCTCGAAGCCGTCGACGACCTCCTCGCCGACCTCGAACGCGGTTTTGCCGCGATGGCCGCGGCGGGCTAGGATGTCGTCAGCTTCCTCGTCAACTTCCTCGTCAACTTCCTTTAATCAGGCGAGCTGGACATTCCGAGCCGAAAATATGGAATGCTATGGGCCGTCAACGACGGCTATTTGCGCTCAAAAAACAACACGCGACAAGCCGAGCGGCCGATATTCTGGGCCGTATGAGAGGCCGTAAACGGAACAGACATGGCGTGACCCGCCTTGTTGTTGACGATGCGTGTCGTTCCGTCGGCGGATGTCAATTTGAGGCGGCAATTGTCGAGCGAATAGACCACCGCAGGAATGAGATGCGAGTGGGGTTTGTCGATTTGACCCGGTCGCCAGGTGGCTTCGATCACGCGGAACATCGGGTCCTCGAAGATGACCTTGTAGACGCCCGGATCGGCCACATAGTATGGCGGCGCCTCCTGCGCGAACGCGATGGACGGAGCGACATAAGTGACGGCCGCGAGGCTCAGCACGAGGGTTGCACGACGGATCATAATCTTCTCCCTGGATCGGAACTGCAAAGGACTGATGTCGGAAATTTTGTCGTTTGACGAACGACGGGCCAAGCATACAGCCTCGTCGGCGGATGCCAAAGCTCTGATTTACGCCCCGGCGGCGCGCCCGGTCCACCAAACAAATCGCTGCCGGCTCCATTCCTGGTCGACGATCAATTGGCGCTCAGCCGCACTCACCGCGTGTTGTGCCAGGGATCGTATGGTTTGTCCGGCAAGCTCTTGAGCGCGTTTTTGTACGCTTTGTCGTCTGCCTTTGGTGTTTGCGTCGCGGGCTTTTCCGATTTCTGTCCATGCTTGCGGCCGCCGCCACCGCCGCCCGGGGCCTGCGCATTAGCGGTCACGACCAGGAGGGCGACGGCGAATAGTGCGAAAATGAATTGTGCGATGGCAAATCTCATGGCTCCTGGGCTCACCCTAGAGACATCGTTGAGGCGAATTGCCAGTATCGGCCGCGAGGCCGATGAACGCGGCTCCACAGTATCACAGACTGCGTCCACAACGTGACGCTCCCCGTGCGCAGGGCGACGTCGGCTGGCTCGCCATGCCAACGCGGCAGACCGAGCAGCCTGAGCCTCACAATCCAGCCACAGCCCGGCCGACGGCAGCCTCGAGCCGCCGCCATGACGGCCACGGCCGCGCCTTCAAATCAGCATCGAACACGAACCCCCGCGCGGCAAAATAGCGGCGCACCATCAGCGCGCCGACGCTGCCGACCAGCGCGCCGGCCAAGACGTCGCTCGGGTGATGGGCCATGACGACGATGCGGCTGAACATGATGGTCAGCGCGTAAAGCCACCATCACGCCGCGCATGCGCGGCCAAAGCACGCCGATGGCGATTGCCGCCGCCGCGACCGACGTCGAATGCCCGGACGGCAGGCTCGCATATTCCGGACGCCACACGAACGGCCGATAGGCGAACGGATCGTCATGACCGCCGACATAGGGCCGCGCCCGTCCGATCATGCGCTTGACGATGGTGACGAACAGGCTCGGCAGGCCGATCGCGATGAACAAAAAGCCCAGCCGCGCGACCAGCGCCGCCAGCACGCCTCTGATGAAACGCGGCAACGCCGGAGAGCTCAGGATCGCAAGAGCGAGGATCAAGAATCCGAGCGGATAGAGAAACCAGCCGGAGCGGCCGTAATTCGTGATCTCCTCGAAAACGTCCTTGAACGCTTTGGGCAGATGCCGCGCCCAATCAGTCGCCGTCGTATCGAACAAGAACATCGAGGCGACGATGGCAGCGATGCCGACGACGACCACGGCAACGACACCGGTACTTGGCCGCGGCAATCGCGCCCGCGGCGCGCGCGTCAGCGCTCCGCACCAGCGCACGAGATTGGTGGCGACGCGCCGCACCGGCGCCAGCTTGAAATTCATTGATGAATGCATGGGTTGATCGGACACACCGGTTGGGCGACCGGCATGGAAGACATCACCGGCGCGCCGCCGTCAAGCCGCACCATCACGCTATCGGCGGCACCGGCGGCGTCGATCACCGTCACCCGCGCAAACCCCGGGCCGTCGGGGCGGAAGAACGGATTGTCGCGCACCGGCGGCGACGCCGGCATGCCGTTGACGAGCACGGTGAGCGGGGCGACCGCGCCGGTGACCTTGAGCGGCACCGGATCGGGCTTGCCGTCGCTCATGGCGAGCTCCAGCCGCGCGCCGTCCGGCGGAAACAGGATATGCAATCTCGCCTGCGCCCCGTCGCCGGCGAGGCGGCCGGGCGCGAAACGCTGGAGCGGCGGCGGCAGCCTGGCGTTGGTCGCCATGACGACGCCCTGCGGGGGCCGCGGCAGCGGCGCGGAGGCCGCCGGCAAACGCGCGAACGCATCGAACAGGATCGGCGCCGCGGCCGCGCGTCCGATCAGGCCGGGCACCGGCGCGCCGTCGGGCCGGCCGACCCAGATACCGATGGTGTGCTTGCCGTCGAACCCGATCGACCAGGCGTCGCGGTAGCCGTAGCTGGTGCCGGTCTTGAAGGCGATGCGGCCGGGCACGCCGTTTTCCGGCGGCGGCGTGCCGATCAGGATATTGCCGACATACCAGGCCGCGACCGGATCCATCAGCCGCCGGCCCTCGCCGTCCCGCTCGCGACAGCGCGCCGCGCGTAGCCTGCTCGTCGAGCGGCAGCACGGTGCCGAGCCGCGCGATGCCGGCATAGAGCATCACCAGATCGGACAATCTGATGCCGACGCCGCCGAGGCCGATGGCGAGTCCGGGCGCTTCGCCCGGCGGCAACGCCAAAGCGGCGCCGGCTTGCGTCAGCCGCGCCGCCAGGCGGCTCGCTCCGACCTGATCGAGCACGGCGAGCGCCGGCACGTTGAGCGACATTTGCAGCGCCCGGCGCACGCTGACGGTGCCCTGGAACGTGAAATCGAAATTCTGCGGCGCATAGGCGCCGTAGCGCACCGGCCGGTCTTCGATCAGCGTCTCGGGATGGATGAAGCCGTCCTCGAAGCCGAGGCCGTAGATGAAAGGCTTGAGCGTCGAGCCGGGCGAGCGCAACGCTCGCGTGAGATCCACCTCGCCGGCGCGGTGCTGATCGAAATAATCGGGCGAGCCGACGCGCGCCAACACTTCGCCGGTCGCGTTGTCGACGGCGACGATGGCGAGCGAAACGTCGGGCCCGAGCGACGCGGCGAGCGTGCGGGCGCGCTCGCGCGCCAACACCTCCAGATTTTTTTGCAGCTCGGCATCGATGGTGAGCTTCACCTCGCTCCCAGGCGCGGTTTGCGCGACGACGCGATCGGCAGCGTGCGGCGCCAGCATCGGCATCGCGCGCCGCGCCGCCGGTACCGGCTCGGCCTTGGCCAAAGCAATCTCGTCGGCGGGCACACGCCCAGTCGCGGCAAAGCGGTCGAGCACGCGGTCGCGCGCGAGACGCGCCGCCGCTGGCGAAACGATCCGGCCGGTGCGCTTCCGGCGATTGCGGCAAAGCGACCAGCAGTGCCGCTTCGCCGAGCGAGAGATGCCGCGGCTCCTTGCCGAAATAAGCGAGCGACGCAGCGCGAACGCCCTCGATGTTGCCGCCGTAAGGCGCGAGGTCGAGATAAAGCGCGAGCACCTCGTCCTTGGTCAAGGCGCGCTCGATCTCGATGGCACGGACGACCTGGCGCAGCTTGGCAGCAAAACTGCGACCGCTGCGCGGCTCGAGGAGCCGCGCCACCTGCATGGTCAAGGTCGAGCCGCCGGAGCGGATCCGGCCGCTGGTCGCGAGCTGCAACGCCGCCCGCGCGAGCGCCAGCGGATCGACGCCGTGATGGGCGCGGAAGCGCTTGTCCTCATAGGCAAACAACACGTCGAACAGCCGCGGATCGACGTCGGCGATCCGCGCCGGCAACCGCCAGCGACCCTCGGCCGTGGCATAGGCGCGCAGCAGCCGGCCGTCGCGATCGAGCACACGGGTGGAGAATTGCAGCTCCTTGCCGAGCGGCGGCGGGCCGAGGGAGGTGATCCAATAAGCGGCGGCACTGATCGCTGAAAGGAAGACCACGCCGGCAATAAAAATGGCTATTCGCGCTTTCGCGTCGTCATTGCGAGCGAAGCGAAGCAATCCAGTGAAGCGGCACGGCCCCTGGATTGCTTCGTCGCTTCGCTCCTCGCAATGACGAGGGTCCGTCATTTCGCCGTGACTTCCACGCTCTCCGTCGCGGTGCGGCCGAAGCGGTCGGGGCGGTACATGTCCTCGACGCTCGCCTGCGGCCGCACGTATGTACCGGGCGCGACCGCGCGCACGACGTAGGCGACGGTGAATACCGCCGGGTCGCCCTTCTTGCGCTCGAACGCCGCGGTGAAGCGGTCGTCGCGGAACTCGGACGACACCGGCTCGACCGCGTCGGCGATCCACGACAGCGTGCCGGTATCGCCGGACGAGACGATGTGCGGATTGTCGATCTCGAATCCCGCCGGGAGATAATCGGCGACAATGACGCGGCCGAACTGCGGCTGCGCCTCGGTGATTTTCAAGACCACCGCGAGCCGCGTGTTCTGCTTCACAGACTTTGCATCGACCGGATCGCCGGCGAGCGTGAAGGTCTCGCGCTCGATCTTGAAATCCCTTCTCGGCCGCGGGCTCCGGCGTGAGCGGCGCGCCGGTCACGGTGACGACGCCGTCGACCGCGGCATCGCCATTGTTGGTGACGCGCAGCGGCGCCGTCAGATCGGTGGCGCGGATGGTGCGGGACAACGGGCGCTGCCGCGTTTCGCCGTTGACGTCGAGGGCGAGACCGCCGCCGTCCTTGGCGAGCGCCCGCGCGGCGAGCAGAAGCCACGCCTCCTCCTGCGTCGACAGATAACGCGACGCGGCGTAAGCGGCGCCGACCCGCTGCACCGCCGCCTGCACCGTCGCGCGCGGCGCGTCGCCTTCGACGGCGAGCGCGACCAGGGCGGCAGCGTCGCGCAAGGTCGAGCCGTAATCCTCGCGGCCGAACATATCGGGCTGCGGCTGCGGCGCGATCGAAGCAAGCGCGGCGGCGTAGACGCGCTCGGCCCGGACGCGGTCGCCGACCATCGCGAGCGCCGCGGCGATCTGCGCCTTGGCGATCGGGGTCGAGAGCGCATCGAGCTTGGCGTCGGCGAGGTAGCGCAGATCGCCGATCGGCGCCGCGCCGTTGCGGGCGAGCACATAGAGCGCATAGGCGATGTCGTCGCCACCGTTCTTGCCGGCGTCGGTCGTCGCCGCGACCGCGTTGCGCAGCCGGTTGAGCGCGAGCTTGAACGCTTCGTCCGGCACCGGGTATTTGCGCTCGCGGGCGCGGCTCAGAAAATCGGTGACATAGGAGTCGAGCCAGACATCGTTGCCGCCGACGCTCCACAGCCCGAACGAGCCGTTGCTGTCCTGCCGCGTCAGCAGTGCTTCGACGCTGTCGCGAATGCGCTGATCCGTCTGCGGATCGAGCGCGACACGGGCGCCACCCGCGAGGTCGGAGAGATAGAGCAGCGGCAGCGCGCGGCTCGTCACCTGCTCGGAGCAGCGATAGGGGTAACGGTCCAGCGCGGCGAGGAGACTCGCGGCGTCGAACGCCGCCGCGACGCCGACCGAAACCGACACCGCGCCGGTGCCGGGCACGAGATCGGCGAACAGATCGGAAGAGACTGTCAGGCTCTCGCCTTTGGCGATCGATTTGACCGTGCGCCGCGCCAGGATTTGCCCCGGCGGCCGCACCGTCAGCGCGAAGCTGCGGTCGAGCGCAAAGCCCGCCGGCCCGGTGACGGCGACGCGCACGGTGCCGTTCCCGGCCGCGTTCGCCGCGATCGGGATGGAGAGCGCGCCGCGCTCCTTGGCGCGCAGCGTCAGCTTCTGCGTCGCCGCGCCGGCGAGCGCGCCGGTCGACGTGATCGCGAGCGCGTAATCGCCGCCCTCGCCTTCGACATTGTCGAGATCGAGATGGAGGCTGGAACGGTCGCCGGGCAGCAGGAACCGCGGCAGCGTGGCGCTGAGCACCACCGGATCGCGCACGGTCACGTCGGCGCTGGCGTGGCCGACCTTGTCCTTGCTCCACGCCACCGCCATGACGCGCAGCGTGCCGGCGAAGTCGGGGATATCGAAGGCGATCTCGGCCGCACCGTCGGCGCCGACGGTGACGATGCCGGAATAGAATGCCAGAGGCGGCCCGGTCGGCGGAGACGCCTGCAGCTCGGCACCCTGGTCGCCGCCGGAACGGATCGCGCCGCGCGCGCCCTGCATGCCGTCGATCAGATCGCCATAAAGGTCGCGGATGTCGGCTGAAAGCGTGCGCTGGCCGAGATAATAATCGTCCGGCGACGGCGGCTTGTAGTTGGTCAGATTGAGGATACCGACGTCGACGGCGGCGACGACGAGGCGCGCCTCCTCGCCGGGCTTAAGACCGCCGACCTTGACCGGCAGCTGCAGCGTCGTGTTGGGCCGAATGAGCGACGGTGCTGACTTGAGATCCACGGTGAGCGTCTTCGCCGCGCGATCGACGGAAAACCACTGCACGCCGATGGCGCGGCCCGGCATCCGTTGCGCCGGCGCATCAAGCGGCCGGCGCAGGGTCGCGACCAGATAAGCGCCAGTGCCCCAATCACGGCCGACCGTCAGCTTCACCTGGGCGGCGCCCGCTTTCACGTCGCTGGTTTGGCTGGCGACGAGCTTGTCGCCGACGACGTCGAGGGTGAGCCGCCCGGCGTTGCGCGCGGTCACCGCGACCGTCATCGTGTCGCCCGGCTTGTACGCGCTCTTGTCGAGCGCGACTTCGAGCATGTCGGGCGTGTCGGCATTGGCCTCGACGTAAAAGCCGGCATCGAACGTGACGGAGGTGAGCGGACCGTTCGGATCGGCGCTCGACACTTCGAGCCGGTAGCGGCCGAAATTCACCGGCACGGCGATGCGCGCCGGCTTGTCGGCCGCGGTGTCGATTACGCCGTCGGCGACGCGCTTGGTGGTCTTGACCGGCTCGAAATTCCAGCTGCCGTCGCGCTTGTAGAACTGATAATGCGTCTCGATGCGCAGAAGTTCGTAATGCAGGCCCTTCTGCGCCAGCGTCGTGCCTTCCGGCGCGACGGCAACGACATCGAAGTTCGCGATGGCGCCGTCGGCGAGCGCGCGGCCGGAGAACAGCGGCTTGACGCCGATCATGCTGGCTACCGGCGCGACCGGCAGCGTCAGCGTGCGTTCGACGGCGCGGCCGCCGGATTCGGTCATGCGCACCGCGATCTTCGCCTCGAGCGGATGGGTGCTCGCGGGCGGCTTGTCAAGATTAACGGTGAATTTCGCCTTGCCTGCGTCGTCGGTCGCCGGCAGATCGTCGAGCGTCGTTTTGACCGGCTCGATCTCCTCGTCGGCGAGGCCGAATTGATAACCGGCAAAGCCCGGCCGCTCCTTGGCCATGCCGACCGTCACGTCGCCTTCGAGATCGAGCCCGGCCGCCGGCGCGCCGTAGAGGAAACGCCCGGCGACCTCGACGCTCGCCGGCGCCTTCTGCGAAATCTTGGCGCTCGGCGAGGTCAGGTCGAACGCGATGCGGTCGGGCACATAGTCCTCGACCAGAAACGTCGTCTCGCCGACGGCCGGCCGCTTCGGATCGGTGAAGGCGCGCACATGCCAGGTTCCGGTCGGCGCCGACCGGGCAAGCGGCAGCGTCAGACCGTGGCCGCCGAGGCCCTGATCGGCAACGAGCGTGCGGCGATATTCGACCCCGTCCGGCCGCTCGACCGCGAACGTCAAGGGTACGCCGAGCGCGGCGGCACCCTGCGCGTCGCGCAGCAGCGCGGTGAGGTACGCGGTCTCGCCCGACCGGTAGATGCCCCGCTCGGCATAGACGAAGGCATCGAGGCCGCTCGCCGCCGGACGCCCGCCGACGCCGCGGTCGCTGAGATCGAACGCCGGCGCGGTGAGGCTGAGAAAGGCGAAATCGCCCGAGGGATCGGACGCGGTGAGCATCGCCGGCGCGGCGCCGCCCTCCCCGCTCGTCAGCCCGGTTTCGAACTGAGCGTGACCCGCCGGGTCGGTCTTGCGGGTCGCCAATATTTCGTTGCTGCGCGAAACGAGCCGCAGCTCGACCCCGCTTTTGCCTTCGGCGGTCGCCAGCGAATTGACGAAGGCGTGGACGCCGTCATGGCCGGAGAACGCCGTGAGGCCGAGATCGGAAACGATGAACCATTGCGTCGCCAGCGCATCGTAATTGTCGACGGCTTTGACCTCCTTCGGCTGCGCCACCATGACGTAGACGCCGGGCTTGAGATCGCCGACCGCCTGGTCGACCGGAAACGCGGTGGTGACATCGGCATTGAGCGGCGCCTCGGCGACCGCGAGCTCGCCCTTCCACACCGCGACGCCGCGCGTCTCGCCGAGCCGGTCGATATCGCTGCGGCTGAGCGCGCGCTTGAAGTCGCCGCTCTCGGCGTCGTTGCCGCCGGTCATGCCGATCAGATTGCGGTCGCCGACGCGGTAGATTTCGACCGCGAGCGCGCGCGTGTTGACGCTGATGACCGGAATGCCGCGCTGGCCGGTGCGCGGCAGCACATAGGCGTTGCTGGAAAAGTGCGCGGACGGTTTGCGGTCGCGCACATAGACGGAAAAATCCGCGGTCTTCGACAGCGTCTCGTGCACGGTCGACGGCAGACCCGCGCGCAGCGTCACGGTGTAGCTCTGCCCGTGGGTCAGGCCTTCGACGCAGAGCTGCTTCTCGGTGGAGGTGAGCGCCGGCTTGTCGATGCCGCCGACCACGACGAACGGCGAGAAGTCGGTGCGCGCCGGCAAATCCTCCGAGAACTGGAAGCACGCGCGCGGCGTCGCGGTATCGGCGTCGACGCTGGTGTCGAGCACGCGGAAGCCGTGCTGTTCGCGCAACCTCTCGTACTGCGCGCGTACCTCGGCGACTTCGCGCCCTTCGAGCGAGAGGCGCAGCGCGTCGAGCGCCGGCCGCCACATCTCGCGCTTGGCGAGCGTGTTGCCGAGGAGCGCGAGGCTGTCCGCCTCCTCGGTCCGGCTGGTGGTGCGCTGGTAGGCGATGTAGGCGGCGCGACGAGGCACGCTCGGTCAGCAGCTTGCGCTCGTCGTCATTGGCGGGGCGGATTTGCAGGATGGTGCGGGCGAGCCGCAGCCAGGTCGCGCTGTCGTTCGGCGCACCGGCGACGATCTGGCCGAGCAGCGCCATGCCGGCACGAAAATCGTTCTTGGCGAACGCCGCATTGGCGTCTTGGCGAAGTTGAGCCACCGGCTTGGTCGGCGCCCCGGCGTCGGTCTTGATCTGCGCCTCGAGCGCGATCGCGCTGTCGGCGAGGTCGCTGTTCTGGAACGGCTTTTCCGCGGCATTCGCGGTCGAGGGGGCAAAGGCGAGCGGGGCAAAGGCGAGGAGCGCCGCGGCAACACCGGCGCGAATGATCCAAAGCATCGGTAATCTCCTCCCGGGGCGCGCAATTTCACCCAAGCGGCGCGGATATGAGGCGACGATCGTGTCGAGGTCGTGACCGGGGATATTCCGCCCCCCGATTCATTATACTATACGGACGGATGCTACCCGGACCGATCCTGTACGGATCGCGCTGCAGGGTGGTTCGGCCCCGTAGCTCAGGGGATAGAGCAACAGCCTTCTAAGCTGAAGGTCCCTGGTTCGAATCCAGGCGGGGTCGCCAAACTTCACGCCAAGCCTGTCATTCTTGAATAACTTGCAACTTCAAGCACTTCGTCCTGCCCGGTGGTATAAATCGGTGGGATACTTTATGCGTCTGCTGATGGGTATCAGCAAGGATCGGCACGGCACCTACTACGCCAGAAAGAAGGTCCCCGCCGGCCTTCAGGAAGCGGTTGCGCGCGTGCTCGGCAACGGCAAGGCACGGCAGACTTGGCTTAAGCGGTCGCTGGGCACCAAGGATATCACCGCCGCCAACAAGCTCGCCAAGGCGGTCCTCATTGAATTCGACAACACACTTGATCGCGCGAAGGGTTTAACCGTTAAGCGCGCACAGCGGCAAAACCTGTCCCCTGTCGAAATCAAACGGATGGCGGAATATCACTACGCAGGCAAGCTGGTTGGGCACGATGATTATCTGCGAACGGCGCCGGACACTGAGCGGGCGTTTCGCGATGAAAACACCGGCGAGCCTTGGGCCGAACCAGTGCCCGAATTTGGTCTGTCAGGCGGACAGATGCTTGAAGTGGCGGAAACCTTGCCACGCCTTGTTGCGGAAGCCGAAACAGCATTAGCCCAAGGCAACATCGCGCACATTACCTTTCAGATTGAACAGGCTCTAAGCGCTTTCCAAGTCAATCTTGACCAGAAGAGTGCCGCGTTTCGAGAGCTTGGGCTTGCTCTGCTGCGGGCGGAAGTCCGCGCCCTGCGTTCGATCCAACAGCGAAGCGCTGGCGAGCCAATAGAAACACCCCCGTTACCGGCGGTTATCGGCGACGCACCGGGGGCGACAGGCGACACGTTGTGGGCAACATTTGAGGCCTGGAAACGCGGTCGCAATCGGTCTGAAAAGACGCTGGTTGAATACGCACGCGCAATCAAGCTGTCAATCAGCGTTCAAAATTGACCCCTGATCGGCGTCCAATTTTGACCCCTTCGTGCGGCGTGTCCGGGTGGTAGCGCTCGCGCCGTCGGAGCTGGTCGGGGTTGCGGAGACGGCGCGAGCGCGGGTCGCATGATCCTCGGCCCGAGTTTTGAAGCGCCAACTGTCATTGCCGGTTTCGATGATATCGCAGTGGTGAGTGAGGCGATCGAGCAGCGCGGTCGTCATCTTGGCGTCGGTGAAGACGTTCGGCCATTCGCCGAAGGCGAGATTGGTGGTGACGATGATCGAGGTGCGCTCGTAGAGGCGACTGATGAGATGGAACAGGAGCTGCCCGCCAGCCTGGGCGAAGGGCAGATAGCCAAGTTCGTCGAGGATGACGAAGTCCATGCGGGTCAGGTGATCGGCAATGCGACCCTGCCGCGCGTTGCGAGTCTCGGCCTCGAGCCGATTGACCAGATCGACGACGTTGTAGAAGCGGCCTCGTGCGTCTGCTCTGATGCAGCTTCTGGCAATTGCGATGGCAAGATGCGTCTTGCCGGTGCCGGTGCCGCCGACCAGGACAGCGTTGCGCTGCTGGGCGATGAAGCCGCCGCCGGCGAGATCGCGCACCAGGGTCTCGTTGGTCGGCGTACCGTCGAACTGGAAGTCGTCGAGGTCCTTGGCGAGCGGCAGCTTGGCGATAGTGAGCTGGTATTTGATCGAGCGAGCCTGCTTCTCGTTGATCTCGGCGGTGAGCAGGTCGCCGATGATGCGCTGCGGTTCGTGCTGGCGTTTGATCGCGGTGGCCATGATCTCGTCGAAGGCGGCCTTCATGCCATGGAGCTGAAGTTCGCCCATGAGGTCGAAGAGCTCGGATCGTTCCATCAGACGGTTCTCCTGAGGTTGTCGTAGCGGGCACAATCGGCGATCGGGGCGTGGCGCAGCGTCAGTGCGACCGGCGTCATGATGGTGGGAGGCGGATCGGGATTGCGCTGGCGCGCCAGGATGTTGAGCACAACATCAGCGGAGTGGACGCCCTGTACAATTGCTTCGGCGCATGCCGCCTCGACAGCCGGCAGCCCGTCGGTGATTGCCGCGGTCAGGATGCTGACCATCTGCCGATTGCCGTCATCGGCGCCGGCAAGCTTGCGCCGAATGCGCTCCATCGCAGCCGGCAGCACCCAATCCTTGAAGGGAGCACCGTTGCGCAAGGCACCGGGTTTGCGAGCGAGCACCGGCACGTAATGCCAGGGATCGTAGATCGTGTCGCCGCGGCCGAATGAGCGCCGGTGCTCGCCGACGACGCGACCGTCCTGGCGAATGACGATGCGATCGGCATAGGCATGAACCTCGACCGGCCGCCCGACCGCGCTGGCGGTCACCGAGTATTTGTTGTTGTCGAAGCGCACCAGGCAGGTCTTGGAGACCGACGCCGGTAGCGCGTGGAATCCATCGAAGCGGCCGGCATAGGGAACGAGCTTCGGCCGTTCGGCCTCGAACACCTCCCAGATCGTCTGATCGGACAGCTCTGGATGGCGGTGTGCCTTGGCATAGCCGACGCATTTGTCGGTGAGCCAGTCGTTCAACTCGTCGAGCGTCTTGAACCGCAGGCGCGGCGTGAAGAAGCGCTCCCGGACCAGCCCGACTTGGTTCTCGACCTGCCCCTTCTCCCAGCCCGAGGCCGGCGTGCAGGCCACCGGATCGATCAGGTAATGGCTGCACATCTGCTGGAAGCGACGATTGTACAGACGGTCCTTGCCAACGAAGATCGTCTCCACCGCCGTCTTCATGTTGTCGTAGATGCCGCGCCGGCACGCGCCCTTGAAGAACGCGAATGCCCGGTCGTGGGCATCGAACACCATCTCCTGTGTCTCGCGCGGATAGGCGCGTACGAACAGCATGCGGCTGTGGCAGAGCCGGATATGAGCCACCTTGACGGTCACCGTCACGCCGCTCAGCAGGACAATCTCGTGGCTCCAATCGAACTGGTAGGCTTCCCCGGGCGCAAAACTCAGCGGCACGTAGGCCGCCGCCGTCGCTTGCCCGTGCTGCTTGGCCCATCGCCCCGCATAGCGGCGCACCGCATCGTAGCTGCCCGCATAGCCACGACTCCGTAGCTCCTCGTAAATCCGGATCAGCGTCAGTTGCTCGCGAGCCGGCTTGACCGCGTTGCCTTCCAGGAAAGCGTCGAGTTCCGCTGTCCATCGCCCAAGCTTCGGCCGCGGCTGCACGGTCCGCTCGTATTCGAACGACGTCTCTCCTGATCGCAGAACCTTGCGAACAGTGTTTCGGGACACCCCAAGGTCCCGTGCGATCTCCTTGATCGTCTTGCCCTTGACGAAATGCTCGCGCCGAATCCGCGCAATCGTCTCCACAACCAGCATCCCCTGACCACCCGCTTCGAATCAAAGCGGGAAGCCTGCGACGGCTACACCTCAGGGGGTCAATTTTGGACGCCGATCCCCCAGCTCACGGGGTCAAATTTGCACGCCGAAACACACTAAGGCGTCCAAGAGGCGCTCAGGGCCTATGCGGAGCGCGCGAGGGATTCCCAAAACACATGACACGGCCGGGAGCCATGCGTTCATGCCTGTTTGTATAAAATCAAAACGAACGTACTGTTTCTATACAGAGGCAACCCGGAGGCAGTCGTGACCACCAAACCGCTCATTGGATACGTTCGCGTCTCAACGGCAACGCAGGGACGCTCAGGTCTGGGCATTGAAGCGCAGCAAGAGGCGTTGGACCGGTTCGCTCAGGCTGAGGGCTTTGAGCTTGTCCGCGTGTTCGTTGAAGTCGAGACAGGCAAAGGCAGCGACGCGTTGGACCGCAGGCCGCAGCTGGCCGCCGCATTGGCTGAGGCGCGCCGCAAGCGCTGTTCGGTCGCCGTAGCAAAGCTAGACCGGCTGAGCCGCGATGTGCATTTCATTTCGGGCCTAATGGCGCACCGCGTTCCGTTTCTGGTGGCCGAACTAGGGTCCGACGTTGACCCGTTCATTCTGCACCTGTTCGCGGCGTTGGCGGAGAAAGAGCGGGCGATGATTAGCGTGCGGACAAAGGCGGCCCTTGCGGCAGCCAAGGCGCGCGGTGTGAAGCTTGGAGGGCCTAAGTTGGCACAAGCGCGTAAGGTGGCCCTTGGCGTCATTGAAGCGACGGCGGACAACCACGCTGCGAATGTGCTGCCCCTCATTCGCGAGATACAGCGGGCCGGCGCGTCAACGCTGCGGGAGATTGCGGACGCCTTGAATGCGCGCGGTGTTTCGACGGCGCGCGGGGGACGTTGGTACGCGATGACTGTCAGCAATGTGTTGGCAAGGACGTAGGTGTCGGCTAACGCGCGGGGCTAGGCTCTATTTAGCCTCAGCGCCACTAAAATCACAATAACGCCCCTGTGTCTTGCCGCCCTTTCGAATTCGTGGCCACGAGGTGCAGTTCATCAGCACCTCTGTAGGCGGCGGACCCACCCCACAAATCTTATCGTACTTGCCTGCTGATCTCGTTTGCGTGAACGACATATACACTCTCTTGGTATTTCGATCTACTGTTAGTATCGAGTTGTAGCAGGCGCTAGAGTTGACCACCATCCCTGTAAGAACACCACTCCCGATCTGCTTCATTGAATACGTGGAAACGTCGAGATCGAGCGAACAGTTTGGGCTGTCTGGGTCGGGTTTAGCCGCACTGGCATACACAACGGCCCTTTGGACTTCGCATTCAAAATTGCTTCCCCCGGCATCGGGTTTGCAATTTACTGTTGTGAGGTTGAACATAGGCTGTTTCTCTTCGTTCTCTTCGCCGGCAATTCGAAAAGTTCCAGCCGCAAATATCCCATAGCGGCTTTCTCGCAATCCGCTCTCGTCGTATGTGCCTATTACGTCCACATTCGCACAAGAGTTCGCGCGCGCGACCGTTCCCGCAAGCGCAAAAAAGCAAAGCGCAACTACAATCTTCCTCACAGTTTGCCCCTCCCCTTGCCGCGCCTGATCCACAGCGTATGCGGGAGAACCGCGCCCTGTCTACTTTTGCAGGTTGCCGGTGGGATCACCCGGTGGTATCAATCGACTTGGCAGGACAGCGCAGTTATTCAGATTTCACAGGCATTTGGTGAAGGCTTCCGGCCTTCCAGGCGGGGTCGCCAATCAATCAATGGTAGTCGGCAAATCTGCGGGCACGTGGCCCAGCGAGAATTACCGTGCTATATTTTCTTTCATGGCAAGCACGCAGCTGAAGACCTTATTGGAGCGCGCCGAGACTTGGCCCGTCGAGGACCAGGACGAACTCGCCGAAGTCGCGCGCGACATCGAAGCGCGTCGTCGTGGTGTGTACCAAGCGACGCCCGAGGAACTGCAGGCGATTGACGACGCGGACAAGAGCGGCGTTGCGAGTGACGAGGAAGTCCTCGCTGCGTTTCGAAGCTTCCGCCGTGCATGAAGGTTGAATACTCCAAACGCGCCGTCGCCGATCTTCGAAAAATTTCCGCCGACAGCCGCCGCGCATTCGGTGACAGCGTCGCCGAAGCGCTTGAAATCCGCATACGGACGCTGATCGACAGCATCGGCAGAAACCCGCTGAGTGCGCCGGAGATCGAACAACGCCCAGGCGTGCACGTCGTCCCGCTTGCTCGGTATCCCTTCAAGATTTTCTATCGCGTGCTGGAAGATCGGATACGCATCCAGCACATTCGCCATACGTCACGGCGACCGTGGCAGGGAGGCGAATAAGCCCCTACCCGGCGCCGATCCGGATGTCGCTTTACCGCTACGGTGCCAGTGCATTTAATTAACTGGAGCGACGCGGCCGCCGCGATGTCATGCCGGCCGCGACGCTTGGCGGTCTCCGATGCAGCGACCATCTCTTGACAATCCGTCCTCGATTGCGGTACAAGACGAGCGAATCTCGCCCCCGTACCAGGACGCCGGCCGGGTGACTCCGTCCGGCGGGGCGAGTGCGGTTCCCGCGGGTCGAGGCTCGTCACCTCGGCTCCCGGGCGGCTTGGGCAAGACACGCCCGGACGGCATCATGACCGGACTGCGGGTGCAATCTCGCTGGACTGGGACAGTAAGGCGCGGGTAACGCCCGCGAGTGACGCATGGAGACCGGTTGTCGGTTTCGCGTCGTGCGTTGCGATGCGCTCCGTCTTTCGAACCATCGGGGCGGGCGCTCCGAACGAGTACCCAGGAAGTCGCGTGGCTCGAGCTGAGCGGTGGCGTTCGGTCGCTGCCGCAAGTGCCGTGGTGGAACGCCGAGAGGCGAGCGGCCCGCAAGGGGCGCGCGCCGCGCCCGCGAGGGCGCGGAGGTCACGCAACAGCGTCTTTCGGCGTTCCGCTTTCCTTTTCGTCATTGCGAACCGCAAAGCGGCGAAGCAATCCAGGGTCGGCGGCACAGAGTTCTGGATTGCTTCGTCGCAAACGCTCCTCGCAATGACGAGGTCTATCCGTGCTTGATCGTGATGGCCCCGGTCCCACCACCGGCGCCATCTGACGAAGATCACGCCCGGCCTTTATTCGTTTGCTTGGTCGTCGACATGACTCGGGCGCGAAGGGGCGCCGCGAGAACGACAGCGTGTTTTTCACCTCGCCCCGCCGTGTGCCGCATGCGGCAAGAGGGAGCCGGGAGCGGCCAAACCTTCCAGCGCTTCCGGAACCGATGGAACCCACGGGGCATTGAATGGTGGGGAGACATCGATACGGGATGGAGCGTCGTCCGGGACTCGTGGAAAACGTCGAAAGAAAACTGGCTGCGATCCTGGCGGCGGACGTCGTCGGCTATTCGCGGCTGACCGGGGCGGACGAGGAAGGCACGCTGCGGCGCTTGCGCGCGCTGCGCGGGGATCTCATCGAGCCCGCCATCGACCGCCACCGCGGCCGCGTGGTCAAAACCATGGGCGACGGCTTTCTGATCGAATTTCCGAGCGTCGTCGACGCCGTCCGCGCCGCCATCGAGATTCAGCGCGGCGTGGCCGAGCATGGTGCCGGCGATTCGGCGGAGCAGCGCATCGCATTTCGCATCGGCGTTCACCTCGGCGACGTGGTCACGCTGCCGGACGGCGATCTCCTCGGCGACGGCGTCAACATCGCGGCACGGCTCGAAGGCATCGCCGAGCCGGGCGGCATCTCGCTCTCCGAAGACGCCTACCGCCAGGTCCGCGACCGCCTCGGCGAACAGTTCATCGACGCCGGCGAAAAGGAACTCAAGAACATCGCCCGGCCAATGCGCGTCTATGCCATTCCGGCGGAACGGAAAGTCGAAGCGGCCGCGGGCCGGCGCGCGCGAAGGCCCAAGCCGGAGCGTCCGGTTGCCAAGGGCGCGGCAGCGACGGATGCGGCGGGGCTTCCGACGGCGATCGGTGTGTCCGCGCCGGGTGTGCGCATCCGCATCGGCACGCTCAAGGAAGCGCTTGCCTTCATCGACCGCCACGTACCGCCCGAATTGGCGCGCCGGCCGCGCTGGACGTTCGCCCGCGCGCTGGTGGTCGAGGCGATGCACACCGGCAAGTCGCGCGACGTCACCACGGCGGCGCGGCAATTAACGCAGGCGTTGCGCAACGAGCGCTGGCTCGACGAGCGCCCCGCTTAGCCGGGAAAGATAAACATGTGATAGTTCTGGCCTCGATTTCCGCGATTTGCGGAACACAGCCGCATACGCGCGTCGCGATGCCGGGCGGCAGGCCGACCGAAGCGCGCACCTGGCCGGCGGAGGAGCAAACGAAAGACATGCATGACACATTGATCAAACGCCTGCCGAAATGCGAGCTGCACATTCACATCGAAGGCAGCCTGGAACCGGAGCTGATGTTCGCGCTGGCGCGGAGGAACGGCGTGCGGCTGCCGTTCGATTCGGTCGAGGCGGTGCGGCGCGCCTACCAGTTCGGCAATCTGCAGGATTTTCTCGACATCTATTATCAGGGCATGGCGGTGCTCCTCACCGAGCAGGATTTTTACGATCTCGCCTTCGCGTATCTCGAGCGCGCGCGCGCCGACAATGTCCGCCATGTCGAGATGTTCTTCGATCCGCAGGGCCACACCTCGCGCGGCGTCGCGTTCGCGACCGTGATCGGCGGGTTGCATCGCGCCATCGCCGATGCCCGGCGCGACCTCGGCGTCGATGCGAGCCTGATCATGTGCTTTCTGCGCCATCTCGACGAGGCGGACGCGGAGAAGACGCTCGACAGCGCGCTGGCATTTCGCGACCAGATCGTCGGCGTCGGCCTCGATTCCTCCGAAGCCGGGCACCCGCCGAGCAAATTCCGCCACGTGTTCCGCCGCGCCAGCGACGCCGGGTTTTTTCTCACCGCGCATGCCGGCGAGGAAGGGCCGGCGAGCTATGTGTGGGAAGCGCTCGACGTGCTCGGCGTCGGCCGGATCGATCACGGCAACCGCGCGCTCGAGGACGCCGCATTGGTCAACCGGCTCGGCCGCGAGCGCATGGCGCTGACCGTCTGTCCCCTCTCCAATCTGCGCCTGCGTGTCGTTGCCGACCTCATCCATCATCCGCTGCGGCGCATGATGGACAAGGGCCTCGTCGTCACCATCAATTCCGACGATCCGGCGTATTTCGGCGGCTACGTCAACGACAATTACCGCGCGGTTTCGGGTGCGCTCGCGCTTCAGCGCGACGAGATCGCGGCGATCGTGCGCAACGGCATCACGGCTTCGCTGATGACCGACGCGGACAAGACCAAGGCGCGCGGATGTCGACCGCGTGCTGGCGGAGACGGCGTGACGCCGGTTTCGTTGTCGGAGCGCGGCGGCTATTGAAGTTGCCGCACATTCTGCTCGGCGTCGTCAGGTCGTCCCGCCGGCTTCCAAACAGATAAATCAAGGAAGCGACGGGGAGCTGGCCACGCGGCCAGCTCCCCTCGTGTTTAGTTACAGATCCAAATCCATCCCGCCGGGGTCTGCTGCCAGCACGGGCCGACGCCATAGCCGCTCCACCAGCGACCGCCGTGGAAGTACCGGCCGTGACTATGGCCGCCATGACCGTGACCGCCATGTCCACCGTGATGCCCTCCACCATGTCCATGGCCACCGCCGTGTCCACCATGGTGGCCGCCGCCATGATGACCACCGCCGTGGTGACCACCGCCGTGTGGCCACCGCCGTGATGGACCGCCGTGACCGCCTTTAGCCATCGCGTCCGCAGGGAGCGCAAGCGCCGCCGCCACTGCGGCCATCAGAGTAAGTTTACGTAACATTGGGTTTTCTCCGGCAAATGAGTTTATCGATTGCTCAATGTGCGCATCGGGGAATGAACCTGGTCTGAATGAAGTTCGGAGACTCGGTTCAACGAACGCCAAAAGAAACCAACAGCGATGTTCTTTCGAAGCACGACGATCACATGAAGCGCTCACAAAAGTCCTCGATATCAGTTGCCGTCGAGCGCTTCCCGCAGCCGCCGCTCGTCGAGCGCGCGTTCCCACTTCGCGATGACGAGCGTGGCGATGCCGTTGCCGATCAGGTTGGTCGGCGTGAGCGCCTGCGACATCAGGCGGTGCACGCCGAGCACGAGCGCGACGCTCTCGACCGGGATGGTGCCGACCGACGACAGCGTCGCCGCAAGCACGACGAAAGCCGCGCCGGCGACGCCGGCCGCTCCCTTCGAGGCGAGGAGCAGCACCAGCAACAGCCCGATCTGGTGCTCCAGCGGGAGCGGCGTATTGGTCGCCTGCGCCAGAAACACCGCGGCAGTCGCGAGATAAAGGCAAGTGCCGTCGAGATTGAACGAATAGCCGGTCGGAATGACGAGCCCGACCACGCTCTCCTCGCAGCCTAAGGCTTCGAGCTTGGCGATCATGCGCGGCAGCACGGTCTCGGACGACGTCGTGGCGATGACGATCAGCAATTCTTCGCGGATGTAGCGGATGAACTTGAACAGGTTCACGCCGCAGGCGTGCGCGACCGGCCACAGCACCAGGGCGATGAAGATCAGACAGGTGACGTAGAAGCTGGCGAGCAGCTTGCCGAGCGAGACGAGCGAGCCGGTGCCGAACTTGCCGACCGTGAAGGCGATCGCCCCGAACGCGCCGATCGGCGCCGCCCACATCACAAAGCCGACGATGCGGAAGAACATCTGCGTCGCCGCCCCGATCAAATCGGTGAGCGGCTTGCCCGCTTGTCCCATGGCGCTGAGCGCGAACCCGGACAGCACCGCGACGAACAGCACCTGCAGAACATTGCCCTCGGTGAAGGCGCCGACGAAGGTGTTGGGGATGATGGCGAGCAGAAACTGCACGGCGGTCTGCCGCCTCGTCGGCTCGAGATAATGCGCGATGCTCGACGTATCGACGTGGGAGAGGTCGACATTCATGCCGGCGCCGGGTTGGAACACATTGACGGCAACGAGCCCGATGACGAGCGCGATGGTCGTCAGGACCTCGAAATAGATCAGCGCCTTGAGCGCGACGCGGCCGACGCGGGCCATGTTCGCCATGCCGGCGATGCCGTGCACCACGGTGCAGAAAATGATCGGCGCGATGAGGACGCGGATCGCCTTGATGAATGCGTTGCCGAGCGGCTCCATCTGCGCGCCGAGCGTGGGATCGCGTTCGCCGAGCGCGACGCCGAGCGCCATCGCCACCAGCACCAGGAACCAGAGCTGCAGATAGAACGGCCGGGGTTTTGGCTTTGTGCGCGCCGCCAAGGTGGCCGGTGCAGCGGATTCGTTCATGCGGAAGTGTCCGGTGCCGATGCGTTCAACCGCTCGAAGTCTCGCGAAGATGGAAGTCTTGCGAAGAATCCTGCGGCTTGCGTGAGGTGGCGAAATACTGCCGCACGGCCGCCCCCTGCCCCGAACAGGAGCAGGCGGCAGGCCGCGCCGACAAGTGACGTTATTTCACATTGCGCGTTCGCGCGCCAACAACGGCAACGCGCATCACTCCTCGTCGTATTCCGCCGAGATGTCCTTGCCGGTGTAGTCCGGCATGAAGGAGGCCGAGATCAGGCTGACGACAGCGCAGGCGAGGATATAAATGGCGATCGCGTAGCCGGAGTGATACGCGGCGAACAGCGCCGTGGCGATGATCGGCGCCGGTCCGCCGGCGATGACCGAAGCGAGCTGATAGCCGAGCGAAGCGCCGCTGTAACGCAGTCGCGGCGTGAACGACTCTGCGATCAGCGCCGCCTGCGGTCCGTACTGGATGTCGTGGGGAATGAGCGAGAGCACGATGGCGATGAAGACCGCCGACGGGATCGCCGTGTCGACCATGCCGAAATAGAGGAACCCGAACAGGCCGGTTATGACCACGCCGATCAGGTACATTTTCCGCCGCCCGATGCGGTCGGAGATGTGGCCGGACAGCGGAATGGTGACGAACGACACGCAGGCCGCCACCATCACCGCGGTCAGGATGAGGTTGCGCGACATATGCAGGGTGCCGACGGTGTAGGAGAAGATGAAGGCGACGAACATGTAGAACGGCGCCTGTTCGGACATGCGCAACAGCGCCGACAGCAGAATTTCCTTCGGCTGCTCTCTTGATCACTTCGGCGATCGGAGCCTTCTCGATCTTGTTCTGGTCCAGGAGCTTCTGGAACACCGGCGTCTCGAGAATGCCGAGCCGGATCCACAGGCCGATGCCGACCAGGATGATCGACAGCGCGAACGGAATGCGCCAGCCCCACACGGCGAACTGGTCGCCCGACCAGGCGCTGAAGCCAAGCACCGCCAGATTCGACAGGAACAGTCCGGCCGGCACGCCGAATTGCGGCCACGAGGCGACCAGCCCGCGTTGGCCGTGGGTGCGCGACCATTCCATCGCCAGCAGCACCGACCCGCCCCATTCGCCGCCGACGCCGATGCCTTGCAGCGCCCGCAGCACGGTGAGAATCACCGCGCCCCAGATGCCGATCGAGTCGTAGGTCGGCACGAAGGCGACGAGAAAAGTCGCGATGCCCATGCACAGAAGCGTCGCGATCAAGGTCGCCTTGCGGCCGATGCGGTCGCCGTAATGGCCGAAGATCGCGGCGCCGACCGGCCGCGCGATGAAGCCGATGAAGTAGGTGCCGAAGGCGAGCAGCGTCGCCGACAGCGGATCCTGGTTGGGGAAGTAGAGCTTGCCGAAGACGAGGCCCGCGGCCGTGCCGTAGAGAAAGAAGTCGTACCACTCGATCGTGGTGCCGATCGTCGAGGCGATCACGGCTTTGCGCAGTTGCGCGCTATGTTCGGAATCGGGCAGCGTCCCATACGTCGTGGTGGCCATCGCCATGGCATCCCTCCCAACCAGTTTCCTCGGTCCTCTGGAGCGGGTTTCTCCGGCCCGGTCTCCTTGACGCGAGGTTACTGCAGTCGGGTGCCGATGGCTATAGACGCGAGTGCCGCAGCCGTCTTTCCTCCCCGTTACGCGGGGGCGCGATGCACCTACTCCCCCGCCTTGCTCGCCGCCATCACCGTGACCGGGGTGTCGCGGTAGACGTCGGCGAACAGCCGCTTGAGGTTCACCACCTTGGGCGCGTCGTTGAACACGATGTAAGGGTAGTTCGGGTGCAGCACCGCGAAATCCTGGTGATAATCCTCCGCCGCATAGAAGCCCTTGAGCGGCTCGAGCTTGGTGACGATCGGCTCGCCGGAAAGCGTGGGCCTTGTCGAGCTCGGCGATATAGCCTTCGGCGAGGCGCTTCTGTTCGTCGTTGGCGTAGAAGATCGCCGAACGATATTGCGTGCCGTGGTCAGGGCCCTGGTAGTTGAGCTCGGTCGGGTCGTGCGCTACCGAGAAATAAATCTGCAGGATTTTGCCGTAGGAAATTTGCTTCGGGTCGTAGGTCACCGCGACGGATTCGGCGTGGCCGGTGCGGCCGGTGCCGACCAGTTCGTAGTGCGCCGTGGATCTTGTCGCCGCCGGCATAGCCGGAGACGGCCGCGGTCACGCCCTTGGTATGCTGAAACACCGCCTGCACGCCCCAGAAGCAGCCGCCGGCGAGCACGACGCGCTGCAAGCCGGCATCCGCCGGCGCCGCCGCCTCGTGGGTCGGAGCGGGAATAGCGACGGCGGGTTCGGCCGCCGCCGGGCTTGCGGCGAGGGCCGCGAGCGGCAGACAGACGAGTGCCGGGACGAGATGCCGAAACGAAAGGCGGCTGACGGCCATGGGGTCCTCCGAAGAGCTTGCCGCCGCTCCCTGAAGGCGGCGCAGCGAAACTGTTTACGTTCGGCGAGCCATAACGCGCCAATCACAATTGGCCGCCACACCCCGGCTGATACGGTCACGACTTCGTGTGTTTCCTGCCCGCGCCGCGCTGACGATGACGCCTAGGCGCTGCGTTCCACCGTCTTAGACAAGGAGAACAAGAATGACCTTGCAGATACGCCGCGTCGTGACCGGTCACGACGCCAACGGGCGCGCGGTCGTCGCGATCGACGAGACCATGACCAACCCGCGGACAACACGGCCGGGTGCCTCGGCGAACGTGATCTGGACCACGGACACGATACCCGCCGACAATTCCGGCACGGCCGACGGCGCGGCACGGCAAGTCGGCACCACCCTGCCCGGCGGCACGGTGTTCCGGGTGATCGAATTCCAGCCGGGCGTCGCGCCGCGCATGCACCGTACCGATTCGATCGATTACGCCGTGGTGCTGTCGGGCGAGATCGACATGCCGCTCGACGACTGCGAGGTGCATCTGAAAGCCGGCGATGTCCTGGTCCAGCGCGGCACCATCCACAATTGGATCAACCGCGGCGACAAGCCCTGCGTCATTGCCTTCGTGCTGATCGACGCCAAGCCGGTCACCGCCGGCGGCAAAACGCTGCACGCCCAAGGATAAACGGAAGGCAAGGATAGCGGGGCGCATCGAAACCACCGGTTAACGGTTAAACAATACCGTTAACGACGCACGTTCCTCTGCGTGCGTCACCAGGCTTGGCCATGAACGCAAACCCGGCGCAGCTCGACCCCGCCGCGACCGGCCTTACGAACGAGGCCGCCGCGCAGCACGGCCAAGGGCGCGTGCCGCTTTGCTTTCTGGTCGACGCCGACGAGAGCATGCGGCATTTCCTGTCGCTCGTGCTGCACGGCGCCGGCATCGACACCGAGGAATTCGCCGACGGCGTGAGCTTTCGCGCCGCATTGTCCCGCCGCGCGCCGACGCTCGTCTTCCTCGATATCGGGCTCGAATTCGACCGACGCCATCGAATGCGTGATCGCGCTCGGCAGAGTGGGCTATGCCGGCAGCGTGCAACTGATGAGCAGCCGCGGCGCCGCCGTGCTCGAGCACGTCAAAAGCATCGGCGAGCAAAACCGGCTGCAGATGCTGCCGATCCTGAAAAAGCCGTTCGAGACCGGCACTATCGTCGGAATATTGCACACCCTCAAGCTCGGCCATCCGCCGACCATCGCCGCGCGGATCGATCTCGACGAGGCGTTGCGCAACGGCTGGATCGAATTCTGGTATCAGCCCAAGATCGACTTGCGCAAGAAACAGCTGGTCGGCGCCGAAGCCTTCGCGCGGGCGCGCCATCCGCAGAACGGCGTGCTCGTGCCGAGCGCATTCATGCCCGGCGCCACGCCATCGAGCCTCGTCGCGCTCTCGGAACTCGCCTTGTCGCAGACGCTCAAGGCGGGGCTCGGCTTCGCCAAGCTCGGCGTCAATGTGCGGCTCGCGGTCAACGTTCCGGTCGACGCTCTGGTCAACATCCCGGTCGCCGACATCGTGCAGACCTATCGGCCGCATTACGAGAAATGGCCGGGGCTCGTCATCGACGTGACGGAAGAGCAGATCGTCACCGATCTGTCGCTGGCGAGCGACCTCACCAAGCGGCTCAAGCCGCTCAACGTCATGCTGGCGATCGACGATTTCGGCCGCGGTTTTTCTTCGCTGGCGCGGCTCAAGGAACTGCCGTTCGCCGAGCTCAAGCTCGACCGCGCCTTCGTCAAGGACTGCGGCACCGACAAGGTCAACGCGCCGCTGTGCAAGACCGTGATCGACCTCGCGCATAACTTCGGCAGCATCGCGGTGGCGATCGGCATCGAGAAAGCCTCCGACGCGGTCGCCCTGGTGAGCATGGGCTGCGACTACGGCCAGGGATTTTTGCTCGGCCAGCCGATGCCGGAAGAGCGCTTCATCTCGCTCCTGCGCCAGCGCGCCGCCTCGCAGGGACGCCAGCTTGCCGCCGCGCGCTTCGGCGGCGGCGCGCCGGTCGGCGCCGCGTCGCGCTAGCGCGCGAAGATCTTGGAGCTCACGCGACCGACAACGCGTTAATGCGTCCACGCCTCGCGGCGCGGATAGGCGAAATTGTCGGAGTAGGAGATGCGTTGACGCGCCGGCGGCCTCGTTTCGAACACCTGATAGGGAATGCCCTCGCGCTCGCAATAGGCGATCGCCTCTTCCTTGGTGTCGAAGTGCAGCCGCAGCTCCTGCTTCATGTCGCCGGAGCTGGTCCAGCCCATCAGCGGCTCGACCATGCGCGGCTGTTCCGGCTCGTAATCGAGCACCCATTCCTTGGTCTTGGCGGTACCGGACTGCATCGCGGTGCGGGCCGGCTTGTAGATGCGGGCGGTCATGGAATGTGTCCTTCTGCAGCCAAGGCCGACTGATTGCGTCTTCGAATCAACACCGGATCGTCAGAATCACCTTGAGCGAAATCAAGGATCGGATGGTCGGGGCAGCAGGATTCGAACCTGCGACCTGCAGTACCCAAAACTGCCGCGCTACCAGGCTGCGCTATACCCCGAGAGATGCGGCCTTCGATACATCTTCGGCTTGGCGCCAGCAAGACGCGCCGACGCCTGCGCCGAGAGCCTGCGCGCCTTCCACCCCTCATTGCGCGCGAACGCCGAAGCAATCCAGCGACGCGGCACGGCCTTGGATGAAGATGTTGAGGACTGCCTCAGTGCGAGGCCGGGCCGAGCGGTCCGGTTTCCGGATGGACTTCCGCGGCCATCATGCCTTTGGGGCCGGGGCCGTAGCGCACCAGCACGAACTGGCCCGGGCGCAGCTCGGTCAAGCCGAAGCGGCGCAGCGTTTCCATGTGAACGAAAATGTCGGGCGTGCCCTCGCCGCGGGTGAGGAAGCCGAACCCGCGCAGCCGGTTGAACCATTTCACCTGGGCGCGTTCGAGGCCGCTGGTCGGCGTGACCGTGACGTGGGTGCGCGGCGGCGGCATCTGCGCCGGGTGGATCGCCGCCAACTCGTCCATGGAGATGACGCGGAAGGCCTGCAACCCGCGCGGTCGGGCGAGCACCTCGCACACCACCCGCGCGCCCTCATAGGCGGTCTGATAGCCGTCGCGGCGCAGGCAGGTGACGTGCAACAGCACGTCGGCCATCCCATTGTCGGGAATGATGAAGCCGTAGCCCTTGGCGACATCGAACCATTTGATGACGCCCGCCACTTCGATGACGCGCGCTCCCGCCTCATTGGAGAGATCGAGGTCGGGTTCGAGACCCAGACTACCCATTTTTGATTCAATTCCGTCCGACGTCATGACGCCGAGGCCGCCGCCGCTTTTTGTGCTGACGCCCGACGGGCGCTCACCAATTTCAACGAATCTATTGAATTAAGGATAACACCGACCATCGAAGGGAAAAGGACAAAATTGCAACACCGCGCCAAAAGCTTCAAAACCTGTGAACAAAGGTGGATGACGCCTCGGCGATGAACGGCGCGAGCACCGTGCCGATGTCGTCGCGCACGACGAGGTCGGCAACGTCATCGAACTCGGTCGGATCGCGATTGAGAATCACAAGACGTGCCCCGTTGCGCTTGGCCAACAAGGGAAATCCGGCCGCCGGCCACACCACCAGCGACGAGCCGATGGCGAGGAACAGGTCGCAGCGCAGCGTCAGATCCTGGGCCTGCCGCATTGCGGAATCGGGCATCGCCTGACCGAACGAAATTGTCGCAGTCTTGATATAGCCGCCGCAGCCGGGACAATCGGGCGCGCAGCCATTGCCGGCCGCCATCTTCTCGCGCACGAAGGACAATTCGCAGCGCTCGCCGCAGTCGAGGCAGTGGGCGTACGTGGTATTGCCGTGCAGTTCGACGACGTGTGCCGGCGCAATTCCGGATTCCTGATGCAGATTGTCGATGTTCTGCGTGATCACCGCCGGCACCTTGCCGGAGTGGTAGAGGCTCGCCAAAGCGCGATGGCCGCGTCCCGGCCGGGCGCCGTCGAACTTGTCGGCGATGGCGAAGCGGCGCCGCCAGGATTCGTTGCGCGCCTCCTGGCTCGCCAGAAACTCCTCGAACGGGATCGGCCGGTTCTTGGTCCAAATCCCGCCCGGCGAACGGAAATCCGGAATGCCGCACTCGGTCGAGATGCCGGCGCCGGTGAACGGCAGCACGATGTCGGCCATGCCGACCATGTCCTGCAAGCGCGCGACGGCGCTGTCGAGATCGGAGGCGATCATGTCGCGGCACCTTTATCGCGTTGCCCTATCGGTCTGAACCTACATATCTAGTCGGCGTTTTGTCACTGGCTTACGCCCTCACGCGCGGCGGCGGCCGTTCAGCCACGGAGGTTTTCTTCATGCGATATCTTCACACCATGCTGCGGGTGCGCAATCTCGACGCCGCGCTCGACTTCTACTGCAACAAGCTCGGCCTCACCGAGTTGCGCCGCAGGGACGACGACAAGGCCAAGTACACGCTGGTGTTCCTGGCGGCGCCGGGCGACATGGACATTGTCGGCAAGGGCCCCAAGGGCCGCGAGGAACCGCTGGTCGAACTCACTTATAATTGGGACACCGAGGACTATGGCGAAGCGCGCTATTTCGGCCACCTCGCCTACGAGGTCGACGATATCTATGCGACCTGCGAGCGCCTTTCCAAGGCCGGCGTCACCATCAACCGGCCGCCGCGCGACGGCATGATGGCGTTCGTGCGCTCCCCCGACAAGCATTCGATCGAGCTGCTGCAGAAGGGCGCGGCGCTGCCGCCCAAGGAACCGTGGATCTCGATGCCCAACACCGGGCGTTGGTAGGCTGCCCGCTTTTCCCCGCTCCCGCCGCAGCCCGCGCCGCCGGAGCCTGATCGGCCAAGCGCCCGCCGCCGGATGTGATCGGCGGCGGGCGTGCCTTTCGAAAAAACGCCATGCACCGCGGCGCCTTAACCCCTCTCGCCCGTCAGGCGTGAGGCGATTGCGCTCCCCGGCGAACACCTTTATATGTCGCGCGCCTTACCGATCGCGCCTTTGCGCGCGACACGCGCCCTTCGTCTAGCGGTCTAGGACACCGCCCTTTCACGGCGGTAACACGGGTTCGAGTCCCGTAGGGCGCGCCATTGGTTCCAATCGGGTTGGTTACCGGCGCGCCGCCGAAGTCCGACAATTGTCCGATATGCGGGATCTATACCCCGGGGATTTGCGCCTTTGAAATTTTCAAGACACTCCCCATTTTATGCACTTGAAACCATATGCACTCTAGAGCATTGTCCGCCGCATGGCATGGACCGTGCTCTTTCATTCGGACTTTGAGGCCGAGTTCGGCCGATTGCCCGAAGATGTCCAAAATGAACTTTTGGCTCGTCTTGGAGTATTGGCCCAATTTGGGCCTTCACTGGGACGCCCCACCGTCGATACCCTCAAGGGGTCGTCCTTTCCGAATATGAAGGAGCTACGGTTCAATGCTGATGACGGGGTTTGGCGTTTCGCTTTTGCCTTCGACCCCAAACGGCAAGCTGTCGTACTCGTCGGGGGCGATAAACAAGGCGCGGACCAGGGCGCGTTTTACAAGGAACTGATCGGGATCGCTGATCGCCGATTCACCGCCCATGTGGCACGTCTGAAACGTCCTACCGTCGTGAAAAAGAAGAGGTGAGCCATGCGAACCCTTGATCAGATCATCGACGATCTGCCGGCCGAGCGGCGCACGAAGGTCACGGCGCGTACCCGGAAGCTTATAGCTGAGGAGACGGCACTCCGCCATCTCCGGCGCGCGCGCGATCTTACGCAGGAAAGCATGGCCAAGCTGCTTCACATTGACCAAGCTGGTATTTCAAAGATCGAGAACCGAAGCGACATGCTGCTCTCGACGCTCCGAAGCTACATCGAAGCTATGGGTGGATCGCTGCGGTTGGTGGCTGAGTTTCCCGACGGTATCGCCGAATTGTCGTCGCTCGGCGAAGCCTTGGACATTGGCGCTCCCACGCCCACTTCCAAACGCCACGTCTGGCGTAAGACCACGGCCTCGCCTGGCAAGGCTACGCAACGTGCGAAGCGTCATCAGCCCCAGCGCGTTCGCGCCAACGACTAAACGGGCCTCGATACGGATCGGGAGCCCGTAGCCCTACGCATTTACGCGCGTAGCATCGCGGATAATTTTTCCGCGATCATGATCACAGGCAAGTTGGTGTTGGCGCGCGGCACCGACGGCATGATGGAAGCGTCGGCGACGCGCAGGCCGTCGACGCCGATGACGCGGCACTGATTGTCGACGACGGTCATAGGGTCGGCGGCATCCCCCATCCGGCAGGTGCCGGACGGATGATAGAACGGAATCGCGCCGGCGCTGACCCAATCGCGCAGCAGCGCTGTGTCGGCGACCAGCGCGTCGAGGTCCGGTCCGGGGCTGACGTGGTTTTTCAGAAGCCATTTGCGCAGGCTCGCGGAGCTCTCCATCAGCACCGATCCAGCCGTCGCCAGCAGGCGATTGCGGGCGGAGCGGCGATTGAGCGCGCGGACGCGCGGCGTGTAGCGCGCGGGGAAGACGTCGGCGGCCACGGCGCGGACGCTTGGATGCGCCAGCACCTCGCCGGCCATGCCGACACCTTGCATCAGGCGCGCGAGGTCACGGGCGTCGGACAAGAGATTGCATTCGATCCGCGCCTCGGCGCGCGCGTCGGCCGAGACGATCTGCAAACGGCCGCGCGAATAAGGTTTGTAGACGCAGACGACGATGGCGCCGAGCGCGCGGCCGAGCCGGTGCCAGGAGATTCGGTTCGGCACCGCCCAATACATGTCGGATGTGGCGCAGCCTTCGATGCCGGAATCGTAGCGCAGCGACAGGATCTGGCCGCGGCTGAGCCTGTGCGGTTGGCGGCCTTCGGGCCGCAGATAACAACCGACCGAGACGCACGGGTGATCCTGCAGGTTGGCGCCGACGCCCGGCCGGTCGGCGATGACGGTAATGCCGAGCTGTTGCAAATGCTGCGCGGGACCGACGCCGGCGCGCTGCAAAATTGCGGGCGAGTGCAAAGCCCCGGCGGCGACGATGATTTCGCTGCCGTGATAGTCGACGCTTTGCTCCCCTTGCCGGATGCGCACGCCGGTGACGCGGCGGCCTTCCAACAACAGCGCCTCGACGAAAGCGTCCGACAGAATCCGCAGGTTCGGCCGCCGCCGTACCTCCGCCGTCAGATAAGCCATGGCGGCGGATACGCGGTTCGCCGCCGTGCTGGTGGTCGGCACCGAGCAAAAACCGTTGCGCACGTCGCCGTTCATGTCGGCGACATAGTCGAAGCCGCGCGCCGCGGCCGCGGTGGCGACGGCGCGGGCAAAGCCCGGCCAGTCCTGGCGCGGCACGCGGCCGACCGCGATCGGTCCCGCTTTGCCGTGCAGCGGCCCGTCGATGTCGTGATCGTTTTCGAGCTTGAGGAAATACGGCAGCACGTCGGCCCAGGCCCAGCCGCGCGCCCCCATTTGCGCCCATTCGTCGTAGTCGCCCGGCAGGCCGCGCAAGGCGACCATGGCATTGATGGCGGAGCCGCCGCCGATCACGCGCGCTTGCTCATAATACCGCGCCGGCGCGCCCGCGCCCGCCGCGCGCGGATAGACCTGCAGATCGGGCCAGAAATAGTCCGGCTGGAAATACGCCGAATAATAAGCGTCGCGAATGTCCCAGGGTTCTTCGCCGGGCGGCGTGTCCCGCCCGGCCTCGATGAGGAGCACTTGCGCTTTGCCGCCTTCGCTGAGACGGCTCGCGAGCACGCAGCCGGCCGAGCCGCCGCCGACGATGATGGTGTCGTAGATCACGGCGGGCATCCCTTGGTAGGGCGGATTAGCGAAGCGTAATCCGCCGATCGTCGCGAGGGTGGCGGGTCACGCCGCTGCGCGGCTGACCCGCCCTACGAGCCGTCACCACACGTCGCAGCCGGGTAGCCCGCACGAGATCAGCTTGTGCGAGGGGAAGTTCGTGATGATCTGACAGCCGTCCTTGGTCACCACGACTTCCTCCTCGATGCGGGCGGCGCCGGAGCCGTCTTCGGCGCCCTTCCAGGTCTCGAGCGCGAACACCATGCCCTCCTTGAGCGGGGTGTTCTGACCGGTGTAGCGCTTGGAGATGATCGGGCGCTCCCACAGCGACAGGCCGACGCCGTGGCCGTATTGCAAGCAGGAACGCCTCGGCTTCGTCGCGGTAGCCGAACTCCTGCGCGTCCGGCCACACCTGCGCCACCTGGTCGGGCGTGATGCCGGGGCGGATCAGATCGATCGAGGCGGAGATCCATTTCGACGCGGTCTCGTAGGCGTCGATCTGATATTTGTTCGGCTCGCCGCAGATGAAGGTGCGGTAGTAGCAGGTGCGGTAGCCGTTGAACGAATGCATGATGTCGAGGAACACCATGTCGCCCGGCTGGATCATGCGGTCGGAGAAGGTGTGCGAATGCGGCCGGCCGCGCTGGCCCGACACCGAGTTGACGCACTCGACCCGCTCGGAGCCCATGCGGAACAGCCGGTCGTTGGCGATGGCGACCAGTTCGTTCTCTTTGGTGCCGGGGCGGATGGCGCGGGCGATGTCGACATAGGTCGCGTCGACCATGGCGCAGGCCATTTTCAGAAGCTCGATCTCGTCGGGGGTCTTGACCTCGCGGGCGTCGAGCATGGCCTGCTGGCCGTCGACGACCTCGATGCCTTCCTTCTCGAGCGCGCGCAGCATCGGCAATTCCATCATGTCGATGCCGAGCGGCTCCTTGTCGATGCCGAGCTTGACCAGCACTTTCTTGATCTGCTTGGCGAAATCGCCCTGGATGTTGAGCTGCAGCGGCAGGCCGCCCTGCATGGTCGAGATCGGCGCGGCGACATTGTCGGCGACCCAGGGCGAGGAAATGCGCTTGGCCGGCGCGGCCGGGTCCCACAGTATCGGCTCGCCCACCACCGGGCACAGCGCATAGCGCATGAACTTGTCGCGCGCCCATTCGCCGATATGGGTGCCGGTGATGTAGCGGATATTGTCGAAGTTGAAGGCGAGCACGGCGCCGAGGCCGGCATGGCGGATGGCTTCCTGGGCGCGCTTGACGCGCTCCTTGTGCAGGCGATCGTAATCGATGCCTCTCTCCCAGTCCTTGGCCATCATGCCCCAGGAGGCGGTGGCTTGCGGTCGATTATATTTCATTGTCGGTCCTCGTCAGTGTCGCGGGCGAAATCCATTGCCTCGGTGCGGCGTCAACGGCCTAGCTATAGCATGGCGATTGTAGGCGCCGGCGCATGCCTATCACGTCTTGGGTTCGTCCGCTGTGGCCGTCGCCACGATCAGCCGGCGCCGCACCGGGAACAGGCTCACATTGAAGCGGTGGGCAATAACGCCCCACACGCCCTCGGGCGCGAACACCATGAGCACGATGGCGAGGCCGCCCAGGATGATCAGGTACCACGAGCCGAGCGTGGCGAGATAATCCTGCAGCAGATAGAAGACGGCGACGCCGATGATCGGACCTTCCATGGTGCCGATGCCGCCGATGACGACGCTGAAGATGACATAGGCGGTCCAGTCGATCAGCGAAAACGCCGCGTCCGGGGAAATGCGCGCCTTCTGCAGGAAGATGAGCGCGCCGACCATGCCGGTCGCGACGGCGACGAGGACGTAGATCGCGAGCTTGGTGCGGAACACGTCGACGCCGGTGCTTTCGGCCGCTTCCTCGGCGTCGCCGATGGCGGAGAGCGCGAGGCCGTAGCGCGAGCGCAGCAGCCTGTAGACCAGGAGGAAGGCGCCGACCGCGAGCGCGAGCGCGAGCCAGTAGGACAGCATGTCGCGCGCCGCGGGGCCGCGCACATGGAAGAGATCGCGCACGAAGTGCAGCCCGATGACGGAATTGACGATGTCGGGCGGTAGCGAGGTGCCGGTGCCGCCGCCCAATTGCTTGACCTGCGCCAGGATGAGCCGGCAGACCTCGGCGACGACCCAGGTGCCGATGGCGAAATAGGCGCCGCGCAGGCGGAACACGATCAGCGCCGCCGGAATGGCGACGACGCCGGCGACTAGGCCGGAAAGGATGATCGCGAGCGCCGGTTCGAGGCCGGCCATCAAAGTAAAGGCGAACAGTGCATAGGCGCCGATGCCGACGAAGGCCTGCTGGCCGACGGAAATCAGGCCGGCGCATCCGGCCAGCAGATTCCACAGTTGCGCCAGCGCGAGCATGGTGAAGACGTAGAACAACTCCTGCAGCAGACCGCGGCTGGCGAAGCTCGGCAGCGCGATCAGCACGGCGACGGCCAAGCCCGCAAGGAGAGCGGTGAGCGTCGATTCCCGCGTCGCCGTGGTCACGGTGAAGCGCGCCGGGCGATGATGGATCTTGCCGAAGCCGGCGCGATTGAAGCCGGCCGCCGCCTTGCCGGCCCGGTCGGCGCCCGCGCGGATCAGGCTCGCGCCCCGACGCAAGGCGGCGCGCAAACGCAAGCCCGAGCGGCGTCAAGTTTGTTTGGTCCACGGCCATGGCGGCGACGCTCAATCGACCGCGCGCGGAAACAAGCCGCGCGGCCGTATCACCAGCACGATCAGAAACGCGACATGGCCGGAGAGAATCTGCCATTCGGGATTGATGTGGGCGCCGACGGTCTGGGCGACGCCGACGACGATGCCGCCGGCGAGCGTGCCCCATAGGCTGCCGAGGCCGCCGATGATGACGGCCTCGAAGGCGTAAAGGAGCCGCGCCGGGCCGACGCTCGGATCGAAGCCGGCCCGCGCGCCGAGGAAGTAGCCGGCGACGGCGCAGACGGCGAGCGCGATGGCCATGGTCAGCGCGTAGATCGTCTTGTTGTTGATGCCCATGAGCTGCGCGATCTCGACGTCGTCGGAAGTGGCGCGGAAGGCGCGGCCGAGCGCGGTGCGGTAGAACACGCTGTTGAGCAGCACGATCACGGCAATCGCCGCGCCGAGGCAAATGAGCGGCATCACGCCGATCGCGATGCCGCCGCCGAGCGGCAGCGAGGCGCTCTGCACCGGACCGACGTCGAGGCGGCGGGTGTCGGCGGAGAACGATTCCAGGAGGCCGTTCTGCACGATGATCGACAGGCCGAAGGTGATCAAGAGAGGCGGCAATATGTTGCGGCCGAGCGCGCGGTTGAGCAGCGCCGACTGCAGCGCGTAGCCGGCGCCGAACATCAGCGGGATGACGATCGCGACCGCGAGCCAAAGCGGCACGCCGACGCCGGTCAAGGCGAGCATCACGAACGCGGCAAGCACGATCAGGTCGCCGTGCGCCAGATTGACGAGCCGCATGATGCCGAAAATGACCGAGAGGCCGGTGGCGTAGAGCGAATAGAGCCCGCCGAGCAGCACCCCTTGCAGCAGCGTGTCGACCCAGCCGAGCATGCTTTTATAATCCGAAATAGGCGGCGTGAATGGCGTCGCGGGTGAGGTCCTTGGGGCGGCCGGTCAGGCTGACGCGGCCCTCCTGAAAGCAATAGGCGCGGTCGGCGACCGCCATGGCGTGGGCGAGATCCTGCTCGACCAGAACGACGCTGGTGCCGCGCGCCTTGATGTCGGCGAGCGCCGCATAGATGTCGCGGATGACGATCGGCGCCAAGCCCAGGCTCAGTTCGTCGCACAGGAGAATGCGCGGGTTCGACATCAGGCTGCGGCCGATCGCGACCATCTGCTGCTGCCCGCCGGAAAGCGCCGTCGACGGCGTGCCGCGCCGTTCGCGCAGTACCGGAAAGAGGTGATAGACCGCGTCGAGATCCCACGGCCCGTCGCCACGGCGGCCGTAGGCGCCGACCAGAAGATTCTCCTCGACCGAAAGCGAACGAAACAGCCGGCGGCCCTCCGGTACCAGCGCGACACCGAGCTTGACGACGTCATAGGCCGGCAGCGCGCCGATGTCGCGGCCGTCGAGCCGTACCGCGGCGGCCGGGCGCGGCAACAGGCCGGCGAGCGATTTCAAAAAAGTGGATTTGCCCGCGCCGTTGGCGCCGATGATGGCGACGGTTTCGCCGGCGTCGATGGCGAAGGAGATGCCGAACAGCGCCTGGAAGTCGCCGTAGAAGGCGGTGAGCGCATCGGTCTCGAGCAGCGCCATGTTCAACCGGCCAACGTCCAACCGCCTCACGCCGCAATGCCCATATAGATCTGCCGGACCTCGTTCGAGGCCATCACCGCGCGGGGCTCGCCGTCGACGATCTTGCGGCCGAAATTGAGCACCATCAACCGCGACACCACGGCGACGAGCGCATGGACGATATGCTCGATCCACACGATGGTCACGCCAGAGTTCTTGATCGCCGTGATGAGTTCGACGAGTTCGCCGCATTCGGCTTCGGTCAGGCCGCCGGCGATTTCGTCGAGGAGGAGAAGCCGCGGGGCGCTGGCGAGCGCGCGCGCCAGCTCGAGGCGCTTGCGGCCTAACAGGTTGAGCGTGCCGGCACGGCGGTTGGCAAGGGCGATGAGGCCGGTCCGTTCGAGAATGTCGCCGCAGGCCTCGATCACCTGCGCCTCGCGCTGGCCGCGACCATGGATCCCGGCGACCAGCAGGTTCTCGAACACGGTGAGGTTCTCGAACGGACGCGGAATTTGGAACGAGCGGCCGATGCCGGCGATGCAGCGCGCGCGCGGCGGCGCGTGCGTGATGTCGCGGCCGTCGAAATGGACCGCACCGTCGTCGGGCCGGATGAGGCCGGTGACGAGATTGAACAGCGTCGATTTGCCGGCGCCGTTCGGGCCGATGATGCCGAGCGCTTCGCCGGGAGCGAGTTCGAGATGAACGCCGTCGACCGCCTTGAGCGAGCCGAACGAGCGCGTCAGATTGTCGAGTTTCAGGATCACGCTTACGCCTTCGTGGAGTTTTAGGTCGAGCTCGGGCGCGTTTTCCTCGTCATTGCGAGGAGCGCAGCGACGAAGCAATCCAGAGTCAGCGGCAGTGACTCTTGGATTGCTTCGCGGAGCCAGTCATCGGGCCGGCCACTTCGGACCGGACCCGTTGGCTCGCAATGACGAGGAGAAACGACGACCCTGGATCTACCCTTAGATAAACGCCGGTCCGATGGGACCGGCGCCAAGCTTTTAAACCCCCCCGCGCCGCGGACGCAACCGCGGGCGCGGCCCGCGCCGCCCGCTCACGCGATCGGCTGCATCTTGCCGCCGGCCGGGATTTCCGGCGCGGTTTTGTTGTCGGTGATGACGATATCGTATTTGTTGCCGTCGCGGATGCGCCACTGGCCGCCGACCAGCGGCGTCTTGGCGATGTTCTTCTGCGCGAACGGCGGCAGGTTCTTGTTGCCCCATTCGATGTGGCCGACGACCGTGTCGAGCTTGGTCGAACCGATCGCGGCGACGATCGCCTTGTTGTCGCCGACGTCATGGCTGCGCTTGAGCACGTCGACGGCGATCTCGAACAGGGCGTGGACGAAGCCGATCGGCTGCGTCCATTGCTTGCCGGTCGCCCTTTTCATAAGCGTCGGCGAGCGCCTTGGCCGATTGGCCGGTGAGCGACGATTTGAACGGATGGTTCGGCGTCCACCACACTTCGGAGGACAAATTGTTGCCGTTCTTGCCCAGCGCTTCGATCGCGACCGGGAACAGCAGCGCCTTGCCGACCGAAGCGACCTTCGGCCTGAAGCCCTGCTGCTTGGCCTGGTTCCAGAAGGTGGTGAAGTCCGGCGGAATCATCACGCCGGTGACGATCTCGCAGTCGGCCTTCTTGAACGCGGCGATCTGGGCGCTGAAATCGTCGGTGAGGTTCTGATAGCGGCCGGGATCGGTGAGCTTATAGCCGAGCTTGTCGAGCACCGGCGGAAAGCCGACCTGCTTCGAGCCCCAGGCGTTGCCGTCGCCGTCATTGGGGAACAGGCCGCCGATCGATTTGTTGGTCGCGACCTGGCCCCACATGTTGGTGAAGACGGCGATGACGTCCTCGAGCCCCCAGAAGAAGTGATAGGTGTAGTTGAACGGCTTCCAGGTCGGCGGCGCGCCGGGATCGGCTTGCCGGCCGATGAAATAAGGCTGCCACGGCGCGACCGTGGAGATGCACGGGCACTTCCTCGATCTCGCACTGGGTCGACACCGGATTGGTGGTCTCGGGCGTCGAGGCGACCAGCATCAGATCGATCTTGTCGGAGACGATCAATTCCTTGGCGACTTCGGCCGCGCGGTTGGGGTTGGACTGGCTGTCCTTGACGATGACCTCGACCGGATAGGTCGCGTTGCCGATCTTGAGGCCGTCCTTGGCAAAGCTCTGGAAGTTCGCCGTGACGAATTTGTCGGCCTCGCCGAACGGGGCGAGCGGTCCGGTCTGCGGGCTGACATAGCCGATCTTGATCGTCTTGGCGGCGCGCGCGGCGGGGGCGAACACCCCTCCCGCGGCGAGCGCGGCACCGGTTGCGGCCGATGCCTTCATGAATGTGCGCCGGTTGAAGCGAAGCGAATTTGATTTCCGCGCCATGCCGTCCTCCCCGTTTTGGTTCGGCACCGTCGCCCGATGATCGGGCCGTGCCGATTTGGCGTCCTGCGCGCGAACACCGGCTGCTGTCAGCTTGCAAGGTCGGCTTGCAAAGTCGGTTTGCAAAATTTGCCAACTTGCACGATGACGTGCGGCCGGTTATGTTCGATTATCGAACGATGGTTCGCACCACAGCTATTCTCATCGAGAGCCGAGGTTCTGTCAATTGGCTACACCGCCCGACGAGTGCCCGAAGGCCGACGACAAGGAGTTCATGATGACGCTCGCCAAGGGCCTCGCGGTCCTTGAGTTGTTCGGCGCGGAGCGGCCGGCGATGACGCTGTCGCAGGTGGCGCAGGCGCTGCGGCTATCGCGGGCGACGGCGCGGCGCATCCTGCGCACGCTCGCCGAACTCGGCTATGTCACCCAGAACGGCCGTTCGTTCTCGCTGTCGTCGGGCATTCTCAAGCTCGGCTTCGCCTATCTCGCGACGCAGAACTGGATCGAGCAGGCGATGCCGCTGATGCGCCAGCTCGGCGAGCAGTTCCACGAATCGTGCTCGGCGGCGATCCTCGACGGCGCGGAAATCGTCTATGTCGCGCGCTTTCCGGCGCAGCGCATCATGTCGGTGACGCTCGCGGTCGGCACGCGGCTGCCGGCGTTCTATACCTCGCTCGGCCGCATTCAGCTCGGATTTCTCGACGAAGCCGAGCTGTGGCGACGGATCAAATCGCTGCACCTCGAAGGCTACACGCCCTCGACCATCACCGACATGCAGGCTTTGTTCGATCGGGTCCGCGAGGATCATGCGCAGGGTTTTTCGATCGTCGACGAAGAGCTGGAACGCGGGCTGCGCTCGATCGCGGTGCCGGTCGTGCACCGTTCGGGCCAGGCGATCGCCGGACTTAATGTGAGCACGCACTCCACGCAGGACGACCCGCAACGAAATGCGCGAGCGCTTCCTGCCGCGCCTGCGCGACATCGCCGCGCAGATTTCCGGCCTGGTCGCGTAGCGGCGGCCCTTGTGGCCGCCCTTTCCGGCCGCGTTGTTTGAAAAAGGGGCACCAAAAGGCCGCCCCTACGGAAATCCTCGCGTCTTGCCTGTCGGCCAGTGCGCGGGTATCGTTCGCTAGGCTTACAAATATCGCACGATCGTTCGATAATCGAACTACCAGCCAAATAACGAACGCACGAGGGGAAGCGCGCCATGAGCACCGCCAGCAAAGAAGCCACCATGTCCGTGACGGGGACACAGTCCGGCATCACCCGGCCGCAGAACGGCAACGAATATCTCGAATTCGCTGCGCGATGACCGCGCCGTCTACATCTATGGCGAGCGGGTGAAGGACGTCACCACGCACCCGGCGTTCCGCAACACCTCCCGCATGGTGGCGCGGCTCTACGACGCCCTGCACGATCCCAAGCGCGCCGACAAGATCATGGTGCCGACCGACACCGGCAACGGCGGCAAGACCCACGCCTTCTTCAAGGCGCCGAAGACGCTCGACGATCTGTTGGCCGGGAGCAACGCCATCGCCGAATGGGCCAAGATCACCTATGGCTGGCTCGGCCGCTCGCCGGATTACAAGGCCTCGTTCCTGGCGACGCTCGGCGCCAACGCCGAGTTTTACGATCCCTACACCGACAATGCGCGGCGCTGGTACAAATACAGCCAGGAGCGCGTGCCGTTCGTCAATCACGCCATCATCCATCCGCCGGTCGACCGCGACCGGCCGCCGAGCGAAGTGAGCGACATCTGCTGTCACGTCGAGAAGGAGACCGATGCCGGGATCGTCGTCTCCGGCGCCAAGGTGGTGGCGACCGGCTCGGTGCTGACCAACTACACCTTCGTCGCCCATCACGGCCTGCATTCCGGTGCAGGACAAGAAATTCGCCGTGGTGTTCATGGTGCCGACCAATCATCCCGGCGTGAAATTCATCTGCCGCACCTCCTACGAGATGACGTCGACGGCGATGGGCAGCCCGTTCGACTATCCGCTGTCGAGCCGCATCGACGAGAACGACGCGGTGTTCATCCTCGACAAGGTTTTGGTGCCCTGGGAGAACGTGTTCGTCTATGGCGACATGGAGAAGGCCAACAACTTCTTCCCGCGCACCGGCTTCCTGCCGCGTTTCGTCGTGCACGGCTGCACGCGGCTCGCGGTCAAGCTCGACTTCATCGCCGGGCTGCTCCTGAAGGCGGTCGAGGCCTCGGGCACCAAGGATTTCGCGGCGTGCAGGCCAATGTCGGCGAGGTCATCGCCTGGCGCAATCTGTTCTGGGCGCTGTCCGACGCCATGGTGCGCGATCCGCGGCCGTGGATCGGCGACTATGTGCTGCCGAACATGGATCCGGGCAACGCCTATCAGATCATCGCCACCATCGCCTACACCAAGGTCAAATACATCATCGAGCAGACGGTGGCGTCCGGCCTCATCTATCTCAACTCGCACGCCAGCGACTTCAAGAACGCCGAGATCCGGCCCTACCTCGACCGCTACATGCGCGGCTCGAACGGCTACAAGGCCGAGGAGCGCGTCAAGCTGATGAAGCTTCTGTGGGACTGCATGGCGACCGAGTTCGGCGGCCGCCACGAGCTCTACGAGATCAATTACGGCGGCTCGACCGAAGAAATCCGCCGCTACTGCCTGTTCGGCGCCCAGGCCTCCGGCAACGCCGACCGCTTCAAGGGTTTTGCCGAGGACTGCATGGCCGAATACGACCTCGACGGCTGGAAGGTTCCCGATCTCACCGACCCCGGCGAGCTGAGCTATCACGTCCTGCGCGGGGCGAAGTAACCGAGGCGGAAAGAACGCGGCGCACATCGATCGGCGCCGCGTTTCATGACGGCGCTTGGGACGCCGATCGAAATTGGTCCGGGCGCGACTTTGCGTACAGTTCAGTGCACCCGAGAAACTTTCAAGCGCGCGACGCCAGCGCCGCCAAAGCCGAGCTCCCGCGCATAGGCGCGCGAGATGTCGAGCGCGCGGCCGCGAACGAACGGTCCGCGATCGCGGATCGTGACAAGGACGCTGCGGCCGGTGCGAGGATTGCTGATCCGCAGCCGCGTGCCGAAGGGGAGCGCTTTGTGAGCCGCGATGTACGGGGCGGGCGGATCGTAGAAACTCGTCAGCATCAATTCGTCCGCCTGGGCGCTGGCCGCGAGCGGGTACAGTACGGCCGCACAAATAATCTTTCGCATGACGTCCTCCACGGGAAAGATGATCAGCGTCGCCGGCAAAATCGGTGGAATGGCGGCTTGGCCGCGGTGCATTTGTGATCGTTGGAACCGGAGCTGAAAGGAACCGGTGATGTAAGGGATCGATATCCAGAAACCGCCCCCGCCGTTAGTCCCGGATTTCGCTGACGCTCATCCGGGCTACTTGCTCCTTGCTGAGCCTTCGCCCACCCTACATAGCGCAAAGGGCGTGTCTTTTCTTACGGCGCCGTGCCGCTATATCTAAGCCAGCAACCGAAGGATCTACGCCAGCAACGGAAGGTCGCGACCTTGCCCCATACGCCAATCACCATCCTCACCGGCTTCCTCGGCAGCGGCAAGACGACCCTGCTCAACCGTGCGCTGCGCGATCCCGCGATGGCGAACACGGCGGTGGTGATCAACGAGTTCGGCGAAGTCGGCCTCGATCACATTTTGGCGGCGCGGAGCGACGACACCATCATGGTCCTGGAGAACGGCTGCCTGTGCTGCACCGTTTTCGGCGACCTCGTCACCACGCTCAACAATCTCTACCACGCGCGCGAGGACGGCAGCATTCCGCGCTTCGATCATGTGGTGATCGAGACCTCGGGGCTCGCCGACCCCTCCCCGCTCATCCAGGCGTTCCTGTCCGACCCGACGCTTGCCGGCCTCTATCGCATCGGCGCTGTGGTCGCGACGGTCGATGCAGTCAACGGCCCCGGCACGCTCGACAACCACGTGGAATCCGTGCGCCAAGTGGCGCTCGCCGACCGCATTCTCTTGACCAAGCTCGACCTCGTCGACCACGCCGAGGCGGCAACCGCGAAACGCGCGCTGACCGCGCGATTGAACCGGCTCAATCCGGCCGCCAAGATTTCACGGATCGACGATCCGGCGCTGAGCGTCGCCGCGGTGCTGCGCGGCGACGGGTTCGATCCCGCCGATCCGAAGGGCGACGCGCGCGCTTGGCTCAATGCCGCCGCCTATGAGCAGCATGGCCACGACCATGGCCACGACCACGGTCACGACGACCACGCACATGACCACGCTCACGACACTCATGGCCTGCACGACCGCGACATCGCCTCCTTCTGCTTCATCCGCGAACAACCGATCCCGCGCGAGGCGCTGCGCCTATTGCTCGACGCCCTGCAGCAGAATCTCGGGCCCAATCTGCTGCGCGTCAAAGGCATCATCCAGATCGCCGAGGAGCCGGACCGTCCGGCGGTGATCCAGGGCGCCCAGCATCTTCTGCACAATCTGTCGTGGCTCGAGCGCTGGCCCGACGCCGACCACCGCAGCAAGCTCGTTTTCATCACGCAGGGCTACGACCGTGCCGACGTCGAGGACATGATCGCGGTACTCGACCGCGTGGCGACCCGCACGGCGGCGGCGCGCGCCCGCGCCCAAAGCGCCGGCTGACGCGTCCGCCGGCACCACGGCCGGCCGGCGACGCGCTCATATCATTTTACCGCGGATTAACTCGCGTCGTTAATCATGCGCGCTCTCCTCTCCGGAACCCGACGATGGCCGCCTACGACCTCTCCATTCGCGCCAAGCTCGCGATCTTTACCGGCGTCGGCGTGCTGCTGGTGGCCGGAATGCTAGCGGAACAGCAGTTCGGCGACCATTGGGCCGCGCTCGAACGCCGCGCCGCCGGCGACAAGGAACTTACGGCCGTGGAAGCGCTGCGCGCGGCCGACGACCTCGGCACGCTACAGGTTCAGGCCCGCGAGCTTCGCCTGTCGATCGCGGCGAGCGCGCAGGACGAGGCGTTGGGCCAGGCGCACGCCGCGGCGGCTGCAGCCATCCGGCACATCGAAACCGCCCTCGCCGCGAGCGACGAGGCGACCGACAAGGACCGGCTCGAAAAACTCGCGCAGCTCGTCAAAAGCTACATCGCCGCCGTCGACGGCCTTGCGGCCGCGGCCAAGGACTACGGCGACACCGACAAGCATGTGCAACGCACCAATGCGCTCGGCAAGGAGATGAACCCGCTGATCCAGACCGCGACCGCCGCGCTCCTCGACGCCGCGAAAGAGCGCAAGCTCGAAGCGAATGCCGAGACGCTGCGCGTCAACCGGATCGACCTGTTGATGGGGCTGGCGGTGATCGTCGTTCTGATCGGCTCGGCGGCGGCGAGCGTCATCTCGATCGCGCGGCCGCTGCGCGCGCTGGTCGCGCCGCTCGAGGAAGTCGCCACCGGCAATTTCGCCGTAGCGATCCCGGGCGTCGGCCGCCGCGACGAGGTCGGATTGATCGCCGCGGCGGCGGCCGCCGTGGTCGAGCGCGTCGGCGCGACGATCGGCAATATCAAGGTCGCCGCCAACGAAGTGACCAGCGCGTCGGCGGAAATCTCGGCCAGCACCGCGGACCTGTCGCAACGCACTGAGGAACAGGCAGCGAGCCTGGAACAGACCTCCGCATCGATGGAAGAGATCGCGGTCACGGTGAAACGCAATGCCGAGAACGCGCAGCGCGCCAACGCCTTCGCGACCGAGACCAGCACGGTCGCCGAACGCGGCGGCGCCGTGGTTGACGACGCTGTCGCCGCCATGGCGCGGATCGAGGAATCTTCGCGCAAGATTTCCGACATCATCGGCGTCATCGACGAGATCGCACGGCAGACCAACCTCTTGGCGCTCAACGCCGCGGTCGAGGCGGCCCGCGCCGGCGAAGCGGGCCGCGGCTTCGCCGTCGTCGCGGCCGAGGTGCGCAGCCTCGCCCAGCGTGCGACGCAGGCGGCGAAGGACATCAAGGCGCTGATCGCCAATTCGAGCGGCCATGTCAGGGACGGCGTCGAGCTCGTCAACAAGGCCGGCCAGTCGCTCGGCGAGATCGTGGCGTCGATCAGGAAGGTCGCCGCCATCGTCGCCGAGATCGCCGGCGCCAGCGTCGAACAATCGAACGGCATCGAGCAGGTCAACAAGGCGCTGTCGCAGATGGACGAGGTGACCCAGCAGAACTCGGCGCTGGTCGAGGAGAACTCGGCGACGGCGAAGATGCTGGAGGATCAGGCGCGATCGATGGACGCGCGCGTCGCCGCGTTCCGTTTGCGCGGCGACGGCAGTGCGGACACGCGCGTCGCTGCACCAGCTGCGGCGAGCAGCCAGCCGATGCGGCAAACCGCAACGCCGGCGCCGACACGCCAAACTGCCGCGCACAAGGCGCCGCCCCGGCGCGTGCGCACCGCGCTCGCCACCGCCGTCGCGGCCGACGAAGACTGGCAGGAATTCTGAGCCGTCACGCCAGCCAGCGCCGGCGGCGGCGGTAGTGCTTGACGGCCTGATAATCGACGCGGTGACCGCCGCCGAGATAGGCCGCTTCGACGTCAGGGTTCGCCCTCACCACCGCGGCCGGGCCGCTCATGACGACGCGGCCGCTGTCCATCAGATAAGCGTGTTCGACGATGTCGAGCGCCATCGCGGCGTTCTGTTCCACCAGCAGCACCGCGACCTTGCCCTCGGTATTGACGCGCTTGATGATGTCGACGATCTCGTCGACCAGCATGGGCGCGAGCCCGAGACTCGGCTCGTCGAGCAGCAACAGTTTCGGCTCGGTCATCAGCGCCCGGCCGATCGCCAGCATCTGCTGCTCGCCGCCGGAGAGATAGCCGGCCTGGGCGTCGGCGCGCTCGGCGAGCCGCGGAAACCAGGCGAAGGTGCGCTCCAAGAGGCGCTCGACATGGGCGCGGTCACGATGCATCGAGGTCGCCGCCAACAGGTTCTCGCGCGGCGTCAAGATGCACGAATACGCGGCGGCCTTCGAGCACATGCGCGAGGCCCGAGCCGCACCCGCTGCGGCGGATCGAGCGCGAGCAGATTTTTGCCGGCGAAGGCGATCTCGCCCCTCGTCACCTCGCCGCGCTCGGGCCGCAGCAGGCCGCTGATCGCCTTGAGTGTCGTCGACTTGCCGGCGCCATTGGCGCCGAGGAGGGCAACGAGGCCCCCCTCGGGAACGTCGATCGAAATGCTTTTGACCGCCAGGAACACGCGGTCATAAGCGACTTCGATGTTGTTGAGGCGAAGCAGCATGCGCGTCGCTTATTTGCCGTTCGCCTTGAACGCTGCCGCGGACTTTTTGATCTCCGCCCAGACCACATCCTGATTGGCGGAGAACCAATCGGTCTGCGGCACGAACTTGGTGCCGTCCCAGCGCGCGATGCGGCCCTTGCCGCCGCCCTGGTGGTCGTCTTTGGTCACCGTCATTGCCGGCAAAAGACCCTCGGCAGTGAAATCGGTGATGGCGGTGAGCCCGTCATTAAGCCACGGCCCGGTGATCGGACCGTTGGGATTTTTCTGGAACGCGACGCGGACGCCTTCGGTCATGATCGCCGCCATCATCACCCCGTAATTGTAATAGGAGGTGCCGATCTTGGCTTCCGGGCCGGCGCCCTTCCCCTTGCCGGCGACCTCCTTGATGATGTCGGCGATGACTTTCGGGCTGCGGCCGCTGGCGCACGGCTCGAACTTGAGCACGCCTTTGGTGGCGTCCTTGCCGGCCACGTCCATGTCGGATTCGGAAATCCACACGCTCGACGACATGCGGTCCATCGGAATGCCGTTGCGGACCGCTTCGGAGAGCGCCGTGGTCTGACCGACACCGGCGCCCCAGAACACCACCCAATCCGGCTTGGCGCGCCGCACCTGCGGCCAGATCGCGGACTGGTCGTTGCCCGGCGGCGTATAGGGGAAGGTCTCGAAGCTGTAACCGAGTTTTTGGCCGAGCGCCTGGAAGATCGGGATCGGCTCCTTGCCGAACGGCGTGTCGATATGGACCAGCACGATCTTCTTGCCCTTGAGATCCTTGTCCGTCTGACGGAAGAAATCGACGATCAGCCCGGCCTGCGTCCAATAGTTCGGCGACAGCGGCATCACATAGGGAAACACCGCGCCGTCGGCGGCATCGCTGCGGCCGGAAAACGCGGTGACGAGGTTGATCTTGTCCTCGAGCGCGCGCGACACCAGCGCGCGGGCGACCGGCGTCGACAACGGATCGATCAGCACCATGCCCTCGCGCTTCAATCGTTCATAGGCTTCGATGGCACGCGGCAGATCGTTGGCGTGATCGCTCACCTCGGCATCGATCCTGTAGCCATTGACGCCGCCGCGGCCGTTGACGAGCGAGAAATAGTCGCGCTGGCCCTGGCTGTATTCCGCCGTCACGAAGGTGTAGATCTTGGTGAAGTCCTGCGGCATGCCGAACTTGATGACTTTCTCGTCGGCCGCGACGGCCGAACGCATGCTGAAACGAAGGCCGGTCAGCGCGGTGGCCGCCGTGGTGGCGACGAAGCTACGCCGTGTCAGTCTCATGTCGTCCTCCCGAGTTGTCACCGGCTTGATGGCACCGCGCCGGCCGCGGCTCACTGTCACCTCCGGGCATGGCGGAACGGCCAGACCAGAAAGTAATTGCGGACATTGTCGTAGATCTTGGCGAGGCCCAGCGGCTCGACCACCAGAAACGCGACGATCAGCGCACCGTAGAGCATCAGCGGCAGGTGCGCGCGCAGATCGGCGCCGATCGAAATCCCGAGCCGGTCGGCGCCGGCGCCGATCAGATTGTTAAAGACGATGGGCGCGAACAGAATAAGCCCGGCGCCGAAGAAGGAGCCGAGCACGCTGCCGAGCCCGCCGACGATCACCATGGCGAGAAGCTGGATCGACAGATCGAGATTGAACTGCTCCGGCGAGACGCTGCGCAGATAGCACACCACCAGCACGGCCCCGATCACGCCGCCGATGAACGAACTCGACCAGAACGCCAAGCAGCTTGTACTTGAAGGTGTCGATGCCGATGATCTCGGCGGCGTAGTCCTTTTCCCGCACCGCCGCGAGCGCGCGGCCGAACGCGGTACGTCCGACATTGAGCATGAACAGCGCGACCACCGCGCAGACCGCGAGCGCCATGAAATAGGTCGGCAGGTCGCCTTCGATCAAAATGCCGAGGAAGCGCACCGGCGGCACCTCGAGCGAGGCCATGCCGCCGCCTGAGATGCCGGGCACGTGGGTGATGACGAAATCGACGATGTACTGCATCGCGATCGTCGCCATGGCGAGATAGAGGCTTTTGACCCGCAGCGCGGCGAAGCCGAAGATCGAGCCGATCGCCGCGCTCGCCAATCCGCCGCCCAGCATGGCGAGTTCGAACGGCGTGCCGAAGCGGACCAGATGCACGCTGGTATAGGCGCCGATCGCCATTACCGCGCCGTAGCCGAGATGAATTTGGCCGGCGCCGCCCATCAACAGATTGAGGCCGAGCGCCGCCGACGACCAGATCAGCCAGGGCAGGAGATAAGCGACGAGATAAAGTCGGTCGACGACGAACGGCGCGACGATCAACAAGGCGGCGACCAGTCCGACCAGAAAGCGGTCGAACGGCAACGGCCACAGCTGCCGCTCCTCCCGGTAGGTGGTGTGACGGATGCCGGCGCGCCGGTAGAACATCACACCCTCTCGATCTGCTCGTGGCCGAACAGGCCGTAGGGCCGGATCAGCAGGGTGATGACGATGATGACGGAGGCAACGATGTCGCGGGTGCCGCCGCCGATCATGGGGTCGAGCACGCCGGTGGCGAGGCTTTCGCAGACGCCGACGATCTCGGCCGCAACCAAAACGCCTGGAATGCTGTCGAGGCCGCCGAGAATGGCGATCGCGAGCGCTTTCATCAGCAAGAGCGACAGGCTCCAATCGACCCCCTGCATGCTGCCCCATAGAATGCCGGCGAACGTCGCCGCGACGGCCGAAAGCCCCCAGGCGATGGCGATCGCGCGCTCGACCCGGATACCGACCGACCACGATGCGGTTTGATCGTCGGACACCGCCCGCATCATGATGCCGAGCCGGGAATTGAACAGCACGATCGCCGCGACGATCAGCAGCGCGGAAACGCCGCCGCCGACCAGATAAGCGCGGTTGATCAGCATCTCGCCGAGAAACACCGGGGCCTGCGGAATCCCCAGGCTCAGCCGCTTCACCGCCGAGCCGAGAAAGCCCGGCACCGCGCCGCGCAACAAAAGTTCGAGCCCGAAGGTCAGCATGATCACCATGATCACCGGCTGGCCGATCATGCGGCGGAGGATGGTGCGTTCGACCAGGATGCCGAAGCCGAACATCACGACGACGGCGATCGGAATCCCGATCCAGACGGGAAGGCCGATCGCGCTTGAGAATGCCCAAGCAAGATAGGCGCCCATCATGGCGATGGCGCCCTGGGCGAAATTGGCGGTGCCCGAGGTCTTATAGATCAGCACGATGCCGAGCGCGACGAGGCCGTACATCGCGCCGACCAGGGCGCCGGTGATCGCAAGCTCGCCGAGCAGCCAGTAATCCATCGTGCTAGCCCACCTCGCAAACCGCAAGCGTCCGGCTGATCGTGCCGATCTCGCCGAACTCGTAGGTGATGCGGGTATTCTCCACGACCGAGCGCGCGCCCGAATAAAGCGCGCCGATCACGCCGGCATAGCGTTCCTCGATGACGTTGCGCCGCAGTTTGCGGGTGCGCGTGATCTCGCCGTCGTCGGCGTCGAATTCCTTGTGCAGATTGACGAAGCGGCGGATGCGCAGCGGCTCCAGCAGGGTCTCATTGACGTGGCGCAGCACGCCGGCGATGAGCCCGCAAATCTCCGGCTTCTGCGAGAGGTCCGCATAGGAGGTGAAAGTGACGCCCTGCCCCTCTGCCCAGTGCCCGGCCGCTTCGAGATCGATGCAGACGATTGCGGTCAATTCGTCGCGGCCGGCGCCGATCACGGCGACGCTGCGGACATAGGCGCTGAATTTGATGCGGTTCTCGATGTAGTTCGGGATGAAGCGCTCGCCCCCCGCCGTGCGCACCACTTCGCTGACGCGCCCCAGCACCACGAGTTGCCCGTTCGGCTCGAGATAGCCGGCATCGCCGGTGTGCAGCCAGCCGTCGACCAGCGCCTTTTCACTCGCCGCGGGATCGTCGAAATAAGCATCGATCACCGAGCCGGACCGCACCAGGATTTCGCCGCTGTCGTCGATCTTGACGTCGACGCCCGGCATCGGCAGGCCGACGCCGTGCAGCGTCACGCCGCCGTCGGGCTGCGCGGCGGTCAGCGCCGCGGTTTCGGTCTGGCCGTAAAACTGCTTGAGATTGATGCCGAGCGCGCGGAAGAACAGAAACGTATCCTCGCCCATCGCTTCGCCGCCGGTATAGGCGCGCCGCGTGCGGGTCATGCCGAGAAAATCTTTCAGCGGGCCGAACATCAGCACTTCGCCGCAGGCGCCAAACAACCGTTCCGTCAGCGTCGGCGCCTTGCCGGCGAGCCGGCGGCGCTCGATCTCGATCGCGCGCGGCATGAAATAATCGAACAGCCGGCGTTTGAACGGCGTCGATTCCGCCATGCCGATCTGGATGCGGGTGAGCATATTGTCCCAAGCGCGCGGCGCCGCGAGATAGATCGTCGGCGCCACCTCGCGCATGTCGCGCAGCACGGTTTCCTGCCGTTCCGGAATGTTGGTGGTGAAGCGCAACAGCGTCCCGGCGCCGAGCGTGAACACGAGGTCGCCGACCCACGCCATCGGCAGATAGGCATAATGCTCCTCGTGCCCCTGGAAATAACCGCCCGCGGTCGCGTTGCCGACGCCGGCGATGATGTTGCGGTGGCGCAGCGGCACGCCCTTGGGCGCGCCGGTCGTGCCGGAAGAATGCAGAAGCACCGCGATATCGTCCGCCTGCGCTCGCCCGACCAGATCGGCCGCGCGCGCCGGATTAGCGGCGATCAGCGCGTGGCCGCGCGCGACCGCGGCGTCGAGCGAGATGAGGCCCTCGGCCTTGTAGCCGGAGAGGCCGCGCGGATCGTCGTAAAGGATCGTGGTCGGCCGGCCGATACGGTCGCGCAGCTCCAGAAGCTTGTCGACCTGTTCCTGATCTTCGGCGACGGCGATGTGCGGCGCGCCGTGGCGCGTATAGGCCAAGAGCTCGTCGGGCGGCACGTCGGGAAACACCGGCGCGGGAAACGCCCGCAGCGCCATCGCCGCGAGGCACGCGCCATAGAGCCGCGTGCGGTTGTCGCCGATCACGATGAGCGCCTGCTCGGGGCCGAGGCCGAGCGCCTCCAGTTCCGCCGCAAGCGCGATCACCTCAGCGAACATGTCGGCCCAGCTGCGCTCCAGCCACACGCCGCGGTCGCGCTCGCGGTAGGCGGCGCGGCCGCCCTCCTCCGCCGCATTGCACGCCAGCGCCGCGACCAACGTCGCAGGCTTGCCGTCCGGCGTGACCGGCCATGACGACACCTTCAACGGAAGCCGCAGCGCCGCGGTCATGTTGCCGCCTCCGCGCGCCGGGCGGCGGCGCGCTCGCCGAGATAGGCCGCCACCACGCGCGGGTCCGCGATGGTCTCGTTGGGCTCGCCCTCGGCGATGGCTTCGCCATAGCTCAGCACCAGGACGTGGTCGCACAGCGCGGTCACCACATCCATGTGATGCTCGATCAGAAGGATGGTGGTGTGGCGCTCCTCGCGGGCATCCAGAATAAAGCGGGCGATATACTCCTTCTCTTCCTGGTTCATGCCGGCCATCGGCTCGTCGAGAATGAGCAGCGTTGGCTCGGCCGCGAGCGCGCGCGCAAGTTCGACCCGCTTCTGCATGCCGAGCGGAATGACCTCGACCGGCTCGTCGCGGATGTCCTGGATTTGCATGAAGTCGATCAATTCTTCGACCACGCGGCGGTGCGCGACTTCACTGCGCGCCGCGCAGACCCAGTAGAACAGGCTTGCGAGTGCGCTCGCGCCCATATGGATGTGGCGGCCGAGCAGAATGTTGTCGAGCACCGTCATGCCGCGAAACAGCGCGAGATTCTGGAACGTGCGGGCGACGCCGCGCGCGGCGATGCGGTGCGGCTTGAGCCCGATCACCTCCCGGCCGAACAGGTTCACGCTGCCCGACGCCGGCCGATAGAAGCCGGTGATGACATTGACCATGCTGGTCTTGCCGCTGCCGTTGGGCCCGACCAGTCCGAAAATCTGCCCCTCGGCGATGTCCAGCGACACGCCCTTGAGCGCGCGCAGGCCGCCGAACGACAATTCGATGTCCCGGCAGCGCAGGATCGCCTCGCTGTTGTCTGCTGCCCGGATTGCATCATCGCGCCCTCGCTCTCTCACATCCGGAACACGCCGTAATGCGGGCGGTCGATCGGCGCATTGAGCGCAACGCTGATCGCTCATGCCGAGCGCGTTGCGGGTATCGACCGGATCGAGAATGCCGTCGTCCCACAGATGCGAGGTCGAAAAATAGGCGTCGGATTGGGCGCGGTATTCCTCCAGGATCGGCTCGCGGATGGCGGCGATCTCCTCGACCGACAAGGTCTTGCCCTGCCGCGACAGCTGGCGGATTTTGACGTCGGCCAAAACGTTGGCGGCCTGCTCGGCGCCCATCACCGAAATCTGGCTTTGCGGCCACATGAACAGAAAGCGCGGATCGAACGCGCGGCCGGCCATGCCGTAATTGCCGGCGCCGAACGAACCGTTACAGATCACGGTGATCTTCGGCACTTCGACGCCGGACACCGCCATGATCATCTTGGCGCCGTCCTTGGTGATGCCGCGATGCTCGTAATCGCGCCCGACCATGTAGCCGGTGATGTTCTGCAGAAAAATCATCGGCACCCGGCTCTGGTCGCACAACTGCATGAAGTGCGCGCCCTTGAGCGACGAATCGTTGAACAGGACGCCGTTGTTGCCGAGGATGCCGACCTTGAAGCCCCAGATATGGGCGAAGCCGCAAATCAGCGTCGTGCCATAGGCCGGCTGATATTCGTGAAAGCGGCTGCCGTCGACGAGCCGCGCGATCACCTCGCGCACGTCGAACTGCACCTTGATGTCGCGCGGAATGACGCCATAAAGCTCGTCGGGATCGTAATAAGGCGGCTCCGGCGCGATGCGCTCGACATCGAGTTTTTGCGGCCGCGCGGTCTGGCCGATGAGTTCGCGCGAGATCGCGATCGCCTGCTCCTCGCTCACCGCCGGATAATCGGCGGTGCCGGAGATGCGGGTGTGCACGTCGGCGCCGCCCAATTCTTCGACCGTGACGTCCTCGCCGGTCGCCGCTTTGACGAGCGGCGGGCCGCCGAGAAAGATGGCGCCGGTGCCGCGCACGATGACGTTGTATTCGGAGAGCGCCGGCACGTAGGCGCCGCCCGCGGTGCAATGCCCGAGCACGATCGCGACCTGCGGCACGCCGAGTTTCGACAGGATCGCCTGGTTGCGGAAGATGCGCCCGGCGAGATAACGGTCGGCGAACACATGCGCCTGCAGCGGCAGGAAGCCGCCGGCGCTGTCGCACAAATGCACGACCGGCAGCCGGTTCTCGATGGCGATGTCGAGCGTGCGGACGATTTTTTTCACCGACAGCGGATACCAGGCGCCGCCCTTCACGCTGGCGTCGTCGGCGTGAATGACGACCTCGCGGCCGTTGACGATGCCGATGCCGCTGACGATGCCGGCGCCCGGCACCTCGCCGCCGTATTCCGAGTTGGCGGCGAGCGTCGAGAGTTCGAGAAACGGCGTGCCGGGATCGAGCAAAAGCTCGATGCGGTCGTGCACGAACATTTTGTTCTGCCGCGCCAGGCGTTCGAGATCGCGCGCCGGGCGTTCGCGCCGCGCCGCCTGCTGGCGCGCATGAAGCGTCTGCGCCAGGCCGTAGTTGTGGGCGCGGTTGAGCCTGAACTCCTCCGAGGCGACATCGATCCGGCTGTCGATGCGGCGCATCGTCAGACCTCCGCCTGCGGCGCCAGCGTAACGAGCGGCGCGCCGCGCTGGAAGGCCTGCCCGACCGCGACATGGACCGCGGCGACGTCGCCGTCGCGCCACGCCTTGATCGCGGTCTCGAGCTTCATGCTCTCGATCACGAGGAGCGTCTCGCCCGGCGCCACGCGCTGGCCCTCGCCGACATGAACGGCGATGACCACACCCGGCATCGGCGCTTCGGCGGTGTCGTCCGCGCCGCCGCCAGCATGCGCGCCGTAGCGCCGGACCGGATCGACATAACGGAGCGTATAGGTTGCACCGTCGATATGAATGTGGACGAGATCGCCATCAGCCGCGACCAGGACGGGCAATGTCTCCGCGCCGGCACGCAGCGTCTCGCCGTCCGCGTTCAGCGCCACCGGCACGGCTTGCTCCCCGACGTGCAGCACGTAGCTATCGCCCTGGCGCGAGAGCCAGACTTCATGTTCGGCATCGGCGATGACGAAGGTGTGCCGCATCAGGACGCCGCCAATGCTGGGCTCGCCGGCACCGCGCAGGCGGCGCGATATTCGGCTGCGAGCCGCTCGATCAGATCGGCGACACTCGGCACGTCGTGAATGGTGGCGATGCCGTGCCCCGCGCTCCAAATGTCCTTCCAGGTGCGCGCCTCGGAGTTCGCCAAGTGGCTCATGTCCGGCGATTTTTTCGGCAGCGTCTCGGGATCGATGCCGTAGCGGGTGATCGACGGCAACAAAAAGTTCGCGAACACGCCGGAGAAGCGGTCGGAATAGATGATGTCCTTGACGCCTGAATCGACGATCATCTGTTTGTAGGCGTCCTGCGCCTGCGATTCCCTGGTCGCGATGAAGCGCGTGCCCATGTAGGCGAAGTCGGCGCCGAGCACCTCGGCGGCGCGGATTTGATGGCCATCGCTGATGCTGCCGCCGAGGACGAGGCAGCCGTCCCAGAACTCACGCACCTCGCGCACCAGCGAAAACGCGCTCTGACTGGAGGCGTGGCCGCCGGCGCCGCCGCCGACGCAGATGAGGCCGTCGGCCCCCGCGTCGATCGCCTTGCGCGCGTGCAGCGCATTGATCACGTCGCAGAATACGGTGCCGCCATAGCTGTGCACCGCCGCGATGGCCCGGCGCGGATCGCCGAGGCAGGTGATCACCATCGGCACCTTGTGCGCGACGACGATGTCCAGATCTGGCTCGTAGCGCGGATTGGTCCGGTGCACGATCAGATTGACCGCGTGCGGCCCGACCTTGGCTTGCGGATGCTCGCTCTTATAAGCGCGCAGATCGGTCTCGATCTCGGTCAGCCATTGGTCGAGCTGTTCGGACGGCCGCGCATTGACGTGCGGAAAGGCGCCGACCACGCCGGCGCGGCACAGCGCCTTCACCAGCGGCGGGAACGACACCAGAAACATCGGCGCGCCGATGACCGGCACCGACAGCGCATGCTTCAAGACCTGCGGCACCGTCATCAGTTCCTCCAGGCACCCATGGCGGCAAAAATCTCCGGCACCGCGTCGGCAGCGTCGCGGGTCGCACGGGTCGACAGCGCGGCCGCCGCGATCAGCTTTACCGCCAGATCGGCGCTCACCGCCGGCTCGGCGGCGATGTCCGGATGCTCGTCCAGAAAGCCCGTGTGCAGCCGCGCCGCGGCAAAATCGGCGTCCGCAGTCAGCCGGCGCAGGAATGCGGTGTTGGTCTCGCAGCCGAGCACCGCGAGCCGGCTAAGCGCGTCATGGCCGCGCCGGCGCGCCTCGTCGCGGTCGCCGCCATAGACGATGAGCTTCGCCAGCATGGGATCGAATGCGGCCGTCACCGTCTGCCCCTGCGCCACGCCGCAATCGACGCGCACGCCGGGCCCTTCCGGCCAACGCAGCTTGGCGATGCGCCCGGTCGTCGGCACGAAGCCGCGCGCGGGACTTTCGGCATAGATGCGGTACTCGATGGCGTGGCCGTCGATGCGCAGATCGGCTTGCGTAAAGCGCAGCTTCTCGCCGGCGGCGACGGCGAGCTGCGTAGCTACCAGATCGATGCCGGTGACCATCTCGGTCACCGGATGCTCCACCTGCAGCCGCGTGTTCATTTCCAAAAAATAAAGTTCGCCATTGCCGTAGATGAACTCGATGGTGCCGGCATTGCGGTAGCCGGCGGCGCGGGCGATGCCGGCGGCGATGTCGCAAATCCGCGCACGCTCTTTAGCATCGAGCGCCGGCGACGGCGCCTCCTCGACGATCTTCTGAAACCGGCGCTGCACCGAGCATTCGCGGTCGAACAGATGCACGACATTGCCGTGGGCATCGCCGATGACCTGCACCTCGATATGGCGCGGCCGCTCGACATAGCGCTCGACATAGAGCCGGCCGTCGCCGAAATAGCGCGCGCCCTCGCTGCGGGCGCGCACGATCTCCTCGGCGAGCAGCGCCGCGTCACGGACGATGCGCATGCCCTTGCCGCCGCCGCCGGCGGCCGGCTTGATCAACAGTGGAAAGCCGACCGCCAGCGCGCGCTCGGCGAATGTCGCCGGATCGTCGTCCTCGATCGCCGACGGCGCGACCGGAAAGCCGCGGGCGGCGACAAAGGCGCGGGCGCGGACCTTGTCGCCCATCAACTCGATCGCTTCCGCCGTCGGCCCGACAAAGACAAGCCCCGCCTCCGTGACCTGCCGGGCAAAATGGGCGTTCTCCGACAGAAAGCCGTAACCCGGATGAATGGCGCCGGCGCCACTCGCGACCGCCGCAGCAATGATCTGCATGCCGTCGAGATAAGCCGCGACCGGCGACGCGCCGGTGATCTCGATCGCGCGGTCCGCCGCCTTGACCGCCGGTGTTGCCATGTCGGCTGCGTGATAGACCACGACCGCTTCCAGGCCGAGCGCCTTGACCGTGCGCAGAATGCGCAGCGCGATCTCGCCGCGATTGGCGATGAGCACGCTCTTGAACGGCCAGCCGTCGCGCGGCGCTTCTACCCTCGCCGTCATGGCCGCCCCTTCGCCATTTGCGGGGCGAGCCCGTTCAGGAAAACATCGGTCATGGCGCGGGCGATGGCCGTCACGTCGATCGGCCGCTTGCCGATGGTGTGACGCCACGCCGCGTGCTCGATGGCGCCGAACAGCATGTCGCGCACCACCCGCGGATCGATGTCTTTTGGGATCTCGCCGCTCGCCACCGCCGCATCGACCATGTCGATCAGGATCGAGGTGTAACGCCGGTTGAGCTGCTGGATCGCCGAGCCGCGATAATCGCTGGCGATCCGCACTTCGGATATGAACAACCGGCACAGATCGCGCTCGGCGACGAAAGTCAACAAATGCTCGCTGATCAGGATGTAAAGCTGCTCGCCGAATTCCTCGGCCCCGCGCCACCTTGGCGGCGAGATCTTCGATGATGCGTTCATAGAACGCGCGCAGAACGTGCTCCAACAGGTCGCGCTTGTTGGTGAAATATTTGTAGATCAGGCCGTCGGACACTTCCGCCGCCCGCGCAATTTCCGTGATCGAGGTGGTCTCGTAGCCTTTTTCCGCGAACGCGCGGGACGCCGCCGCGAGTATGGTCTCGTAGCGGTCGCGCATCCGCTCGGGGCTGATGGCGGGCATCAGGCGCAGCCGGCCAAAGATCGTGGATGGCGGAACCGGCGCATGCCGTTTTGATCCTCCCGTAGGGCCCGGCACGATTCTTTTCTGTCGCCGGCTCTTGATTACGCATATTGAATACGCTTCACTTTGTCCTGTCAACGCGGCCCGCGCTATGGTGCCGCGACAAAAGCTCGAGGGAGGAATTGCGCATGACTGTTGCAGACATGGCTGTTGCAGACGCGCAGGCGCGCACCGGTCAGTTCGCCGCCAACGGCTTCCGGCTGAGCGCCGATCAGGAGGAGATTCTCACGGTCAGCGACCGCTTCGCGCGGGCCGAGTTATGGCCGCTGCAGCAGCGCATGGACGACGAGGAGTGGTGGCCGCCGCAGGCGATGCCGGCACTCGCCCGCATGGGATTTCTCGGCGTCACCGTGCCGACGCAGCTCGGCGGCGCCGGCGGCGATTTTTTCACCTCGGGCCTCATCACTCAAGGGCTGGCGCGCTGGAATCCGGCGATCGCGCTCTCCTACATCGCGCACGAAAATCTGTGCCTCAACAACATCGCCCGCAACGGCTCCGACGAAATTCGCACCCGCTATCTGCCGCGGCTGTGCGACGGCTCGGCCATCGGCGCGCTCGGCCTCACCGAGCCGGGCGCCGGTTCCGACGCCCTCGGCTCCATGAGCACGACAGCGCGGCGCGACGGCGACCATTACGTGCTCAACGGCCGCAAAATGTTCATCACCAACGGCCCGGTCGCCGACGTGCTCCTCATATACGCCAAGACCGACAGGGCGCGCGGCGCCAAGGGCATCTCTGCCTTCGTGGTCGAACGCGGATTCCCCGGTTTCGCGGTCGCACAAAAACTCGACAAGATGGGCTTTCGCGGCAGCACCACCGCGGAACTGGTGTTCGACAATTGCCGTGTGCCGGTCGAAAACCGCGTCGGCGAAGAGAACGCCGGCGTCGCGGTGGTGATGAGCGGGCTCGATCTCGAGCGCGCGATCGGCGCGCTCGTCAGTCTCGGCATGGCGGAGCGCGCCTTCGCGCTGGCGCTCGATTACGCCAAGACGCGCCAACAGTTCGGCAAGCGGATCGGCGAGTTTCAGCTCATCCAGGCCAAGCTCGCCGACATGTACACCATTATCGAGACCATGCGGACCTTCTGCTACCGCACGCTCGCCGAAGCCAACGACCTCGACATCGGCGCCGGCGGCCGCGGCGAAATCCACAAGCTCACCGCGTCCTGCATCCTCTACGCCGCCGAAGGCTGCACCAAGGTAATCGACCACGCCATGCAGATCTTCGGCGGCTCCGGCTACATGCGCGAAACCGAGATCAGCCGCCTCCACCGCGCCAGCAAATTGTTGGAGATCGGCGCCGGCACCTCGGAAATCCGGCGGCTGATCATCGGCGGGGAGTTGATGAAGGGTTAGACCCCCGAATCGAATGAGGTCGATGAGCAGTCTAATCAGCTCATGTCCTTCTGCAGCACGCGTTACGCACCCGACGCAGCGCGTGCGGTGGGGACATGCACGCCGTTGGGGATGGTCTGCGGCGCCTGTGTTGAGCTTTTCAATGGCAAAGCCCGCGGCGGCCTTGTAGGCCGCCATGAATTCGGTACGCTCCTCGGGCGGGATGACATTGTCGATGTTGTCGAATGTACCGCCGCAACGTTCATCGACGATATTGAGGAGCCCGAACGGCCCGGCGCCGCGGTTGCGCAGGATGAGTTGCGAGATAGGGCCGCATAGCTTCTCGTCATAGGCGGCAAGCGCTTCCTGCGTCGACCCCATGCTCGACCATGGCGGCCCCCAGAACGACGGGCATCGACGATGGCCTGGCTGCCGCCATTGGAACCGGTTGGATACATCGCGTGCGCGGCGTCGCCGAGCAGAACCACCGGACCGTCCCGCCAAGTCGGCACGGGATCACGGTCGATCATCGGGTTTTCAAAGACGATTTCCGCTTGTTTGATCAAGGCGGGGACGTCGAGCCAGTCCCAGATCCAGCTCGTGAAATAGTGGACGAAGTCGCCGACGCTCGCCTGCCGGAACCAGCCGCTCTGCTTCCAACCTTCGGCATTGTCCATCGTGACCTCCGCGATCCAGTTGATCATCGCAAGGCCCGTGCGCGGTTCGGGACGGGAGATGGGATAAAAGACGATCCGCTGGCGATGCGTGCCCAGGCCGATGAAGGATGAGCCGGTACGTATCGGCTTCGCCCAGGTGGTGCCGCGCCACATCACCGCCCCGCCCCAATGGATCGGCGGCTGAGCGGAGTGCATCTGCGCCCTGATTGCGGAGTGGATGCCATCAGCGCCGATGAGTAGCGCGCCGCTCGACTCGGAGGTCGAGCCGTCGGCGTGTTCGACCAGCGCATTCACGCCACCGTCCGAATTCTTTCGATAGCCGGTCACGCGGCTTCCCAGCCGGACCGCCTCTCGGCCCCATCCGCTCGATCACTTTTTCATGCAGCAGCATGTGGAACTGACCGCGGTGCACCGCATATTGCGGCCAGTTGTAGCCGGCCAGGAGCCCGCGGGGCTCGGAATAGATGTCATTGCCGTTAAGCCCGACCAGCGCCCATTCTCTCGCCGGCAGGCCCACCCGGTCGAGATCTTCCCGTGTGACGCCCAGATCATAGAGTTCGCGCACTGCATTGGGCTGCAGATTGATACCGACGCCGAGCGGACGCATCTCCCGGACCGCTTCGAAAACGACGCACGGCACGCCGACCTGGTGGAGCGTGAGGGCCGTTGCCAGCCCGCCGATCCCACCGCCAGCAATGATCACAGGACGTTCCGTCATGGCCCGGCCCGCTCTACAAACTCACGAATTTCGCGACGAAAACAAACATTGGAAGATGCCATCGCGCTTCATCTCATGACCTCGAACCATTGCGGCCGCGGGATGGTCCATTGATCGCCCCAAATCTGGTTGCCACCATCGACGGTCAAAACCTCGCCGGTGATGAAATCGCCGGAGGGCCCGGCAAGGTAGCAGACGGCGTCGGCGATGTCGCGCACGTCGCCGAACCGGCGCATCAGGTTGGTGTTGGGAATGGCGCGGCGTGCTTCTTCGGAATAGACGTTCATGCCTTCGGTCGCGATCGGCCCGGGCGCGACGCAGTTGACCTGGATGGCGAGCGGCGCCCATTCGATCGCCACGGTCTTCGACAGGCCGATCACGCCGGCGCGCGCGGCACAGGTATGGGCGACGCCCGGCATGCCGCGGGTGATCACCGCGACGATGTTGACGATGCGGCCGCCGCGCCCGGCGTCGCGCCAGCGCCGCGCCGCCTGCTGCATCATGTACCAGGTGCCGCTGAGGTTGGTGTCGATGACGGCGTTCCAGCCCTTCGGCGAGAAGTCGATCGCGGCCTGCGGGAATTGGCCGCCGGCATTGTTGACGAGAACGTCGATCGCGCCGAACCGCTCCCCGACGGCGTCGAACAGTTTGGTCACCGCCTCCGGATCGCGGATCGTCATCGGATAAGCGAGCACGTCGGGGCCGAGCTTCGCGAGCGCGGCGGCCACCGCCTCGAGCCGGGCGGCGTCGCGGCCGCACAGTGCGACCTTGGCGCCGAGCCGCGCGAACTGGAACGCGATCGCCTTGCCCAGGCCCCGCCCCGCGCCGGAGACGAGCACGGTTTGTCCGGCGAACAAGCCGTCGCGGAACGTCAACGGCATCGCGGCGAGTTCTTCGTCGGTCTTGCCGAATTGTTGGTTGGTGCTCATGGCGCACTCTTCTGGCGCGCCTTGGCCGTGACGCGCAATTCGTCGGCCAAATCGAGCGGGACCGGCACGGGAAAGTCCATCAGCATCTGCGCGAACGCCTTGCCCTGCGCATCGACGCGCAACGACGCCACCCCGCCGCCGCCGAGCGCATCGTGCAGCATGAAATTGAGCGCATGCAAGCCCGGCAGGTCGAACCGCTCGACCTTGCCGACGCCGGTATGCGCAAACCAATCCTTGATCATGTTCGCGGTCAACACCGCACGCAGCCACGGCAGATATTCGGCCTTGCGGGCGATGATGCCGATATTGGCCGCATTGCCCTTGTCGCCGCTGCGGCCGACCGCAAGCACGATCAACGGCACGGCGGCCTCCGGCGTTTCTATTGCTTGCGGCGGCTCGGGCATGGCCGCGGGCGCTGCGAACGGCCGCGATGCGGCGAACGGCACCTCGACGCGCGTACCGTCCACATCGACGAGCGGCGTGAGTTTTTCCTTCGGCCACAGAAACGAGAACAAGCGCAGCACCGGCTGCACGCTCGGCCGGCCGGCAAAAAATCCGGTAATGCCCTGTGCCATCGACGAGCCTGACGGCGCCAGCTCGCGGGCGAGGATTTCCAGGGCCTGCGGGTCGGCATGCCGCGCGCCGACTTTCAGCACGACCTCGCGATTGGCCGCCGCCTCGGGGCGCCGCCACGGCCCGTACATGGTCTCGGCGCCGATCACCTCGATCGAGGTCTCAGCAAAGTCGGCGAGGCCGCGCGTCGCGACAAGCCGGCGCACCCGCGCCAGGATGGCTTCGCCGGCGCGCCGCGCGCGCTCGGCCGCTTCGTAGCCGCCGACGGTGAGCGTTCCCATCACGCGAAAACCGTCGGGCCAGGTCGCGCTCACCTTCAGCGTCGGCGTCGGCGCACGGCCGCGGGCGCCGACGACCCGCACCTCGTCCGGCCCGCACGCGGTCATGGTCACGCCGCGGAAATCGCACACGACGTCGGGCAGAATGTAGGAACCGGGATCGCCGATCTCGTAGAGCATCTGCTCGCCGACCGAGAGCGGGCTCACGAGCCCGCCGGTGCCGGCGGGTTTCGACACGACGAACGCGCCGTCGGCGGCGCACTCGACGATCGGCATGCCCATGTCGTCCCAGCCGGGCACGTCGCGCCAGTCGGTGAACAGACCGCCGGTCGTTTGCGCGGCGCATTCGATCAGATGGCCGGCGAGGCTACCCTGCGCCAGCCGGTCGTAATCGGTCCACGACCAGCCGAACGTATGCACCAGCGGGGCGAGCGTGACGGCGGAATCGACGCAGCGCCCGGTGATGACGATGTCGGCGCCGCGCGCGAGCGCGAGCGCGATCGGCTGGGCGCCGAGGTACGCGTTCATGCTGGCGAGTTTTTCCGGCAGCGGCGCGCCGGAGAACATTTCCCGCACGCCGGCGGCGCGGACCTCGTCGGCGCGCTCCATCAGATCGTCGCCGGTGACGACGGCGATCGTGAATTCGACCCCGGCCGCGGCGGCGCGGTCGCGCAACGCCGCGGCCGCCGCGTGCGGATTGATGCCGCCGGCATTGGAGACGACGCGGATGTTTTTTTGTTTGATCTCGGCGAGGAGCGGCGCCAGCGCCTCGACGAAATCCGGCACGTAGCCGAGCTCAGGCTTGCGGGCGCGCGCGCGTGCCAACAGCGACATAGTGATCTCGGCGAGATAGTCGAACACCAGAAAGTCGATGTCGCCGCGGCGCACCAGCTGCTCGGCGCCGGCCGAACTATCGCCCCAGAACGCCGAGGCGCAGCCGATGCGGAGGGTGCTTCGTTTCGCCATAGCGCTCACCGGCCGCGCCACACCGGCGCCCGTTTTTCGTTGAACGCCTTGAAGCCCTCGCGGGCATCCTCGGTGCGGGCGAGCTGCGGCAGTACGCGCTGCGTATATTCAAGCGCCGCATCGAGCGACAGCCCGTCGATCGTCGCGATGGCGCGCCGGCCGATCGCGATCGCGCTCGGCGACGACGCCGCGATTGAAGCGACCAGCGCGTTGACCTTGTCGTCGAGCGCAGCGAGCGGCTCCACGTTGTTGACCATGCCGTGCGCGAGCGCCTCCGCCGCCGTGATCGGCTCGCCGGTCACGCACATTTCCAATAGCTTGCGCCGCGGCATTGTGCGCAGCATGAACGGCAGGATCATCATCGGAAAAATGCCAATGCGCGCCTCGGGCGTGCCGAGCTTGGCATGCTCGGCGACGACCGCAAAATCGCAGGCGCAGACGAGGCCGAACCCGCCGGCGAGCGCATGGCCATTGACACGGGCGATCACCGGCAGCGGGCAATCGACGATGGCGCGGAACAATTTGACCACCGGACTGTCGCGCTCGGCCGGATCAGTACTGAACGGATCGCCTTCCGCATCGGGCTTGAGGTCGCCGCCGGCGCAGAACACCCGCTCGCCGGCGCCAGTGATGACGACGGCGCGGACCCCCGCGGTCTCGGCCGCGGCGGCGATGCCGGCGCGCAGGCCGTTCAGCACCGCTTCATTGAGCGCGTTGCGGCGCCCTTCGCGATCGATCGTGAGCCACAGCGCCTGCCCTTTCAGCTCCTGCCGCACGACGGGCATCACGTCGGGCATGGCGTCCTCGGGCATCGTGTCCTCCCATATTGAGTTGGATTCATTTTTGCGTGACACTAGATCAGCCGCGCCGGAATGACAAATGCGCGGACTTGGGAGGAAGCCATGCCGCAACCGGATTTGCTGCTGGTTGCCGTCGCCGACGGCATCGCGCGGGTCACGCTCAACCGGCCCGACCGTTTGAATGCGCTCGACGACGCGCTCGGCCGCGAACTGGCGGACGCGTTCGAGCGGCTGGCGCGCGATCCGGCGCTGCGCGTCGTCACCCTGACGGGCGCCGGACGCGCCTTCATGGCCGGCGGCGACGTCGGCATATTCAAGGCCGCCGGTGAGCGCGCGCCGGAGATCGTCGGCGCGCTGATCGCATCGTTTCATCGCATCATCCGCAACATACGCGGCATGGATGCGATTGTGATCGCCGGCGTCCACGGCGCCGTAGCGGGCGGCGGGCTTGGCCTCGCGCTCGCCTGCGACTTCGTGATCGCCGCCGAGGATGCCCTGTTCGTGCCGGCCTACACCAAGCTCGGCACCAATCCCGACGGCGGCACCACGGCGTCGGTGACGCGGCTGATCGGGCCGCGCCGCGCGCTCGAATGGCTCATGCTCGGCGATGCCATAGACGCGCGCGCCGCGGAGCGGCTCGGACTCGTCAACCGGGTTGTCAGCAACGATCAACTCGCCGCCGAGGTCGAAGCGCTGGCGCAACGCATCGCCGGCCGGCCCGCGGCAGGCGTACGCATCGCTCAAGCGCCTGATCGATCAGGCGCCGAACACTTCGTTCGACGCCCAGCTCGACGCCGAACGCGATAGATTTCGTGAAATCCGCCGGCACACGCGACTTCCGCGAAGGCGTCACCGCATTTCTCGAGCGCCGTGCGCCGCGCTTCGGTGCCGACTGATCCGGCGCGACCGCCTCACCGAGCGGATTTGCTTCGGACAGCCGGCGTAGACGCTGTTGTTCGGCGGCGCGCCGACGGGAATTTGACCGGTCGAGTCCGTCGTGCCGGGCGGCAGGCAACCGGGAGTGCCGACCAGCGGCGTCGCCCCTGGCCCCGGCAAAGTGCCGGGCAGCGTGCCCGGCGTGGTCGGCGAGACTGGAACTTCCGGCGCCTGCGGCACCGTATAAGATCCGCTCGGATTAGGGTGCGGCGCCATATAGGGCGGCGGCTGGCCGATGGCGCCGAGTTGCGCGACTGCCGCGACGCTGGAAACGGCGAGAGCGCCAGCCGCGAGCGCGGCGAGCGCAACACGCTTTGTTTGTCGGGCAAGTTTATTTGTCGGGCAAGCTTTATTCACATTGCAGCAACTCGCTGTCTTGACCTCGCGCGTCTTCCTGGTACGATGAGATAAGCGCCGCGGCACGATTTTTCATCGCCCGCCGCACAAATTCCGCACTTCGGTCACGCCGGCGCCACAGACGGCCGCTAGGTCCTGCATGGGGAGCGTTTGTTGTCGGGACCTAGCGTGCAGAACTTCGAATGTCGAGGGGCGGGATACGAGCGGAGGATCAAACATGACGCTGCATTCCAATCTCGCCGAACGCGCCCGCCTGATCACCCACGACAAGAACATCTGCCCGCAATGCAGCGCTTGGCTGTTGGCGCCCGACTGGTCGGAGCATCTCAACGAACGCTGCGTGCGCCACACCTGGTCGTGCGATACCTGCGGCTATGCCTTCGAAACCTCGGTGTATTTTCCCGCCTTGGAACAGACGGCGGCGTAGCGCCGGCTGCTGTGGAGCCAAACGGTTGGTCGCAAAACCGACGGTCAGCGCGGCGGATAGTCGATGCCGCCGTCCGTGGAAATCCTCCACTTCCCACGGCACTCCTCGCCGGCACCGTCGCGCTCAAATAGCTCGGTCCGATCGGCGATTTGCCGTAGCCGCCGGGAATGTCGAGCACGTAGCTCGGCTGGCACAGGCCTGAGTAGCGCCCGCGCAACGCCCGCATCAAAGCCTGGCCTTCGGCGATGCCGGTGCGCAAATGCGCCGTGCCGGGCGCAAGATCGCCGTGGTGCAGATAATACGGTTTGATGCGGCATTCGACCAGCGCCCGCATCAGCGCGCCGAGCGTCTCGGCGTCGTCATTGACCCCGCGCAGCAGCACCGATTGCGACAGCATCGGAATGCCGGCATCGATCAGGCGCGCGCAGGCGGCGCGGGCCGCCTCGGTCAATTCCCGCGGATGATTGATGTGCAACGCGACGAACGTCGCCTTGTCCCTGACGCGCAGCGCGCGCGTGAGCGCCGGCGTGACGCGCTCCGGCGCCACCACCGGAACGCGGGTGTGCAGGCGGATCACTTTGACGTGTGAAATCGCGGCGAGCCGCGCCGTCACCTCCGCGAGGCGGCGCGCCGAAACGATCAGCGGATCGCCGCCGCTGAAGATCACTTCCCAGATGGCGGGGTCGGCCGGCGATGTAATCGAGCGCCGCCGTCAGCGCCCGCGGCGACAGCCCGCCCCGCCCCGGCCCGATCATCTCGCGGCGGAAACAGAACCGGCAATACACCGCGCAGGCGTTGACGAGCTTCAGCAGCACCCGGTCGGGATAGCGATGGACGATGCCCTCGACCGGGCTGTGCGCGTCATCGCCGATCGGATCGCCGCGCTCCTCCGGCTGTTCGTCGAGTTCCCGCCCGTCCGGCACGAATTGCTTCGCGATCGGGTCATGCGGGTCGGCCGGATCGATCAGTTCGGCCATCGCCGGCGTGATGGCGACGGCATAGCGGGCGGCGACGTCGGCGAGCGCCGCGAGCCGGTGATGGTCCGCCAAATCGGCGTCGACCAGCGCGGATGAGATTGCGCAAGGATTTTTGTTGGCAGCGGCAACCATGGACGGCCTCGTTCCGGGATCGAGCGCCTTATGCGCGGGCCGCGATCGGCGAGCAAGCAATCGCCGAATACTATGCCATCGGCGCCCACAGCACCTGATCGATCCGCGTCGCCCCCGTCGCCAGCATCACCAGGCGGTCGAGCCCCAGCGCGATGCCGCAGGCCTCCGGCATGCCCGCGAGCGCCGCCAGAAAATCCTCGTCGAGCGGATAGCGCTCGCCGTAAATGCGCTCCTTCTCCGCCATCTCGTGTTCGAGCCGCGCCCGCTGCTCGACGGGGTCGGTGAGTTCGCCAAAACCGTTGGCGAGCTCGACGCCGCAGATATAAAGCTCGAAGCGCTCGGCGACGCGCGGATCGCGCGGCGAGCGGCGCGCCAGCGCCGCTTGCCCGGCCGGGTATTCGTCGAGGATGGTGGCGCGGCCGATGCCGAGGTGCGGCTCGACCCGCTCGACCAGGATGCGGCTGAAAATATCGCCCCAGTGATCGTCGGCGGCGATGCGGATGCCGGCGGCGGTGGCAGCGGCGGCGAGCGCCGCGCGGTCGCCCGCGCCGGCGGAGAGCGTCGCCAACAGGTCGATGCCGGCGAAACGCTCGAACGCCGCGGCGACGCTCAGCCGTTCCGGCGCGGCGAACGGGTCGGCGGAGCGGCCGCGAAAGCTCCATTGCCGCGTTCCCGCGGTCTCCGCCGCGAGCGCCAGAATGGCCGCGCAGTCGTCCATCAGCGCCGTCAGCGGCTCGCCGGCCCGGTACCACTCGACCAGGGTGAATTCCGGATGGTGCAGCGCGCCGCGCTCGCGATTGCGAAAAACCCTGGCGAATTCGACGATCCGGCGCTCGCCGGCCGCCAGCAGCTTCTTGCAGGCGAATTCCGGCGAGGTGCGCAGATAAAGCGGCGATGCCGTGCCGTCCGGCGCCGCCAGCGCGGTGGCGAAGGCGTGCAGATGGGTCTCGTTCCCCGGCGAAACCTGCAATGCGCCGGTCTCGACCTCGATGAAGTCGCGGGCGGAGAACCAGCCCCGCAGCGCCGCGACGATCCGCCCGCGCGCCAACAGGAACGGCCGGCGGTCGGCGTGGACGTGGGGCGCCCACAACGGCGACGCGGCAGGGGCGATGGGGGGCGCGGGAGGCGCGGCGGGCGGGGTTTTGGCCATATCCTTGCGTGCGGAGCGCGGACGAAGTATGTGGCGGTCGGCCTCAAGATCGCTGTGTTGCGCGCCGAAACCGCACGACCTTATGTCACAACCACATTCGAGGAAGCCGTGAAAGTCATCGCCAGCTCGCTCCGTAAAGGCAATATCGTCGAGATCGACGGCAAGCTCGGCGTCATTGCGGCGACCGAGAACATCCACCCCGGCAAGGGTACGCCGGTGACGCAGATGGAGGTGCGCCGCATCGCCGACGGGGTCAAGCTCTCGCTGCGCTTCAAAACGACCGAGCAGGTCGAGCGCGCCTTCGTCGAGGACCGCAAGCACCAGTTCATGTACCAGGACGCCGACGGCTTCCACTTCATGAATATGGAGAGCTACGACCAGGTCGCCGTGCCGGCCGACATCGTCGGCGACCTCGCGGCCTATCTGCAGCCGGAGATGGAAGTCACCATCAGCCTGCACGAAGGCACCCCGGTCGCGATCGAATTGCCGCCGCGCGCGACGCTCGAAGTGGTCGAAACCGAGCCGTCGGTCAAAGGCCAGACCGCCTCCTCCTCCTACAAGCCGGCGACGCTCTCCAACGGCGTGCGCACCATGGTGCCGCCCTTCGTCGCGGTCGGCACCAAGATCGTGGTGATGACCGCCGACGGCTCCTACGTCGAACGCGCGAAGTAAGCCGTCATTCCGGGACACGGGCGAAGCCCGTGAGCCCGGAATCCATAACCCCGGCGAGCACAGACGAAAGCGCGGCGCCTGTTCTGCGCGCTCTGTGACTATGCATTCCGGGCTCGCGCGTGCGGCGCGCCCCGGAAGGACCGATCAGAAAAACGCCAGCGTCCGGATTTCGATGCTCTCGCGCGGGCGCGCGTTCGGCGGCGCGGTCGGGTCGTCGAAGGCGGTGTGCGCGGTCCAGCGGGCGCGGCCGTCCTTTTCCGAATCGAACACCTTGAACACGAGCGCCTCCTCGCGCCGCATGCGCGGGAACCAGTACCATTGGTGCGCCGGGTTATAGGCGATGGCGTAGGTCTGGCCGACGCGGTTGGGATAGCGCCGCTCGGAAATGATGAAGTCGTCGGGCGCGACGCTCTTCGCATCGGCGATCGCCAGCGGAAACGTTTCGACCGGATGGCGGATCGGCCGCCACACCTGGATGATCGCGAAGCGGCGCGCAAGCAGCGCTTCGGCCTCGTCGGGCAGAATGTCGCGCACGCGCTGCGGCGCGGACCATTCGGTGTAGTCGTTGTGGACGCGCGGCACCACCTCGCGGATTTTCCGCTCCGCCCGCAGCGCATCGTCGGCGGTGCGCAGCGTGTGGTCGAACACCACGACGCGCTTGGCGCCGCTCTCGGCTTTGATCAGCGCTTCCATCTCCGCATAGTAGACGGACCGCACCTCCGCCTCGTCGAAGAAGTCTTTCACTTTGGTGTCGTGGTCGACAAAGCGGAAGCCGTCGCGGTCGAGCGCAAATTCGCCGGCTTGCGGCCGGCCGTTATGGATAACGACCTTGTGCGGATCCAGCGTTCCGCCGCTGGTACGGGTGTCGGACGAGCCCGCCCCGCCGGTCTCGGTGAAAATCTTCTCGCCGGTGTCGACGATGTAATTGAGCGTCGCTTCGATGGCGTCGGTCCTCTTGGCATCGGTCTTGCCGGGCGCCGGACGCCTTCGATCACTTGATCCATGGCTCACTCCATTCGCGACCGGGTCCGCGGCGTGGTGGTTATCCGGATGCCACCAACATAAAGTCGCGCCGGCGCCGGCAAAAGAGGCCATGCCGCGAGTGCCGTTCAGAGCTGCTTTGCACCTCGCGCACACGCCAAACGCGTCTCCAGAGGTTAATTGCCTGAACGTCCATTCATTCTCGCGAGGATTTTCTTTGATCCGCGCGTCGTCCAGAAACCTTTTTCTTCAATTCGACGTTTTGCTGACACGGCGACACTTGGCAAGACGAAACGCGGCGATAGTATTGATGCCGGGTTGAGGACCGAGCCTTGAGTACGGCAGTGAGAGTATTGTCCAATCGAGCGCGGCGGCGTCGTTGTTTGACGGCCGCCCCGCTTCGCACCGTGAAGAGCCGGCGCGCCCGCGCGGCTGTATTGGCGACCGGCATGGCCTGCGCCGTGTTGCAGATCGACGGCCGGTTCCGCCTTCGCCGGCTGCAAGCCGAGCCATCCCAGGCCGACGATCATTCTCAAAGAGACGGGCACGACAGACACGGGCGCGAAAGAATTCGGCGCCTGCGGGTTCGATCCGCAGACCATGAGCTATCGCGGCGAGCCGGTCGAGCAGGCGAAGTGCCTGATGCGCTCCATGGACGCGACGCGAAACCTGGCGCCGATGCTCGAGGGTCTGCCGTCCGCGCTGGCGAGCCGCGTCGGGCAGGACGGCGGCCTGCCGGCGCGCGAAGCGCTGAGCACGCTGTTGTCCAAACAAGACCTCGAATGGGACTTTGCGTATTTTCTCTGGCAGCCGATAGCGCGCGCCAACGACAACGATCCCGCTGCGCCGATGACGCGTTATTTCGTCATCCACGACACCAGCGGGCCGAATTTCGGCCACCACGCCTTTCCCGACGACATCAACGTCAATCCCAAGATCAACAACCTCGATAATTTCAAGTGCGACGATGGTTGGGGCCGCGCTCACATCGTCATCAGCCGCTCCGGCGGGATGTTGGTCAATCACGACTACGGCATTCCCTGGCGCGAGACCAAATTCGAGCGCGCGGTGAACTTCAACGGCGCCTTGAAGGGCCTGTTCGTGCACAACGAGCTCATTCAGCCGCGGCGCGCCGCGAGCGGCCACGGCCGCTACAATGACGCGCAGACCCCGGACCCCGGTTTCACCGGCGCGCAATACGACCGCCTGGCGCTCGTTTACACCATCGCCAGCGTGCGGTCCGGCCGCTGGCTGATCCCGGCGTTTCATGCCGCGATCGACGCCGGCATTCCCAACGGCCACGACGATCCGTTGAATTTCAGCATCGCGAGCTTCGCCGACAGCCTGCAGCGGCTGATCGATCAGCTCAATGGCGGCGCGGCAAGCGTGGCGGCGACGCCGCCGCCGGCGCCGGCTCAGGCAGCGCCGCCCGTGGCCGAAGCCAAGGAGCCCGCCGCCGAAGCCACAGTTGCCGCGGCTGCGCAGAACACCCCGGCGCCGAAGCCGGTCGATTCGCTCGATCCTCCGGCCGCCGCGGCGCCGACCGCGGAAACCAAGCCGCCGGTCGAACAGACGGCTGCGAACGCCGCAAGCGACAATGCCGCGGCCCCGGCCGCGCCCGCACCGGATGCCACCATGGCCGCCGCGGTCGACGCCAAGCCCGAGGCCAAGCCCGAGCCGACGGCGGAAGCAAGCCCCCAGATCACGATAGAAACTAAAGCCGAGCCTGCGGCCGAAGCAAAGCCTGCAACGCCGACGGAGACGACGGCCGCGCCCGCAGTACAAGCGAAGCCTGAGAACACCGCGGAGCCGAAGCCCGAAGTCCGCAGCGGCAGCGAAGCCGGAGACCGAGGCCGAGACCAAGCCCGAACCGGCCGCAGACACCAAGCCGGAGACGAAATCGGAAAGCAAGGCCGCGCCCAAATCAGAAACAAAACCCGAAGCCGCGCTCGAGGCCGAAGCCAAGGCCAAGCGTGAGGCCAGCGAGAAGGCCAGCGAACAAGCCAAAGAAAAGGCGAGAGCGGAGGCCAGGGAAAAGGCAAGGGAAGCGGCAAGAGAAAAGGCGAAAGAACAAGCCAGAGAAGAAGCCAGAGAAGAGGCCAGAAAAGAAGCCAAAAGAGAGGCCAGCCGAGAGCGCAGGGCCCGCGCCGAGCATTGCGCCGCGCACCGGCATCACCGCCACGGCTGCGACAACGACGACGCAGACGACGATTCGTCCGAACAGCATTCGCACGGCAAGCACACACACCTCGCGCGGGCAACCGAACACCGCGGCTCGCACGGCGCGCGGCATCGCAGCTGAACGATTTGCCGGGGTCTCGTGACATGACGGTGCTCGCGGCGATTGCGCTGCGAGAGCGCTTGCGCCAAGGCTCGTGATCCTGTTCGATCCGCCGCAAGGCGACCACGGCCAACACGCAAAAAACCGAACCCCGAGGAATCCCCATGACGCCGCCCCAAGCCGCGACCGCTCGCGCCGACGCCAAGATCACAGCCGATCCGCAAATCGCCGCGCTCGAGCGTCCGGCGCCGGCCGGCGTCAACGCGCCGAGCTTCGGCAGCGACGTGGTCGCCGAGACGCTGCGCGCGCTGGAAATTCCCTATATCGCGGTCACGCCGGGCGCGAGCTATCGCGGCCTGCACGACAGCATCGTCAATTATCTCGGCAACGCGACGCCGCAGATGCTGCTGTGCGTGCACGAGGAAACCGCGGTCGCGATCGCGCAGGGCTGGGCCAAGGTCACCGGCAAGGCGATGGCCGCGGCGGTGCATTCGAACGTCGGCCTGCAGCACGCGACCATGGCGTTCTTCAATGCCTGGTGCGACCGCATGCCGGTCCTCGTCCTCGGCGCCACCGGGCCGGTCGACGCGATGAAACGCCGGCCGTGGATCGATTGGATCCACACCTCGCGCGACCAGGGCGCGCTCGTTCGCGACTACACCAAATGGGACGATCAGCCGGCCTCGCCCGGCGCCGCCCGCGAGGCGCTCATCCGCGGCACCTGGATCGCCAACACGGCGCCGCAGGGTCCCGTCTACATCAATCTCGATGCCGAGATGCAGGAGGCGAAGCTCGCCGAGCCGCTGCCGCCGATCGACGTCGCGCGCTACATGCCGCCGATCGCGACCGCGGCGCCGGCCGATCTGGTGCAACAGGCGGCGGCGCTGCTGAAAGGCAGCGAAGCAGGTGGTGATCCTCGCCGGGCGCGCATCGCGCAGCGAGGCGGCGTGGCACGCCCGCGTTGCGCTCGCCGAGGCGCTCAACGCGCGCGTCGCCACCGACCTGAAAATCGGCGCCAGCTTCCCGACCGATCATCCGCTCTATGTCGGCGCCTCCCACGGCCTCACGCCCGCCGGCATCGAAGCCGTGCATGGCGCCGATGTGATCTTGAGCCTGGACTGGGTCGATCTCGCCGGCGCGCTTGAAGGCGGCGAACCCCTCCCCGGCGGCCAAGATCATTCAGATTTCGCTCGACCATCGCATCCACAATGGCTGGAGCATGGATCACCAGGCCTTGCCGCCGGTCGATCTATTTTTGTCCGCCGATCCCGATCTGGTCGTGCCCGAACTCGTCAAGGCGATCGGGAGCAGCGGCAGGCCGCGGCTTGCGGCGCCGCCGGCAGCGCCCGCGCCCGATCATCCGCCGGGGGGCTTCACCAACGAAAGCATCGCCTACGCGCTGCGAAAAGTTCTGGGCGAGCGGCCGATATCGCTCGCGCATCTGCCGATCTCCTGGGAAGACAAATGGTTCCCGTTCCGCCATCCGCTCGACTATCTCGGCTCCGACGGCGGCGGCGGCATCGGCGGCGGGCCCGGCATCGCCGTCGGCGCGGCGCTCGCGCTCAAGAATTCCGGACGGCTGCCGATCGCGGTGTGCGGCGACGGCGATTTTCTGATGGGCGTCACCGCGGTGTGGACGGCGGTGCATTACCAAATTCCGCTTCTCCTGGTGATCGCCAACAATCGCTCGTTCTACAATGACGAGCTGCACCAGGAGCGGGTGGCGCGCATGCGCGCCCGTCCGGTCGAGAACAAATGGATCGGCCAGCGCATGAGCGATCCCGACATCGATATTGCCGCCATGGGCCGCGCCCAGGGCGCGGTCGGCTTCGGCCCGGTCAGCGATCAAGGCGCGCTCGCGGCGGCATTGCAGCAAGCGATCGCCGCTGTCGATGCCGGCGGCGTGGCCGTGGTCGACGTGCGCGTCGAGCCCGGCTACAACCCTGCCATGACCGCGGCGATGACGCGGGCGAAGAGCTGAGCCGGCGCCAGCCGCCGGTGCCGCTCAGCTAATTGTCGTCTACGACATGACGACATCGGATGGCGCGTGACAGATAGCTGTCCCTCCTGTATTACTCATCGTAATACAGGACTGAATGCCATGACGATCACCGTTCGATTGCCAGTCGAGATAGAGGCCGACCTGAGGGCGCGCGTCGATACCACCGGCGCAGCGCTGTCGAATTTCGTGCGCGAAGCGATCGCCGAAAAACTGCGACGTGAACAGCCGGACAAACCATCCGCCTACGAACTGGGCAAGCATTTGTTCGGCAAGCACGGGAGCGGCCGGCATGACCTCAGCAGCAACCGCAAGGCCATCCTCGGCGAAAGGCTCGACGCCAAGCATCGTCGTCGACGCCGGCCCGTTGATCGCATTGTTCGATCGGGATGATCGGCATCATCCGCGCGCCGTCGAGTTCCTGCGCGACTGTCGAGCGCGGCTCGTCACCAACCTGCCGGCGCTCACCGAGGCCGCCTTCGTGCTTCGCTTCTCGGTCGAAGCGCAATGCGATCTTCTGTGGTGGGCGCACGAGGCGCTCGCTATCGATCGGAACACGGCGGATGACTTGCCGCGCATCATCACGCTCTTGCAAAAATATCGCGACTTGCCCGCGGATTTCGCCGATGTCTCCCTTGTCGCTCTCGCCGATCGGTTGAAAGTGCGGCGCATTGCGAGCGTCGATCGTGATTTTCAAATCTACCGGCTACCCGGCAAAGGTCGATTCGAAAACGTATTCCTGCGGGGCGGTTAACCGCGGTAAATTCCGCCGGACGCCGACAGCACGGCGAGCGCTCGACCAAGTGCTTCAATTATTCAAGAGTTCTAAGGAGGAAACACGATGAATACCCCAGTGCCGCCCAAATCGCTGAAGGCCGTACCGCTCAATCTGCCCGAGCACCGCGACGTCATTCTACGGCGGCGAATGGCACAAGCCGAAGTCCGGCCACTATGCCGACGCGATCAATCCCGGCACCGGCGAATCGCTCGGCCCCTACGCCGACGGCGGCGCCGCCGATGTCGATGCCGCGGTCGGCGCGGCCAAGCAGGCGTTCGAGGGCTGGCGCAACACGCCGCCGTTCGAGCGCGCGCGGCTGCTCAAGCGCGTCGCCAACGTGCTGCGCGACAACGCCGAGGAACTGGCGATGATCGACGCCGCCGACTGCGGCAATCCGGTCCACGAGATGGTGATGGACGCGACCGTCGCCGCCAATCAGATCGATTTCTACGCCGGCCTCGTCACCGAGATGAAAGGCGCCTCGATCCCGATGGGACCGGGCGTCGTCAATTTCTCCGTGCGCGAGCCGCGCGGCGTGGTCGGCCGCATCATCCCGTTCAATCATCCGTTCATGTTCTGCGCCGGCAAGATCGGCGCGCCGGTCGCGACCGGCAACACCGTGGTGATGAAGCCGCCGGAACAGGCGCCGCTGTCGTCGCTGCGGCTTGCCGAGCTGATCGGCGGCATCCTGCCGCCCGGCGTGTTCAACGTCGTGCCGGGCGGCCGCGAGGCCGGCGCGGCTTTAACCACGCACAAGGACGTCGCCATGATCGCGCTGATCGGCTCGGTGCCGACCGGCCGCGCGGTGATGAAGGCGGCGGCCGACAGCTTGAAGCCGGTGATGCTCGAACTCGGCGGCAAGAACGCGCTGATCGCCTATCCGGACGCCGATCCCGACGAGGTCGCGGCCGGCGTCGTCGGCGGCATGAACTTCACCTGGTGCGGCCAGTCCTGCGGCTCGACCAGCCGCGCCTTCATCCACGAGTCGATGTACGAGGCCGTGCTCGCCAAGGTGAAAGCGAAGATCGCTCACTTCCGCCCGGGCGTCGCCACCGATCCCTCGACCACCATGGGCGCGATCATCTCCAAGACCCAATACGAGCGCATCCTCGGCTTCATCGCCTCCGCCAAAGCGGAAGGCGCGCGGCTCCTGTGCGGCGGCGGCCGGCCCGCCGACCCCGCGCTCGCCAACGGCCTCTTCATCGAGCCGACCGTGTTTTGCGACGTCAAGCCGACCATGCGCATCGCGCGGGAAGAGATTTTCGGCCCCGTCCTCTCCATCTTCAAATGGAGCGACGAAGCCGCGATGCTGGAAGAGGTCAACGCGGTCGAATACGGCCTCACCGCCTCGATCTGGACCAACGATCTGTCGATCGCGCACCGCACCGCCGGCATCGTCCAGGCCGGCTTCGTCTGGGTCAACGAGGTGTCGAAACACTTCCTCGGCGCGCCGTTCGGCGGCTACAAACAATCCGGCATCGGCCGCGAGGAATGCATCGAGGAGATGTTGGCCTACACGCAGGAAAAGAACATCCACGTGAAACTTCGCCCGGCGAAGAAGTGAGTCTTATCCACCCCCGCTGCGGGGGTGGTAGACGCGCGCAGCGCGTCGGAAGGGGCAAGTAGCTCCGCATGCAGCACTGCGCCTCCACCGATCTTCGGGCGTTCCCCCTGCCCCGGCACTGCGTGCGGGGATGGACAATTTACGATTCACAGCTTGAACGTCTCGTAGGTCGCCGGGTGAAACATCTCGTCGACCGAAACGCGCCGCGACGACAGGCCCTGCGAAAAATGCTGGCCGAGGAAATAGTCGAGCGTGTTGCGGTTCTTGTCGACGCCGTAGGACCAGAAATCCTCGCCCATCAGCGCGCGGGCCTCGCGTAATCTTTCTTCGACGAACGGCAAGGTGACCTTGGTCGCCGAGGTGTCGGAGAGCTTGGCCATGCCGACCGCCTTCGCCTGCTCGAACGCCTTGTAGACCGCGCCCGGCAGCCAGGGGTGGCGCTCGGCGAGTTCGCGGCGGATGCCGACGACGTGCATGATCGGAAAGATGCCGGTGCGCTTGTAATAATCCTTGGCGGTCGCGACCGGGTCCGGAAACAGCCAGCCGACATGCGGATGGCCGTGCTCGACCAGTTTGGGCGGCCGCGGAGCGATGAAGCCGTCGATCTCGCCGGCCTCGAGCAGCGCCGAAATCGTCGCCCCTTCCGGCGCGCTGTCGAGCCGCACGCCCGCCGGCAGCTTGACCGTGATCTTCTCCGGCCGACCCGCCTCCTCGATGCCGCCGCGGATCCAATGGATGTCGGCGGGCTTGACGCCGTATTCGTCCTCGAGCAGCGCGCGCGCCCACACGTTCGCCGTCAACTGGTATTCCGGCACGCCGACCTTGCGGCCCTTGAGATCCGCCGGCGTCTTGACGCGGTCGGTGCGCACATAGATCGCGGTGTGGCGGAACATGCGCGAGACGAAAGCCGGCACGGCGATATACGGACAATTGCCCTGCGCGGTCTTCACCGTATAGCTCGACAGCGACAATTCGCAGATGTCGAATTCGGTGGCGCGGAAAGCGCGAAAGAAAATCTCCTCCGGCCCGAGCGTCATGTAGATGGGATCGACGCCGTCGATGGCGACGGAGCCGTCGACCAGCGCGCGGGTGCGGTCGTATTCGCCGACGGCGACCGAGAGCGTAAGCTTGGCCATTGCGTTTCCTCTGTTCTTTGGCGGGCCCACATAGCCGGGCCGGCGGCGCCGTGCCAAGATGCGTTTATGCAACGCGGCGCCGCTTCGCCGGCGGGACGGCGCGGCAACGAGCGGAGAAGCCGTACCAACGGAGAAAACCATGCGACTGCCGATCTATCAGGTCGATGCCTTCGCCGACCGCGTGTTCGGCGGCAATCCGGCCGCGGTCTGCCCGCTCGACGCCTGGCTCCCCGACGCGACGATGCAGGCGATCGCGGCCGAGAACAATCTCGCCGAAACCGCCTTCTTCGTGCCGGACGGCGCCGACTATGCGCTGCGCTGGTTCACGCCGACGGTCGAGGTCGACCTGTGCGGACACGCGACGCTCGCGTCCGGCCATGTGGTGTTCGCGTTCCTTCAGCCGGAGCGCGATCGCGTCGACTTCCACACCGTGAAGGCCGGCACCCTCACCGTCGCGAAGCGCGCCGACCTCCTGGTGATGGATTTTCCCGCCTGGCCGGCCTCGCCCGCCGAGCCGCCGCCGGGGCTCCTCGCCGCCTTGGGCGGAACACCGCGCGAAGTCTTGCGCGCCCGCGACCATCTCGTCGTCTATGACAGCGCCGCCGATGTCGCGGCGCTCGAGCCCGATCTCGCCGCGCTCGCCGAACGTGGATTGCTGGGCCGCCATCGCCACCGCGCCGGGCGAGAACGGCGTCGATTTCGTCTCCCGCTTCTTCGCGCCCAAGCAAGGCGTGCCCGAAGACCCGGTGACCGGCTCGGCGCACTGCACGCTGGTGCCCTATTGGGCGAAGCGGCTCGGCAAGAAAGAACTCGAAGCGCGCCAAATCTCGCGCCGCGGCGGCGCGCTCTCCTGCGCGTTCGAAGGCGACCGCGTCAGCATCGCCGGGCGGGCGGTGCTTTATCTGGAAGGCCGGATATCGGTGTAGTGCCCGGCGTTCAAAGGCGGCCACACATCTACAGTTTGTGGTAGAAATACCACACCATGCAATTTTTCTCCGGTGGGACGCGGTAATAATGTACAGCCGGTCGGTAACCCTCTAGGTTGTTCAACTATAAGGCTAGTACTTCCTTTGGGCGCGGGGGGCGTCTTTGGGGACTTCGCGCAGTTGTTTCGGCCGCTGGGTTAAGACGGCCCAGAGCCGGGGTTGCGTTGGTGAGGCGCCCAGTCTCGTCCAAACTTGATACAGTTGTATCCAGCTTAACCTCTGTATCGAGCTTTATCTCGTATCGGTGTCGCCCGCGCCACTGCTCCTCTACTCGCCATGCTCGTGCTTACGGCGGCCCTCTGCGGCTGTTCGGCTGCGCCGATAATCGGTTTCCACGCTGCCGACTATCGAGAAACCGAGCCGTCGGCCGGCAACTCGCAGCTCCTGCTGAACATCTTGCGCGCCAAAGACGATCTTCCCATTCATTTCGCCGACCTAGCGATTATTCACGGCTCGATTCAGCTGACTGCCAGCAGCACCGCGACCCTTCCCTTTGCCAACCTCACGGGATCCACCACGCCGAGCTCGCTTGGGCCGACGCTTGGAGCGCAAACTCAGCCGACCTTCGACGTCAGCACGTTGGATACCCAGGACTTCACCAGAGGAATGCTGACACCTGTCGATCCGAATATTATCAAGCAGCTCTTCGATCAGGGAATCGATCCCCGTATTATAATGATATTGTTTTTTTCGGAGTTTCGCGATCCGAAGGGCCGTGTGTTTCTTAACAACACGGCGTGCGATCCCGAGCGCGGTCTACACCCCGAGCGCGGCTGTTACTATCAATTTTACGATTACCTGACGCAAGTCGACGCTCTTTTCGTAAGGGAGGAAGACAGCTGGACGCGAAAGTCCCTGTCGCATTCCGGCCAGCCGGCGGCCGCTTTCAGGAGATTGGACTTTAAATGGGACCCTCGATCCTCTGAGTAAAATTGATGCCGCGAAGTACAAGATGATTTCGCAAAACGCTCTATTCGATTTCTCCGGAGCGACTCGCGATTTGTTATTCTAAAGACAACAAGGACCCCCGGCGTCCGACATCGGGCCGCAATGCTTCGTTTTATCCGCTTGTTGAGGCTACGACTGCTGCCAGCGTGAGGGCCTGCAATGAAGATGAAGTGAAAGTCGGTCAGGAGACGCCGAAGCCTGTGGGACTTACGCCTCGCTCTACCTACCAAATAATTCAGTACCTTGGCCAAGTACTGAGATACCAACAGGAAAAAGCGAATTAAGGCAACCGCTGTCTACGCCAATGCCAGAAAAGATCTAAGGCGCTGCGATACACGCGATGACCGTTTCCAGGTTAATGCTCCGTCGCGATACCATTGGTCCGCACGAGATACGCCGATACTGGTACGCCTTGTATGATCGAAGATGTAACAGAAATGCCCAGCAGCCTTGCGACCATTCTCTACAGGTTCTCGCGATACTCGAATTGTTGCTGAATTTTAACAAAGCCGCAAAGGACATCATTTCGACACCGCGAGTTCAGCTCGTCCCCTGACGGTTGAAAGACTGTCAAGACCGATATAACGGGAGATCGCATTGCAAATGAGGTACTTTGCGGTTCAGATCTTGGTTGTCAGGCGAGGGTTGATCGCAAGTAAGCGCACCCCCGGTGTGCAGATTAATCCAATCGCAGTACTCAACCCGTGAGGACATCCATGCGCGCCTTTGTCGCCGCCATCGCAATCTGCGGGTTATTCGCTACTATAGTTCAGGCTGCGGACGACAGTTCGCCGATCGCAGGGCAATTCCCAGATACCGCAACTAGCGCTCACGTCTATCTATTTATGCTGAAAAAGAACGGCATCTCCATGCGGGTCGGGGCCTGATTATTTTTGCATTCCGATGGTTACAGCGACATCGGGCCACGCATGATGGCCACGGAGCTCGCCAACCGGACAAACATGGAAGCACGCCGAATGGGCGAACTCGATGACTGATTTGCCGCTTTAAAGTTGCTCCGTTCACTCCTGTCAAGAATCTCATTTGTTCGACGTGCCCCATCGCATCAATGCCTAGCTAGCGACGACTAATTTCACCGCCGCGTTGAAGCCACGCCTTTCGGCTCACCGCCCGACAAACGGCTCCGCCGGCGCGATATCCGTCACGCGAAACTGCACCCGCTCCTCGCCCTGATAGCGGTCGATCGCGAAGGTGCCGGCGGCGTGGATTTGGCGGCCGCGGTTTTGCAGGAGCGCGGCGCCGAGTTTTTGGCCGGCGGCGCGGAAGGCGATGGCGTTGACCGCCGCGCCGTCGCCGGATTTCAGGCGCACGCGCATGTGCGCCTGCCCGACCTCCTCGGCATAGGCGAGCGTGTGCGCCGGCAGCGCGATCACCGGCTCCGGATTGCCGGCGCCGAACGGGCCGGCGCGCTCGATCAGCGCGACCAGATCGAGGTTCGCCGCGGCCGCGCTCACGGCGCCGTCGATCGACAAGCCGCTGGCGCGGCGGGCGGCTTCGACGTCGGGGCCGAGCGCTTCTTCCAGATAAGCCCGCAATGGGCCGACTGCGCCCTTGCGCAGCGTCACGCCCGCCGCCATGGCGTGTCCGCCGCCCTTGACCAAAAGCCCCTCCGTCACGGCGCGCCGCACCGCGCGGCCGATATCGACGCCGGCGATGGAGCGCCCCGAGCCGGTGCCGATGCCGCCGGGCTCGAGCGCGATGGCGAAGGCGGGCCGGCCGTATTTTTCCTTGAGCCGCGCGGCGACGAGGCCGACCACGCCGGGATGCCAGCCTTCCGCCGCCGTCACCACCACCGCGCCGCGCTCGTCATGGCCGAGCGCGGCCATCGCCTCGGCTTCGGCCTGCGCCAGCGTCTCGAATTCGATCGCCTGGCGCTCGCGGTTGAGCCGGTCGAGCTCGGCGGCGATCCGCGCCGCCTCGACCGGATCCTCCTCGAGCAGAAGCCGCACGCCGAGGTCGGCGCGGCCGATGCGTCCGCCGGCATTTATGCGCGGGCCCAACAGAAACCCCAGATGCCAGGCCTCGGGCGGACCGGAGAGCCGCGCCACATCCATCAGGCCGACATGCCCCGGACGCACCCGCCGGCGCAGCGCGATCAGCCCCTTGGCGACGAAGGCGCGGTTGAGCCCGATCAGCGGCACCACGTCCGCCACGGTGCCGAGCGCGACATCGTCCAGATATCCGAGCAGATCGGGCTCGCGCCTGTTTTCGGTCCAGAACCCGCGCGCGCGTAAAAGCCGGTTGACCGCCACCACCGTCATGAAGACGAGGCCGACGGCGGCGAGATGGCCGAGGCCCGAGAGGTCGTCGCGCCGGTTCGGATTGACGATCGCCAAGGCCGGCGGCAGCTCTTCGTCGGCCTGATGGTGATCGATGACGACGACATCCATGCCGAGCTTGTGCGCTTCCGTAAGCGGCGCGACGCTGGTGGTGCCGCAATCGACCGTGACGAGGAGCGTCGCGCCCTTCTCCGCCAGCGCCCGCACGGCTTCGACGTTCGGGCCGTAGCCTTCGAACAGCCGGTCCGGAATATGGATCAGCGGATCGAGGCCGCAATGGCGCAGAAAGCGCGCGAGCAACGCCGCCGAAGTGGCGCCGTCGACATCATAATCGCCGAATATGGCGACGCGCTCGCCGCGTCCGATCGCGTCGGCGATGCGCGCGGCCGCCGCCGGCATGGCGGTCAGCACGTCGGGATCGGGCATCGCGCGCTTGACGGTCGGATCGAGGAAGGCCTCGACCGCGTCGACCTCGACATTGCGGCCGGCCAGGATGCGCGCCAGCAGCTCCGGCAGATCATGCCGCTGCGCGATCGCAAGCGCCCGCGCGGAGCCGCGCTCGTCGAGCCGGCTGCGCCAGGCGCGCCCGGTCGACGAGCTTTCGACGCCGAGGAAGAAGCTGGTGCTCACGGCCAGTTGGCGTAATTCGTAGCCCATCGGACCACATTAGCCGATCTAGCGAGGTTGGGCGATGACGCTGGCCGTTACCCCCGCAATGCCTGCCGTTATCCAGAATACTTCGCCCGAACTCTCAGCCGTATCGAGCCAAAGAAAGTCCTTGTCCGGAAAGTCCTTGTCCAGGATGGCACGGCCGCGTCCGATCTCGCCGAGGAGTCCGCCACGTGAGGGCTCGGGTGTGCGCCCGCGTCGGCAAGGCTGACGATGTCCATGCCATCGGCGCCGCCCGCGAACGCCGGACGCGGCTCGTGAGAAGAGAAAACCAACCAAGCCTTTCGTTTTGCATTCCCTTCGTTTTGCATTTTGGGTTTCGTTCGGAATAGCCATTTTTAGTCTTTTAGAACCAGAGTGCTGGAACTGTGTACCGGCTCTGTCGTATTCATTACAAACCGGCGCTCGCGGGTATTTGCGCGATATTCGGCCTTCCTGCAAGAAGGCGGACCCGAAGCACTCTACGCGGCGCCGATCTCAGCCAGGTTCTCGCAATCGTCGAGGGGCCCTCGCTCTCGTAATAATGCTGCTTGCATCCAGACCCGCGCAAGCTCGAGCAAACACTGCTGGTCCTCGTCGGCCGTGGCGTGGCAGGCCGAAAATATCGCCTCTTTGGCATATTGCCAGAACTGATCCGTTTTCGACATGAGCACCCTCCGTGCCCGACATCCGAGTACTCGCATGCGCTTCTTGGCATTAGCCGTCTGTACAAAAGCGCTCACTTGCGCCATCGCTTCGCAAGACGCTGCCGGTTGAAATGCGCTGCCTCCGCCCGATGACGAAAGGGTCAGGGAACGTTCCATGGAGGCGCCCGTTAACTCGCGCGGGTAGGACAAACAGGACAAACAAATGCGACTTTCACTTTTACTAGCCGGAACAGCCTTGCTGCTGTGCCAATCGGCGGCAATGGCGGAAACCAATACCCATCCGACAAAAGACATCACTGCCGAATCCTCCGCCAATGCGACGACCGCCGCGCCGCCTTCCCTGGGTTCCCAAATGCGCGACAGTCTTCAGAAAGCCGGGTTCTCGAACATTCGGATGGAGCCGAGTTCCTTCGTCATCAGCGCCACGGATAAGGGCGGTCATCCGGTCGTGATGACAGTGACGCCGGATTCGATTCACCGAGGTCACAGAAGAGAGCCACAAAGGCTCGAAATCAGCACGGCCGGGATCGGAAGATTCCGCGGCAGCATCGTCGGAAGCTGAATTCGTAGCGGTGGCAAACACCGACGAGTTGAGCTCGACACTGACGGGCCTCGATATCTACAACAGCGCGAAACAAGATATCGGTCAGATCAAGGATATCGCGGTCGGTCAGCGTGGCCGCACGCGGGCCTATATCGTGTCCGTCGGCGGCTTCCTTGGAATGGGCGAGCATTACGTCGCCGTCAATCCGTCAGCCATCACGGTTACTTACAGCGAAACCGACAAGAAATGGCACGCCGCCATGGACGCGACCGCCGATCAGCTCAAGGCAGCACCGGAGTTCAAATACAGCGGTCGTTGGTCCGGCAGCCGCTCGTAACGGCTTCGCATAATCGACGATATCGGTTGCCTGCGTCTTGCTGGTCAAAGGCGCAGGCAAAGTAGCGCTTCATCGTTGCAAGCAGACGTCGCCCGATCTGGGACGTCAACGCGATGTTGTATGCGGCCTGACAGCTATCCGCTATCCGCTATCCGCTATCCGCGCGCGCGGTGCTCCGCCCGGATCCAGCGCACGGTGCCGGTCGCCGAGCGCATCACCACGGTCTCGGTCTCGATGATGCCGCGGCCGAATTTGACGCCGGAAAGGAGTGCGCCGTCGGTGACGCCGGTTGCGGCAAAAATGCAGTCGCCGCGCACCATGTCCTCGAGCGCATATTTCTTGCGCGCGTCGGTCACCCCCATTTTGGCGGCGCGTACGCGCTTCTCCTCGGTATCGAGCACCAGACGGCATTGAATCTGGCCGCCGATGCAGCGCAGGGCGGCCGCCGCCAGCACGCCCTCCGGCGCGCCGCCGACGCCGAGATAGATGTCGATACCGGTCGCGTCAGGCTGCGCGGTGTGAATGACGCCGGCGACGTCGCCGTCGGTGATGAGGCGCACCGCGGCGCCGGTCTTGCGCACCGCGGCGATGATGTCGCCGTGCCGCGGACGTTCGAGCACGAGCGCGGTGATCTCCGCGGGTTTGACCCCTTTGGCCTTGGCAAGCGCCACGATGTTCTCGCCGGGCGGCAGGTCGAGGTCGACGATGCCGTGCGGATAGCCGGGACCGATGGCAATCTTTTCCATATAGACGTCGGGCGCATTGAGAAGCGTGCCGCCCTGCGCCATCGCCATGGTGGCGATCGCGCCCGGCATGTTCTTGGCGCACAGCGTCGTGCCCTCGAGCGGATCGACCGCGATGTCGACCTTGGGTCCGCCCGTGCCGAGCGCTTCGCCGATGTAGAGCATCGGCGCTTCGTCGCGCTCGCCCTCCCCGATCACGACCGAGCCGGCAATCGCCAATGTGCCGAGTTCGCGCCGCATGGCGTCGACCGCGGCCTGATCGGCTGCCTTTTCGTCGCCGCGGCCGCGCAAGCGCGCCGCCGATATGGCGGCGCGCTCGGTCACGCGAGCAATCTCCAGGGACAGAATGCGATCGATCGCCTCGTGGGTACGGGCGGCAACGGACGACGGCATGAAGGCAACCTCCTGCGACGGGTTTTTAGCCCGGCTCAATTCTTCTCGATACGGATCACTTGCGGGCGCCCGGAAATGACGCGGTCGCGCCGCACCGCGGCCAGTGCCTTGTGGACGGCGTCTTCGCTGGTGGCATAGGTGATGAGGATGACGGGCACCGGCTCGCCGCTGCGGCCCGGCTGGCCGGCGCTTTCAGGCCGCGCCTCGTGGCGCTGCACGATCAATTCCAGCGAAATCTCCTGTTGCGCCAGGCGCCGCGCGATGGTGGCGGCGCTGCCGGGGCGATCGCGCGCCATCAGCCGAATATAGTAGCCGCCTTCGTGGCGCTGCATCGGCGCCTTGCGGACCGCGGTCATGCGGGCGGCCGGGCGTCCGAACGGCGGGGTGCGCACCCCGCGCGCGATATCGGCGATATCGGAGACCACGGCGGACGCCGTCGCCATGCCGCCGGCGCCGGGGCCGACGAGCGTGATCGGCGCCAGACCTTCGGCGTCGACGGTCACGGCGTTGGTCACGCCCATGACCTGGGCGATGGCGGAGTCTTTCGGCACCATGGTCGGATGCACGCGCTGCTCGATCCCTGCCTCGGTCTTCACCGCCACGCCCAACAGCTTGACCCGGTAACCGAGCTGGTCCGCGGCATCGAGGTCGGCGAGCGTGATGGAGGAAATGCCCTCGACATAGATCGCGCCGGGGTCGAGTTTGGTTCCAAATGCCAAGCTCGCCAGGATCGCCAGCTTCTGGGCGGTATCCTGGCCCTCGATATCGAAGGTCGGGTCGGCCTCGGCATAACCCAGGCGTTGCGCCTCGCGCAGGCAATCGTCGAAGCCGAGCCGATCGCGCTCCATCCGCGAGAGGATGTAATTGCAGGTCCCGTTGAGGATGCCGTAGATGCGCGTGAACTCGTCGCCGTTGAGCCCCTCGCGCAGCGTCTTGACGATCGGAACGCCACCCGCGACCGCGGCCTCGAAATTGAGCGCGACGCCACGGCGCTCGGCGAGCGTCGCGAGCTTGTGGCCGTGATGGGCCAAAAGCGCCTTGTTGGCGGTGACGACCGGCCTGCCGGCCGCGAGCGCCGTCTCGACCGCGCGCTTCGCCGGATCGCCCGCGCCGCCCATGAGCTCGACGAACACGTCGATGCCGGGATCGCCGGCGAGCGCCACGGGATCGGCGAACCAGCGGAATTTGCCGATATCGATGTCGCGCTTCTTAGCGCGCGAACGCGCGCTCGCCGCGACGACCTCGATCGGACGGCCGCACCGCGCCGCGAGCTTGTCGCGGCCATGCTCCAAAAGGCGGACCACGGCCGTGCCGACGGTTCCTAGTCCGGCAAGACCGACTTTCAGCGGCTCGGGCATCGAAGCTTGTGACCGGAAATAAGCGGCGGCGCGACTAGCGTCTGGTCGCGAGGGGCACGACGTTGTGCAGCATTTCCGGGCCGGTTTCAAGAAAGCGCCTGATGTTGCGCGCGGCCTGGCGGATGCGCTGCTCGTTTTCGACGAGCGCGATGCGCACATGGCCCTCGCCATGTTCGCCAAAGCCGGCGCCGGGCGATACCGCGACGCTCGCCTTTTCGACCAGCAGGGTGGAAAATTCGACGCTGCCGAGCGACCGGAACGGCTCCGGAATCGGCGCCCAGGCGAACATCGAGGCCTGCGGCGGCGGCACCTCCCAGCCGGCGCGGCCGAACGCCTCGACCATGATGTCGCGCCGGCGCCGATAGGTGGCGCGCATCTCGTGAATGCAGTCGTCGGGTCCGTTGAGCGCGGCAGTTGCGGCGACCTGGATCGGCGTGAAGGCGCCGTAATCGAGGTAGGACTTCACCCGCGCCAGCGCCGCGATGAGCCGCTCGTTGCCGACGGCAAAGCCGATGCGCCAGCCCGGCATCGAATAGGTCTTCGACATCGAGGTGAACTCGACCGCGACATCCATCGCGCCTTGAACCTGCAGCACCGACGGCGGCGGGTTGTCGTCGAAATAGACCTCGGCATAAGCGAGGTCCGAAAGAATGATCAGCCCGTGTTTCTTCGCGAACGCGACCAGGTCGCGGTAGAAGTCGAGGTCGGCGACGCACGCCGTCGGGTTCGACGGGTAGCAGGTGACGACGGCAATCGGCCTCGGGATCGAATGCGCCACCGCGCGCTCGAGCGCGCCGAAGAACGCGGTATTGGCCTCGACCGGCACCGAGCGGATGGCGCCGCCGGCCATCAGGAAGCCGAACACGTGGATCGGATAGGTCGGATTGGGAACGATGATCACGTCGCCCGGGGCGGTGATCGCCTGCGCGACATTGGCAAAGCCTTCCTTGGAGCCGAGCGTCGAGACGATCTGGGTGTCGGGATTGAGCTTCACGCCGAACCGGCGCGCGTAATAGGCCGCCTGAGCGCGGCGCAGGCCTGGAATCCCCTTGGATGCCGAATAGCGGTCGGTGCGCGACCTGCCGATCGTCTCCTTGAGCTTCTCGACCACATGCGCGGGCGCCGGCAGATCGGGATTGCCCATGCCGAGATCGACAATGTCGGCACCGCTGTTGCGGGCCACCGCCTTGGCGCGGTTGACCTGCTCGAACACGTAGGGCGGCAAACGGCGGATGCGGTAAAATTCGTCCATGGTGACCCGGCGCTTTTATGAGCTGTGGGGTTGATTATCTAGCACAACTGTTACGTCGTGGCTGTCCCTATCATCAAGGCGCATCCCAAGGTGCATTTCGGCTTGGCGAGCTCAGCGCGGGCTCGGCTCAGGGTTTGCTGCTGTCCGCCGTCGCCGGTCCGACCGCCGCGGCTTGCGCGGTTGTCTTCGCCGGAGGTTTTGCCGGCGCTTTCGCCTTTTTCTTCTTTTTGGCCGCTGCCGCCGAAGCGGCGGCGGTCTTGGCCGGCGGCGGCGCATCGGCCGCGGCGGTGGCGGCGACCGCTGCCTGCGTCTCGGTGCTCAAATGATTGCGATCGGAGATCAGGCCGTCGGTGGCCTGCTTGACCTGGTCCGGCGAAAGCGGCGTGTCGGCCCGCGGCGGCGGCATGTCGTGGATCGCCGGAAAGGCGATTTCCGGGGAACAGCCCGACGCCAGCACGGCGACGGCGGCGCCCATCACCAGCACCCGCGGCAACGAGGAGCGCATCATGCCGGCCCAGCCGAACGGCATCCGCGCCATGATGCTGCGATACTTATGCACTGTTGTCCCCAAACTCTTACTCGCCCCCGGCGGGACCCTTGCCACGACTTTTGGGCCGCGCTTTCGGCGTTCGCTCCGCCCAAGAACGGCCACCCCGACCGCCCTTCGGTGAAAAATATTTTCGCCCTCAATGGTTTATAATAATCTACCTGAGGCGCGTACAGATTGTACGAACAGCCGATAAAACGCCTTAATATGTCGAAACGACGACTTCGCACAAGGATCTCCCGGCGCAACGACGACTTGGCAAAGGGGCGGGTTAAGACGGCGGGCCGTTGGCGCGCCACGTGAGGACTCGAGTGTGTTCACGGGCGTGACGGCCAGGCATGCGGCTTGCACTGGCGCACGCAGCAAGCCATTTCTGGCGCGAGGACTATTCTACCAACATCAGCCGCCGCCGAGGAAACGCCCGTGGGGGCCCCATCGCAACTGCCGGTAAAAATCGGCACCGTCGACGTCGAGACGTTTTCGCACAACCTGGCACGCCTCGTCGAGGAGGGCGGCCGGGCGGTCGCCGCCTATCTCAAGCCGCGCGAACTAGGCCGCAAGACCGACGGCGGCACCGCCGACGAGGTCGCGGAGGTGGTCAAGACGCTCGCGCATGTCGCGGAGTATTGGCTGGCCGACCCTAACCGCGCCGTCGAGCTGCAGCGGCGGCTCGGCGCGGCCTATCTCGAGCTCTGGGGCACGGCAGCGAAACGACTCGCCGGCGAAGCGGTGCCGCCCATCGTCGCGCCCGCCGCCAACGACAAGCGTTTCAACGATCCGGAATGGTCGTCGAACCAGTTCTTCGACTTTCTCAAGCAGGCCTACCTCCTGACCACGCGCTGGGCCGACATGCTGGTCAAGGACGCCGCCGATCTCGATCCGCACACCAGGCAGAAGGCCGAGTTCTACGTCCGCCAGATCGTCAACGCGCTCTCGCCGTCGAACTTCGTCCTCACCAACCCCGAACTGCTGCGCGAGACGCTGACGACCAACGCCGACAATCTGGTGCGCGGCATGCGCATGTTCGCCGAGGACATCGAGGCCGGCGGCGGCGACCTCAAGATCCGCCAGTCCGACGCGTCGATGTTCGAGGTCGGCCGCAATCTGGCGACCACGCCGGGCAAGGTGATCTTCCAGAACGACATCATGCAGCTGATCCAGTACGCGCCGTCGACCGCGAAGGTGCTCGAGCGTCCGCTCCTGATCGTGCCGCCCTGGATCAACAAATTCTACGTGCTCGACCTGACGCCGGAAAAGTCCTTCATCAAATGGTGCGTCGACCAGGGGCTCACGGTGTTCTGCGTGTCGTGGGTCAACCCCGACGCGCGGCTCGCCAAGAAGACCTTCGAGGACTACATCCGCGAGGGGCCCTATGCGGCGCTCGACGCCATCAAAGCGGCGACCGGCGAGGACGAGGTGCACGCCGTCGGCTACTGCGTCGGCGGCACCATGCTCGCGGCGGCGCTCGCGGCGATGGCGGCGAAGGGCGACAAGCGTATCGTGTCGGCGACGTTGTTCGCCGCCCAGGTCGATTTCACCTATGCCGGCGATCTCAAGGTCTTCGTCGACGAGGAGCAGGTCAAGACCATCGAGCAGCGCATGGCCGAGCGCGGCTATCTCGAAGGCAAGTCGATGGTCACGGTATTCAATTTCCTGCGCTCGAACGATCTGATCTGGCCCTACGTCATCAATAATTACATCAGGGGCAAGGCGCCCTTCCCGTTCGACCTGTTGTATTGGAATTCCGACGCCACGCGGCTGCCGGCAGCCAATCATTCGTTCTACATGCGTAATTGCTATCTCGAGAACAAGATGACCAAGGGCCAGATGCAGATCGGCGATGACTTGATCGATCTGAAATCGATCACCATCCCGGTCTACAATCTGGCCACGCGCGAAGACCACATCGCGCCGGCTAAATCGGTGCTGTTCGGATCGAAATTCTTCGGCGGCAGGGTGCGGTTCGTGTTGTCCGGCTCCGGCCACATCGCCGGCGTGGTCAATCCGCCGGCGAAGCACAAATATCAGTATTGGACCGGCGCCAAGCCGCGCAGCGCCAATCTCGACGGCTGGATCGCCAGGGCGAAGGAACATCCCGGCTCGTGGTGGCCGGATTGGCTCTCCTGGCTCAAGAAGCAGGGCAAGACGGAAGTGCCGGCCCGCGTTCCGGGCGGCGGCGCGCTCGCGCCGATCGAGGACGCGCCGGGGAGCTACGTCAAGGTGCGGGATTGAAGCGCCGCCGAGCCAATCCGAAGGCCGTCTCTGCCGAGACGCCATCGCGACGGCGAGCGGGCCGGCGAAACGCTGGTGTATTGAAAAAGCCAAGCCGGTCGCGAAAGTCGTACCGCATAAGCCGGCGAAGAAGCCCGAGCTGTTAGGGCTTCTCAAGGGCCACCTGAAAATCATCGGCGACATTATCTCGCCGATCGACGTCGAGTGGGAATGCGACGAAAGAAACTTACGATCGCGGCTTAAGCCGAAATAGCAAGAAGCGGTCCGCGCCAGCCTCAATCACGGAAACAGCGCCACCTGCTCCAGCCCCATCGTCTCGGGGAAACCGAGCATGAGGTTCATGTTCTGCACGGCCTGACCCGACGCGCCCTTGGTGAGGTTGTCGAGCGCGGAGCCGATGATGGCGCGGCCGGGAATGCGGTCGGCGGCGACGCCGATGAAGGTCATGTTGGAGCCGCGCACATGCCGGGTCTGCGGCAGCTTGCCGAACGGCAGCACGTGCACGAACGGCTCGCTCGCGTAGGACTTTAACAGCAACGCATGAAGATCCTGCGGCGACGGCTTGGGGCCGCGGGCATCCTTGGGGCCGCGGACGTAAATCGTCGACAGGATGCCGCGGTTCATCGGCACGAGATGCGGGGTGAAGCTCACGACCACGTCGCGCCCGGCGGCCTTGGAAAACTCCTGGTCGAGTTCGGCCATGTGGCGATGATGGCCGACGCCGTAGGCATGAAAGCCCTCGGACACTTCGGCGAACAAAATATCCTCGCGCAGGCCGCGGCCGGCGCCGCTGACGCCGGACTTGGCGTCGATGACGATCTCGTCGGGATCGATCGCCTTGGCGCGCAACAGCGGGATCAGCGCCAGCTCGGCGCAGCTTGTAAAGCAACCGGGATTGGCGACGAGCCGCGTCTTCGCCACCTCGGCCCGATAGATTTCGGTCAAGCCGTAGACGGCCGTCTTCTGCAGCTCCGGCGCGGTATGGGCGTGGCCGTACCAGCGCGCATAAGCGTCCGTATCGGCGAGGCGGAAATCGGCCGACAGATCGACCACCTTGGTGACATCGGTGCGCGCGATCACATCGCTGATGACCTTCTGTGTGGTGCCGTGCGGCAGCGCGCAGAACGCGAGATCAAGCCCTAGCGCCTTCCAGTCGGCGGCATCGAGCGAAGTCAGCGTCGGCAGATCATAAGGCGCGAATTGCGGAAACACGTCCGCCATGATCTGCCCAGCGCGGCGGTCGGCCGTCAACAGCACGAGCTCCGCGCGTGGATGGGTCAACAGAAGCCGAACGAGTTCCGCACCGGTATAGCCGGAGGCGCCGAGGACGCCGATTTTTGCTTTGGCAGCCATGATTCACCTTGGATGTGGCTCTTCAAGTCTACGGGACTAAAGCCAGCGTCCGCGGGAAGATTTTGGACAGGGAGTGCCGCGGGGCCGGCGGCACGAACGCTTACGCCCGTGCCATGTCTATGCGCGTGCTATGTCGCGACGGCGACGGCGCTCGACGGCAGAGATGGCCACGGACCATGCGCATGTGAACAGGCGGTTCATGGTCGGCCATATAAAGGCGGTGGCCGAGAGCGTCAATGTGGGCAAACCGGCCATTCCGGCCGGCCTCATGGTTTTGCCACCCCCGTGGCATAGTCACAGCTTAATTCGCCGCCTGTGGCTCCAAAATCGAAGCTCAGTACCGGCGACGCGTTAAACCAAAACCTGCGGCAACACTCAACAGTGCATTGAAACTCCATGGCAAAGGAAAAAAAAATCGCCAAGACATCGGGCGCCCCCGACCTGTTCGCTGAACCAAGCGCGCCGCGCACCACCGCGCGCCGCACTGGCGCCGGTGCCCGGTCCGCCAGCGCCCCTACGCGCGGGACCGCGGCCGAGGCCGGCTACACCGCGCAGGACATCGAAGTTCTGGAGGGGCTCGAACCGGTGCGCCGCCGCCCCGGCATGTATATCGGCGGCACCGACGAGAAGGCGATGCACCACCTGTTCGCCGAGGTGATCGACAACGCCATGGACGAGGCGCTCGCCGGCCACGCGAGCCACATCGATGTCGAACTCGATGCCGACGGCTTCGTGACCGTCACCGACAATGGCCGCGGCATCCCGGTCGATCCGCACCCGAAATTCCCGAAAAAGTCGGCGCTCGAAGTGATCATGTGCACGCTGCACGCCGGCGGCAAATTCGATTCCAAGGTCTACGAGACCTCCGGCGGTCTGCACGGCGTCGGCGTCTCGGTCGCCAACGCGCTGTCGCTACGCATGGAAGTCGAGGTCGCGCGCGGCCAGCAGCTTTACCGCCAGATGTTCGAGCGCGGCCAGCCGAAGTCGAAGCTGGAAACGCTCGGCCGCGCACCGAACCGGCGCGGCACCAGCGTGCGCTTCAAGCCCGATCCGCAGATTTTCGGCCCGAAGGCCGCCTTCAAACCGCAGCGGCTGTTCAAGATGGCGCGCTCGAAGGCTTATCTGTTCGCCGGCGTCGAGATCCGCTGGAACTGCGCCAAGGAACTGCTGCACGGCGTCGAGGACGTGCCGGAGAAGGCGACGTTCCACTATGCCGAAGGCCTCAAGGACTTTCTCACCGCCGCCATTCACGGCGACACGCTGGTGCATCCCGACATTTTCCACAGCAAGGCGGGACGGGTCGGCTCGCACGGCGCGGTCGAATGGGCGGTGGCGTGGACCGCCGACGCCGACGGCTTTGTTTCGTCCTACTGCAATACCGTGCCGACGCCGGACGGCGGCACCCACGAGGCGGGGCTGCGCGCCGCGCTCACGCGCGGCCTCAAGGACCACGCCGAGCGCGTCGGCCAGGGCAAGCGCGCGGCCGCGATCACCAGCGACGACGTGATGGCCGGCGCCGCCGCCATGCTCTCCGCCTTCATCCGCGAACCGGAATTCCAGGGCCAGACCAAGGACCGCCTGGCGACCGCCGAGGCGCAAAAAATCGTCGAACAGGCGATCAAGGATCCGTTCGACCACTGGCTCGCCGGCAATCCGGTGCAGGCCAACAAGCTGTTCGATTTCGTCCTCGAGCGCGCCGAAGAAAGAATCCGCCGCCGCCAGGAAAAGGACATCGCGCGCAAGACCGCGGTGCGCAAGCTTCGCCTGCCCGGCAAGCTCGCCGACTGCACCAACACCGCGGCGGAAGGCTCCGAGCTGTTCGTGGTCGAGGGCGACTCCGCCGGCGGCTCGGCCAAACAGGCGCGCGACCGCGCCTCACAAGCTGTGTTGCCGTTGCGCGGCAAGATCCTCAACGTCGCGTCCGCCGGCAAGGACAAGCTCGCGCAAAATCAGCAACTCGCCGACCTCGCCCAGGCGCTCGGCTGCGGCACCGGCGCGCACTACCGCGACGAGGATTTGCGCTACGGCAAGATCGTGATCATGACCGACGCCGACGTCGACGGCGCCCATATCGCCTCGCTCCTGATCACGTTCTTCTACCGGCAGATGCCGCGGCTGATCGACAACGGCCACCTCTATCTCGCGGTGCCGCCGCTCTACCGGCTCTCCCACGGCGGCAAGACGTTTTATGCGCGCAACGACGCCCACAAGGACGAGCTGATGCGCAAGGAATTCCGCGCCAACGCCAATGTCGAAGTCAGCCGCTTCAAGGGGCTCGGCGAGATGATGGCCGCGCAGCTCAAAGAGACCACCATGGACCCGAAAAAGCGCATGCTCCTGCGCGTCGTCCTCATCGCCGACGACCGCGAGGACACCGCGGATTCCGTCGAGCGGCTGATGGGCACCAAGGCCGAAGCGCGCTTCGCCTTCATTCAGGAACGCGCGGAATTCGCCGGCGAGGATTTGTTGGACGTGTGACGGCCCGGGGTTCCAAAGAAATCCAGAAAACAAACGGCCGAGCGTGTTCGACGCCCGGCCGCCGCGAAACAAAAAAATACGCCTCAGTTCGGCCAGCAGCGCTCGCCCTTCGGACCGAGGTGATAGCCGGGCGGGCACGCGCGGTTCATCGCCATCGGATGGCAACGTCCGCCCGGACCGCGCCACCAGCCCGGACCGCAACCTTCCGCGACCCGGATGATGGAGGCGTCGGTCTTGCCGATCGCCGCGGGGGTCACTCCGGCACTCGCGGCCGTGGCAAAGCCGGCCGCCAACACGGCGCTCAACAACAATGATTTAATCATGGTCGCATTCCTTCCCGTTTGATTCTGCTCCAATTGGACGGAGCGCCAGCATAAAGCGACTAAAGGCATGAACCACGCCTGAACAGAACGCTGTGCTGACGGTCACAATTTCGCCGGCACACCGCCGAATCGGCGTGACCGCACGCCGACGCCCTGGCTCGCGCCTGGCCAGGGAGCCACTATTTCGAAAACAATTTGTCGCTCGCGGTGATGAGACCGAGGTCCGGATGCTCGGAGCAGAACTGGCCGAGCTTCTTGGCGTTGGCCACGAACTTCTCGGTATCGATCACCGCGGGGTCGTCCTCGTCCTGATAATAGCCGTCGAGCCAGGTCAGGATGATGCCGATCTCTTCCCTGTCCGCGGCCTGGAATTTCGCGCAGGTCCACGTCGACAAATCGATGGTGCTTGCCGCCGCCGGATTGCCGCCGGCGAGCCATGCTGCGACGAGTGGAGCAACGAGCGTAACTGCCGCGCCTGCATGAAACTTCATGAAGTTCCTCCTGTTGCCCCTCGCTCACGACTTTGCTTAGAATTTAGTGCGGAGTCCAGGCTCGGAAGAAGGGTGATTAAAAACGCGTGGATGGTGAAACACAATTGTCATGCGTCGGCCGGTCGAAGCGACGCATTTTTGGCTTAAATCACACGGCGGCAATCGGGCTGACCGATGTTCAAGGTTCCATCCATTCGACCAGCGCCTGCGTCACCGCCTGCGGCCGCTCGAGCGTCGACAGATGTCCGCAGTCGGGAACGACGACGAGGCGCGCGCCGCGGTACGGCCGCAGCGATCTCCTGAGACAAAACCGGCGGCGTCAGCTCGTCGCCGTCGCCCGACCAGAACGAGCGTCGGACAGGCGATGGCGCCGAGGCCCGGACGCGAATCCGCCCGTGCGATGATCGCCTCCTGCTGGCGCAGGAACGCGTCCGGTCCGGTTTCCTCCGCCATGGTGCGCACGAGTTGCCGCAATGCGACATCGCCGTGACGATTTTTGTGCACGAAGACCGGAAACTGAAGGTCGGGGATTTGGGCAAAGCGGCCGCTCCGGGCGAGTTCCATCAGCGGGCGCCGGCGCGCGGTCTGCTCCGGCAGTTCGGGGCGCGCGCCGGTGTCGAGAAGCGCGAGCCTGGCGACGCGCTCCGGCGCCTGGCGCATGATCTCGAGCGCGATATAGCCGCCCATCGACAGCCCGGCGAGCGCGAAGCGCGGCGGCGCGGCGGCAAGAATCCGCCGCGCGATCGCGGCGATGCTGTCGTCGCGCGTGTGGTCGGCGATCAGGACGGGGCCGAACCGCCACAGCGCCGGAATCTGCTCGGCATAAAGCCGCGCCGAGCAGTTGAGGCCGGGAACGAGGACGGTCGGCAAGGGCGGAGATAAGGCGGTCGGCATGGGCGTCATATTCACCACGACAGCGAGGAAAACAAAAAGCAATCCGTTGAACTTCATACGTCGTTGCGGGCGCTTCGGGTTGACTTTCATGGGTTCGACCCTATGTTCCCGGCAGCCGAAACGGCGCAGAGTTGCGTAATTCTGCGTGTTTCCCCCGTCCAATCCAGAGGTTCCCGCGCCCGGCGCGGCCCCGATTTGAGGGCTTATGTCCTTTTCCCATCTCGGCTTGTCCGAAAAAGTTCTCGCCGCCGTCGCGGCGGCCGGTTACAAAACCCCCACCCCCATTCAAGAGCAGGCCATTCCCCACGTGCTGGCCCGGCGCGACGTGCTCGGCATCGCGCAGACCGGCACCGGCAAGACCGCGGCCTTCGTGCTGCCGATGCTGACCATGCTGGAGCAAGGCCGCGCCCGCGCCCGCATGCCGCGCACGCTGATCCTCGAGCCGACGCGCGAACTCGCCGCCCAGGTCGAGGAAAATTTCGTCAGATACGGCGCCAACCACAAGCTCAACGTCGCGCTGCTTGATCGGCGGCGTCTCGTTCGACGACCAGGATACCAAGCTCACCCGCGGCGTCGACGTGCTGATCGCGACGCCGGGCCGCCTGCTCGACCATTTCGAGCGCGGACGGCTCCTCCTCACCGGGGTCGAGCTTCTGGTCATCGACGAAGCCGACCGCATGCTCGACATGGGCTTCATTCCCGACATCGAGCGCATCTGCAAGATGGTGCCCTTCACCCGCCAGACCTTGTTCTTCACCGCGACCATGCCGACGGAAATCCGCCGCATCACCGAGCAATTCCTGCACAATCCGGTCCGCGTCGAAGTTTCCCGCCCGGCGACCACCAACGCCGCCACGGCGCAATTTGTGGTCAAGAGCGGCCGCGAGCCGCACGAGAAGCGCGAGACGCTGCGCCGCCTGATCCGTTCGGCGGAAGGATTGAAGAACGCCATCATCTTCTGCAACCGCAAGCGCGACGTCGCGGTGCTGCATCGCTCGCTGCTGCGGCACGGCCTTTCGGTGCAGGCGCTGCACGGCGACATGGACCAGCCGGCGCGCATGGCCGCGCTCGATCAATTCCGCAAGGGTGAAGTCACGCTCCTGGTCGCTTCCGACGTCGCCGCGCGCGGCCTCGACATCCCCGACGTCAGCCACATCTATAATTTCGACGTCCCGGTCCATGCCGACGACTATGTCCACCGCATCGGCCGCACCGGCCGCGCCGGCCGCACCGGCACCGCGATCACCCTCGTCGCCGGATCGAACGACGGCAAAGCCGTCGCGGCGATCGAAAAACTGACGAACCAGCAGATCCCGTGGCTGCAGCAGGGCGCCGCCGAGAGCGCCGAAAGCACCCTTCCAGTTCCATCGACCGCGCCGCCGGTCGAGCGCCAGAGCAGGCGCCGGCGGCCCGACCATCACCGCGCGCCGCAGCGGCCGACCGCGACCGCCTCACGCCCGGACGACACACGGGCGCGGCGTAACCCGCCACCGTCGCATCCGCAGCCCCTTCCGCTTCCCCCCCGCCGCGGTCGCGGGGCGACGAAGGCGATTCCTCGCATCTGCCGGCATTTTTATTGCGGCCGGTCCGGGTCAAGGTCTAAGCGGGCCCGATTTCGCAAGCCCGACTTCTGGCCCCCCTTAGCGTTTACCGCTCCTTCACGACAATTACCTACCTTGCTACGTGAATTCGACGGTGCGTGACGCTTCGTGAATTCGACGCGGCTTCCCGGCCGCGCCACACGTTTCGGCATCGTCCGTTTTGGCATCGTTCGACGCGACTGGAGAGAAGTCATGGCCGTGCCCCAGGACGAGCACGAAAGGACCCTCACGTTCGCCGAGATCGCGCTCGATCAAATCCGCGCGCTGCACCAGCCCGCGTCGCCGCGCAATTTCGAGCTGTGGTATCAATACGCCACCGGCTACAATCAGGGCCTCAACCGCGCGATCAACGAAGCGCTGGCGCAAAAAGGCACGCTCGCCGAAGCCGACATCGACAGCATCTACAACACCTACATCTCGCCGACCCGGGTGAGCGACCGCATCGACAGCGTCGGCTCGCGCGTGATCGACGAAATCAAGCAGGTCATGGCGATGATCGACGTCGCCGCCGGCTCGGCGACGAGCTATTCGGCGAGCCTCGCCGACGCCACCGAAAAGCTCGCCGGCGCCAACGACCGCGAGGCGCTGCGCACCGTCATCGAGCGCCTGGTGGCGGGCGCCAAGGAGATGGAAGTCAGCAACCGCAAGCTCGAAGCGCGGCTGTCGGCGTCGCGGCAGGAAATCGAGCAGCTGCAGCAGAACCTCGATACGGTGCGCACCGAAAGCCTGACCGATCCGCTCACCACGCTGTCGAACCGCAAATTCTTCGATCAGTCGTTCGCGCCGCGCCATCGCCGAGGCCAAGCAGAAGGGCGAGCCGCTGTCGCTGATGATGACCGACGTCGACCACTTCAAGTCGTTCAACGACCAATACGGCCACCTGACCGGCGATCAGGTGCTGCGTCTGGTCGCGCTGTCGGTGAAGCAGAACGTCAAGGGCCAGGACATCGCCGCGCGCTATGGCGGCGAGGAATTCGCGGTCGCCTTGCCGAACACCGTGCTGCGATCGGCGATCACGGTCGCCGAGCACATCCGCCGCGCCGTCATGACCAAGGAACTGATGAAAAGATCGAGCGGCGAGCGGCTCGGCCGGGTGACGATCTCGATCGGCATCGCCGTGCTGCGCCCCGACGATACGCCGCAGTCGCTGATCGAGCGCGCCGACAAGTGCCTCTACGCCGCCAAGCGCAACGGCCGCAACCGCGTCATCTGCGAGACCGACCCCGAGGCCGACACTGGCGGCCGGCAACCGTCGGCGGCGGCCCAAGTGGCGTAGGCCGCTCTCGCGATCACCTGCTATGATCCCGCACGGTGATCGGTCCGTTGGTTGCAGCCATCGCGCAGCCGGGGAAGGGAAATTTCGCCGTTTGGGAACATCAGCGCATGACTCCAAAGGTGGGGCTCGCACCGACGCGGATGCCGGACCTTGTCGTGTGGGCGACGGCTTTCGCCCTCTCACTCGGGCAGTGGCGCCACGCCGCATATTTCTTCGGCAACTGCAATGCTTCCGCCCTGTGCGATATGAGCGACGTCGCGCGGGCCGCGCAAGCGGAGCTGGGCGTTCTCGCGGGCTATCCACATTGGCGGTATTTCCAATCGCGTCTGCTCGGCCCCTGGACGGAAAACGTCCTCCACCTTCTGTTCGGATTTAATTTCCTGGTCGCTCACATGATCGTCGCGATCGTCGCGTTGACGCTTTGCGGCACGGTGATGTTTTACGCCGGCCGCGCCATCGGCGGACGCCAGAGCGGGTGGACGGCACTGTTCGCGTTACAGGCCCTGTTTGCTCTGATGATGGCGCGCCCGTGGCTTTACATCTGGGATTATTTCATCGCTCTGACGGGAGCGGCATTCATGTTGCTGGTGGTCCGTCGCGCTCCGTGGTGGGCGTTCCTGTTGCTGATGAGCGCGGCGTTCTTCAACCACGAAAGCGCGGCGTTCATCGGCGTGTGGATGGTCGCCAAGGCGCTGACCGACGCCTGGGGCGACCGCCGCCCGGTCGATTTGCGGATGTTAGGCGGCGGAATACTGGGCAGCCTCGGCGGCATTGTGCTGATCGAATTTTTCCGCAGGTCGCTGCTCATAAAGGAAGTCGGGTGGGACATGTTCGCCGATGTCGGTAAAGGCCCGTCCAGCGGGTTCGATGCCTATTTCCATGTACAAATAACCGCCAATCTGCGCGACATCTATCATTGGGTGACGGCGCCGGGTTACGATTTGGCGCTTCTGATACCTGTGCCGCTCGTGGTGGCGGTGATTTTGGCGTTCATCATGGTCAAACGCCACGGCGTAAAGGCCGCAGCGCTCGCAGTGTATGCAATTACTCAGGTCGCGGCGTTGCTGACGCTCGGCATGCGGTCGGAAACACGCAATCTTCTGCAACTGCTGCCTTTTTTGTGTATCGGCGGAATGTTGGCGGTTAAATCCGATTGGGATGCGCCGGCCGCAACTGATTTTGGAACGAACGGTCCATGTCGGCGCCGGCAACCCATTCAGCCGCCGGGCCACGCGTTACAGGAAAGTCTGATTGCGCAGCATTGATTGGTGTCCGAGACGACGCAACGTCAAAGCTTGGAACCGCCGCCGGCACACGAATGGCCAGGACAAGCCCGGCCACGACGATGGCGGAACTATCCTGGTGCGATGATCAGCGCGCCTCGGCGCCGCCGATCGCTTCGCCCGCCGGCGTCAGCTGCACCGACTCGCCGCAGCCGCAGGCCGAGGTCTGGTTCGGGTTGTTGAACACGAACTGCGCGGAGAGCTTGTCCACTTTGTAGTCCATCTCGGTGCCGAGCAGAAACAGCACCGCCTTGGGATCGATCAGGATGCGCACGCCCTTGTCTTCGATCACCTCGTCGAGCGGACTGACCTGTTCGGCATATTCCATCGTATAGGCCATGCCGGCACAGCCGCCGTTCTTGACGCCGACGCGCAACGCCGCGATCGGACGGTCGGCCTTCGCCATCACCGCCTTGATGCGGTCCGCCGCGGCGTCGGTGAGCCGCATCACTTGAGGTCTCGGCCGGGGGCTGGCCATTTTCCGCTCCTGTTTCGTCTCGCACGGAGACGCCGCTGTTTCGAATTCAAATAAAGAACAAAAGCAAACAGCGCACCAACTTATCTAAGCCTCAACGGCCCGTTCTGCAACGCGGCCGCCGCGCCTCACCACATCTCACCACATATTGAGCACCGCGCGCGCTTCGTCCGACATCCGGCTCGGATCCCACGGCGGATCCCAGACGATCGTGACCTTGGCCTCGCGCACGCCGGGCACGCCGGCGACGGCATTTTCGACCTGCCCCGGCAGATCGGCCGCCGCCGGGCAGTTCGGCGTCGTCAGCGTCATGTCGATCTTGACCGCGCGGTCGTCGTCGATGTCGACCTTGTAGATCAGGCCGAGTTCGTAGATGTCGGCGGGAATTTCCGGGTCGTAGACGGTCTTGAGCGCGGTGACGATCTCGTCGGTCAAGCGCGCCGTCTCCTCCGTCGGCAGCGCCGGCTGTGCGACGGCAGCGCCGGGCGTCTCCGCGGCGATCGCCGCTTCCGCGACGGCCACGCCGGCATCGAATTTCGGATCCTCGATCATGCGAAGAAGTCCTGAGCTTTGATCAGCGCCCGCGCGAGCGTGTCCACCTCCTCGCGCGTGTTGTACATGGCAAACGACGCCCGGCAGCTCGCCGAGAGCCCGAACCGCGTCAACAGCGGCATCACGCAATGGGTGCCGGCGCGGATCGCGACGCCGGAGCGATCGATGATCGTCGCCACGTCGTGGGGATGGGCGCCCTTCATCTCGAACGAGACGATCGGCCCCTTGTCCTTGGTGGTGCCGAAGATGCGCAGCGAGTTGATCTCGCGCAGCCGGTCTTGGGCATAATTCACCAGCCCGGTCTCATGCGCGCGGATGCGCGGCTTGCCGACCGCGCCGACATAATCGAGCGCGGCGCCGAGCCCGATCGCCTGCACGATCGACGGCGTGCCGGCCTCGAATTTGTAGGGCGGCTCGCCGTAGGTGATGCGATCTTCGAAGACCTCGCGGATCATCTCGCCGCCGCCGTTGAACGGCGGCATGGCCTCCAGGTGCTGGTATTTGCCGTAGAGCGCGCCGATGCCGGTCGGGCCGTACAGCTTGTGGCCGGTGAGGACGTAGAAATCGCAATCGATGTCGCGGACGTCGACATCGGCGTGCACCGCGCCCTGCGCGCCGTCGATGAGCACGGGCACGCCATGGGCGTGCGCGATCCGCGTCACCTCCTTGATCGGCACCAGCGTGCCGAGCATGTTCGACATGTGGGTGATCGCGACCATCCTGGTGCGCGGGCCGATCAGCTTTTCGAATTCGTCGAGGAGGAAATTGCCGTCGTCGTCGACCGGCGCCCATTTGATCACCGCGCCCTGGCGCTCGCGCAGGAAATGCCACGGCACGATGTTGGAGTGGTGCTCCATGATCGAGAGGATGATCTCGTCGCCCGCCTGGATGCGCTCGCGGCCGAAGGTGTAGGCGACAAGATTGATCGCCTCGGTGGCGTTGCGGGTGAAGATGATCTCTTCGCTGCGCCCGGCATTGAGGAACGCGGCGACTTTTCCGCGCGCGCCTTCGTAAGCTTCGGTCGCCTCGTTGGCGAGATAATGCAGGCCGCGATGCACGTTGGCGTATTGCGTGGTGTAGGCCTGCTCGATGCGGTCGAGCACCGCCCGCGGCTTCTGCGCCGAGGCGGCGTTGTCGAGATAGACGAGCGGCTTGCCGTAGACCTGCATGGCAAGGATTGGGAAATCCGCGCGGATGCGGCCGACGTCATAGGCGCCGTTGGTCAAAACTTCATGCATGCGCGACCTCGCTCGGCGCGCCAGCGCGCGCCGCGAGCCAACGGGCGACCTGATCAATCAGCGCCTCGCGCAGTCCGGCATGCTCGATGCCCTCGATCGCCTCGCCGACGAAGGCCTGGATCAGCAGCGCTTCCGCTTCCGCCGGCGGAATGCCGCGCGCCAGCAGATAGAATTTCAGCTCGTCGTCGAGCGCGCCGGCGGTGGCGCCGTGGCCGCATTGCACGTCGTCGGCAAAAATTTCCAATTCCGGCTTGTTGTCGGCCTCGGCGCGGTCGGAGAGCAGCAGCGCCCGCGTCATCATCTTGCCGTCGGTCTGTTGCGCGCCGGGACGCACCACGATGCGGCCCTGGAACACGGCGTGCGCCTCGTCGTCGAGCACCGATTTGAACAGCTCGCGGCTCTGGCAGCCGCGCGCGATGTGGGTGGCGACCAGCGTCGTATCGGCGTGCTGGCGACCCTTGAGGAGGCTCGCGCCGCCGACCGCGGCAACGGTGTCCTCGCCGTCGAAATTCAGGAACAGCTGGTTGCGCACCACGGCGCCGCCGGCCGTGAAAGTGAAGCTGTTGAACCGCGCCTCTGGCGCCGATCGCGGCCGCGAGCGTCGAGACGTGCAGCGCCTCGGCGCCCTCGCCGATGATCTTGACGTGATCGACATGGGCCTCGTCGCCGACGAACAGTTCGAGCGCGGCGTTGACCTGATAATCGCTGCCCGCGGGACCTTCATGGCTTTCGATCAGCATCGCGCGCGCGCCCTGCTCGACCACGACCAGCGACCGCACGAAGGTCGCGGCGGGCATCGCCGAGGCGGCGAAGATGAGATGCAGCGGCCGCTCGATGGTCGCACCGGCGGCGATATGGATCACGGCGCCGTCGCCCATCAGCGCGGTGTTGAGCGCGACCGCGACATCGCTCGACGGCGCGAGCTTGCCGAGTTTTTCCGTCAGCTGCCGGATCGCCGTCGGCGAGCGCGGCGGCGAGCGAAAGCACCGAAAGCCCGGTTTCCAGCGCCGCAGTGTCGGACAATTCCGGCACGAACGCGCCGTCGACGAACACGAGCCGCCGGCAATCGATATCGCCGACCAGCATGCCGGCCGTCTTGCCGCGCGCCTTGGCAGCGGCATCGGGCGGGCTCGCGAGCGGCTTTGCCTCGCGCATCAGCGCGCGCAGGTCGGTGTATTTCCAATCTTCGACGCGGCGGTGCGGCAGCCCTTCCTTGGCGAACAGGCCGAACGCCGCCGCGCGCTTCGCCGCGACGGCCGCATCGCCGGGCAAACGTTCGCGCGCCTGCGCAAACGTCTGCGCCAGTGCGGTCTCCGCCGCCGTCTTCATCACCTTCACGTCAGCCATGGCGTTCATTTGCATCCGGGCGGAGCGCGTCGCGCGCTCACGCCGCCGCCTCTTCCTGATATTCCGCGTAGCCGCGCGCCTCGAGCTCCAGCGCCAGTTCCTTGCCGCCGGTCTTCACGATGCGGCCCTTCGCCATCACGTGCACCACGTCGGGCACGATGTAGTTCAACAGCCGCTGGTAATGCGTGATGACGACGAAGGAGCGCTGCGGCGAGCGCAGCCGGTTGACGCCGTCGGCGACGATCTTCAACGCGTCGATGTCGAGGCCGGAATCGGTCTCGTCGAGCACGGCGAGCCGCGGCTGCAAGCAGCGCCATCTGCAACACTTCATTGCGCTTCTTTTCGCCGCCGGAGAAACCGACATTGACGCCGCGCCGCAGCATGTCCTGCTCGATGCCGAGGTCTTTCGCCGCGGCGCGCACGGTTTTCAGAAAATCCGGCGTCGAGAGTTCCGCTTCGCCGCGCTTCTTGCGCTGCGCATTGAGCGCGGTGCGCAGGAACGTCATGGTGGCGACGCCGGGAATTTCCAACGGATACTGGAAGGCAAGGAACAAGCCGGCGGCGGCGCGCTCGTCGGCCGCCATCTCGAACAGGTCCTTGCCGTTGAAGCGCACCTCGCCCGCGGTCGGCTCGTAGCCCGGCTTGCCGGCGAGCACATAGGCGAGCGTCGATTTGCCCGAGCCGTTCGGGCCCATGATCGCATGCACCTCGCCCGCATTCACGACGAGGTCGAGGCCGCGCAGGATTTCCTTGCCTTCGATCCCGGCGTGCAGATTTTTGATTTCGAGTAATGCCATCAGAACACTCTGTTTTTCATGTCCTCAGCCGACCGACCCTTCGAGCGAGACCGAAATCAGCTTCTGCGCCTCGACCGCGAACTCCATCGGCAATTGCTGCAGCACGTCCTTGACGAAGCCGTTGACGACGAGCGCCGTCGCCTCTTCCGCCGACAGCCCCCGCTGCATGCAGTAGAACAGCATGTCCTCGGAGATCTTCGACGTCGTCGCCTCGTGCTCGAACACCGTCTTCGAGTTCTTCGCCTCGATGTAGGGCACGGTGTGGGCGCCGCAGTGCTGGCCGATCAGCAGCGAATCGCAATTGGTGAAGTTGCGCGCGCCGGTCGCGCGGCGATGTGCGGTGACGAGGCCGCGATAGGTGTTGTTGGAATGCCCGGCGGCGATTCCCTTCGAGATGATGCGGCTCGTGGTGTTCTTGCCGAGATGCAGCATCTTGGTGCCGCTATCGACCTGCTGATAGCCGTTGGAGATGGCGATCGAATAGAACTCGCCGCGCGAATTGTCGCCGCGCAGGATGCAGCTCGGATATTTCCAGGTGATGGCCGAGCCGGTCTCGACCTGCGTCCAGGAAATCTTGGCGTTCTTGCCGCGGCAGTCGCCGCGCTTGGTGACGAAATTATAGATGCCGCCCTTCCCCTGCGCGTCGCCCGGATACCAGTTCTGGATGGTCGAATATTTGATCTCGGCGTCGTCGAGCGCGATCAATTCGACCACGGCCGCGTGCAGCTGGTTCTCGTCGCGCATCGGCGCCGTGCAGCCTTCGAGATAGCTGACGTAAGAGCCCTTGTCGGCGATGATCAGCGTGCGCTCGAACTGGCCGGTATTCTTCTCGTTGATGCGGAAATAGGTCGACAATTCCATCGGGCAGCGCACGCCCGGCGGCACGTAGACGAACGAGCCGTCGGAAAACACCGCCGAGTTGAGGGTGGCGAAGAAATTGTCGGAGACCGGCACCACCGAGCCGAGATATTTCTTCACCAGTTCCGGATGCTCGTGCACGGCTTCCGAGATCGGCATGAAGAGGACGCCGGCCTTGGCGAGTTCCGCCTTGAAGGTGGTCGCGACCGACACGGAATCGAACACCGCATCGACCGCGACGCGACCATAGCCGCCGGCCGCCGCCGCGCCTGAGCCTTCCATGCCCGAGCCGTCCATGTCCGCGCCCTCACGACCCTCCCCCGTTTCCGGGGAAGGGCTAGGGCGGGGGTCCTTTTGCACGCCGAGCAGGATTTCCCGCTCGCGCAGCGGAATGCCGAGTTTTTCGTAGGTCCGCAGGATCTCGGGATCGATCTCGTCGAGCGACTTCGGTCCGGCCTTCTGCTTCGGCGCGGAATAGTAATAGAGGCTCTGATAATCGATCGGCGCGTAGTCGATCTTGGCCCAGTGCGGTTCGCGCATGGTGAGCCAGCGGCGGTAGGCGTCGAGCCGCCACGCCAGCATCCATTCGGGCTCGTTCTTCTTCGCCGAGATGAACCGGACGGTGTCTTCGTCGAGGCCCTTGGCGGCCTTGTCGGATTCGATCAGCGTCTCGAATCCATACTTGTACTGATCAACGTCGATAAGGCGGACCTGATCGACGGTCTCTTGTACGGCCGGCATTCGTCCCTCCGCTCACGGTTTCAAGGACCGCGGGTTGGATTAAGTCGGATATGGTCGGTGTCCTGGTCGGTTAGGATCAGTCTCCGGAGCCTGTTGGCGGCTGCCGCTCGGCCCCTATCGAGCCCTTCACTGCAGCCGGGTGAAATCGGTGAGCGGCGATCGGTTCAGGCCGCGATGCCTGGCCGCTCCTTAGAACCCTTAGATAATGCACTTGAAACCTTTCTCCAAGCGGAGAGAAGGCGATCGATATCGGCTTTCGTGGTCGTCCAGCCGAGGCTCGCGCGTATCGCTGAACGCACCAGCGCAGGAGAAACTCCCATGGCTTCAAGCACATGGGACGGCTGCACCTTGCCGGACGAGCAGGCCGCCCCCGACGACACCGCGATCCCTTCGAGGTCGAATGCGATGATCGCCGTTTCCGCCTTGAGGCCCGGAAGCGCGAACAGGGTCGTATTCGGCAGCCGTTCGGCGCCGGCGCCCAGAATCACCGCCTGCGGCGCAATGGCGCAAATCCCTGCCTCCAGCTCATTCCGCAGCACCAGCATGTGCGCCGCCTCGTCCGCAAGCTTTTCGCGCGCCGCGGCGGCCGCGGCGCCGAAGCCGGCGATGCCGGCGACGTTCTCGGTGCCTGCCCGCAGGCCGCGCTCCTGACCGCCGCCGCGGATGAGCGGCACGGGGAAATGGATGTCGTCGCGCGCCCGCACCAGGGCGCCGACGCCCTTCGGCCCGCCGATCTTGTGGGCCGACAGCGTCAACAGGTCCGCCCCGAGCGCGCCGATGTCGCAGGGGATGCGCCCGACGGCCTGCACCGCGTCGACATGGATGAGCCCGCCGGCGGCGTGGACGATCGCCGCCGCTGCCGCAACCGGCTGCACCACGCCGGTCTCGTTGTTGGCGAGCATGATCGACACGAGCGGCCGCGCGGTCCGCGTCACCGCGTCGGAAAGCGCCGTCAAATCGACGCGCCCGTCGCTACCGACCGGGATATCTTCGATGACCTCCGGCGCAAAACGCCCGCCGGCCCGCACCGAGGGATGCTCGATCGCCGAGATCAAGAGCCGGTCGCGTGGCGCTTTGTCGCCCAAAACCTCGATCGCCGGCGACAGCGCCAAACAATTCGCCTCGGTTCCGCCGGAGGTGAAGATCACATCGGCCGGCCGCGCGCCGACGAGCGCCGCCACCTTTTCGCGCGCCGCCTCGACCGCGTGCCGCGCCGCGCGGCCTTCGGCATGGACCGAGGACGGATTGCCGGTCAGGGCCGACGCCTCGCGTAGCGCCGCCGCGGCTTGCGGCCGCAACGGTGCGGTAGCGTTCCAATCGAAGTAAGCGCGCTCACTCATGGCAGTCCCTTGCACGGCAGTCCCTCGCACGGGCGGCACCTTGCCGCTTTTACCCGCCGCTCGCCCGGACAGGGCCTTCAAAATGCTTGCTTTTTGGCCCCTGCCCTGTGCTAGAAGTCGCGACCCTGAGAGAAACGCAGCGCCGCGGCTTTGCCGCCGTCAGTGACCATTGTCGCTTCTGAAAATGTCGCTTCTGAAAACTGAAATGATCTTAGTCACTTACGTCCGCCATGCGGCGCCGTCAAGCGCCTGACACCGGCCAGCGGCGCGCAAAAAGTCGAGGATTTGAACATGCCCGAGGTCATTTTCACAGGACCCGGAGGTCGCATCGAAGGCCGCTACCACCCGGCCAAGCAGAAGAATGCGCCGATCGGCATCGTGCTGCATCCGCATCCGCAGTTCGGCGGCACGATGAACCACCAGATCGTCTACCAGCTCTATTACGCCTTCGTGCACCGCAATTTCTCGGCGCTGCGCTTCAATTTCCGCGGCGTGGGCAGAAGCCAAGGCGGCTTCGATCACGGCATCGGCGAGCTCTCCGACGCCGCCGCCGCGCTCGACTGGGCGCAAACGGTCAATCCCGAGGCGCGCTCGTGCTGGATCGCCGGCTTCTCGTTCGGCGCCTGGATCGGCATGCAGCTTCTGATGCGACGCCCCGAGATCGAGGGTTTCATCTCGATCGCCCCGCCGGCGAACCTCTACGACTTCTCGTTCCTCGCCCCCTGCCCGTCGTCCGGGTTGATCATCCACGGCGACAAGGACGCGGTGGTGCCGCACCGCGACGTGACGACGCTGGTCGAAAAGCTCAAGACCCAGAAGGGCATCGTCATCGAGCAAAAAGTCATCCCCGGCGCCAACCACTTCTTCGACGGCAAGATCGAGCCCTTGATGAGCTCGATCTCCGGGTATCTGGACAAGCGGCTGGGCACGAAGAGCGTGAAGGCGACCACGGCGGCCTGATTTTTTTATAGAACGCGCCCGCGGCCAGCGCGAACTTCGTCTCCGGTGCAGCAAGGCTGGATGGGCTTGTGAGGCCCATCGCGTATCGGTCGTGATTTCGTGTTTCCGAGGTCTTCGGCCATGAACGACACGCGCGGTCTCGACGAACTCATGGCCGCGGCCGGCGATAAGCCCGCCGACGGCGAATTGGCGCGACTTTACGACCAGGCATTTCGCGAATTCGGCGCGCTCGCCTTGTGGAGCAGCCGCAAGGCCGCGGCACCCAGGGCGGCGGACGTGCTCGCCATCACGCGCAGCCTGCGGGTCGAAGGCAATCGCGCGGCGCGGCGGCTCGCTGAACGGATCGAAGAGCTGTGCCGTGCCGCTCTCTAGCCTACAGTCGGATATCCTGCGCCTGCTCGCGGCCCATCGCGATCCAGAAAGCTATGTCGCCGGCAGCGCCTATCTCGCGCGCAACGGATCGCGCATCTCCGACGACATCGACATTTTCCACGACCGCGAAGAGCGCGTGGCGCGCGCTGCCGCAGAAGATGCGGCCTTGCTGGAAAACGCCGGCCTGCACGCCACGTGGCAACGACGCGAGCCCGCATTCTACCAAGCGCTCGTGTCCCGTAACAACGAAACCACCCGGCTGGAGTGGGCGGTCGACAGCGATTTCCGCTTCTTCCCGACACAAAAAGACGATGAATTCGGCTACGTACTCCATCCGGTCGATCTCGCCACGAACAAAATCATGGCGGCCGCCGGGCGGCGCGAGCCGCGCGACATCGTCGATCTCATCACTATCCATGACTCGATCCTGCCGCTCGGTGCGGTGATCTGGGCGGCGGTTGAGAAGGCGCCCGGTTTCACGCCCGAGGGGCTGATCAACGAGATCCGGCGCAATGCGCGCTATACCGCAGCTGATTTTCAACGCATCGCGAGCGAACCACCGGTCGACGCCGGTGCCGTCACGCAGCGCTTGCGCGCCATCCTCGATGAAGCTGAAGCTTTCGTCACACGCATGCCGACCGATAAGCTCGGTCTTCTCTTCCTTCGGGACGGTAACCCCGTTCAGCCCGACCCCGACCGGCTCGGCGACTACACGGCGCGCCCCGCAGCACGGCAGGGCCATTGGCCATCGTCGCCCGATATCTCGAGCGCCATGCTGGAGCATTACCGCAAACCGGCGCCACGCGAGGACGACTGAAGGCGAGACGGCGTCTTCGGCGCGCTTTGCTACTCTGCCTTACACGTGACCCACACCGACAAGCACCGTCGTCGCCTCCCCGAAAGCCGGCGTGCGAAAGTCGACACCGCGGCCACCCGACGCCGCCGCGAGAGCCCGCGCCAGCGCCGCGAGCGGCGCGTCGAAAGCCTCGTCGGCCAAGCGGAAGGTGCCGAAATGGATCGGCAGTGTGACCTGCGATTCCAGAACGCGGCTCGCTTCGACCGCCTCGGCGGGATCGATGTGGACGGCCGCCATGAACCAGCGCGGCTCATAGGCGCCGATCGGCAGCAGCGAGAGCGTCATCGGACCGAAGCGTTCTTTGATCGCGCCGAAATGCGCTCCGGCCCCGGTATCGCCGGCGAAATAGATCTTGCCGGCGGGCGTTTCCAAGACGAACCCGCCCCACAGGCTGGCATTGCGATCGAACGGGCCGCGCGCGGAAAAATGCTCGGCGGGGACATAGGTTGCGCGGATCTGATTGGTCAGCGCGTGGCTCTGCCACCAATTAAGCTCGACGACATTTGTGCACGGGACGGTTTTGCCGATCTTCAATCCCGTCACGATCAGCGGATGGTCGCGACGCTCGAGCGCGGCGAGCGTCGGACGATCGAGATGGTCGTAGTGGTTATGGCTCAGCAGCACGGCATCGATCTTGGGCAGATCGCCGAACCCGAACGCAGGCGGCGAAACACGTTTGATGCCGGGCCACCGCCATGGCCCGATCCGCCGCGACCACACCGGATCGGTGAGGACATTGAGCCCGGCCACCTGCAACAACACCGTCGAATGCCCGACGACCGTCGCGCGGATCGAACCATCGTCGACCCGCTCCACGGGCTTTAACGCCGGCGCCGCCGCAACATGGTCCGGCCAGCGCTTGCGGTCTCTGGTGAGCAGCCACTGCAACAGCCGGTCGGTCTGTTGCTTCTTGCCGCTGGCATTGTGGAAGCGCCGGCCGTCGAACGGGGCCGGATCGTATTTCGTGGGCATCGCGTCAACCTTCACGGCGGCCAATTCGCCGGCAATGCAAGAGCGCGGCTCTGTTTACGGCTGGAATTATGGGAATTACGTGACAGCAGGCGTTTCAAGAAGAACACATCGCGGAAGATTGCATCTGAAAAGATCAGCAATCCTTGCGTGGCACCGGAACGTGTCACCCCTAGCGCCACAACAACGGATGCTGTGGCAGGGTCGTCAGCACAGCCGACGGGCGCGGATGATGGCGCTTGCGCGCGCGCGGGGACGTCAGGCTTGTTTCGTGAGCGTGCTGACGGTGATGTGCGGCCACTTCACCAATCCCTCGCCGTCGGGACGGCTGATGAAGAACAGATCGACCTGTTGGGAGTATTGCAGCCGGCTGGGCCGTGAATCGGCCGCAAGGGTTTCGATCCAGAATGTGGATTTGAAACTGCGGGCGTCGGCGTTGGCCTGGATGAAGGGAATGTTGGCGACGCCGCCGCCGTTGCCGGTCGCAACGTCGAGCGTGAATGTGTGCCGGAACCGCACCCCTTGTTCGCGTCCCGCAGCACCTGATTCATGTCCTTCGTATCGATCTTCACGCCGAACAGTAAGGATCCGTATAGCCAGGCAGGAATGACACCTGTCCGATGTCGGGCAAGCACTGTTTTTTGGCATGTTGGGGCCCCGTCGCTTTCCGTCACATCGCCGACGGCGACAAGGGAATTACCGTGCGGAATCGTGCTCAGCCTCGCCACCTGTGGCCGCCACTTCGTCGGTTTTATCGTACCTGGCATCAGCGGCTCGGGCAGCGGCATCAAGAGCCACATGCCGTTCTCGATATGCATGAGCTGCGTCGGTTCCGTCTGCAGATAGACCGTCTGCTCGTAATAAAGGCCGGGGATTTTCATGATCCCGATGATTCCGCCACGGTTGGGAACCAACGCCAGAATCGGCTTGAACGTGATCGTGTCGATGATCGGCTGGACCAGGAGCGTAAATGCCGGCTGACCGACCGCGGCCGGAGGCGCGGGCACGGCGATCAAGTTCCCGCCGCCAGCGCCGTGCCAAGTGCCCACCAACGCGGCGAGCGGGCCGAGGTCTATCTCGGCCTCGGTCGGGCTAATGGTCTTGAACAGCGGCCGAGGGAAGTCAGTTCCGCTTCACTCGTGACCATTTCAAGCTCCCTGATCATGATTTTCTGGGCGCATGATTTTCTCCGGCCGTTGAGCGCAGCGGGCCGGCATTGTCCAGTGAGTTGATGAGCAGCGATCGTCGCGGCGTGCGCGACGCAGGCTCGCCCCCGCGCCCTCCTAATTACTTTTGATTGTAAATTCAATCAATTACACCTTTTGTATTTTTAAGGACATTCGCCGGCGGCTCGCCGTCCCGGTCCTTTACAGCCCCGCGAGCCGCGATTTCAGGCGGTCGAGCAAGCGATAAAGCGTCACACATTCTTCGGTGGAAAAGCCGTGCAGGGCGTCGTCGTAATACGGCGGATGTTGACGAGCATGCGCGCCCAGGTCGCCGAACCCTGCGCGGTCAAGCGGATGCGGCGAATGCGGCCGTCCTCGGCAATCCGCGTGCGCTCGATCAATCCTGCGCGCTCCAGCCGGTTGAGGACCGCAGTCAGATTTGCCGGCTCAGCAGCAGAAAGCCGATCAGCTCCTTCACCGTCATCCCTTCCCCCGCACGGACGGGCGGGACAGCGCGCCGAGTACCGCCCATTGCTGGGTCGTGATGCCGAACGCGGCCAGCGAGCGCGATCCGGTTTTGTGCATCAGGTTCGATGCCTGATAGAGCCGGAAGAACAGCCGGTTGGCGATATCGAACCGGGCGTCCGCCTGGTCGTTGGGTGGCGCCGCGTCCGCGCGCCGAGCGATGGGCATCAGATATATCAAGCCATTGCTTCACTTCTGAAGATGTAGCATACCATTGTTATAAAATCCATGGATGGCATGGGTGGGAGGATTTTGGCGACGTGCGCGGATTGAAGGACAAGGTTGTCATCGTCACCGGCGGGGGCGGCGGCATCGGAACTGCCACCTGCCGGCGTTTCGCCGAGGAAGGCGCCAAGGTCGCGGTGCTCGATGTCGACAAGGCGGCGGCGGCCCGCGTCGCCGCGGCCCTCACGGCAGCCGGCAGCACGGCCGCGGCCTACCCCTGCGACATCACGCGGCACGGCGACTGCGCTGATGCCGTGCGCGCAGCCGAAGCCGCGCTCGGCCCGCTCGACGTGCTCGTCAACAATGCCGGCTGGGATATTTTCCGCCCCTTCGTCGAGACGACCCTGTCCGACTGGGACAAGATCATCGCCATCAACCTCGTCGGCGCGCTCAACATGCATCACGCCGTCCTGCCCGGCATGGCCGCGCGCAAACGCGGCCGCGTGGTCAATGTCGCCTCCGATGCGGCGCGGGTCGGCTCGTCAGGCGAAGCGGTCTACGCCGCCTGCAAGGCCGGCCTGATCGGCTTCTCCAAGACGCTCGCGCGCGAGCACGCCCGCGACGGCATCACCGTCAATGTGGTGTGCCCCGGCATCGTCAACACCAAGCTTTATGCCGACTACAAGAAGGGCGCCCGCAACCCGGACAAGCTCGACGAGGCGTTCCGCCGCGCCATTCCGCTCGGCCGCCTCGGCGAGCCGGACGACCTGCACGGCGCCATCTGCTTTCTCGCCAGCGACGACGCCGCGTTCATCACTGGGCAAGTGATGAGCGTGTCGGGCGGCCTCACCATGGCCGGATGACTTGAAGGGCCGGATCAAACGAAGGCGGCTGCGATGACCTATGAAGACATTCTGTTCGATCTGACTGACGGCGTGGCGCGGATCACCATCAACCGCCCGGCGGTGATGAACGCGTTTCGCGGCAAGACCTGCGACGAACTGATCGACGCCTTCAACCGCGCCGGCTGGGACAAGTCGGTCGGCGTCATCGTCTTGGCCGGCGCCGGCGACCGCGCGTTCTGCACCGGCGGCGACCAGTCGGCGCACGAAGGCCAATATGACGGCCGCGGTATGATCGGCCTGCCCGTCGAGGAATTGCATGCGGTGATCCGCGACGTCCCGAAACCTGTGATCGCCCGCGTCCAAGGCTATGCCATCGGCGGCGGCAATGTCTTGGCGACACTCTGCGACTTCACCATCGCGTCGGACAAGGCGGTATTCGGCCAGGTTGGCCCGAAAGTCGGCTCGGTCGATCCCGGCTTCGGCACCGCCTATCTCGCCCGCGTCGTCGGCGAAAAGAAGGCCCGCGAAATCTGGTATCTGTGCCGGCGCTACAGCGCCGCCGAGGCGCTGTCGTTCGGGCTCGTCAACACCGTCGTGCCGCACGGGGAGCTCGATGCCAAGGTGGCGCGCTGGTGCGCGGAAATCCTCGAGCGCAGCCCGACCGCGATCGCCATCGCCAAACGTTCGTTCAACGCCGACAGCGACAGCATCCGCGGCATCGCGGCGATGGGGATGCAGTCGCTCAGTCTCTATTACCAGACCGAGGAATTGCGCGAGGGCGTGCGCGCGTTTGTCGAGAAGCGCAAGCCGGACTTCCGACGCTACGTGAAATAACAGCCGGCAGCGGGGAGGAAGCGCCGTGACCTTAGCGCTCGGCGAAGAGCAAGGCGCGTTCAAATCAGTCGCCGAACGCTTCGCGCGCGAAAAACTCGCGCCGCATTATCAGAGCCGCGAGCGCGAAGGGGCGGTGGACCGCGCGCTGATGCGCGAGATGGGCCGGCTCGGCCTGATTGGCGCGGACCTCCCGGAGCGTCATGGCGGGCTCGGCCTGCCGAGCGAGACGATCGGCCTCGTGATCGAAGCGATCGCCTACGCCGATCTCAACGTGTCTTATGTGCAACTGCTCGGCTCGCTGTGCGGGCAGATCATCGCCCGGCACGGCAGCGACGATCTCGCCGCCGACTGGCTGCCGCGCATCATCGCCGGCGACGCCGTCGTCGCGCTGGCGCTCACCGAGCCGCGCGGCGGATCCGACGCCGGCAATCTCATTCTTTCGGCGCGGCCGACCGACACCGGCTATGTGCTCAACGGCGAAAAGTCTTCGACAGCTGGCCGACCAGGCCGACGCGGCACTCGTCTTCGCCCGCACCGGCCGCGTCGAGGATGGCGCCCGCGGCGTTTCGGCGTTTCTGGTGCCGTTGAAGGCTTCCGGCGTCAGCACCAGCCGGTACAACGATCTCGGCAGCAAAGCGGTTGGTCGCGGCTCGATCTTTTTCGATGCGGTCGAGGTGCCGCGCGGCAACCTGATCGGCGACGAAGGCGCCGGCTTCATCCAGGTGATGCGGGGTTTCGATTTCAGCCGCGCGCTGATCGGCCTGCAATGCGTTGCCGCCGCGCAAGCCTCGCTCGACGAATCCTGGGCCTATGTCCAGCAGCGCCACGCTTTCGGCGCGCCAATCGCCCGCAACCAGGGCGTCACCTTTCCGCTCGCCGAGCACGAGGCGATGGCCGCAGCGGTGCGCCAGCTCTGCTATCATACGCTGCGGCTGCGCGACGCCGGCTTGCCCCACACCGCCGAAGCGGCGATGTGCAAATGGCTCGGTCCGAAGACCGCCGTCGACATCATCCATCAATGCCTTTTGACGCACGGCCATTACGGCTGGTCGCTCGACCTGCCGCATCAGCAACGCTTGCGCGACGTCATGGGGCTCGAAATCGGCGACGGCACCGCGCAGATCATGAAGCTCATCATTGCGCGTGAAAAGCTCAGACGCCACGCACGCTGACCAACGAAGGGCGCCACAAGATGCCCGCCGATCCGGGAGGAGACCATGCCAGCCGAAGTTGGAACGCCGAACGACCGACTAAGCAAACGCCGCGCCGCCATGACGGCCGCCGGACATTGGCGCGACGAGACCCTGCTCGACCATCTCGGCCGCGCCCTCGCCCGCACGCCGGACAAGACCGCGATCGTCGCGACGCGTTCGGAGACCGGAGCGGAAATGCGTCTCAGCTATGCCGAGATCGGCCGCCGCTCCGACATACTGGCGGCGCGGCTCGCCGCGCTTGGCGTCGGGCGCGGCGACGTGGTTTCGATCCAACTGCCCAACTGGTGGCAATTCTCCGCGCTGCATCTGGCGGCCTCAAGCTCGGCGCGATCACCAACCCGATGATGATCATCTTCCGCGAGCGCGAACTGGGTTTCATGCTGCGCGCGGCGACCAAGGTGCTGGTGGTCCCGCGCGCGTTCCGCGGCTTCGAACCACCAGGCAATGGCCGAGGCGCTCCGCCCGTCGCTGCCAGCGCTGGCGCATGTCTTCGTGGTCGGCGGCGAGGGCGAGACCGCGTTCGAGCGGCTGATCACGCCGCCCCCGGGCGCGGCCGCCCCGTCGGCGCCGAGCCGCCCGCGGCCGACGACGTGGTCGAGCTGCTTTACACCTCCGGCACGACCGGCGAGCCCAAGGGCGTGATGCACACCTCGAACACGATGCTGTCCAACGTCGTGCCGTTCGCCGATCGCCTGCATCCGAGGGCGACGACGTCATCCTGATGGCCTCGCCGATGGCGCACCAGACCGGCTTCCTGTACGGCCTCATGCCGCACATCCTGGGCGGGAAAGCGGTGCTGCAGGACGTTTTCGAACGCGGGCATGGCGCGCCAGATCCCGCCGGACGCGTCACCTTCACCATGGCGGCGACGCCGTTCCTGTACGACTCTGCCGAAGATGCGCGGCGAAGCGCCCGACGCCGTACGCCTGCGCACCTTCCTCTCCGCCGGCGCGCCGATCCCGCGCGCGCTGGTCGCGGCGCGCCAGGACGCTCGGCGCCAACATCATCTCCGCCTGGGGCATGACGGAAAACGGCGCCGTCACCACGACGCGGCTCGGCGATCCGGAGGAGAAAACGTTCGAGACCGACGGTTGCCCGCTCGACGGCATGCAGGTCCGCGTGGTCGACGTGAACGGCCGCGTCGCCGCGTCCGACAGCGAGGGCCGGCTTCAGGTGCGCGGCTGTTCAATTTCGTCGGCTACCTGAAGCGGCCGGAGTTCGACAACACCGATGCCGACGGCTGGTTCGACACCGGCGATCTCGCGCGCATCGACCGCGACGGCTATGTGCGCATTTCCGGGCGCACCAAGGACATGATCATCCGCGGCGGCGAGAACATTCCGGTCGTCGAAGTCGAAGGCCTGTTGTTCAAGCATCCCGCCGTCCAGGAGTCGCCGTGGTCGGCTATCCCGACGCGCGGCTCGGCGAGCGGGCCTGCGCCTTTGTCGTCTTTCGCGACGGCTCCGCGCTGTCGTTCGACGACATGACCGCCTACCTCGAGGCCCAGCAGATGGCGCGACAATATATTCCCGAACGGCTGGAGATCGTCGCCGAGCTGCCGCGCACCCCGAGCGGCAAGATCCAGAAATTCAAGCTCCGCGAGACCGCGAGGACTTTTGCGGCACAGCCGGCGGCTTAACAATCATCGCCCCATCGCGGTGCGCAAACGACGGGCTTGGCGCCTTTGCCTACACTACGAAGCCGCCTTTTTCGCGGTTCCGAGCGGCAGAAAAAGCGAGCGCGGGCGACTGGCAAACGGCTGAAATCCCTGGTGCTGGTAAAAGCCGACGGCATTTTCGTCCTTCGCGTCCACCACGAGCGCGAATGCTTTGACGTCGCCTTTGAGCACGCGCAGCGCCGCATCGGCAAGCAGCGCGCTGCCCAGGCCCGCGCCATGAAAACGCTGGTCGACCGCGAGACGGCCGATCAGCGCGGCCGGCAGGAGCGGATAGCGCGCCAGGCGTTTGATGACATCCGACGGCAGATTGTCGATAGGCACGCTTGTGGCCGCGAGCGTGTAGTAACCGGCAATGCTGTTCGTCGCCACCGCCAGGGCGACGAAGCAACTGGCCATGAGCCGTTTCACATCCTGCGAAGCCTGCTCGCGTAAATAGCGGTCAAGCTGCGGCGCTCCGCAGGCGAACGCCGAACGATCGTGGCCACCGAGTGGCTCGATGACGAACGCGTCCTTCACCGCGATTTTTGATCAGCTCACGGTGACGGCGGAAAGCGCGGCGCAGCGGCGCCGTCGGCTTGGGAGGATTGAGGATCGCCGCGGCGAAGGCGCGCTGATCCTCGACCGAAAGCCGGATGATGTGGGCCTGTTCGACAGTGCGGTTAGCCGCTTCCTGCGCGGCGGCGACCACGAAGTCGCTGATGCTGCGGCCTTGAATTTCAGCGGCGCGTTTGACGACCGCGAGCGCATCGGGCGAAATTCGCGCCTCGATGCGGGCAGTGCGGGTTTGCTGTTGGGGCATCCCAAGATCCTCTCCTGCACAAGGTACGGTATTTTGCCGGACATCGCAAGAGCCGCCAATCGTCCCTCATGTCGCCGCGGTCGGCTATCCCGACGCACGGCGAGCGCGCCTGCGCCGGATCGTCCACATGCCCGTTATGGTCTTGAAGACCTCGAATCCTAGAGATCGATCAAGCCGAGCGCGATGCATTTGGCTACCCCGTGCGTCTTATTCGTCGCGTCGAGCTTCCTGAGCGCGTTCTTGATGTGCGTTTCGACGGTTTCCGTCGAAAGTTTCAAGATGTCGGCGGTGTCCTGCAGCGTCTTGCCGCGGGCGGCCCAGCTCATGACATCCCGCTCGCGGTTCGTCAGCGCGATGGCGTCGTTCTGTTCGGCGACGCGAAAACGGTGCCGTGCCCCGGTAATCGCGCCCTGCGACATCGATCGCGCGCTAAATCCAATAGATCATTCAGAATGCGGTTCGTGGTCGACATCGGTAAATTAGCTTCCGGAACCACGCCGGCTTGTCCTTCCAGAAGAACACCGTCGAGCTAGGTGGATGGCGCCGACGCGATCGCGGAAATGAAATGGGACGACCAAGCCCTCCTGAAAACCGAAATCCCGTGCGGCTTCCATGATCTTGACCGCGCCGGGCTTGCGGCGGCCAAGTACCGGCGGCAGCTTCAGGCTGCCCCAGTGAAACGGCGTGTTGGTCCGGCGGACCCGCACCAGCGCCGGGTCGCATGAACGAACCCGTGCTGCAAGTATGCTCGTTCCCAGCCGGGCTCGTGCGTGCCGGTATAGTACGGCACGTCCAAGTGCGGCTGCCCGGCGTCGATGAAAGTGAAAGCGGAGAATCCGTAATCTTGGATGATCCGCTGCAGCGCCGTGCGCAGTTCGTCCATGCTGTCGCACGCCTCGATCGCGGCGATCGCCCCATCCAGCAACATCTCAATCCTCCCCAAATTTGGGGATGCCACGCCGCCGGTCGCCGTGGCGGGATACCGCGCCCGCGTACTACCTCTACGCGATTGGGGCGAAGCCGTAAAGTACGGCCATCAATTTAAGTTCAGGTTCGGAAACCTCCAACAAGCCTTGCATCGCGTGTCGTTCGGAACCGACACCATTCGGAGCAGGCAATGCCGAAAATTGACACCACCCAGGTGGACGCCATCGTAGGCCGAAACATAAGACTTCACCGGGTCGCGGCAGGCATGTCGCAGCAACAGCTTGGACGGAAGGTTGGCGTAAGTTTCCAGCAAATTCAAAAGTATGAGAAAGGCATCAATCGCCTGGGTGCCGGTAGACTTATGCAAATCGCGCAAATATTCGGCGTTCAAATCGCGGTTTTGTTCGACGGTGCGACCGTTGTACCTAAGACGCAGCGGTCCTCAATCGGCTTCGGTGCACTCATGACGGACCCGTGGGCGTTTCGTTTGGCACAGGCATTTGCCGATATCTCGGATACCACGGTACGACGCTGCATCATTAGACTCGTCGAGCAAATCACGCGCCGTTCGGATTAATTTAGTCCGTGCGACTACGCCGCGGTGCATCGAGACCCGCCCGAGAGGCGGCATCAGGATCACTGAGGATAACTCCCGATCGTTCCCGGGAAAGAACAGTTCGCGGAAATCAAAGCGCGTTCGCCCAGCCTTCGGGCGCGCGACAAGGCGGTCTCTTCGTTATCGTCTTTTCGCAGCCCTCCGACCGGCCGACCATGCCCGCGCATCGACCTAGAGATCGATCAGGCCCTGATAAATTGCGAGCACGGTCGCCTGTGTCTTGTTCGTGGCGCCAAGCTTGGTCATCGCGTTTTGAATGTGGGCTTCGACCGTCTTGCGGCTGCATGTCAGGATATCGGCCGTTTCGTCCGCTGTCTTTCCGAGGCCGGCCCATTTGAGGACTTCCCTTTCCCGGTCGGTCAGGGCAAAAGCCGGTTCGACCGGGCTACGCCGGTCAATTCTCGGCTTGACCAATTTTTCGACGGCGTAGAGTTCGACCAGTTTTTGCATCATGTATAAGATCACGATGTGCATCTGCACCCGGTTGATGGTCAGGGTTGAAAAGAAGGCCGTCAATTTCTCCTTCCAAAACAGGGCGCAGACGCTTGAATAGCGCCGACCGAGTGCGTCGCAATAGTGTACGGGTATCGTCAGGCCTTCGAGCACGCCGAAATCACGCGCGGCCTCCATCGTTCGGACCGCCCCGGGCTTGCGCTTTCCGAGAACGGGCGGGAGTTTGATGCTTCCCCAATTGAAGGGCAGGTTGGTTCGCTTTGCGGCGGAAAGACAGGGGTCGGTACTCAAAAAGCCCTCGCTCCGGTACGTCTCGATCCACTTTCGATCGTGGGTCGTCACCAGCAGCGGATCGGTCTCCCATGGATTTGATGCGTCCAGAAAGCCAAACGAGCTGAATCCGTAGTTTTCAATGATTTTTTGGAACGTCGCGCGCACCTCCGCGACCGAGCGGCAACCTTCGATTGCATCTAAATGTTCTTGCATGCCAGGCATTCGGCCAAACCCTAGGAAATTTCCCAATTGGCCGCCGCGGATCATTGCCTCACGCGGAGCAGGCAATGTCAACGAAAGACACCACCCCGATAGACGCCGTCGTGGGCCGAAACGTTAGGTTCCACCGACTCGCGGCCGGCATGTCGCAGCATGACCTTGGACGGAAGGTCGGTGTAAGCTTCCAGCAGATTTAAAAGTATGAAAAAGGCATCAATCGCCTGGGTGCCGGCAGGCTTGTGCGAATAGCGCAGATATTCGACGTGCATATTTCGGTTTTGTTCGACGGCGCGAGCGCGGTACCTAGGGAAAAGCGGTCCGGAAAGCGCTTGGGCGAACTCATAGCAGACCCGCAGACGTTACGTCTGGCAAAGGCATTTGCCGATATCTCGGACATCGCGGTGCGGCGCTGCATCGTCGGATTGATCGAGCAGATCGCACGTCGTTGATTTGAACCGCGAGGTTACGCTGCGAGCACGAACGCGTCGCGAGAACGATTACGAGTGCGCCATAACACAATTTTTGCGTGCGTAAATTTCGGTTGCATGGAATAGTTGACGACTACTTTTGGCTGTGCAAATCTCGAATACACTTCGACGATTTGATCAAACACGGATCGGATTTTCGCTCGCTCTCGTCCCGGCTCCGGCAAAGTTGGTGCCGGTCGATGTCCCCCTGCTCCACCCGCATTGCCGGCACCGAAAACCAATCCCCGATCCGCCGCAGTTTGCGCGCGAACGGAAATCAAACGGCCACACCAACAAGCGGGAAAGAAAATGACCGAGACAAAGACGGCGATAGGGCAAGAGGTCGATGTCGCGGTGGTCGGCTCGGGCTTCGGCGGGGCCGCCGTCGCCTGCCGGCTGGCGCAGGCCGGGCGCACCGTCGCCATCCTCGAACAGGGCAAGGAATATCCGACCGGACGCGGCGAGTACGACGCGACCGGGCGCGGCATCTCGACCGTTCGCCACGGCCATTTCTGGGTCGATCTCGGCGTCGGCATGAATGTCGTGCGCGGCATCGGCGTCGGCGGCGGTTCGCTGCACTATTTCGGCGTGCGGCTGCGGACCGATCCGGACATCTTCGAGAACCCGCGCTGGCCGCGAATCCTGAACCGGCGCACCCTCGATCCCTATTATGATCTGGCCGGCGACATGCTGCAGGCGGCGCCGACCTTGCCGAACCCGGTCTTGGGGCCCCCCGTCCATGGCGAAGCGTTCATGGCCGCGGCGCGCAATTGCCGGCGCTGCAAAGGCGAGCCCCATTATGTCCCGATCGCGGTCAACACCGCGGCGGAGCCGGTCATGACCGCAGCCGGCATCCCGCAGACACGCTGCGTCTTCTGCGGCCAATGCATCCTCGGCTGCCCGCCCTCGCAGAGCTTCAAAGGCAACGTCAATGCGCGGGCGCTCCTCACGCTCAACTATCTCGCCGTGGCGCGCAACACCAAGAAGGCCGAGATCTATCCGCGCCATCGGGTTCAGATCGTGCGGCCGATACCGGACGGTTTCCTGCTCGAGCTCGTCACCATCGGCGACGATAATGGCGGCGACGACGAGCCGATCCTGCGCAGCGGCACGCTGCGCGCCAGGGAGGTCGTGCTCGCCGCCGGCACCATGGGCTCGGTCGAAGTCCTGTTGAAATCCAAAGCCGCCGGCACGCTGCCGCAACTGAGCGACAAGCTCGGCCAATATTTCTCCGGCAACGGCGACTTTCTGATCCCGAAGACCGTCAATACGCCGAACAATTTGCAGCCCAAAGCCGGTCCGACCATCACCGCGGGCGCCGATTTCAGCACCGAGGCTTTGAAGATATTCATCGAGGATATCGGCGCCATTCCCTTCCTCGAGGCGGTGATGGGCACGCGCGCACTCACTGCCGACCAGCCGGATCCCTATCAGCTCGGCTATCTCGGCATGGGGAGCGACGCAGCCAATGGCGTGCTCGGCCTCAATGGCGGCCGCGTCCGGCTCTACTGGGATCCCGACCGACAGCCTGCCGCTCTACCGCGAGATCACCGCCTGCCTACGCGAGATGAGCCAGCAATTGGCGGGCGATTACGCCAAGCCGGAGACCTACAACCCGGTGATCGGGACCGGACTGGTCACCGCCCATCCGCTCGGCGGCGCGGTGGTCTCGGAGACGGCGGCGACCGGCGTGGTCGATCCGCAGGGCCGCGTGCACGGCGTCCCCGGCCTGTTCATCGCCGATGCCTCGATCATTCCGACCGCGCTCGCCACCAACCCCTCTTACACCATCAGCGCGCTCGCCGAACGGGTCGCCTTCTGGATGATCCATGGCCGCGACATGACCGCGGGCGACGCCGACACGCCGCGCAACAGCTGAGCGCGCGAGTGAAAAAAATGCTCGGAGATTTCCGATGAGCGACGACACCGACTTCGACTACATCATCGTCGGCTCGGGCGCGGGCGGCGGTCCGCTCGCCGCCAATCTGGCGCTCGCCGGCTTCCGCGCTCCTATTGATGGAGGCGGGCGGCGACGAGGACAGCCTCGACTATTCCGTGCCCGGCTTCAACGGTCTGGCGTCGACGGCAATTTCGGCGTGCGCGGGGCGCAAGGGCTGCGCGTCGTCGACGCCAGCGTATTCCCGCGTATCCCCGGTACTTTCATCGTCCTGCCGATCTACATGATCAGCGAAAAGGCGGCCGCCGTGATCATCGCCGACGCAAGGCGCGGGTGACGGGACCAAGCCACGCCTTACGGCCGCGCCAGCACGCCGCCGGTAAGCGGCGCCGGGACGCCGGTCGTGGTCGGCAAGGACAGCGGCAGGCCGCGCAGGCTGCGGACGGCGAGATAGGCGAACGCTTGCGCTTCGAGCGAGTTGACCGACCAGCCGGCGTCGTGGCCGGTCTCGACCTGTGCCGGCGCCACGCGCTCGGCCAGCATGCGCATCAGCGTCGCGTTGCGGGCGCCGCCGCCGGAGACGATCCAGGTGTTCGGCCGCCGCGGCAAATGCGGCAGGATGCGGGCGATCGCGGCGGCGGTCAGCGCGGTCAAGGTGGCGGCGCCGTCCGCGACGTCGCAAGTGTCGAACGCGGCGCCGATGAAGCTTTTGAAATCATTGCGGTCGAGCGATTTTGGTGGCGGCAGGGCAAAGAACGGATGGGCGAGCAAGCGCCTAACGGCATCTTCGTCGACACGGCCCGATTGCGCCAGGGCGCCGTCGGTGTCGAGCAGCTTGCCGGTGCGGGTGCGGACGAAGTCGTCGATGAGCGCGTTGCCGGGACCGGTATCGCAGGCGATCACCGTGTCGCCGTCGATGAAAGTGAGGCTGGCGACGCCGCCGATATTGACGACCGCGACCGGGCCCTCACGGTCGAGCCGCGCGACCAGCGCGCGGTGGAACAACGGCGAGAATGGCGCACCCTGCCCGCCCGCGGCGACGTCGGCGGCGCGGAAGTCGTAGACCACGGCGATGCCGAGCCGCGCGGCGAGCGCCTGGCCATCGCCGATCTGGACCGTGAGGCGGCGCTCGGGGCGATGGATCAGCGTCTGCCCGTGGAACCCGACCACCGCGACGTCGCGGGGCGCAATGCCGTTGGCGGCGAGGAAAGTCTCGACCGCCTCGGCGTGGGCCTCGGTGACGAGCCGCTCCGCCGCCGCGACCACATCCGGGCGTGCCGCGCGGTCGGTGAGATCGGCGGCGGCGGCGGCGGTGGCGCGGCGTAAAAGGTCACGCTCGGGCTTGGCGTAGGTGCGGTAGGCCGTCGGGCCGAAGCGCGTAATGATGTCGCCGTCGGTCTCGATGGCGGCGACGTCGACGCCGTCCTGCGAGGTTCCGCTCATGAGGCCGATCGCCAGAACCGGCGGGAAAGCTGTTGCCATGGGTGCCGTCTTGCCGACCGTCTTGCCGACCGTCTTGCTGACTGTCTTGCCGACCATTCGCGGTTGAATTGGCGTCTGGACCTGATACACCACCCCGGCCGCCGCGGCGAGCGGGGCGCGAGCATCCAACGATGAGCACGTACAAGTCGGATTTTCTCAACGTCCTCGCGAGCCGAGGCTTCATTCACCAGGTCTCGGAACCCGAGGCGCTGGATGCGCTCGCGCATTCATCGACCGTCACCGGCTATATCGGCTTCGACTGCACCGCCGCGTCGCTCCATGTCGGTTCGCTCCTCCCGATCATGATGCTCTATTGGATGCAACAGACCGGGCACCGGCCGATCGCGCTGATGGGCGGCGGCACGACGCGGGTCGGCGACCCCTCCGGCAAAGACGAGAGCCGGCGGCTTCTGACCGACGCGATGATCGCGGAAAACCTCAAGGGCATCCGCGCCGTCTTCACCAAATTCCTGAAATTCGAGGATGCCGGCGGCAACGCCGTCATGGCCAACAACGCCGACTGGCTCAACACGCTCAACTATATCGACTTCCTGCGCGACGTCGGCCGGCATTTTTCCGTCAACCGCATGCTGGCGTTCGACTCGGTCAAGCTGCGGCTGGAGCGGCAGCAGGAATTGTCGTTTCTCGAATTCAACTACATGATCCTGCAGGCCTATGATTTCGTCGAGCTGAACAAGCGTTATGGCTGCGTGCTGCAGCTCGGCGGCTCGGACCAATGGGGCAACATCGTCTCGGGCATCGATCTCGGCCGGCGGCTCAATAACGCGCAACTGTTCGCGCTGACCGCGCCGCTCATCACCACCGCCTCGGGCGCCAAGATGGGCAAGACCGCCGCCGGCGCGGTGTGGCTCGATGCCGGGCTGGTGAGCCCGTACGATTACTGGCAATACTGGCGCAACACCGAGGACGGCGACGTTGCGCGGTTCCTGAAACTGTTCACCGTGCTGCCGCTCGACGAGGTCGCGCGGCTCGCCGCGCTCGAGGGCGCCGAGATCAACGAGGCCAAGAAGGTGCTGGCGAGCGAAGCGACCGCGCTGGTGCACGGCCGCGAGGCGGCCGAACTCGCGGCAGCGACCGCGCGCACCACGTTCGAGGAAGGCGGGACCAGCGCCGATCTGCCGACCGTCGAAGTGCCGCAGGCCGATCTAAAATCCGGACTCGGCGTGCTGAGCGCGTTCGTCAAGGCGGGACTTGCCGCATCGAACGGCGAAGTGCGGCGCGCCATCGCCAACAACGCCATCATGATCAACGACGTGCGCGTCACCAGCGACAAGGCGGCGATCGGCGAAGCCGACGTGACGGCAGCCGGCGTCGTCAAATTGTCGCTCGGCAAAAAGCGTCACGTGCTGCTCAAGCCGGTCTGATGGTCAGCGCGGCGGGATCGGTCGGCGTTGTCGCCGGGCGTATCGCCGCTCGCGGGGAACTCGAACACCTTGCGCAAAATTCCCGGCGCCAGCGCCGAGATCGGATTGATGCGCAGCACCGGATTGCCCGGCCGACCGACCACTTCGTAGGTGATGCCGACCAGCCCTTCCTTGTCGCCGCCGAGGAAGAGGCCAAGGAGCGGCAATTGACCGAGCAGATTGTTGGGGCCGTAGAGCGGCACCAGCGTGCCGCGCATACGCACTTCGTCGCGCATATAGTCGACTTGACCGTCGATGGTGCCGCCAAGGAGCGGTCCGCGCACCACGCCTTCGTGCAAGGCGACGCGACCCGGCACCTTGCTGAACTCGACCCGCATGGCGGAAAACTCGATGGCGTTGCGGCGGTTCTGCGGGGCGTTCGAGACCGCGCGTTCGAGCTGGGCTTCGTCGTGGACGGCGAAGTCGTGAAGCACCAGCACGCCCTCTTGTTGGGTGCTGGCGGTAGTCGGCGGATCCATCGAGATCGCCATCTGCCCGCCGGTCATGCGGGCGTAGATGTCGGCGAAGCGGAAGAAGGCGCCGGCGTCGGAGGTGTTCAGATAGATCACCTGACGGCCGCCCGGTCGCCCACGCAGATCGCCGGACAACGTGCCGTCGCGTCCGATCTTGGCGGCAAGCCCGAGACTGCGGATCTCGCCGGCGCGGCGCGACATTTTGAGATCGATGCCGCGCAGCGCTTCGCCGTTGAAGCCGACGACGGCGCCGAGCTTGATGTCGAGGTCGACGTCGACCGGCCGCTTGGCGGGCTCGCCCGGCGTGCCGCCGCTCGCGGCGGTCTTGATGAAGTTGCGGCCGTCATAGACGTCGCCGCGCATGATCACGCGCAACGCGCCGTCCGTCGTGCGTTCGACCTTGAGGCTGACGCGGTCGCCGTCGGAGAAACCGTAGGCCGGAAAGTTGGCCGATTGCAGTTCGCCGGCGCCGTCGAGTTCGATCGCGCCCTTGACGCCGCCGCCCGTGCCTTCGATCAAAAGATCGTCGATGCGGGTCGATTGCGGCTTGGTCGTCAGCGTGAAGGTCGCGCGCGCCGGCTTGCCGGACGGCTTCACCCAGCCCGGCATCAGGCCGTCGATCTGCGCCGACGTGAGATCGGCCTCGACGGCGAAACGGCCTTCGCGGTCGGGCCCCGAGCCGACGCGGCCGGACAGGCGGATCGGTATAGCGCCGCTGATGCTGGTGCCGGATTTGAAGCCGAGATTGTTGCGCGTCGCCTCGTCCAGCATGCCCTGGATACGGACTTCGGCGTCGGGCTCGTCGCGCATCTTGCGGTATTCGAGGTTGGCTGGCGTGCCGCCGATCTTGACGTCGCCCTTGATCTGGAAGCCCTGCGGCGTGGCGGTCGCGCGCAACAGCGCCGCCTCGACTTTCTGCCCCATGATGAGGTGATCGGCGGAGAAATTGGTCGCGTCGACGGTGATGCCGTACGTGGTCGATCCCGGCGGCAGATCGGCCCGCAGCGGCAGTCCGAGCGCGACCTGCGCGGACATGTTGCCGCGCACGGTTGCCGGATCGAACGGCAGGTCCGAGACGTCGCGCAGCCGATCCATGTGCAAGAGCTCGACCGCGGCCGGAGCCGGACCCTCGATCTTGAAGCGGACCCGCGCCGGCGGCGCGTGCAATGCCGTGTCGGGCACTTCGAACGTACCGCCGGTCAGCGTGAGCTTGCGCCCGGACGGCAGGTCGGCCGTCGCTTTGCCGACCGACACGACGGCGTCACGCCCGATGATATGGATGTTGAGATCGGCGTCGCGCAGCGCCGGCAGATCGTCGACCGCCCGCACCAGACAGCCGGTGGCAAAGGCGTCGATCGAAAGCCCATCGTCGGGTATCGGCGGCCCGGAGTCCTTGAGCGCTTCCATCGGCGAGTTCACCGCGATCACGATCCGCTCCAGCGTGCCGCCGGTGAGATGGTCGATGAACCAATTGCGCACCGGCGGCGCGATGAACACCGGCCACAGCCGCTTGAGGGCATCGACCGGCATGCGCGTGCCGGCAAGGCCTCCCCTGACGCGAACCTCCGGCGAGGAAAAGTCCACGTTGCCGGACATGGCGACGCCGACGGCGGTGTTGCCGAGGTCGCCCTCATCGATGGCGAAGCGGCGGCGCGCGGCGTCGTAGCTGCCGGTGACGGCGATGCGGTTGAGGATCAGCGGGTCGCTCGCCCGGGCCGCATTGGCGAGCACGACCGTGCCGCCGCCGATCTTGAACGACCAGGTGCTGGCGCCCTCCTCCGGCGCCTCGACCTGTCCGATCAAGGTCATCCGGTTGCCGCCGGCGAGGATCTGAAACGGTATCGACAGGATGCGGCTCGACAAATCCCAGTTGAACTTGAATTCGGCGCGATCGATGGCGATGCGCCCGTCTTTGCCGTTGGCATCGCCGAACGAGCCGGCGTCGGCAACGATGCGGCCGGCCAGCGTCTGCGGCTCGCCGTCCGCGCCGATCACGCCGTTGATGCTGGCCGACAGCGGCAAGTCGGTGACGAGGCTGCCATTGCCAACACGGGCGGCCAGCATCAGGTCGCTCACCAGCACCCGGCGGGCCTCGAGCGCCACTTTGCGGGCGCCCTTGCCGGTCGGCGTGATCGAGGCCGAGATCGCCCACGGCCGCTCGCGGTTGTCGGAGCCGACGGTCACTTCCACGCCGCCGTGCGCGCGCTCCACGCTGAGGCTGATGTCCTTGAAGGTCCAGCGCTTGCCGGTACGGGCGTCATCGACGGTAAGATTGCCGCTCTTGAGCCCGAGTTCGCGCAATTCGTGGCCGTCGAGGCCGGTCTCGCCGATTTCGTCGATCCAGGACAACAGCGCGGCGAAGACGTCGCGAGCCCGACGCATCGGCACCGGCGCGGCGTCGGCGGATGGCGCGGCGGCGAACGCCACGGCGGGAGGAATTCCGGTCGTCGCCGCCGACCGCGCGATGCCGCCGAGCCGCTGCTGGCGCGACGCGAGCGTCGCGGCGGTCACCGGAACGGAGGCTTTCGCGATCGGATGCTTGTCGGCGCCGGCGAATACGGTGACGCCACCGTCCGCCTCGATGCGCACCGCCATCTCCGCGCCGACGAGATTGAGGCTTTCGGCGCGCATATGGCCGCTCAACAGGCTGCTGCCGGATACCCTGACCTCGGCTTTCGGCGCGCTCGCCACGATCGTGCCGTCGGCGTCGCGCACGACGATGTCGCGCAACCGCACCGCGGTGCCGCCGCTCTCGGTGCGCTCGATCTGGGTGCCGCCGACCTCGACGTGGCGATTGCTGCCGAAATTCTCTTCGATCGCGGCGGCGAGCCACGGAGTCACGATGTCAAGCTGGATCGGACCGCTGGCAAGCCGCCACCACAGCGCAAAAAACCCCAGCATCACCACGACGCCAAGCGCGGCGATGGTGATGGTGACCCGTCGGATCAAGCCGCCGTAGCGGAAGGAAATATGCCGGAACAGGTTTTTGGCTGCCGTCTCGTAATGCTCGCCGGTATCGTCGTCGGCCTCGACCGCATGCACGGTCGACAGGTGCGGCGGACGCAACGGTACAACCAACCCGCGTCGCGCACGCGCAACGCTTTGCCTGTCCTGATTAGCCATGCCCCTCGGGCGTCCCCTCGTCCGTGGTGCCGCAAAACGCGTCGCGCCAACTCAATCGATACAGGGCGGCTGGTCGGAACTCAATCGTCGACCCCACGGCCGCACCGGCGTATTTTGGCGAGGCACAATGTCACTCGGAAAGCGTCGAAAGGAAGGCCATGACGCGCGAACTTTCCACCGGCAGCAAGGCTCCCGCGTTCAATCTCCCGCGCGACGGCGGCGGTATCGTAACGCTCGCCGATTTCGCCGGCCGCAAGCTCGTTGTGTATTTCTACCCCCGCGCCGACACGCCGGGCTGCACGACGGAGGCGATCGATTTCTCGCGCCTGAAGCGCGCGTTCGCCGCGGCCGACACCGAAGTAGTCGGCGTCTCCGCGGATCCGGTCCAGGCACAGGACAAGTTCAAAGCGAAGCACAAGCTCACCGTCGCGCTCGCTTCGGATGAGAAGCACGAGATGCTCGAGGCCTACGGCGTTTGGCAGGAGAAATCGATGTACGGGCGCAAGTTCATGGGCATCGCCCGCATGACCTTCCTGATCGGCGCCGATCAACGCATCGCCCGCATTTGGCCGAAAGTCTCGGTCAAAGGGCACGCCGAGGAAGTCCTCTCCGCCGCCAAGGCGCTGTAAGGCGTCGTCCGGTGTTTTGATGGAGCATGATCTTTTCGGAAAACCGGCATCCACCCTCGGATCAAGTCCGAGGGCAGGCTTTTTCCGGATCATGCTCTTGCGTTGCCGAAGCATTTACCCAAGCCGGCAAAATGCCCGGCGTGGTTTCCAGAAAATTAACCATAAGCCTCTCAAATCCGCCCCCAGTGCGGCCGCATCGACGCGGCGGCCGCGCTTCAAGTCATTGACGACCCTGGGGAGTGTCGATGTCGGGGTGGGTATCGTCTTCGCCGCGGCCAGCGGGCCGCAATGTCGGCCGCCCTGCGGATCATCAACGCGGCCGCGGCGGCAACCGCGCCGCCGCCGCGACCGGTTACACGATCGCCCACGCCGGACGTCAGGTCAGATTCGGACCGGTGGCGTTCTGGATCGTCGTCGGCACGTTCGTGATCATGGCCGGCTGGTCGATAACGACGGCGACCTATTTCGCCTTCCGCGACGACGTGCTCAAGGGCCTGATCGCGCGGCAGGCCGAGCAGCAATTCGCCTATGAAGACCGCATCGCCGAACTGCGCGCGCAGATCGACCGCACCACCAGCCGGCAACTGCTCGACCAGGAGCAATTCGAGCAGAAGCTCGAAGACGTCATTCGCCGCCAGGCGACGCTCGAGTCGCGGGCCGCATCGCTCAACGCCATTGCCGATCCGACGGCGACCGGCTCGATCAAGCGCGGCGCGCAGCCGATCGGCGACGCGCCGGCCGCACCGCGCGCCGGGCGCGGTGCCTGGCTTGAACCCGCCACGACGACAAACGCCAAGGAGTCGACAAACGCCAAGGAGCTGGCGCGGGCCGCCGGGCTCGACGCCAAGCTCACTCGCGTCGAAGCCTCGCTCGACCGCGTCGACCGGCGCCAAGCCGCGGCGCTGCATCAGCTGGAAGACGAATATGAAGGCAAGGCGCGGCGCATGCGCAGCGTGCTCGTCGACCTCGGCCTCAAGCGCGAGGTGCCGGCGCCGGCGACCGGCGGTCCGTTCGTCCCGCTGAAACTTCCCGGCGACAACAGCGGCTTCGAGCGCGCGCTGGCGCGGGTCAATATTGCGCGCACGCAAGCGGCAGAGTTGACGCGCGCGCTGGTGACCATCCCGGTGCGCCGACCGGTCGACGGCGAAATCGATCTCAGCTCCCCCTTCGGCGTGCGCGTCGACCCCTTCCTGCACGTCGCCGCGATGCACACCGGCCTCGATTTCCGCGGCAATGTCGGCGATCCGATCCATGCGACCGCGGCGGGAAAAGTGACGAACGCCGGCTGGAGCGGCGGCTACGGCAAGATGGTCGAGGTCGATCACGGCAACGGCCTCGCCACGCGCTACGGCCATCTATCGGAGATCGACGTCGATGTCGGCGACACCGTCCGCATCGGCCAGATCGTCGGCCGGCTCGGCTCGACCGGCCGCTCGACCGGCCCGCATGTGCATTACGAGACGCGGGTCGACGGCGAGGCGGTCGACCCGCAGAAGTTTCTCAACGCCGGGGCGAAGCTGTTCGGGGAGTGAGAATGGCGAATGGCGAATAGGGAGTGGCGAATGGTCAATCCCGCTATTCGCCACTCGCTATTCGCCATTCGCCCTTCTGGCCTCACTCCAACGCCATCCCACCCAACATCCGCACCGGCCGATAGCCGTCGGCCGCGAACACGCGAAAAATTTCCTCGGCATGGGCGGCGTCGCGCGTCTCGACGGTGACGTCGAGCTTGGCGCCCTTGGCGGGGACATCGAGAAACAGCCGGTGATGATCGACGCTGAGAATATTGGCGCCGAGCTCGCCGAGCTTGGTGGCGATCTGGCCCAGAACGCCGGGCCGATCCGGGATGGTGAGGCGGAACGAGACGATGCGGCTGTCGCGCTCCAGTTCGCGCACCATGATTGAAGCGAGAATGCGCGGATCGATATTGCCGCCGCACAGGATCAGCCCGACCTTGCGGCCGCGGAAGCGCGCCGGTTCGGCGAGCATGGCGGCAAGCCCGGCCGCGCCGGCGCCTTCGGCCATCGCCTTCTGCAAGGTGAGAAAGGCGTTGACCGCGCGCTCGATCTGCGGCTCGTCGACCAGGATGATGTCGGCGACGAGGTCGCGCACCACCGGCAGCGTCAGCTTGCCGACATTCTTGACCGCGATGCCTTCGGCGAGCGTGGCGCCGCCGCACGGCTTGTTGCCGCCATGGATGGCGTTCCACATCGCGGGATAGAGCACGGCTTCGACGCCGACGATTTCGATCGCGGGCTTTTTGGCGCGCGCGGCAATGGCGCAGCCGGCGATCAGGCCGCCGCCGCCGATCGGCACGATCAGCACGTCGAGATCGGGCACCGCCTCGAGCATTTCGAGCGCGACGGTGCCTTGGCCGGCGATGATCGAGGGGTCGTCGTAAGGGTGAACCCAGACCAGATTCCGTTCGGCGGCGATCGCTTCGGCGCGCAGCTGCGCATCCGCCACGGTCTCGCCGTCGAGCACGATCGCGGCGCCGAGCGCCTCGGTCGCCTTGACCTTCACGAACGGCGTCGTCACCGGCATGACGATGGTCGCCGGAATGCCGAGCCGGCGGGCGTGATAGGCCACCGCCTGGGCGTGATTGCCGGCCGACATCGCGATCACGCCGCGGCGGCGCTCCGGCGCGGAGAGCGCCGCGAGTTTGACGCAGGCGCCGCGCTCCTTGAACGAATTGGTGACCTGGAGATTCTCGTATTTGACGAAAACTTCGGCGCCGGTGAGCGCTGATAAAGGCGGCGCCGGCAAGATCGGCGTGCGCAGGACATGACCGGCAATGGTGCCGCGGGCGTGCTCGATCTCGACGACGGTCACCATTATGCGATCTTCTGTATCAGACTTGTCCCGCTGTCCGCGCGCGATACACTACCATGCCGGCGATTTGGAGTTGGTCATGTACCCAGGACCCAATTCTGGACCACCCTCGGGATCCGATTCCGGACCCCGCGGCGGTATCGCGGCCGACCTCAAGCCGCATGCCTATGACCCGGCGACCCATCCGGAACTGTTCGAAGGCGTGCTGGCGCGGCGGGTGGTCGCCTTCGTCATCGACGTGATCGTCATCGCCGTGCCGGTCGTGATGGCGGCGGTGTTCATTTTCGTCTTCGGCCTCGTCACCTTCGGCCTCGGCTGGGCGCTGTACTGGCTGTTGTCGCCGGCGTCCGTGGTCTGGGCGCTGTTTTACTACGGCATGACGCTCGGCAGCCCGGCCTCGGCCACGCTCGGCATGCGCGCCATGGGGATCGAGATGCGCACCTGGTACGGCGCCCCGGCCTATTTCGTGCTCGGTGCCGTGCATGCGATCGTCTACTGGATCACGGTGAGCGTCGTCACCCCGCTTGTCCTGGTGGTCGGCTTTTTCAACGCCCGCAAGCGGCTCTTGCACGATTTCGTGGTCGGCGTCGTCATCATCAACAGCGCCTCGCGCACCGCGGCATTGCGCGAACGGACGGCGGGCTATGGCGGAATTGGCCTTTGACGCGCCGACGTTCTCGGGCAATCTAGGTCGCCGGAGCCGTTCCGGCGTGAGGAGGCAGTAGCGCCATCCAATGGCAATAGCGCCAAGGACCTTAGCGCCAAGATGAGGCCGCAGCGCCCGTGACCCAGCACTCGCGCGACACACCGCAATTCTACCTGACCGCGCCCTCGGCCTGCCCGTATCTGGGCGGCAAGGAGGAGCGCAAGGTCTTCACCCACCTGGTCGGCGAGCGCGCGGGCGAACTCAACAACATCCTCACCCAGGGCGGGTTTCGTCGCAGCCAATCCATCGCCTACCGGCCCGCGTGCGAGGGCTGCCGCGCCTGCGTCTCGGTCCGCGTCATCGCCAAGGATTTCGAGCCGACCCGCAGCATGCGCCGCATCGAGAAGCGCAACGCCGACATCGTCGGTGCGATGAAGTCCGCGGCGCCGACGTCGGAGCAATACGCGATCTTCCGGGCCTACCTCGATTCCCGCCACCGCGACGGCGGCATGGCGGACATGACGGTACTCGATTACGCGATGATGGTCGAGGACAGCCATATCGAAACGCGCATCGTCGAATACCGGCGCGCCGCAGCCGACCCCGCGGTGCCGGAGAGCCGCGCCAACGACCTCATCGCGGTCGCCTTGACCGACGTGCTCGGCGACGGCCTGTCCATGGTCTATTCGTTCTTCGAACCGGACGAAGCGCCGCGCTCGCTCGGCACCTTCATGGTGCTCGACCACATCGCGCGGGCGCGGCGCATGGGGCTCGCCTACGTCTATCTCGGCTATTGGGTGCGCGGCTCGCGCAAGATGGACTACAAGAGCCGCTTCCTGCCGCAGGAACGGCTCACGCCCGACGGCTGGGCACGGATCGAATAGCGAGCCGCGCGCCTCACGCGATTTGCCGCCGCAGCCTTGACCGTCAGCCCATATGCGGTCCCGGGCCGCCGCCCGCGGCCTCGAGCACGGCGGCGCGCCATTCGCGCTTGATCGGCAGGATCGGCGGCATCGGTGCAGTGTCCGGAACCGTCGTCGGCGCCGCGACCTCGGTGATGTTCTCGGTCTGCGAGCCGCGCCGCATGAACACGTTATAGATCAACCATTGCGCGCGATGGCGGCGGCCGGTCAGCGGAAAGCGGCCCGCGATCGAGGGCAGCGAATAGAAATTATCATAGGCCGAAGCCTGCCCGAGCCGCAGTTCGTCGGGCGTCATCTGCGCCGGTTGATAAACCACGTGGCCCTGGTCGTATTTGGTCCAGTCGAAGGAGACGATGCGGTTGTCCTTCTTCATTTCGTACCAGGTCAGCGTGCCGGGATACGGCGTCAGCACCGAATAGGCGCAGGCGTCGTAATCGGCGTCGCGGTTGAAGCGCACGGTCTCGTCGAACACCGAGGTGTCGTCGCCGTCGAAGCCGAACATGAACAGGCCGAACACCATGATGCCGTAGGAGTGGACCTTTTCCACCAAGGCGGCGAACGTCTCCGGCCGGTTGACGTGCTTGTGCACGCTCTTGAGCGTCGAGCGCGAGATCGATTCGAAGCCGATGCTGAGCAGGGTGCAGCCGCCTTCGGCCGCGAGTTCGAGCATGCGGTCGTCCTGGGCGAGCTTCGAGGTGACGCCGGCCTGCCATTGAATGCCGCGGCCTTTGAGCGCACGCATGACCTCCTTCGGCCGGTCCGGCGTGCCGAAGAAGTCGGCGTCGTTGATGGAGACGGTACGCGAGCCGCAATTCTCCATCTCGTGAATGACTTCGTCGACCGGCCGGTAGCGGAATTTGAGGCCGTTCATCAGCGGCTCGGCGCAGAACGTGCAGCCCTGATGACAGCCGCGCGAGGTCTGCACGAAGGTCTTGTTGACGTAGCGGTGCTTTTTCAGAAGATCGTAGCGCGGCATCGCCATGCCGACCATCGGATGCAGCACGTCCGACTTGTAGGTGCCGCGCATCGCGCCGTCTTCGAGATCGTCGAGCAGCTTGTCGATCACCAGCTCGACCTCGCCGATGACGACGGCGTCGCAGTGCTTGAGCGCTTCCTGCGGCATGAAGCTCGGATGCACGCCGCCCATGACCACCGGCACGCCCTTGGCGCGGAACTGGTCGGCGATCTCGTAGCCGCGATTGACGTAGCTCGTCATCGCCGAAATGCCGACGAGATCGGCCTCGAGATCGAAGTCGATGGTCTCGATGTTCTCGTCGGTCAGCACGACCTCGTAACGGTCGCGCGGAATGCGCGGCCGCAACCGCCAGCAATCCGGCGAGCGGCGAGTACAACGCCCGATTCATGTAGAGCGGGCGGGTCGTCAGCGAATTGGTCTTGGGATTGATCAGGTGGATGATGCGGGTGCGCACGACTTTGCTCCTGCGAAGAGTGTCCCTGCGAACCAACGGAATGACCATCCAGAGGTTCTGCCCCGGCGCGAATCAAAGTGGATCATTTTTGCCGCGGCTCGGCTATCCCCCTTCCGCTCACAAGCTCGGGAGCCCGCGCAGTTTTTTTGTCGTGACGCCCGCCGGGGCGCGCGGAACTTCGCCGCTATTCGCTCTTGTCGCACGTCCCTGTCCACGCCCTTGGCGTCCGCAGCCGGCCCGTTGTCGAACTTGTTGGACTTCGGAAAGCCCTTTGGCGCGAGGCGCCCGGCGTCGGACCGGCTGCCGCGCCAGTCCGCGAGTTCCTTGAGCGACAAAGTGAAAACGCGGCCGGCGGAATTGGTCCAGGACAGGCCCTTGACCGCCTCGAAGGTCTTGAGATCGCACAGCCCGCCGTCCTTGTGGCGCTGCAGCCGCACGCCGCGCCCGCGCGTCATTTCCGGCACCTGATCGAGCGGGAACACGATCATTTTGCGATTGTCGCCGATCGCCGCGACCAGTTCGCCCTCGGCCGGCGCGATCGCGCGCGCTTCGTCGGGCGGCGTCACGTTGAGCACCTGCTTGCCCTTGCGGGTGTTGCCGACGCACTCGTCCTCGGGAACGACGAAGCCCCTGCCCTCTTTGCTGCCGACGATCAATTTGCGCCCGCCTTGATAGCGGAACACGGCGACCGGCTCCGCCTCCTGCTCGAGATCGATGAACAGGCGGATCGGCTCGCCATGGCCGCGCCCGCCCGGCAGCTTCGCCGCCTCGATGGTGTAGCAGCGGCCGTTGGTGGCGAAGATGAGCAGTTTCGAGGTGGTCTCGGCGAAGAAGGCGAGTTGCAGGCGGTCGTCGGCCTTGAAGGCGAGGCCGGAGAGGTCGGCGACCTGGCCGCGCAGACGCGCGGATCCAGCCTTTTTCCGACACCACCACCGTGATCGGCTCGCGCTCGACCAAAGCTTCCTCGATCGCGGCCTCGTCGTGCGCCGGCGCTTCGGCAAAACCGGTGCGGCGCTTGCCGAGCGGCGTCTTCGGCCCGAATTTTTCGCGCACCTCGCGGATCTGGCCGGCGATGGTCTTCCATTGCTGCGCTTCGGAGCCCAACAACTGCTCGATGCCGCGTTTTTCAACGCGTAATGCCTTGTCCTCGGCGCGGATCTCCATCTCCTCGAGCTTGCGCAGATTGCGCAGGCGCATGTTGAGAATGGCGTCGGCCTGGACGTCGGAGAGCTTGAAGGTCTTCATCAAGAACCGGTTTCGGCTCGTCCTCGCTGCGAATGATCTTGATGACCTTGTCGAGATTGAGATAGGCGACGAGAAAGCCGCCGAGCATTTCGAGCCGATGCTCGATCTCGGCGAGGCGATGGCGCGAACGCCGCAACAGAACGTCGCGGCGATGCGTGAGCCATTCGGTCAGCGCTTCGGCGAGGCCGACCACCTTGGGGATGCGGCCGCGGATCAGAACGTTCATGTTCAGCGGCACCCGGCTTTCCAGCTCGCTGAGCTTGAACAGGCTTTCCATCATCAGCGCCGGATCGACGCTGCGTGAGCGCGGCTCGAACACCAGCCGCACATCCTCGGCGGATTCGTCGCGCATGTCGGCGACGAGCGGCAGCTTCTTTTCGTTGATCAGTTCGGCGATGCGCTCGACGAGCCGCATCTTCTGCACCTGCCAGGGAATTTCCGTGACCACGACCAGATAGGTGCCGCGGCCGGTATCCTCGGTCTTCCAGCGCGCCCGCAGGCGGAACGAGCCGCGCCCGGTGGTGTACGCCTCGGCGATCGCCTCGGGGGGATCGACGATGACGCCGCCGGTCGGAAAATCCGGGCCGGGCACGTATTTCAACAGCGTGCGGGTGCGCGCGTTGGGCTGCTCGATGAGATAAAGCGCGGCGTCGCACAGCTCGGCGATGTTGTGCGGCGGGATCGAGGTCGCCATGCCGACGGCGATGCCCTGCGCGCCGTTGGCGAGCAGATTTGGAAACGCCGCCGGCAGTACCACCGGCTCCTGCGACACGCCGTCGTAGTTGGCGCGGAAATCGACGGCGTCCTCGTCGATGCCGTCGAGCAGGAGCCGCGCGGCTTCGGTCAGCCGCGCCTCGGTGTAGCGGTAGGCGGCGGCGTTATCGCCGTCGATATTGCCGAAATTGCCCTGCCCGTCGACCAGCGGATAGCGCGAGGAAAAATCCTGCGCCAGCCGCACCAGCGCGTCGTAGATCGCCTGGTCGCCGTGGGGATGGAAATTACCCATCACGTCGCCGACGATCTTGGCGGACTTCTTGAACGTCGAACCGGGATCGAGGCGCAGAAGCCGCATGCCGTAAAGGATGCGGCGGTGCACCGGCTTCAAGCCGTCGCGCGCGTCCGGCAGCGCCCGGTGCATGATGGTGGAGAGCGCGTAGGCGAGATAGCGCTCCTCGAGCGCGTCGCGCAGCGTGATGTCCTGCACGGCATCGCCGCCGGAACCGGAGACGGAATTGGGGGAATCGGTGCTTTGGCCATGGCGCCGAGGTAGCGCAGTTAGCCGTTACGAACAACGGCGGCGACAAAGCGCGCCCGTCGCGTCGGGCATGGCGATACCGCGCGGCGCGAAGGCGTAGCGGTCGAGGAAGAAGCCGGTCAGCGCGAAGGCGTCGGCAAGCTCGGCGGCGGGCGCCGGCGCGGCCTCGATGCGCAAAAAGCCGGGCAGCCGCAGGAGCCGGTCCTGATACGCTTCACCGCCGGCGCGCGAGACCGCGCGGCCCGAGCGCGGCGAGACATAGATGAGGTCCTGCGTCGCGCCGGTCGCGGCGCAGGAGGACAGGTCGAGGCCGAAGCCGAGCTCGGCCAGGAACTCGAGCTCGAAGCGCGCGACCATGGGCGCGACCGCGGCCGGATCGTCGAGCGCGTCCAAAATCGTTTCCAGCATCTCGTGAATGCGCGCATGCGGCTCGCGCTCGGCGAGGAGACGGCACAGCGCCGCGAGATGCGTCACGCCATGAACAGCGTGCGCCGCCGACAGAAAACTCGCGGCGCGCAGATTGAGGCCTTCGACGGCGAAATGGCCGAGATGCTCGTCGAGCCGCGCCCGCCAGGTCGCGCTGACTGTATTGCCCGGCTGCAGCACGCCGCGCAGCCGCGTGCCGGCGCCGCCGCGCACCAGCCCGAGATGCCGGCCGCGCGCCTGCGTCATCAGTTCGAGGATGACGCTCGTCTCGCCGTGGCGCTTGACGCCGAGCACGATGCCTTCGTCGGTCCATTCCATGGGAGGTTATGTAGCCGTTTCGCGGGCGCGGTGCAGCACGAAGCGCAGCGAAGTGATGCGCCGCAGACCCGGGACCGTCGCAAATACCGAGCGGCCGACGCCCCACTCGCGAAGGTCCCGGATCGGCGGCGCAGCGCTTCGCACTGCGCCTTGTCCGGGAAACGCGTCTTCTCACTCCCTCGGAAACTCGAGCCCCATCTCGCGGTAGCGCTCGGGATCGTCGCCCCAGCCTTCGCGCACCTTGACGAACAGAAACAGATGCACCGGCTGCTCGATCGCCTCGGCGATCTCCGCGCGCGCGGCGGCGCCGATCGCCTTGATGGTCTGCCCGCCCTTGCCGAGCACGATTTTGCGCTGGCTGTCGCGCTCGACATAGATCGTCTGCTCGATGCGCACCGCGCCGTCCTTGAGTTCCTTCCAGACCTCGGTCTCGACGGTCGACTGGTAGGGCAATTCCTGATGCAGCCGCAGATAAAGTTTTTCGCGCGTGATCTCGGCGGCGAGCTGGCGCATCGGCGCGTCGGAAATCTGGTCGGCGGGGTAAAGCCACGGGCCGGCCGGCACGCGGGCGGCGAACCAGGTCCGCAGGTCGTCGACGCCGTCGCCCGAGAGCGCCGAGATCATGAAGGTCGCGGCGAACGTCATGCGCTCATTGAGCGTCTGCACCAAAGTCAGCAGCTTCGGCTTGGCGACCAGATCGACCTTGTTGAGCACCAGGACTTTCGGCGCGCGGATGTCGGGGAGCCCGCGCAGCACCGCCTCGTCGTCATCGGCCAAGCCCTTGTCGGCAGCCTTCTTGGCATCGATCAGGAGCGCCACGAGGTCGGCGTCGTGGGTCGATCCCCAGGCGGTCCCGACCATCGCGCGATCGAGCCGCCGGCGCGGGGCGAAGATGCCCGGCGTATCGACGAAGATGAGTTGCGCGTCGCCCTCGATGGCGATGCCGCGAATGAGCGCGCGGGTGGTCTGCACTTTGGGCGTGACGATCGACACCTTGGTGCCGACCAGCGCGTTGATGAGGGTCGATTTGCCGGCATTCGGCGCGCCGATCAAGGCGACGAAGCCGCAGCGCTGGTCCTTCGCGTCAACGATATGCGCTTCAACCATTTGCGCCTCAACCATTGCGGCGGTCGGGTTTGACGCCCTCGCGCGCCATCATGGCGGCGGCGGCGGCCTGCTCGGCCGCGCGCTTGGAACGGCCCGAGCCTTCGGCCGGCGCGAGGTGGGGAATCTGGACGGCGACGCGAAACTCCGGATCATGGTCGGGCCCGGACCGCGCGACCTCGCGATAGTTCGGTGTCGGCATGCCGCGGCCTTGCGCCCATTCCTGCAACAGCGTCTTGGCGTCGCGCAGAGGCTGCGTCGTGGCGCGCATGCGCGCTTGCCACAGCCGCTCCACCAGCGCCGCCGCGGCGGGATAGCCGCCGTCGAGATAGACCGCGCCGATCAACGCCTCGCAGACATCGGCGAGGATCGCGGGGCGGGTGCGGCCGCCGGCATTGGCTTCGGAGGAACCGAGCCGGATCGCCGCGCCGAGATCGATGGCGCGCGCGATCTCCGCGCAGGTTTCCTTGCGCACCAGATCGGCGAGACGGCGCGACAGTTCGCCCTCGTCGGCCCGCGGGTAGGCGCGAAACAGCATGTCGGAAATCACCAGGCCGAGCACATGATCGCCGAGAAACTCCATGCGCTGATAGGAGTTGGCGCGGTTGCGCGCGCCCTTGAGCGCGGAAATGTGCGTGAGGCCGCAATCGAGCAGCGCGGCGTCGCTGAATTTGTAGCCGATCCGCTCCTCGAGCGAACCGTCGCCGCGGCGGCGGCGACGGCGCGGGTCCTTCTGGCCTTCCTTCTGCCCGTCCTTCTGGCCGTCCTTTCGCCCGTCAGCCGGCGCCGGCAGCCGGCACCGGCGCGGTCGCATCAGCATCGGCGGAAATTGGCTGCGGCGCCGCCGTGTCCGACTTCGCCGGAACGGATTTGGCTTTGCGTTGGCGGCTCATCTCACCAGGGTGAACAGTCGGTTCCAGCGAACCGTCCACGGCCAGCGCCAGACTTCCCAGGCGTGGGCGCCGTCCCGGATCGAGAAGAAGATGATCTGCGCCTTGCCGATGATGTTCTCGTACGGCACGTAGCCGACCTGGCTGAGCACCCGGCTGTCGGTCGAGTTGTCGCGATTGTCGCCCATCATGAAGTAGTGACCGGGCGGCACCGTGTAGATCGGCGTGTTGTCGTAGAAGCCGTTGTCGGTGAGATCGAGCGTGGTGTAGCTCACGCCGTTCGGCATCGTCTCGCGGTACTGCTTGACGCGCTGGACCACGCCGTCCTCGTTGGTGACGAAATCCGCGACGCGCTCGCGCTTGACCGGCACGCCGTTGATCTGGAGGACGCCGTCGAGCACCTGGATGCGGTCGCCGGGCAGCCCGACCACGCGCTTGATGTAATCGATGGTGTCGTCCTTGGGCAGGCGGAACACCACCACGTCGCCGCGGCTGAGCGGCTGGCCGAGCACGCGGCCGGTGAACACCGGCGGCGAGAACGGCAACGAATAGTGGGTGTAGCCGTAGGAATATTTGGACACGAACAGATAATCGCCGACCAGCAGGGTCGGGATCATCGAACCGGAGGGAATGTTGAACGGCTGAAACAGGAAGGTGCGGATCACGACGGCGATGATCAGGGCATGCACGACCACGCGCACGGTTTCGGCGAATCCGCCTTCCTTCCGCTTGGCTCCGGTTTGCACGCTCATCGTCCCATTGTCCTGCTGCTGACGCCCCGCCCGCGACCTTGTAGCCCCTGGGGCAAACCCACGCAATTGTACGCGCGGTTTCGCCGCGGCCATACCCCGTCGGGTTTACCTAAGCATGCCATGCGCTTAGCGCCAGGGCGGGCGAACATGACGAAGATTTCATCCCGCACCCGAGCCGGCCATCGGGACCGCAGAAATGATGACGAAGGCCTGGGCCATCGGCCCTTCGTCGGTGATGGTGAGGTCGATTCGCGCCTGTGGCCGGGCGGCGTGATCGCCTGCAGCCGGCGCTTGGCCCCACCGGTGAGTTCCATGCTCGGCCGCCCGGACGGCAGATTGACCACGCCCATATCGCGCCACCACACGCCGGCGCGCAGGCCGGTGCCCAAGGCCTTGGCGCACGCCTCCTTGGCGGCGAAGCGCTTGGCGTAGGTCTCGATGCGGTTGCGGCGCCGCTCGGCGCGGGCGCGTTCGATCGGGGTGAAGACGCGCTGCAGGAAGCGGTCGCCATGGCGCTCGATCACTTGCGCGATGCGGCGGGCGTCGCAGATGTCGGAGCCGATGCCGAGAATCATCGCGCGGCCCCGCCCCGCCGTGCCCGGCCCCGGCCGCGATCCATCGCCGCCCGCATCCGCCGCACCGCCGGATCGAGTCCCTCGAAAATCGCTTCGCCGATCAGAAAGTGCCCGATGTTGAGTTCGGCGATCTCGGGAAGCGTCGCGATCTCCTCGGCGGTCAGGAAATCGAGGCCGTGGCCGGCGTGGACTTCGAGGCCCAGGCCCGCCGCGAGCGCCGCGCCGCTGGCGATGCGCGCGAACTCGGCGGCGCCGGCGGCGGCATTGCCCGCAGCCAAGGCGTCGCACCAGGCGCCGGTATGAATTTCGATGACCGGCGCCCCGATCGCCACCGCGGCCTCGATCTGCTTGGGCTCGGCGGCGATGAACAGCGACACCCTGATCCCCGCAGCGCGGAGGTCACCGACGGCGGCGCGCAACGCGTCGCGCTGGCCGGCGGCATCGAGCCCGCCTTCGGTGGTGCGCTCGGCCCGCCGCTCCGGAACGATGCAGGCCGCATGGGGGCGGACCCTGCAGGCGATCGCGACCATCTCGGGCGTCGCCGCCATTTCGAGATTGAGCGGCTTGTCGATGCTCGCCTTCAGCCGCACGATATCGTCGTCGACGATATGGCGGCGATCCTCGCGCAGATGCGCGGTGATGCCGTCGGCCCCGGCCGCGATCGCGATCTCAGCCGCGCGCACCGGATCCGGATGCCGCCCGCCGCGCGCGTTACGCACGGTCGCGACGTGGTCGATGTTGACGCCGAGGCGGAGAGGCGGGAATACGGACATGGAGCTGGTCAATCGATCTGCTATTATTTGGTCCAGTTCTCGATTTTCAAATCCGGCACGCGCCGAAATTCTCGCTCGTTATTGGTGACGACAGCAAGGTCCGCGCTAAGAGCATGCGCCGCAATCCAAAGATCATTGTTGCCAATGATCTTTCCCTTGGATTCCAGCAGCGCACGCAGTTCGCCGTATTTTCTTCCCGCGTCAATCGGCAGCGGCAAGACATCCATCAATTGGAGAAACTCCTGCAACTGCTCCGCGGCCCCTGGCGGCGCGGGATGAAGCTTTGCCGCGCCGTACATGAGCTCGCCATAAGTAACGACCGACAAAGCCGCCTCACCACTTCGGAGTTGTGAAAATCGCGCCAAGACCTCAGGCGGTCGTCGCCGTCGGACGTAGATGCAGATGTTGGTATCAAGCAAATAGCGAAGGGCCATTACAGCCCCTTTCGCTTCTGCGGCGGCTCGTCATGAATCTCCTCGATAGCGTCGGCGTCGATTGGAAGATTGGCAAGCAGCCAAAACGCGCGCTCCATGCCATTGCTCTTTTCGCGCAAAATGACTTCATCGCCGCGACGAACGATTTCCACTTCGTCGCTGTCAAAACGGAACTCCTTGGGAAGCCGTAACGCCTGGCTGTTCCCCGATTTGAAAATACGGGCAGTCGCCATTTTCGCCTCCGTATATCCTTAAGCGTATATACGCCATGGACGGTGGGCTTTCAATAGCCAGCGGCTCACCTAGCCATTCACCCGCTCGGCGCTGGCGATCACCTTCTTCGCCCGCAATTGCGAGATGATCGAAGTCAGGTGTTTGAGATTATAGACTTCGAGATCGATGACGAGGTCGGTGAAATCCGGCGACCGGCGCGTCATGCGGATATTGTCGATGTTGCCGTCGTGCTCGGCGATGATTTGGGCGACCTGCGCCAGCGATCCCGGCTCGTTGACCGATTGCACCGCGAGCCGCGCCGGGAAACGCTGCGGCGTTTCTTCGTCGACGTCCCAGCGCAGGTCGAGCCAACGTTCCGGCTGGTCCTCGAACCCCTGCAGCGCCGGCGAATGGATCGGGTAGATGGTGATGCCCTCGCCCGGCGTCATGATGCCGACGATGCGGTCGCCGGGCACCGCGCCGCCATCGGGCGAGAACCGCACCGGCAGGTCGGTGTTGATGCCGCGGATCGGGATGGCGGGGCCCTTGCCGGCATCCGGCAGCTTGACTTTCACCGCCTTGGTCCGCTTGAGGCCGAGCCAGGCGCCGTCGCCGACCGGCGGCAGCGCGGTGACGCGATCGTCCTTGTAATCGGGATACATCGCGCGCGCGACGTCGGCCGCCTTCATCTCGCCGCGGCCGACGGCGGCCATCACGTCGTCGATCGAGGCGCGCGCCAGTCGCGGCAAGGCGCCCTCGAGCTTCTCGTCGGCGTAGACGATCTTGGCGCGCTGGCACAGCCGCTCGACGATGCGGCGGCCGAGGCCGGAATATTGGTCGCGCACGGCGGCGCGGGTGGCGCGGCGGATCGCGGCGCGCGCCTTGCCGGTGACGACGAGCGATTCCCATGCCGTCGGCGGCGCGGTCTGCGCCTTGGAGGTGAGAATCTGCACCTCGTCGCCGTTCTGCAGCGCCGACACCAGCGGCGCGATCTTGCCGTTGATCTTGGCGCCGACCGCCATGTTGCCGACGTCGGTGTGCACCGCATAGGCGAAATCGATCGGGGTCGCGCTGCGCGGCAATGCGATCAGCTTGCCCTTCGGCGTGAAGCAGAACACCTGGTCGTGGAACAGTTCGAGCTTGGTGTGCTCCAGAAACTCTTCGGGGTTGGAACCTTCGGCCAACAATTCGATGGTGCGGCGCAGCCAAGCATAGGCGTTGGACTCGCGCGACAGCATCTCGGTCGGCGAACCGCCGCCGTCCTTGTAGAGCGCGTGCGCGGCGATGCCGTATTCGGCGATCTGCTGCATAGCGCGGGTGCGCACCTGCAATTCGACGCGCTGCTTGCCCGGCCCGATCACGGTCGAATGGATCGAGCGGTAGTCGTTCTGCTTGGGCGTCGAGATGTAGTCCTTGAAGCGGCCCGGCACCACCGGCCAGGTCGTGTGCACGATGCCGAGCGCCTGGTAGCATTCGGGAACGCTGCCGACCACGACGCGGAAGCCGAAGATGTCCGACAATTGTTCGAAGCCGACCGCCTTGCGCTCCATCTTGCGCCAGATCGAATAGGGGAGCTTGCGCCGGCCGCTGACCTCCGCGGCGATGCCGCTGTCGGCGAGCTTCTTGGCGAGCTGCTGTTCGATCTCGGCGATCAAGTCGACCGAACGCGCCGCCAGCCCTTCGAGCCGTTCGTCGATCACCCGATAGGCGTCGGGGTTGAGCTCGCGGAAGGCCAGGTCCTCGAGCTCCTCGCGCATCTCGTGCATGCCCATGCGCCCGGCGAGCGGCGCATAGATGTCGAGCGTCTCCTCCGCGGTGCGCCGCCGCGCGTCGGGCGGCCGGTGCGACAGCGTGCGCATATTGTGCAGCCGGTCGGCGAGCTTGATCAAGCAGCACGCGCACGTCGTCGGCGATGGCAAGCAGGAGCTTGCGCAAATTCTCGGCCTGCTTCGCCTCCTTGGAGACGAGGTCGAGTTTTTTGAGCTTGGTCAGGCCCTCGACCAGGACGCCGATGTCGTGGCCGAACAGGCTTTCGATTTCGGCGCGGGTGGCGTCGGTATCCTCGATGGTGTCGTGCAAGAGCGCCGCCGCGATGGTGGCGTCGTCGAGCTTGAGCTCGGTGAGAATGGCGGCGACCTGCAGCGGGTGGGAGAAATACGGATCGCCGGAATCGCGCATCTGCTCGCCATGCGCCCGCATGGCATAGACGTAGGCGCGGTTGAGCAGGTCCTCGTTGGCCGCCGGATTATACTGCTTGACCCGCTCGATCAGATCGTACTGCCGCATCATCTGCGGCTTGCGCGGCGCCGTCTTCCCCGCTTGCGGCACGAGCGGCGCGCGCACGCGCGGCACCACGACCCGCGGCCGGGCCTGGTTCTGCATCCGCGGCAGGGGCAGATCGATCGGCGAACGCGCCATGGTCCGACTTCCAACCCAAGTACGGCTTAACCCTTGGACGTTTCGATATTTTCCGCCAGGGCCATTTTCAAGGACAATCCAAGGATATCATGCCGATAGGCCGCTGCGGCAAGCCACGAGGCAAGCTGCTTCGAACCTGATCCGTGTCCGAGACTGGTGTGATTCCGCGAAGACGCCGTTAACGGCCGGCGCCCTGCCGCTCCTCCGCCTCCCGGATGAGCGCCCGCAGCCGCGCCGGCGTCACCGGCAGCGAGTCGATCCGCACACCGAGCGGGCGGAGCGCGTCTTCGATCGCGGCGGCGAGCGCCGGCGGCGCCACCATGCGGCCGCCCTCGCCGGCGCCCTTGACGCCGTATTCGGTATAGGGCGACGGGGTCACCAGGTGACCGATCCGGATCGACGGCGGCATCTCGGCGACCCGCGGCATCGCATAGTCCTGAAACGAGGTGGTCAGAAGCTGGCCGTCGGCGTCGTAGTGGAAGCGCTCCAACAGCGCTGTGCCGATCCCCTGGGCGGTGCCGCCGCGGACATGGCCGTCGACCGTCATCGGATTGATCATGGTGCCGCAATCGTGCACGGCGACATAATCCAGAAAACTGACCTGCCCGGTCTTCACATCGACCTCGACCACCGGCATGTGGCACATGTGGCCCATGATCGGATAGAAAATGCCGAAATCGCTGTCGCTCTTCGGCAGCGTCGCCAACGGGTGGTCGTAGGTGTAACTGGCATCGAGCCCGCTGGTCAGCCCCGGATCATCAGGCAGCGAGAGCCGGAAAAAATGCGCCTGCATGGCCACCTCGGAGATCGATGCCTCCAGTCCGGACGCGCCCGCCACGCCGATCTTGCCATTGCGGAATTCGAGGTCGTGCGGGCTCGCCTCGAGCATGTGGCCCGCCACGCGCTTCATTTTCTCCTTGATAATTGCCGCGGCGCCGGCGACCGCGCCGGTCACCATCACCGTGTAGCGGCTGCCGCCAGGACCGGTTCCCGGCAGCCCGTGATCGGTATCCGAATAAGTCACGCTGATGTCGGCCGGGTCCATGCTCAATTGCTCGGCCAACACCATTGTGGCGACGGTTTCGGGACTGTTGCCCCAACAGGGCGCGTGCAGCGAGATCACCGCCTTGCCGGTCGGGTCGATCTTGACCGAGGCGCTCTCGGGCGAACTCGTCAGCGCAAACCCGGGATCGCGGTTGAGCATCCAGAACTCGGTGGCGCTGAACACGCCCTTTTCCTGGCAGGAGGCGACGCCGATGCCGACGTAGCGGCCCTGGGTGCGCGCCAATTGCTGCTTTTCGCGCCAGCCGTCGTAGTCGAGCATTTGCAACGCCATGTCGAGCGCGCCGGGATAATTGCCGCTGTCGTACAGATTGCCGGTCGGGATCTGATAAGGAAACTCCTCCGGCCTGATGAAATTGGCGCGGCGGAATGCGACCGGATCGAGGCCGAGTTCGTCGACGGCGGCATCGACCATGCGCTCGATCATGAAATTCGTGACTTCGGAGCCGAAACCGCGGCAGGCGCCTTGCTGGCATTTGTTGGTGAAGACCGCATAGATTTCCGCACCGACCGCGCGGATCTTGTAGGGGCCGACGGTCTGCGAAAACCCGTTGCCGTGGGTGCCGAGTCCGTACTGAAAATAGGCGCCGTAATCATCGACGACCCGGTAGCGCAGCGCCGTCATGCGCTGATCGGCGTCGATCGCCAGTTCCGCGTCGTAGATGCGGTCGGAGCCGTGATTGTCGCACGCAGCGATGTTGTCGATGCGGTCCTCGATGTATTTGACCGGCCGGCCGCTCGCGCGCGCACCGAGCGCCGCCAGCACCGGCACCTTGTGCAAAAAAAGCTTGCTGCCGAAACTGCCGCCGGCGTCGACCGGCACCAAATTGACCTGGTGGCTCGCCACCTTGAGCGCGGCGGCGATCGTGAACCCGATGTAGTTGTACATCGAGCCGTTGACGTGGATGGTGAACTTGCCGGTGCCTTCGTCGAAGTTCGCCACAGCGCCGGCGGTCTCGATCGGCTGGCCGCCAGAGCGCGCCCAGCGCAGCCGGCGTTTGACCACATGGGCGGCGCCGGCGAACGCTTCCTCGACCGGACCGAAGGTGTAGTTGCGGTGCTCGGCGACGTTGTCCGGTCCGCGCTCGGGATGAAGAACGGCGTCGCCGCGCGAATTGATCGCGTCGAGCATGTCGGACACCGCCGGCAGAACATCGTAGTCGACTTTGATGAGCCCGATCGCGTCCTCGGCGATGTAGCGCGTATCCGCCACGACCAGCGCCACCGGCTCGCCGACATGGCGGACCTTGCCGACGGCGATGCAGCGCTGCTCGACCGGCGGATTGGCGAAGCAGGGCAGCGGCCCGGTTTCCTTGGCCGCATCCTCCCCGGTGATCACGGCGACGACGCCGGGCAGCGCCAGCGCCGCGCTCTTGTCGATCGCCCTGATTCGCGCGTGCGCGTGCGGGCTTCGCAACACCGCGGCGTGAGCCATGTTCGGCAGGCTGATATCGTCGACGAAACGGCCGCGGCCGATCAAGAAGCGCGGGTCTTCCTTGCGCAACATGCGCGTGCCGATGACCTTGAGCCGCTGGTCCGGCCGCTCATGCTGACGGCCCGCGTGGCGGCGTATCGATCTTTCCGGCCAGCGCCATCACGGCCTCGCTGTTTCGGCGCGCAACAATTCGACGGCGCGCTCGACTGAATTGACGATGTCCTCGTAACCGGTGCAGCGGCAGATATTGTCGTTGAGGCGCGCGCGGATGGTGTCGCGGTCGGGATTGGGGTTCTCGCGCAGCAACTCGGTCATCAGCATCAGCATGCCGGGCGTGCAATAGCCGCATTGCAGGCCGTGTTTCTCCCAGAATGCGCGCTGCAGCGGGCTCAAATGATTGAGGCGGCCGAGCGACTCCACGGTTTCGACGGCGCGGCCGTCGGCCTGCGACCGCGAGCGTGCAGCACGAACGCGTCGCCAGCCCGTCGAGCAGAACGGTGCAGGCGCCGCAGACGCCGTTCTCGCAGCCGACATGGGTGCCGGTGAGGCCGATCTCGTGGCGGATGAAATCGCTGAGGAGAAGCCGCGGCTCGATCCGCCGCCGGAACACCCTGCCATTGACGGTGACGCTGACGTCGAGATCGTGCATGATTCAGCCGTCGAGCTTGTGGCCGGCGCGCGCACAAGCGATGCGCAGCATCCGCCGGGTCAAGGTGGCGGCGACATCGCGCCGATAGGCCGCATCGGCGTGCAGGTCGTCCGCCGCCGGAAGACTTTCGGCTGCGGCCTGCGCCGCGGCCTCGATCGTGGCCGCCGCCGGCGGCTTGCCTTCGAGCTTGGCTTCCGCGGCCGGGCTCCTGAAAACGTTGTGGACCGCGTTGCGAAATCCGATGCGGACGTCGCGGCAAGTGCCATAGCGGATGTCCAGCACGCATCCGGCTGCGATCAGCGCGCGGTCGCCGAAACGCTGGCTCACCTCCAAGAAGGAGTAGCCGTGCCCCGGAGACGAGCGGGGAAGGCGGATTTCGACCAGCATCTCGTCGGCGGCAAGATCGGTCGCAAACGGCGCCTTGAAGAACCTGTCGGCGGCGATGTTGCGGGTCGAGCGCGCGCTGCGGGCGACCATCGTCGCGCCGACGAGCATGACCACGAGCGGCATTTCGAACGCCGGGTCGTTGTGACAGAGATTGCCCCCGAGCGTGCCACGATTGCGAATGGAATGGTTGGCGACGTGCCGGTACGCCTCGGTCATCAGCGGGCAGTGCGCCGCGACGACCGGCGAGCGCATGACGGTGTTGTGCGTGGTCAATGCGCCGATGCGCAATTGCCCGATACTCTTCGACGATGTATTGCAGCTCGGTGAGCCGGCCGACATCGATGAGACGGCCCGGCGAGACGAGGCGCAGATTGAGTTGGGGAATGAGACTATGCCCGCCGGCGAGCAACTTGGCTTTGCCGGCATGCCGCGCCAACGCATCGAGCGCGCCGCGCACGGTCGCCGGCCTCTCGTACTCGAATACGGGAGGCTTCATCGCCCCGCCCTCCCCGTGCCGGACATCCACGCGCGAGCGCACGCCATCCGCCATTGTTATTATCGTCTTGTTGCGATTGTTTCCGATCGAACGCGCGCTGGCAAGGGTTCGCCGAAAGCCGTAACGCGCCGCAACGTGAGCGCGCACGACTTTCAATTGCGACGCGCGTTCGCCGTTGAGCCTCCGCCGGACTTATGGTCCGATCGCGCCTGCGTCCCGCCCGGCCGCCGCCACTCGCCGCGCGATCGAGGAGAAAAACCGATGCCGTTCTCGCTGCCCGATTTGCCGTATTCCCACGACGCGCTCGCACCCTATATGTCGCGCGAGACGCTCGAATTTCATCACGACAAACATCATCTCGCCTACGTCACCAACGGCAACCATCTGATGAAAGGCACGGAATTCGAGGGCAAAAGCGTGGAAGACGTGGTCAAGAGTTCTTTCTTCGGCCATCCCGGCCTCTTCAACAATGCCGGGCAGCATTACAATCACATTCATTTCTGGAAATGGATGAAACCGGGCGGCGGCGGCGACCGCATGCCTGGCGTCCTGGAAAAGCAGATTATCGCCGATCGCGGCTCGCTGGCGAAGATGAAGGAGGATTTCGTGCAGGCCGGGCTGACCCAATTCGGCTCAGGCTGGTGCTGGCTCGCGGTCAAGTTCGGCCGCATCGAGGTCATGAAGACCGCGAACGGCGAAAACCCGCTCGTTCACGGCGCGCGCCCCATCCTCGGCTGCGACGTCTGGGAGCACGCCTACTACATCGACTACCGCAACCGACGCGCCGATTTTCTCAAAGCTTTCGTCGACCACCTGGTCAATTGGGAGTATGTGGCGCGAAATGTTCGCAGCCGCCGTCAAATAGCGGGCCGCCGCGGCAGCAGCACCGACGTCGAAATTTATTCGTCGTCCTCGCCGACGTCCGGCTCGGGCTGGCTCTCCGGCGGGGTCAGGCCCTCGAGGCCCTTGAGCAGCTCTTCCTCGCTCATGCGGTCGGTGGTGACTTCGGTGTCGTCGACATCGACACCGGTGCCGGGCGCGCCGATCAGCGGAACCCCCTCGGACTCGGGCTCGTCGACCTCGACGTATTTCTGCAGCGAATGCACGAGTTCCTCCTTGAGGTCCTCGGGCGAGATCGCCGTTTCGGCGATCTCGCGCAACGCCACGACCGGGTTCTTGTCGTTGTCGCGGTCGATCGCGATCTGGCCGCCGGATGAAATCATGCGCGCGCGGTGGCTGGCGAGCAGCACGAGGTCGAACCGGTTCTCGACCTTGTCGATGCAATCTTCAACGGTAACACGGGCCATGGTGAGCTGCTCCGACGGGGCTCCCGCAACGGGACGTTGTCTGCAATGGGGCGTTAGGTATCGTCCCGAGCGGTCGAACGCAAGGGCGTTGTTGGCCGGCTCGAACGTCCTCATGCGCGCTTCGGGCGTTTCTCCGAGTGCTTCGAGGTTCGCGGACGAGCGCGCCGGTGCAGTTTTAACTTGGCGCGCGGGCGCGGCTCTGTTACCCCAATCGAAGGGAATCCGGTCGCGGCTGCGTCCGAAATTAATAAATTCGTCGCCGCCGCGACGGCGTGCCGCAGTGCTAGCGCCTTGGGCGCGCGTCATATGCTCGGTTCATGTGGTTCGCGCCTTATGGCTCGCGCACGGTGCTCGAGCAACATTCGCATATGCACCATTCGCTCAGGCACAATGCAGACGCCACATTGCAGTACCGTGCTTTTGCCATCGTGCGGCGGTACTTCCTCCGTCGGACGTCCCGGGTGGCGATAAACCTGTTTTGAGAAGCGCCGGAAGCCGAAGCCATTGCGGCTACCCCGGCCCCGCATCGTGAGAAAGACCATGTCCGCACAGATCGAAAAAATTGCGCTATTCATCGACGGCGCCAATCTCTATGCCACGGCGAAATCCCTCGGCTTCGACATCGATTACAAGCGCCTGCTGCGCGAGTTCCAGTCGCGCGGCTACCTGGTGCGCGCGTTCTACTACACGGCGGTGATCGAAGATCAGGAATATTCCTCGATCCGGCCCTTGATCGATTGGCTCGATTACAACGGCTACACCGTCGTCACCAAGGCGACCAAGGAGTTCGTCGATCAGACCGGCCGGCGCAAGGTCAAGGGCAACATGGACATCGAGCTCGCGGTCGACGCCATGGAGATCGCGCCGCATATCGACCAGATGGTGCTGTTCTCCGGCGACGGCGACTTCCGCTCGCTGGTCGAAGCGGTACAGCGGCGCGGCGTGCGCGTCATCGTGGTGTCGACGATCTCGACCCAGCCGCCGATGGTTGCCGACGAACTGCGCCGCCAGGCCGACCAGTTCCTCGACATCATCGAACTGCAGAACAAGATCGGCCGCGACCCGACCGAGCGGCCGCAGCGGGAACCACGCGAAGCGCGCGAGCCGCGGGAAGCGCGCCACACGCCGCAATTCCTCCAGCGCAGCACCACGGGCCAGCGCGTCGAGGTCGAAGTCGAGGACGAATTCGACGACGACTAGAGCATTTTCCGGAAAAGTGGTCACCGGTTTTCCGAAAGAAAATGCGACACAGCAGCGCGGACGCGCGGCGATGGCGCGCCCGACGAGCAAGGCCGGCCGCGATTGTCCGCGCTGTGCGCGGCTGGTCGCGTTCCGCGAGGCGTGGCGGCAGCGCGAGCCGGACTGGTTCAACGCTCCCGTGCCCTCGTTCGGACCGCTCGACGCGCGGCTCCTCATCGTCGGGCTGGCGCCGGGATTGCGCGGCGCCAACCGCACCGGTCGGCCGTTCACCGGCGACTATGCCGGCGATCTCCTCTACGCGACGCTCACGGAATTCGGCTTCGCGCAGGGCAATTATGAAGCCCGCCCGGACGACGGGCTGACCTTGATCGATTGCCGCATCACCAACGCGGTGCGCTGCGTGCCGCCGGAGAACAAGCCGACGCCGCTGGAGATCAAGACCTGCCGCGGCTTCCTCACGTCGACCATCGGCGAGATGACCAAACTCCGCGCCGTCGTCGCGCTGGGGCGCATCGCGCACGAAACGTTTCGTGGCGGCACAGAACGGCAAGCGCAGCGCCTACCCCTTTGCGCACGGCAGCATGCAAGCGATCGGCGCCGTCACCTTGTTCGACAGCTATCATTGCTCGCGTTACAACACCAACACGCGCGTGCTGACGCCGCAGATGTTTCGCGACGTGTTCGCCAAGGTGCGCGAGCATCTCGACGGCGCCGCAGCATGACGGTTCGCCACGGTTCTTCGATTTCGCTGTGGGCCGTCTTGCCTCAGTCTTGTTCCCGTTGCCGCGCGCAAGTACCATTCAGGACGGACGCGCAATTTCCCGTCCCCCAACGCGATTCCCGAGGAGATTTCGATGAACCTGAAGCTTATCATCGCCGTTTCGCTCTTCGCCGCAATCCCCGACGCTCGCACAAGCTCAAAAGGACGGCCCGGCCGCAGCCGTGCCGAAGCCGACTGTCGCGGAAGCGCAAAAAGTCGTGCAAACGATCGGCGGCGACAAGACCAAGCTGCAGACCTACTGCGATCTGGGCAAGCTGCAGGACCAGATGGAAGCGACCAACGAAAAGGACACCAAGACGCTCGATGCCCTCGGCGCCAAGGCCGACGCGTTGGCGGAGAAGATCGGCCCCGACTACGTCAAGCTGATGAACGGGCTCGACGAGGTCGACCCGGATTCCGCCGAAGGCAAGCAGTTTGCCGCCGTGTTCGAGGCTCTGGCCAAGCAGTGCAAAT
>CAVUWO010000002.1:0-246772 GCA_963745155.1 uncultured Pseudomonadota bacterium | reverse complement strand
AGCCCGGCCTCGGATCACGCGGCCGGCCGGCGTAGCCAGGCGATGACTTCGGCGGCGCTCTGGTCGGGCGGGAACACCGGATAAAACACTTTGCTGATGACGCCGTCGTCGATGACGAGCGCCATGCGCTTGAGCAGCGTCATGCCGGCGACCGAAAAGTCGGCAGGTTCGAGCGCGCGGGCGAATTCAAGTTCCGCGTCGGACAGGATCGGAAACGGCAGGTGCAGCCGCTCGGCGGCCTCGCGCTGATAGTCGGTGTCCTGGGTCGACAGGCCGAAGACGTGAGCGACTCCAAGCGCCTTGAGTTCGGCAAAATGGTCGCGAAAGCCGCAGGATTGCGGCGTGCAGCCGCGCGCGCCCGGAATATCGTCCCATCCCGGCGGCAGATCGACGCCCGGCACGCCGGTACGCGGATAGATGTAGAGGACGGTGCGGCCGGCAGCAGCGACAGATTGAAGGCGCCGCCGCGGGTTGCCGGCAGCGCCAGATCGGGAAGTTTCATGCCGGGAAGATGCCGCGCGGCGCCGTCGTCCTGCGGGGCCGGAATGTCGGGGGGAAGGAAAGTCGGGTCGTGCGTGCCGGGGGCTTCGCGCGGGCCCATTCTGCGCCGATCGGTTGTGCATGGTCTTGTCCCAAAACATCTTGGCCCATCACCGGCAGACTGCAGTTTCTCATCCGCGCATAAGAGATGAACTCCATCAGCGATCCGTCGGGATCGCGGAAATAGACGCTCGTGCCCGCGCCCTTGGCGCCGAAGCGCTGCATCGGGCCGCGCTCGATCGGCGACGCCGCAGCGTTCGAGATGGGCGATGCGCATCCGCGATCGGCCCGCGCCATTCGAAACACAGATCGCTGTTGCCGGGCGCGACCGGCAGGCGCGCCACCTCGGCCGGCGTCACGCCCGGCCCGTGCACGTTGAGCTGGCGGTCGCCGAAGCGATAGGCGTAACCGACCTGCGCGCGCGACCAACTCCGCGCCCATCACCGTCGTGTAGAACGCGTTGGAGCGCTCCCAGTCGGTGACGTGGATGACGCAATGGTCGAACGTCACCGGCAGCATCGTCTCACCCCTTTTGCCGCAGCAGCCGGCCGCGCTCGCGCTCCCAGGAGCGCTTCTTCTCGGTCTCGCGCTTGTCGTAGAGCTTCTTGCCGCGCGCCAGCGCCAGCTCGACCTTGGCGCGGCCCTTTTCGTTGAAATAGAGCTTGAGCGGGACGAGCGTCATGCCCTCGCGCTCGACCGCGCCGATCAGCTTGTTGATCTGGCGGCGGTGCAGCAGCAGCTTGCGCGGCCGCTTCGGCGCGTGGTTGAAGCGGTTGGCCTGCTGGTATTCGGGAATGTTGGAGTTGATGAGCCAGATTTCGCCGCCGCGGGCATCGGCATAGGATTCGCGCGATCGTCGCCTTGCCCGGCGCGCAGCGATTTCACTTCCGTGCCGGTCAGCGCGACGCCGGCCTCCATGCGTCTCGTCGATGGAGTAGTTGAAGCGCGCCTTGCGGTTGTCGGCGACGACGCGAAGCTTCCTTTCGCTTTCGCCGCCATGGCGCCTCCCCCGCCTCAACGGCTCTTGAGCGCGTCGCGGATTTCGGTCAGCAACCGCACTTCTTGAGACGGCGCCGCGGGCGCCGCCGGCGTTTCCGGCGCCTTCAGCCGATTGATGCCCTTGACGGCCAGGAACAAGCGCAAACGCGATGATGATGAAGTTGATGGCGATGGTGAGGAAATTGCCCCAGGCGAAGACCGCGCCTTGCTTTTTCGCCTCGGCCAGAGAATTCGCGGTCACTTTCGACGACAGCGGAATGAAATAATTGGAGAAATCGAGCCCGCCGGTCACCGCGCCGATAAGCGGCATGACGATGTCGTTGACCAGCGAATTGACGATCGCGCCGAAGGCGGCGCCGATGATGACGCCGACGGCAAGATCGACGACGTTGCCGCGCATGGCGAATTTCTTGAATTCCTCGAGCACCGCCCCTCCCGGTTCAACGCATTTGTTCAATGAACGACGGTTCGACAAATGACGAGCCGGCCCGTCCGCGCACGAGCGGCAGCATCGCTCAATTGATCAGCCCCGCATGCACCATGGCGTCGCGCACCGCCTTGCGGGTCTTTTCGGCCCGACCGGCACCATGGGCAGCCGCACGGTCTCCGCGCATTTGCCGATCAGCGACAGCGCATATTTGATCGGCGCCGGGCTGGTTTCGATGAACAGCGCCGTATGCAGCGGCATCAGCTTGTCCTGGATCTTCAGCGCGCCGGCGTAATCGCCCTTGAGGCAGGACGCCTGGAACTCCGCGCACAGCCGCGGCGCCACGTTCGAGGTGACCGAGATGCAGCCATGGCCGCCATGGGCCATGAAAGCCGAGCGCGGTCGCGTCCTCGCCGGAGAGCTGGTTGAAGTCCTCGCCCATGGCAGCGCGCTGCTGCGACACCCGCGCCAAATTCGCGGTGGCGTCCTTGACGCCGGCGATATTTTTCAGCTCGAACAGGCGCGCCATGGTGTCGACCGACATGTCGACCACCGAACGCGGCGGGATATTGTAGATGATGATCGGGATGCCGATCGCGTCGTTGATCGCCTTGAAGTGCTGGTAGAGACCTTCCTGGGTCGGCTTGTTGTAGTACGGCGTGACGACCAGCACGGCATCGGCGCCGGCGCCTTCGGCGTGGCGGGCGAGCGCGATCGCTTCCTTGGTGGAATTCGAGCCGGCGCCGGCGACGACCGGCACGCGGCCCTTGCGCCTGATCGACGCACCATTCGACCACCGCGTTGTGCTCGTCGTGCGACAGCGTCGGGCTTTCGCCGGTGGTGCCGACCGGAACGAGCCCGTTGGTGCCCTCCGCGATCTGCCAGTCCACCAGCGTCGCGAAAGCTCGCTTCGTCGACGGAACCGTTCTTGAACGGCGTGACCAGCGCGGTGAATGAGCCTCGGAAGCTCGTCTTGCCGGTCACCTTGGCGGTGGTCGTGGCGGTCATAACAATCCCCGGGTCACGGTGGCGGATCGCCGCGCAGGCCTTGCCCGCGGCGGTCCCGGCTTGTGGTCAATCGGTGCTGCGGCCCATAGATATCGGGTTGCGGCGGACCTTGAAAGCCCCCTCGAAGAGCGGCTGCGGGTATGCCCCGTTTTGGCCGTCAAACTTGGGCATCGATATTCGTGAATGATAACGCGCCGCTCGGGCGCTATTTGGCGGAATTAGGGTTTCGTCAATCTTGCCGCGCCAGAGGTTGGCGGCCACAAGGGCTTTCGGCGACACGAACGCGATTCGGCAATGCCCGCGGCTCGAGCCGCGACGCACGGAGTGCGAGCTGGTGACGTCCTTTCGGCTCATTCGTCTCATGACGGTCGCGGGCGCGCTGTGGCCGGTCATCGCCGCCGCTCACACGGCGGCGCCATCGGTCCCGTTGCCGCGGCCGCGGCCGGCGATCGCGAGCGACAGGACCGGAAAAATCGCGACTGTCGCCCCGCGGTTAGGCGCGAAAGAAACATTCATCGCCGCGCCGCAGCCGTCAGTCTCGAGTGCGGCATCGATGCCTTCGGCCGGTGTCCTCGGCTACGAGGCTCCCGACCGCACGACGGTCACCGGGGCGTTCGCGCCGACCGCCGCGGTGCAACCTGCCGGCCGCCTCCTCGGAAGGCCGCCGACTCCGCGCCGATCCGCACCACCTCTCGCCATTGCCGCGACCGCGACCACCTCGCCGCTCGACCTCGACGCGGTCAAGCAGGCGATCGATCTCGCCCACAAAGGCCGGGGCGAGGACGCAACCGGCGTGGAAAATACGATTGCCGATCCGCTCGCCCGCAAGCTCGTCGAGTGGGTGATCCTGCGTAGCGAGGACACCGAGATCGACTTTGCCCGCTACGCCGCTTTCATCGCCGCCAATCCGAGCTGGCCGGGCATTGTCGGATTGCGCCGGCGCGCCGAGGTCGCGCTCTGGAAACAGCCCGTCGACCCGCGCGCGACCATCGCTTTCTTCGGCGGCCTGCCGCCATTGAGCGCCAAAGGCCGCTTCGCCTTGGCGCGGGCCCTGCTCGCCGAGGGCGATCGTGCCGCCGCGCAGGCGGCGGTGCGCGAAGCCTGGCGCAACGACAGCTTTTCCGAAGAGCTCGAGGCGCAGGCGCGCGAGATGTTCGCCGGCCTGATCACGCCCGCGGACGACAGGGCACGCATGGATGCGCGCCTCTATGTCGAAGACGATGACGCCGGTTTGCGTGCCGCACGCCACCTCGATCCGACCGAGTTCGCCATTGCCAAGGCGCGCGCCGCCGTCATCAACAAGGCCGGCAGCGCCAAGGCGTTGCTGGAAGCCGTTCCGGCGGCGGCGCGCCACGATGCGGGCTATATGTTCGCCCGCGCGCAATGGCTGCGGCGCGGCGACAATGTCGCGGAGGCCGCCAAGTGGCTCAACGCGGCGCCGCGCGAGCCGGGCGAACTCGGCGATGTCGATCAGTGGTGGGTCGAGCGCCGGCTGGTGGCGCGCAAGCTTTTGGACCTCGGCGATTTCAAGACCGCCTACGAGGTGGCCAGATTAGCCGCCGTTCCGAAGAACGAGAACTATCGCGCCGAACAGCAATTCACCGCGGGCTGGATCGCGTTGCGCTTCCTGCGCGAGCCGGGCGTGGCTCTCGGCCATTTCGCCCGCATCGCCGACGGCGTCTCCAATCCGATCACGCTCGCCCGCGCCTATTACTGGCAGGGCCGCGCCGCCGAAGCGCTCGGCCACGGTCAGGACGCGCGCGGCTATTACGAAGCGGCGGCGCGCTACCCGACGGCCTATTACGGCCAGCTGTCGCGGGCGCGATTGAGGCTCGACGGCGTCGCTTTGCGGCAATGGCCGGAACCGCCGCCGGAACACCGCCGCCTCGAAGTCGCCCGCGCCTTCGAAATCCTCTACGCCATCGACGAACGCGACCTCGTCGCCGCCATGGCCGCCGATCTTGCCGACAAGGCGATGGATGCCGCAGCGCTTGCCACGCTCGCCGATATCGCCACGCACCACCACGACGCGCGGGCGACACTGCTGATCGGCAAGACCGCGACGAGCCGCGGCCTGCCGCTCGAGCATTATGCCTTTCCCGCGTTCGGCATTCCAAGCTTCCGGCCGATCGGACCGGAAGTCGAGCCGTGCGTTGTCTATTCGATCGCGCGCCAGGAAAGCGCATTCAATCCGCGCGTCGTCTCCAGCGCGCACGCTTTTGGCCTGATGCAGGTCACCCCCGATGCCGGGCGGTTCATTGCCAAGAAATTCAACGTACCGTTCGATCAGCGGCGGCTCATCGAAGATCCGGCCTATAACGCCCAGATCGGGTCGGCCGAGCTCGGCGACGACATCGGCGAGTTCAACGGCTCCTATATTCTTGCCTTCGCCGCCTACAATGCTGGCAAGCACCGCGTGAAGGAATGGATCGACCAATACGGCGATCCGCGCAGCTCCAAGATCGATCCGATCGATTGGATCGAGCGCATCCCATTTTCCGAGACGCGCAATTACGTCCAGCGGGTGATCGAGAACATGCAGATCTACCGCGCCCGCTTCGGCAACGATTCCAGGCTTCTGATCGAAGCGGATCTGCGCCGCGGCGGTTAGCCGGCGCCCTCCCTCTTGCATCCAAAGGATGCAATCGCCCAAATTTTTGCATTCTGGCAATCTTGGGGCGCTGCCCATTTCTTGGGCAAAAATCTTGCGCGAATGCCTTCATGACGGCATTGAGACATCCATTTGCAATTAGTATGTTGATATTATTGAAGAGCAAGTGGGGCATGCAATGTTGCATGGAGACGTGCTCGACCACGGCAAGAGCCTGTTCGTAACCGCGCCAGACGGGCTGAAGCTGCACGTGCGCGAATACGGTACGCGCACGGCGCCCGGATTGCCGGTGGTCTGCCTACCGGGCCTCGCCCGTACCGTCGCCGATTTCGACGAATTGGCTCCCGCGCTCGCGCACGGAACACCGAAACGGCATGTCATCGCCATCGATTCGCGCGGACGCGGCCATTCCGAGCACGACACCGACCACGGCAACTACAATTGCATGACTGAGCTTTGCGACATCATCGGCGTGTTGACCGCGCTCGGTGTTGGGCCGGCGGTGTTCGTGGGCAGCTCGCGCGGCGGGGTTCTCACCATGATGCTGGGTGCCGCCCACCCCACAGCGATCGCCGGCGTCGTGCTGCATGATGTCGGCCCGGTGACCGAGCAAAGGGGCATCGCGCGCATCAAAAGTTACGTCGGCAGATTGCCGCATCCGCGTACCTACGAAGAAGGCGCCGACGTTCTGCGCCAGCTCATGAGCGAGCACTTTCCCAAGCTTACCGCCGACCAGTGGCTCGGCGCCGCGCAGCGGACCTGGCATCTGAAAAACGGCGCGCTCAAGCCGGCCTACGACGAGGGCATCGCCCGCGCGCTCGGCGGCATCGAGATCGAGCGCCCGCTGCCGTGTCTGTGGAACGAGTTCGACGCGCTCGCCGATGTCCCAATGCTGGTGATCCGCGGCGCCAATTCCGACATTCTCTCGGCGGCGACCGTCGCGGCCATGCGCGAGCGGCGCTCCCAATTGGATGTGATCGAGGTACCCGACGAAGGCCATGCGCCGCTGCTCGAAGGCGAGAGCCGGCTTGGCGAAATCATCCACTTCGTGGAACGGTGCGAACTGGCGATTAACGCCAAGGCGCCGGAGCTTGCGGAAGCCTAGAGCGGGTTTTCAATCGAACTCGGCTACCAGCCCGTCTTGTAATTGAGCCGGCCGAGCAGGCTCTGGGTCTTCAGCGCCGTGGAATACACCTCCGGCGCGCCCGAGATCGGCGCCGTGCCCAGCGTGCTCTGCGGGCTGCCATTGCCGAGGTCGGTATAGAGGTATTCAAGTCCCATCGACCATTTGGGCGTCAGCTGATATTCGAGGCCGACACCGGCCGTCCATCCTGAAACATCCGTGCCTTGCGAAAAGCCGCCGACGAGCGGGCCGCTCTGCGTCGGCGATCCGACTTCAGCCGCAACAAATCCGCCCTTGGCATAGGGCAGCCACTGCCCGAACGAATAGCCGACCTTGCCGGTCACGGTGCCGAGCCAATTCATGTTCGGCGTCCAGGCGGCGTTGGTGCTCGCTGCCAAAGCCGGGGCCGTGAACTTGCCGTCGAAGTTCGCCGCCGCCAGCGAGCCTTCGAGACCGAACACGAAATTGCCCGATTGGAAATTGTAGCCGAAGCTGTCGCTCACGGCCGGCGGCGCCGACGAGGAAAATCCGTTCGACGCCCCGGGCGTCGTCCACGGTACGCCGGCGGCGACGCCGCCATGGTTCTGCAGATACGGGCCCGCCCAGTTGGGGCCTTGCGATTGCTGCGGGGTCGGAAAGACAAAATCCGTCGCATCGGCCGCTTGCACCATGCAAACGCCCATTGAGACGATCAGAAGGGCTCTTCCCACCAGCACCAGCATTTCGCCCCGTTCGGGTCCTCGCGGACCGCCCCGTCGCAAATGGCTCGAGACACCGAGCCCGAAACGCAAGCGAGCCCGCAACCTTCGACGTCTCGCGCAATTCTGCCCACCATATCCCCGCCCATAATATACGGGTCAGTGATTCCGGTCGATGCATCTGACGTTGCTGGCAACCCCATCTAAGATGCTGTTATCATTGTATTTTTAAAAAAGCGCAATAGTTTCCCAAGATATGTTGCAAATATGGCGCATCCATAACAACCCCGCTAGACTCGACTTCCTGAAAGCTTCTGCCAGTCACGCGCCGAAAATAAAGGCGCGTAGCCAAGTGTCGCAAAAAGTAGTCGTAAACGCTGCCGCGAGCGGTATCGCAAACGCAATGGCCGGCCCTAGGGGGCCGGCCAGCTTACTGTATCAGGACTGCTGCGTTCGCGAGGAAGAAGCGGGATCTCACCAAGATCGTCGTGCGACCTTGCAAAATCCCGCTTCCATTGTTGTCAGAACCGGAAGCGCACGCCGCCCGTTGTCGCGAGGTTGTTGCGGGCAATGTCGCCGTTGGCGAGACCGCCAGCCGCGACCGAATACATGGTGCCGATGTAGGCGTCCCACTTCGGCAGGAACCGCCAGTCGAGAACCGCCGAGGCCATGTCGAACGTGCCCGCGCATTGCGCCTTGCCGGCGGTGCTGATGGCGCAAGCAGTAGAATTCGTATATTGGTTCTGGATGTAGTGATAGTAGGCACCGATGATATCCAGATCTTTGGTGATGCCGTATTTGGCGCCGGTCCATATGATCTGGAAAGTCTCGTCCGAGCAGACACCGGTGCCGCAATTGGCGTTGAAAGCGTTGTTGGCGATCGTGGTGCCGTTGTTGCCGGGAACGGCGAGCGGCGAGCCGCCCGAAGCGCTCACATAGTTGAACGTGAAACCGTCGTCGATGAACGAACTCGTTACCGAATCGCTCGGGTTCGAGTACTGGATCCATTCGTAGCCGGCGTACAGGGTGAGCGGAATACCGGTGGGTCCGGTCGGCACAGGAGCTGCTTTACCCACGACCGGCGGCGGGGTGTTTCCCCACGAACCGAAGCTGTATTTGGCCAGCGCCATGTAGGCCAGGTTGTTGGAGATCGTCGCCTTGAGATAGCCGGGACCGAAGGCAGTTGGGTAGCCGTTGGCGCCGACGGTGTTCCCCCCCGTCCCGATATTAACCGCGTCTTTCTCCCAAGTGGCGAGCGCATCCAACGAGAGAATGCCGGGTCCGAAATGTTTGATGTCGCCGCCGATGTCGCCTGCGACCGCGCCGTTATTCGGGTTGTAGGTGTCATAACCCGAGGACACCGGCTGTCCCATCACCCCGACGCGGACGTCGCCGATATTGACGCGATACTTGATGGCCGTGGTCCAGCGGGCGTCCTCGGTGTCGCCGCCACCGCCGGCCTTACCGGAAAAGCCGATCGGCGAGAACGCGTAGGCGCCGCCCATCGGATCGTAGGCGCTGATGTCGTCAATCATCAGTGTGTTTTGCCGGCCGAAGGTCAACGTGCCAAAAACCGGCTGGCTAAAACCGACATATTGATTCGTGTTCAGCCAACCCCACCGGCTCGAGTTGATCGGTAGACTCTGCTGATTCTGCGGCACGCCGATGGCGTTCTGCAGTGCTTGCGGAGCGTTGGCCAACAGCCCCGAATACGGGTCGAACGCAAGCTCGCCGTTGGCAATGAACGACCAGCCGCCCGGAGCGATAGGTTCTTGGATCTTCACCCCGACGTTCGATTGGCTCATGGCGTTGGGACCGAGACCGAAACCGGCCGTCCGGCCCGTCGCATTCCCGCCGCCGCCACCCAGAAGGTAACTGGCGCCGGTGGGGAAGTTCGGGTCGAACGGCGCGCCATGGGTTTGGTACGTGCCGCCCATATCGACGGTGCCGTAGAACGTCACGCCGTACCAGCTCAACCTGCAGCTCGACAGCAAGAAGTCCGTCAGGCCGCTACAGGCATCCGACGCCGGCGCCGCCCATGCCTTGGTCGGAAGCGGCATATCCGCCGCATTCGCCGCGCCCGCGAGGCCGAGAACCATTGCTGCGGAAACAGCAAGTTTCACCGCACCCCCCTGCCCCAATCGAACTCTCTTTCGAGAGCTCGTCGTCTCATGTTTGACCACCATCATCCCCTCCAGTGTTGTGAATATTTGAGAAACTGAGGAAAGTTTACCCTTCCCCCATCTAGAATTCCGGGATGACTGCTGGATGACACTTGGTTCCATCGCCATCCATTTGCCGGCCATCAACAGGGGATTCGCCACGTCAGTGGCAGAAATGCAACATGAGCGGGGCGCTCGGGCATGCGATCCCGATCCATCCATGATGGATCCGGCCTTCGTCGATGCCGCGGTCGGAGTTCGCAGCATGCGCGTCGGCGACGTTATCGGGCAGGCCGCGAACTTCTACGGCGCGGCACTGCGGTCGATCAGCCGTTTGAACGCGGCGGCGACGGCCGGCATCGGCCGCGGTATCGGCGCGAACACCTGATAATCCTCCCAACCGCCGCCGAGCGACTTGTAGAGCGTGACGAACTGCTCCGCGGCGTTTTGCTGCGCCGCCACGTATTGCTGCTCGATGGCGAATTCCTGGCGCTGGGCGTCGATGACGTTGAGGGAATCGGTGAGGCCGCGATCGAATCGCTGCTGAGCGAGGCTCACCGCGCGGCGCGCCGCGGCGAGGGCATCGCTCAAATGACGCAAGCTGTTCTCTTGGGCGGCATAGGCATCGACCGCGGTATCGACCTCGCGCACCGCGTTGAGCACGGTCGCTTTGTAATTGAACAACAGCTCGCGGGTGCGGAAATCGGCCTTTTCGACCACCGCATCGAGCCGGCCGAAATCGAGCAGCGGCGCGGCGACGGACGGGCCGGCCGACCAGATCGGATTGATCGAGGTGGCGGAAAGGCCTGGCCCCTGCTGCCAGCCGACGCTGCCGGAAATGGCGACTTGGGGAAACAGATCGGCGGTGGCGACGCCGATCGCCGCCGTAGCGCTCGCCAGTTGGCGGTCGGCCTCGACGATATCGGGCCGGCGGCGCAAAAGATCGATGGGCAAGCCCGCGCGAATGCGCACCGGCAGGGCCGGCAGCACGCCCGGGCGCGCCAGTTCGCGGCCGAGGTTTTCGGGAAATTCGCCGATGAGGACGGCGATCACGTAGCGGGCTGCATTGATCTGCGCGCCGAGCGGCGCGACCTGACTTTGCAGCTGCGCCAATTCACGTTGCGCCAGAGTGACATCCAGCTCATTGGTGATGCCGCGGTTGAAGCGCTCCTGAACGAAATCGACGTATTTTTGCGCGACCTCGATGTCCTTGCGCAGCACCGCAAGCTGCATCTGCAGTGCGCGCAGGTCGAGGTAGGCACGTGTCACGTCGGCGACGAGCGCGACCAGCACCATGTTGCGCGCGGCTGCCGCAGCCTCGACGTCGTACTGCGCCGCCTCGATCGCGCGCCGGTATTTGCCGAACAGGTCGATCTGCCAGGCGGCATCGAAGCCGACGAGGTTGGTCACGTTCGACACGCCGGCGCCGTTCTCGGCGGACACCAGCGTTTGCGCGGCGCGGCCGCGGCCCAAATCGCTTCCGGTGCCGAACGCCCCACCGTCGCTCGCCTCCAGCGCCGGCAACGCCGCGCCGACGACGACGGCCTCTTGCGCCCGCGCTTGCTGCAGCCGGTTCAGCGCGATCTCGAGCGTCGGGCTCGCCGCGATGGCGCGGTCTACCAGCGCATCGAGCTCGCGGTCATTGAGCGCACGCCACCACTGCGCCGGATCGGCCGCCCTGTTGCCGCCGGTGTCGTTCGGAGGTGTCGCGTTCGCCGCGGACGCGCCCGCGTAGTTCGCCGGCATTGTCGGCGCCGGCGGCTGGAAATCGGGGCCGACCGCGCAACCGGCCAACGCGGCGCCGGCGATGAGACCGAGCGTGACGAAACGGAGCGTAGCCATCCAGCTCCGCTGACGGGCCGGGTCCCGGCGGCCGCCACACAGACGCAACAACCGGGCTGGCGCCGCGACTGGACGCATGCACTCCTACTATCACCACGGAGCAAAAACGGGCCGTACCTCGGGACCATGGCGGCGCCGACGCGTACGAAAATCCACGCTTGCAGATGACCCCGCCCCCGCGGCGAAGGATGATCGGTTTTAGCGGGCCACGCAATATGGGCGACCGCCTCGGGGCTTCTTGTCGCAACCGCTGTGGCATAAAAGCCACGTCATGGGCGCGCGAAATAGAACCGCGCCAAATTCGTCTCAAGTCCTCTTGGCTCGTTCGAAGACAGTCTCGCCGAACAAGTGTGCGGTTCCGCGTTAGAGCGTCGCCTGCACGGCGGCGACATTATTGTATTTTGACGACCGGATTAGGCATGACCGCCAACTCATTGGGTGGCGGGCCGAAGCGCGCCACCCTTTACGCCAGCTTTGAGCCGGCGGGCGCCTTTTGCCCGCCAATGCCACGTGCTGTCAGAACCGGAAGCGCACGCCTCCGGTGGTGGCGAGGTTGTTCGTCTGAATATCGCCAAAGGCGATGCCGCCATACGCCGCCGAGTACATGATGCCGATGTAGGTATCCCACTTCGGCAGGAACCGCCAGTCGAGAGCCGCGGAGAAGGTGTCATAGGTGCCGGCGCACCGCGAGTTGGCAGCCCCATTGTTGGCGCAAGTAGCAGCGCTCGTTGCGATCACGAACTGGTTCTGGATGTAGTGATTGTAGGACCCGATGAGATCCAGATTTCTGGTGATGCCGTATTTGGCACCGGCCCAAATGACCTGGAAAACCTCGCTCGTGCAACCGCCGCCCGATTGGCACGCGGCGTTGAACGCGTTGTTGGCGATCGCCGTGCCGTTGCCACCGGCCGCTATAGGAGACCCTGCAGTGGCACCGACGAGCGCAGCGCCGGTCAGGCCACTATTTGTCAGCAGGTACCCGTCATCACGGAACGAACTCTGCAAATCGCTTGGATTAGCGAAGTTGATGTATTCGTAGCCGGCATACAGCGTGAGCGGGATGCCCGAGGGCCCCGACGGCGCAGCAGCTGCTTTACCCACGATCGGCGGCGAGGGGTTTCCCCACGAGCCGAAGCTATATTTGGCGAGCCCCATGAAGGACGTGTTGTTGGAGAGCGTCACCTTGAGGTAGGTGTTAGTAGCCGATAGGTTCGTTGGCACGCCAAGAGTATAGTCCGAGCCGATGCCCGTCATCTGCCAGTTGACCGCGTCTCTCTCGTAGGCGCCCAAGAAGTCCACCGAGAGAACGCCGGAACCAATGCCCTTGATGTCCCCGCCGACGCCGCCTTCGATCGCGCCATTATTGGCGTTATAGGCGTCATAACCGCCGGTGCTGCCTGCTATCGGTTGCCCCATCACGACGGCCCGGACGGAACCGAACACTGTTGGGGCGCTCACACGATATTTGATCGCGGTGGTCCAGCGGCAATCTTCGGTATCGCCAGCGCCGCAGGTCTTGCCGGAATAGCCGATCACCCCAAACGCATAGGCGCCGCCAAATGCGTCATAGGCAACAACTCCGTCGGTTATGGGCGTGTTTTGCCGGCCGAAAGTCAGCGTGCCCCAAATCGGCGAACTCACGCCGACAAAATTCTGCGCCGCCAGCCAGCCCCACCGGCTCGAGTTCGTACGGTACCTCCCATTGATTCTGCGGCACGCCGATCGCGTTGAACTCGGCTGCCGGCGCGTTGGCCAGCAGCAGCGAATAGGGGTTGAACGCCAGTTCGTCCACCGACACGAAATTCCAGCCCGAAACGAGCGGTATATTCGTTCTCACGCCGATATTTGATTGGCTCATGGCGTTCTCGCCGGGGAAAAACCCGCTGAGCCGGTTATCGGCAACGGTCCCGCCGGCACCAACAGCGTACAGTTCGCCCGTCGGATGGTTCGGGTCGAACGGCGTGCCATGGGTCGCATAGGTCCCGCCCATGTCGACCGTCCCGTAGAGCGTGATGCCGTACCAGCTCAGAACGCAGCTCGAAAGAAGGAAGTCAGGTACATTGGCGCACGCCGTCGGTACGGCTGGTGGCGGCGCCTCCTTCGTGACGACCGGCAAGTCAGCGGCTCGAGCAAAGCTCATCAACCCAAGCAACACCGCCGCGGAAACACCCGCGGATATAGTGGACTTTTTCATTTTGACCCCCGTCCCCGTCAGTTTGTGCCGGTTGACGTTCGGTATCGTCCGCCGGCGCCGATATGTATTGATTGATATAACGGTAACTCTCGGGAGAGTGCGACAGGTTGTCAAGCGCCTGCACTTCCTTGCGTCTCGCATCGGCGAATACAGCGCAATTTTACCAGGCACTGTGGCGCGGGCGACACAGTAGGGTTGGGGAAAAATTCCTATCGGTGTGGTTTGGCCGTTTGAAGTCGCAGCCGCCTTCGAGCTTTTGCCGTTGCGGCAGTACGATGTCAGGGATGCCGTGCGATGTCAGAGATGGTCGACATCACGCGTCCGCTCGAGCCGATGCGGCGGCGATGGCAGCGACTCCGGTTCGGCCGCCGCCGGCGGCCCGGTCAGCAGCAGCGCGACCGCGGCGGTCGCCGGCAGATTGCGTATGCAATTCTTCTCTGCGCCTCGAGCACAGATCCAAGCCGGCATCCGCCATAGTGTTCCAATGCGCAACCGCGGCGTCGTCCGCGCGTCAGGGCGATAGCGTCAGCGGCGGCCAAATGACGCGACCGCGCGACGCGGCCGACGGCCATATCGGACTTGTAAACCACTGAAAGCCAAAGCATTGTCCCGCTGCCGATAAACCGGAATGCCGGGGGCGCGGCGGGATAAGATTCGGCCCCACGGATCACGTCGTAGCGGCGGTTGCTGATCGTCTGGTCAAACCCGCGCGTCGTCAGGAGATTATTGCCGTGTGGATCGTTCAGATTGCGCTGCGGCGACCTTACACCTTTGTGGTTTTCGCCTTTTTTATTGCGATTTTCGGCGGCCTCGCGGCGTTGCGAACCCCGGTCGACATCTTCCCTAACATCAACATTCCGGTCGTCAGTGTCGTCTGGACCTACAACGGGCTCGCGCCGAACGACATGTCCAGTCGAGTGATCTACTATTACGAACGCACCTTGACCTCGCAGGTCGGCGACATCGAACACATCGAGTCGCAGTCGCTCAACAGCTACGGCGTCGTCAAAATCTTCTTCCAGAAGAACGTCAACATCGCCGCGGCGCTGGCGCAGGTGACGGCGGCCTCGCAGACCGTGCTGAAACTGCTGCCGCCCGGCATCACGCCGCCTTACGTGCTGAGCTACAACGCCTCGAGCGTGCCGATCCTGCAGCTCGCCTTGTCGAGCAAGAAGCTGCCGCAGATGCAGCTGTTCGATCTCGGGCAGAACTTCATCCGGCCGCAGCTCGCCACCGTCGCCGGCGCCGCGATCCCCTCCCCCTATGGCGGCAAGATCCTGCAGGTTCAGGTCGATCTCGATCAGCAGGCCATGCAGGCTCACAATGTTTCGGCCGACGACGTCCTCAATGCCGTGTCGTTGCAGAATCTCATCCTGCCGGCCGGCGACCAGAAAATCGGCAAATTCGACTGGAACGTGTCGCTCAACGCCAGTCCGACGGTGCTCGAAAAAATCAATGAACTGCCGGTCAAGAAGGTCAACGGCACAATAATTTTCATGCACGACGTCGCTTACGTGCATGCCGGTTCGCCGCCGCAGACCAATTTGGTGCGCGTCAACGGCTCCCGCGCCGTGCTGATGACGATTCTCAAGGCCGGTTCGGCCTCCACCCTCAATGTCATCGACGGCATCAAGGGGCTGCTGCCGCGGGTCGAGGAAAGCCTGCCGCCGAGTCTGAACCTTCACGCCGTCGGCGATCAGTCGATCTTCGTCAAGGCTGCCGTCGTCGGCGTGATCCGCGAGGCGGCACTCGCCGCCGCGCTGGTCGGCGTGATGATCCTCGTTTTCCTCGGCAGCTGGCGCTCCACCGTCATCATCCTGATCGAGATACCGCTCGCCATTCTGTTCGCGCTGACGGCCTTGGCCTGGCTCGGTGAAACCGTGAATGTCATGACCTTGGGCGGCCTCGCGCTTGCCGTCGGCATTTTGGTCGATGACGGAACCGTCACCATAGAGAATATCAATTATCACCTGGAGCAGGGCAAGGAAGTCGAGCCCGCGATCATGGATGGCGCCCAACAGATCGTCATTCCGGCTTTCGTCACGCTCCTTTGCTTGTGCATCGTCTTCGTGCCGATGTTTCAGCTCGGTGGCGTGGCCGGCTATCTGTTCCGACCATTGGCCGAGGCGGTCGTGTTCGCTCTGATCGGCTCGTTTCTGCTGTCGCGCACCCTGGTGCCGACCATGGCGCACTTCCTCCTCCGCCCCCACACCGGACACGATGGTCATGCCGCTTCGACCCATCGTGCGCGCAATCCGCTCGAGCGTTTTCAGATGGGGTTCGAGCGCATCTTCACAGGTGTCCGCGCCCGCTATCGCGCGCTGCTGGCGCTTGCGCTCGACCGCCCGATGCGGGTGATCGTAGGCTTTCTGGCCTGCGTCGTTCTCTCGTTCGGCCTCTGGCCGTTTCTCGGTCAAGACTTCTTCCCGGCGGTCGATGCCGGCCAAATCATGATGCATGTGCGCGCTCAGCCCGGTACCCGGATCGAGGAGACGGCGCGGTTGTTCGATCTGATCGAGCACACGGTGCGCCAGACCATTCCGCCGGATCAGCTCGACAATATCGTCGACAATATCGGCCTGCCGTTTTCCGGCATCAACATGGCCTACCAGAACACCGGCACCATAGGGCCGGAAGACGGCGACGCCTTGATCAGCCTCAAAGAGGACCACGCCCCGACCGCGGAATTCATCAAACAGCTGCGGACGGTGCTGCCGCAAAAATTCCCGGAAGCGACGTTTTCGTTCCTGCCGGCCGACATCGTGTCGCAAATTCTCAATTTCGGCCTGCCGGCGCCGATCGACGTGCAGGTGATCGGCAACAATCAGAAGGCCAACTACGCCTACGCCACCGATCTCCTCAAGCGCGTCCGCACCGTTCCCGGCATCGCCGACCTGCGCATCCAGCAGGTGTTCAACTATCCGCAGATCAATGTCGATATCGATCGCACGCTCGCCGGCGAGGTCGGACTGACGCAGCGCGACATTGCCAACAGCCTTTTGGTCACGCTGTCCGGCAGCGGCCAGGTCAAACCGAATTTTTGGCTCAATCCCGAGAACGGCGTGTCCTACCCCATCGTCGCTCAGATGCCGCAATACCGCATCGACACGATGTCGGACCTCGTCAATGTGCCGATCACCGCACCGGAGCAGCCGGCGCCGCAATATCTGGGCGGGCTGGCGCAGATCACGCCGGGCCCGTCCCCGGGCGTGGTCTCGCATTACAACGTGCAGCCGGTGATCGACATTTTCGGCGCCGTGCAGGAGCGCGATCTCGGCGCGGTCGCCGCCGACATCGACCGCATCCTGACCGACACCCGCAAGGACCTGCCGCGCGGCTCCTATGTCGCGTTGCGCGGCCAGGTGCGCACGATGACCAACGCCTACAGCCAGCTCTATTTCGGTCTCGCCGGCGCCATCCTGCTCATCTATCTGGTCATCGTCGTCAACTTCCAGTCCTGGATCGACCCGTTCATCATCATCACGGCGCTGCCGGCGGCGCTCGCCGGCATCGTGTGGATGCTGTTCGTGACGGGAACGACGCTGTCGGTGCCGGCCTTGACCGGCGCCATCATGTGCATGGGCATCGCCACGGCCAACAGCATCCTGCTCGTGAGCTTCGCGCGCGAAGGTCTGGAGCAGGGGCTCGATGCGGCGACGGCCGCGCTCGAAGCCGGCTTCACCCGGTTCCGTCCGGTGCTGATGACGGCGCTCGCCATGATCATCGGCATGCTGCCGATGGCGTTTGCGCTCGGCGAAGGCGGCGAGCAGAACGCCCCGCTCGGCCGCGCCGTGATCGGCGGCCTCCTGATCGCGACCTTGGCGACGCTGTTTTTCGTTCCCATCGTGTTCAGCGTGCTGCATGCGAGGCATGAGCGGGGCGTGCCGCTGGCGAACCCGCAACCCGGATCGACCGCCTGACCGGAGCATCCATCGGAGAACGCATGGCCTTCGAAGACCACCAGCCCCAGCACGAGACGAACGCCGACGGCGCCGCCGCGAAACCTGCGCCGGATCGGCATCATTGCCGCCATCGTGGCGGTCGCCGTCGCCGCCATCGGGATTTGGCAGCGACGGGGGCATGAAGCCGAAGTGACGCAATGGACGCAGGAGCAGGCTGTGCCGACCGTCGCGCTGCTTACGCCGCGCACCGGCGCCACGACGCGGAAACTGTCGCTGCCGGGCACCGTCCAGGCCTGGTACGAGGCCCCGATCTATGCCCGCGTCAGCGGCTATCTGAAACAGTGGTACTTCGATTACGGCGCTCACGTGAAGAAGGGCGATCTGCTTGCGGAAATCGAGGCGCCCGATCTCGACGCCCAGCTCGCCGCGGCGCAAGCCAAGCTCAATTCGGCCAAGGCCCTGGTCAAGGTCAGGGAAGCCGAACGACAATTCGCCGACACGACCTACGAGCGCTGGCGCGAATCGCCGAAGGGCGTTGTTTCCGAGCAGGAACAGGAGTCCAAGAAGGCCGACTACAACACCGCCGTCGCCCGGCTCAATGCCGCGACGGCGGAGGTCGCCGCCGATCAGGGCGAGGTCGATCGCCTCGAGGCCCTGGAGAGCTTCAAGAAAATCACCGCGCCGTTCGACGGCATCGTGACCGCACGCGAAACCGATATCGGCGCCCTGATCAATGCCGGCAGCGGCACCGGCGGCGGCAATGGACCCGAGCTGTTCCGCGTCGCCGACCTGCACGAGATGCGGGTTTACGTGCAGGTGCCGCAGCAATTGTCCGCCGACATTCGCGCCGGGCTGTCCGCCGAAGTGCATTTGCCGCAATACCCGGACAAGACCTTCACCGCGACGGTCGCCACCACCTCGAGCGCCATCAATATCAGCGCCCGCACCCTGCTGGTGGAACTGCACGCCGAAAATCCCGACGCCCAGCTGCAGCCGGGCGCCTACGCTCATGTCGACTTCGTGCTGCCGACCAATCCCGACGTGGTGCGTATTCCCACCAGCGCGCTGATGTTCCGCGAACACGGGCTTCAAGTCGCGACCGTCGGTCCCGGCCACAAGATCGAGCTCAAGCCGATCACGCTCGGCCGCAACCTCGGTACCGAAGTCGAAGTCCTCAACGGGCTGACGGTGTCCGACCGGGTGGTGAACAGCCCGCCGGACTCGCTTGCCGCCGGCGACCTGGTCCGCGTCGCCGGCGAGTCCGCTGCGGCCGCCGGCAGTGTCGGGCAGTCCGCTCCTCCCGGCAACGAAGACCTCGCCGCGGTGCCGGCGCCGAAACCGCATTAGCGCGGGCGCGCCGCCACTCGGAATTGCAATGACGGGCGGCTGGACTGGCAGCCGTAACGTCCGCAACTCTTTGCCAGCGCGGGGGGAACGCCATGGCGCTCAAGGACGTGCTCGTTTATGTCGATCAAGCCGAGAGCGCACTCATCAGCCTGCGTCTTGCTGCCGATCTCGCCATTCGGCACGGCAGCCGTTTGACGGCGCTTTACGTGCGCGAGCCGAACGACGAGCAGTTGCATTGGCACCGCTCCGCCGAGGCCGGATTGGTCCCGGCCAAGGACCTGCACGAACTCGAACGCAGCATCGAACGCGCGATGCAAGCCGCCGCCGAACGATTGGATTCATCGCTCGCGGCGCTGACGCGCGGCCACGACATCGAGGCCCGCCTGCAGATCGTCGACGGCGTCGCGGCCGAGCTGGTGCCGCAATATGCGCGCTATACCGATCTTTGCATCGTCGGCCGCGAACTGAGGGAGGAGCCGGCCGCCGTCAATTACACTTTCTCCGAACAGCTCCTGTTCGTCACCGGACGACCGGTGCTGTTCGTGCCGCCGAGCGCCGGTTTGAGCGCGCTCGGCCGCCATATCGTCGTCGCCTGGAATTCGAGCCGCCCGGCGACCCGATCGCTTAACGACGCGCTGCCGCTGATCGAGCGGGCCGACAAGATCACGGTGGTGATGGTCAATCCGGCGGGCTTTATCGACGCCGAGCGTGACCCCTCGCCGGGCGAGCGGATCGTCGAGCATCTGCACCGCCACAGTGCCGTAGTCGAGGCAATCCGCTTGGACGACGTGGCGTCGGGCTCGATTGCCGACACGCTGCAGGCCAAAGCGCGCGAGATTGGCGCCGATCTCATCGTCGCCGGCGCTTTCGGTCATCCGCGGCTTTGGGAGAAGCTTCTCGGCGGCGTCACCCACGACCTGATGGCGCGCATGACCTTGCCGATCTTGATGTCGCACTAAATCGTTGTTTGCCGGATGACGGCAGAGCGTCACGTGAATATCAGGTCGGAACTTGCTGGTGGTCTTCGCCCGCGAAGCAAAGCTCACGCCACGACGGTCCGCGACACTAGGCCACCCGGCAGGCGATATCCGGCCTGCCGCTGGAACCGGATCGTCCCCTGGCAAGTTGACTCTGAACCTGCGCCGAAATAGCGCGGACGTCGCAGCGACAATTAAGAGGCATTTTCGTCCAGGACGGTGCCACCCCATAAGGCGTGGATCTTCCTTCCTGGACACGAACTTTCCGGGAGCCGGTGATGGCCGGTCGCCCGGCGCCTTGAGCATTCGGTCCAGGCTGGAGACGACCCGATGACCCCCCCGATGATCCCGATGAACCCAACGAAGATACTCCACGACCTCGGTCAGAGCTTGTGGCTCGACAATATTACGCGCGACTTGCTCGACAGCGGCACGCTGCGGCGCTACATCGACGAATATGCGGTGACCGGACTGACCTCGAATCCGACCATCTTCGATCACGCCATCAACAACAGCGCCGATTACGACAGCGACATTTCGCACGGCGCTTCCCGGGCAAAGTCTCGAGAGGATGTGTTTTTCGACCTCGCCTTGACGGATCTGAAGAGAGCCGCTGATCTGTTCGAGCCGATATTCGACCGGAGTGACGGCGTCGACGGCTGGGTATCGCTGGAACTGCCGCCGTCTCTCGCCTACGACGCCCAACGCTCGCTCGCGGCCGCTCGCGATCTCCACCAGCGCGCCGGTAAACCGAATCTCTTCATCAAGATACCCGGCACCGCCGAGGGCTTGCCGGCGATCGAGGCCGCGATTTTCGCCGGCGTTCCGATCAACGTCACGCTGCTGTTCTCGCGCGAGCAATATATCGCCGCGGCCGGCGCTTATCTGCGCGGTGTCGAGCGGCGCATCGAGGCCGGCCTCGATCCCGCCGTCGCCTCGGTCGCCTCGCTCTTCGTCAGCCGCTGGGATGTCGCCGTGAGCGGCAAGGTGCCGGCCGAACTGACCAATCGGCTGGGCATCGCGATCGCTCAGCGCGCCTACAAGGCCTATGGCGAATTGCTCGCTTCGGCGCGCTTCCAGCGCGCGGCAAATTCAGGGGCGCGCGCGCAACGTCTGCTGTGGGCCTCTACCGGTACCAAGGACCCGAAAGCATCGGACATACTTTACGTGAAGGCTCTCGCCGCGCCTTTCACCGTCAACACCATGCCCGAAGGCACACTTAAAGCTTTCGCCGATCACGGCGAGGTCGGCGAGGTCCTCCGACCCGACGGCGGCGACTGCGAGCAGGTTCTCGCCGCGTTCGCGAAAGCCGGCCTCGATGTCGACGCGCTGGCAGCCCGTCTGCAAAAGGAAGGCGCGGCGTCCTTCGTCAAATCCTGGAACGATCTGATGGGCCGCATCGAGACCAAGAGCGCCGCGATGCGCAAGGCGAGCTGAACCATGCGAGCCGAACCATGACCGCCGCATCCCGTCAGCACAAGGGCGTGCCGCAGCGCGTCGGCGAACGGCCGGAAGGCACGCCGCCGCTGCGCAGCCGACCCGCCTGGGCGCTGCTCGCGCAGCACTATCAGAAACTCAAAAACGTCCACTTGCGGCAGCTGTTTGCCGACGATCCTGCCCGCGGCGAGCGCTTCACCGTCGAGGCGGCGGGCCTTTATCTCGACTACTCCAAGAACCGCATCACCGAGGAAACGCTGACGCTGTTTTTCGGCTTGCCCGCGAATGCGGCCTCGCGGAGCGCATCGCGGCCATGTTCCGCGGCGACAAGATCAACGTCTCCGAAAACCGCGCGGTGCTGCACGTCGCGTTGCGCGCGCCGCGCGACGCTTGCTTCATGCACGATGGACGCAACGTCGTGCCCGACGTGTACGCCGTGCTCGACAAGATGACCGATTTTTCCGCCCGGCTGCGCGGCGGGGAATGGCACGGTCATACCGGCAAGCGCATCCGCAATATCGTCAATATCGGCATCGGCGGCTCCGATCTCGGCCCGGTCATGGCCTACCAGGCGCTGCGGCACTACAGCGACCGCGCGATGACGTTTCGCTTCGTCTCCAACGTCGACGGCACGGATTTCGCCGAAGCGGTGCGCGCCCTCGACCCCGGCGAGACCTTGTTCATCGTCTCCTCCAAGACCTTCACCACGCTGGAAACAATGACCAACGCCCACACGGCGCGGGCGTGGTTGCTCACCGACTTGAAAGACGACAGCGCCGTCGCCAAGCACTTTGTCGCCGTATCGACCAATGCACAGGAGGTCACGCGGTTCGGCATCGATACCGCCAACATGTTCGGCTTTTGGGATTGGGTTGGCGGCCGCTATTCGATGGACTCGGCGATAGGCCTATCGACCATGCTGGCGATCGGCGCGGACAATTTCCGCGCCATGCTCGGCGGTTTCCACGAGATGGACGAGCATTTCCGCTCCGCGCCGTTCGAACGCAATCTTCCCGTTTCTGATGGGTCTCCTCGGCGTGTGGTACGCGGACTTCTTCGGCGCCCAGACCGTCGCCGTGCTGCCCTACGAGCAATATCTCGAGCGCTTTCCCGCCTATCTCCAGCAGCTCACCATGGAGAGCAACGGCAAGCACGTGACGGTCGACGGCGTTCGCGTCGACTACGACACCGGGCCGATCTATTGGGGCGAGCCGGGCACCAACGGCCAGCATTCGTTTTATCAGCTGATCCATCAGGGCACGCGCCTCATCCCGTGCGACTTCATCGCGTTCGCGCGCGCGCTCAATCCGCTGGGCCGGCATCACGACATACTGATCGCCAACGTGTTTGCGCAGACCGAGGCGCTGGCCTTCGGCAAGACGGCCGCGGAGGTCAAGGCGGAAGGCACGCCCGACTGGCTGGTGCCGCATCGGCTGTTCGAGGGCAATCGTCCGTCCAACACCTTGCTGCTCGACGCGTTGACCCCGGCGGCGCTGGGCAAGCTCGTCGCGCTTTACGAGCATATCGTGTTCACGCAAGGCACGATCTGGCAGATCGACTCGTTCGATCAGTGGGGCGTGGAGCTGGGCAAGGCGCTCGCCCAGAGGATCATTCCCCAACTCGACAGTTCGAGCGAGCCGAAGCTCGCGCACGACAGCTCGACCAATGCGCTGATCCGGCGCTATCGCAAGCTCAAAGGAGCGGCGTCGTGATGCTACGGCGCAGCCATCGGAAACTCGCCTTCGTTCTGCTTGGTCTCCCTGGGACCACCGTTCGACGGAGGGCTGACACGTGCAGCTAGGAATGATCGGACTCGGCCGGATGGGAGCCAACATGGTGCGGCGCCTGCTCGAGGCCGGTCACCAATGCGTGGCGTTCGACCGTTCGCCGAGCGCGGTCGCGGAACTGGTCAAGGACAAAGCCGTGGGCACGTCGTCGCTGGCCGAGTTCGTCGGGACGCTGACCAGGCCGCGCGCGCTCTGGCTGATGGTGCCGGTCGGCGCCGTCGACGACACCCTTGCCGGTTTGCTGCCCCATCTCGACCGCGGCGACATCCTGATCGATGGCGGCAATTCCTACTATGTCGACGATATACAGGCGCGCAAAGGAGATGCGCCGAAAGCGGCATCCATTATGTCGATGTCGGCACCAGCGGCGGCGTCTGGGGATTGGAGCGCGGCTATTGCATGATGATCGGCGGCGAGAACAAAATCGTCGATCATCTCGACCCGATCTTCGCGTCGCTCGCGCCGGGCCGCAGCGATATTCCACGCACGCCCGGACGCGACAAGGCCGGCGGCACCGCCGAGCAGGGTTATCTGCATTGCGGCCCCAGCGGCGCCGGCCATTTCGTCAAAATGGTTCATAACGGCATCGAGTACGGCGTGATGGCCGCCTACGCCGAAGGCTTCGCGGTGCTCCAGGCCGCCAATGTCGGCAACAAGCGCGGCACGATCGATGCGGAAACCGCGCCGCTGCGCGATCCCGAGAACTATCGATACGATCTCGATCTGCCGGACATCGCGGAAGTCTGGCGCCGCGGCAGCGTGATCGCGTCATGGCTGCTCGATCTTTCCGCCACTGCCCTGTTGCAGGATCCGGCCCTGACGAATTTTGCCGGGCGCGTCTCCGACTCCGGCGAAGGGCGCTGGACCATCAAGGCCGCCATCGACGAGGGCGTGCCGGTCCACGTGCTCTCGGCGGCGCTTTACGAGCGGTTCGGCTCGCGCGGCGAGGCGGACTTCGCCGACAAACTGCTCTCCGCCATGCGCTACGAGTTCGGCGGGCATCTCGAGAAGTCCGTCGCGAAACAGGCCGGATGATACCCAATCTGACGCTTATACGCATCGGGCGCCCCGGACGCGCATCAGGGCAATTGGCTGACGGCTGACCTGCGCGTCGTTCAGATAGGCGCCCGGACGATATTCCAGCCGGTTGATGCGCCGCTTGATCTCCGCGTAGGCCCGCCCGCGCAGCGAGGGCGATCCAGTTTTCGGGGCTCAGAACAGATGAGACCAAGCCCGACGGGACGCCATGCAAGCTGATGGAACTCGAGCCGCATCGCCGTGCTGGGCTGGAAGCGCAGATCTCGCTCGACGACGGTATCGCCAGCACTTATCAATGGTTTCACCAGAACAAGGCTGTCGACGCCAGTCTGGTAGCTTGAGACCCGCCTTGGCCTGATGCGACCATTCTCAGATTAATCCGCCTGCGGTCGTTCCATTCTTGTACCGCTCTCCAAGATTTTGCAATTGGTCCTGGACGACCTCATAATACGACATCCTGCGATCCCAATACGGCTTTATGCGCAGAAGCTCAGCAAATGCTTCGCGCGAGAGCAACAAGCGACTGGAGATTAATTTTCGGCTGTATTGGTGCAAAACTCGTCCTGTTTCTTCAACACTCTCGGACTCAGGCCCACTGGAAACGCCTTCCGGATTCAGATAATAGACGACATGCGCTGAATTGACCTTAAGAAAGCTTTTCCCCCGCGAAAGGCATCGCAGCCAAAACTCCCAATCTCCGGCCGATTTGAAAGAAGTATCGAATAGACCGACTTCTTCATGAAGAGACCTCCGCCACATTGGCGCGTTATGGGGTGAATTGAACGTCAAGAGATTGTGGGCGGTAATGATCGGCAGTTCGCTTTTAAATCCCAATCGCGCGACTTGATCGAAGCCGAGTGATGGATCGAACGTGTAGAAAAAGTCCTGATAGACGACATCGGCGGACGAGTTACGATTGAGGGCGCGCGCCTGCAGCTCGAACGAGTTGCGTCGGCGCATGTCGTCGACATTCGTATTGGTCAAATATTTTCCGCGAGCGAGCTCAATACCAACGTTCCAGGCATCGTAGACGCCTATGCGCGAATTGAACCGCTTGTACACGATATTCGGGTACGATTTCCGGTATTCCGAGATGACCCCCTCCTCTCCTTCCGGAGAGTTCGCATCGATAATGATGAGCTCGCACCTATCAAAAATCGTTTGCGAAGTGATATTGTCGAGGAACGCCTCGATGAAGCGCCGGCCCTTATAGAGACTGGCTATCGCCGACACGAGATAATTTCCGGAGTGGTTGAAATTTCCCGGCGCCGGTCGCGACCGCGCTGCTCGAGGCCGCAGTTCCGCGAGATCGACTCGCGCGATTCGATCTTGCCAAACCGCCGGCGTCAAAAACCGCTCGGTCCCCATGATCCGGCTATAGTGAGGGACGAAAGCCGTTTTTTTGCTCCGAATCCGTTTCCCGAGGCGAGCGCTGACGAGTTTGCGAATGAGCCTCAGCCGCCTCCCCCTCCACCGTTCAATGTCCATGGGCGTCGCCGCCCCACCCGGAAACAACGCCTCCATGGCGTTCATGACGAACTCGCCGTCGGAAAGCGAATAATACTCCCTCCATGGCCTCAAAGCGGAAGAAAGCAAAGGACGGGCGCGTAAAGCGAGCGACCGAACTCCCTGCATTAAAGGACCTATCCGCATGATGAATGCCTAGTCTTTCTGCTTGGTAGCTCAGCACCATCGGCCGGCATGAACGCTTGCCGCATCATGCGCCGCTGGCGGTTTAGACCTGCCACGCCTGCCATGCCGTTTCCACCTCGGCTTGGATGACGCGCAGCCTCCTCCACTCTTGAAAAAAGGCTTGCATGGTGTAATCTTGGCGCTCCGCCGCGGCTTTTGTCAAAACATCGCGCAGTCCGCGCGCCATGGCGTCCCAGCTGTACCGAGCCACCTGTTGCAGACCTTCGTCGATCAACGCCTTCCTTTGCCCCGGCTCCCGGATTTGCTCCATCGTCCGACGCAGTTCGTCTGGATCGCGGCCAGTGACGAAGAGTGCCGCTTCGCCCGCGACTTCGCCCAGCGCTCCGCTTTTCGTCGAAATCACTGGGCAGCCGCAGGCCATCGCCTCGATGACCGGCATGCCAGACCCGTCATAGAATGAAGGATAGACAAAGGCCTCCGCCCCCGAATAGGCGCGGGCCAATTCGTCGTCAGTCAAGTCCACCCAGCGCGCCGAGACGTTCGCCGGCAGACCGCGGAGCGAATCCTCATGAATTTCCGCCGCGCCGCCAACGCACAGCAGCTCGAACGCCAAAGTCTGCACGCTGGCCGCTGCGCCGAATACAAGGGACGCGTTCTTGTAGTCCGCGGGCTCCTCGCGCGAACCTATCAGCAGATAATATGGTTTTGTGATATTGAAGGTGGTCTTGAAGCTCTCGACCTCCGCAGCGGCGCGTGGCGCAAATATCTCACGGTCGACCCCGCAATGGGTCACCTGCGTCCGATGATTGCCGATACCCGGGTAGAACCGCTCAAGATCCAACCGGACGCTTTCCGAAACGCAGGCGTAATAGACGGCAAAGCTGATGGCAACCTGCTTCTCCTTGTCGACACGCCGGCGGAGGCCGAACCCCAGAACCTCGGGAGCCATGTCATAGACCATGAGCACCGACGGGATTGTCGCTGGCGTAGTATAATAGGTTGAGCAAAACACATCGGCACCCAGCTCCGTGCAGACCTTGTCAAGCAGCAATAAATCCGCCGCGGTATTTCCGCGCCTCGCATAAGGAGGGAACTCCACCTTCTCGATACCATCGATCGCAGGGCAATCACCCCGATCGAGCAGTACGACATCGAGGTCCGGATATTGTGCAAGGCGCGGCAAGATGGACGCCCAGATGCGCGCGCGTCCAGTTTTAGCCGAGCCGAAAAATACGCCGTCAACCACTAACTTCATGGGAGCGAGATTCTCTGCTGGTCGACCTCACCGGCGTCCGCCGTGCCGCGGCATTGACAACCGCCGTTTGCGCCACGCACAGTATATTACGTGGCCACCAAAAGGCCTTGCAGCATCCGCGAGCCCGCGAAGGGGAACTCCAGATGCAGCCGGTCGAGACGCCGCATGACTTCCAGGTCGGTCGCCGGCACCGGTCGCGGCAGGTAGTAAACGCTGCCCCGGCTGATGCGCAGAACCTCAGCCTGCTTGGTGATCGGCAGATCGTGGTCGCGGTCGATCATCGCTTTGCGCTCAGCAAACCCGCCTTGGTGAGCGCGCCCTCTAAAAAATCGTGTTCCAGCGTCAGTTGGTCGATCTTGGCGTGCAACGACTTCACGTCGACGCCAGGCCCCGCGGCGCCGTTGCCGCCGCAGGGGCCAAAAACATCGGCAGCTCCGCCCCCGAGTTGGGCCTTCCACGCCGTGATCTGATTGGGGTGAACGTCGAACTGTTCGGCAAGCTGGGCCAGCATGCGATCGCCCTTGACAGCGGCAAGCGCCAGCTTCGCCTTGAAAGCCGGCGTGTGATTCCGGCGCGGTCGACTCGACATGGTCGCTCCTGATTCGGCAGGCACAGCGTGCCTGCTGTCAGGCAGAAACTCCACTTATCGCCCTGTGCAGTTTTCCGGGGCCGGCTCAATCTATAGCATTTTCGCTGACTATTTGCCACCGGATAGCCCGCTTTCTATTGTACCGTAAGATGGTCTCGATCGGATTATTCGTCGTCGGTCCGGCAATCGCATTCCGCTTTGCCGATCGGCTCGAACGCCGGTACACTGGCAGCCCCATCGCGGGACGAGCGGGAGTAAATCCCCTTTCCCCATCGCCACCGGACGGCTAACAACATAAACGGAGACGACTCTGTGCCTGTCGATGCGCAAAAAATCCTAGACGCTTCGCTACCGCTGAACCTTCTCGCAAAAGCTTACAAAAGTGCCGGTGACGCCGGCCAAGCCGACACACTTTTCCGGGTAGCGGCGGGTTTGGAACTCGCCTCGCCTGAACTCCAGGAATGCTGGGGCGGGCCGCTTAATGGTCAGGTTGGACGCCAAGCGATAATCCTCGAGCTATTAAGCCTCTGTCATCCAGCGGCCATCATCGAGACTGGAACGCATCGTGGCATTTCGACCGAATGGTTTGCTCGGAACTATTCCGGTCCGATTTTTTCTTGCGAAAAAGAAGACCTGTATTTCTTTCAAGCGCAAGCGCGGCTTTCACGTTATTCCAACGTCGATCTTCGATTGAATGATTCTCGGCATTTCTTGGACGAAATTCTTCGCAGCATGCCAAATGCTAATTCTATCTTCCTATATCTTGACGCGCACTGGGGTCCGGACCTGCCTCTTCGAAAAGAATTGGGGATCATATTCGCTCGTCATCCCAAGGCATTTGTTATGATCGACGACTTCCGTGTACCGGACGATCCCGGGTATGCTTGGGACGATTACGGCCCTCAGGGCTCCCTCGAATTAACGTTGGTGGACGACGTCATCCCGAGCGATGCGCGCCTTTTTTTTCCGACGTTGAAATCGAGCAATGAAACCGGCGCGCGTCGCGGCTGCTGCGTCGTTGCTGCCGAGTTGGCGGGGATCGTTGCGCAAAGTACGCTTCTGAGAGGTCAGACGCTTGAAGCGTGGAAGGGGATTGAGCAGATTGCGAAAAGGGATTCGATCGCTGATAAGGATCGGTTGCTTGCCGAAAAGGATCGATTGCTCGCCGAAAAGGAGCGATTGTTGGCTCAGCAAGAATTGTTGATTGCCGATCGCGATGCGAAGCTGAAGGCAATGGAAAGAACAATACCTCGCAAATTGGCCCGCGCGGTGCGCCGGATTCGAAAACGATTTGTTCGAGGTTTATGATGCGCTGCCGCGGGCACAGCGCGCCAGCGGGCCGAGACCACGAACATTCATCATGCCAAAACACACCATCATGCCGAAAAAACGTTAGGCACCACATCGAATACCCTACGGCAATCATCGGCTGCCGCAAGGCACGTGAATATTGCGATGCGTGCTTCGGCCTGAAGGGCATCGAAATAGTCCGAGATGATGTCGACCCGGACCATTGACGACGATCCGTATTCGTCGTGCTATTGCTGTCGAAGGAACAACACGGCCCTCGACCTATTCGGTCCGATGCCCATGTTCGTCGGCTCGACGGCGTGATCCGCGGGCTCGCAAGAGCGCGCAAAAAATTGCAGCACCCGGTTCCCAAAAGTTTCGTCTAGAAACGATTTTCCTCTTCATGATATAGGTGAATTAGCGACAATTTCACGGGGAAGACCTCGATGATGGGGAGCTTGCTGAGTGAAATCAGGCGTCTGCCAGAGAAGCATTTGCGCGAGATAGATTCCGGCGCCTGCACTATAGCGTGTGCTTTCGCCGGCTCGGCTACCAAAGCATTGCCGTGTTGTTACGGGCATCGCAACGCGGTCGCATGATACCCTTTTGGAGCGCCGCGGCTGGTTGCCGCCTATCATTCGTCGTCGCTGCCACAGCGACGATGGAATTGTCGAACATCGCAATGATCTAGGTTCCTATGACTTTCAATGATTCTGCACCTTCTCGGTCTCCGACATGACAGGAATCAAGACGCATCAGCGCGACTCCGAGCTCGACCGCGTGATCGCTCCCGAAAAAAACGGGGACCGCTTCTATGATTTAATTATGACCATTGCCGCCAATCAACAGCTGACGAACGTTCTCGAAATCGGCTCTTCCGCGGGAGGCGGCAGTACCGAAGCCTTCGTTCGTGGCCTCGCGGTCAATCCCAGTAAGCCGCGATTATTTTGCCTTGAAGTGTCGAAGCCGCGGTTCGACCTCCTCCGAGAAACCTATCGCCGATTTAACTTTGTAAATTGCTATAACATGTCGTCCGTCGAGATCCGGGAATTTCCGACTGCCGAAGATGTTGCACAGTTCTATCGAGGTGTGCGATCCAACCTGCAACGCTACGAATTGGCGGAAGCATTGCGGAGGTTGAGGCAGGACATCGATTATATTCGGGATTTTGGCGTTGACGCAGGCGGCATCCTGCGGATTAAAAAGGATCATGCCATTACGAATTTTGATCTCGTCTTGATCGACGGGTCGGAATTCACCGGCGAAATCGAATTCGAAAAGACTTATGGCGCCAAGATTATTCTGCTCGGCGCTGTAAACGCATATAAGAACTTCAACGTTCGGCAACGCTTGCTGGCCGATCCCAATTACAGACTGGCGTTCGAAGACCTCGAGTTACGCAATGGTTTTTCGATATTTCGACGCAAGGACGTCGAGATCACATCCCTGCACGATCAACTTCCTGTCCATTTCTTCACGATCGTGCTGAACGGCGAGCCATTCATCCGATATCATGAACGCGTCCTGTCGCGGCTCCCTATACCCTGGCACTGGCATGTTGTCGAAGGTGTCGCGTCGCTGGCGCATGATACGTCTTGGAGCGTCGCGTCGGGCGGACACATTCCGGCGGGCATCCATGATCGCGGCCGCAGTAACGATGGAACAGCGGAATATCTCGACGATCTCGCCGCCCGCATGCCGGATAGGGTAACATTGTACAGGAAGCCGCTCGACGAGTTCTGGGATGGCAAGCGCGAAATGTGCAGCGCGCCGCTCTCCAATATCACGGAAGAATGTCTGCTTTGGCAGATCGATGCCGACGAGTTGTGGACTTCCGAGCAGATCAGCGCGGTCCATCGGGAGTTCGTAAAAGATCCGTCGAGAACGGCGGCATTGTTCTGGTGCGATTATTTCGTCGGTCCGGAAAAGATTATTTCGACGCGCTATAATTACGCGCAGAATCCGGCGCAGGAGTGGCGCAGGACATGGCGCCTCAAGCCGGGCGACCGTTGGACCGCGCATGAGCCGCCGACGCTCTCGCGCCGGAACAATTGGCTTTCGCGTCAATGGCGCAAACTCGTGGCGCGGAATCCGTTCCGGCGACGCAAGGCGCGGGCTTATACGAAATGGTTCGATATTGCAGCGCGAAATGCTTTCCGGCACGACGAGACTGAAGCGATGGGCGCGGTTTTTCAACACTTTGCCTACGCCACCGAAGCGCAAGTGAACTTCAAGGAAAGTTATTACGGCTATGCTGGAGCGCTCGAAAAATGGCGCGCGCTGCAGAGCCATCGTGGCTCCGGTTTTTTGCGCGATTATTTCCCCTGGGTGACAGACGAATGCATGTTCGACGATGCGGCCACGCTCGGCGTCACGCCGATCGCCTGGGTCGAGGACGGCCGCTGGACGTTCGCGACGGACGCCGGGGCGCGGACCCAACGTCGTGACTGTGCCGTGTCGCGGCCCCGTATCGTCGTCGACGGATATTTTTTTCAAATCGCCCGCTCGGGTATTGCCCGTGTCTGGCTTAACCTTTTCCGGGTGTGGAGCAAGAACGGCTTTGCCGACCACATCATCGTGCTCGATCGCGCGGGGACGGCGCCGCGCATCGAGGGCCTGCATTATGTTTCGATCGGGGCTTTCGATTACGCACGCGTGGGCGCAGACTCCATTCGTCTCGAAGAGATCTGCCGGCGTTTCGATGCCGATCTTTTCGTTTCCACTTATTATACGACGCCCTTGACGACACCGTCTGTCTTTATGGGTTACGACATGATACCGGAAGTTTTCGGTTTCGACTTCGAAGAGCCCCCGTGGAAGGAAAAGCGACGTGGAATCGAGCACGCGTCGGCCCATATCATGATTTCGAACAACTCGGCACGGGATCTCGAGCGTTTCATGCCGTGCGTTGCGCCAAACAGCACGATTGTCGCGCATTGCGGCGTCGATCCGGCATTCAAGCCACTGCCGGAGCGAGAGATCGGCGCATTCCGTCGCCGCCACGCGCTGACCAAACCCTACCTTCTTCTGGTCGGCGAACGGACAGGGGCGGGCGGCTATAAGAACGGTGAGCTCGCGTTCAAGGCGTTCGCAGCACTCCCCGATGCCGAAAGATATACTCTGCTCTGTGCCGGCGGGCGGGACCCGTTGGAAGCCAATTTGACGAATTTGAGCGGCGGACGCGACGTGCGCGAACTGAAGCTCTCCGACGAAGAGCTGGTGGCCGCCTACGCGGGCGCGCATGCGTTGATAGTCCCCTCTCGCTATGAAGGATTCGGACTGCCCATCGTTGAGGCCATGGCCTGCGGGTGCCCAGTCATCGCGTGTTGCAACTCGTCTATCCCCGAAGTTGCGGGCGACGCCGCGCTCTTTATCAGCGAGGACGATCCGAGGGAGCTTACCGCCCGCATTCTCGATCTCGAATCCGAGGAATCGAGATACTCCCTGCGGAAACGCGGCACTGCACAAGCCGCCCAATTCGATTTCAAACGCATGGCCGCGACTATGGAGGCGGCGTTGCGCGATGTGCACCAGAAGCTCGTCGACGGACGTCTCTCGCGGCCAGGCGAGGGCTGGGGCGAATTGCGTGAATTGGAACGCCGTGCTGCGCTGGAATTAGAGAAATATCCATGGTGAAAATTCTCGTCGTGCACAACAATGAACGAGAGCGGCTGGATTATTTGGTGCCTCAGTTGAATCAATTGATCGCTAGCTTGAGAAGCGGCGGCCGACAAGCGCTGTTGGAACTTGTTGGACCGGACACTGATTTAATCATGGATAACCGGTCCGCTGACAATTTATTCAATCGATTTCGGCGAGCGGCCGCCGCGAGCCGGATGTATTATTCAGCATCGAGGGAAGATCCTAGACGCTTGTCGCTAAAAAGGCGCTGCCTAGATTACATTCGTCATTTTACGTTCTATTTAAAATCGTATAAGCGATCTATTAAAATCGAACAAGAGGTTCTTTATGCCCATGTATTTTGCTGGCAGGAAAGCGTCCGCCTTGGCGAAGCCGTAATCGTGCTTGAGAGCGACGCGATCTTGCACGAGCATACGCAATCCGGGCTTCAGGCCCTCCTCGCTTATCTGCAACAATCTTATGGACCAGAGGAAAAATATTACGTTGATCTAGCGGGTGGATGCGACCGCGATGAAATTCTAAGAAGCTGGTGCTTCGATCGCAGACACGGATGCGTGAGCTTTGATCTTATCGGTGAGCCACAAATGACCTTGCATAAGTTGCCTAAACTCGTAACAAATACGGTTGGCGGTTATCTGCTCAGTCCGGGGCTCGCCGCCGATTTTCTTCAGTTCGCGCAGAAGTCGCGACCGATGACAAGTCCGGATTGGGCAATTAACACGTTCGCGGCGCAAAAGAAGAACCGTAGAAATGTGTTGTGTATTCACTTGAGTCCTACGCTATTTACGCAAGGATCGTTTTCTGGCGCCTATCGGTCCACGATCGAGCCTCCTTCAGAGCGTCGCTGACCAACCTTTCGCCGCCCTTCTTGGTCCATTGACGCTGGGCGCGCTTTCTTCGATGACACCGCCGCGCGTTAGCCGATCAGCCTTTATGCCGCAGCTTGAGCACACGCGCCCGCTAGATCGCTATTGACCTGAGCCTCATCCTTCATGAGCAGACGGGTAGAATCATGGCATCATTTGCCATGACGTCCGGACCACCAGAAGCCAAAGATAAGATTGACGATCGTGTTCTGAAATGCTTATCAACGTTCGCGCGAGCCACTGTCATCATACCTTTCCGGCAGGTGACGACGTGGCCAAGCGCTAATCTGGCGACCAACAATGAAATCAGTCAGTTAAATAGAACAGTGATATGCGGCTTGCGCTTTAAGCGGAATCTTGCTACTGAAGCGGGTGGCCAGCCTGTATGTCATAATACCTACGCGGAACGCGGCAGCGTTCCTTGAACGCTGTTTGGCCTCTGTTATTACGATGCAGTCGGGGACCTTTGACCTGAGGGTGCATGTTCAGGACGGCCTATCGACCGATGGGACGGTCGAAATTGCAAGAAGGTGGGAAAGCCGCGGAGTCACCGTATCGTCCGCGCCTGATCATGGTCTGTATGACGCGGTGAATAGGGCCGCGGAAATAGTCCACCCCGATGAGATTATGACTTGGTTGGGCGCAGATGATGTCCTAATGCCCGGCGCATTGGCTACGGTCGCCTCAATCTTCGACCAGCTGCCAATCGGGTGGGTGACGGGACTGCCTTTTGTGGGCAATGACGCTATTGGGAATTTCACTCCTGGGAAGCCTATTCCGTTTATCCGTCGTGATTTGGTCGCGGGGCTGCACGACGGCCGCTCCCGCGGATTCGTCATGCAGGAGGGCACTTTCTGGCGTGCAGATTTATGGAGAAAGGTCGGCGGCCTAGATAGACGCTTTGAATATGCTGCAGATTGGGACCTCTGGCGCAGACTTGCTCAGAACGCGCCGCTTTTCGCTCTCACGTTTCCTTTAGCGCGTTTTACCAAACGAGTTGGCCAAACATCTGACAATATGGAAGCTTATTATAAAGAGATCGACAGCAGTGAGCCCCTGCCTCCTGTGGAGGATACGATTTCCTACCGATTATTGCGAGGTCATGATGAGATCAATTGGATCATAGAGAGTTCCGATTTTTCGACTTATAAAGAGATCGATAGCAGCGAGCCCCTGCCTGCTGTAAATGATGCGCTTCTCTACCGATTATTACGACGCCATGATAAGAGCCATTGGATCATTGGAATTTCTGACTTTTCGGCAGAGGGCATGACAACGACGGCGTACTTACGTGAACAGTTCAAATTTTTGATCATCGAAGCGCTCAACATATCTAGTCGCCTAAAACACTCACGAAGCTTTCGCATAGCTTCCAGCGTCTCCCGGAGCTTGGACAGGAGGCTAACTCTTTTGCATTCATTGTTGGAAAGAATGCAAGCCGTTTTAGCTAAAGTGTAGTTGGCCATTTCCGTGAAGTGCCAAGAGGAAATGTCTTGGACGCTCACGGATAGATCGCTCATGCTTGCCGATGACCTACGTGTGAAAGCTGGCCCGCAACTCCGTACAGCGTTTAAGCATAAACTGGTTTCGCTGCGACGCTCGACATAATGCCGCACGATCTTGCGTGCCAGGAAGCTTAGGTCCTGGCCGGGGACGGTATAGTTGAAGGCCCGCGTGACGATGATGCGAAAGCTGCGGGCGAACAGCGCAGCGATCTCCTCGGTGGCGTGCTTACTCACCGCATAGTGCGACGTCGGCGCCAGCGGGGAACGGCGTCGCGTCTTTAGCCGGCGCATAGAGCTGACCGCTCGCGGCGACGATGACGAAATCGGGCTCCAGCTTCGCCGGCGCGATGACCTTGAACAGATTGGCCGTTCCGATCACGTTAGCGCCATACAGCTCGGCGATGTTGTTGTGGCTCGGAGCCGCGACCCCGGCGCCCGGTGCGCACCGCAAGCGCAGCCCAATTGCGCCGGCCCCCTTTATTGTACGTCGGTACGGTAGGGAGGTGGCGGCCTTACGAGGCGATGCTGAAAGCAGCTTCTGGATGCGCTCAGCCGCTGAGCCCGCTTAGCCGGTGGGGGCTTCAACGTAGGCATTGAAAGCGAGCGAACGCCGCTCGCCGCTTCCCCGAAACGGCTCGGCGCCGTGGAGCAGCCAACCCGGGAAGACGTAGAAGTCGCCGACCCGGGGCCGAAAACTGACCAACGATTTTGCGAAGCGCTGTTTGCCCCCAATCAAGAAATTGATGTAACCGGCCTGGCGACCGGAGATATAGGTCTTCTGCAGTTCCTCGTCCTCGTGATCGAGCCGGGGCAGCTTGAGGTAAAGGACACCGGAAATATCGCAAGAATGAAAATGAACCGGACTTGGACTTCCGGCGCGTTGACTGACAACCCAGAAGACATCGATTCGGATATGGCTAGCCGGATCTTCGTCGATGAGGCGTAGATAGTGCCTGATTATTTTTTCCGTATGGCGCGCCAGCGATTGTTCGCCGCCGCCGAAGGCGACGTCCTTGGGGAGCAAAAATTCCGAGCCGGCATCCTGACGGACAATCCCATCGGCGTAGCCATTTATGCGATCGACAAGCAGTTGAGGCGTCGTGGCTTGCGCGATCAGCGGGCCGAAAGGCGAGAACAGATTTAGCGCCGGATCGCCCGGCTCCGTTGCGAACGCAACAGGCGCTGCTTCGTACTTCTTCAGCGCCCTGGTCTTGGCGCTCGTTTTCATTCGATCCATTTGGACCCAGGCTGCACAACGCGCGCAGCCTTGCGGCCAAATTGGCGCAGGCTGTCGAGCCAAGAAGACTCTGTCGAGACCATTGCCGCGGTAGCCAAAAGGCCCAGCGCTTCCACGCGCTGACCCAGCCCGGATTTCGTTTCGCCGCGCTCAAGGACGATCGTCAGCGGCTCCGGCTCGGGTGGAACGAAGGTGCCCTCCGCCTCGTCGAATAGCCATACTTGACCCGTTAGGGGAGCACGGTCGGTAACCGCGTCGCCACGCCTGATGGAGATATCGCTCGCCTTGATGGCGCGGATAATATCATCCGCCGAGACGACCTCACGGGCGATCGCATTGCTGGAGGCAACGGTTGTTGGCGGGCTCGAAAGGAGCGCTGTCGTCTTTATTTCACGTTGCGGATCAATGGGTTGATCAGAAGGACGCCCTTCGCCGGGCATGCCACCCGGTCTCGCAAAGGCCATATCGCTTGCGTGTGGGATGTAGCTGCCTGCCGACGGCTGCGCCACTGCGATTTGCAGCTCGTCCGAAGACGCTCGCACAGCATTGGTGCTCGCAACAATTACGGAGCTGATCCGACCGACGTCTACCAACAATGTATCGACCGACCGAACCGGTACCGCAACGACCGGCTTGATCTCAGTCGAAGCCAAGATGACGTTTTGCAAAGGCATGCTAACAGATGCTGCCGCGCCGACGCCGGCCGAATTGGCGAAGGACGCCACAGCACCGGAAGTGGTCTGCCACATGGGCGGATCGATCACGAGTGTGCCGACGCCCCCGTCGCCCGACAACGTAAACGTCGACGTCATGTAATTTCCGACAAGCGAGATGTTGGCCGTATCCTGCTCCGCATCGCTCACGGTCAGAGTGCCGCTTGTGGTCGTGCCATTGAAAGACTTGGTCGCGGTGGCGTTATCGACGTCTTTGACGTCGATAACGTCAGAGCCTGCCAAAGTACCGTTGCCGGTGAAGCCGATGACCTGAGCAGTAAACACATTGGAGTGATCGATGATCAGCGTTCCAGTCGTACCCGTGAAAGTGACCGACGCAGAATCGGCGGCCTCTAGCGTGAGGGTAGCGCCGGCACCGATCGTCGCTACACCCGATGCGCCGCTTAAAGTTTGATCGATGATCAGTGCCGTCCCAGGCGCTGCATAGAGCCCGACCACACCATCGCCATTGAGGTCCTGCTGGAAAGTGGTCTCGATCGTTTCCAGCGCGATGCTGGTTCCCGTTACCTGGGGAACCACGTTCGACAGGTAGCTGCCGCTGCTGTTGGTGGTCCAAACCGAATAGGTATTGGCGCCCGGGATGTCCCAGGCCACATCGTAGCCGCCGCCGGAAATCTGCACCGCGCCGATCGGCGTCCATGCGCCGAACTCGCCCGACGTAATCGGTGCACCGTTATACTCGAGCGCCGGCCCTGAAGACGTCCCCGCCGCGTAGAGGAAATAATTATTCCCAACCTCGACCAGGCTGGTCGAGCCATCCGTCTGGATCAGAGTCTCTCTTGGGGCCGATCACACCATCGCTATTGAGGTCCTGCTGGAAAGTGGTCTCGATCGTTTCCAGCGCGATGCTGGTTCCCGTTACCTGGGGAACCACGTTCGACAGGTAGCTGCCGCTGCTGTTGGTGGTCCAAACCGAATATGTATTGGCGCCCGGGATGTCCCAGGCCACATCGTAGCCGCCGCCGGAAATCTGCACCGCGCCGATCGGCGTCCATGCGCCGAACTCGCCCGACGTAATCGGTGCACCGTTATACTCGAGCGCCGGCCCTGAAGACGTCCCCGCCGCGTAGAGGAAATAATTATTCCCAACCTCGACCAGGCTGGTCGAGCCATCCGTCTGGATCAGTGTCTTCTTGGGGCCGATCACACCATCGCTATTGAGGTCCTGCTGGAAAGTGGTCTCGATCGTTTCCAGCGCGATGCTGGTTCCCGTTACCTGGGGAACCACGTTGACAAGTAGCTGCCGCTGCTGTTGGTGGTCCAAACCGTATAGTTATTGGCGCCCGGGATGTCCCAGGCCACGTCGTAGCCGCCGCCGGAAATCTGCACCGCGCCGATCGGCGTCCATGCGCCGAACTCGCCCGACGTAATCGGCGCACCGCTATACTCAGCGCCGGCCCTGAAGTCGTCGCCGCCGCATAGAGGTAATAATTATTCCCAACCTCGACCAGGCTGGTCGAGCCATCCGTCTGGATCACAGTCGTCGATTTGAGACCGATCACACCATCGCTATTGAAGTCCTGCTGGAAAGTGGTCTCGATCGTCTCCAGCGCGATGCTGGTTCCCGTTACCGGGGAACCACGTTCGACAGGTAGCTGCCGCTGCTGTTGGTGGTCCAGATCGATATAGTTCTTGGCGCCCGGGATGCCCAGGCCACATCGTAGCCGCCGCCGGTTATCTGCACCGCGCCGATCGGCGTCCATGCGCCGAACTCGCCCGACGTAATCGGCGCACCATTATACTCAGCGCGGGCCCCGTCGACGTCCCGCGGCGTAGAGGAAATAATTGTTCCCGACCTCGACCAGGCTGGTCGAGCCATCCGTCTCGATCACCGTCGTCGAATCTTGGGGCCGATCACACCATCGCTGTTGAGGTCCTGCTGGAAAGTGGTCTCGATCGTCTCCAGCGCGATGCTGGTTCCCGTTACCTGGGGAACGGCGCTGTTCGACAGGTAGCTGCCGCTGCTGTTGGTGGTCCAGACCGATATAGGTCTTGGCGCCCGGGATGTCCCAGGCCACGTCGTAGCCGCCGCCGGAAATCTGCACCGCGCCGATCGGCGTCCATGCGCCGAACTCGCCCGACGTAATCGGTGCACCATTATACTCGAGCTCCGGCCCTGAAGACGTCCCCGCCGCGAAGAGGAAATAATTGTTCCCAACCTCGACCAGGCTGGTCGAGCCGTCCGAACCGGTGTCGGTCTGGATCAGCGTGACTATAAGTCGCGTCGGCGCGATCATCGCCGCGGCCAGTTCTGTACCCACGACCGACTGCCACCCGGCCGCCAGCAGCGGACTTCCGGCCGAAGTGTTCAGGGACGATACGGAGATATCGTCGCCGCCGCCCGCCACATAGGTATCGGTGGCGCGATCGAGGACAATTTCGTTGATCCCGCCGCCGCCGGAAATGGTGTTAAATCCGTTCCCCGCCGAGATTTGATCATCGCCGGAGCCGCCGGTGATGGTGTTGTCGCCTATTCCGCCAAATATAACGTTATTGCCAGCCCCGCCTACGATCGTATCGCCATCGACGGCGTATTGCGACGGGCTGGTGGGATTGGAAGCCCATTGGTGAAGCGATCCGAACGGACCAAATCCGTAGACGTAGTCATAATTGGAAGTGCTGGTTTGCCCGGAATTGCCGGTGGGGTACGCGTAGAAGCTCGTGACCAGGCCAGGCGACGAACTGAGTTCCGGCAACACGACGGCCAGATCTCCGTAGATATGGTCGCTGCCGCTGCCGGCGCTGATGTAAGAGCTGTCGACGGTAATATCGCTTTTGCTGGGATCGTTGAAGACGAACCCGCCGCCGCTGGACCAGTCAGTCGCTCCGCTCGCGGCCAGGTCGGCCGTGACGCCCCAGGATTCGGCGTCCGCCGTCGGCGCAGAATAGGCCCCGAGGAACAGCCGGTCTACCGCCGTCACCATGATCGACTGCAACTCGGACGCGTCCGCATTGCCGTCGACGCCCGTGCCGACGACGGGATCGAGAATGAGGCCGGTGTCTGCGATCAGCGTGCTGTTGCCGGACCCGCCGTAGATCGTGTTGTCGCCGATGGAGAGGTCGAAGCCCGTCCCCGCGGAAGCTACCGCGGCGTCGGTCGGCGTGAACGCGAAGTTCGCGGCGAACTCGTTCGACATATTGGCGTCGAACGTCGATTCCAGCGACTGGAGCTGTTGCGCCACGGATTGCAGTGTCGCGCTCGATTGTCCGGCTGCCCAATCCGAGACCGAAGTCCCGTCGCCCGGCATCACGACAATGCCGACGTCTCCGATCACAGTGTCGCTGCCGCTGTTGCCGGTGAGGTTGATCGTATTGTCGCCGATGTCGAGCAGATGATCGGCAGGACCAGTGTAGCCGCCGACGATACGGGCCCCCGCTTCGTTGGCCACGAACGACATGTCGGCGATAACGTCCTGCATCTCGAGCAGGTAGGTGTCGAGCGCGACGGCGTTGCTCGCAAGCGATCCTGAACCTTGAGCGAACGCAACATCGGGCACCAAATACTCGCCGACATTGCCAAAAATCGTGTCGTTGCCGCCGCCCGTAACCGTGATCGAATTGTCCTCCAACGAAATTGTGGAAGGCGTTCCGCCGTCCACCGCGTCCTGGACCGTCGAAAGCGCGGAAAGCTCGTCGAGCAGACCGAGCATGGTCACGGAGAGACCCTGCAACTGGTTGTCGATCTGCGTGATGCCGGTCGTTGGCAGCGCAGCGATCTGGCCGTAGTTGCCGAAAATCGTATCGTTGCCCGAGCCGCCGTTGATGACGTTCGAACCCGGCAGCGCCGGCGATCCATTGAGCACGCTGGGCACGACCGAGGCAAAAACCTCCAGATCGGCGCCGCTCGCGAGAGCGAGGGTGCCGCCCTGCGCGAGATTGCCCAGCGTTCCGAAGCCGGGCGGTGCCATTGCCAGTTGCGGCGTATTCGTCGTCAATGCCGACGGCAGCAGGTTGACGGTGGGCACGACGAGCTGGCCACCGACCGGGATCACGATCGGCAAGTCCGCGGGCGCACCCACAATTGAAACCGCGTTGACGATCGACGGAATGTCGGACGAAACCGGTGCTGTATTGGAAGCGCCGTTGCCGAAGATGATGTCGTTGCCGCCTTGAGCGGTGATGGTGTTGTTGTCGCCCTGACCGATGATGACGTCGTTGCCGCTGCCGACAGTGATGTTGTTGTTGCCGTCCGGAACGAGGCTCAAGAGAAGCGCTTGCGTCTCCCACGCGCCTGACGGCGAAAGCACTTGCGAGCCGTCGGCGTTGAACTCGCCCGCCAGGAGGATCAGGTCCGCGTCGGCAATCGCTGCCGCCGTCGCCGCTGCCGCATCGGCTGCGCTGTCGATCGCGATCGACGACGTGATCGCGCCGATCTCTTCCAGAACCACGTCACGGTGCGGATTGCCGTCACTATTAAGTTCGAGATCACCGTTCGCGTTGAATGCCTGAACGATCTCGCCGTTACTGCCGAGGATAATGTCGTCGTTGCCGTTTCCGGCGGTAATGACGTTATTGCCATCTCCGCCGATGATCGAATCGACGCCATTGCCGGCCTTGATCGTATCGGCACCACCATACTGGCCATAAGTGGTCTGGGCGCTGTCGACGACGTTGACGCCGTCGGCGACGATGTATTGGACGCTGCCATCGTCGCCGATGATGTAATCGTTGCCGTTACCGGCCGTTATTTGATCGTCGCCGGAGCCGCCGATCACGACATCGTTGCCGTTGCCGACCGTGATCGTGTCGTCACTTGACGAGCCCGTGTCGATCGTCCCGCCAACAATGGCGTCCGGTGCGATGCTGTAGACGGTCTCGATGACACCGCTGTTGGAGAACTCCGCCACCCCGCTGTCGCCGAGCACGGCATTCGTACCGCCGCCCAACTCGATCGTGTCGGCACCGAGCCCCCCGAACACAACGTCATTGCCGTTACCGCGCGCGATGATCGTGTCGTCACCACCGTCATTGGTGTCGGTGCTGGTCAAGTAGGTAAGTACGTGATCGGTAAAGTCGGCTTCGCCGTCGTCACCGAGAATGATGTTGTTGCCATTGCCATAGACGGTGATGGCATCGGCGCCGGAGCCGCCGAATACCAGGTTGTTGCCGGTGCCTGCGCCGTTGGCGGTGCCAAGCACGATCGTGTCGTTGCTCGAGGTGCCCAGATCCTTGGCCACCGCGCCAACCGGCAGAGTGCCGCCGACCGGAGCGCCGACATAGGTCGAATAGATCGTTTGCAGAACCCCGGTGATCGAGAAGTTTGCGTAGCCGCTATCGCCGAGAATCTCGTTGTTGCCGTTGCCATTGACCGTGATGGTATCGGCGCCGAGTCCGCCGAAGATCACGTTGTTGCCGTTGCCGGTGACCGTAATCAAGTCGTCGCCGCCGTAGATCGTCCCGCCCTGCGTCGGGTCGTCGGTCTGCTCGCTCGGAGTTGAACCGTCGGTGGGAGCGATTTCGGCAATCGTATCGATGGTGGTGAGAACGCCCGACGTCGTGAACCAAGCCTCGCCGTTATCGCCGAGGATAATATTGTTGCCGGCGCCGACGCTGATCGTGTCGGCCCATGAACCGCCGAGGATGACGTTATTGCCGTCGCCGGTGGTGATGACGTCCTCGCCGCCGTCCGTTTGGTCGGCGGTCGTGATGAAGGTTAGGATTCCGGCCGTCGTGAACGTCGCGTAACCGTCATCGCCGACGATCACGTTGCCTGACGGCGTCGTGGAGACCGTCTGCACCGTGATGGCATCGCCGCCGGTGCCGCCGAAAATGACGTTGTCGCCGCCCGATACCGTGATGGTGTCGTTGCCGCCGTAGGTCGGATCTTGCGTCGAGACCTTGGTGATCTCGCGGGTGGTGGCGTCGAATGTCGCGTAGCCGTCGTCTCCGATGATCGTGTTCCCGTTGCCACCGAGTTCGATTGTGTCGCCGCCGAGGCCGCCGATGACGACGTTGTCGCCGGAGCCTCCGAACGTGAAGACGCCGTTGACTTTGCCGCCGATCGTGTCATCGCCGCCGACGCCGCTGGTCCCGTCGGTGGAGAAGATATTCGTCAGCACACCGCTGGTGTAATCGGCCTCGCCGTCGTCGCCGATGATGACATTTACGCCGCTCGCGCCGACGTAAATCTGATCGCTGCCGGCACCGCCGATGACGACGTTGTTGCCGTCGCCCAATGTGATGACGTCGTCGGATGACGTGCCGAGATCCGGATTGCCCGCCGGAGTTTGCAGGGTCGGCGCACCACCGACCGGCGCGCTGCCGTAAGTAGAAAATATATTGATGAGGACGCCGGTGGCGGAGTCGAAATTCGCTTTGCCGCTGTCGCCGAGAATGATGTTGTTACCGGTGCCCGTCGTGATGGTATCCGCGCCCAATCCGCCGACGATCACGTTGGCGCCGTTGCCGACTGTGATGGTGTCGTCGCCACCGTAGATCGTGCCGCCCGCAGTCTGATCCGCCGTCTCGGTGCCGTTGGCTTGCTCGGCGGTCGTTTCGATATAGGTCAGCGTTCCGCCATACGCCGCGTCGCCGGCGCTGATCGTCCCGGTCGTCGGGGCAACCGTGAACGAAGCCTCGCCGTTGTCGCCCATGATAACGCTGCCGACATCGCCGGCCGTGATGTTATCGGCGCCGGAGCCGCCGAAAATCACGTTGCCGCCGCCGATCACGTTGATCGTGTCGTCGCCGCCGACGGTCTGGTCGGTGGTCTCGATGAAGTTGAGGACGCTGACATAGGTGGGTGTGAGGCTCACCTGTTCGGCAGTGAAGGTCGCCTCGCCATCGTCGCCGATGATCGTGTTATCGGCACCGCCAAGCCAGATGGTATCGGCGCCGATGCCGCCGATGACGACGTTATCACCGGAGCCGCCATAGGTGGGCAGACCGTTGCTGAGCGGGCCGCTGATGGAATCGTCGCCGCCGATGCCAACAAGGCCGTCGGTGGAGAAGATCTTGGTCAGCACACCGCTGGTGTAGTCGGCCTCGCCGTCGTCGCCGATGATGACGTTCTGGCCGGTCGCGCCGACGACGATGGTGTCGGCACCCGCGCCGCCGATGACGACATTGTTGCCGTCGCCGAGCGTAATGGTGTCGTTGCTCGGGCCGATCTCGTTGGGATAGCCGATCGTCAAGTCGAGTTGCGGTGCACCGGAGGCAAATTCAACCGGATCGAGGCGACTTCGATGAGATTTCCGAAGGACTTCGTCGTTCCCGTCGAAACGTCAAATACCGCAAATCCGCTGTCGCCCAGCACGACGTTGCTGCCGCTGCCGGTGGTGATGGTATCGGCACCAAGTCCGCCGACAATCACGTTGTCGCCGTCGCCAACGGTAATGGTGTCGTTGCCGCCATAGACGTCGCCGCTATTGTTGAACTCGTCGCTCGGAATAGCGTTTTCGCCGTCGATTTCCGCCAGCGCCGTCTCGCCCGTCGTCTCGACTTCGGTGAGCACGCCATTAACGTAGCTGGCCGCGCCATTGTCGCCGAAGATCACGTTGTCGCCGCTACCGTTCATGGTAATGGTGTCGGCGCCGGATCCGCCGAAGATCACGTTGTCGGAGCCCGTGCCGTTCACCGTATGGTGTCGTTGCCGCCGACGTCTGGTCCATCGTTTCGATCGCCACGCCGAGCTACGGATTATTATTCAGCACGCCGTTGGTGAAAAATGCCTCGCCATTGTCGCCCAGCACCGCATTGCCGGACCCGCCGATCGTTATCGTGTCGGCGCCGACGCCGCCGATGATGACGTTGTTGCCGCCATGACGGCGATGGTGTCGTCGCCCCCGACACCGGGAACGTCGCCGGCAAGCCCGGTAAAGGAGGTCACTTCAGTGACATCGCCCGACGCCGGGTCGAACGTCGCGACGCCATTGTCGCCGAGGATGGTGTTGTTCGGCCCGCCGACCGTGATGGTATCCGCGCCGTAGCCGCCGAGGATGGCGTTGTCGCCGCCAGCGACGTCAATGACGTCATTGCCGCCGTCGGTCGGGAATATCGTGCCGATGGACATCAGGATTCCGGTCGCGCTGTAGCTCGCCTGACCGTCGTCCCCGAGGATGGTGTTGTTTGAGCTGCCGACCTCGATGGTGTCCGCGCCGGCGCCGCCGATGATCGCATTGCCGCCCCCGCTGACATCAATGATGTCGTTGCCGCCGTAACCGGAATTTCTCGACGCGATCGAGGTGATCAGCCCGGTCGTGCCGCTATAACTCGCTTGGCCGTCGTCGCCGAGAATGGTGTTGTTGGAGCCGCCAATGTCGATGGTGTCGGCGCCGACGCCGCCGATGACGATGTTGTTGCCGGTACCGGCGGGCGTCGGGCTGGTGACGCCGATCAATGTCGCCACCACGGTGCCGACGACGCTGATCGTCACCGGGGCGACGTCGACGGCGACGCTGCCGCTAGAGGCGGTCAGCGTCGCGCCGGCTTGCAGGATGAGCGTGTCGCCGCTGATCGCCGCGATGGTGTAGTAGTTGCTGCCGCCGGTGAAGGCCAAGCCATTGCCGTTGTTCGTGCCGACGGCCGCGTCGATGTAAATGCCCTGGCCGGCGGTATAGCCGAGCGATTCCCAGCTATCGCCGTTTGTCAGCGTGATCGTGCCGGCGATTGGAGCATTCGTGGAATTGACGAGGTTCCCGAAAATGACCTGGGCTGATGCGGTCGCGCCGGCGGTGCGCTGGGAGCTGTTGACGGTGTTGATCGCGACCGGCGACAGGTTGACCGGGACGCCGGTCTCATCGATCAAGGCGGGACTGCCCTGCAACGTGAGCGTGGCACCGCTGATCGCGGCGATCGTGTAGTAATTGTGCCGGTAAAGCTTGCGCCATTGCCATTGGCGACGTCCTGGGGATCGCCCTGAACATAAATGCCTTGGCCCACCGTGTATCCAAGCGCTTCCCAGCTGCCGCTGGCCAATGTGATGGTACTGACGCCGGCGCCAGTATTGAAGTTGACCGTCGTCGGGACCGCGCTGAGCGTGCTCTGGTTCGAGTTCTGCGTGTTGATCGTCACCGGCGCGAGATTGGCGGTGGCGCTGCCCGTCACCGCCAGCGTCTGCGCTAGCGTCAGCGTCGCGCCGTCATTGCTGATCCCGGTAATCGTGTAGAAGTTGCCGCCGGTAAAGGTTGCGCCGTTGCCGTTACCCGCCGCACCTTCAACGTAGATGCCTTCGTTGACCGCGTAACCGAGGCTCGCCCAAGTCCCGCTGGCAAGGGTAATAGTACCGGCATCGCCGTTGTTGCCGAAGATGACCGAGGTCGGCAGGCCAGTGACCCACTGGCCGCTGATGACGTCATCGCCGCCGTGCAGCGGGTCGATCGACTCGATCGAGGTGAGAACGTTGGTGCCCGCGAGAACGGTGGCGCCCGGGGTGTAGGTGTAATTGATCTCGCCGTTGTCGCCGAGCACGATGTTCTGACCGCCGGAGCCGAGAACGATGCGGTCGTCGCCGGCGCCGCCGATCACCATGTCCGTGCTGTCGACGTTGCTGACATTGATGATGTTGTTGCCGCCGAGCGCGGTGTTGACCGACGTAATCTGGACAGTGACCGTCGTGCCGAGGGTGCCGAACGGATCGGCAATGCCCTGCGGCTCGTCGGTGACGGCAATCGTGCCGTTGTTGTCAGTCACCGTGGCGATCGTCATCGTCGCGTAGTCGCCGAAAACGACGCTCTGTCCGCTACCGGTGACGGTGATGTCGTTGCTGCCGTCCGAGTTGCCGCTGTTGTCGATCGTGAGGGTCGGCACCGTCAGATCGAGAACAGTGAACGTTTCGTTGTTGAAGGTCTCGAGTTCCGGCTGACCGACGACAAAGCTCGAGTCGCCGAAGATGTAATTCTGCGTGCCCGAAGCGGTGATGATGTCGCCACCGCCGTTGCCGGCAATCCAGGTGATGCCCGAGCCGCCGGTAATGGTATTGCCGTCGGGGCCGCCGACGATCACGACGGTGCCGGTCGCGCCCGACGCGTTGATCATGTCGTAGCCGTAGTTGTTGAAGCTGTACGCATCCGGCGTCAGCTCGCTCGGCAGCCCGCTATATTCGAAGCCCCCGACGATATCGGTGTGCGATCCGTCGCCGGAATCGCTGCCGTAGAGGACCAGCGGATCCTGGCTGGCCGCGACGTTGATGGTGTTGGAGCCGCCGCCGCCTTCGATCACCATCATGGTCTGATGGCCGTCGGCGGTGTTGATCGTCGCCTCGGTCGTATCGATGGTGAACGTATCGTTGCCGGTGCCGAGATACAGCTCGACCGCGTCGAGATTGACGAAGCTGATGCCGTCCTCATAGACGGTGCCGTCGTTGCTGGTGATCGACGTCGGCGTGATGGTTTCGCCGGTGGGCTGCTGCCCCGGAACCACCAGCAGTGGAATATCGAGCCCGCTGATGTTGTCGCCATAGTCGCTGTCGAAGTCGGAATTGCCGGCGACGACGGGCGTGCCGAACAGGGCATCCGGCGGCAGTGTCGTCAACGAACCGGTTTCGTTGCCGTGCGCGCCGTCGTCGAAGATCTCGAGCGAGTCGATTCCCGCCACACCGGCGCCTTCGCCCGGACCGCTTGGCTCGGAGACCGGCGTGTTGAGTTCGTAGGGCAGAGCGACCGACGATACGAGCGTTGGCTGTCCAGCCTCCGTGCCGCCATCGACAATGAGCGGGCCCTGAATGTCGGCGAGCGTGTGCGGCTCCGCCGGGAACGTCATATCCGTTACCGGACTGCTGGCCTGATTGGTGCTGCCGCTGGCCGGCGGGGTGTAGTTGAGATTTTGATTCAGCGTCAGCGTGACAGGAATGTTCCAGTTCGCGGGCGTGTAGGTGATCGTTTGGCCGAAGGAATTGGCGTTTTTGTCGGTCGTCGAGCCGACGAAGATGCCCTGGCCGACAGAGTAGCCGCTCGCGTTGCCGCTCAGCGTGATCGTTCCGCCGCCGAAATCCACTTGCGACGCGACCGTCGAACCGGCTGCGAGCGTGACTGCGGCGATGGTGTAGTTGGCAGCCGTCGGATCGGCCGTCAGCACCTGCCCTTGCTGCAAGGTCAGCGTCAGACCGTTGATCGATGCGATCGTGTAGTAGCCCAGAGATCGGGTCGCATCGAAGCTCGTGCCGTTGGCATTGCTGCCCGCCCTTGCGGTGCCGTTGATGTAGATGCCATTTCCGACCGTGTAGCCGAGGCTTGCCCAGCTTTGGCTGCCGGCCGCGAGCGTGATGGTGCCGGCCTCGGTTGTGCCGGAGCCGACATTACCGAAGGTCAAGTTCTGCTGAGTCTGTGTGCCCTCGGTAATGGTGACTGGCGCGAGATTGACCGAAACGCCGGTTTCGTCGGTGAACGCCGCTGGGGTGAATCCCGGCGCGGCCTGCACCGTCAGCGTCGTGGTGTTCGTACCGCTGTCGTAGTCGACACCGGTGACGACATAATATGGATTGCCTCCATTCGGATCGAACACCGTGGGATCGAACCCAGCGGCGGAACTCGTCGCGTAAGTCTGCCCGTCGCTTTCCAGCGCCACGGTGACGTTCCCGGTCGGCTGTCCCGTCAACACCATTTGATAGGTGTAGGTCTGCGCCGGCGTGACGGCGACCGAGCCCGGCGGCTGCAGCAACAGAACGCCGGGGGTATTGGTGGCGGCAACCTTGATGTTGACGTCGCCCGCCTCTATTGCGCTCGCCGCAAAGTTTGCGTTGCCAGGCGGCACATCAGACACCCATTGCTCGATATCGATCGACTGCTCGTCGTGCGACCCGGTGGCCGTCGAGGAAACGGTGATCGCCTGCGGCGTATTCCAATCCAAGGAATTGAACTCGGCATAGACGACGCCGTCTACGGTCTGCAGATTCGTGCCGGTCAAAACGATTCCGCTCGGCAGCGCGCCACCGTCCGGACCGGTCAGGGCGACATAAACCGTTCCGGTCGGCTGCTGGTTCAGTGACAGATTGTAGGTGTACGTCGTCTGGCCGGCGACGATCGTGGTCGCCTGCGGGGTGTAGGTCGTGATGGATTGTCCGCCGACCGTGGTGGTCGATGCCTGCCCCTGGTCGATGATCAAGCCGCTCGCGCTGCTCTCCAGCGTGACTTTCACAACCGGCAGGACGAGGGCGTCGAACGCATTGTCGCTGCTCGTGCTGCCACCGACGGCGTACACCGTGCTGGCGACGACGATCGTCTCATTCCTCGTATAGCTGAAATTGCTCGTCGGCGCCGCGCGCATATACACGGTCTGCGTCGGAGTGAGGATCGGGTTGTCGACGGTGCCGGTGTTGGTGAACGCGAGCACCAGGCTCGACGACCAGCTGTTGGCGTTGCTCGGGTCGGTCGAGACCTGAAGCGAATTGGCATGCTCGCTGCCCCACTCCGCCGACGGCAAGGTCGGCGTGACGTCGACGTAAGCAGTCTGTCCCGGGGCCAGGTTGATCGGATTTCCATTCGAATCCGTGAGTGTCGGTGCGCTGACCGTGAAGTACGACATCGAGCTTGGGTCGCCGACATGGACGATCGACTGCGACTGCTGGCTGATCACTGCGCCGCCCGAGGTATTGCCGACCGATATCTGGATCCCGGGCGCGAACAGGTCGTCGTAAAGGGGATCGCTGCTGCTCACCCCGTTGTTGGTGACGCTGGAAGAGCCTTGCGAGCTCGAAGAGATCACGGCGCCGGTCACGTCGCCACCGACGATGGTGGTGTCGTTGCCGTCGCCGCCATTGATGGTCGTGACCACGTCTTGCGGCGTCGATTCCACGTAGATGGTGTCGTTGCCCTCGAGGGCATCGATCGTGACGGCCTGGATGTTGGTATAGCTGATATTGAGGCCGCCGCCGAAGATGCCGTCCTGCGTGACGACGAACGTATCGTTGGCCTCGGTGCCGAGCAGCACGAGCGTGTTGAAGCCGGTGCCGCCTTCGATATCGACCGGAGCGTCGACATTATATTCGATGGTGTCGTTGCCGCTGCCGCCCTGCACGCCGATGTGCGTGCCGGCCGCGACCAGAAAAGCGCGGACGATGAAGGTGTCGTTGCCGCTGCCGCCGATCATCGCGAGGTCGGCCTGGTTCGAATAGACCTCGAATGTATCGACGCCGGCGCCGCCATAGAGCACCGTCGAATAGTCGACACCGTCGGACAGTTCCGCATAGGTGGCCGGATCGACGCCCAGTTCGACCTCGGTCAGATTGAGGCCGTCACCCGAAATGGAGCCGACGCTGACTTTGCCGTCTGCCGGACCGTCAAAGTCGCTCGTATCGTAGACCTGGCCGACCTGGAAGAAGTCGGCGCCGTTGCCGGCGTTGATGGTCGTGACCGCCGAATTGCCGTCGAGATAGAACGAGTTGCCGTCCGTCGTGTTCGAGACGTCGCCGCCGTTGATCTCCAGGCCGCCCGTGATCGTGTTGTTGTAGTTGATGCGCTGATAGACCGGCAGGCCGTCCGATTCGAGAATGGCGACGAAGTTGGTGCGCAGCAGGAATTCCTGCCCTGACGTCGTGGCGTAACCGTTGATGATCAGCGTGTTCAGCCCGTCCAGATAATCGTTACCTGAATCGTTGACGTTGATGACGTAGTTAGTGGCGTCGGTCGCGTCGACGTCGTAAGTGTCGGCGCCGTCGCCGCCGTCGAGATTGATCGTGTTATCGACCAGCGGATTGATGGTGTTGGCGACGACTCCGTCGTTCGCGACGTAGTTAGAGTAACTTGTCAGGTTGGGCAGGTTGTAGACATGGATGTAGTCATCGCCCGCGCCAGTGTCGACAAAAGTGTCGGCATCCAGCGCCGTCGGGCTGAACTCGACGTCGTCGTCACCACCGCCGGTATAGACGTACAAATAAGTAACCGTGAACGCGGCGAACACGTCGACGACGACGTTGTTGGTATCGAACGTGCCGGTGTCGCTGAGGTAACCGGCCCGTAGCGTGATCGACGTGATGGCGTTCAACTGCGCCGCCGCGAGCGGGTTCGCAGCACCGTCGATAGTGATATCGTTCGCCGCGTCGACGGTGATCGACGAGGTCGTCGACGTGACCGACGCGCCGGAACCGATCGTGACACTGTCGATGTCATTCGCGGCGGTCGGGTTTCTGGTCGCGGTGCTGCCGGCATTGAGAACGACTGCGGTATAGGCAGACAAACTCGCGCCGGCGGTGGCGACGATCTGGCCGTTGGCGACACCGCCTTCGAGCGTGATATCGTTGCCGGCATTGACCGTCAGCGAACCGGTGGTGGCCTGGAGGATCGCACCGGCGTCGAAAGTCGCGCTGTCGGTGGTTCCGTCCGTCGCCGCCGATGATGTGCTCTGATTGCCGGCGTTCAGCGTGATGGTGGTCTGCGCCGTCAGCTGCGCGGCACCGATAGTAATGTCGTCCGCCGCGTTGGCGGTGATCGCCCCGCCCTCCGCCGAAATATCGGCGCCGCTTTCGATGACGATGTTATTGGTGCTGTCATCCGTCGCCGCCACCGATTCAGACTGATTGCCGGCGTTGAGCGTTATGCTGCCGGTGTCGGCGGTCAGCGTCGCGGCTCCGATGGTGATACTGTTGGCGGCGTCGAGCGTGATGTTCCCGGTGGTAGCGAAGCCCGCCGTGCCGGCCGTCAGCGTCGCGCCGGATTGGATGCCGAGGTCGTCGGTCGCCGCGGCCGACGGCGCATCGAAATAGCCGGCATCGAGCGTGATGCTCGTGCCGGCGTCCAGCGCGGCTCCTACCACGGTGACAACGTCGTTTGTCAGTATCGAGCCGTCGAGGGTAATGTTGTTGCCTGCATCGATCAGGACCGACAAATCCGTGGACGTAACCGTCGCGCCTGCCTCGATGACGACGCTGTCGCTCGTCGTATCCGTCGGCAGGCTCGAGTAGGTCGTCAGGTCGCCCGCATTGAAAGTGACCGCCCCCGTCGTCGCGGTAATCTGCGTGGCGCCGCTGCCTGCGGCCCCATCGACAGTGATGTCGTTGGCAGCGTCGACGGTAATCGAAGTGCCGGCCTGCAGGTCGGCGCCTGCCTCGATCGTCACGTTATTGGTCGTGTCGTCGGTCGCCGCAACCGACTTGGCCTGGTTCCCGGCATTGAGCGTGATGCTCGTATGGGCCATCAGCTCCGCGCTGCCGATGGTGACGTTGTCCGGCGCGTCGATGGCGATGGCGTCGGTCTTGGCCCACAGATCGGCGCCATCCTGCACGGTGACGCTGTTGAAGTTGTCATTCGGCGTTGCTACCGCGGTCGTGATGGTTTGGCTGCCGGTCGTGGGCACGTTGACGCCGGTGTAATCGGTGCCGGCATTCAGGCCGATACCGCCGGAGCCATTTGCCGTCAAAGTCGCCGCGCCGATGGTGATGTTGTCGGGCGAGTTGAACGTGATCGACGTGCCGGCTGTCAGCGCGGCACCCGACTGGATCGTGATGTTGTCGGTGTCGGTGTCGGACGAGGTGTCGTAATCGCCCGAGTCGAGCGTAATGGCATTGTACGCATCAAGCGCAGCGCCCGCGGTCGTTATCTGATTGACCGTGACCGAGCCGTCGAGCGTGATGTTGTTGCCGGCGCCGAGCGTGATCGAGCCGCTCGTCGACGTGATCGTGACTCCGGTGTCGACGGTCAGATTATCGTCGTCTTCGGCCGATTGCCCGGCTTGTTTGACGATGTCGCCGGCCGCGTCGATGTCCTCGCTGATGTCCAGCGGACTCGACGTCTTCATGGTGATGGTGCCGTCCACCGCGTAAAGCGCGTACGGTGTCGCCGACGCCGGCACGACGCCACCGACGACAAGAGCGCCGATATTCCACAGCCAGATGCTGCCGGTAATCGCATCGGCTTCGAGGTTCCCGGTGGTACTGACGATAAAGCTGCTGCCGCCGTATTTGTTGACGCCGTCGACGCCGTTGTAGCCGAGTTGCCCGACGCCGCCTTCCGCGATCAGGTCGGCCATGCCTGACTTGACGATGGCGTTGTCGTCGCTGCGTCCGCTCAGGATATTGCCCTGAAGCGCGGTGATGAAGGCGGTACCCCAAGACCCCGTGCCCACGGACATCAGCTGGATGTCGTCGTTGCTCGTCGTCGACAGCGTGGTCGCGACTTCGTCGAGATAGATATAGCCCGTCGTCGACGTTGGTCCCGCGCTCGACGATAGTGCCGTAACCTTCCCGAAGTCTGCACCGCCTGAGAATGATGAGACGATGTTGACAGCCGAGGTTGCGCCGCTGCCGATGCCGCCGACCGCCGTCGTGCCGGGTAGACCCAGACCTGCTTCGATCCAGATGTTGTTGCCGTAAACGCTGGCATAGCCATCGGCAAGAGTGGGCGTGGAGTTAAGGTCGGCCGAAGCGGCCAGATTGAAGGCGTTGATGTTGCCCTGCGCGTCCAGCATGACGTCGCCGGTGGCCGAATAGGCGTCGAGCAGATTAAGATCGCCGGTGGTCTGGTCGATGTCGATCGAACCGTGCGCATAGGCACGCAACGACCCGCTCGTACCTCCAGCCCACGCCCCACTGCCCGTATAGACAACATCAACGTGCAGTGCATCGAGCTGCACAGCGTCGATATCGGTCAGCGTCGCGTCGCCCGTGCCGTAAGAAGGCGCAGATCCCTCCGACCCGCCGATGTAGTCGCCGGCGTACAGCTCTATCCAATCCGCCTGGATCTTGGCGTAATCGGACTGGATGGCATCGAAGATCGAGCCGTCGTCGGCGATGAGATAGACACCGCCGTCGGCCGTGTAGATGGCTTCAACCGGAATATCGCCGCTCGGCGCGGTGATATAAATGTCGCTGGTCGCGCGCGCCGTCAGGCTGCCGCCGTCATCGATGTCGATGGTGACGGGTTCGGCGAGTGTGCCGATATAGCCTTGGCCACCCTCGAGGACGAGGTCGCCGCCCTGCACGTTCACGCCGCTCGACGCGTCGTTGACGAGATCGCCCTCGGTGCGGACGCGGACGTCCCCGCCTCCGGTCGAAACGATGTTCGTCAGATCCAGATCGTTGTAGCCCGATGCCAGATAGACAAAGCCCGTCGCCGAGGCCGTGACGGGGAGCGCCGTGGCTGTCACCGCCGGCAAAATCCCAATGTCGCGGCTTTGCGTGATCAGCACATACTCGACGTTTGCCGCGCCGCTTTGAATATCGATCGTCACCGGCGCGACGTTGACCTGCACGTCTTGTTCAGACGTCAGCGTCTCGCCCCACTGCAGCGTCAGCACGCTGCCGCTCACCGAAGCGATGGTGTAATAGCCGCCGGGGGTCGCGCTGAAGCTCGCGCCGTTGGCGTTCGGATCATTGGGATTGCTCGACGTCGGGCCGATATAGATGCCGCCGCCCGCCTGATAGTTCGAGGTATTCCAGGTTCCGCCGACCAGCGTGATCGTGCCGCTGTTGCCGTTGTCGCCGAAATTGACGTACTGGGCCGTCGAGGTGCCGGCGGTGCTGTCGTCGGTGCTTGCGAGATTGGTGACGACCGGCGCCACCAGAATCTGCTGGCTCGTTTCCCCGGTCAGCGAGGTATTTGCCGGCAGTGTGAAGGTAACGGTCGAACCGCTGACGCTGGCGACCTGCAGATAAGAGCCGTTCTGTGTCGCGTTCAGCGTGCTGCCGCCGACGAACAAATAAACCGGAGAGTTCGCCGGAGCATTGGCCACCAAATCGGCGAGACTGTAGGTGGTTTCGCTCGTGCCGTTGATGGTGATCGGAGTACCGGTAAGAGTAACGCCGCTCCAATTCTCGCCGTTGGAGAGCGTCATCGTGTCGCCGCTGAAGTTGACGGTCACCGACACGGGAATCGTCTGCAGGAAGTTCAGATCGGACAGTTCAGCGGCCGCGAGCGCCAGCTGCGCGGGCGTGCCGTTGATTGCCGAGCCGACGACGAATCCGACTTGATCCGCCGACGAATTGAAATTGGTAACGGGATTGACCAGCGACCCGATGTTGCCGCTTGAACTGCTGCCCTGCTTCGCGGTGATTTTGACGCTCGAAGCGATGATGTTGGCAGTCGTCGCGTCGACAACGTTGACCTGGGTGGTTGTGGTCGTGTTGAGCAGGCCGGCACTGATGCCCGACAACAATTCGGTCGGCGTCCAGACCTTGATGCTGCCGGTGAGGTTATTCACCTCCGTCTGCGTCAGGAGGTAGGTGAAATTCGGATCGTAGGCGTAAGGATTATAGGCATCCACGGCCACGTTGGCGTGGGTGGTCGTAATCGTGACCGGCGCAGCCGTCACGTTGACATTGTTCTCACCCACCAGTGGCGCACTCACTGTGATGGTCGCGCCGTTGATCGCGGTGATCGTATAGTAAGGATTGGTCGCACTGGCGCTGAACGAGGCGCCGTTCGCGTTCACGTCGGTCGAAGAACCGACAAAGATTCCCTCGCCGACGGTGTAGCCGCTCCAGTTTGCGCCGTTCGACAGCGTGATCGTGCCGTCGCTGCCGGAATTGCCGAAATTGACCGTGGCCGCAACCGGGGTCGCGCCATTCAGGCTGCCGGTGACGGTGGTCTGGACCGCCGTGCTGGTTGCGATCGTGACCGGGGTCAAGACGCTGTCGCTCGGCGTCGTGTTGATCGTTACCGGAGATACGTTCAGCGTCGCTTGCGCCTTGACGTTCTCACCGCTCTGTAACGTCAATACGTCGCCGTTGATCGCGGCGATCGTGTAATAGGCATTGGTGTTGCTGGCGTTGAAGACCGCGCCGTTGCTGTTGGGATCGGACGACGAGCCGACGAAAATGCCCTGGTTGACCTGATAGCCGAGGTCCGCCCAGTTCTCACCGTTCGTCAGCGTCAACGTGCTTGTGGTTCCGTTGCTTTGGAACGCGACCGACAACGGAATCGCAACCGGCAGCAGAGTGCTGTCGGCCGGCGTCGTTGCGTTGATCGCTACCGGCGCAAGATTTACAGTGATATTGGACTCGGTCGTCAGTTGCTTGCTGACGACCAATACGTCGCCGTTGATGGCAGTGACGGTATCATAGTTGCCGCCGGCAAAGGTGGCACCGTTGGCGTTGGAGTCGGTTCCACCGACGTAGATGCCCTGACCGACCGTGTAACCGAGCGACGACCAGCTCCCGCCGTTCGTCAAGGTGATAGCCGACGCCAGCGTGCTCTGCGCCGGCGTGGCACCGATGGTGACAGCCTGGACGCTGACCGCCGCGCTCGTTTCCGGCGTGTGGAACGTTTCGCCGGCTTGCAGCGTCAGCACGTTGCCGTTGACGGCGGCGATTGTGTAGTACGGATTCGACGAGCTCGCATTGAAGGCTGCGCCGTTGGCGTTGGCATCGGTCGATGAACCGACGAAAATCCCGCTTCCAACCGTGAAGCCGAGCGCCGACCAGCTCGTGCCGTTGGTCAGCGTGATCGTGCCGGCTTCGTTGGCGCCGATACCGGTATTGCCGAAGGCAACGACCGCCGTCGTCGCGCCAACGAAGTTGACCTGCGTGGCGATCGCGGTGGCCTGCAACGTGCTCGGGCTACCGACTGCGACAGGCGAGACATCAACCGTCGAGGTGTCATCAACCGTCAGAGCCGTCGTCAGCGTCAGGACGGTCCCGTTCGAACTGATCGACTTGATCGTGTAGTACGGATTGGCCGCGGCGGCGCTGAACGTCGCGCCATTGCTGTTCGGATCGGTCGACGAGTTGATGTAGATGCCCTCGCCGGCGACGTAACCAAGGTTCGACCAGCTTCCGCCGGCCGCCAAGGTAAGCGTCCCTAGTCCGTTGACGTTGCCGTAAACGATGTCGGCGGGAAGGGTCTCGGCCACCGAGCTGGTCGTCGAGGTGACGGTCGAGTTCGTGGCCGCGTCGAAGTTGCTGGTGCCGCTGGCGACAGAGGTCGCGTAGGTGCCGCCCGGCCCGTAGATCGCCGCAAGACTGTAGTATTGTTGCGTCGCCGCCAATTCCAGCGTGGCGATCGAACTGTTGACGAACGCGCTGATGGCAGCCGGGGTCGTCGCCCCTTGCGCGACAGCCTCCGCCTGATAGACGCCGGCGTAGTAGCTGATCTCGCTCGACGGCAGAACGACTTCGCCGTTCACCAGCTCGTTCTGATCGGTCCAATAGGTCTCGTACTCGTTCTGCTGGCTGGTCTGGTATTCGGTCAGCGCCGACTGGATGCTGGCCTCCGCGCCCGTTGCGGCGGTCAGTTGCAACGCTGTCCATACGCCCTGCTCGAGTTCAGCAACCGTGCGCGGGTCTTGCTCGATGTTGGTGTTGACGTTGACGACGCTGCCATTGTCGACCGTGATATCGACTGCACCGTCGGTGGTAATTTGGAAGATCGCCAAATTGCCCTGTTGCTGCTCGAGATAAACTCCGCCCGAGGCAGTCAGATTGAGCTGATCGGCCGACTGTTGGCCGACATTCAGCTGGATCGGTGTGTCCTGGATACCAACAGAACCACCGGCCTTCGCATCGATGGTTACATTGCCGCCGCCGATGTAGCCGGTGGCGCCGGCCGCGAAGATGGACCCCAGCGCCGAAATATTGACAGCCTGGTCGCCACCGGCGGTGACATTGCGAATTTGCAGCCCCTCGGTCGGAGAGGCCACGTAAATCGCGCCATCCGTCGTCGTGGCCGTCAGGCTCGACCCGACATTCACGGGCACGAGGTCGACGGTGACGTTGCTACCGGTTTGACCCAACGCTTCGGCCAACGTCAGGGTCGAACCGTTGATTCCAGTGATGGTGTAGTAGGTGCCGGGATCGGTGGCATTGAAGGTCTCATTGGCGTTGAGGCCGGACGAAATATAGATGCCTTGGCCAACCGAATAACCCAACGAAGCCCAATTGCCACTCGCGAGACTGATCGTCCCGTTGGCGCCCGAATTGGCGAAGCTCACCTGCGTCGCCGTTGGCGTGCCCGCCAACCCGCCCTGCAGATTGACAAGGACCGGGGCCACATTGTCGCTGACGTTGTTTTCGGTGCCTTGATTGGCGTCGAGCGACCCCAACAGCGCGCTCGTCAGCGTGAGCGTCGAGCCGCTTATCGATTTGATCGTGTAGTAGGGGTTCGGACCGGTGGCGTCGAAAGTCGTGCCGTTGGCGTCGGCGTCCGTTCCTTGCACATAAATGCCGCCGCCGACCGAGTAACCCAGGGACGACCAGCTCCCACCGTTGGTCAGCGTGATGGTTCCGTCGAGCGTACCATTGGAGCCGGCCACGTTGGCGAAATCGAGTTGCGCTCCACTTGGCAGCGACGGCACTGCCGCCAAGCCGGCACTGGATGCAAGCTCGACGTCGATCGGCTGCAGCGAAATCGAATTGTTGTTGCTGCCGGCGCTGGAACTGCCGCTGGCGGTGCCAATCCCCGTGCCGGCGTGCAGCGTCACGTTGACGCCCTCGATGGTCGTGTTGGGTGCCGGGGCGGTGATCGTGCCTCCGGCCGTGATGCTCGTGGTGCCGGTATCGTTCGTCAGATCGCCCAGGATCTCGACGCTGCTGTACGGCGACGAGATGTTGATGCCGGCCGTGGACGTGCCGGTGAACTGCACGATAACCGGCATATCCGCCCTGATCGACGTGTCGGCGATGTGCGTATCGTCAACGGTCTGATGGGCTTCTTCGTAATACGTCTTCTTGCCGTACCACGTGCTGGTCGTCCAATTCTTGTAAGCGACGTAACCCGTGTCGCTCGTTTGCACCGTGCTTTGCGAGTACAGGTAAGGCTCGGATGAAGAGTCGACATAGTAATAGAGGCTTGATGCCAGGATCTCAGGTTGTCCGATAACGACCGGCGTACCCTGGTCGTAATTGGTCGAACTGCCGAGATTGATGGCGCCGAGCCACGCGCTCGTCGAATAGGTGCGGGTGTTGAGAGTTTGCGTGCCCCACTCGACTGTAAAGTTGTAGCGCAAGCCCTGTTCGGGCTGGAATATCGAAGAATTGCTGACGCTGAATTGCCCGCTGGCGGTTTGTGACGTGCTGAGCTGATAGGTGCCGATGCCTCCGATTTCAGTGACGTAAGTACCGTCCTCGTCAACCTTCTCCGTATTGCCGGCGCTGGTGTTTTGCGAGACGATCGTCGTGCCCGGCAGCAGGCCCGCCCCGGTGAGCACATCACCGGCAGTCAGAACGTTCGCCGTGACCGGCGTGCCATTGAGCGTAATTCCCGTCACGGTCAGCGTCGGCCCGAGATCGAGCCGGTGACGACGAGCGTCGCCGCGGTTACGACCGAACCGGCGCCCGCCGCTGCATCCGTGCTCGCATTCACATAGTTGGTCGAGAACCGACATGCCGCCGCCGGCCGTCGAAACGTATTTCGTCTCGAGCACGTTTCCGTTGCCGTCGGTCTGGTTGTAGTCCGTTATGTCGACCAGCCCCGAGCCGGCTTGCGCCACGTTGACGCCGTCGACCACCAGGTTGTAGCTGGTGTTGTTGACGATGTTGACATCGCCGTAATAGCCGAACGCATCGAGCGTCGCCGTCGACGTACTGGCGATGTGCCCCTTGATGGTAATGGTGCCGCCGGCAAGCGACACGGGCTGGACCTCGATGCTGCCCTGCCCGCCGTCCGTTCCAGGGGTGTAGAAGACGAGGAAATCTTCATTCGGATCGTCGGCTGACGACAGCGTCAGCACCTGAGACGACGATGCGCCCCGCTGTACATATGCAGCAATTTGCGAGTCGATCTCCGACGGATCAAGCGTGAGCGTCTCGTTGGCCTGACCAGCGGTGATGCTGCCATTGAGGTCGACATATTCCGAGTCGATTTCGATCGTCTGTGAAACCAGCTGGGCGCCGGTCTGAGGATTGACGCCGACTTGCGGCGTGTTTTCGTAAGCGACGATGTCGGCATCGCCGTTTGCTATCTCCGACTCGGCGTCGGCGGGCGTTCCCAAGACCTGTCCGGCCGGATCTCCCGACGCGTAGAACATAACTTCGTCGATCGTAACGTTGTTCGTGGACGTGAAATCTTGCGAATAGACATTGATTTCAGCGGTCTGCGTAACGTTGATGTCGTGGAGCGAGAAAATGCTCAGCGATGCAAACACCGCGTCGATGGCGCCGTTGATAATGATGTCGGGCTGCGTGATGCCGGCGGAGATTTCCGTCTGCGTCAGATCCACCTCTTCATTCGTTATGGTGATGTGAGCGCTTGGCGGCGTACCGGGCGCCGGCGGCGCCGGCGGCTGCGACAGCGAGATCGAGTCGAAATTCGCTCCGGCTTTGGACGAATTGGCTTGGTTGATCGCCGTGTTGTCCGCGGCGACCGTGCTGTCGTCGAGCAGCCCGCCGTTGAGATATATGCCGCCGATATTCTGCGGTACGGTAATGCCCTCGATCTGCAGAGATGCGACCGTGAAGTTCGTCAGGTTGACATTGACCCCTACCGGCGCGTTGAGCGTACCGGTGCCCTGAACCTGATTGCCGAACAGATAAATCTGTCCGGCCTCGGCGGTGAACGGCGCGACGTCGATGGCCTGAACCTGCTTCTGGACGACGATGTCGTAGCCCTGCGAATCGGTGATCGGATTGCCGTTGCTATCCAACGCAACCAGGCCTTCCGCCTGGAGTGACTGCTCGAGCGACTGAAGTTCGGTCTGATCGAACGTGATCTGCGCCGCGACCGTCGGATCGGGCGGGTTATGCTGCGTGGTGCTGCCCGAAATATAGCCGCTGGTAATCTGGTTTTGTATGTCGATGTAGCTGAGGAGTTGCGCTTCCGCGTCCTCGTACGACGTCACAATGCCGGATGATTTCGTCTTGACCGTAGCCGCGTAAGCGAGCTTTTGAACGCCGGGTCCGAATGCCGCCGGCGGGTTTGTCGAGAGCTGCTCCCACTGCCCGTCGCCGAAGTTCGGAGCCGTGCCGGTTGCGGAGAGATCGAGCGTGATCGGGCTCGATCCGGTGTAGGAATACGTGGTGACAGTACCGTCGCTGGCGATCGTTGCGACATAGTCGCCGGGATCAATGACGCTGCCTGCGCCGCCTGAGCCGACGATGTCCGCATAATCCGTGGCGATCGTGGGCGCCGCACCCGTATCGAGCTGCCATAGCGCCGTGTTGCCGAGATCCGCCTCTGTGGCGCTTGTGCCACTCGAGGAGAGATCGAGCGTAATCGGACTCGATCCGATGTATTGATACGACGTACCGACCCCATTGCCGTTGATCTCCTCGACCACATCGCCGGAATTGATGATCGTCGCGGACCCACCCTGTCCGACGATATCCGACACGAAGTCGATCGCGATATTGCGGTTGAGGCCGGTATTGATCGTGCCATCGACCTCGACCCTGCCCTGAACGGTCGAGTTGGCGGTGTTGTTGAACTGGTAGGCCGGGTTGCCGCCCGTGAGAGAAGTCGAGCGCGCCGGTAGCGTCGCTTACCCAACTCGAGGATTTGGCTTGGGCGAACGCCTCCGCCGTATTCTGATAGTTGGTCTGCAGATTGGCGCTGCCGCCGGTGTTGATCGTCGTCGCCGCGTAGACCGCAACCGTGTTGGTCTGCGTGACATAAGCATTCGCGTTCACGTCACTCAGCGGAACGACCGACCCCGCAAAGGCGTCTTCGTACGCATTGACCTGGTAATTATCTGCAACGAAAGCCGCGCTCTCGCCGGCCAGCAGCGAAACGTCGAGGTCGGAGGTGATCGAGCTGCTGACGGCCTGCCACTGATCGCCGCTGAAGGTCGTGCTGTTCGACGCGAAGTTGACGATCGTCGGGCTGCTGCCGACGTAGCGGTAGAGGGTGCCGTTCTTCTCGACGATGTCGCCGATATTGACCGTGGTGTCAGCCTGACCTTGGCCGACGACGTCGTCGCCAGTCGGGGTCACGGTGCCGACGAAAATGTCGTTGGTCGGCGAGATGTAGATGCTGCTGTCGGTGTCGGCTGCCGTGACCGCGCCGTAGGTGTTGGCATAGATCTCCGTCGTCAGCGAGCCGCCACCATCGGCTGCCATGTTGATCTGGCCGATGCTCGACAGTTGCGCACCGTCCTCGACATCGACTTCCGCGATATCGGTCTGGGCATTGATCGTAATGTCAGCAGCCGCGCCGGCCAGCGCGCCGCCAGTCTTGAAGCTGAGCTGGTCGTAACCCTGGAAATTATTGAACGCGGAGAACGAAATCGCGCCCGGATCGGCGCTGCTGCCATCGACCGTCAGATTGGCGTCGGCACCGACGAGGACAAGCGTCGTGAAGCTGATATTGACATCGTCTTCGCCGCCTGCCGCGCTGGCAAGGCCGCCGGTATCGCCGGTGACATTGTCGCCGCTGCCGTCGTCAAGCTCCGGCTTGTCGAACGTGTTGTCGGCATTGGCGGCGATCGAGAGCGCGGTCACCGTGCCGTTAATGCCCGTCGTGACGTTCGATGTGATGTTGTCGGTCGACAGCTCGCCGGCGCCAGAGAGAAGTCCAATGGCGTCGGCGATCACGCGCGTGTTGGTCGTCGCCGTGTGCGACGCAGTGATGTCGAAGGCGCTGACCGCGGATCCACCGGTGACGTTGACGATCGCGTCCTGACCGACGGAGGCCACTGTGGTCGCCGTATCGTTCGTCGTCGGCTCGACCGCGTCGCCAGCCACGACGCCGCCGCTGCCGGCGATCGTCTGAGCGTAATTATTGTCGTTGCCGTTGGCGCCGATCTGGACAGTGCCGGCGGTGACGTGCGCATAATTTCCGACCGTCGCGGTCGTGGTGTTCGTGGCAGTGGCGGTCGCCTCGGCGACGCCGCCGGCCACCAGACCGACCGACGCGTTCGACGCGTTCGCGCTCTGCTCGGTGTTGCTGTTGGCAACGATCAGCAGCTCGCCGGCAACCGCGATCACCATCCCCGCCGCAGACGCAACGTTGCTCTCGGTCCCAAGGCCTGCGGTGACGGTAGCGTTGTTGGTCGTCGTGACGTTGGTGGCGACGGCGGCAACGATGCCGCCGCTGGAGCCGCCGGCGTACGCGTTCGCCGCAGGATTACCGTCGGTCGGCAGATTGAGATTTGCCAGGATCGACAGGCTGCCCACCGTAATGTTCGGCCCCCCGACAGTCGCAAGGACCGTTGGCGTCAACGTGATCGATGCGAGCGACGTGCCGATCGCCAGATCGCCGGCGGTTACGCCGTAGGCGGTCGCCGAGGCTTCCGGCTGTACCGACGCTTCAACGGTCACTGCGCTGCCGCTCGCCGATACCGTCGAGGCATCGATGTAGGCAGCGACATTATTGGTGATGGTGTCGTTGGCGCTCGAGCCACCGGCGGCGATGGCTATGATGCCCGCTGCGATGCTCGCCGAACCGGTTGTCGCAGTAGCCGACGACGTGTCGTCGGCATTGATCATCACTGCGCCGTCGTCGTCGACGGTCAGCGACGAGTTCGATCCGACGAACGCTGTCGTATCCGTTTCGATGGTATTGAGCGCGACGGCTGCGCCGGCGCTGCCGGAGAAGCCGATCGACGCCGAAACGCTTGCTGCAACCGAGATTGCCGTGATGGAAGCGTCCTCGACGGCGTCCACCGTGACCGGTCCGTCTGCCGTGACCGTCGCGCTCGAGATCGAGCTCTGGACTTCGTTGTCGATCGTGTTCTGCGCCAGCGACTCGCTCATCGACAGCGAGCCGCCAAGGCTGACGGCAACCGCCAACGACACCGCCGCGACGTTGGCGTAGATCGTCGACTGATCGTCGGCGCTCAGGTCGATCGAACCGACGTTTATGCCGGATGCGCCACTTCCCGAAACGGTCGCCTCGGTGTCCACGGAGATAAAGTTCTCCGCAGTGGCGCCCGCACCGGACAGACTGTCGCCCGCGAAGCCCGCGACCAGTGCCGCCGACAGCGCCGCAACATCGGCGTTGATCGTCGAGGTATCTGCCGCGGTCTCGTCGAACGCGCCGCCGGCCGTGACGCTGGTGCCTGAAGAATAGGCCTCGACCACGTCGGAATCCTGCACCGGAACGGTGCCGCCAATCAGCTGATAGCCGATGTAGTTCTCGGCAATGCCGACGCCGATCGAGGCCGCGTCTGCGAAGCCGCCAACTGCAGCGCTGACGGAAGCCGCGAGAATGTCCGCGTTGATCGTCGCGGTCGACTGCGCGCTGGTCGAGACATTGCCGGTCGCCGTAACCGAGCCGCCCGAAAGATAAGCTTCAGTGTTGTCGAGGATGACGTTAGTCGCCTCGGCGCCACCGCCAGCGACTGACACTCCGACCGCGCCGCCGCTGACGGCAACCGCTGCCGAAGCTGCCTCCGCAGTAATCGTCGCACCTTCGTTTGTAGCGACAGATACCGACGACGGCACCAGTTTCCACAACGCGGTGTTCGTATAGTCCTGATTGTTAAGATCGACCTGGCCTGCCGTCCCGACATACTGGTAGACCGCACCCGCCGTTCCCGCAATCGGTTGCCACGTCGTTTGATCCGAGAAGTCAGGCGACGGATCCTGCGAATTGGTGTCGGTCTGGCTGCCCGTCAGATCGAAATCCTGCGACGACGAGCCGATATAGCGATAGAGCGTACCGTTGCTCAGAACCACGTTGCCGGGATTGAGCAACGAGGTTACGACCCCCTCGCCGTCCATGTAATTCGATGTGTCGTAGGTCGATGCGAGTTGCACGGTCTGGCCGGGCGTCAGGCTTTGCAGATCGGTCCCGCCATCGGTCGTCGTGAAGTTTACCGTGCTGCTGACAGTCGCGTTTTCGATGTAAGCATCGATGTTGTTGTTGATTTCGTTGGTTGCCTGTGAGACGCCGACCGAAACACTGACGCCGACGAAGCCGAAAGCCGCGGTAACGGCCGTCGAATCCACCTCGGCCGTGATGTTCGAGGTATCTTTGGCCGAAACGCCGACACCAGCCGAAGCAGAAATCCCGACGAGTGCACTACTGACACCGTCAGAGTCCCCATCGATGTCCGCGATGGCGTTGATGCTGATCTCGTTGATCGCGGTGGCGACGCCGACGCCGACCGAAACACCGACCAGACCGCCGGTGACGGCAGCCGCGACCGTGCCCACGTCGGCGTCGATCGTCTCGCCGGTGATCGTTTTTACGGTCATGAGACCGGAAGCATCGATTCCGGTGTTGAGAATGTACGCTTCGACCTGACCGGCCGAACCGCCGATGACGCCGTTGTCGATGTAGTTCTGCGCCGCCGAAGCACCGAAAGCGACGCCGACACCGGCGATGCCCCCCGCAACAGCCGCCGAGGCGGCGTCGACGATGGCATTGATCGTCGAGGTGTCCGAGCTCTCGACCGTAACGGCTCCGGCGCTGGTGATCGAAGAATCCGCAATGTAGGCGTTCGCGTCGACCTCGATGAGATTTTCCGCGGTCGTTGCAGCTCCGGAAACCGCTACGCCAGCGACACCGCTGATGCCCGCGGCAAGCGAAGCCGCGATGGCGCCGGCATTGATGGTCGCGCCTTCGGTCACTTCGGCGCTTACAGTCCCCAAGCCCGCATTCAGAGCCTTTACGCCGCTGATGTAGGCTTGCTGGTCGTCATTGATGGTATTGCGCGCGATCGACAGCGCGATCGTCACGGATACGCCCGCCGCGCCGCCGAGCGATACGGCGACCGAAGCGGCCCCCACGCCCGCGGTGATGTTTGCAGTATCGATGGCAGCGACGTTCACGCCGTCGGACGAGATGTTGTACATCGCGGTCGCATCGTTGGCGCCGGTGCCCTCGTCGATGTAGCCGCGGGTCGAGACCGTGATCTCGTTAAAGCCGAAGGCGCCGCCGAACGACACGCCCACCCCTGCTGCGCCGCCCGCCGTCAACGCCGCCGATCCTGCCGCCACTTCCGCGCTGACAGTCTCGGACGAGGTGGCCGTGACCGAAATCACACCGGTCGAGGACGTCGAAATCGGCGTGTCGAGGATGTAGGCATAGACCTCGCCGCCACCGTTGCCGATGGTGTTGTGTGCCACCGAGGCGCCGATCGAGACGCCAACGCCCGCCGCGCCGCCGACACCGACCGTGCCGACCACAGCGGCGATCAAAGCGGTGATCGAACCCGACTCCGTCGCGTTCACCGTCACGTCGCCGACCGACGACAGGCTCGATCCGGAGATGTAGGCCTTCGTCTCGACGTCAACGGCGTTGTTCGCCGACGCGCCGCCGCCGCCGACCGCGACGCCCGCCGCGCCGCCGCCGCCGGCGGCAAATGAGGCTGTGACAGATACCGCCGAGATTGAATCGTCTTCGGTCGCCGTGACCGAAACGTTGTTATTGGCGCTCGAAAGCGAACTGACATTGGTGACGAAGGCCGTCACCGGATCGTCGATCGTATTCAGGGCGATCGAGAGTCCGATCGACACCGCGACGCCCGCCGCTCCGCCGAAGCCGCCGGCGACCGATGCGGCGCCGACGAACGCCGATATGCTCGAATTGTCCTTCGCCGCGACCGCGAGACCGCCCGTCGTGACCGCCTTGCTGCCCATGTAGGTCGGGGACGGATCGAAGCTGAGGGACGCACTGACGGCGACCGAGATGTAATTTTCATCCGAGGCGCCGGCCGCGGACACGCCGACGCCGGCCGCGCCGCCCCCGGCGATACCGACCGCACCTGCCGCCGTTATCGCGCTGATGGTTTGCTGCGATTGCGCGTCGATGGAGATCAGACCGGTCGCATCCATCGGCGTGTCGAGGATATAGGCGTCGACGGCGCCGGTGCCGCTGAACGTGCCATCGGTGATCTGATTGAATGCCACCGAAACGCCGATCGCGACGCCAACGCCGGCCGCCCCACCGAATGCCAGGGAAGCGGCAACCGCCGCAATCAGCGCCGTGATCGAAGACGTGTCGGTGGCCGCAACCGTGACGGCGCCGACCTGATCGCCGCTTCCGCTCGTGCCAAGCGTGGATTGCGAAATATAGGCGCTCGACTTTGCCTCGATGATGTTCTTGGCGCTGGCGCCACCGCCGGCGACGGACACGCCGGCCGCTCCGCCGATTGCAAGCGAGACTGCCGCGGCCACCGATGTCGCGGCGATGGCCGCTGCTTCGGTTGCCGTCACGATCACCGCGCCACCGCCGGTGACGAGCGACGACACGTCGGTGATGTCGGCGGTCACCGGATCATCGATCTGGTTCACCGCAACAGACAATCCAATGGACACCGCGACGCCGGCTTCGCCGCCAAAGCCGGCGGCCAGCGCTGCGGCGCCGGCGATGGCATCAATGGTCGACGAGTTGCTTGCCGCGACTGTGACCGCTCCCGCGGTAATCGAGCCGCCGCTGATGTCGGCTGTGATGCCGACACTGCTTTGATTGCCGACGCCGACGCCGGCGCCGGAAACACCGATGCCGGCCTCGCCGCCGCCGGAAAGGGCAACCGCGGCGGCCACGGTCGTCGAGGCGATCGTTTCGGCCGCATTGGCTTCGACGTCGACCAGGCCGGTAGCGTCGATCGTGCTGGAGGAGATATAGGCCGTGACTTTGCCTGTTCCCGCAACCGTGCCGTCATTGATGACGTTGCTGGCGTAGGACACACCGATTGCGACGCCAACGCCGGCCTCGCCGCCGAACGACACCGAGGCTGCGACCGCGCCGACGAGCGACTCGATGTCTGAATCATCAGTTGCAGTGACGGTGACGCCACCGACCAGCGTGCCGCTCTGGCCGAGCGTCGAGTTCAGGATGTAGGCGGAGGTTTCAGCCGCAATGATATTCTGCGCCACCGCGCCGCCGCCAGCGACCGCAATACCGGCCTCGCCGCCGGCCGCAACCGAAAGCGCCGCTGCAACCGTCGTGGCGTGGATGGTCGCGCTCTCCTGCGCGGCCACGTCGACAAAGCCGACCTGCTGCCAAAGATTGGACGTGGCGTAATTCTGATTGTTCAGATCCAGTGGATTGTTGTTCTGCGATCCGACATATTTGTATTCGGTACTGCCGGAGGCCACGGGCGGCGTGAGCCGCCACAGCGACGTGCTGTCAAAGTCCGTTGTCGACAGGTTCACCGAGCCAGCTTGGCCGACATAGGTGTAGACCGTACCGTCGGCGCTCTCGACGCGGGCGCCCACTGCCAGGGTCTCCGTGCCCTGCGACGCGGTGTACTGCGCGCCGTAAAAGTAAGTGTTGCTGACCGTGACCGTGTCGCCGACGTTGAGCGTCTGCTGCTGCGCCGCGGTCCCTTGTGCCGCAGTTTCGACGAAGCCGACCTGCTGCCAGTTGCTCGAGTTATAGTTCTGGTTGCTCAGATCGATCGTAACCGGCGTGCTGCCGACATATTTATACGTCGCACCGGAAGTGCCGCTGATCTGCGCCCACTGGCTGGTATTGCTGAAATTCGGCGACGGGTCGCCGGAATAGGTGTCGCTGCTGCCGGACAAATCGAAAGCTTGTGCCGACGACCCGACGTAGCGATAGAAATTCGAGCCGCTCTGCACGACTTGGCCGGGCGTCACCAACGCACTGGTGGTCGCGCCGACTTGCTGCCAGATAGCGCCGTTACTGAAATTCGGCGCCGGATGCGAACCATTGCTGTCGGAGTTACCCGACAGGTCGAAGGTGACCGTGCTGGAGCCGATGTACTGATAGAAGATCGATCCGCTCTGCACGATCTGGTTGGCGGAGACGCTGGTCGATACCGCACTGCCGACGACGTAAGTCGGCGTGGTCGTGCTGGCGACCACGGTCCACAAATTGGCGTTGGAGAAGGTGGGCGCCGGATGCGCGTTGTTGGCGTCGGCGGCACCGGAGAGGTCGAAAACTCCGGGCGTGGCGCCAGTGTATTCATAAACCGTCGAGCCGTTCTTGACGTACTGCCCCGCGATCACCGTCGTCGTGATGTCGCTGCCATCGATATAGTTCGGCGTCGTCGACGGCGTGACCAGCGTCCACGTGCTCGTGTCGCCGAAATTCGTGCTGGAAAGAGTGAAGGTCTGCGACGTCGACCCGATGTAACGGTAAAGCGCCGTACCGTTGGAGACGATCTCGCCCGGATTGATCGAGACGGTGCCGCTGTTGCCGTCAACGAAGTCAGGCGCGGTATACGAGCCGCTGCCGGAGCCGGCGGCAAGCTGCACGGTCTGGCCGTTGCTGACGGTTTCGATCTGCGTGCTGCCGGGATTGACCTGATAGGTGCTGGGCGAAAGATTTACACCGGCGCTGCCGGTCGTCAGCAGGCTGACGCCCTTGATATACGCGGTGACCGGATCGTTGATGACGTTGGCCGCCATCGACATGCCGACCGCAACCGATACGCCGGCTTCGCCGCCGAAGCTGGCGGCCACGGCGGCCGCGCCGGCGGTCGACAGAATCGTCGCCGTGTCGACGGCCGCCACCGTGACCGAGCCGCCTGCGGCGATCGTCTGGGTGGCCCCGGTGTCGTCGATGTAGGCGGAGATGTTGACCGCGATCGTGTTGAAGACGACGACGCCGGCGCCGGCGACACCCACGCCGGTCTCGCCGCCACCCGACAGCGCCGCGGCCACCGCCACGGTCGTCGCCGTAATCTCACCGTTCGACGTGGCGGCGACCGTCACGTCGCCATTCGAATAAACCGAGCTTCCGGTGATGTAGGCGCTGACCTCACCATTGCCGAAGCCGGTCGCGTCGGCGATCTGGTTGTAGGCGATGGAAACGCCGATAGCGAAACCTTCGCCCGCCTCGCCGCCGGCGCCGGCCGTCGCCGCGATGGACGCTATCGTCGCGACGATGCTCGAACTATCCGTCGCGGCAACCGTGACCGAGCCGACCTGGCTGCCCCCGCTCTGACCCAAGGTCGTGTCGGAGATGAAAGCCTCGGTCGAAGCGTCGATAAAGTTGGCCGCAAGCGCTCCGCCACCGGCTACGCCCGCGGCGTTCTCGCCGCCGACGCTGACCGCAATGGCGACCGCAGCCGCCGTGGCGTCGATGCTCGCGCTTTCCTGGGCAGTGACGGAAACGGCACCGCCACCGGTCTGCAGCGACGGTACGTTCTCGATGTAGGCAGTGACCGGATCGGTGATGGAGTTGCGTGCGAACGAGACGCCGATCGCGACCGCATCGCCGCTTTCGCCGCCAAAACCGCCAGCGACCGAGCCCGCCAACACATCGGCGTCGATCGTCGCTACGTCAGAAGCGGCAACGGCGACAGCTCCTTGGGTGGTGATGTCGGCGGTCGCCGTATCCGGTGTACCGCCGGTCCCGCCATCGATAGTGGCGTCGATGGTCAAAGCGACTTCGTTGAAGGCAAACGCGCCCGCGCCAGCAACGCCGGTGCCGGCTTCGCCCCCGCCGGACAGCGCGACCGATCCCGCAGCCACGAGCGAAGAAAGATCCTGGCTCGACGTCGCCTGGACGTTGATTCCGTCGCTGTCGATCGTCGAATCCGTAATCGTCGCTTCGACTTCCCCGGTGCCGGTGTCGGTCCCATCGCCGATGCGATTATGGGCGAGCGATGCACCAATCCCGACGCCTGTGCCGTTTTCGCCGCCGAAAGAGACGGTGCCGGATACGGCTGCAACGGTGGCATCGATCGTCGACGAGTTCGTCGCCGCAACGGTCAACTCGCCCGTGGAATTGCTCGGACCACCGACAGCCGTCCCGGACAAGGTCGCCGTTGTGTCGGTGCCGATGAGGTTGTCGGCAAGCGAACCGCCGCCAGCAACAGCCACGCCGTTCTCGCCGCCTGCCGAAATGGACAGCGAGGCTGCGAGCGATGTGGCAAAGATTCCCGAATCCTGCGTCGCGGTGATGCTAACCGGCGCATTAGCGCCAGTCGTCGCATCGATCTGGCCGGCGTTGGTGACCGAAGCTTCAACTGAGTCCTGAATTGTATTGCGCGCAATGCCGATGCCGATTGACACGGCATCGCCACTTTCATCCGAAAGATTTGCCGTGACGGCCGCGGCGCCGTCAAACGACGTGATCTGCGCGGTGTCGCTTGCGGCGACATCGAGCCCATGCGAAGCGCCGGCCCCGGTCTTGATCGTCGTGGTATTTTCGACCGTCGCCGTGACCACCGTGGCGATCTTGTTCTCGGTATAAACGCCGGCAGCCGTGAGGCTGAGGCTGCCTTCTCCGCTACCTTCGCTCCCGCTTTCGCCAGGCGGCGACTTTTGAGCCGCAGTTTCGTTGCCCGGTTCTGCAGGATTGTTCTCGCCTTCCGGATCGGTGGCGTCGCTCGCGTCCTTGCCTTCGCCCTCCTCGGTGCTGGTCGATTGCGGGGTGGTCGAGGATCCGCCGCTGCCGAGGAAGCCAAGACCGGCGCCGAGCGTGGCGGTGACGACGCCGACCGGCACCGACGAAGCGCTGGTGCTGCTGCCGCTCGACGTGCCGCCAGTGATATCGGTCCACAGCGCGGCGTTGGTGTAGTCTTGGCTGTTGAGATCGAGCGTGTTGGCCGGACCGAGATATTCGTAAGTGTCCCCGGCCGTGCCGCCGATCTGCGCCCAATTGCTGGTGTTGGTGAAATCCGGCGGCGTGCCGCCGGTCGACAGGTCCGCGGTGGTGTCGCCGGAACCGATGTAGCGATAAAGCGTGCCGCTGTCGTCGACGACCTGCCCGGGATCGATCGCTTGCGTCGACGACCCGCCGCCAACGGAATAGTTCGCCGTATCGTAATTGGCATCGAGCTGAACGGTCTGACCGGTAGTCAAGAGCCTGCGAGTTGACGACATTCTGGCCGTTCGCCGTGCCGGAATTGGTGGTGTAGGTCGGCGCGGCGGCGTTACCGGCCTGCGATGAATTGACGACACCGCCGAGTCCGACAAGCAACCCGCCGCCCTGCCCCAAACCCTTCAGGACCGTCGTCACGCTACCCTTCTGGGCGCCGCTTTCTTCACCCTCGGCGGGCTGGCCTGTTTGCGCCGGCTCGTTGTTGCCTTCCCCATCTTTTGTCGCAGACGTATTCGACTCGTTTTCGGTGTCGCCTGCAGCCGCGCCGCCTTCTTCCGCCTCGTTGGTCTCGGCGCCGCCGTTATTATCCGCGCCTTCGTCGACGGTGGCGCCGTCGGCCTGGCCCTCGTCGGTCGTGGTTTCGCCCTCGCCCTCGCCGTCCGAAGTCTTTCCTTCACCCTCTTCTTCAGCGGAGGTCGAGCTACCCCCTTCACCGTCTTCGACGTTGCCGGTTTCGCCGCCGCTTTCCGACGAATCCTTAGCGCCACCTTCACCTTCCTCACCGCTGTCGCCGCCGCCGGTGAGCGAAATACCGATGGCGACTGCCACCGCAGCCGTCAGCGCATGGATCGAGGACTCGGACGTCGCCGTAATCGAGACGGTGCCGCTGGCGGTGATCGAACCGCCATCGACGTTGGCCTGCACCATGATCGGTTGCTGAGCGTCTTCCGTCTCGTCGGCAACCGTGCCGTTCCAGCCGATCAGGTTGAGCGCAACCGCGGCACCGAGCGCCACGGCATCGCCGAGCGAGGCGTCGGCCGACAGCGCTGCGACGTTGGCGACAATCCGGCGGTTGTCCGTGGCGGAAATCGTGACGTTGCCGCTGGAGCCAGACGCCGAGAGCGCGACGCCTTGGACGTCGGCGATGACGCTGCCGAGAATGGTGTTTACAGCGACGGCGCCGCCGCCAGCGACGCCGCCGGCACTGGCGCCAATGCTGACCGCGACCGCCGCGGTCGCCGAAGTCGAAGCGATAGCCGATGTATCGCTCGCCGTGATGTTGATGTTGCCGTTGGATGCCGTGAGATCGAGTCCGGTGTCGTAAGCCGTCGGATCGGTACCGATGACGCGGCCACCGTCGTTCGCCGAGACGTTGCTGTCGATGATGTTGCGCGCGATCGAGATGCCGATTGCAGATGCAGACGAGTTGGAGAAATCAATGCCGATTTTGACGACCGGCGTGACCACCGTCGAAGTAATAGTCGCGACGTCACTGCTCTCGATGTCGATGTCGCCGGCGGAGCTGACGGAGTGGCTACCGCCGCTGTCCTGGGTGACGTAAGCCTGAACATCGGTGTCAACGGCGTTATAGGCGATGGTCGCGCCGACACTAACGCCACCCCCGGCGGCAACTGAAGTGCCCCGGTGTCCCGTGAGGAACGGCGGCACGCCCAACGACGAATTGCTGACGTCGGACGTGATGTTGGCGGTGTCATTGGCGGTGACGGCGACGCCGCCATCCGACGAGATCGAAGTGTCGCTGGTGTACGCCTCGACCAGATCCGGATTGGGGCCCGACAGATCGGTGCCGAACAGCGCATCGACGGTGTTTTCGAAGAATCCGCCGATCGGCTCGTTGAAGCCGATGGTGTTGAATGCGAGCACGATGCCGTAAGTGGAATTGTCGGCAAAGGCCGACGCATCCATTTCAGCGTCGATCGAGGCATTGTCGAGCGCGGTGACGTCGACGTCGGCCCCGGCGACGGTCGTGTTCAACGAGGTGTCGGTGGCCGAGGCAACGGTGCTGGCGAGCACGTAGTTCGACGCGATCGTGACGTTATAGGCGGAGGCGTCGCCGCCGGCGATCGGGCTGCCGCCGGAGGCGATGATCGTGCTGGTATTGTCGGCGTCGATGACGGCGTTGTTCTCCGCATCGATCAGTAGCGCGCCGGCGGCATTCAGCGTTCCTCCGGTGACCGTGGCGGCGACCGTGCTGCGCACATCGTTGAGCACGAAGATCGCGCCGGCCGCTTCGGCATTGGAGTTGGTGAGGTTGAACTCCGGAATGTCGCCGGCGAGCGACGTGTAAGTGACCGCCGTCCAGTTCGGGGACGTGGCGTACTCCTGCCCGGTCGGATCAGTGGTTTGGTTGTAGTCGCCGAGGTCGAGTTGCGCCGCGAGCTGGTTCGTCGGCGTGTATTCATAGATGGTGCCGTTGTCGTAAACGACATCGCCGGGATCGACCGTCTGCGTGCCCGAGGCCGACGTGAACTGATAATCGTTGATGATATTGCCGAGATAGCTGAGCAGCAGGCCCTGAGGACTGCTTTGCGACGTCGACGAAATCTCCATGTTGTCGTCGGAGGTGATTTCGGCGTCGTCGTTGGCGATGACAGAAAGTCCACCGCCGCCGGCAGTCGTCGTCGAGTTTGAGGTGATGTAGGCGGTGGCCTGCGCATTGACCATATTGGTCGCGATCAAGGCGCCGTACGAGCTGCTGCTCTCGCCGATCAGGCCGGAAGCGAGCGAGGCCGAGACGTTTCCGGTCGTGGCGAAGATCGTGGCCTGTTCCAGCCCCTCGACGCTGATGCTGCCGTGGACGGCATCGAGCGTCGAATTGCTCGCGTAAGCGGTGACATCGGCCAGCGGCGACGAGCCGAACGCCTCGTCGTAATCCGGGCTGCCGAGAATGGCGTCGAGCGCATTGAAGTAGAAATTCTGCGACTGCCAGCCGAGCGTGTTGAACGCCAAGACGACGCCGGCGCCGTTGCCGCCGCTCGAGGTGTTGGCCTGGTTATCGGCCGTGATCGTCGAGGTGTTGGTCGCGTAGATCGAGATCGTGGCCTGGCCGATCTGCACCCATTGGGTGGTGTCGCTGAACTGCGGCAGCGTCGCACCTTGCGCCAGGCTGAAATTGGTCAGCGGCGCGCTGCCGACGTAGCGATAGAGCGCCGGCTGGACGAGTTGCCAGTTCGCCGTGTTGGTGTAGTCGGTGTTGTTAAGATCGATCTGCGCCGGCGCGCTGGCAGAGCCGGCGCCGATATATTCATAGAGTGCGCCGGCGGTGCCGCCGATCTGCGCCCAAGTGGTGGCGTCGGAGAAATTCGGTGAGGGGTCGGCGGCGGTGGTGTCGTCGACGTTGCCGGTCAGGTCGTAAGCCTGCGCAGTCGAGCCTACATAGCGATAAAGCGTGTTGCCATTCTGCACGACGTCGCCGGGATTGACGGTGACGTCATTGCCGGAGCTGCCGACCACGTCGGTAGCCGTGCCGTAATTGGAATTGAGCTGCACCGTTTCGCCGGCGACGAGCGAATGAATGTCGGTCGAGCCATTGCCGGAATCGGTGGCGAAATCGGCTGGCGCCGAAGACGGGTTTTCCTCCACCACGTCGCCGGGTTTGAGGGTGGCGGAGCCGCCGCTGCCCAACACATACAAATGGCTATAGGACGTCAGCGTGCTCGACTGCGCGTAGGCGCTTGCCGAACTCTGCACCACGTTGGTGGCGATGATGCCGTTGACCGACCACTCGGTTCCCTGGCCGTCGGCGCGACCGCCGGAATTGCTCACCGTGGTGTTGTTGTTGGCGGACAGCGTCGCGTTGTTGATGGCGCTGATCGTGATCGTGCCCGCCGTAGTGCTGCTGTTCCCGTTCTGGCCCGTCGTGATGTTGACGTTGTTGACGTAGGCCGTGGTCGCCGAGATCACCTCGTTGAGCACGGCGATCGCGCCGGCCGCAGTGGTGTTGGAGTCCGAAACGTTGAGGCCTTGCGGGATGAGCTGCGTGGTCAGCAGCGGCTTCCAAAGTTCTTCATTTGTGTAGTTTTGGGTGGCGAGGTTTACCGAGCCGGCGGGGCCCATATACTCGTAGACCGTGCCGGGCGTGCCGCCGATTTGCGTCCAAGTGGTGCCGTCGTTGAAATTCGGCACATCGGTGCTCGCCTGGGGCGCGAAATCGTAAGTGGCCGAGGCTTGACCCACGTAGCGATAGAGATTGCCGCTCGCGTCCTCGACCACGTCACCCGGATTGACCGTCGTGCCCGGCGCGCCGCTGCCGACGATGTCGGGCAGCGAAGTGCCGTCCGCGGCTGAACCGCTCGTCACCGCATCGTATGCCGGCAATCCGTCCGCGGCGCCGTTGTCGACCATGACGGTGTCGCCGAACGCGAGCGTGCGCGTGACGTTCGTCGAGGAATTGTTGGGGAACAGCACCGAATCCGGCGCCGTCGTGAACGTCGCCGGCGTCGATTGATTGATCTCGTTCTGGAGAAGACCGGCACCGCCGTCGTTGGTCACCGTCGACGACGACACCAGCTTGACGTTGGAATAGATGCCGGCGTCGTTGTTGGCGAGGACGTTGACCGATCCGCCGATGACGATGTCGACCTGGGTTGCCGTTCCCGTCAGATCGGTTTCATCGATGTAGGCGGTAGCGCTGCCGTCCACTTTGTTGGAGGCAAGCGAGAAAGCGTAGGAGTTGCCTGTGGCATCGAACAGGGCGGACGCGGTCGTGTTCGCCGCATTGCTGTTCGTGGCGTTGATTTGCTCGGAGCTGGTTGCCTCGACGTCAAGGTCACCAGCGTCGTTTCTGCCGATATAAGTATCGTGGATATAGGCCGTGGCATTGGACGGATCGGCGTCGGCGAGATAGTCGTCGCCGAGCAACGCGTCGATGCTGTTGAAGAGGACATTCTCTGGATCGTAGCCGAGCGCGTTGAATGCGAGAATCGCGCCAATAGTCTCTTGGTCACCGCCCCCGCTCGTCGCCGAAGCGACGAGCGCTTGCGCGTCGAGCTGCGCCGCATTGATCGCCACGACGGAAATGCCGCCCGACCCGGCGCTGAGCTGAGAAGAGACATAAGTCGGCGTGACGAGCGACCAACCCGTCGACGTGTAGTTCGTGTTGTTGAGATCAATGTTGGCCGCCGTACCGGCATATCGGTAGATCGCGCCGTTCGTGCCGCCGATCTGCGCCCAATCAGTCGTGTCGGCGGCGAAATTCGGGGGCGTGCCGCCGGAGGAAAAATCGACCGTCGTGGACGCCGGCCCGATGTAACGATAGAGCGTCGACCCATCCTGAATAACGTCGCCGTTGTTGACGATGGTGTTCGCGGAGCCCACGCCGACCACGTCGCCCTGTGTAACCGTGTCGTAATTGCTGGCGAGCTGGACGGTCGCCCCCGGCGTCAGTGCGACCAGGTTGGTGCCGGGCGGATTTGGACCGGGCGTCGTGCTGGTGCTCGAAACGAGCTGCCAGTTCGCAGTGTTGTAGTTGGTATTGTTGAGGTCGACGCTGGCCGAGTTCTGGCCGACATATCGGTAGACTGCACCCGACGAGCCGCCGATCTGCGCCCAATTGGCGTTGGTCGCAAACGTCGGAAGCCCAGTCGCGCCCCTTGCGAAGTCGACTGTGGTCGATGTGCTCCCGATGTAACGATAAAGCGTCGAGCCGTCCTCGATGACGTCGCCCGGATCAACGGTGGTGTTGGCCGCGCCGAAGCCGACAACGTCGCCCGGTTTCACGACCGCGTAGTTCGAGGCGAGCTGCACCGTGGCGCCGGGGGCAACAGTGACGGTGTGGTGGACGCCTGAACTCGGCGTCGTGGCATAAGTGGCGGCCTGCCAAGAAGCGCTGTTGAAGTTGGTGTTGTAGATGTCGACATCGCCGGGCGCGCCGACATAGATATACGTTGCACCCGGTGTCCCGCCGACTTGCGCCCAACTGCTGGTGTTGAAGTTTATCGCCGGCCCGCCGCTGGCGAGATCGAGCGTTGTCGCGGCGTCGGCGATGTAGCGATAGAAGGACGAACCATTCTGAACCACATCACCAGGATTGATCGTCGCGGTCGCCGAGCCAGAGCCGACGACGTCGTTGCCGGTGACGGCGCCGTAGGTCGAACCGAGCGTCACCGCGTCGCCGTCTGCCAGATTTACCACGTTGGTGTACGGAGGGACGTTGTCGGCGCTCTCGGAACCCGGCGTGGTCGAGTACGTTGCGGCGGTCGTTAGCGAACGATCAATGTACGCCGTGGCGGAGGCATCGACGAGGTTGGTAACGAGCGAACCGTCAGCAGCCAGGCTGCCGCCGTTTGTTGTCCCCTCACCCAGTCCAAGGCCGGCACTGCCGCCCGATGCGGTGACGTTGTTCTCGACGAACGCCGTGATGGCGGCCGACTCGCTGGCAGCCACATCGATGGCGTCGCTGGCGGTCAGCGATGCTCCCGTCACAGTCGCGGTGGTTTGCGACTGCACTTCGTTCATGACGAAGATGCCGCCCAGGCCCGTCGCGTTCGAGGCGGTCAGATTGAACTGGCCGAAGGCAGCAAGCTCGCCGGCGAGCGTCGGCTCGCCTTCGGTTTGTTTGGTCCAATCGTTGGAGCTGAACGTCATGCCTGACGTCAGATCGACCAGGCCGGGCGTACCCTTATAGGTGTAGATCGCCGGTGATCCCGGGGTCGAGTTGTCGAGAACCTCGTCGCCATCGTTGATGTTCTGCCAGCCCGAAGCGGACGTGTAGGCGTAGCTGGTCGTGAACAGCTGATCGAGAATGCTGATGATGTCTTGTTCATTGTTGGAATTCGTCGCCACCACATTGAGCGCCGACGTCGCCGTGTCGGACGAGGTGTCAGTGGCGGTGACGTTGACCGATCCAGCCGCAGCCGACACGGTGGTCGAACCGCTCGTGGAGTTCTGGGTGATGTAGGCGTTGGTCTGCGCCGCAATCATGTTGGTTGCGAGCAGACCGTCCGCGCTGATGCCGGGATCGCCGTCCTCGAACGCGAACAGCAGATTGTTGCCCTGGCTGGTATTGGCGGCGTCGCCGGCGTCGACCGTGATCGCGGCCGTGTCCGTGGCGGTCACATTGACGTTGCCTCCGGAAGCGACCGTCGAATTCTCGATGTAGGCTTGTGTCAGATCCGGCGTCTGGCTGCCGAGCAGATTGGTGTCGCCGATCAACGTGCCAAGCAGGAGGTAGGCGAAATTGTCGTTGCTCCAGCCGACGACGTTGAACGCCGCCAGGATCGAGCCGGTGTTGCCGCCCGCGCTCAGCGAAGAAGTTTCGAACGCGCCGATCGAGGCGCTGGTCGACGCCGTCACGTCCACATCGTCACCCGACGCGGTCGTGATGTTGGAGTCCACAATATAGGCGCTGGCGTCGCCGTCGACCTGGTTGGTCGCGATCAGCCCGCCGAACGCCTGGCCGCCGCCATTATTGCCGCCGGCCGAGCCCGCCGTGACCGTACTCGCGTCGGAAGCCGTAATCGATGCCGTGTCGGAGGCATCGATGTCGAGGCCGCCGGCACCGCCATCGAGCGTACCGATTGTAACATCCTGAACGTAAGCAAGCGTCGAGCTCTGCACTTCATTGAAATCGAGCAGCCCGAAATAGCCGTTGGCGTTGCCCTGGATGTCCTCGTTATCGGTGACTTCGCCGATGATGCCGAGTTCGACGTCGATCTCGGCCGCTTGCACGATGTTGTTCTGCGACAACGCCTTCCAGTATTCGATATCGATGGCGCCGGGCTGGTATCCGGTATTGGTGGAACTGTTACCGGCGGCCGCAGCGCCGGTCGAGAGATTGACGTTGTCCGACGCCGCGGCGACGCCGCCGCTGTTCGTCGTGCCGCCGGGACCCATATACTCGTAGATCGTGGCGAGACTAGCTGCCGAGGGCAAAGAGCTCGACGTAATTCCTGGCCCGGTGGCGATCTCCGTCCAGTTTCCGTCGTTGAAATTCGGTGTCCCCTGAGCCGAAAAATTGTAGTTGCCGGACGACGATCCGGTGTACTGCCAAAAATTGCCCTCGGCATCCTCGGCAACGTCGCCGTTATTGACGGTCGTGTTCGCCGAGCCTTGGTCGACAATGTCGCCGGCCGTTACGCCGCTCACCCAGACTTTGTCGCCGAAATTCAAGCCAACGACGCCGGACTCATCGGTGTACTGATAGCTGGCGAGGACGAGGTTGGCGTAGCCGTTGATCAAGCCCGCGCCGCCGTCATTGCTCGGCGTATTGATCGATGTCTCCGACGAGGTCGAAGTGTCAGACGAATTGTCGGTCGCGGTGACCGTAATCGCATTGGCCGCGTTGATCGGATCGTTGCTGCCGTCCGTGCCGCCGGCGGAGGTGTTGTCGATATACGCCTGCACGCCGGCCTTTATGACGTTGCCAGTGACGAGACCGTCGACAGTGGTGCCACTCGCATTGGCGAACGCCGCCGCATCGTCGGTGGTGTTGTCGGTGATGGTCGAGTTGACTGTCTCGGTCGAGGTCGCCGTGACGTTGATGCCGCCGGCGGAAGTTACTGTCGAATCCGTGATGTAAGCAGCCGTGATGTCCGGTTCGACCGTGCCGAGCACGGTCTGGTCGAGGATCGCATCGACCGTGTTGGACAGAAGGTTGTTGAACGCGTCGCCGATCGCGTTGAACGCAAGCACGATGCCGACCGCGGTGCCGGTACCGTTGCCGCCGACCGTGGTCGAGCTCGCCGTCGTCGCGGTAATTGAATTCGAATTGACCGCGCTGACATCGACGTCGGCATTTGGCGCTTGCGCGATCGTTGTCGTGACCAGCTGCCACAGGGACGTGTTGGTGTAGTCGGTGTTGTTGAGATCGCGGCTGCTGCCACCGCTTGGGCCGATGTACTGATAGAGGGCACCCTCGGTGCCGCCGATCTGCGCCCACTCCGCGGACGGCGTGAAAGCCGATGGCGCCTCCGAGAAATTCAGGGTCGTCGAGGTGTTGCCGAGATAACGGTAGAGCGTCGATCCGACCTGGATGACCTCGCCTTGAGTTACCGTCGTGCCCGGGGTGCCCGAGCCGAACACGTCGCCGGGCGTTACCGTATCGTAGTTGGCGCCGAGCTGGACGACATCGCGGTTGTCGAGACTGACCGAGTTAGCGGTGGCCGAGTTCGTGGCGTTGTAAGCTGCCTTCCACAGCGCGCCGTTGGTGTACGTTGTATTGAGAAGATCGACGTCACCGGCCGAGCCGACATATTCATAGAGCGAGCCATTACTAAGCTGCACCACATCGCCATCGGTAAGCGGCACGATGTTGGTCGTGTCGGCCATGGTGGTGATCGTGCTGCCGGTGATGTAGGCCGTCGCGGCACCGATCACCTGGTTGGTGGCGATCGCCGCGTTGACCGCGAGCACCGTGCTGCTCTGCCCGCCGGTGTCGCCAAAAACGCTACCGCCGGCCACCGATGCGGTGGCGTTGACGTTGGCGGTGATCGCGGCGTTGTCGTTAGCGGTGACGGACAGCGCCCCGGCCGTGACCGTGGAATTGTTGATGTAAGCGATTGCGCCGCCGCTCACATCGTTGTCGACAACGATGCCGCCGATCGCGATCGCGCTTGCCGTCTTGATGTTGTAGCCCGACGGCAGCAGCTGCGAATACGGCTCTTCGTACCACCAGTTGAGGTTGGCGTAACCGAGAGCCGCCTCGGCCGGATTCAATTCGCTTGCCGCAACGCCGGTGCCGAGAGTGACCACCGTGCCCGCGGGATCGGCCGACTGGCTCGGTCCCATGAACTCGTAGATCGCGCCTTCCTGGCCGTTGGCGACTGCCCAGTTGGCGGTATCGAGGTAGTTGGCATCCTCCAGGTTGAAATTTTGGATCGTCTGCGAGCCTGTATAAACGTAAGTTTGGCCGACCACGCCGAGATCGGGGTCATAGCCCTTCTCGACATAGACGGTATCGCCGGTCTGTAAGGTGACGTCCTTGTTCGTGGTGAGCGGCGCGAACAGCGAGCGCGCGGTGGTGTAAGTCGCGTCGAACTGGACGGTATCGCCATAATAAAGAGTCGCAGTCCCCGCCGTGCTCGACTGGTCTGTAGCGACACCGGCGAGTTTCAGCGCATCGTCGAGCGCTTCCGAAGCAAGCTTCACCGCGCCGTCGGTCTGGCCCGAGGCGTCCGTGACGATCGTCGAGTTGGAATTGATTGTGTCGTTGTTCTGCGCCTCGACCGTGACCGACGGGACCACCTCGGTCGTCGGGGTCCCGCTCGATGTGCCGACGAGGGTCGAACCCCCGGCCGAGATCGACGGTTGGCTCGACGCGCCCATTTGGGCAATGAACGCCTGCGCCGTTCCGTAAACCTTGTTGGTGGCGATGGCGCCGCCCGCCGCGCCGGCAGTGCTACCGCTGATAGACGTGCCGGTGATATCGGAGACGTTGCTGATCGTGGCGTTGATCGTGGCAGCCCCGACCGCCATCAGCACCAGTGCGCCGGCCGCATCGACGGTCGACGACCCAATGCTCGAGCCGATGATGCTCGCAGTCGTGTTGGACGGCGTCGGCGTTGTCCAGAAACCCGTGCCGAGCAGCCCGTTGACCACTTCCTCCAGCGCGCTCAGCGTCGTCGCCAGCGCGGCAGAGGAAAGCGACGTCGCGGTCGCACCGGAGACACCGATCGCGTTGACGGCAATGGCGCCCGCTGCGCCAGCCGCGAGCTTGCCGCCGGTCGCGGTCGAACCGGCCTGTGCTTCGGCGTCAATGACGGCCGTGTTGCCGGCTAAGACCTGGATGTCGCCGACATTCGGCGACCCCGCCGTATTCGCGGTCGTGGTCGTGACCGTCGACGAATTGATCGAGGCGATGGTCTGGCCGAGGATCTCGTTCGCCGAGAACGTTCCGGCAAAAGAGAACTCCGTTTGCGGAAGCGGCCCGGTCGTTATGTCGACCGATTCAGTATCGGTATACGAGACGATCTGCGCGCTGTTGAGCGCCTGCAAAAGAACCGCGCCGGCGGAGGTGATGGTCGACAGTCCCGTGACCTGCGCGGAAACATCCTCGTCGAGTGTACTGACCGCGCTGGTTGCCGTGACCGTAAAGGTGGTGCTGTCGATACCGATGATATTCTCGGTGTTAATGTCATACGACTGCCCGAGCGCCGTCACCGCGGCGGTGGGCGCAATCTCACTCTCCACCGAAACGCCGCTCGATCCGGCGGTGATGTTGGAATGATCTACGAGTGTGTCGACCTCGCCGAAAATGGTGTTGGTCGCGTAATGCGAAGAAGCGAAATAACTGGTGTTGTTCAGCGCGGTAACATCGAGCCCGCCGACGCCGGCGTCGTCGGCGTCAACGTTGACGCCGCGGATTTCGACAACGGTCGTATCGCCGTCGGTATCGCTACTAAAAGTGATCGCGCCATTGCTTAGCGTGAAGCCCTCGGCGTAATTCTCGGTCGAGCCGGTCGACGAGCTTAGGTCGGCGGCTGAGGTCTCATTGTTGACAATCGAGCCGTTGCTCGCCGCGCCGATGTCGGCGAGGCCGTCCGAGGTAATGGCGTCGGCCGCGTTGGTCGCCGGCGTGCTTATGGTGTTGCTGTCGTGCGTGTCCTGGCCGCCGGTAAGATTCGGCTCGGTATCGCCGATCAGCACATCGGTGGTGCGGTCAAGCGCAACCTGGCTGTCGATCAGCGAGAAAACGTTCACGCCGTTGATAATCGGCAGGTAATAGGTGTCCGCCGGCTGGAAGTCGGATGTGATGTCGGTCGTGTCGGTCGCGCTGATGACCAGCGTCGCGGCGGGCGGCTGGTTGGCACCCCCAGTGCCGGCGACTGTGCCGCCTTCGGCTGTGATCGATGCGCCGATCGGAACACTGACTTCGGTCGTGTTGTCGACGGCGGTAGTGATCTCGACCAGCGGACCAGCGATTGCAGCTCCGTCAACGAGATAATTGTACGCGAGATCATCGGCCGTGATCGTCGAAGTAACCGCCGTCGTCGCGGTGATATCGACACTGTCGGCTGTAATACTGGCGCCGGACACGAGCGTGACGGTCGAGGTATCGGTTGCTTCGACCGTTATAGCCGTGAGACTTTCGCCGTCGGTCCCTGCAGCATTGACCGTGTCGGAGACGACGACGTCGGTGCCGAGCGTAATCGAGCTGTCCGTGCCGGTGGCTTGCAGCGTACCCTCGATTTCGACGGTCGCGCGGTTTTGCGTGTAGATGCCGACAGAGGTGTCGCTCGATCCCGTGGAGATCGACAGGGTCGACGATGCCTGCGCGTCGAGCGTGATGGTGTTGGCCGAGAGCGTAACGCTGGGATCGACTGTGATCGCGCTGCTGGTTTCCGCCGCGCTTGAGCCGGAGCCGACCGTCCACTCGTTGTTCGAATAATTGTTGGCCAGCGATTGCGCCGCCGTGCCGAGGTTGACGTTGATGCCGGCGGAGTCCGTCACATTGCCGGCGAAGATCACATTGGCGGCGGCCGATGAATCGATATTGAGCTGGGCCGTGCCCCAAGATGCACTCGACAGGTCGTCGACGGTCAGACTATCGCCAGCTCCAAGATCAAGAGTGAACGAAGATGCGGACGTATCGACGTCAAAGCTGATCGAACTCGAAGCTGCTCCCAGAGCCGGGCACAATCTCAAATTCATTACTACCGACACCACCGAGCGCTTCCAGCTGCGCGTTGACTGGCGCCGTCGTATAAGAGCTCAGCGAAAGCGACGAAATCGTGCCGTCTATAGTGACCGGTTCGAGATTGGCGAAATTAAAAGCTTGGCCGTCGAGCGTGATGGTACCTGAGCCGCTGACGTCCCCGGTCGTGTACGCCACCGATTGATGCGGGCCGTTGTCAAAAACGAGCGAATCAAATCCGCCGGCACCGCCGTCGAATGTGCCCGACAGCGTACCGCCCTGATCAACGGTGAGCGTGTCATCGTTGTTGGCCGCGCCCGTCAGATCCTGGATATTCTGGAACGTGGCGTTGACGCCGCCGCCACTGACCGTTCCCGAGTTCGCTCCGGTAAGCTGCCAGTTGGTATTGGTGGTGTTGTCGAAGACCAGATTGTTCTGGCCGCTGCCGCCCTCGATCGAAATCGCCGGCGCTTGCTGGCCGGCGAATGACGATGCATCGATGGTGATGGTGTTGTTGCTGGCCCCCGTCTCGATCGAAATAGCCGAAATCTCGTTCAGATCGCCGAAGGCCAGGACCGCGTTGTTGTTGGCTTGGTCGACGACCTGAATGCGCTGAACCGAGACGGCCTGATTGTTGACCTGCTCGGTCGCCTGCACCATCTGCACGATGAGGCTGTGATCGACCGGCGCCGCAGCGGACTGCTGCGCCAGGTTGACCGTGAGCACATCGGCATTGAGCAGAAGCCGCGGTTCGAGCGGATCGAAAACCAGTCGCTCCTGACCAGAAGCGGCATTGGGCCGCGCCGCCTTCGGCGCAAAGGCCCAAAGCCAACGCGGCAGTGCGCGCCGTCGTCGGGAATGAGGGGAACTCGGAGGGCGTCCGGCCGGCCGACCAAACAGGCCAGTCGATTTGAATGGGTAGGCCATTCAGAAGCTCCTACAAGCGCAACGTCGAATCTTCGACCGAGAAAATTTCGCTTCGCTTTGTGGAGGCCGGGAATTCAAAAGCCATTCACGGCTGCGCCACCCGCCAGTTCAGGGCATCATCCGTCGGCGGTCGCAGGCACCTTCTCGGGTTCGGGCGCCACGCTCGCTTGCGGCGGTTCAATGACCTGGACGATCCGCTCGGCGGTCGGCGTGAAGTTACGCTGCGACTGAAGATGCGAATAAATCAGATCGAGATCGCCGGTTGCCGCAAGTCGCGCCAGCGCGTCGCCGGGCAGTGCACGCAGCCGCTCGCGGTTCACAGTCATAAATCCACCGAGCACGATTCGCTGTCCGGTTCGCAACCGAAATTGCGCCTGCATCGCCTCCAGCAGATTGAGGTCGATCAGACGCTGGCAGAACGCGCAGAGTCGCTTCGAACTGCGCCTGGTAGGCCTGCAAGAAGCCGAGAACGTTTCGCAGATATTGCGTACGCTCTCCCGCCGCGTCGAACAGACGCTCGCCGATGCCGTTACGATTGACGCCGGGAAAGTCCTCGTCGATGCAAAGGTTGAACGTCGACTTGTCCTGGCTCGAAAACACGAACGGATAGCGCCGCACGAAAGCGGGAATGTATTTGGCATTCCAAGCGCCATTTTCGTCGATGTAGAGGTTTTCCTGATCGCGAATGCCAAGCAGGACGGCGGGCATCACGTCCCGACCTTCGCCGGAAAACACGATCGCGTATTCAACCGAACTAAGGTCAAACTCAGACGCGAGCAGCGGCACCGAATTCACATTCTTGGCAAATCCGTATGCGTTTCCCGCTTTGATCGAGACATCTTTGTGCCGATTGCGGGTAACCGGTACGGCTTTTTTCGTAGATAAGTAATTGCTTGGGCATACCTCGTCCCTATTGACCGATCCGAACGTGACCAGTGCTGAATGTTGCGGGGCCTCTCGCGGCGCTTCGCTATCGCCTCGTTAACATGTCCACGCGGAGCCCGCCAAGGGCCAAAGCTCGAATTTAACTCGCCGAGCGCGTAATTTAATATTTCACGTCCGCAAAAATTCCGGGTTCCATTGGCGGGGCTGGACATCTAATTTTAATAATCGCTCTCGCGCTTCAGCGGCGAGCTATCACCTGCGTACGCACTGAATCGGTTTAGGCGCATGAGGCCGCTGCAGCAGCTTATGGTTGCCAAAAAATCTGTGTGCATCATCAGGACGGCGCAGACGCACTGGAGGCACCCGCCGACAGAGGTCGCAATATTTGCTCCTCATAACCGTGTTTGGCGATATAGGCCGTACTTAGCCCCAGACACTCAGTGGATGCACATCTGTCGCGATACACGCATTGATAAAATCCATTCCGCATGAATTCCGGCCAGAAGGCCGGATCGACGAAAAGTTGCGGCTGGGTATTCATCAACGCCATCCCGTCATTGCCCAATAGGCATTCGGGAAAGTTCTTGACTTCGACTCCGCGTCCCAGCGCGCGAGCCCGGTGTATAGCTTCCCGCAGATACGGAGCCACCTCGGCATGCGAAGCGATCAAATCCTTGTCGTCTGATTCGCTCATGGGCCAGTAAACCCAGAATTCCATCTGGACGAGCCGGCGCAAATGCGCGAGGCGCTCGACGACCGCCGGCAGCAGCTTATAGCTTTTGCTGGTCACGACCGTGTTGGTGAGCGTCACGGCGCCCGAGTGACCGTCGAGAATCTCAGTCCTCGCAATGTCTTATCAAAAGATCCGGGCACCGTTGTAATTGCGTCATGGGTCTCGGCATCCGGTCCTGCAACGCTGATAAAATACTCGTCGACGCCGGCCTGTATCAGCGAGTCGCAATAGGCTTGCTGCGCCAAATGCATGCCGTGGGTCTGGATGCGAACGTGCTCGAAACCCGCCGACCGCGCCCGGCGGGCAAGATCCGGAAGATCGCGGCGCAAGGTGATCTCCGAGCCCGTCAGGATCAATCCTTTCCAGCGCCGATGCTGAATGTTCTCCGCTAAAAGCTGCTCGAACTGCTCCGCCAACTCCGGCTCGAGCCGATGCATGGTGTGTTCAATCATACAATGCACGCACCGCAGGTTGCAGCGGAACTCCATGGTCATCGAGACATAGTTGCGGTGATCGAAACGCTGCAAAGCGGCCTCCCGGACGTCGTTTTCTTCCGGTTGGTGAACGGTCCGACCGGAGCTACGGTTACAAAAGGCCGTAAAACGCGCTCTTCACGACCTTTACGGCACCGTTTTCCACGACGTAATCGAGCCCGACGTCATATAGCATGTGATCAAGGCTATCGCGATACTCCGTGGCGAAGCCGACGAGTTCCGCTGGAAACCGCTCGCGCTCGAGGAATCCGATCAATTGGTCGATCCTGATACGCGAAAAGTAGACACCGTCGTTGAACTTCTTGTTCGCAACCACGATGACCTCGCAATCGACCAATTCCGGACGCAAGATCGTGGCGACCGGCACTTCGCGCAGATCGTGGTGAGCCGAACAGTTCACCTTGGCGACGATGTCATCCATTTCCTTGCGGGCATTGAAGAAAAAATAGAAATTTGCCAGCCGCAAGCCGGTCGCCGACAGCTCATAGCAAATCCCCGACGACAAATTGCTGCCGGGATTTCCGATATAGACGTTGATGACGTCGAGCGGCCGCCGCCTGCCCGCGATGTCGTCGTCAAGGTCGATCGAGAACATGAAATAGGGCCGGCGCTCGGAATATTTCAGCGGACAATCCACGAAGGGCGACAGGCTCTTAAGCACCCTGCTGATGGAAACTTCCCGCTCAAGCCGCGCGTAATCGTAGAAGTAGAATTCGAAGCTCAGACGAGCGCCGATCTTTTTCACCCCGAACACCGTACGAAACGCGCCAAGCGCCTCGCGCAAAGCCATGCATGCCGATTTCAGATGCGCGCCGCTGCCGCTGGCGTCGATGGCGCGCCACAATAGATTGGCACAGCGGAGCTTTCCGGCGGTCGGCGCTACCGGTTCATAATCCCAAAGGCAGTAATCCGCGTATCGGTCGCGGGGCGTTGCGGGTTCCAAGTCCGAACCGACAAGCTTGGTGGCGATCTCGGTCAATGCGCCTCCACTCCGAAATACAACGTTACGAATTCCCGATTGTCCCGCCCGACGCCGGCGGACAAATGACCAAGCGTGCGATCTCCGATCCGGCCGAACACCGACTCAGCGCGCTCTTTCGGTACGGCGAAGTCGTGAACCGCGGCGTCGAGGAGATCAGCGATCTGATGCACACGCAAGTGCGCGTCATAGACGTTAAGGTCGCAGGAACGGCGTGAATTGCCCGGTTCTTCGACTTGCATCAGGAGAAGTTCCCCGGAATCGGCTAAGGTGGCAACCCGAGCGAGCAGACCGAGCAAGCATTTATTTGCACCCGGTGCATCTGTTGCCGGCACCAGACTTTGCAGCTGCGCTTCCAGCTCGCTGCGTGTCCGGTAGGGCAACCACGTGTATCGGGTAATGGCGCCGCTGTCGCCCATGCCGGGAGCCCACTTATAGGCCAAGTGTACGAGCACCGGCACGCGTTCCGGCGATGCCATCGCGAGCCGCGCCTCGGACGCGTATTCAAAATAGATTTTATAAACATCCTGTCGCGCCGCTCCTTCGTAACCGAAGTGAATGACGTCGGCACGGGCGAACGCGCCTGCGAGTTCATCGGCAAATTTCGCCGGAATATGAAGGGCGCGCGCGATCGGCATGAGCCGCGTGCCGGGATCGTCGCCAATGTCGGCACGGCCTACACTCACAAGGCAGCGATCATCGGCCAAAGTTCCCCGGGCTATTTTCACCGAGCGCTCGAGACCATACGGCGCGCCAAGCCCTTTCACCAGATCGATAAGAGCGGCCGCCGGCATCACAACGGCTTTCGGTGAAGCTCGGCCAAGTAGGCGCCGTGGCTCGGCATTTGCGCCGCGAATTGCCGGTTCTGCTCTCTGATCCGGTCTAGTACGTGCCGCGTCTCGCCGGGCGGCGCAATATCGGCCTCGACGACCAGTCGCCGCGGCAACCGTCCGTTGCCGGCCAAAATGAAGAAATAGCTCGGCTCCAAGAAGAGTTGCAGCCGCGGATTGTTAATACGGCCGGTTTCATCATAAAGCGCGAGACTTTCGTGCAATGTGTCCGGCAGGGGAACATCGCGCGCGTCGCGCCAGAATCGCTCGTCACGCTGCGAGAGCACGTAGTGCAGAATGATAAAGTCCCGCACCTCGTCGTAAACCGCGGCCATCGCTGCATTGTAAGCGCGGCGCAGCGCGTCGTTGAACGTGCGATCGGGAAGATAATCGACCAGAAGCCTGACCGCCTTCTGTATCAAGTAAATCCCGGTCAATTCCAGCGGCTCAATGAAGCCTGACGAGAGTCCGATCGAGACACAATTGCGGACCCAGAAATTCGCGCGGCGACCGACCCGAATGTTGATAAGTCGTGGATCAGCTGTGCGCGCCTTGCGCAACCCCGACTGCGCGACCAGCGCGTCAGCCGCGGCGTCCTCGGAGAGGTGAGCGCTTGAGTAAACATAACCGTTGCCGGTCCGGCTGCTGAGCGCAATCCGCCATATCCAGCCGGCCGGCATCGCTTTGGACTGCGTATAGGGCGGAAATTGCTCGTCCCGCGGCAGCGGCATAGCCACTGCACGGTCGCAAAGCATGTATTTCGACCAATCGATCCAAGGATCGCCAAGCTCCTGCTCGATCAGACGGCCGTGAAATCCGGTTGCGTCAACATACAGATCGGCCACGAGCGTCCGGCCGCCGCCGATGTCGAGACTGGCGATATTGCCGCGCTCGTCGAGCGCAACATCCTGCACGGTTCCGAACAAGTGCTCGACGCCCTCCCCGGTGGAAAGTTCGCGCAAATAGTCGCCCAGCGCCGCGGCGTCGAGATGGTAGGCATAACCGAGCGCATCGTAGACCGGCGAAGTTCCACCGTAGGGCCATGGGGACTTGCTCGCCTCCGCGAGCAAAACCTGCGCTGAATAGTCCGCATACGCGAGTTTGCTGCCAGTCTCGATCCGGCGCTTCAACCAGAAATGAAACAGATCGAGCCCGTTGATGCGCCCGCAGATTCCAAACGGATGCCAGTACGTGATCCCGGGTTTCACCCAATCTTCGAACTTGATGCCGAGCTTGAAGGTGGCCGAGCATCGTCGCATCAGCTCCTTCTCGTCGAGCTTCAAGAGCCGGATAAAATGGGGCAGAGTTGGGATAGTCGCTTCGCCAACGCCAATGGTGCCAATGGTCGGCGACTCGACGACAACCACTTTGCCGTTCATCGCGCGCATGAAGCGGTTGAGGTAGAGAGCGGCCATCCAGCCAGCCGTTCCCCCGCCGACGATCACGATGCGATTGAGACCGTTCGGGTTGCGCGCGACGTCCGGCATCAGCGTTCCGCCAAGGGTTCTGCCGAGGCATGTGCCGGCCACCGGGCAACGATGAGATGAAATGTCAAGTCGAGCTCGATCTGGCGGTATTCGATCGAGTCGAAACCGAGCTGTTCGAGCTTGTTCAAGTAAAGGCCGGGTGGGCGCAGGAAATGAAGAAACACCAGATCTGGTGCCATCACGTAAGGGATGCGCTTGCCGCGGGTCTCGATCGGGCCGCGCTCGAAGATAAGCAGCCGCCCGCCAGGCCGCAGCAACCCCTGCGCGCGTTCCAGCAAGCGTTCGGCGTCAGCGTCCGGCCAATCATGCAACACCGACTTGAACACAACAAGATCCGTCGCCTTCGGCAGATCGTCACTTCGCATATCACACGGAAAGAACGCGATCCGTGCGGCTTCGGCGGCGTCTGCGGTCGCCGCAATGTGCTTTCGCCCCAGCGCGCACACCACGGGCAGGTCGACCACGGTAGCCACAATTTTCGGATGTCGCTTGCAAATCTGCAACGCGAACTCGCCGGTGTTACCACCCAAATCTACAAAATCGGCAGCAGAGTCAATGTCGACCGCATCGAGGACGACGGCGGCTTCGTATCGGGTCAAACAGGTTGTAAACCTCGTCCAAACTGACGTCGCTGCTACGTTCTCGGGAGTGACGTCAATGCAGCGGTCGTAACGGAACAGCTCGAAAACTGCCGACCGCGCCATGAATCGCGGCAGATCGGCCAGCAGCGGCGTGAACAGGGTGTGGATGTCCGACCATATCAAATCGGAGAACGCGATACGGGATTCGAGCAAGTCGCGAAACCTGAGCGCTCTACGAAATTCCGGCGACAGACTGACCAGATCGCCATCACGCACCACCACTCCGTTGACCTCGAGCATGTCGATCAAAAGCCGAAGTCCGACCGGATTGAGTCGTTGTCCGGCCGAAAGCGACATCATCGAGATCGGCCGGTCAGCGCTCAATGCGTCGACGATACCAAGTTCGAGCGCGCTCTTGATCGCGCGTGCGTCCATCTCCGTGCTTAGAAATGCGTTGACAGATAGAAATTCGTGATGAGGCATGGCCGGCTGTTCTAGCGAAACGCGAGGACTCGCGCCATTGCAGCCGCTGCGCCGCATCCCTCGGCCGCCGGATCGAGCAACCTGAAGAGTTTGAGCCACAGTTCGTCGAAAATCGCAAGTTGTCCGACGGGTTTGCGTGGGTTTGCGTCGCCGCCGCTGGACGGCTTCCGATTCGACCGCTAGAACCGCAGGGTTCGGGGATGTGTGTGTCTATCGTTGGACGTCTCTCGCTCTCGGGGACTGCCCAGCGTACCGATAGATGAACGATCCGGGCGTGCTCGAGTAGATCGACACAAAGCGAAATCATTCGGGACGGCCATGAATCGTTGGCGGCGGCTTTTCAGCTTCACGACAGCGTTGGCCGTCGCGGCAACGGCCCAAGCCGCGCACGCCGGCGATATTAACGCGGCTAGCACCAGCCCAGCAGCGTTCAACTGGACCGGCTTTTACCTTGGTGGCGACGTAGGAGCTCTCTTTACCGACGCTCACTTCAGCCAACCCCTGCCGCCAGGATTGCCGCCGGCATTTGGCCTGGTGGGGCTAGGCGATATCTCGATCGGAACGATCGATCGCCGCCCGGCTTGGGGTACGTATTTTGGGTACAATTATCAGCCCGTATCATGGGCTGTTGTTGGGATCGATGCCAATCTGAACTGGCTCAGCGGCGCCTTCTATCGCGAGCTTGGATTTCAGTTCGACTTCCTTCAGCAAGCCCGCTACCTCAACTCGGTGACAGCGCGCGGCGGCCTCGTCATTCGCCCCGATACAATGGTTTATGCCAAGGTCGGCCCGGCGGTGGCGCAGATGACGGGCATCCAGGGCCTTCCGCCGGCCGCTTTCCAGAGAGACCTGTGGGGCATTCAGGGCGGCGTGGGGATCGAATTCTCTCGTGACCCCGAATATCGCCGTCCGGGCCGAGGCGTCCTATAGCTATATGGAGCAATTATCGCTCAACCAGGGCACGAGCCTTTACCGCCCCGCTTTCCTGATGACGCAGCTGGGCGTGGCCTACAAATTCGATCCATCACCCGCTTGGGGTGGGCCGGCATTCCAATCGCTGCCGATCGTTACCAAAACTGCGCCGGTCTTGAAGGCTCCCGCCGCGCCGCCAGCCGACCCGCCCGCAGCGCATTGGACGGCTTAGAAGCCGGCGGCTTCGGGTCGGCCAACGGCAACCAGGTTCGCTATCTCGACACGGTTGGCGGCGAACTGGGACCATTTAGCACTTTCAGTGTCGGCGGGGGTTGGTTTGCCGGCGCCAATCTGCAACTGCAGCGTGTCGTTATCGGCGTCGAAGCCAGCGGCAACTACGAAAGCGCGAATTTCAGTACTGCGGCAGGTTCCGGCGGCATCACCAATTTTTTCCATTTTGCGAATATCAATCGCGAACTCGATGTCGCCGGCCGGGTCGGATGGCTGACAACGCCCGACACGCTTTTGTATATAAAGGCAGGCCCGGCGAATATGACTCTGATACCGGACACGAATTACTTCAATGCGATAGCGCCGAATGTCGTCCGGACCACCACCTTTGCAGGCTACGTAGCGGGTATCGGCGCCGAAACATTCTTGCTTCCAAATTTCAGCGTCCGGGCCGAGGCGGTGTACACGCACACCGATACGCAACTGGTGTTTAACGGTCTCGTGCCGAATGAATTCTCGCTCCAGCCTTCCATATTCTCGGCGACGTTGGGCGCCGCGTGGCATCTTTAAGGGCCGCGATGCTTAGGCCGCCGCGACCTTAATTTGGTCCCGGTTGCCATGCGATTTCGAGGGTCTGCAAGTATCATCGTGGAGTACTATCGCTTATGGCCAAAGGTCCTGTCGCCTCCGATCCGCAACCGGCCAGCCCACCGGAGCCTTCCCGCCCGGCGACGGTGCAGTGGATTGACAAGAGTATGGCCACCCATTTTGCTAACGTGGTCAACGTGCAAAGCACCCGCGAGCAGGTCGATCTGTTCTTTGGCACCAATCAGACCTGGAACGTCGGCGGCGGCGGTCAAGTCGCGGTCGATCTCTCGAACCGGATCATCTTAACGCCGTTTGCCGCCAAGCGCTTGTGGACCGTGCTGGGCGGCGTGCTGCGCGAATACGAAACGCGACACGGCCCCCTTGATGTGGAGCGGTAGCCTCGTGTCCTCACCGGAGACCATAGAGGCGAGCCCGGAACCGCATCTAAGCGCATCGTCGGCCTCGTCCGTCGCATCGCTTGAGCCGGCGCTTTTGCGCCGGCTCAAGGATGCCGGCAGCCCCGCCGAGGCCGCGCGCGCGTGGCTCGCCCTGCAATGCCAGATGATCGAAGGCGCGACCCGCGGCATCGTTTTGCTGTCCGGCGGCGGGCCAAACAGTTTTGAAGCCGCGGGATTTTGGCCCGAAGGTTCCGGAAAACCCGCCGCGCTTGCGGAGGTGGCGGAAATAGCATTGCGGGAGCGGCGAAGCGTCGCCAATGACGATCGTTCCCCGGCCGCCGACGGCTCGACTCATGTCGCCGTCCCGATCTTGGTAGGCACCGACCTCGAGGGCGCGGTCGCAGTCACGTTGCGAAGCGGCCGCACCGAAGACGGCGGCAAGCGTTGCGGCAACTGCAATGGGGCGTGGCCTGGATCCGCGAGCGGCTTCGTCAGGCTCGCGCCGAGGTGCAGCACCGCCTGCTGGATCGATCCCGTACCGCTTTGGATCTGCTCGGCGGCGCACTCGATCATGAAGGCTTCCATGCCGCCGCGATGGCGACCGTCACCGGTTTGGCTCTTCGCTCCAAGTGCTCCCGTGTGAGCCTAGGGTTCCGCGACGGCAAAGCCGCCGCCGTCAAGGTGATCTCGCATACCGCGCAATTCGGCCGGCAGATGAACCTCATCAGCTGCCTCGGCGCCGCGATGGATGAGGCGCTCGATCAGCGCTGCGTCATCCTTTATCCGGGACCTGCCGATCAATTGCTGGCGACCTTGGCGCACGCCGAGCTCTCGCGGGTCCAGCACGACGGACAAGTGCTCACGGTGCCATTACTTGTCGGCGAACGCTTTGTCGGCGCCATCGTTTTCGAGCGGCCTGCAGGTCACCTATTCGAGCCGGAAACAATCGAGTTGCTGGAGCACGTGACGTCCGTCATCGGCCCGGTGCTGGAGGCGAAGCGGCGAAACGATCGATGGATTGGCTTCAAGGTTTTCGAGAGTATCCATTTACAGCTTCTCGGCTGTTGGGTCCCGGCCATTTGGTCCGCAAGCTGCTTGTCGGCGCGCTGATCGCGGCTGCTTTGCTGCTGACATTCGTACACACGACCTACCGCGTCGATGCGGACGCTAAAATCGAGGGCTCGTTCGCCGCGCCGTGGTGGCGCCTTACGACGGCTTCATCAAAGAGGCCACCGCCCGCGCCGGCGATACGGTCGAGGAAGGCCAAGTGTTGGCGGTCCTGGAAGACCGCGATCTTCTGCTCGAGCGCCTCAGATGGGTCACCGAGCGCCAGCAGCATCTGTTCGAATACGACAAGGCGCTCGCCACCCGGCAGCCGGCGACCATCAACGTCGTTCGCGCCCAGGTCCAACAAGCGGAAGCCCAGATCAAGCTGCTCGACGAGCAATTATCGCCGAATCAAGTTGCGTTCGTCGATTTCCGGACTGGTCGTGTCCGGTGATCTCAGCCAAATGATCGGCGCATCGGTGCAACGCGGACAAGTTTTGTTTGAGGTTGCTCCACTGGATTCCTATCGCGTCATCCTTAACGTAGACGAACGCGAAATCGGCCGCGTTGAAACGGGGCAGACGGGCGAATTGGTGGTCTCGGCGCTGCCAAACGAAGCGCTGTCGTTCAGAGTGGACAAGATCACGCCGATCGCCGATGCCCAATCGGGCCGTAACGTATTTCGCGTCGAGGGTCTGATCGTCGACAGCCCCCAGCATTTACGGCCTGGGATGGAAGGCATCGGCAAGATCGAAATCGGGCGTCATAACCTGGCCTGGATCTGGCTGCATCCGCTGGTCGACTGGCTGCGCATCTGGTCCTGGCATTGGCTGCCTTGAGGGTCCGATGGCAACGTCGCTTTTCAGTAATGCGTGGTATCGGGTCGCCGACCTCAGGCCTCGCCTAAGGGCACACACCGCCGTCCACCGCCAGGTCTTTCGCGGACAGATTTGGTACGTCCTTCAGGATCACCAGACCGGCCGCTTTCATCGCCTGTCTCCGATCGCTCATCTGATGCTGTGCCTGATGGACGGCCGTCGGACCATGCGCGACATCTGGGACGCGGCCGGACAAAAATCGCTGGGACGATCCTCCGACGCAGGACGAGACGATCCACCTGCTCGCGCAATTGCATAACGCCGATCTTTTGCAGGGCGAGATCCCTCCGGACTTCGATGAGATGGCGGAGCGATCGGAAAAAGCTGATCGACGCCGTCTGATTCAGCGGCTTCGCAGTCCGCTGGCGGTGCGCGTGCCGCTGTTCGATCCCGACCGGTTGCTCGGCGTTACGCTGCCGCTCGTACGTCCGTTGTTCGGGGCGTCGGGTTTCGTGGCTTGGCTCGCACTCGTGCTGACAGGTCTGGTGCTCGCGGTCTTGCATTGGCCCGAACTGACGTCCGACGTCACCGACCGGGTGCTGGCGACGGAAAACGTCGCGTTGATCATGTGCGTCTACCCGGTGGTCAAGAGTTTTCACGAGCTCGGCCACGCTTATGCAACCAAGGTTTGGGGCGGCGAAGTTCATGAAGTCGGCGTGATGCTGCTTGTCTTCATCCCGGTTCTCTACGTTGATGCTTCAGCCTCCGCGGCTTTTCGCCAGAAGCATCGGCGCATTATCGTCGGCGCCGCCGGCATCATGGTGGAAATGGCGCTGGCGGCGGTCGCCCTTATCGTCTGGGTGCACGCTGCTCCTGGTCTGGGACGCACGGTCGCGTTCAATGTCATTCTGATCGGCGGCGTCTCGACCCTGCTTTTCAACGGCAATCCGTTGTTGCGCTTCGACGGCTACTACATATTCTCCGACCTGATCGGGATTCCCAATCTCGCCACGCGCGGTAACGCTTATGTCTTCTATCTGATCCAGAAGCATCTGTTCAAAATCGATGGCCTCGATAATCCGGTGACGGGTCCGGGCGAGCCGAAATGGCTTGCTTGCTATAGCGTGCTTTCGTTCATTTACCGGTTGGCCGTATCGGTGGGTATCGCGCTGTTTCTGTCCGCCAAGATGTTGGTCGTTGGTGTGGTGATGGCTCTTTGGGCGGTGGGAGCGATCGCCATGGTGCCGCTTTTGAAAGGCGTAGATTCCTTGCGACCAGCCCGCGGCTGCGTGGCCGCCGACGGCGTGCGTTCGGTGTCGTCGGAGGACTTTCGGCGGTCGCGCTGATCGTTCTGTTCGCCGTCCCGCTGCCCTATTCGACCGTCGCCGAAGGCGTGGTCATCGTTCCCGACCGGGCCGAAGTCCGGGCAAAGACCGAAGGTTTCGTGACCGAGGTGCTGACCAAACCTGGCTCTGCGGTCGTGCCCGGCCAGCCGCTCGTCGCGCTCGAAGATCCGACGCTCGATGCCCGGGTGGCCGTGATCGCGGCCCAACTCGACGAGACCCAGCAGCGCCTCGACGGCGTGAGGCAGATTGATCGCGTTCAGGCCGAGATGTTTGAAGATCAAGCGGCCCATCTCTCCGAGAAGCTTGCGGATTTTCGCAACCGGCAGCGTGAACTCACCGTACGTTTCCGCGCAGGCCGGTCACTTCGTGATCGCCAATGCGCAGGATCTGCCGGGACGTTACGTCAAACGTGGCGAACTGCTCGGCTACGTCATTTCAGACAGCGATCTCGTCGTACGAGCGCTGGCGTCTCAATCCGACGTCGATCTGATTCACCGGCGGACCACAAGCGTGGAAGCCCATGACGTCGAAGAGCTGGATCGGCCGATCAACGCGCGCATTCTTCGCGAAGTGCCGGCCGCGCAGCAGGACGTGCCAAGTCTGGCGCTGACGACGAAGGGCGGCGGCACGATCGCGCTCGACCCGTCCAAGACGCAGCGTCCCCAGGCTTTGTTCAGCCTTTTTCAATTGGACATCCAACTTCTCGATCCGGTGCGGATGCGAACGCAAGGCTCGCGAGTCTATGTTCGGTTCTTTCACGGCGACGAGCCCGTCGCGTGGCGCATCTTGCGCTCCATGCGGCAGTTTTTCCTGGGACAATTCCGTGTCTGACGTCGCCATCCAGCAGACGGCGCCCAGGTACTTTTTGCCGCGGCAGCGCATCTATTTGGAGCAGCCGGAGCGGCGCGAGAGCGCGTTGGACGCCCTTGCGGCCGCCGGGCACGCCGTCGTGGTTGCAGCCACGGCGGCCAGCCGCGCGCAACGCCTGCACCGGATCCTGCCGTTTGTTACGTCTCACGCCGAGGAATTTCGCAAGCTCCCGATTGAGGATCTGCGCGCGGTGGCGCGGCAGGTCGCAACCGAACTGCGGCGGAGCCCGGACTTCCCTCTGCGCACAACCGCGCAAACCTTTGCGCTTATCCGCGAACTCTCGGAACGCACTTTGGGCCAGCGGCATTTCGACGTTCAGATCATCGGAGCGTTTGCGATGATCAAGGGCATGCTTGCCGAAATGGCGACCGGCGAAGGCAAGACCCTAACCGCCACGCTGGCCGCGGGGACGGCGGGACTGGCCGGCATTCCGGTTCATGTCATAACCGTCAACGATTATCTCGTCCAGCGCGACGCCGAACTGATGAGTCCCTTGTACAAAGAACTCGGGCTCAGCGTCGGCGTGGTAATCGCCGGTCAGAGCCTGCAGCAGCGGCAGGAAGCCTATGCATGCGACGTCACCTACTGCACCAACAAGGAGCTCGCCTTCGATTATCTGCGCGACCGGATGCTCCTTGGCCAGTCCGCGGGCGACCTGAGCCTGAAGATGGAGTTGGTGTCGAGCACATCGCCCCGGTCGCAGCGATTGCGCCTGCGGGGTCTGCATTTTGCGCTCGTCGATGAGGCCGACAGTGTCCTGATCGACGAAGCCAGGACGCCGCTCATCATTTCCGGCCTCGCCGAATCCGACATCAACGCCGCCGCGGTAGAGCGGGCGCTCGAACTCGCCCATTCACTTGAAGCCGGGGTGGACTATCTCTTGTCGCCCGAGGAACGGCGCGTGTTCCTAACCGTTCACGGTCAGGAGCGGGTCACGACGTTCGCGAAGGCACTTGGACCGCCGTGGAACAGCGTGATTACCCGCGAAGAGCTCGCGCGCGAGGCCCTGGCAGCGATCCATTTGTTTCGTCGCGGAGAACAATACGTCGTCGCGGACGGTAAGGTGAAGATTGTCGACGAATATACCGGACGTGTGATGCCGGATCGATTCTGGAGCGATGGACTGCACCAGATGATCGAGCACAAAGAGGGCTGTGAGCAATCGCGGCGGCGGACCACCATCGCGCGAATCACCTATCAGCGTTTCTTTCGCCGCTATCGCCGCCTGGCCGGGATGAGTGGTACGCTTCGTCCGGTCGCGCAAGAGTTATGGCGCGTCTATCGCCGGCCGGTGGTGAGTATCACGACTGCAAAACCGATCCGTCGCATCCATCGGCCGGACGTCGTTGCGGCAACCGAAGCCGCTAAGTGGGCATTGATCGTCGATCGCGTGAAAAACCTCCACGAACGTGGACTGCCGGTTCTCATCGGCACGCGTTCCGTGCTCGCATCTGAGCACGCGAGCGCGGAATTGCAAGCCGCCGCGCTTCCACACACCGTGCTCAATGCCGCCCAGGATCGGCACGAAGCGGATGTCGTCGCGCAGGCTGGCCGGCACGGAGGCATCACGGTTGCGACCAACATGGCCGGTCGCGGTACCGACATCCATCTCGGCGAGGGGGTCGAGGAGCTTGGAGGTCTCCACGTGATCATGACCGAGCGACACGATGCTCGACGCATCGATCTGCAGCTCGCGGGACGGAGCGGCCGTCAGGGCCAGCCGGGCAGTTTCGAGGCGATACTTTCGCTGGATGATGCCCTGCTGGATTTTCCCTTGGGGCGTTTACTCGCGCATCTTGCACGGTCTTTCGGCGGCGACATGGGCGATCGGATCAGCCGCACCGCCTTGCGTTATGCCCAGCGACGGGCAGAACGGGTCCATGCCCGCATGCGCGGCGACCTGCTGCGATCCGATCAATGGCAGACCAAAACGCTGGCTATCTCCGGCAAACCCGAATAGGTGCTAACCGCGACGCCCGGCCCCATTCGAATCGTGTTTATTCTGTGAAATCGCCGCGACGCCCGACAAGGATATTACGCCATGCCTGAACGGGCTTTCGTCGTGGGTCTTTCGGGACTGCCAGGCGCCGGCAAAACAACCCTGACGCAGCTGTTGCTGAAAACCTTCGGCGGTTCGCGTGCCGTCTATTACGATCAATTTCAAACGATAACGCGCATGACGCCCGATTGGGTCAGCGATTGGTTCGCGCGAGGGGCCGACCCGAACGAATTCGTTCTGGCTGAACTCGTCGCCGAGCTTACCCGCAAAACCCAAGTCTCAGAGGCCGACCAACGCCGGCCGCTGTTGATCTTTGAGACGCCGTTCGGCCGCCTGCATCGCGCGACCGGCGCTTTCATCGACTTCCTTGTCTGGATTGACGCACCTCTCGATATCGCCCTGGCCCGTGCAACCCTCGGATTCCTGGATGGCGTGCAACGCGATAAAGCCCCCAACGCGGCCGTCGAGTTTATCCGGTGGCAGACCCGATACATGCTGAATTATCCGACTATTCGCCCACTTTATGTGGCTCAGGCTGAGCGCATCGGGTCGTCCGCCGACTTGGTCCTCGACGGCCGCAAATCGGCGAAGGAGTCCGCGGATCTCGTCAAGAACATGCTCGCTTCGCGTGGCGTCACGGCGTAATCGCGCCGGAACTGCGCCGTCGATTGCGTCAGGGCTTTGTGAATGACATGCAAAGGTATGACAAGTGACCCGCGCTGTGGAGCCATCGCAGCACGTTGCCCGCTGATGGATGGACCGGCAACCGATCATCCTTTTGCGGGGCGGTGATGCGATAGGTCGGCAAAGTCTGATGGGTGGCGTCCACAAGACGTTCCAGGTCGAGCCCGGCTCCGCGCGCAGTCTGCAGGAGCTCCTCGATGGTCACCCAGGGCTGCGGCCAGGGTCCGTACTCGCTCCCGATGATCGCCTCCAGAGTGGCGGACGGCAAAGGCGAACGCTCATCCGGACGGTGGAGCAAGATGTCCGACAGGACAAGCCGTCCGCCGCTGGCGAGAACATAGGCGACCTCACGAAAAAACGCGCCCCTCGAGCGGAAGTGAAACATCGCCTCGATACAGAAGACGCGATCGAAGCTTGACCGCCCGAACGGAAGCGAACAGGCGTCGGCCATGATCAGCGACAGCGTGTTGTCGCTCTCCGGCAACGTGCGGCAAATATCCAATTGACGGCGGTCCACGTTGACGCCGAAAAGCCGCATCTTCGACCATTCCAAGAGCGTTTCGAGCGTACCGCCGAAGCCGCAACCAACGTCAAGCACCGTTTGGCCGCTGCGCAGCTGCGCAAGTTCAACCAGAATGCGCGTGAGCCGCGCCTGCGCGGCTTCGAATTCTTCTTCACTACATGCCGCCGCCAAGGACGGCGGATCGTCCCAATAACCAAGATGAACGTTCCGGCCCGCGTGACCGGCCCAGAACGCCTCGATCAGGGAATCGAAATAGCCCGGCACCACCGTCGGCACGCATCAACCCCAGCAGTAGACGCGACCGGGAGTTCTGCTTTCCGCCATGAAACTGCAAGCGGTCCACCGAACCTTATCGCCGACCACCGGCGTCACGCGGTGCAAATACCTGCCGGAACTGAAGATCACCATGTCGCCGGGATCGAGCCGGAATGAAACCTTCTCGGCGGCATCGAGGTTTGCTCTCGCGGCACTTCGGTCGCCCGCCGCGATGGGCTGGCCTTCCCTCTCCGGCTTAAGATTGAATATTTCCAGCGCGCCACCCTCGTCCGCTTTTGAAAAAGCCAGCACAAAGGAGAACAGCCTCATCTGGGTAAGCGAAAGCAAATGCCGATAGCTTGGCCGCGCCGCCTGCTCGTCGTCGAAGTGCGGCGGGATATAGCCACCGGAAAGATGCGCCCGGATTGTCGTGAACATGTAACTTAGTCCGGGCCGGGGACCCGGCGCCGGCGCGTATTCGCAGCCACGATCCAAGGCCGACATCAGCGCAGTGAGGCGACGCTCCAGATCGAGTTCACCGGGAAACAACCGAGACAGCGCGTCGCGGAAGTTCGGCGTCTCGGCGAAGTATTCCTCCAGGTCGGGATGGGCAAGGTTCAGGTTGATGCCGTAGAAAAACGCAGCGAATTTGGCGGGAAAGTCGGTCCTGATCATACCATGTTCGCCGGCTTCCAATTGCGAGCGCACCGCCTCGCACGTGGTCTGATCGTAGACCTCTTTGACGACGACAGCCTTCGATTTCGCTCCGACGCAACCGCGTCAAAAGATCCGGCGATTGACCGGCCTGTGCCGCCGTCACCGTTACTGTTCGAAAAAACGACATCGTTTGCTACCCGGACCACGCCCAAACTTCCGCTCTAATTGGCTCCAGGTGGAGGAAAGACCCAGAAATATTCGCCCGCCCTGCCCCCGGACCGCTCGGCTTGCGTCGTGAGAAATGCGGCTTCGGCCGCGAGCGCGGACGTCGACCAGCCGAGGCATGATCGCATTTTCAGCGAAATCGGATCATAGTCCATCCGATGCTCCGGCGGTGAGCGCACCATCAGCGCTGAAGGCAACACGACGCAATGATAGACCCGCAGCGCGCACGGCAAACGCCGCGCCCGCTCGAAATTTCGGCGGAAACTCTCGGGTGAATCGCCGGGCAGGCCGACGATGATCTCCACCGCGACACTCGACACTTCGCAGAGCTTGCTGCAACGTTTCATCAAACCGGGCCTCGTCGTATTTGCGGTCGACATGGGCGAGCACCTTATTGTCGAACGACTGCAAGCCGACGCCGACATAAGGGTTGCCGACGCTCGGCGAGGAAATCGAGATGCTCTTGTCGCACCTTGGCCGGATAGACCTCGCAGATCAGGCCGCGCTGCGACAGAAAGCCTGTCGCCTTGGCCGCCGGGTGAAGGTTCTGGAATGCCGCATTGTTCAAATTCAGTCCCGGCGTCCGCGAGCAATGCGCGCGCCGAGACCGATCCGCTCCATCGCCGTGAATTCCGTGCTCAGGCTTTCCACTGTGCGCACGCGTTTAGGCGATTCCATCGTGCCCCATTCGCAGAACGAACAGGTGAACGGGCAGCCGCGATAAGTCTGCAGGAGGCCAAGCCCGCGGCCGGGGCATGAGGCCCATCTCATAGGGCGACGGCAGGAGATTGAGATCGCCGAGCGGCCGCTGAGCGAATTTCACGCCATACGCCGTGGAGGCGAAGCGCAAGACCGGGAATGCGAAGCAGTCCCTCGGGCGAACGGTCGGCGAGATCGACGACCTCGCAAAAGGTGATTTCGCCTTCGTTGATGACCAAGAGATCAACCGCGGCGGCCTGCTGCCGGTACGATTCCTGATCAAGCATGACCGGCCGTGCGGAGGGGCCGCCGAAGACGATCAGACGGCTCGGATCATCGGTCTTCACGGCGTTCACTACGTCCAGAAGGAAGCTGAACGACCAAATGAACGCCGAGCAACCGACGACGTCTGGATCGAAGTCGATGACTTCAGCGGCGATCCGATCGACGTCGCCGCCGGTAATGTCCCAGACCTTGATGTCCAGCGCCGGCAGAGCGGACGCGCGCAGGCTCGCTTCCATCATATACAAACCAAGATTGGGAATGAACTGCGGCATGGCCGGATCGCGATCCGGATAGCGCGCCAGCAACGCCACCCGCCGCCCGGCGCGGCGGCGTCGACCGGAGGACGCAAAGCCGTCAGGCGCGACCGCACCCGGCTGCGATGAAGGCCCGGCAGCGGTCATGCCGGAACCGCCATGGTGCCGGGAGGTTGCGGGCGCGGAAAAGACCACCAATAGCGTCCGCGCTTGCCGCCGATGGCGCCGGCGCGCCGATCGAGTTCGGACCGCATGTCGGTGATCGCGTCCTCGCTCCAGCCTTTACAGGACACCATCGCCAGATTGCGCGGATCGAAGCGCATATCCCAGTCACTCAAGCCCCTGGTCATCAGCGCGTCGGGCAGCACCAGGCAATGATAGACCCGTACCGCTGCCGGCAGCGAAAGTGCGTATTCCAGCGTCCGGCGAAAGCCCGCCGGCGTGTCGCCCGGCAGTCCGAAGATAATCTGCAGCTCGATGCTGGTCACCGCAGCCAGATCCCGAACCGCCTGCTCGAAGCGCGGCGAATCCGAAGGCCGCTGATGCAATTTCAGCACCGCCTGATCCATCGACTGCATGCCGACCCCGAGGTAGGTCGGTCCGATTTCGCGCAGAAACTCGAAATGCTCGTCGCGAACGACGGACGGGTAGATTTCCGCCCAAAACAGCGTCTTCATCAGGAAGCCGGAGCGCCGATTTGCTTCCCGCAGATTGCGGAAGGCGCGGATGTTGAGATTGAGGCCGGCGTCCAGCAGAAACACCGCCGGCGCTTCGAGCCTTTCAAATTCGCGAAGTTCGCGGCCGATGTAATCGGTCGAAAACACCGCCTTGACGTTGTCCGTCGTCCCCCATTCGCAGAAGCGGCACGACATCGGGCAACCGCGATAGGTTTCGAGATAGGCGACGGCGCCCTCGGGCATCAGGTCGAGCTGAAAAGGCGATCGCAGATCGGTCGAAATCGACCGGACCGCGCGTCTTAGGCGTGCGCAGCCATCCCCATTCGCCGGTAAGGTCACGCCGGGAACCGATTCCAGCGCTGTCCGCGACAGTTCGGGAAGGCCGGCAATATCGCGAAAGATAAATCTCGCCGTCACCCTCCACGACCGCGTCCAGATATTCCGCTGGGTCGCGATAGTATTTGAGATCGAACAGCGCCGATCGGGCGGATGGCCCGCCGAACACGATCGACGCAGCGGGACATGCGTTTCTTGATCTCGCGAGCGACCGCGACCAACGTCGGCGTCGACCACACATAGATGGAAAATCCGATGAGGTCCGGATCAAAGCCAAGGATCTCGCGCACATATCCGGCCACATCTTCGCGACCGAGATCGATGAGTTGCACCTTGCGTTCCGGGCTGCGTTGGTCGCCGACGACGGCGGCCTGGATGCGACGGATGCCATAGCTCGGCAGCTGGAGATGACCGAGCTCGTCAGTATCCGGACGCGGCGTCATACAGACTAGCGCTATACGACGTGCCGCCAAAATGAGTTCCACCGAATTGACAAATGAGCCGCGCCAACACTTCGTCCGATACGTAAGGCCGCACGGTGGCGGAAGCAAGGCGCGCGTGCCATGGCGGGATTCTTCCGGAGGCTCCGCCGCTAACCACCACCCCCTCATCTCGGTAGCGTGCGCCAAATTGTCCGGGAAAATATTTTTACCGGTCGCCCGGCCGTGGTAGACCCCCTTTGGGACAGCCGCCGCGGCGGCAAGCAATAGCCTGGAATGTACAGCGATGACTTGGTCTATCGTTGATGACCGCGTGACGCGGCCGCGTCGGAAACAGGGGTTTTCGAACCGCTGCGGGTTAATCGCTGCTTTATGCGCGGCGGTCGTCGCAGTGAGCGGCGCTACCGCTTCTGCGGCATCCTTCGATTGCGTCATGAATCCGTTTCTGACCGTGAAGCTGGGCAGCCCGGTCACCAGCATTCTCTCCGAGGTTCTGGTCGACCGCGGCGACTTCGTCAAAAAGGGGCAAGTCGTCGCCCGCATCGAATCGGCCGTCGAGCAAGCCGCCGTTGCCGCCAACCAAGCACGCGCATCAAGCAATGCAGAAGTCGAAGCCAAACGCGCGCTGCTCGAGCAAAAGAGCGGCGTGTTCAAGCGCAAGACCGAGCTGCAAGCCCATAATATCGCCAGCACCCAAGACGTGGAAAATGCCGAGGCCGAATATAACGTCGCCAAGCAGGACGTGGCACTGGCGCAGCTGAACAAAAAGATGGCCGAGCTTGAACTCGACCGCTCGAAAGCGTTACTGGAACAGCGCACCATCCGCAGCCCGATCGACGGTGTCGTCGTCGAACGGACGCTTGGCCCAGGTGAATACGTCCGGCCTGACGCCAATATCATGACGGTCGCCAGTATCCACCCGCTCAATGTCGAAGCTTATCTCCCGGTACGCTACTATGGGATGATCAAAGTCGGCGACACCGCGGGCGTGCATCCCGACGAACCCGTAGGCGGCAAACACGATGCCAAAGTCAGTATTGTCGATCAGGTATTCGACGCCGCCAGCGGAACGTTCGGCGTGAGGCTCACCCTGCCGAATCCCGGCAATCTTCTGCCGGGCGGTTTGCGCTGTCACGTAACGTTCGCGTTCCCGGAAAAATCGGCCGGCAAGTTCGATGACTCGAATACCGCGCGCGACCGCGCTGTAAACATCGATCCGCCGCAGCCTTCGCATGCGGATTGATTGATCGGAGTTGCTGCCGATCAGCGCCGCCTAACGACCAAGGGCGTTCGACAACGGTGCGGAAAATCCGTTATCTTTGTCCGCCTCCGAGGTTGCTGCTTGACTGCAAAACGCGAACGCAATGAGCCCATACAGCTATAGACAGCCCGTTGTCGGGCAGGCTTTCGTCAATCTCGTCGAAGGCAACCACCGGAAAATATCTCACCCTCGACAGATTTGCAGGACGCTATCTCGTCGTCTGCTGCTTTGGCTCTCGACGCATCGGACCGGGCCGCGCTGCGCTCGACGCGTTGCGCGAGCACGCCGCCATGTTCGACGATAGCAAGAAAAGCTTTCTCGGCGTATCGATCGATCCCGGGGATATGGTCGAAAGCCGAAGCGGCGTCCATTATTTTCTGGATCGCGAAGGCGTGCTGAGCCGCCATTGCGGTGCAGCGCCGATCGGCGATGTGCCGCTCGGCACGCAATATCGGGTGACATGGACGATCGTCGATCCGAGCCTGCACGTGCTCGCCTTTTTTCACACCGGCAGTGATCGCGCGGACTGCGAGGCGGTCTTCGAGCTTGTGCGGGGGCTGCCCGAATTCCGACGCCTTCGGTGCGTGCGAAATTCCGGCTCCGATTCTCGTTCTCCCGCGCGTCTTCGAACCGGGCTTTTGCGACGATCTGGTTGGGCTTTACGACGAAAAAGCGGCGCGCGACAGCGGCTTCATGCGCGATAACGTCGAGATCTTCGACTATTCATTCAAACGGCGCCGCGACTATTTTATCGAAGACGAAGATGTGAAGAATGTCATCTTAAAGCGCATTTCACTCTGCGTAATTCCGGAAATCAGAAAACTTTTCTTCATGAAAATCACGCGCATGGAGCGATATTTGGTCGGCTGTTATTCCGCCCAGGAGGAGGCCCATTTTCGGCCGCATCGCGATAATGGGCAGGTCGTTACCGCTCACCGCCGCTTTGCGTTATCGGTCGCGCTCAATGACGATTTCGAGGGCGGCGAATTGATGTTTCCGGAATACAATCAGCAGCATCACAGAATACCCAAAGGATGGTGCATCGTTTTTCCCTGCGCCATCCTGCACGCCGTGACGCGGGTAACCGAAGGCCGCCGCTACGTCTTCCTGCCGTTTCTTTATGACGAACTGGCGGCGCGGATCAAAAAATCGAGCTCGGCCAGCAACGGACCCAAGAATTCCTCGTAACCGCGCCAGCGATCGATCGCGCCTCGATCGATGGCCTGCCGTGCCTGGGTCGCGCTCGCGGTGCGCACATGGCGTTTGGTTTCGTAAAACCTGAGGCAGCATTCGTCCCAAGTAAATCGCAATATCCGGCATCCGTCACGCCTCACCTTCAAGGTCGGCGACAAGCTCTTCGTAACGAACCTCGTGCAACCGCCGGGGGCGGCAACACCCGTCGGCAATGGGCCATGAGTTGGCCGCAAAAGCCCGCAGGGCGGCAAGGTGCGGGTCTCCTGGCGTGGATGTGTGCACTTCGGCCAAATTCGCGCAAATGGCGACAACGCCGGGATCGAGTTCGAGCTCTTCAGATAAGCACGGCGCGTCTCCTCAATTCGTCCGATCTCCTTCAATACGTTGCCCAGGTCGTTGTAGGCATGAGCGAAGTCCGACCGCACTCGCACGCTGCATCAAGCCGCGCGCCGCGTCTAAATCGCCACGCGTGCTGGCGATGCGCGCCAGATTGTTCAACGGTTCGCAAAATGCTGATTTTAGTCTAATGGCCAGTGCGCGGTTTGCGGCAGCAATCGCCTCGTCCAACAGACCGGCAATGCGGCACACTCAATTCTGAGTGTGGAAGGCGCCCCCCCTGCAACTGACGGCGTTGTTCGGCTGCGGCTTGGCGTCGAGGCACGCCAATACCTCGCCGCTGCGCCCTCAAAGATATGCCGCCGGTCGCAACAACGCCGGATGGTTTTAACCCCCCTGAAATACTACTTGAACCACCGCAATGTTGGCAGTTAGCCTAAGTCATTGATTTCGTTAATTGGCGGAGAGGATGGGATTCGAACCCATGATACGGCTTTAGACCGTATAACGGTTTAGCAAACCGCCGCCTTCAGCCACTCGGCCACCTCTCCGTCGGCGCGGATATGAGTAGGCGCTGCGACGGCGTCAGGCAAGACCCTGGCAAGACCCTGGCAACATTCGCGTTCCGCGGCCGAGGCGGCGGGTACGGCCGCCCGGACGGCACTATGCCAAGGCGGAACCCTGCCGTAAGAATCATTGTATCGACGTGGTCTGCGCCACCCTTCGGCGCCGAGGCGAACATGAACGAAAAGGAAAAGGCCGCGCTGGTGTCGATCGCCGCGTCGGCGGGGCTGACCGCGGCGAAGGCCGTGGTCGGCCTTTTGACCGGCTCGCTGGCGATCCTGTCGGAAGCCGGCCATTCGCTGATCGACCTCGGCGCGACGGTCATGACCTACTTCGCCGTGCGCGTTTCCGGCAAGCCGGCCGACGCCGAGCATCAATACGGCCACGGCAAGGTCGAAAGCGTCACCGCGCTGATCGAGACCGGCTTTCTGTTCGTGCTGTCGGCCGCGGTGATCATCGAGGCGAGCGGGCGGCTCGCCGGCGCGCACGACTATGCGGTTGCGGCGACGCCGGCGGCCTTCATCGTCATCGCCGCCTCGATCGCCGTCGATTTCTTCCGCGCCCGCGCGCTGGCTCAGGTGGCCGCCAGGACATCGAGCCAGGCGCTCGAGGCCGACGCCTTGCACTTCTCCTCCGACATGTGGTCGTCGGTCGCGGTGCTGATCGGGCTCGGCGGCGTCGCGCTCGGCTATTTCCGCGCCGACGCCGCGGCGGCGCTGGTGGTCGCCGTCTTCATCTGCATTGCCGGTTGGCGGCTCGGCCGCCGCACCATCGACACCCTGACCGACACCGCCCCGGCCGGCGTGAGCGAACGCGCCGCGGCGATCGCGCGGCGCGTGCCGGGCATCGTCGCCGTCGAGCGCGTGCGCGCCCGCCCGGGCGGCGCGGTGCTGTTCCTCGAAATCGCCGTCGCCGTCAGCCGTACGCTGCCGCTCGACCGCGTCGCCGCCATCAAGGAGCGGCTCGCCCGCGCCATCAGCGGCGATCTCCCCGAAGCGGAAGTGACCATCACGACCGAGCCGCGCGCGCTCGACGACGAAACCGTGCGCGAGCGCGTCTATCTGATCGCGCGCAACCGCGGTCTTGCCGTGCATCACGTCGCCGTGCAGGCGATCGGCGATAAATTGTCGGTCTCGGCCGACCTCGAAGTCGAAGGCACGCTGCCGCTCGCCGCCGCGCACGACGTCGCCACCGGCCTCGAGGAGGCGATCCGCGACGAACTCGGCCCCGGCGTCGAGGTCGAAACCCATATCGAGCCGCTGCCGGCCGTGCTGCTCGCCGGCCGCGATGCCCGCCCCGCGCGCATCGCCGAAATTACCGAGACGCTGACTTCACTTGCCAACGGCCTCGCCGGCCTCGGCGAAGTCCATGACGTGCGCGTGCGCGAAAACCCCGATGGCGAAATCGTCAATTTCCACTGCCGCGCCGACCCGACGCTATCCGTGCGGGCGGTGCACGATCTGGTCGATGCGGTCGAGGACGGCCTGCGCCGGAAGCTTCCCGGCCATCCAGCGCGTCATCGGCCACGCCGAGCCGCGGCGAAGTGCTGACGGTTGAAATGGACACCATGGAACAATCGGCCTTCCATGGCGTTAGCCAGCGTTTCATTGTTCCACCGGGTTCCATCCCGGCCTAAATCATTCAGGGGGCGGGCAATCGAATATGAAAGAGAAAGCCGCGGCTCAATTTCTTCAGAACAGCCCCGCGGCGGTATTCCGGCGGAACAGACGTTTGCGGGCTCAGGCGAACTGGCGCACCTCATCCGCGCGTTCGATTGGACGAACACGCCGATCGGACCGCCGCCGACCTGGCCGCAGAGCCTGAAGACCGCAGTCGGCATCATGCTGACCTCGCGCCAGCCGATCTGGATCGGCTGGGGTCCGGATCTGACCTACCTCTACAACGACGCCTACAAGTCGATCATCGGCGGCAAGCATCCCCAGGCGCTGGGCAAGCCGGCGTCCAGCGTGTGGCGCGAGATCTGGCATGACATCGGCCCGATGCTGTCGCAGGCCATGGGCGGCAACGCGGGCACCTATGTCGAGTCGCAGCTCCTGATCATGGAGCGCAACGGCTACCCCGAAGAGACCTATTACACTTTCTCCTACAGCCCGATTCCGGCCGACGACGGCAGCGTCGGCGGCATCTTCTGCGCCAACACCGACGACACCCAGCGGGTGATCGGCGCGCGGCAGCTCGCCTTGTTGCGCGAACTCGCCTTCGCGACGACGGACGCCCGCACCTGGCAGCAGGCCTGCGCCCGCAGCGCGCAGGCGCTCGCCAACGATCCGCGCGACCTGCCGTTCGCGATGATTTACGCGTTGGAGCCGGACGCCCGCACCGCGTCCTTCGTGTGCGCCACGGGCATTGATTCCAGCCACCCCGCTGTCATCCCGGTCCTGCGTCTGGACGAAGACGGCCCGTGGCCGCTGGCCGCGGTACTCGCCGAGCACAAGCCGAAAATCGTCGATGATCTGGAACGGAAATTCCAGACCGCCTTTCCGACCGGGGCGTGGCAGCAGGCGGCGAACCGCGCCGTCGTGCTGCCGATCATGCCGAGCGGCGAAACCGGACGCGCCGGCATTCTCATCGCCGGCCTCAGCCCGTTTCGCCTGTTCGACGACGACTATGCCGGTTTCATGAATTTGATCACAGGCCAGATCGCCGCGGCGATCGCCAATGCCGAAGCCTACGAACAGGAGCGCCGCCGCGCCGAGGCGCTCTCCGAGATCGATCGGGCCAAGACCGCGTTCTTCTCCAACATCAGCCATGAATTCCGCACGCCGCTGACGCTCATGCTGGGGCCGCTCGAGGACGCGCTGCGCCACGCCGACGAATTGCCGCCCGAGCGGCTCGAGGAAGTGACGGTCGCGCACCGCAACGCAATGCGCCTGTTGCGTCTGGTCAACGCGCTGCTCGATTTCTCGCGCGTCGAAGCCGGCCGCGCCGAGGTCGATTTCCAGAAAACCGATCTCGCCGTCTTCACCCGCGATCTCGCGTCGAATTTCCGCTCGGTTTGCGAGCGCGCGGGCATCGCCTTGCGCATCGACTGCGAACCGCAGCTGCCGCCGGCCTATATCAACCGCGACATGTGGGAAAAGGTCGTGCTCAATCTGTTGTCCAACGCCTTCAAATTCACGTTCAAAGGCGGCATCGACGTGCGGCTCGACGACGCGTCCGGCCGCGCCCGCCTCACCGTGCGCGACACCGGCGTCGGCATTCCCGCCGCCGATCTTCCCCGCATGTTCGAGCGGTTCCACCGCGTCGAAGGCCAGCGCGGGCGCACGCACGAGGGATCCGGGATCGGGCTCGCTTTGGTGCGCGAGCTCGTCAACCTCCACGGCGGCGACGTCAGCGTCGACAGCGAAGTCGGCCGCGGCACGACGTTCACCGTGACGATCCCCTATGGCGAGGCGCGGACGCCAGCGGGCGCAGCGGAGACGGCGCGCGACCTCACGACCGCGACCCGCGCCACCGCCTTCGTCGCGGAGGCGCTGCGCTGGCTTCCGGCGGCCGCCGACGCCGATGCCGCCATCCTGCGCGAAGCCGAAGACGCAACGCCGCTCGGCGTCGCGCCGGCGGCGCGCAGCGCGCGCGTCCTCGTCGCCGACGACAATTCCGACATGCGCGATTATGTGCGGCGCCTCTTGAGCCCGCATTATTTCGTCGAGACCGTCGGCAACGGCGACGAGGCGCTCGAGGCGATCCGCCGCGAGCGGCCGGATCTCGGTTTTGTCGGACGTGATGATGCCGGGGCTCGACGGGTTCGGCCTGCTCGCCACGATCCGTGCCGATCGCCGGTTCACCGACCTGCCCGTCATCCTGTTGTCAGCCCGCGCCGGCGACGACGCCAAGGTGATCGGCTTGAACGCCGGCGCCGACGACTATCTGGTGAAACCGTTCAGCGCGCGGGAATTGCTGGCGCGCGTCAACGCCAACATCACGCTGGCGCGGCTGCGGCGCGAGGCCGCGCAGGAAATGGAAGTGCAGAAGATCCGGCTGCAAGCGGTGCTCGACACCGTTCCGGTCGCAGTCTGGTTCACGTTCGACGACGGCGGCATGAGGTCATCGGCAACCGCCGCGCCGCCGAGATGCTGCAGCTGCCCGAGATGGCCAATGCCTCGCTGTCGGTGCCGCCCCCGCAAGCGCCGCAGCACTACCGCCTGTTCCAGAATGGCGTCGAGCTTTCGCCCGAACGCCTGCCGCTGCGCCGCGCATTGCGCGGCGAGACGGTCGCGAACGAGGAAATGGAACTGCGCTTTCACGACGGCTCCTCGCTGTTCGGCCTGGTGCAGGCGGCGCCGCTGCGCGACGGCGCGGGCAAGATCGTCGGCGCGGTCAGCGCGGGCCTCGACATCACCGATCGCAAACGCACCGAGGAGCATCGGCTCATGCTCCTCAACGAGCTCAATCACCGCGTCAAGAACACGCTGGCGACGGTGCAGTCGATCGCGGTGCAGTCGTTTCGCGGCAGGACCGACGGCGGCGGCCGCGAGATGTTCGAGGCCCGACTATTGGCGCTGTCGCGCGCCCACGACGTCCTCACCGAGGAGAGCTGGCAGGGCGCCAATCTCGATGAGATCGTCGCCCAGGCGATCGCGCCTTATCGCGACGGTCATCTCGACCGTTTCCAGGTTCACGGACCGCAGGTCCGCCTGTCCGCCAAACAGGCGCTGTCGATCACCATGGCGCTGCACGAGCTCGCCACCAATGCCGCCAAATACGGCGCCCTCTGCAACGACAAAGGGCGCGTCGACATCGATTGGGACGAGACATCCGGCGGCGAATGGCTGCGCATGGCGTGGCGGGAGAAAGGCGGCCCGGCCGTCGCCCCGCCCCGCCATCGCGGTTTCGGCACCAGGCTCATCGAGCGCGGCCTCGCCGAGGAACTCGGCGGCGCGACCAGGATAGAGTTTCGCCCCGACGGCGTGTGGTGCGAGATCACCGCACGGCTGAACCGGTGAGCCGCCGCGCTAGACACGGGCCCGACGGATCATAAGGCCGCAGGCACCAGCACCGCGGCCCCCTCGAAGCGGCCAGCCCGCAAATCGTCCAGCGCGGCGTTCGCTTGCAAAAGCGGATAACGCGTGACCTGCATCCTGATTCCGACCTGCGGCGCTATCGGCCAAGAATTCCCGCGCGTCGGCGCGCGTGAGATTGGCGACCGAGAAGAGCGCCCGCTCCTCCCACAACAGCCGATAAGGGAAGCTCGGAATATCCGACATGTGAATGCCGCCGCAGACGACGCGGCCGCCTTTCTTCACCGCCGCGAGCGCCGCCGGCACCAAGGCGCCGACCGGCGCGAAGATGATGGCGGCGTCGAGCCGTTCCGGCGGCATCTCTTCGGAGCTGCCGGCCCACACCGCGCCGAGCGAACGGGCGAACGCCTGCCCGGCCGCATCGCCGGCGCGGGTGAAGGCGTAGACGCGCCGGCCCTGCCAGTCGGGCGACTTGCGCCAGAATATGCGCGGCGGCGCCGAAGCCGTAGAGGCCGAGGGCCGGCCCCTCCCCGGCCATGCGGTAGCTGCGCCAGCCGATCAGGCCGGCGCAGAGGAGCGGCGCCGCCTCGGCCGCGTCCAGGTTTTCCGGCAGCGGAAACGCGAAGCGCGCATCGGCCACGGTGTGGGTCGCGTAGCCGCCGTCGCGGGTGTAGCCGGTGAAGAGCGGATCATCGCACAGGTTCTCGCGGCCGGAGCGGCAATAGGGACAGACGCCGCAGGTCGCGCCGAGCCACGGCACGCCGACCCGCTCGCCCAGCGAAATACCTTCGACGCCCGCTCCCAATGCGGCGACGCGGCCGACGATCTCGTGCCCCGGCACGATCGGCAATTTGGGATGCGGCAACTCGCCGTCGACCACATGCAGATCGGTGCGGCACACGCCGCACGCTTCGATCTCGATGAGAATCTCACCGGCCGCCGGCTGCGGCAGCGGCCGCTCCCGCATCGCGAGCGGCGTGTGCGGCCGATCCAGCACCATCGCGCGCATTATGGACATGATGCACCGTAACCCGAATTGGCAGCGAGCGAAATGCGCCCCCGCTTTCAATTCGCCCGCAAAGCTTTTACATCGGTACCATGCGCACCGAAGAACCCCGCCCCATCCGCCTCAAAGACTATCGCCCGCCGGACTGGCTGATCGAGACCGTCGACCTCGACGTCTCGCTGCATCCGACCGCGACCACCGTGCGCGCGACGCTCAAGCTCAAACCCAACGGCGCGGCGGCGCCGGCGCCGCTGGTGCTCGACGGCGAGGATTTGAAGCTCACCGCGCTCGCGCTCGACGGCAAGCCGCTGCCGCACGAGAGTTTCATCGCCACGCCCGAGCACTTGACCATCGCCCAGCCGCCGCAGCGCGAGTTCGCGCTGACGATCGAGACCGTGGTCGATCCGACCGGCAACAGCCAGCTGATGGGCCTTTACCGCGCCGGCGCGACCTATTGCACCCAGTGCGAGGCGGAAGGCTTCCGCCGCATCACCTATTTCCTCGACCGGCCGGACGTGATGGCCGTCTACACGACGCGCATCGAGGCCGACAAGGCCGAAGCGCCGGTGCTGCTCTCCAACGGCAATCTGATCGCGCAGGGCGACGTGCCCGGCACCAACCGGCATTTCGCGGTGTGGCACGATCCGTTCCAGAAGCCGTCCTATCTGTTCGCGCTGGTCGGCGGCGAGCTGGCCCGCGTCGGCGACAGCTTCACCACGCATGTCGGGCCGCGAGGTCACGCTCGCGATCTATGTCGAGCCCGGGCAAGGAGGACCGCGCGCTCTACGCCATGGACAGCCTCAAGCGCGCCATGCGCTGGGACGAGGAGGCGTTCGGCCGCGAATACGATCTCGACATTTTCATGATCGTCGCCGTCTCCGACTTCAACATGGGCGCGATGGAGAACAAGGGCCTCAACATCTTCAACGACAAATACGTGCTGGCGTCGCCGGCGACCGCGACCGACACCGACTTCGCCCACATCGAGGCGGTGATCGCGCACGAATATTTCCACAACTGGACCGGCGACCGCATCACCTGCCGCGACTGGTTCCAGCTCTGGCTGAAGGAGGGGCTCACCGTCTTCCGCGACCAGGAATTTTCCGCCGACCAGCGCTCGCGCGCGGTGGAGCGGATCGGCGACGTGCGCGCGCTGCGCGCGCACCAGTTCCTCGAGGATGCCGGCCCGCTCGCCCATCCGGTGCGGCCGGAGCTTTATCACGAGATCGACAACTTCTACACCGCGACGGTCTACGACAAGGGCGCCGAGGTCGTGCGCATGATCCGCACTCTGCTCGGCGGCGAATTGTTCCGCGCCGGCATGGATCTTTATTTCGACCGCCACGACGGCGAGGCGGCGACCGTCGAGGATTTCGTCGCAGTGCTTCGCCGACGTGAGCCGGCGCGACTTCTCGCAATTCATGCGCTGGTACCTGCAGGCCGGCACGCCGCGAAGTCGTGGTCGACGCCGCATTACGACGCGCGCGGCCAAGACCTATCGGCTCGACATCACGCAGACGATCGCGCCGACGCCGGGCCAGCCGCACAAGGAGCCGATGGTGATCCCGTTCGCCGTCGGCCTCGTCGGCAAGGCGCGGCGATCTGCCGCTCGCGCTCGACGGCGCGCCGCTGCAACGCGGCGTCATCGAGCTGACGAAGCCGAGCCAGAGCTTCGTCTTCACCGGCGTCGAAGAGCGGCCGATCCCCTCGCTCAACCGCGGCTTTTCGGCGCCGATCAAATTGACGCTGCCGATCGCAGCCGACGATCTGCGTTACCTCGCCGCGCACGACAGCGATCCGTTCAACCGCTGGCAGGCGGTGCAGAGCTTGGCGATGGCGCTGCTCACCGCCAATGCCGCTGCCTTGCACGCGGGCGGAGCGGCGCGCGAGGACGACGGCCTCATCGCCGCGCTTGGCGCGATCCTCGCCGATCGCAAGCTCGAGCCGGCATTCATCGCGCTCGCTTTGGCGCCGCCGAGCGAAGCCGACGTCGCGCGCGAGATCGGCCGCGACGTCGATCCCGACGCCATTTTCGCCGCGCGCAAGCAACTGCGGGCGTCGATCGGCGAGCGGCTCGGCGCGGCGCTCGCTGACACCTATGCGCGCATGGGCAGCACGGCGCCCTACCGGCCCGACGCCGAAGGCGCCGGCCGGCGCTCGCTCAAGAACACCTGCCTTGCTTTGCTCGCGGCGACGGAACGCGGCGACGCCATCGCGCGGACGGTGTGCCCAGTACGACAACGCCGACAACATGACCGACCGCATGGCGGCGCTGGAGACTTTGGCGCTGGTCGACCGCCCTGAACGCACGCATGCGTTGGAGGATTTCTACAGCCGCTACGCCGACGATCCGCTGATCATCGACAAGTGGCTCGCCCTGCAGGCGGCGATCCCGGAACCGGCGACGCTCGCGCGCGTGCGCGCCTTGACCAAACACGCCGGCGTTCTCGATGTCGAACCCCAACCGGGTGCGCTCGCTGATCGGATCGTTCGCGCAAGCGAACCACACCCAGTTCAACCGCGCCGACGGCGCGGGCTACGATTTCGTCGCCGACGCCGTGCTCGCGCTCGATCCGAAGAACCCGCAGGTCGCCGCCCGCATCGTCGGCGCGTTCCGCTCCTGGCGCGTGCTCGAGCCGACCCGGCGCGCCCGCGCGCAGGCGACGCTCAAGCGCGTCGCGGCGGCGCCGTCGCTGTCGCGCGACGTCGCCGACATCGTCGCGCGGACGCTGGCGGATTAGACCAACGGCCTTTGGTGCTGATCTGCATTATCGTGGCGAGAGGGCGTCCACGCCCGCAATCGAGGGCCGTCGGTATGATACCGCCGCCAACGACCACGCGGCCGCGTCCAACAACGCCGTGGAAAATTAACGAAAAAATATTGACTCGCGACTCTCGACAAATCACCGCGCATCGATTCTTATCAAGGTGATTCGGGAAGAGATGCGGCACATCCTTCCGGTTCAGGTGCAGGGGACGTTCCGAAACGGAGGCTCGATATGGCGCGCGCCGAGGCGGCGAGTGCGTCGATACGCTCGGATTCCATCAAGGGCTTGGCGCAGTCGATCGCCAAGCCGGCGTATCACCGCCTCTCGAGCGCCGAGCCGCTGCTGCGCCGCGCGGTGCCGGTTCTGATCATCGCTTTTCTGATCACCATTTCGATCGGCGCCGGCGTGCAGGTGCTGGAACAGCGCCGCCTGGCGGTGATGGACGAGCGGCAGACCATCGGGGCGCTCGCCGACCAGATCGCGATCGAGATCGACCGTCCGGGCCGCGATCTGCGCGCCAATGCCGGCCGCACCTCCGATGACATCGAACGCGCGCTGCCGTCCTGGGCGGCGCAGGGCGCGCGCGCCATCCTCGTCGCCGACGCCGACGGCACCATCGTCGCCGGCGTTCCGAACGCGCCCGCAACAGATCGGACGGCACATCCTCGACGTGCTCGGCCCGCTGCAGCCCTTGACCACCTTCGGCGCCGCCGCCGACACCCGCGAGATCACGCTGCCCGACGGCACCGCCGCCTTCGCCACGGTGCGCGCGCTGAAAAATCCGCTCGGCCTCCTCGCCGTGGTCGAGACCAAGGCCGACGCGCTGGCGAACTGGCGCTCGTCGACCGCGCTGACCGTGACGCTGTCGGCGACGACGGGCTTCGTCGTGCTCATCCTCGGCTTCGCCTTCCATTGGCAGGCGACGCGCGCGCGCGAAGCCGACCTCATCCACGACACCGTGCGCGGCCGCATCGATACCGCGCTCAATCGCGGCCGCTGCGGCCTGTGGGACTGGGATTTGGCGCGCGGCCGCGTGTTCTGGTCGCATTCGATGTTCGACATGCTCGGCCTGCCGGCCAAGGACGATCTTTTGACCTTCGGCGAGGTCAACGCGCTGGTCCATCACGACGATATCGACCTCTACGAACTGGCGCGGCAGCTCGCCGACGGCAGCATGGCAGTCGATCGACCACGCCTTCCGCATGCGCCACGCCGATCACCGCTGGCTGTGGCTGCGGGTGCGCTGCGAACTCGCCCGCCAGGACGGCGAGACCGGCCTGCATCTCATCGGCATCGCCGTCGACATCACCGAACAAAAAAGCCTAGTCGAGCGCACCAACGCCGCCGATCTGCGGCTGCGCGACGCCATCGAGACCATACCGGAAGCGTTCGTATTGTGGGACGCCGACAACCGCCTGGTGCTGTGCAATTCGAATTTCCAGGAGCTGCATCACCTGCCCGACGCGGCGGTCGAAGCGGGCACGCCGTACGACGCGGTGCTGGCGACCGGCCGCAAGCCGATCCTGCGCACCACCATCGCCAATGACGACGCCCAGCCGCCCGGCGCGCGCACCTTCGAAGCCCAGCTCGACGACGGCCGCTGGATGCACATCAGCGAACGCCGCACCAAGGACGGCGGCTACGTCTCGGTCGGCACCGACATCACCAAGCTCAAGCAGCACGAACAAAAATTGATCGAGGGCGAAAAGCGCCGCATCGCCACCATCAACGATCTGCGCCATTCGCAGCAGGCGCTGGAGCGCCAGACCGGCGAACTCGCCGACCTCGCCGAAAAATACGCCGAAGAGAGCCGGCGCGCCGAGGAGGCGAACGACGCCAAGTCGAAATTCCTCGCCAATATGAGCCACGAGCTGCGCACGCCGCTCAACGCCATCATCGGCTTTTCCGAGATCATGGCGTCGGGCATGTTCGGCCCGCTCGGCGCGGCCGAAATACAACGAATACTCGCGCGACATCCGCGAAAGCGGCCAATATCTGCTCGACGTCATCAACGACATTCTCGACATGTCGAAGATCGAAGCCGGCGGCATCCATCTCGCGCCCGAAGACGTCGACCTCGACCGCACGCTGGCCGATTGCGTCCGCGTCGTCTGGGGCCGCGCCAACGAAAAGCGCGTCACCGTGCAATCGCAGCTCGCGCCCGGCATCCACCTGCATGCCGACCGCCGCGCGCTCAAGCAGATCGCGCTCAATCTTCTGTCCAACGCCGTGAAGTTCACGCCCGACGGCGGCACCGTGACGGTGCGCAGCCGCGTGCGCGGGGGAATGATCACCATCGCCATCGCCGACAACGGCATCGGCATTCCCAAAGACGCGCTGGGCAAGCTCGGCCGCCCGTTCGAACAGGTCGAAAGCCAGTTGACCAAGCGGCACCAGGGCTCGGGGCTAGGCCTCGCCATCGCCAAATCCCTGGTCGAACTGCACGGCGGCAGCATGCGCATCCGCTCGGTGCTCGGCGCCGGCACGACGGTGGTGGTGCGGCTGCCGGCGGAGGCACACGAGGCGGCACAAGCGGAACTTCTCCGTCAGCCAGAGGTCGCAGCGTAACGGCACTCGCGTGTGCCAGAAACGCACAGGCCTTGGCATCGGCGGGGTTTCCGGATACATTACCGGAAACACGAGGGATCCTATGGCCGTATCACGAAGGAAGGCGCTTTCCACTCACCGACGCCGATTGAAGCGCCAAGGAGTTGTGCGTCTCGAAGTGAACGTTCGTAAGGACGATGCGCCGCTCGTTCGTGGCGTCGTCGAAGCGTTGGGCGATCCGGAGCGCGAAGCGGAAGCGCGTGCGCTGTTGCGTGAGCGTTTCGGCAAGCCGACCGGTTTCAAGGCGCTGTTGGCCGCGGCGCCGCTGGAGGGCATCGACCTCACGCGTGGGCGGGACAGCGGGCGGGACTTCGAGTTGTGACGTATTTGATCGACACCAACGTCATCTCCGAAATTCGCAAGGGCGATCGCTGCAATCCGGAGGTGGCCGCTTGGTATGCAGCGCTTGAAGACAGCGACGTTTATCTGAGCGTTCTCGTGCTGGGCGAAATTCGCAAGGGGATCGAACGCGCAAGGCCCAACGACGAGCCGCGGGCGCGCGCTCTTGAAACGTGGCTATTGATGGTGCAACGGTCGTTTGCAGATCGTGTGCTCCCCGTTGACCGGGCGGTTGCAGACGAATGGGGACGAATGAGCGCCCAGCGCACCGTGCCATCCATCGACGCGCTTCTTGCCGCGACCGCGAAAGTTCACAGGATGACTCTGGCGACCCGAAATTCGGCCGACGTCGTCGGCCTCGGCGCCGACATCTTCAATCCCTTCGAACCCAAGGCTAATCGCAGTTAACTTCGTAGGATTTATCAGCATAGCCCGGAAGCGCCAGCGATATCCAAGTTAACATCTTCGCGTAGGCACAGCGTGCGGCGTCTTCACTCGTGGAGCTACGGCGCCCCACCCAAAATCCGCACAAAACACTCCCGCACCTTCTGTTGCGTCTCCTTCACATGCGCCTCCAGCGCCGGGAAATCCGGCAGGTCGGCGGCGCGCGCCAAGAGGCGAGCACGCCGGGGCCGGCGGATTTGGGATCGAACGCGCCAACGAGACAGAGCCGCAGGATTTGCGCGAGGTCGTGGAAGAGACGCACCGCCGGGCGGAGCACTTCGGCGTCCTCGACCGCCAGCACGCCGAGGCGCGCGGCCCTGTCCAGGACGCGCGCGGTCGAAGTGTCGAGAATTTCCGGCAGCGCGGCGGCGTGAACGAGCTGCAGATATTGCGCGACGAACTCGATATCGACCAGCGCGCCGGCGGCGTATTTGAGATCCCACGGGTCGGCGTCGCCCTTCTCCGCCGCGATCGCGGCGCGCATCTCGATCACGTCCTCGGCGACCGCGCGCGGCTTCGCGCGGGCGGGTGAGCACGGCGCGGATCGCGGCCTCGACGCGCGCGCAAAAATCCGGCGAGCCCGGAGACGACGCGCGCGCGGGTAAGCGCCATGTGCTCCCAGGTCCAGGCCTCGCGCTCCTGGTAACCGATGAAGCCGTCGACCTGCGTCGCCAGCGGCCCGGCCCGGCCGGACGGCCGCAGCCGCATGTCGACCGGATAGAGCGCGCCGTAATTGGTCTTGACGGTCAGAGCGCTGATGAGGCGCTGGGTGAAGCGGGCGAAATATTGCGCGCCGTAGAGCGAGCGCGTGCCGTCGGAGTCCGGGTGCTCCTTGTCGTAGTCGTAGATGACGATGAGATCGAGATCGGAATTCGCGGTCATCTCCTGCGCGCCGAGCCGGCCGAGCGCCAGGATCGCGGTCTCCTGGCCGCGGACGCGGCCGTGCGTGGCGGCAAAATCGTCCGCGACGCGCGCGTGCAGCGCGCGGATGATGACATCGGCGAGCCGCGCGAACAGTTCGCCGGCCTGCTCGGCCGAAACCGAGCCGGACAGGATGCGCGCGCCGATCAGAAACATATGCTCCTGCCCGAACTGCCGGCTCAGATCGAGCGCGTCCTCGTAGCTTGTCGTCTCGCCGAGCCTGCGGGACAGTTCGTCGGCGAGCCGCTCGGCGTCCGGCAAGGCGCCGAAGAAACTCGGCTCCAGCAGCGGATCGATGACGTGGGGCGTCTGCGCCAAGATGTCGGCGAGCCGCGGCGCCACGCCGAGGATCAAAGCGAGAAAGCGGATCAGCTCGGGATGCTGCCGCAGCAGCGAAACGAAACGCCAGCCGGTGCGCAGCCCGGCGAGAAAGCGGTCGAACGCGACGAACGCCGCATCGGGCGCTTCGGCTTGCGCAAACTCGCCGACGATCGCCGGCGCCATCGCGGTGAGAATTTCGCGCGTTTGTTCTCCGCGCAGCCCGCGATAGAGGCCCTCGCGCCAGCGGTGCACCGCGCCGGCGACCTCGCGCGGTTGCCGAAAACCCATCGCCGCCAGGCGGTCGAGCGTCTCGCCGTCGCCCTCCGGGCTTAGAAACGAAAGCTGCTGCTCGCCGGGCGGCGCCGGCGGGCGCTCGAACAGCCGGACATAATGCCGCTCGACCGCGCGCAGATGCGCGATGAGCGCGGCGGCGAATTCGTCGCGGCCGGCAAAGCCGAGAAAGCGGGCGAAGCCGTCGAGCGCGGCGCGCTCGGCCGGCAAGGTGTGGGTCTGCTCGTCCGCCACCATCTGCAGGCGATGCTCGACGCGGCGCAGGAAATCGTAAGCGGCGCCGAGTTCGTCGCGCGCGGCGTCATCGATCCAGCCGTCGGCGGCGAGCCGCGCCAGCATGGCGAGCGTGCCGCGGCCGCGCAGCGCGTGGTGGCGGCCGCCGGCGATCAGCTGCTGCGTCTGCACGAAGAACTCGATCTCGCGGATGCCGCCGCGGCCGAGCTTCACATTATGGCCTTCGACCGCGATCTCGCCGTGGCCGCGATAGGCGTGAATGCGCTGCTTCATCTCGTGGACGTCGGCGACGGCGGCGTAATCGAGATATTTGCGCCACACGAACGGCGCGAGTTCGCGCAGCAGTTTTTCGCCGGCGGCGAGGTCGCCGGCGCAGGCGCGCGCCTTGATCAGCGCCGCGCGCTCCCAGTTCTGGCCGCGGCTGCCGTAATAATCGAGCGCGGCATCGGTCGAGATGGCGATCTGGGTCGACGACGGATCGGGACGCAGCCGCAGATCGACACGGAAGACGTAGCCGTCGGCGGTACGCTCCTGCATCAGCTTGACGAGTTCGCGCGTCAGGCGGACGAAAAACGTCGTCGGCTCGAGGTGCGGGGCGAGCGGCGCCGCGGCGGCGTCGAAGAACACCATGAGATCGATGTCGCTGGAAAAATTAAGCTCATGGGCGCCCATCTTGCCCATCGCCAGCACGATATAGCCGGAGGCGACATCCGGATGGTGCGGGTCGGGCGGCAGGAGCCGGCCGCGCCGGGCGGCTTCGTCGAGTACATGGCGGACCGCCGCGGCGAGCGTTGCGTCGGCGATGTCGGTGAGGGCTTGGGTGATACGGGCCACCGGCCAGACATTGCCGATATCGGCGAGCGCGATCAGGAGCGCCGCTTCCGCCTTGATGGCGCGCAGCGACGCCATCAGCTCGCCCGGCCCGCGCGCCGCCGCCGCGGCGTGGCGCGCGGTGTCGAGAAGCGCGGCCAGCGTCGCGTGCGGATCGTGGCACAGGATACGAACGGCGCGCGCCGGATCGGCGCGGACGAGGTCCCACAGATACGGCGCGGCGGAGGCGATGGCGGCGAGCACGCTCGCCAGCGACGGATATTCCTCGATCAGCGCCGTCAGCGTCACGCCGGCGTCGCTTGGCGCTATTTCCGCAAGCCAGGCCGACAAGCGCTCCCGGCCTTGCGGCGCCGGCAACGGCAAAGCGCCGCCGAACTGTCGGATCAGGGCCGCGTCGGCGAGGCTTTCGTTCAACCGCATCCCGGGCGGCGCCGGTGGCATCACGCCGCCGCCGGGCCGGCGCGCGGCAGCGCGATGACGCTTTTGAGCCCGGGATGATTGTCCTCGAGCTTGAGTTCGCCGCCATGAAGCCGCGCCACCGCGGAGGCGAGGCTCAGCCCCAAGCCCGAGCCGGGCTCGGAGCGGCTCTGCTCGAGCCGCACGAAACGTTCGACCACGCGGCCGCGATCGGCCGGCGCGATGCCCGGACCGTGATCCGACACGGTCAGCGTGATGCCCTCGCCGCTACTGCCGGCGCCGACCACGATTTCCGCCGCGGCGCCGTTGAGCTTGTCGCTGTTGCCGTCGAAGCCTTTGGGCCCGGCATATTTGATGGCGTTGTCGACCAGATTGGCGAGCGCCTGGCTCACCAGTTCGGGATTGCCGCGCACGCGGCGCCGCCGCGGGCGCATCGATCTTGAGCGCGAGCCCCTTCTCCTCGGCCAGCGGCTCGTACAGTTCGCCGACGCCGCGGGCGATCTCGGCGGCGTCGAACTCGACCATGTTGTCGCGCGCCTGCCCGGATTCGGCGCGCGCGATCATCAGCAGCGCGTTGAAGGTGCGGATGAGGTCGTCCGACTCGGCGATGGTCGTCTCCAGCGCGGCGCGATAGCCGGCGTCGTCCTTGGCGGTGCGCAACGCCTCTTCGCAACGGTTGCGCAGCCGCGTCAGCGGCGTTTTGAGATCGTGGGCGATGTTGTCGGACACTTCCTTGAAGCCGTGCATCAGCGCCTCGATGCGCTCCAGCATGGCGTTGAGATGAACCGCGAGCCGGTCGAGCTCGTCGCCGGTGCCGGCGATCGGCAGCCGGCCGGTCAGATCGCCGGCCATGATGGTCTGCGCCGTCCCCGTCATCGCGTCGATGCGGTTGAGCACGCGGCGGCTGACGAAGAAGCCGCCGGCGAGGCCGAGCACGACGACCAGCGCGAACGACCAGCGCCCGGCGTTGGCGATGATCTCGAACATGCGCTCGCGCTCCTCGAGATCGCGGCCGACCAGGAGGCGAAAGCCGCCGGGCAGCTCCACGACTTCGACCAGCGCGTGGTGGTCGGCCGGGTCCGAGGTGTCGATGCGGCGATACGAGGTTTCGATCCAGCCCGGATGGTCGAGCGCGCCGGGCTGCAGCGCGCCGACATTGCCGGCGAGGCCCTCGCCGTTCGGCGTGGTGACGAGATAGAGGCTCGAGCCCGGCCGCCGCGAGCGCAGATCGAGCAGGATCACCAGTCCCCGGATGCCGGTTTCCTCGTATTGCTGGCGCAGCCGGGCGACCTCGGCGGTGACGATGCGGGTGATCTGATCGTTGATGAGCCGCCTGGTGTTGAGGGCGAAATAGCCGAGCAGCGACACCGCGAACAGCACGAAGACCAACAGATAGACCAGCGTCAATTGAAACGCCGTCGTGCGCAAAAGCTTGCCGAGCGCGCTCACGCGAAAGCTTCTCTATGGTATTGCCGGCGCATGGATAGGGTCATTATGACGTTACGGTCATGATGTGCCAGTCCACCGTCGGCGTTTCAAGATGGGAGCAAGGATGGAGGCGGGAGAGGAAAACCGCAACGCAGCGCGGGAGGGCCCGCTCAGCGGTCTGCGCATCGTCGAGTTCGCGGGCATCGGGCCCGGGCCGATGGCGGCCATGCTGTTCGCCGACCTCGGCGCCAGCGTCATCCGCGTCGACCGGCTGACCCCCGGCGGCCTCGGTATCGCGGTGCCGACGCGGTTCGATCTGATCACGCGCGGCCGGCCCTGCGTCACGGTCGACCTCAAGCACCCGGACGGGCTCGCCTTGACGGCCGACCTCGTCGCCACCGCCGACGGCCTGATCGAGGGCTTCCGGCCCGGCACGATGGAGCGCCTCGGGCTCGGCCCGGAGGAGATGCTGGCGCGCAACCCGCGGCTCGTTTACGGCCGCATCACCGGCTGGGGCCAAAGCGGTCCGCTCGCGCACGGCGGCCGGCCATGATCTCAATTATCTCGCGCTGTCGGGCGCGCTCGCCGCCATCGGCCGCGCCGGGGCGAAGCCGACCCCGCCGCTCAACCTCGCCGCGGATTTCGGCGGCGGCGCGCTCTACCTCGCCTTCGGCATGGCCTGCGCCATGATCGAGGCTAAGCGCTCCGGCCGGGGCCAAGTCGTCGACGCCGCCATGACCGAGGGCGCCGCGTCGCTGATGACGTTGTTTTATGGCCTTCACGCCGCCGGGCTGCACAGCCTGAAGCGGGGCGAAAATCTGCTCGATTCCGGCTCGGCGATCTACGACACGTACGAATGCGCGGACGGCCGCTTCGTCGCCATCGCGCCGATCGAGCACAAATTCCGCCGGGTGCTGTTCGAGCGGCTCGGCCTCGCTTACACGGCCGACGACGGGCCGGCGCTCAAGCAAAAACTCGAAGTCCTGTTCAAGACCCGCACGCGGGACGACTGGTGCGCGCTGCTCGAAGGAACCGACGCCTGCTTCGCGCCGGTCCTCACCATGGCGGAAGCGCCTTTTCATCCGCACAACATCGCCCGCGGCACGTTCGTCGAAGTCGACGGCGTCGTGCAGCCGGGCCCCGCCCCGCGCTTCGAGCGCACGCCCGCCGGCATTCCGACGCCGCCGCGGGCGCCGGGCGCCGGAACGCGCGCCGCGCTCGTCGACTGGGGCATTGCCGCAGAGAAAATCGATCACTTGCTCGCCGCCGGCGTCCTTCGGGAAGCTGAAGCGCAAGCGCATGCGAACGCTCTCGTCATCCTGAGGTCCACGCCGACACGTTCGGCGCACGCCGCCTCAAGGCGACGAACTCGCCGCGCTACCTTGCCCCGTCGCGGATCATGTAGCCGGCGCCGCGCACGGTATGCAGGAGCGGCGGCGCGAAACCCTTGTCGATCTTGGAGCGCAGGCGCGAAATGTGCACGTCGATGACGTTGGTCTGCGGATCGAAATGATAATCCCAGACGTTTTCCAGAAGCATGGTGCGGGTGACGACCTGCCCGGCGTGGCGCATCAGATATTCGAGCAGGCGGAACTCGCGCGGCTGTAGTTGCAGCTCCTGCCCGGCCCGGCTCACTTCGTGCGAGAGCCGGTTGAGTTCGAGATCGCCGACGCGATAGACGGTCTCCTCGCCGCGGTTGCCGCCGCGGCGCGCCAGCGCCTCGACGCGGGCCAAGAGTTCCGAGAATGCGTAGGGCTTGGCGAGATAATCGTCGCCGCCGGTGCGCAGCCCTTTGACGCGGTCGTCGACCTGGCCGAGCGCCGAGAGGATGAGGACCGGCGTCTCCATCCCCTTGGCGCGCAGCGCGCCGATGATCGACAGGCCGTCGAGCTTCGGCAGCATGCGGTCGACGATCAGCACGTCGTATTGGCCCTCGAGCGCCAGCGCCAGGCCTTCCTCGCCGTCGCCGGCGTGGTCGGCGACGTGGCCGACCTCGCGAAAGGCCTTGACCAGATAATCGGCCGCATCGCGATCGTCCTCGATGATCAGAATTCGCATTGTTTGGCCGCGCTCGACTGTCCGCGCTTCGGGGCTGACAACCTCGCTGGCACGGGTCCCAGGATTCATATCGTCTCGCAATGCTCGCATGGCAATGTCGGCAGCTCGACGTGGTCGCGTGCTTCCCCCGCGGTTGCATATGATGTTGGGGGTGGCGGGCACGAAGCCCGCCACCCCCTACCCACTCCAGTCCCGGCGGGGGCGACGGATGCCGGGAGGCAGAGTTGGTATTCGGCGGGGACGGGTCTTGCGACCCGCCCCCCGGGTACGCCCGCCAGCGGGGGCGACGGATGCCGGCGGATGCCCCATTCCTCGAGAACTTGGGTTCCATTTCGACGAGCAGAACCGCGGCTCTCTTGATCTCCTTCGCGTGATCTTCTGCGCGCCGCAGAGCGGGCGCGGCTCCGTCAGGCGTTGCCGAGCGGCAGCGCGACGAAGCGCGTGCCCTCGTTCGACTTCACGCGGAACAACAAAGTGTGCTTGCCGTCCTTGTGCGCGTCGGCGAGCTGCTTGCGCACATCGGCCGGGCTCGACACCGCCTTGCCGCTGACGTCGAGAATGACGTCGCCGACCTGGAAGCCGTGCTCGGCGGCAACGCCGCTCGGATCGACCGCGGTCACGACCACGCCATTGACGTCCCCGCCGGCCGCCTTGCTCGGCGCCAGCGTCAGGCCGAGCTTCGGCACGTCGTTGTCGGGCACCTGATGGTCGTTCGGCTGATTGAGGGCCTGCTTCTCGCTCGGCAGCGTGCCGAGCGTCAGCGTGACGGTCTTCTCCTGGCCCTGATGGATCAAGGTGAGCTTGACGGTCGTCGACGGCGCCATCGTGCCGATCCGCCGCGCCAGTTCGCGGGCATCGCGCACCGCGTTGCCGTCGACCGCGGTGATGACGTCGCCGCTCTCGATTCCGGCCTTGGCCGCCGGGCTGTTGGGCTGCGGCTCGGAGACGAGCGCGCCGGCCGCCTTTTTCAAGCCCATGCTGTCGGCGATGTCGGGCGTCACCGGCTGAATTTGCACGCCGATCCAGCCGCGGCTGACTTGGCCCTTGTCGCGCAGCTGCGCGATCACGGTCTTCACCGTATCGGCGGGAATGGCGAAGGCGATGCCGACCGAGCCGCCGGACGGCGAGAAGATCGCGGTGTTGACGCCGATGACGTTGCCATCGACGTCGAAGGTCGGACCGCCGGAATTGCCCTTGTTGACCGGCGCGTCGATCTGAATGAAGTCGTCATAGGGACCGGCGCCGATGTCGCGGCCGCGGGCCGAGACGATGCCGGCCGTCACCGTGCCGCCCAACCCGAACGGATTGCCGACGGCGAGCACCCAATCGCCGACCCGCGGCGTGGTGTCGGCAAGCTTGGCATAGGGAAATCCGGAGCCGTCGACTTTGATCAAAGCGAGATCGGTGCGCGGATCGGTGCCGATCACCTTGGCGGCGAAGGTCTTGCCGTCGTCGGTCGTGACCTTCACGTTCTCGGCGTTCTGAACGACGTGATTGTTGGTGACGGCATAGCCGTCGGCGGAGATGAAGAAGCCGGACCCCTGGCCGGTGATGATCTCGTGGCCGCCTTCGCCGCTATTGGGCATGCCGAAGCGCTTGAAGAAGCGCTCGAACGGCGAGCCCGGCGGGAACGGCAAGTCGTCGTCGGTCAGCCCCGAATGGGTCGGCCGCTCCATCTTCACCCGCACGGAAATGACCGCGGGTTTGACCTTTTCGACGATGTCGGCAAAGCCGACCGGATGCTGCGGCAATTGCTGGGCCTGCTGCGACACGTTCTCGGCGCGCGCCGAGCTTGTCAGGAAGCCGGTCGGGAAATCGCCTTTGTGCATGAAGGTCGGCGCGATGAAGAGCGCCGCCGCGCCGACGCCGACGATCGTCGTCGCCAGGAGGCCAAGCCGTCGCGCGGACAGACCGCGGCGCGCGGGTCGAAGATTGCCGTTCATGAAGCCGTCTCCAGATGGGTTGCCCGTCTCGCAACGGAGGGTCGCCCCGAGGCCCCGAATTTGTTCGCCAAATCTGTCGGTAATGTGCGGTGCGCCGCCTTACCGCGGCCTGTCTGCGGGATTAAAATTTCGTAATGTCGCTCGAAGCGAATTCTGTCGATAAACCATAATGTTGCCCAAAGTTTCGGCTGCCGGGGCCGCGCGCCGACTTAATCCGCCGGACGGGCATAGCGTGACCGCGATGCGCCCGATTTCAGCCTTTGCCGTGCAAAAGCTCGGACAGCCGCTTTTCTTCGGCGGCCGTGAGGTTCACCGGCTCCTGCGCGGCGGCGCGAACGGCGGCGGCCGACGACGATGACGATGGCCGCGACGCCGAGCAACAAGATCGCCGGCGGCAGCCCCCACAGCGCCGCGGTGTGCCACGACAGCGGCGGCTTGAGCAGGACGAATTCGCCGTAGCGCGCGACCAGAAAATCGATCACCTGCGCGTCGCTGTCGCCGGCGGTGAGGCGCTCGCGCACCAGGACGCGCAGATCGTGCGCCAGCGGCGCCTCGGAATCGTCGATCGACTGGTTCTGGCACACCATGCAGCGCAGCTCCTTGGAGAGCGTGCGGGCGCGGGCCTCGAGCACCGGATCCTTGAGCATCTCGCCGGGCTCGACGGCGAACAGCGGCGTCGCCGACGACAGCGCGGCCGCCAACAACGCCACCGCGATCGCCGCCATGCGCGCGAAACGATGACAAGGCGCCGCATCGGCGTTCACTCCGCCGCCTGCAGCGCCGCGCGGATTTTCTTTGCCGGCCGTCGGCGCGCCGACGCGCAGCCGCCGGTCGGAGAGCGACAGGCCGCCGCCGACGAACATGAAGACGGCGCCGAGCCAGATCATCAGGACGCGCGGCTTGTAATAGAGCCGAACCGGCACGGTGCCGTCCGGGTTCGGATCGCCGAGCGACAGATAAATCTGACTGACGCCGCGGCGCATCAGCGCCGCTTCGGTCGTCGCCATGGCGCGGGCGGGAAACGTGCGCCGGCTCGGCTCCATGATTCCCAACAGTTCGCCGCTGGTCCGCCGCACGACGAACCGGCCGACCACATCGTGGTAATTCGGGCCGTTGCGGCCGAACACGCCCTCGAAGGTGAGGCGGTAGTTGGCGATGTCGACGGTCTCGCCCGGCCGCAGCGCGGCAATGTGCTCGGCGCCCCAGGCCGTCACGACGACGAGGCCCATCAGCGTGACGCCGATGCCGAAATGCGCGAACGGCGGTTCCCCACGCCGAGCGCGGCAATCCCGCCGCGCGCCGCAGCGCCGCGCCGACCGGCACGCGCAGGATCATGGTGCGCTCGACGATGTCGGTGACGGCGCCCGCCATGACGAAAACCGCCAGGCCGATGCCGAACGGCGCCAGCACCGGACCGCCGTGCTGCAGCGCGAATGCGCCGGCCGCCACCACCGCCGCCAGCAACGCCGCCGCAAACAGCCGCTGCGCCGCGCCGAGGAGGTCGCCGCGCTTCCAGCCGAGCAGCGGCCCGAACGGCATCGCCAGCAGCAGCGGCACGAACAGCGGGCCGAACGTCGCGTTGAAGAACGGCGGCCCGACCGAAATCTTGTCGCCGGTCAACGCCTCGAGCGCCAGCGGATAGAGCGTGCCGATGAAGACGGTGGCGCAGGCCGACGTCAGAAACAGATTATTGACGACGAGCGCGCCCTCGCGCGAAATCGGCGCGAACAAGCCGCCCTGCTTGAGGAGCGGCGCGCGCCAGGCGAACAAAGCCAGCGCCCCGCCGATGAACACGACCAGAATGGCGAGAATGAAAATGCCGCGCCGCGGGTCGGTGGCGAAGGCATGCACCGAGGTCAGGACGCCCGAGCGCACCAGGAAGGTGCCGATCAGCGACAGCGAGAACGCCAGGATCGCCAGCAGAATGGTCCAGACCTTGAGCGCGCCGCGCTTCTCCATGACCACGGCGGAATGCAGGAGCGCGGTGCCGGCGAGCCACGGCATCAAGGACGCGTTCTCGACCGGGTCCCAGAACCAGAAGCCGCCCCAGCCGAGCTCGTAATAGGCCCAGTACGAGCCGCCGGCGATGCCGAGCGTCAGACACATCCAGGCGCCGAGCACCCACGGCCGCACCCAGCGCGCCCAGGCCGCGTCGATGCGGCCTTCGATCAGCGCCGCGATGGCGAACGAGAACGCGATCGAGAAGCCGACATAGCCGAGATAGAGCAGCGGCGGATGGAAGGCGAGCCCGGGGTCCTGCAGCACCGGGTTGAGATCGCGGCCCTCGAACGGCGCGTCGGCGATGCGCGCGAACGGATTCGACGTGGTCAGGATGAACAAATGGAACGCCGCGGCGATCCAGCCCTGCACCGCAAGCGCGATCGCCTTCAGCGTCACCGGCAGATTGCCGCCGAACGTCGCGACCAGCGCGCCGAACAGGGTCAAAATAAAGACCCACAGCATCATGGAGCCCTCGTGATTGCCCCACACGCTGGTCAGCCGATACATGAGCGGCATCGCCGAATTGGAGTTTTCGTAGACGTTGAGCACCGAGAAATCGGAGGTGACGTAAGACACCGCGAGCGCGCCGAACGCGATGGCGACGAAGACGAACTGCGTCAACGCCGCCGGCGCGGCCATGCCCATCAGCGCCGCATCGCCGCTGCGCGCGCCGATGATCGGCATCGTGCTCTGGATCAGCGCCAAGCCCAGCGCCAGCATCAAGGCGTAGTGGCCAAGCTCGGGAATCATTTTCCGCCTCCGCCGACCGGCAGCGCCGGCCGCTGCGCGTAGTCGTCCTTCCAATGTCCCGATTTCTTCAGCGCGTCGGCGACCTCCTTGGGCATGTAGTTCTCGTCGTGCTTGGCGAGGATGGTATCGGCGGCGAACACGCCCGAGGGATCGAGCGTGCCTTCGGCCACGACCCCCTGCCCTTCCCGGAACAGATCGGGCAGCACGCCCTGATAGGCGACGGCGATCTCGTGGTTGCCGTCGGTGACTTCGAAACGGACTTTCAGATTGTCGCCGCGGTCGAGACTGCCGCTCTTGACCAGGCCGCCGAGCCTGATGCGCGTGCCCGGCCCGATGTGCTTTTCCGCGACATCGCTCGGCGAATTGAAGAACACGATCGAGTTGCGGAACGCGCTCAGCATCAGCGCAACCGCGACGGCGAGCACCGCGAGGGAGCCGCCGATGAGAACGAGGCGTCGCTGCTTGCGGGTCATTGTTGTTTGTTCCGCGGCGCGGCCGCAGCCGCGCGTCCGGGCGCGAGCCCCGACCTGGTGTCCGCAAGCCGGCCGCCGTCGATGGTTTCCCGCCGGCGCCGGAATGAGCGGTTGAGGTCAATCGCGATCATGGGAAATCGTGTCATCCCTCGAGGCCGAGCCCTTTGACGAGATCGTCGATCAGTTTGATCCCGTCGGGGCGATCGGCGAGCGCGCGCCGGGCATCGGCGGCGGCGCCTTTGGCCTTGTCGCGTTCGCCGAGCACCGCGTAGGCGCGCACCAGCCGCAGCCAGTCGTCGACGTCGCCGCCGTTCTGGTGCAGGCGGTCGGATAGACGCGCGACCATGCCCCGGATCATGTCGCGACGCCCTTCGTCGCTCATTTGCCCCGCCGCGGCAACGTCCTGCGCGGTCGGGCCGGGAGCGGCAGCGGCTGGTCTGGCCACATCGTCGCCGCTCGGCGTGGCCTGCGGCGCCGTTCCGGTCGCCCGCGCCAGCGCTTCGCGCACGAGTTTGACATAGGGCGCGCCGGGCGGGGCGTCGGCGAGGAGCGCGCGCCAGATCGACGCCGCCGCCGCTTTGTTGCCGTCCTGCTCGGCGGCGAGGCCGAGGAAATAACGCGCCTTGGGGTCCTTGGCATCGAGCGCGACGGCGCGGTCGAACTCCGCCTTGGCCTCGGCGGTGACGACGCCATTGGCGGCGACCGCGAGCGCTTCGCCGAGGTCGGCGTGGCGCGCGGCGGTCTCGCCGACGAGCGCGAGCGCCTTGCGGCGGGCCGCCACGGCGTCGTCGAAGCGGCCGAGCCGCATATAGACCGGCGCCAACAGCTCCCAGCCGCGGCCGTCATTGGGATTTTGCGCGAGGTGCGCTTCGACCTTGCCCACCAGGTCGGCGATGCTGTCGCCCTGTGGCCCATTGACGCGGGCGAAAGCGGACTGGGCGGGAATGTTGGGCGAACCGAGCGCCACATAGAGGCTCGCCGGACCGAGCGGCAGGATAATCAGGACCGCCACGATCGCGAGGCGGCGCCACGTAACCACCAAGTACCTGGCTGACGTCAGCTTGCCTGACGTGACTGCCCGACACCCGCTTTGCCGCCGCCTTGGACGCCGCCGCCCGCGTCTTCTCCGCATCCGCCGCGGCCAGGAGCCGGCGGGAGATTTCCAAGCGCGCCGCCTCCGCTTCCGCCTCGCCGATCAAGCCGGCGGCGCGGTCCCGGTCGATTTCCTGCAATTGATCCTTGTAGACGACAAGATCGCTGCCGCCGCCGCCCACACGCGGCCCGCGCCCGAGCGGCCACAATACGGCGAGCATCGCCGCAGCCGTCATCATCGCAAAGATGAACCACAGGATCATAGGGGCTTTCTACAGGCTAACGGGAAGCCGCGGCGTTGATCTAGCTCAGGCATGGAGTCGACCCAAACCGACACGTTACAACACGGCGTCAATGCGGCGGCAATGGGAAGGCCGGCGCGGCAATTGCGCGCTATGCGCGCGCTGTCTTGCGTTCGGCCGGGGCGGCCTGAGCGGCCTGAGCGGCGATTTCGGCGGCCTTGGCCAGCAGCGCCGCATAATCGGCCCCGAACACGATCCTGCAGAACCTGATCGCGGCATCGACCTGCGATTGGCGGAACGGGCCGTCGGCCTCGCCGGCGTGGCGCAGCGAATCGAGCAGGACCTTGGTCCCGGTTTCGAGATATTGCTGCAGTTCCGAGTAGGCCCGCATGGTGACTTCGTTGGCGGCGAGTTCGCCGGCATAATTGCGGCAGGCGGCGACGAATTCGACCAGCATTTCGGCGTCCTCGACGTCGATCCGGTCGAGCACGCTGCCGGGCTTGATCTCCTTGGCCGGGCGCGGCCGCAACAGCCGGCGCACGCGGCCGCTGGTCGGTTCGATCTCCGCCTTGAGGAGGCCCGACACCTCGGCCCTGACCGCCGCCAGGCGGCGGCTCCAGGGCGAGTCCGCCGAAAGGTCGATTTCGGTGCGCAGACCGCGCGCCGCGTCGTGCAGGCCGCGCAGCAACCCGACGACGGGCCGGCGCGCTTTGAGCTCCGTGCGCAGCTCCCGCACCGTCGCTTCGATCTCGCCGAGCACGATCGTCACCGCCACCGCGAACGGGGATTCGGCGATGCGGCCGGTATTGTCGCTTTCCGCCGCGCGGGTCGCGATGCGCACGAGCTGCCACGGCGCGGCGAGGCGGCCCATCACCGCGATGAGGCCGAACAGATAAACATCCGCTCGGCGCGCCGCGGGAGTTTCCGCCATGCGCAGCGCGACGGCATTGTCGAGCGTCGCGCGGATGGAGTCGATCTGGTCGGCCTCCAACGCGCGGATGTGGCCCGGCAGCCGCCGCGTGAACTCCGCCAGCACGTCGCGGATCGCCAGGACGCGAAGCAGCGTGTCGAGGTCTTCGAGCGCGCGCGGCGTGCCGACCTGCACGGCGAGATGACGGCGCGCTTTTTCATCGCCCTGCGTCGCCGCCATGGCGTCGTGGATGCGCCAGACGGCCCGCTCGTGCAGCACGCGGGCGATATGTTCGGCCTTGAAGGGGTCATTGGCGAGCAAGGCGCGGGTGATATCCTCGCCCAAAGCCTTGACTTCGGCGGGCATCAGATCGCGGGCGAGCCAGGTCCAGATCGGCTCGAGCGACACGCGCGCGATGCGCGCGACGCGCTTGTGGTCGGCGACATCGTCGATCAGAAACGGCTCGAGCGGCGCGAAGAACAAGCCGCTCGACGTCGCCGATGCGCGCGGCCGGCTGCCCCGCGGCCCGGATCGCGCGGCGCAATTCCTGCAGCACCAATTCGTTGCCGGCGCCCTCGCCGCGCAACATGCCGCGCTCGAGCTCGGCGACGAGCATCGCGCACGCCTCCGGTTTGAGGGTGCGCAGATAATCCCGCAGCCGTTCGACGGGCTCCCCGTCGCTCGCCATGGCACGCGACCTCGCCTGGATGACACCGCGCCCGTTCTAAGCGCCGGGCGCTTAAGAACGGGTTACGCCAAAGTCGCTCGATACCGCGCGCGATCGGCGCGGAAAGGATCGCATTCGAATAGAATTGCGCGAGGCTGAAATTGAACATTTCCGCCGTGCGAATTGGGCGCAGCGCGCGCGCCTTCGTATCCGTTTCAGCCGACTGAGGTCCAGGTGCCGTCGGGATTGCGGCAGGCCGTGCCGCGGGCGCTTTGCGGCCTGCCGTCGATGTAGACGGTCTCGGTGTATTGCCGGCAGGTCAAGCCGCCGCTACCGGGATAGGCCGGTCCGGGCACGACGTCGCCATAGCGGCCGCTGTCCGGATTGCGCCAGGCCACGGGCGCGCCCGACGGGCCGGTCTCCAGCGCCTGCAATTGCGCCGCATAGGCGCGCCGGCGATCTTCGTCATCGAGCGCGGCGCCGATGCGGTTGCCGAGGAGACCGCCGAACGCGGCGCCAAGCAGCGTGCCGGCGACACGGTTGCCCGCGGCGCCGCCGATGGCATTACCGATCGCCCCGCCGGCAACCGCGCCCGCCACGGTGCCGCCGGCCTCCTTCGGCCCGCTGTCCGCCGAACATGCCGCCAGAAGCGCCAGCGCGGCCACGCCAAAGGCAGCAAATCTGATCGCCAGCATCACGCCCCCAAACACCCGAGCAGCACAGTCGCTCGTCCGGTATCGGACGCCACCACGCGGAATAATTAGGGCGAAACTCTGTCCAGGCGGCTCACCCCGCCGGCAGCACAAGCTCCGCGCGCAGGCCGCCGATCGGCGCGGTGCCCAGCGTCAGCGCGCCGCCATAGAGACGGGCGAGCTCGACGACGATCGATAGGCCGAGACCGGAGCCGGGCTTGGTCTCGTCGAGCCGCTGCCCGCGCTGCGCGACGCGCTCGCGCTCGGCCGGCGAAAGTCCGGGGCCGTCGTCGTCGACGACGATGCGCACGCGCGGCTTGCCGTCGGCGGCGGCGGGCTCGGCGAGCGCTTCGATGGCGACGCGCGAGCGCGCCCATTTGCAGGCATTGTCGACCAGATTGCCGACCATCTCCTCGAGGTCGTGCTGCTCGCCACGAAAGCGGGCCACTTCCGGCACGTCGAGCGCGATGGCGATGTCGCGCTCGTGGTGCAGCTTCTCCATGGTGCGCGCTAAGGCGGTGATGACGGGCGGCACCTCGACCACGCTGCCGAGCACGGTCGAGCGTGCGGCGAGCCGGGCGCGCTCGAGCTGGCGCGTCACCTGATCGCGCATGATCTCGGTCTGCTCGCGCACCTTTTGCGCCAGCGGATCGTTCGGGCGCGCCGACGCCTCGTTGAACAGCACCGACAGCGGCGTCTTGAGCGCATGGGCGAGATTGCCGACATGGGTGCGGGCGCGCGCGACGATCTCGCGGTTGGCCTCGATCAACGCGTTGGTCTCGCGCGCGAGCGCGGCGATCTCGACCGGGAACTGGCCCTCGAGCCGCTCGGCATGGCCGGAGCGGATCGCCGCCAGACTTTCGGAGATGCGCCGCAGCGGCAACAGGCCGAACCGCACCTGCAGCGCGGTCGTCAACAACAGCGCCGCCGCCAGTGCCGCGAAGGTCGCGCCGATGACGCGGTCGAAGCTCAGCATCTCGTCGTCGATCTCGGAAGCGTTGCCGGCGACGGTGATGCGGTAGCGGCCGTCGTCGCCGAGATCGATGTTGCGCTCGATGATGCGCAGCCGCTGTTCCTCGGGGCCCTGGGCGTAACCTTGCCGCACACCGCCGGCCGCGGTCTCGCCGGCTTTCGCCGGCAAGCGCGGCAGATTGGAATCCCACAGCGAGCGCGAGGAATGCACGTCCTTCTCGGCGCTGTCGAGCCTTGTGACCTGCCAATACCAGCCCGACAGCGGCAGCTCGAACAAAGGCTCGCCGATCGATTGCGGGAATTTCTCGGTGCCCTCTTCCGGCGAGGCGACGTCGGCCACCAGCGTGCGCAAATAGACGTCGAGCCGCCGATCGAAGGCGCGCTCGACGGCGTGGCGGTAGAGCGACGACAGCGCGATGCCGGTGATGATGAGAATGACCACGGTCCAGCCGGTGGCCCACAGGAACAGCCGGACCGCCAGCGAATTAGCGCGCATCGGGCGGCGTGAGCAGATAGCCGAGACCGCGCACCGTCTGGATCACGTCGACCCCGAGCTTCTTCCGGATGCGGCCGACGAACACTTCGATGGTGTTGAAGTCGCGGTCGAAGTCCTGGTCGTAGAGATGTTCGACGAGTTCGGTGCGCGACACCACGCGACCGGTGTGGTGCATGAGGTAGGACAACAGCCGGTATTCGTGCGAGGTGAGTTTGACCGGATTGCCCTCGACGGCGACCCGGCCGGTACGGGTGTCGAGCCGCACCGGGCCGCAGGTGAACTCGCTCTTGGCGTGGCCGGCGGAGCGGCGCAGCAGCGCGCGCACCCGCGCCAGCACTTCCTCGAGATGGAAGGGCTTGGCGACGTAATCGTCGGCGCCGGCGTCGAAGCCCTGCACCTTGTCGCTCCAGCGGTCGCGCGCGGTCAGCATCAACACCGGCATGGCGCGGCCGGTGCGCCGCCACGCCTCCAGGACCGAGATGCCGTCCATCTTCGGCAGGCCGATGTCGAGGATGACGGCGTCGTAGGGTTCGCTCTCGCCGAGGTAATGCCCCTCCTCGCCGTCGAAGGCGCGGTCGACCACATAGCCGGCGTCGGTCAACGCCGTCGCCAGCTGACGGTTGAGATCGGGATCGTCCTCGACAACGAGCAGGCGCAAACCAAGATACTCCCTGAAGCGCAACTCCTGAAACGACGGTCGCTCAAAGCCCCCCGACCACGGTGCCCTTCACCGCGTCGACGACGAGGCGAACGACTTTGCCATCGTGGCCCAGAACTGTCAGCACGTACACGAGCCCCTGCCCCGCCTGGTGGCTGCGGCACAGCCGTGCCCGCACCAGCGTGCCGGGCATGCGGGCCTTGATCGCGTGCAGCACGGCGGCAAGCCGGATGACGCTGCCGCTTTCGACCGCCGCCTGCCGTTCCTTCGGATTGAGACAGGCGTGCGGCCGCTCGATCGGCCGCGGCCGCGCCGGCTCGGCGCGGACCGGCTCCTGCGCGGCCGCCGGAGCGAGCGTGCCGGCGAAAAGCGGCGCCGTGGCAATCAGGGCGACGAGCGTCGCGGCAATGGCGTGAACGCGTGCGGCAGCCATGCTGCCTCCTAGGCGTTTGGTCGTGAACGGGACCTGAACGCGGGACCCTGAACGAAGCGTGTTATGGCACGCTCCCACCGCCATTGCACGCGCACCAAGCCGGCGCCTGCGCAAATCCCGCGAAGAAACAAATAAGATTACGAAAAAGTAATGATGACCGACGGCGGCAGCGGCGTGCGGCCGCCCGGCTAGTCCGCCGAATCGGCGAGACGAACCGGTCCGTGCAGCGGCCGTTCCTCGAGCGCGAGGACGCAGGCGAGCGCGACGGCAAGACACAAGGCGGCGGCGATGAACACCAGGCGAAACGCCGGCGCAAAATCGCCGTGTCCGGCCGCCAGGCTTTCCAGGCTCGCCAGGCCGCCGGAACTCCCGGCGCTGCCGATGACGATGGCGCCGCAGCCGGCGACGATGATGGCGCCGCCGAGCAGACGGAAGAAATTCAAGGTGCCGGTGGCGACGCCCATCTGATGCGGCTTGACCGCGTTCTGAATGACGATGGTGGTGGTCGGGTACATCGGGCCGATCGTGATGCCGAGGAGGCCGAGCCACATCGTGAAGCCGAACAGCGAATGCGCCGCCGGCTCGGCGGCGAGATAGCCGAGGATGGCCACGGACAGCACGAGACCGATGACCGGGACGCGCAGATAGTGCGTCAATTGCGAAAACAGCCGTCCGGTCAGCATCGAGCCGAGGACCGAGCCGCCCATGAACGATATCAGCGGCAGCCCGGAAACACTCGCCGAGACGCCGAGCACCACCTGACAATAGAGCGGCGTGTAGATGGTGATGGCGATGATGGTGCCGATCGAGAAGAACGCCGCGGCGGTGATCGTGCCGGTGATGCGGCCGCCGAGGATCGCCAGCGGAATGAACGGCTCGCGCGCGGAAAGAAGCCGCAGCGCGAACCCCACCCACAGCGCCGCCGAGGCGGCGAACAGCGACAAGATCGGCCACGAGCCCCAGCCATAGCGCGTGCCGCCCCAATCGAGCGCGAGCATCAAGGCAACCGCCGCCGCAACCATCAGCACGACGCCGGGGATGTCGAGCTGATGCGGGCGGTCGTGGCGCGGCAGGCGGCGCAGCGCGCGCTCGGTCATCACCAGCGCGACGAGGCCGAGCGGCAGATTGATCCAAAAAATCAGCGACCAGTGCCAATGATCGGTGAGAAGCCCGCCGAGCACCGGCCCGAGAATGCTGGCGCTCATGAACACGACCGAGGTGTAGCTCTGCGCCAGCGGCCGCTGCCGCGGCGTGAGCATGTCGGCGATGATGGTCTGCGCGATCGGCAACAGCCCGCCGCCGCCGATCCCCTGCAAGGTACGGCCGAGCACCAGCACCCACATCGACGTCGCCATCGCGCACACCACCGAGGCGACGATGAAGATGCCGATCGCCACCAGCATGATGGCGCGCCGGCCGTAAATGTCGGACAGTTTGCCGAACAAGGGCGTGGTCGCGGTGGCGGCGAGCAGATAGGCCGTCACCACCCAGGACAGATTGTCGATGTCGGCGAGGCTTTTGCCGATCGCCGGCAGCGCCGGCGCGACGATGGTCTGCTCGAGCGCGGACAGAAACATCGCCAGCATGATGCCGGCCATCACCGAGCGAATGAAGGCGGGGTCGGGCGCCGCGGCCGCGCCGACGGCCGGCGCCGCCGCCGCGATCGCCGCAAGGCGCTCGCCGGCAATCTCCGTCGCCGCCAATGTCGGATCGCTATCGTCCGGACGGTCACCGGTCATGTTGTGCAGCGTCATCGGTACTCGGGAAGGTCGTTATCCGGCGCGACAACAAATCGGCGCGCCGCCGGCCGCCTCATTTGGCGTGCCCTACCCCGCGTTGCAACAGCGCTTTGCGCAGAGCAGGCTTGTCGCTACCTCCCGAAACTCCGGTTCGGAATCGCAAACCCGCAGCTCGAGCCGTCCGTCACCGCGACCTCGTCCTCCCACGGCAGCCGGTATTTCCCGGTGACCAGATCCTGCATGTAGCTGTAGGGGCAGTCCTGCGCGCCGCCCTTGACCGCGACGAAGCCGCGGTGGCCGAACTGATAGATGTTGTTCTCGACGCCCCACAGCCGCCGCGCCTCGTCGGCGAGTTTTGGGCGCACCTCGGCGGTGATGATCTCGTCCGGCACGCCGTTGCCGCTCGCGAGCGGCACGCCGTCGAAATTGACGATCATGCCCTCGCCCATCGAATTGAAGATGCCGTCGGTGCCGGCCATGCAGACATTCGCCGTGTACATCAGATTCGAGAACGCGTTCGACTGATTGCTGATGTGCCAGGCATGACGGATCGGTGCGGTGTAGCCCGCCGTGCGCAGCATGATGTTGGCGCCCTTGTAGGCGCATTCGCGCGCCATTTCCGGGAACATGCCGTCATGGCAGATGATGAGCGCGAGCTTCGACCCGTTCGGCCCCTCGCACACCGGAATGCCGAGATTGCCCGGCTCCCACGGCTCGACCGGCACCCACGGATGCATCTTGCGATAATAGAGTTTCAGCTCGCCGCGGTCGTCGATGATGAGCCCGGAATTATAAGGATTGCCGTCGGGATTGTACTCCATGATGGAGAAGCAGCCCCAGATGCGGTTGTCCGCGCACGCCTGTTTGAACGCCGCGACCTCCGGCCCATCGAGCCGCGCCATCAAAGCGGGCGTCGTCTCCATCGACAGCCCGTGCAGCGAATATTCCGGGAACACGACGAGGTCCATCGTCGCCATATTCTTGCGCGCCTTCGTCACCATGGCGCAGATCTTCTTGGTCTGCGCCGCGAGATCGGCCGGCGTCGCGATCGTCGGCAATTGCAGCTGAACGAGCCCGATCACCACCCCATCGGGCGCCTTGTTCAATCCGCCGAGCCCACTCATTCACGTTCTCCGTGTTGGCTGACGATCCCCGGCAAGCGGAGTGTTACACCATTTCCCCATCCGCGCCGAAGCCTGGAATGTCGCAAGCGCGCACTCGTCCCCCGACCGCGCCATCCTGAGGCGCCCGCGCGAGCGCGCGGGCCTCGAAGGACGCACACCCCCGCCGCCTCGCTTATTGACCAATAAAGCGCGTCGCATATCCGCCCTACGCACTCACACCAGTTCGATTGTCGCGGCGTGACCCGTCGCGGCGGCAAGGCGCCGATCGCGCGTCAAGAGAGGTGCGCCGAGCAGTTCGGCCAGCACCACATAGACCGCGTCATAGGCGGTCAGGTTGTTGCGCAGCGCCCAAACCCGCGGCAACAGCAGGCCGTGCGGATAACGGCGCAGCGGAAACGCTTCGAGGTCGGCGAGCGCTGCCGCGCCGCGTTCCGCGCTGAAATCGCCGGCCAATACGTATCTGCGAATGACGTGCGCAACCTCGACATCGAGAAGATGCGGCGCGTGCAACGTCTCTCGCGCATCGAACAGGCGTCTTTCCACGGCCGCGGCCGTCGCCGTACGCAACAGCACTTCGAGCATCGCCGAGGCATCGACGACGATCACGTGCCGTCGCGTTCCGCGCGGATCGCGTCGGCCGGCGCAATGGAAGGGGTTATTGGCAATCGCGCATGCAAGCGGGCGCGCAACTCATCCAAGGTCGGTCGCTCCGCCACCTCCCGAATTTCATTCAAAAGGTAATCCGACAGCGACATGCCCGCCAGCGCGGCGCGCGACTTGAGCCGACGGTGCAGCACGTCGGGAACGTTGCGAATCTGGATCATCGTAGACATGCTTCGAGCATAAACGCATGTGGTGCACATGTCAAATGAAGAGGAGCCTTGGTAAGCTGCGCCGCGGCGGGATGCGGGTCACGGTGACAGACGCGCGAACCAAGCTCGTAGGGCGGAATAGCGTATTCCGCCGTCCGATCTAGCCGAACTGGCGGATTACGCTGACGCTAATCCTACAAGGCGCGAGGGCACGATGACGGGCGCCGCATTTCCAACGCAGTAAGGCTAATCCCCCACGGCCTGACGACGCCTTTGTCAGCGATGGTGAAGAAGGCGTGAACCGAACGCGGCTTCTAATGAATAAAGCAAGCTCCGCGCAATAGTGATCATTGATCATGCGGATTCAGATCGTGACGCCCCCAGGCGTCCAGGAATTCTTTGACGATCGCGACATCTTCGGGCGGCAAAGTGTTTTTTTCCGCCAATTCTCCGACACGCACACGAAACCTGTCTTTGTCGATGATCGCTTCCAAGTGCCCGACATTCGCGAGCGTTGTCCGTTGAGCTACGACATCGCTCACGCTTTGGCTCCATCCATGGGAGGTAAAGGCTCTGGCGAATTGTACGACCATCTCATCACTCGCGAGTTGCTCATCAGTCCACCGTCTAACCTCCACACCACTGTCTTCCGCGAAATCGCGCCAGCGGTAGAGAAGATATGCGAGCCGCGCGTGCGCACCGAGTTCACCCGTCTCGGCTGCCACTCGGATTCGCGCGAGCGCCATGCCGCGAAGCGCGTCCGCATCGGCCGCAGTCGCCAAGCATTGGCTTTCCTGTTCGGGCGATTTACCGGCACGAGGGTGATAGTCCTCATAAGCCGATGACGCGAAATCGACGAGCCAGCCAAGCGCGGCGGTTTCGCAAGCCGCCACGAAAATCCCCGAGCGGCGCGCGAGATCGAAGCGTTCGAGCGTCAGTCGACGTAAAAGCCAATGAATACGCAGATGGTTGTTGCCTACGGAGAAGGCTTTCGCTTCATCGACCGCCACGTCCAATTCGTCACCAAGCCGGAAAATAGTCGTGAGCAAGGGCTGCACGTAATCGTCGGCAACGCTGCTGGCGTGAAGATTCAGCTCGTCCATTATCAGCGCAGCTTTTGTGCCCCCGCTTGCGCGCTTGACGGCCAAACCGTCGCACAGCGCCGCGGTGATGAAGGCGTCATCCGAGGCGCGCGCGACAAGCTTGTCGATTTCTTGCTTTGCAAGCACCTCGTCGGAGATGGCGAAGCGGAAGTAGGAGTCGAAATGATCGCTCGCGCAAACCCGCCGTTCCCGCGACCATTCGGCCTTGGAATGCTCGCCGTAGATAACATTGCCCCATACCGAGTCGAGGGGCGGAAAAATACGCTTGAGCGCCTGCCGCAAGCGCTCGCGATCGGCCTCGACGGCGCCTGAAAGCAAGGATTTGTCGAATTGGCCCCGTTGTTCCTCGGTCCAGCGCGACAACGCGTCGGTCGTCGTCGTGAGCCGCCGTTTGTTTGAGCGCAGCGCTCGATAAATGGCCGGCCGCAAGAGCCGCAACACTTCAAGCCCGATGAAGTCCGCCCGGTCAACATCGCTGCCAACGGCCGGCCACGTCACGGCAAGGTTATTTGTGAGCCGGATCAAATCGCGCGGTGTCCTTATCTCCGGCGCCACCACGTCATAGAAAACGTTCATGAAGCGGACCATGCCGTCCGCTTCCGGCACGCCGCATATTTCGGCGATCTGATCGAGCAATTCTTGCCGCAGGTCGTCTGGCCTTGGCTCTGGAATGTCGAACCCGGCTTGAATTATCTTTTCGAGATAATGCGGCCCCTCGGTCGGATATTTTTCCTGAACGATAGCTTCGGCAAGCAATCGGTCGAAAACAAGCACATATATGACGTTGGGCAGCCGGCCGACCGACTTCACAAGTCTAAAGACGAGCAGAGCTTCATCGGGCGCCAGCCGGTCGATATCGTCAATGACGATTAGAAAGCGCTTTTCCTGGTCCGCAAGCGCTTTCGATAGTTCCGCGTGAAGCTTCTCGACCGTTTCGTCTTGTTGAATGAGGCCGGACAGCCAATTCATCGTTCCTGCGGCCACGGCGCCCGCACCCGGAGCACCGGCAAGTTCTATGGCAGGACCGACCATCGCGCCCGCCCTAAGCAAGCGTGCCCCAATCTTCGGCAAGAGATTTTTGAAGCGGTCGCCGAGCGACGCTCCGAGGCCCGCATAGAGCTCACGGAAGAATGCCAAGGCGAGTTGCTCTTCGCCTCGAAACCACCAACACGCGAAATTGATGACTGTAATCTCCGCGGATTTCAGATTCCTTCAAGTGATGCAGAACGAGATTTACCGCGCTGCTCTTGCCTGATCCCCACGCTCCGTTCAACGCAACGACCGTCCCATCAGGCGCAGCCATCTCTCCGATGCTGGCTGCCAGCGCCTTGGCGAACGGATCTATCCCGTAACGATCCTCCGACGGCTTTGAGATAGGCTTGTCGTTGTGAGAGGCTCGCATGTTTGGCCACTTGACTGGAGGGGGCTACTCCCAGGATTGGAGCACAAAACAAGCGTTAAGCGCTCGGTTCTGGTGATTTTCAGCAGGCCTGTCCTGTCCCGTATACCACGGCCATCGCATGGATGCCCCTCTAGGCGCTTTGCTTTCCGTTGGGCCTGTTGGCTAAGCCCGCGTCGCGTGGACCGGGCCCCGAACGGCAAGCGGCAGGGAGGATCGTCACCGATAATGCGAATAATCATTGACAAACGTCCGTTGTTCAGTTACATAACCCCAACCCCGCTCACGTACCAGGACGCCATCCGGCGGACCACCGGGTGGCGGAGCGGGTGCGGTTCCCGCGGGCATGGGCTCGTCACCTGTGCTCCCGGGCGGCTTCGGCAGGACACGCCCGGACGGCATCATGACCGGACCGCGGGTGCAATCTCGCTGGACGGGGACAGGAAGGCGCGGGTAACACCCGCGGTGACGCGTTGGGCGGGAGTATTCCGGCCGTGCGTTGCGAAGTGCGCGTCTTTCGAACCATCGGGACGTGCGCTCCGACCAAGTCCCCGGAAGTCGCGTGGCTGAAGCTGAGCGGTGGCGTTCGGTCGCTGCCGCAAGTGCCGTGGTGGAACGCCGACAGGCGAGCGCGCCCGCAAGGGCGCGCGCCGTGCCCGCGAGGGCGCGGAGGTTGTTGAACACGTTTGTCGGCGTTCCGCTTCCTTTTCGTCATTGCGAGGAGCGAAGCGACGAAGCAATCCAGGCTCGGCGGCACAGTGTCTGGATTGCTTCGTCGCAAACGCTCCTCGCAATGACGATGATACCATAGCTTTCCCGCGCAAGATCTTGACGGCGGCCGGTTCCACCACCGGCGCCGTCTGACGAAGATCGGGCTCGGCCGTGGTTTTGTTGGCTTGGTTCTGTTTGCTTCGTACCGGCAAAACTCGGGCGCAAACAAAAAACGCCGCGAGAACAATGGCGCTTGTCCGCCCCCGCGTAGTGAAACGAAGCGGAGGAGGGGGACCGCGCAAAGCGCGGTGGAGGGGGCGTGTGGCGGTGCAGAAATGATGGGGTGCGAATAAGCGGCGCGGCCGCGCCCTCCCACCGCCCTTTGGGCGGTCCCCCCTCCCCGCGCTAACGCGCGGGGCGGGAAGAAAGGCGCTCACTCGGGCTACGGCTTCTTTTTCCGCCGCGCGCCCTTCGGCAGCTTCAGGGGCCAGCTGACGATGTGCTCCTCCAGCTCCTCGTCGGGCACGTCCTTCTCGCTGGCGCCGACGCGGCCGCGGACGGAGACGCCGGCTGAATGGACGGTGTCGGGGTCGCCCGAGACGAGCGGGTGCCACCAATAGAGGTCCTTGCCCTCGCCGACGAGGACGTAGGCGCAGGACGGCGGCAGCCAGGAGATGCGTTTAAGGCTCTTGGGGGTGAGGCGGACGCAGTCGTTGACCTTGTCGAGCCGGTGCGGGTAGTCGCGGCAGCGGCAGGCCTCGCCGTCGAGCAGGCGGCAGCCGACGTCGGTGTAGAAGGTCTTGCCGGTGCCCTCCTCCTCGAGCTTGTTGAGGCAGCAGCGGCCGCAGCCGTCGCAGAGGCTCTCCCACTCGGCTTTGGTCATTTGCGCCAAGGACTTGCGCCGCCAGAACGGAATATCGTCGTCGTCCTTGTCGTTGTGTTGGGACATCTCGATCTCCCGGCCCACGGTTTCCGGCGCTCACCGGATCGAACCTACTTGTGGCCGGCAATTAAGGGTTGCGGCTCTCGGCCGCTTCTATCCTATCGCGGCTGCCGGCCGTCATCGCTCGCAAAATCTGGCGGTGGCTACCCGCGGCCGAAAACAAAGTACCTTGCCGGTGCGTTTTATGCCAAAATTACCGTTCATTCCATTCACCCTGTGACTGCACCATCATTGGCCGGAGGGGTCGCGTCGGCTAAACCTCGGGCTGAACCTCGTGGCCCGATCGATTCTCCGATCGACCGGGCTAGAACAGCGAAAAGGCAGGCGGGCCGACCAAGGCCCTCCGGGAGTGCTTGAAGCGTGACGGACCTGTTACCCGATCCGGGCGACGACTGGCAGGTGAAGCTCAAGCGGCTGTTGCTCGATGTCGACGCGCGGATCGATTCCGCGGTCTACCAGAGCGGCAATTGGACGCGCGAGCTCTATGAGCGGTTCACCGCCTTCATGGACAATTGCCATGTCGCCGGCTGGCGCCGCTGGCTGTTCATCGAGCCGTTGTCGGAAGCGGCGACGCTCGGCACCGGCGGTATCATCCTGATGCTGGCTTTGGCCCTGCCGTCGTTCCGCGAGACCTCAGACGACGACTGGCTGAAGAAGTCCGAGCTCGCAGTGTCGTTCCTCGACCGCTATGGCGTCGAGGTCGGCACCCGCGGCATCAAGCACAATGATTCCGTGCCGCTCGAGGAGATGCCCGACCATCTCATCAAGGCGGTGCTGGCGACCGAGGACCGCCGTTTCTACGAGCATTTCGGCATCGACTTCTACGGCACCTTCCGCGCCTTGATGACCAATGCCAAGGCCGGCGGCGTGGTGCAGGGCGGCTCGACCTTGACGCAGCAGCTCGCCAAGAACCTGTTCCTGTCCAACGAGCGCACCATCGAGCGCAAGATCAACGAGGCGTTTCTGGCGCTGTGGCTGGAGACGCACCTCACCAAGAACCAGATCCTGTCGCTCTATCTCGACCGCGCCTATCTCGGCGGCGGCGCCTTCGGCGTCAACGCCGCAGCGGAGTATTATTTCGGCAAGTCGGTGCGCGACGTGACGCTGCCCGAGGCGGCGATGCTCGCCGGCCTGTTCAAGGCGCCCTCCAAATTCTCGCCGCTCGCCAACCTGCCGGCGGCGCGCGCCCGCGCCAATGTCGTGCTCGACAATCTGGTCGACACCGGCTTCATGACCGAGGGTCAGGTCTACGGCGCCCGCCGCAATCCGGCGACGCCGGTCGACCGCCGCGAGGAAGATGCGCCGAACTATTATCTCGACTGGGCGTTCGACGAGATGCGCAAGCTCGTCGACACGTTTCCGAAATCGCTCAACGAGCGCTACTTCGTGGTGCGCACCGCGCTCGACAGCAATCTGCAGCGCTTCGCCGAGCGCACGGTCGAAACCAATCTGCGCGAATACGGCCACGAATACGGCGCCAGCCAGTCCGCGCTGGTGGTCTCCGACCTCGACGGCGGCGTGCGCGCGATGGTGGGCGGGCGCGACTATGGCTCGAGCCAGTTCAACCGCGCGGTCGACGCGCTGCGCCAGCCCGGCTCCTCGTTCAAGCCTTATGTCTACGCCACCGCTTTGGCGAACGGCTTCAAGCCGACCTCGATCGTGGTCGATTCGCCGGTGTGCATCGGCAATTGGTGCCCGCACAATTATTCCGGCGGCTATTCGGGATCGATGACGCTGATCCAGGCGATCACGCACTCGGTCAACATCATTCCCGTCAAACTGTCGATCGCGCTCGGCGACGGCAATCCAAAACTCGGCCGCGCCAAGATCATTCAGACCGCGCGCAATTTCGGCATCTGGACGCCGCTGCCCGACACGCCGTCGCTGCCGATCGGCGCCGACGAGGTCAACGTCCTCGAACACGCGGTCGCCTACGCGACCTTCCCCAATCTCGGCAAGGCGGTCGCGCCGCACGCCGCGCTCGAGGTGCGCACCGGCACCGGCCAATTGGTGTGGCGCTTCGACCGCGACGGCAAACGGCCGCAGCAGGTGATCGCGCCGCAGGTCGCGCTCGAAATGATCCAGATGATGCATTCGGTGGTGGAAGAAGGCACCGGCAAGCGCGCGCAGATCGACGGCATCAATGTCTGCGGCAAGACCGGCACCACCAACGGCTACCGCGACGCCTGGTTCGTCGGCTACACCGGCAATTTCACCGGCGCGGTGTGGATGGGCAATGACGACTTTTCGCCGACCAAACGCATGACCGGCGGCACGCTGCCGGCGATCGTCTGGCACGCCATCATGGCCTATGCGCACCAGGGCGTCGAATTGCGCCAGCTGCCGGGACTGCCGGTGCCGCAACATGCGCCCGCCGTCGCCGATGCCGGCGGCGCGGACGGTCGAGGCGCCGCACCAAATCCTGCTGACGCGCAAGGGCACCGATGCGCTCGTTCACGTCGAGCGCATGCTCGACGACGCGAGCCACGCGCTTGCGGTCGAGGCGGCGCCGGCGGCAGCTTCCCCACCGCCCGGTCCGCTCGGCAGCCGGCGAGGTGCGCGGCACGACCGTCACCGCGGCGACGGATCAGGCCGGCAAAGTTTCACGCGGCGACTGACGGCCGGCATCGTGGCCGCGGCGCCAACATAGCAGATTTTTATTTGGATCGGGTCGAAGGTGCGGCTGTTCTTTGCTTCTCTTCTGACGTTCGTCCTGGCGGCGGCGATCGGGCTCGGCGCGACGTGGCTCACGCTCACGCGCGGCGTCGCCTTCGGCGCGCTGACGATCGGCGCCTGGACGGCGCGGCCGAAGACCGGCTCGGTCGACATCGATCCTTATGCGCGCGCCATCATCGCCCGCAGCGGCGAATTGCCGACCGGAACCGGCGACGGCGTCGCCTTCACCGCCACCACCGACGACGCCGGCGAGCCGCTCGACGGCCGCTGCAGCTTTGTCGTCACCGGCATGACGCCGGTCGCGCGCTACTGGACGGTGACGCTGTACGATCCGCAAGGCCGCCTCGTCGCCAACACCATCGACCGCCACGGCTTCACCAGCGCCGAGGTCGTGCGGGCGATCGACGGCCGCTTCACCATCAACGTGGCGCCGCGGGCGCGGCCGGGCAACTGGCTGCCGACCGGCGGGATCGAGCGGTTCGTCATGGTGTGGCGGCTCTACGACACGCCGATCGGCGTGGCGATGCGCACCACGCGGGAAGGACCGATGCCGGCGGTCGAACGAAAGGGCTGCTCATGATCCGCGCGGCGCTGTGGCTCCTCGGCGCGCTCCTGCTCGGCGGCATCGTGCATCTCGGCACGGTGCTGATGCTGCCGCACGCGGCGGCGCAGGACGCCTATTCGCGGCTCGCCGCGCTCACGCCCGTCAACAAGATGGTGCCGCTCGCCGCACCGACCGCGCAGGACGCGATCATGCCGTTCATGGATCCGGCGTTCGCCGTCGCGGTGTGCCGCTACGACATCGGCAACGGCCCGCTCAAGTTCGCCGCGCCGGTGAGCCAGGCCTATACGTCGGTGACGTTCTACTCGCGCAAGAGCATCGCCTATTACGCCATCAACGATCGCGCCGCCGGCCGCCGCACGATCGAGCTCGATCTGATGACGGCCGAGCAGCACGCGGACATGCCGGAGGAAGAGGACGTGACCGCCGCCGACCGCCTGATCATCGAATTCGCCGACCAAGACCGGACTGATCGTGCTGCGGGCGTTGGCGCCGGAGCCGGGCCTGATGGCGATGGCGCAGCGCGCGCTCGCCAAGGCGCAGTGCCGGGTCGAGCCGCAGCAGTGACTCAGAGCATGATCCGGAAAACGGGATGCCGGGAATTACCGATTGTCATTTGCTCGCCGGCAACGCTGGCCGCAGGTCGAGCGGCCCGCCGGCGACGCGCGGCTGCGGCACCACCTGGTTCGCAGCGATGAGCTGCTGCAGTTGCGTCAGCGCCACGTCGGCGTCGGCCGCCATTCGTTCCGGCTCGGCGACGACGAGATGATCGAGCGCGAAACGGTAGCCGGCGCAGCGTTGGGTCAGCGAATGGTAGACCCAGACGATGGTCAGGCTGTTTTCGCCGATGCGCGCCTCGGCGTTGTGCCGGTCGGCGGGACTGAGGTCGCTCGAAGTGACGCAGGCTCTCTTCGCGGCGCTGATCGAGATCGACGACGCGGTGGGCGAGATCGAAGAACGGACTGATGCGCTCGATGTCGTTGCGGATATCGTCGATCAGCCGCGCGTAGCGCCCCGTGCTGGTGCGGATGCCGGCCGCCTGCAGGTGGGCGTAATAGGCGGTGATGTCGGCGATCCACAAGTCGCGGCGGAATTCGCGCTTGACTGCCGTATTCGTAAACCACGGCATCCCAGCGGACGCGGTCGTAGGGCGGCTCGATCAGCGGAAAAGCGAGGTCGCGCAGCGTGCGCTCGTCCTCGGTCAGATTGTTGGCGAGATCGGCGCGCCGGCGTGCGCGGCCGCCTCTTGGCCGACCCAGGCGTGGATGTCGTCGGTGACGACGGCGTCCTGCAGGCGGCCGAAATCGCCGATGCTCGAACACGCCGGCAGAGCAGACAACGGCCACAGCACGGCCAAAGGCCGCAAGCGCCGCGGCATATCGGGCAGCGCGTTCAGCGGCGCCTCACGCGCCGGCGGCCACTATTGTCTGCGGGCGGATTGTCGCCGGGCTCGGCCGTCGGCCGAGATGCGGATCGCCGTGTCGCTCGATGCGCACGACCGGCAGAATGATGACCGTCGCGGATTGCTCGGCGTCGGCGCGGCCGAACCGCACGATGCGCCCTTCGTCCGGGAATTTGACAACGGTGCCCATGGTCACGGCCGCGGCTGCGATCGTCCCTCGCCGGGCGGCGAACGGATCCCAAGCCCCGATCCGCGCGCATCGGCGTCGGCGCGATTAAGCCGCACGCAAGGTTAACGCTCTGCTAACGGCGACGGACCTAGGTTTTGCTCGTCAAGTTGCGGAGCAAGCGAGCGTGTCATGGACGACAAAGATCTTTCCGGCCTCGATGGTGTCGCCGCGCTCGGCAAGCGCGGCGGGGCCGATGTGCGTCCGACCATGTTGCGCGTGCTCACCGACCTTTACGTGCAGAAACTCACGCACACGGCGGACGAGGAACGCCATTATTCCGAGCTGGCGCTGCGCCTCCTCGACGCGGTCGATGAGCCGACCCGCAGGGTCGTGGCGAGCCGGCTGTCGCGTCATCTGTCGCCGCCGATGGCGGTGCTGCGCCGTCTCGCCGGCGATCTGCCGGAGACTGCGGAGACCGCCGCATCGTCGCATTCGCCACCGTCACCACCGCCCGCCGTCGAGCAACGCCGCGCCGCAGCGCCGCCGCCCGATCGTCGCGCGTGCGGCCAGAGCCGACCGTATCGTCGACCGACGCGCCGCAATCGCTCGATACGGCCACCGCCGCGCATCTCAACGCGCTGTTCTTCGCGGCCGACGCCAACGAGCGGCGATTGATCCTGTGCAATCTCGAAATCGTCGCGCCGCTCCCGGTCAGCGCGCGCCGGGCATTGCGCGCGAGGCCGAGATCGGCGAACGCCTGGAAGCGGCGGCGCTGGCGCGCAAGCACGAGGAATTCGCGCAACTGCTCTCGCGCGGCGCTGCAAATCCCCCGCGTGCAGGCGCGGCATATTCTGCGCGACGATCTCGGCGAACCGCTCGTCGTCGCGGCCAAGGCGCTCGGCATCGCGCGCGAGGTGGTCTATCGCATTCTTCTGTTCGCCAATCCGACCGTCGGCCACTCGGTCGAACGCGTCCACGCGCTCGCCGCGTTGTATGATGAAATCACGCCGCAGGCGGCCCAGGGCATGGTGGCGATCTGGCAGGCCCTGGATGAAGGCGAACGCGCGCCGGCGACTTACCAGCCGCTGACGGACGGCGACAGACGCGCCCGCGCGCGCGTCCCGCCGCCGTCGCGCCGATCGCGGCGGCCGCGCCGCGCACGGGCGAACGGCGCGACGCGTCCTGAACGCAACGATCAGCCGGCGACGATGTCGAGAAAATTTCGCCCTTCCCGATCGTCGAGCTCGACGATCCAGACGTCGGGATCGAACTTCACCTCGCGCGCCAGATAGGCTTCGACCTCCGCGTCGGGTGCCCGCAACGTCTTCAGGCTCGGCGCAAAAGCGCGCGCCGAGCCTTCGGCCGCATCGAAGGCGCTTTGCGGCGCCGGGCCGTAAAGGTCCGACGTGCCGTCGAGCCGGCTGATCCGCACGAACACGGCGCCCGCCTCTTCCGCGCCGCGCCGGCGCACGACCGCGAACAGGCCCTCGACCTGGCAGCGGCGCAGATAGGCGGCAACCCACAGCGCGGATTTGAGGCGCATCTCCAGCTCACAGCGATGGCGATCCATCAAGATATGCGCCGACGGACAGGAAGCCGCAAATCGCGGCGTCTATTGCAGGTCCAGCGGATGCCCGATCATGGCGGCGAGTTCGGTCAGGAGCCGGTCGGACAATCGGCCCGTCACCGGCATCTGATGATCGCGCTCGAATTTCTCGATCGCGACGCTGGTCGGTCCGTCGATGACGCCGGACGGTTTGATCTGACCATAGCCGTATTGGGACAGAATGCGCTGGACGGCGGTCACGCGCGCCGTCGACCCGATATACGAACCGATCAGATCGGCGATTGGATCGCCGTGACGCGCGGAAGCCGGCTGCGTCGTGCGCGTGTTGGCAGGCAGATGCGCGGTCGCCGGGCATCGACCTGCCGCGGCCAAGGCGCGTTGCCCAGGCCAGAGGAAATTCGGCGGCCGGCGCCGGCGCCGGATTGGCAAAAAACGGCGCCGGATGCGAGCCGGACTGCAGGAACAGCGCATTGACGATGATGGCGATGCTCAACGTGGTCGCGACGAAGACGGCGAGCGAATCGACCGGACGCCGCGCCGCGAGCGCCCAAAAATGCAAACGGCCGTGCCGGCGATCGCGGCGACACCGGATGCCTTGACATCGGATGCCTTGGCAGCCGGGCGGCGAGCGGTGGTGCGGCGCTCAGGCACTTTTCTTCACCCGCAATGTCTTTCTTCACCGACATGTCGGGGCTCACGACGATATCGGACCGCGGCGCGGCGCCGTCGCGCGCCGCCGACGCCGGCCGCTCCGTCGCAAGCCGCTCCGTGCCGAAATCGTCGACCAGATGGGTCGGCAGATGGGCGGAAGATCGACCGCCGGCTTGGCGGCTTTTTTCATCGGGCGCGCCCGCTCGCAATCGAGCGGCAGCTCGACGGTCACGCGGGTGCCTTCGCCGATGCGGCTGCGGATGTGCATGTCGCCGCCATGCAGCCGCACCAGACCCTTGACGATCGACAGCCCGAGACCGGTTCCGCCGTGCCGGCGGTCATAGCTGGCGCGGGCCTGGAAGTACGGCTCGCCGACGCGCGCGAGATCTTCGTCGCTGATGCCGACGCCGTCGTCCTCGACCACGAAGATGATGGTTCCCGCCTCGGCGCGGGCTCTGATCGTCACCTTGCCGCAGCGATCGGTGAAGCGGATCGCGTTCGACAACAAGATTGAGCAGGATTTGGCTCAGCGCGCGCCGGTCGGCGATCATTTCCGGAAGATCGTCGCCGCGCCATGTTCTCGAGCCGCACGCCCGCCTCGCGCGCGCGCAGCGCCAGACAGGTCGCAGCACGAGGCGACGACCTGCGCCGGCGCGAACGGCTCCGGCGTGATCTCGAAATTGTCGGTCTCGATCTTCGACATGTCGAGAATGCCGTTGATCACGGCCAAGAGATGGTTGCCGGAATCGTTGATCAGGCCGGCATATTCGTTGCGGCGCTTGGCATCGAGCATCAGCATCGATTCCTTCATCAGCATGTCCGAGAAGCCGATGATGGCGTTGAGCGGCGTGCGCAGTTCGTGGCTCATGGTGGCGAGGAAGCGGCTCTTGGCGGCGTTGGCGCTTTCAGCTTCCTTGCGTGCGTCCTCGATCGCCTGCTCCTGGCGCTTGCGCTCCGTCACCTCGCGCAGCACGGCGACGACCTCGCGCCGCGACTGCCGGGCGTGACTGCCGCCACCGTCGCTCGCGGCGTGATCGAGCGGCCGGCAGCGCATCTCGATCCAGACGAAATGCGGCATCCGCGGGCCGTCGCCGTCGGCACTGTCGCGTCGCACGCGGAACTCGACCGAGCGGCTCTCGGCCAAAGCCGCGGCATCGCCGAGCGCGGTCAGATAGGCCGGACGGTCGGCGACGTGGACGCGCTCGAACAGCCCGTGCCCGTGCAGTTCGACGATGCCGCAGCCGAACAGCGACTGCGCGGCCGGCGAAGCGAACAGCACGGCGCCGTCGCGGCCGTGCCGCGTGATCACGTCGGTCATGTTGCGCGCGAGCAGGCGGTAGCGGTCCTCTTCGGCATAGAGCAGCCAGAAGCTCGTCCGCGCCAGCGCTTCGGCGCCGAGCGCGAGCCCAGCGGCGTAGAGCGCCGCCGACACGATCCCGAACGCCGCGAGCCCCGCGTGTCCCTCGGAACTCGTCGCCGGCAACAGATCGAAAGCGCCGACGAGCACCAGCAAACCCGCCGCCCCGAGCGCGAACGTCGAGGCGGTGGCGACGACGCGGCGCGATGCCGACAGCGCGGCTTCGAGCGGCACGACGACGAGCCAGATCGCCGCGAACGACGCGATGCCCCCCGTCGACACCGCTACGATCGTGACCAGTCCGGTCAGCGCCAGCGACGACAACACGTGCGCGCTTTCGTAACGGCCGGTCCGCGACAGAAAATACGCCGTCAGTATCGGCGCCACCAGCCAGGCAAACACCATCAGCTCGACCGCTCCCGGAGCGCCGCGCGCGAACAGATAAACCGGAAACGACGCCAACGCGGCAACGCTGCCCAGCAGGCGCGGCGCGATGAAGGCGCGATGGCGCGCCGCCGTCAGCGCGTCCTGCTGCGCCGACGGATGCACCAACGTCTCGATATAATCCCGCACCGGCGTGATGAAGCCCACTGTCCCGACGGCACGTCCGGCATGGCAGACGCGCTCCCCTTGTTCTGTTGCGCGATCGTGTCAGACGGCACTTAAGCGAAAGCTAAGGCAGAGCGCGGCGAACGCGCCGCGCGGCGCGCGCTGCGCGCTTCGCGAGGCCCAATGGCGCGGATTCGTCCGTCATGGTGAACGCCCCGTTGCCGAAAGCCGCCGCCGATGTCGCCCCACGCGACCGCGGCGGCGAAATAGGGGCCACGGGGAAACGCCCGCGGCGACGCGCAGTGGCGCGGCGTCCCCGACCGCACCGTTCGTTCGCTCAAATTTTAGGTAAATTCTATTTTCTCGACTTGAGCGAAAATTAGCGGCGTATTCTGCTCGACTATGAAGCAAAGTGTCCCTGCCCCGCCAACACGGCTTTCAAGGGTGCCTGATAGGTTGCGCTCGTCGACGGCCAATCCGGCCGCCAGGGGTGCGGGTCTCATGTTCTTCCTGTTGCGAATGGCATTCTGGCTCGGCGTCGTCCTGGTGCTGTTGCCCAGCGTCACCACGCAGCAAGCTCCTGCGGCGGGCGAGGTGCGCGCATCCGAGGCCATCTCGGCGGCGTCCGCGACGGTCGAAGACCTGCGCGGCTTTTGCGGCCGGCAGCCCGAGGCTTGCACCGTCGGCTCGCAGATGGCGACCGCGATCGGCTACAAGGCGCAGGCCGGCGCCAAGATGCTTTACGATATGTTGAGCGAGACCATGGCGCCGCGCGAAACCGGTTCGCTGCCGAGCGGAGCCGCCGCGCGCGGCGGCGCGGTCAAGACCGCGTCGGATAAGGCCGCCACGCCGAGGCGCTCGCAAAATACCTTGACCTCGAACGACCTCGCGCCGAGCTGGCGCGGTCCGCCGCCGCGCAGGGACAATCCGCGCAAGGACGGCAAACACGCCGCGTAGCCACGGCGCGACAGCCGCCAGACAGCTCCAAGGCGTCGTCGCCAGCTTTTGCCCGCAGCAAAGGTGCCCGCCAAGCATCGACCTGGCCCTGCAAGCGTCCTATATGAAACGCAAAGGGGACGCCGGCACGATGGCAGGCATCGACGACATCATCGACAATTTTGCCGTCCTTGACGATTGGGACGACCGTTACCGCTACCTCATCGAGCTGGGACGGGAACTGCCGCCGCTCGCCGCGGCCGCGCACAACGACGCCAACAAGGTGCGGGGCTGCGCCAGCCAGGTTTGGCTCGAAACCCAGGTGCGTCCGAACGGCGCCGGCGGACCGGCCCTGTCGTTCGTCGGCGACAGCGATGCGCACATCGTGCGCGGACTGATCGCCATCCTGTTGGCGATCTATTCGGACAAGAGCGCGCGCGACATTCTCGGCACCGATGCGGTGGCGATCTTCGGCAAGCTGGGCCTGCGCGAACATCTGACGCCGCAACGTTCGAACGGGTTCCGCTCCATGGTGGATCGCATCCACGCCGATGCGCGCGCGGCATTGACGACCGCCACCGTCTGACCGCGGCCGCGGCGCGACATTTCTGGCGACTTTCGTGGCCCTGTTGTAAATCTCCGACAGGATGCGGATGGGGCGCGCCGCAGGGGATCATCGATGACCGCCAGCCTGGTCGGAGAAGACGGCGCGTCCAACGGCGTGAGGCTTCGCGCCACGCTCACGGATGTGTTCGCCGGAACGATCTGCAGCGTCCTTTCCGTCGCCTATTGCCTGTCCTATGCGGCGCTGATCTTCACCGGCCCGCTGGCCAATCTCATCGCCTATGGCGTCGCGGTCACCTTGGCCTCGGCGGCGATCGGCGGCGCGGTGGTGGCGCTGCGCAGTTCGCTGCCGTTCGCCATCGCCGGGCCGGACAGCTCGGTCTCGGTGGTGCTTGCCGCGCTGGTCGCGACCTTGGCGCATCGGCTCGTCGCCGGCGGCGCCACCAACCTGCTCGCGCCGACGCTCATCGCCTTGTCGTCGGCAACGGCGCTGACCGGACTGTTGCTGAGCCTGCTCGGCTTTACCCATGCGGGCCGCGCCATCCGCTTCATCCCCTACCCGGTGATCGGCGGATTTCCTCGGCGCGACGGGCTGGCTGATGATCATGGGCGCGGTCCAGGTCGTGACCGATCGTCCGCGCGACGCTTCGCCAACCTCGACGAATTTCGCCGACGGCGCGATTAGCCGCCAAACTCGCCGCCGGTCTTGCCGTCGCGCTGGTTCTGCATACTGATCTTGCGCCGCGCCAAGAGCGCTTTCGTTCTGCCCGGCGTCCTGTTGGCGGCAGTCGCCATCACCCATCTGGTGATCCAGCTGGGCGGCAGCTCGCTCGCGCAGGCGCAAGCCGCCGGCTGGCTGTTCGACGCGCAGACCTCCGCCAAGCACGCGCTGCCGTGGAAACCGGCGCAGCTTGCCGCCTTTCCCTGGCGCCTTGTCCCGTCGCTTGCCGGCGATCTCATTGCGGTGGTGTTCGTGACGACCATCACCTTGCTGCTCAACGTGACCGGAATCGAGATGGCCACGCACACCGAGGCCAACATCGAGCAGGAGCTCAAGGCGCTGGGGCTCGCCAACATATTGACGGCGGCGCTCGGCGGCCTGGTGAGCTGTACGTCGGTCAGCCGCTCGACGCTGGTGCGGCGTCGCCGGCGCGAGCGGCCGCCTCACCGGCCTGACCACCGCGGCGATCTGCGGCGCCTTGCTGCTGATCGGCCCGGGCTTCCTCGGCGCCGTGCCGAAATTCGTGCTCGGCGGCGTGCTGTTGTTCCTCGGCGCCGGCCTGATCGAGCAATGGCTGATCCGATCGTCGCGGCAGTTGCTGCTGATCGATTATCTGTCGCTCATCGCCATCACCTCGCTGATCGTCTATTGGGGATTCATCGCCGGCATTCTGATCGGCGTGGTCATCGGTTGCGCCACCTTCGCCTTGAGCGCCAGCAGGGTGAACGCGATCAAGTTCAGCTTCGACGGTTCGGAATTGCGCTCGTCGCTCGACCGCAGTCCCGACGAACTGTCGCTCCTCGCCGCGCACGGCCGCGAAATCCAGGGCATGGCGCTGCAGAGCTATCTGTTCTTCGGCTCCGCCAACCGGCTCTACCAGCACGTCAAGGCGCTGCTTGCCGAACGGCCGGAATGCCGGTTTCTGATCTTCGATTTCCGCCGCGTGACCGGGCATCGACTCCTCGGCGACCCACAGCTTCGGGCAGATCGCCCGCGCCGCCGCCGAACGCGGCGCCCGCATCGTCCTGGTCAGCCTGTCGCCGGAGCTCGAACGCGCGTTCCGCGCCGCGCGCTTCATCGCCGGCGACGGCATCGTCGTCGCGTCGGATCTCGATCGCGCGCTCGAGGCGTGCGAACAGGACGTGATCGAGGCGCATCGCGCCGAACGCGACGCCGCGCGTTCGCTGCTGGCCTGGTTTTCCGAAGCCTTGGGCAGCGCAAAACTCGCCGACCTGCTGGTCGGATATTGCCGGCGGCTCGACGTCCGCGACGGCGACGTCATCGCCCGCCAGGGCGACCCGGCCGCCTCGATGCTGTTCATCCTCGAGGGCCGCGTCGGCGTCAATATCGACCTCGAGCAAGGACGAACCGTGCGCGTCCGCAGCCTCGGCCCGCACACCACCGTCGGCGAAATGGGCCTGATCACCAGCCGCCCGCGCAGCGCCACCATCACGGCCGAAGCGCCGAGCGTGCTCTATGAGCTCGACGCCGACGCTTTCGAACGCATCAAGCACGAGCAGCCGGAGCTGAGCCAAGCCTTGCTCGGCTACGTGATCGCGGTCATGACGGAGCGGCTCGGCTTCGCCAACCGTCTGATCGGCGTGCTGCAGCGTTGACCGATATCCGGACGAAAGCGGGCGGATAAACCCGTCAGCCGCCGCCTCTGCGGCGGCGGCGCTGCTGGCCGAGCCCCATCTGCTTGGCGAGCTGCGAGCGGGCCGCAGCATAATTCGGCGCGACCATCGGATAGTCGGGCGGCAAGCCCCACTTCTCGCGGTATTGGTCCGGCGTCATGTTGTACTGCGTGCGCAAATGGCGCTTGAGCGATTTGAATTTCTTGCCGTCCTCGAGGCAGACCAGAAAGTCGGAATTGATCGACCGCTTGACCGGAACCGCCGGCTTGAGCGGTTCACTCGGCGCCGTCACCTGGCCGCCGGACAACCGCAATAAAGCGGAGTGCACCTGGCCGATCAAATTCGCTATTTCCGCGCTCGGAACCGGATTGTTGCTGACATAAGCTGAAACGATGCTCGCCGTCAGCGCAATGTAGCTGGTATCGCTGGAATTCTCAGCCATATGTCCGATCTTTTTAAATCTCTTACGCTGTTATCGAATTGAGGCTGGACGCCCGTCGCCAAACATGGCCATTTGCCGCGCGCCAAATGCCGAAACCTCGACACAATTTAATACATATAACAGAGAATGAACCAAAGCAATTAAAACGGGCTCTTGCGCACGCCAAAGTAAATAACCAAGCTTTGTCTGCGGCGTATACAGAATTCAACGGGAATTGAAACAGTTCAGCACAGGGATTATGCCAGGTAGCCCGCGAAATGCAATTGGTGGTTGCACTCTACCTCAGTCTACGGCCAGTTGCAACACGGATGCCGATCGAGTGATGGAATGCGGCCACAATCGCCCCAAACGGAACACACTTTCAGACCGGCGAGCCAACCGCGCGCCGCGCAGCACCCGTCCGCGCAGACCCGTCACGACGTGACGTTGACGGACGAGTATGCCTGGCTCAAGGCCACAAACTGGCAGGAGGTAACGCGCGATCCGCAACGGCTCGACCCCACGATCCGCGCTTATCTGCAGGCCGAGAACGATTATTGCGATAGCGCCTTCGCCGACAGCGCCGCGCTCGAGGCGACGCTGTTCGCTGAAATGCGAGGCCGCATCAAGGACGACGATTCCACCGTGCCGACGCTCGATGGGCCGCACGCCTATTATTCGCGCTACCGCAAGAACGGCCAGCACCCGCTGCTGTGCCGCGAGCCGCGCGAATCTGGCGCTGTCCGAAGGCCCGCAGGTCGGCGCCGACCGAACGCAGGAACAGCTGCTGCTCGACGCCGACGCGCTGGCGCGCGGCAAGCCGTTCTTCAAGCTGGGCGCGACACGGCACTCGCCCGACCATCGGCTGCTGGCGTGGTCGGCCGACGAGGCCGGTTCGGAACTCTACACCATGCGGGTGCGCGTGATCGAAAGCGGGGTCGAGCTTGCCGACGCGGTGCCCGATTGCTCGGGCGCCGTTGTTTGGACGCAGGACGCCGGCTCGTTCTATTACGTGCGGCTCGATCGCAATCATCGGCCGGCCGGCGTATTCCGCCACCGGCTGAGAAGCGCGGTCAGCGCGGACGAGCGGGTGTTCGCGGCTCCCGAGCCGGGACTTTTTCTGTCGATCGGCCGCCACGTTTCGGGCCGTTACGGCGATATCGCGGCGCACGATCACGAGACCTCGGAAGTCTGGCTCATCGACCTCGCCGTGCCCGACGCGCAGCCGACGCTCGTCGCCGCGCGCGAGACCGGCGTCCAGTACGAGGTCGAACACCACCCGTCGTTCCACGGCGGACCGGCCTTGATCATCAGCACCAATGCCGACGGCGCCGAAGACTTCAAGATCGTCTGGACGCCGCTGGCGACGCCGGGGCGGCCAGCACTGGCGCGATCTCGTCGCCCACCGGCCCGGCGTCTATATCCTGTCGTTCATGCTCCTGCAGGATTGGCTGGTGCGGCTCGAACGCGAGGACGGCCTGCCGCGCATCGTCGTGCGCCGGCTCGACAGCGGCGAAGAACACGTCATCGACTTCCCGGAGGAGGCTTATTCGCTCTCCATCGACGGCGGTTACGAGTTCGCGACCGACCTGCTTCGCTTCACCTATTCGTCGATGACGACGCCGGCCGAGGTCTGGGATTACGACCTGGCGACGCGCGCGCGCCGGCTGCGCAAGCGCCAGGAAGTCCCGAGCGGGCACGATCCCGCCGACTACGTCACGCGGCGGCTGATGGCGCCGACGGCGGACGGCGAAACCGTTCCCATATCGCTCTTGCACCGCAAGGGGCTCATCTGCGACCACACCACGCCGCTGCTGCTGTACGGCTACGGCGCCTATGGCATCTCGATCCCGGCGGCGTTCGCCACCAACCGGCTCTCCCTGGTCGATCGCGGCTTCGTCTATGCCATCGCCCATGTGCGCGGCGGCAGCGAAAAAGGCTGGCGCTGGTATCGCGAAGGCAAGCTCGCCGGCAAACCGAACACCTTCCGCGACTTCATCGCGGCCAGCGAATATTTGATCGCGCAGGGTTTGACGGGGCCTGGCCGCATCGTCGCCCATGGCGGCTCCGCCGGAGGCACCTTGATCGGCGCGGTCGCCAACATGCGCCCGGACCTTTACGCCGGCATGATTGCCGAAGTGCCGTTCGTCGACGTGCTCAACACCATGCTCGACGAGGCGCTGCCGCTGACGCCGCCGGAATGGCCGGAATGGGGCAATCCGATCCGCGATGCCGCGGCGTTCCGGACCATCCTGTCGTATTCGCCCTATGAGAATGTGCGGGCGCAGGATTATCCCGCGATCCTCGCGCTCGCCGGTCTGACCGACCCGCGGGTGCTGTACTGGGAGCCGGCGAAATGGATCGCGCGGCTGCGCCGGCTGCGCACGAACGACAAGCTGATCGCGTTCCGCACCAACCTCGACGCCGGCCACTCCGGCGCCGCCGGTCGGTTCGACCGCTTGAAGGAAGTGGCGCTGGCTTACGCCTTCGCGATCAAGGTCGCGCGGCGCAAGCGCATAGCTCGCACTTTATGCGTCGCCTTCGATGTGGTGACGCAACTCCGTGATCGATCCGAACCGCAGCCGGCCTTGCGGCAATTGCGCTTCGATCGATCCGTCCGAATAGAGGGCATAGGCCATGCCCTCGACCACACCGGATTTGAGGACGGAAACCGGTCCTCCCAGGGCCGCATCATCCGCGGCGCGTTCTTCGGCCGCGCGTTCCTCGGCGGCGCGCCGGGCGTCGCGCGACGGTTCCTGAACGGGCGGGTGCGCCACGGGGTGCGCGACAGGATGCGCGGCAGCCGCAGGCTCCTGGCGGTGGGCCACTTCCATCCGGGCCGGCGCCGGCGCCGGCACTGCGATGTCCTGCGCGACACCGGCGGCGGCCGGCGGACCGCCGCGCTGCGGTCGTTGCCCATTCGGCCAAAAGGCCTCGAACACCGAGGCTTTCTGGCGCGGTGGCGGCGGCGGCGCACTGATCCGGCGCGCCGTCGTGTCGAGCCGGGCGGATGCCCGCACCGGCGCCGCCGTTCCATTGACGCGCCCGGCAACACTGACGCTCCGCACTTCGGTCACTTCTTCCTCGAAGGGTTCGGCCTCGGGCACCGCAGCGTAGCTCTCGTCCGCGGCCAAGCCCGTATCGAACCTCACCAGCGTGGGAAATCTTTCGCGCAGACGCTCGAACCCCGGCTCTTCCACCGCCGGTGCAACGGCCGGCGCCGCAAATTGCGGCCGCGGCTCCGCCCTCGGTTTCGGTGGGGCCACTGGACGGGGCGGCGCGACGGCCTGTTCGACAGCAGCGACGGCAGCGACTGCGACCGGATTTGCGGCCATCGCCGCAGGCATGGCAGGCGCCATGGCCGGCGTCTCGGCCGGGCGGGCGGTACGCGGCGCCGGCCGCGCCGCCAACAACGCCTCGATGCGCTGCAAAGCCCGAACCGCGAAGCCGAGGCCGACCAGAACCAGCCCGCCAATGATCGAAATGGCGCCTGACGTCATGAACTCCGGGTCGAGCGGGGCCTCATGTGCCGTCAGGCCCGTCGCAACAAGCGCCAGACCGATAGCCGAAGTCAGCCCACCCAAAATCAACAATGACAGATACATACGCCCAACCCCTACCCAACCCTACCCTAACAAATTTCTGCGAGAAAACATTCTGGCGGTCCTTGTGACAGCGCGCAAGGCATTAATGTCCAAATTGTGCCAGCGTGTCAGAAAGGTCACGTTTGTCGTCAGCAAACGGCGGTAATCGATTGCTGATCATGAGCTTTTGGGTGGGCCAGCGGACCATGGTAGGGCATCGGACGACGAAAGCGTTGCCCCCCGCCGGGGTTAGGCCTATCTAAACGGAAACTTTCTATTCCGTCGGTGGTTTCATCGGCATATCCGCGCCCGATCCGTTTCACATTGAGGAGTAGACCAATGGCATTCACCCTGCCCGAACTGCCCTATGCCTACGACGCACTGACCCCGCATATGTCGCGCGAGACGCTCGAATATCACCACGACAAGCACCACCAGGCCTACGTGACCAACGGCAATAATCTCGCCAAGGGCACCGAGTGGGAGAACAAGCCGGTCGAGGAAGTCTTGAAGGGCACATTCGGCAAGAACCCGGGCCTCTTCAACAATGCCGGCCAGCACTATAATCACATCCACTTCTGGAAATGGATGAAGAAGGGCGGCGGCGGCGACAAGCTGCCGGGCAAGCTCGAAAAGCAGATCGCGGCCGACATCGGCCCGCTCGCCAAGCTCAAGGAAGATTTCGCGCAGGCCGGCGTCACCCAGTTCGGCTCCGGCTGGTGCTGGCTCGCCGTGAAGGACGGCAAGATCGTCGTGACGAAGACGCCGAACGGCGAAAACCCGCTGGTGCACGGCGCGACGCCCATTCTCGGCTGCGACGTGTGGGAGCATTCCTACTACATCGATTACCGCAACCGGCGCCCGGACTACCTCAAGGCTTTCCTCGATCACCTGGTCAATTGGGACTATGTGGCGGAGATGTACGAAGCGGCCATGAAATAAGCCGCCGTTGCGACCGCTTTCACCAACGGGGCCGTTTCGGCCCCGTTTTTTTCGCCGATCTTGCGATGCGGCGCAGCGAACGATGGCTCGATCACGCCGCGGCGTGCGCGTACGCCCAATAAAGCTCGCGGGCTTTGCGGGCAAACGGGCCGGGCTGCAGATCGCGCGCGTCGATGCGGGTCACCGGCGCCACTTTGGTGTAGTTGCCGGTGGAAAAGATCTCGTCGGCCGACTGAAAGTCGGCATAGCGCAGCGTCGTCTCGACCACGCTGACGCCCGCTTCGCGCAACAGCGCGATCACCCGCGCCCGGGTGATGCCGGAAAGAAACGTGCCGTTGGCGACCGGCGTGAACACGACGCCGTCCTTCGCCATGAAGACGTTGGCGGTGCCGAGCTCGGCGACATTGCCCAGCATGTCGCACATCAGGCAATTGTCGAACCCGCGGGAGCGCGCCTCGAGCAACGCCCGCGCGTTGTTGGGATAGAGCGAGCCCGCCTTGGCGTCGACCAGGGCGGTTTCGCGCGTCGGCCGCCGGAAGGGCGACAGCGTGATGGCGGTCGCCCGCGGCTGCGGAAACGGCGCGGCATAAAGGCAAAGGCACCAGCGCGTCGATTCCGGATCGAACCGCACGCCGCCCGGCGCGCCCTCCTCGGCCCAGTACATCGGCCGGATGTAGATCGCCTCGTCGCGCTCGAACTGCTTCAAGCCGTCGCGGACCAGGCTCATCCAGCCGTCGCGGTCGACCAGCGGCTTGAGCCCCATCGCCTCGGCGGACGCATTGACGCGCGCGCAGTGGAGGTCGAGATCGGGCGTGACGCCCTCGAAGGCGCGGGCGCCGTCGAACACCGACGTGCACAGCCAGGCCGCATGGGTGCGCGGCCCCATGATCGGCACGTTGCCCTCGTGCCAATCGTCCTCGAAAAACGTCAGGGTCTTGGACCAGGCGACCGGCCGGCTCATCGAATCATCCTTCCGCCTTCCATTGTGCTCTTGGCATAGTCTTTTGGCATATTTCCCCTTGCGATAGGCTTTGTCATCAGGATCGGGCGCAGCGGAGGTCGTGCATGATTAATGAGACGACGATGAACGCCAACGTGAGCGTCTATGCCTTCGACGCCTACGGCACGCTGTTCGACGTCCATGCCGCGATCGCGCGCCACCGCGCGGCCGCGGGCCCGGATGCCGACCGGTTCTCGGACATCTGGCGGACGAAGCAGCTCGAATATACCTGGACGCTGACGCTTGCGGGGCATTACGCGGATTTCTCGGCTCTGACCGAGCGGGCGCTCGATTACGCCTTCGCCCGCGTGCCGACCGTCAACCGCGCGCTGCGGGCGCGGCTCCTCGACGCCTATCTCGAGCTCGACGCTTTTCCCGATGCCCGCCCGGCGCTGGCGGAACTCAAGGCGCGCGGCGCCCGCCTGGCCATCCTCTCCAACGGCTCGCCGCGCATGCTCGAAGCGATCGTCGCGGCGTCCGGCCTCACCGGCTTGCTCGACGCCGTGCTCTCGGTCGATGTGTTGCGCGTCTACAAGCCGCGGCCGGAAGTCTATGCGCTGGTGACCCGGCATTTCGACGTCGAGGCGCGGGACATCGCGTTCGTGTCCTCGAACCGCTGGGACGTGATGGGCGCGGCTTCGTTCGGTTTCCAGGCGCTGTGGATCAACCGCGCGGGCCTGCCGGACGAATACCCGGAAGGCGCGCCGCTGCGCGAGCTGTCAGCGTTGACGGCGTTACCGCACTTGAACGGATGAATTGAGCCTGCGGCTTGTACCGCTGACGATTTGGACCGGCGACGATCACGCCGCGTTGTTGCGGGAGCCGATCGCCTCCGGGTTCTTCAACGCGGTGACGATCTGTTGTTTGGTCAGCCGCGTGCCGTCGTCGCCCTCGATCAGCAGCGCGACGCGGCCGCTGTCGTTGATGTGCCGTGCCCAGCTCATGGCCTCGTCGAGAATATTGAACTCTTTGAACAGATGCCGGTCCTTTTCGATCGGCGAGATGGATTGCGAGCCGCGCGGGCCGGAATAGACACGATAGGCCATGGTCGGACCTCCTGTTCGAGGCAACATCGCCCTATCAGCTAGCTATCGGCCAAGAATGCGCCACTCGCATGTCGCCGCCGGCGCCGCGGCGCGTTGACGCGGGCCAGGTCGGGTCCGGTCATGTTGCGGCGCCATGTTTGTCTGCGACCCGCGCCGCCGCGCTTGTCTCCGCGCTCACTTCGGCGGCGCGAACGACTGATCGCTGTAGGGCAGCAGTGTCGGCCGTTGGATCACGATGAAGGCGTGGTCGAGCGTGTGGTGGCAGCTGTTGCAGCCGGCGGTGAGCTTGTCGTAGGCGCCGGTAAAGGCGGCGCGGTCCTTGGCGTCAATCGCTTTCTCCAGCGCCGCGATCGGCGCCTCGACGGCGTCTTTCACCGTGTCGCCGCCGAGCATGTTGTTCACATCCTCGAAGCCGCCCTTCAAGGCATCGATCTCAAAGTCGGCCAGCGGCCAATTGCCGCCGCGGCCGGCGAACCACAGCTTGATGTGCCGCTCTTGCTGCCGCGCCATGATGTCACTGATTCTCGGCGCCGCCGGCTCGCTCGCCGCGTCCGCGCCCGCCCCGGTTTGCGCCTTCGCGGTCGGCGCCAGCACGAAAACTGGCCGCGACACCCATGCACACCTGCGAAAATTGGCCGCATGCATTTCTCCCCTTGTGGGCGTCGCGAGGACCCTAAAGCATGCGCGCGCGAAGGGGAAACGGCTTTTTGCGAAAAAACCATGCCATGCCAGTATGTTAGAGCGATTCAAAGGAGCGGTGGCCGGCGCCGGATGATGCCCTATCCCGCCGGCTCGAGCGGCTCGCCGCACTGCTTGGGAAAAGCGCTCTGACAAGCCTGATAGAGCGCGGGACAGGATTTCGCCGCGCTGAGCCCCGCCTCGACGGTCTTGACGCGGTCGCCTTGCCCGCGCGCCGGTCCGTCATAAATGAGGACGGCGTCGGTGCGCTCGAGCCCGCGCTCGGTCATGAGGAAATGCTCGGCGCCGTCGAAATACGTGGTCGCGGTTTCGATCGCTTCCTTGATTTTGGGGGTCAATTCGGCATTGGCTTTGGGATCGGGCTTCACCACGCGGGCGCGCACGGCGGCATCGGTATAGAGGGTGTTGAGCTTGAAATAGATGCCGCCGCACTGGGCCAAAGCGAGCCAATAAGGCCGGCCGCTGAAGGGACCCGGCGCGGCGACCAGGCTGTCGCGTTTGTCGATCGACACCGGCGCCATAGCTGGCGGCGTCCGGCTCGGCCTCGCGCGGCTCGCGGTGGTGATGGTGGGTCGTCGCCCTCGGCTGCGCCTGGGGCTGCGACTGCCACGGCGGTTGCCACTGTGGCGACTGCCACGACTGCGCGTTCACGCCTGTGGCGAATAAGTTGGCGCCCGTGGCGATGACGAGGGTCAGCATGAGCGGCGCAGTTTTGGCGATCTTTCCCGGCATGGCGCGATTATAGCTGGGCTTGCCGGGCGGACTCAAATCCATACAGGCGCCCGCCGGGGGTAGTGTCTCAGTTTGAAAATTACCTGATCAATCGCCGATCCCCGATACAGGAATCCCGTCGTTCACGTCGCCATCTAAGGGCTACCAAGGCAGCCAGTCGCGCCATGACTTGCGGCGCTTGAACAGCAGTTCGAAATATCGCCCTCCACTCGGATGTTCGGCAAACGGTTCCTGAGCAACGAGCATGAAGCCGTGAGCCGTGAGATAGTCGTTTAGCTCAGACACTGTTGTACCCCCAACGTAACTCTCAAAATCTGCAGCTTCCGTTTTGATATACTGAAACGATTTCAAAACTCGCGAACCACCTTTCAATACTAGCAGTTCTGAGCCTTGCGTATCCATAACAAGTGCACTACTGCTCGCAAACTGGAAATTTGCAGTGACAACAACTTCGTCAAGAGTTGAAGATACAAGCTCCACATCACGAGAAAATGTGACGTCAGGCCAGATATCTCGATGAAGACCTAAATCATAGATTGACGAAGATGCTGCCGAGTTGTTCGATACATGAAAGGTGTGCCTTTGACCTGAGTGGTCCGTAAGCAGAGCTTGGATACAATCTTGCCCAGGCACATCGGATAAATTCGCCCTCAGAATTGAATAAACCTCTGGAAGCGCTTCAATCCATAATACCTTCAGATTGTGGGACGCGTAAATCTGCCTTTCTTGCCCCTCATTAGCACCAACATGTATTAGTGCACCCACCTCGGACAGATAACTATCAAGGCTCATTGACCCGCTTTCTATAAACGCCCCGCTTCCCCGGCTTGGGCAACCCAGCCTCTACCATCTCGGCCACATCTTCCACGCTCCACATCCGATTCGCAACACCCGCCGCCATGGCCGATGAGACTCGGAGCGTCTTGTGGATGCGGCAGAGGTTGTACCACACCGCATAAAGTGCGACCGTGTGGGTATGGTTTTCGAACTTCTTGGAGAAGGCATTCGTCAGCATGGTAAACTTGAGGTTGTGCATCCGCAAGGTGAGGTTCGCCCGCTCGCGACGTAGCTGGTCGAGACGCGAGCGAAGTCGTGCTCGCCCTCGATCCTCGTTTTCTTGATGCCGGTGAAGTCCGCCGGGCTGTAGCGCCCCCTTGGCGCTCTCAGGAGCGGCCCAGGTTCAAACGGAGACATTACCCCGCCGGGACGTTTGCAATCGTCAACTATATTTGCGAGAAGCGTTTCCGTTCTTCCTTGCTGTTATCGCCGTGAGAGGGTTTGATGCGCGGCCGCGCCATACCCATTTCGTCGGCCCGGAGCCTCGTCATCGATTTCATGCGGCTCTCGCAAGATATCCCGCTCGTGTCCGTTCAGCGGAGGATGCGTCTCGAACGTGTCTTGCGCGCGCGGTCGCAATGCGCCGAGCGTCCGTTGTGGATGTCGATCTTCACCAAAGCCTATGGCATCGTGAGCCGGCAATTCCCGGAATTGCGCCGCGCCTACGTCAAATTGCCGTGGCCCCAATTTTATGAATATGAAAAACCGATCGCCATGCTGCCATTGGGGATCGAATATCGCGGCGAAGAAAGCATATTCACCATCAGGATCGGCAATCCGGGCAAAATACGGCTTACCGATATCGACCGCAGAATTGTCGCCGCCAAGGCCAGCGCGGTCGAAAAAGTCGCGGAATTCCGCCGCCTGCTACGCATCTCGCGCCTGCCTCTGCCGATCCGCTATCCGCTGCAATGGGTCGGATTAAATCTGGGACGGCAACGGGCTAACTATTTCGGCACATTTCTGATCGGCGGCGTTTCCGAGCTCGGAATCGAAAGCCAGCACATGCTGTCGCCGATCTCCAACAGTCTGTCCTACGGCGTGATCTCGCCGGACGGCGACGTGAACGTCCGCATGTATTGGGATCACCGCGTGATGGATGGCGCGGTCGTCGCGAGAGCACTTGCCCAATTGGAGCGAACGCTCAATGGCGAGATTGCCGACGAATTGCACGAAGCGCCGCCGCGATCCGCATAGACGCGCTGCGCCGCTTGGGCGCGGCACTTGGGCCTGACGGCGGATTTAAAATCGCTCCACCCATGGCCGCAGCTCGATCTCCCAGGCCCAGGCGCTGCGCGGCTGCCGCAGAAGGTCGAGATAGGTCTGCGCAATGGCGTCGGGATCGAGCATGCTGTCGGGCTTGTCCGCCGGGTCAGGCCGCTGTGCGCTGCGAATGCCGCCGTCGATGACCATGTGGCCGACATGAATCCCCTGGGGCGAAAGTTCGCGCGCCAGGCTTTGCGCCAGGCCGCGCAGCGCGAACTTGCCCATGGCGAACGGCGCCGACTGGGCGTAGCCCTTGACGCTCGCGGACGCGCCGGTGAACAGCATCGCGCCGTGGCGCCGCGGCAGCATGCGCCTGGCCGCCTCCTGCGCCACCAGAAAGCCGGCGAACGCGCTGACCATGATGGCCTTCTCGACATCGGCGGGATCCAGTTCGACCACCGGACCGCGGGTGCGAAAGCTGGCATTGTAGACGATGACGTCGGTGGCGCCGAAGGCCGCCTCGACATCGGTGAAGAGCTTGGCGACCTCGGCGTGCTTGGTCGCGTCGCAGGCGAACGCGCGGCCGCCGATCTCCTTCGCCAGCGGCGCAAGCTCGTCGGGGCGCCGCGCCGCGAGCGCCACTTTCATCCCCGCTGCAGTGAAGGTGCGCGCCACCGCGGCGGAAAGCCCCGCCCCCACCCCGACGATGAGCGCTGTGCGATACGGTGTTTCGGCCATACGATCCTCCGCCCTTTTCCGGCTTGGCGCCGCGAATATGGCGACCGAACCGGCGGCCGCGTCAAGCGGGCGCGGGTCGCGCGCTCTGCACGCCCCGGCGTTTCAGTCGATCACCGCGATCGCGTTGATCTCCACCAGGCAGCGCGGATCGGTGGCGAGCCGCACCACCTGCACCGTCGTCGTCGTCGGCTTGGCGTCCCTGAAATACTCGGCCCAGACCCGGTTGAGCGCGTCCTGATCGGTGAGATCGGTGACAAAGCGATCCGCGGTGACGATATCGGCGAAGCGTCGCGCCCACCGCCTCGAGCCCGCGCTTTAGATTTTCCAACGCCGCCCGCGTTTGCCCGCCCATGTCGCGCGGCATCGCGTCGAACTCCTCCGGCCGGTGCGGATGATGATGATAGACCGGCGCCGCGGTGACGCCGGCGAGATAGACCGTCGTGCCGCCCTTGACCTTGATCGCCGGCGCATACGGCATCCACATGTCCGGCGCGTCGGGCCAATGGATGTGCTCGATGGATTTGGGCATGATTTGGTTCCTCTAATGGCTACCGCCTAATTCCCATGATACGGAGCGCAACCAAGCTTGGACGGTTGCATAGTGTATCGGCTTTCTATTCCGATTGTGTTGCGTATTCGATTAGCCAGCTGTGTACCGTCACCTGCCACGGGTCGCGCCTTTGAACGAATAAGTTAGAAACAGCGGCCTGTGTCGCTGAAGCCAACCAAAAAAGCCATAAACATTGACATTTGCAGCATTCTTATCGTGATCCCCATCGCTCCCATGCTCGCTGAATTTGGCAGGCTTTTGCGCCTTCGAAACCGTCGTTTTCCGGCTTCCATCTGAAAACAATCGATCCAAGTATTAATTAAATCGACACTCTGACCTCGTGTCATGCGCCCCGGGCTCGGTTGCCGGACGTCAGACGCGGTCCCCGTTCCTGCCTATACGCGCACGATCGAGTGCACCATTCGATGTCAATATATCTTACCGTTCTTGCATCATCAGGGCCATCGCCCGTCGACCGCCCCGCAAGAAGGGCAAAGTTAAGCCTTGGAAGTGCCATGAACCGCTCTCGTTCATTGTGACCTCACATCCGAAACACCCCGAACTTCGTCTCCGGGATCGGCGCATTGAGCGCCGCCGAAAAGCACAGCGCCAGCACGCGGCGCGTTTCCGACGGCGTGATGATGCCGTCGTCCCAGAGCCGCGCGGTGGCGAAATAGGGATTGCTTTCGGTCTCGAATTGCTCGCGGATCGGCTGCTTGAATTCCGCCTCCTCGACCTCGGACCATTGTTTTCCCGGCCGCCTCGATATTGTCGCGGCGCACGGTCGGCGAGCACGCTCGCGGCCTGTTCCGAGCCCATCAGCGAGACGCGGGCGTTCGGCCAGGTGAACAGAAAGCGCGGGCAGTAGGCGCGGCCGCACATGCCGTAATTGCCGGCGCCGTAGGAGCCGCCGATGACGAGCGTGATCTTCGGCACCTGCGCGCAGGCGACCGCCATCACCATCTTGGCGCCGTCCTTGGCGATGCCGCCGGCCTCGTAGTCGCGGCCGACCATGAAGCCGACGATGTTCTGCAAAAACAGGAGCGGTATGCGGCGCTGGCAGCACAGTTCGATGAAATGCGCGGCCTTGTAGCGCGCTCTCCGAGAACAGCATGCCGTTGTTGCCCAAGATGCCGACCGGGATGCCGTGGATGTGGGCGAAGCCGGTCACCAGCGTCGTGCCGTAAAGCGCCTTGAACTCGTCGAACGCCGAGCCGTCGACCAGGCGCGCAATCACCTCGCGGACGTCGTATTGTTTTTTGAGGTCGACCGGCACGATGCCGTCGAGTTCGGCGATGTCGTATTTCGGCTCGGCCGGCGTCGCGAGTGGGATGTCGATCGAACGTTTGGTGTTGAGCGTGCCGACGATGCGGCGGGCGAGCGCCAAGGCATGGCGGTCGTTCTCGGCGTAATAGTCGGCGACGCCGGATTTTTTGGCGTGCACGTCGGCGCCGCCGAGATCCTCGGCCGACACCACTTCGCCGGTCGCCGCCTTCACCAGCGGCGGCCCGCCGAGAAAGATGGTGCCCTGGTTGCGCACGATGATGGTCTCGTCCGACATCGCCGGCACATAGGCGCCGCCCGCGGTGCAGGAGCCCATCACCACCGCGATCTGCGGGATGCCGGCCGCCGACATCGTCGCCTGATTGTAGAAGATGCGGCCGAAATGCTCGCGGTCGGGAAACACGTCGGGCCATTGCGGCAGGTTGGCGCCGCCGGAATCGACCAGATAGATGCACGGCAGCCGGTTCTCGCGCGCGATCTCCTGGGCGCGGAGGTGCTTCTTCACCGTCATCGGATAATAGGTGCCGCCCTTGATGGTCGAATCGTTGCAGACGATCACGCATTCGCGGCCGGCGACGCGGCCGATGCCGGTGATCAGCCCGGCGGCGCGAATGTCGTCGCCGTACATGCCGTTGGCGGCGAGCGCAGAGAGTTCGAGAAACGGCGCGCCGCCGTCGATCAGCGTCATCACGCGGTCGCGCGGCAACAGCTTGCCTCGCGCGAGATGGCGCTCGCGCGAGCGCCGCGAGCCGCCTTGCGCGGTCGCCGCGCGGCGCTGCTGCAGCTCGGCGATCAGCACCTCCATCGCCGCGGCGTTGGCGCGAAACTCCTTCGAACCGATTTCGACGTTGGATTTCAGAACCGTCACGGCTCCCCCTTCGGCAGTGCAAAAGAACCAGATGCGGGCGCCGCCCCGAATGAAAAAATGAACAAATAGTCAGGTTCCGTCCCGACCATTCATCTTGCGCGGCGTTCCGTCACATCGCGGAGGCTAATTATCAGCAAGGAACCGCAACTTTCCATCCCAACCGGCGTTCGTTTCAAGGACAGCATTGGCTTAGCCGATCTGCAACACGATCAAACGACAACTCCACTCAGAGAGGAGAACGCGATGAGAAGCGGACGAAACACTTTCCTCGCCAGCGTCGCCGCACTGGCGCTGGTCGCCGGAGCGGGCCTGACATGGGCGCAAGCCGCACCGGATCAACAGGACCACAAGGGCGCCACCACGGTCAAGGAGCCGAATGCGGCCGCGAGACCGATGACGGCAAGTCCGATGAAGGGCAGCGCCGCCGCGCAACGGCCGCAGATGAACCGCAGCGCGCAAGACGAGAAGCGCGGTACGCGGGGCGGGAACCACGCCGCGGAAACCAAGCCGTCGCAGCCGGGCGCGGTCGCCCGTGGCGAATCGAAAAAATCCGAAAAATCCGCCATGACTCCGCAGGAGTATCGTCGCTCTGCCAGGACCGCCGAAGAGCGGCACCACCGCACTGCCAGGACTGCAGAAGAGCGTCACCGCATGCGCGACCGCGCTACTGCCAGCCGCGAAAATCGCGGACTCAACGGCGAGGCTCGCCGGCAAGCCGAGCAACGCGGTCACATGAACGGCGCGAATACCGCGGCGCGCGAGCGCAATAACAACGAGCGCATGCACGGCCTGCAGGCCAATGCGTCCGGTGCCAACATGCAATTCTCCGATCAGCAGCGCACGGAGATCCGCAACACCGTGATCGACGCCGCCGGGGCGCCGCGCGTCAACCATGTCGACTTTGACGTCGCGGTCGGCACCGCAGTCCCGCACGGCGGCGTCACCATCGTGCCGGTGCCGGAGACGCTGGTGCGGATCGACCCGGCATGGCGCGGTTTGCGCTACTTCGTCTATGAGGACGAGCTGGTCATCGTCAATCCGAGGACGATGCGCATCGTCGCGGTGGTCATGGTGTGATTCTGCGAGCGTGATTTCGCGTGCTTGGCGAGCGAGAGCGAACAGACCGCCCTCGCCCGCTTCTTCTCCGCTAAGCGCGCACTTCCTGGCGCTGGAATATCACGTAGCCGATGACGAACAACACGATCGCGCTCGCGATCATGCCGACCGTCTGCGGCCAGGCGATCAGCATGCTCTCGGACAGCGGCAGCGGAGCGCCGAGCACGGCGCCCTGGAGCTGGCTCAGATAGATCGGGCCGAGCGCGCGCGTGGTCGGATCGAGCAACGCCACCACGACCTCGCTGAACAAGGTCGAGGGCGAGAAGCGGGCGAGAATCTGCTGCAGCTCCACGGTGCCGGGCGTCTCCAGACCGAGCGCCGTGTAACGCGGATCCGCCGGTATGATCGCGTGCGCGACCACGTCGGCGAGGATCGGCCAGATCAGGTAGATGAACAGCCAAAGGCCGAGCGACACCAAGGCAGCGGTAGCCGGCGACCGGAACAGCGTCGAAAACAGCATCGCCAGCGAGAGCCACACGCCGGCATAGATGATCGTGATCAGGAGAAACACGAAACTGCGCGCGATTTCCTCGCCGCCGGGAGGTATGCCGAGCACCAGGAGACCGAGCCCGATCACCATCAGCCACAGCACGACGAGCGCGATCGTCAGCGTGATCAGCCCGCCGAGAAATTTCCGAACAACAGCGCGTCGCGATAGATCGGCTGCGACAGGATGCGCGAGAGCGTGCGCCGGTTGTACTCGCTGTTGACGGAATCGAACCCGAGCCCGATCGCCATCACCGGCACCAGGAGCGACAGCCAGAACAGGAATGCCGGCAAAGGATCGCGCGAGGTCGTGAACAATTTCAGGAACAGGAACGGATCCTCCGCCGTCGTGTCCTTGATCTGCTGGGTCGCGGCGTAAACCGTGACCAGCGCGATCAGCATGACGAGCAGTTCGAGCACGAAGAAGCGCACGCTGGTGAGATGGTCCGACAGCTCCTTGAGCGTGACCACGCCGACGCCTTGAAACACCGAGCCCTCACGCCGCATCGCGTTCTCCTTCGTTCGCCGCGACATCGTCGGCCGCCTTGGTCTCGAAATAGCGGGTATAGATGGCGTCGAGGCTCGGCTCGTGGACGCCGAGATATTTGAGGCGGCCCTGCATCGCCACCACTTCCGCCGCCGCCTCCGGCCGCACGTCGCGGTCGGCATGCAGCCGCAGCTTGCCGATGCCGGTCTTGTCGACGCCGCTGACGCCGGGAATGAGCGCGAGCCGTTCGGCGAGCCCCGCCCCGTCCGCCTCGATGTCGACCACGAAGCCGCCGCCGAGCACCTCGCGGCCGAGATCGCCGACCGAGCCCATCAGCGCGATGCGGCCGCCGGAGAACAACGCGACGCGGTCGCACACGCTCTGCACCCGTTCGAGCAGATGCGAGGACAACAACACCGACACGCCCTCGCTCTTGAAGTTGCGGATGATGGTCAAGAGCTCCGCCGTGGCGTGCGGATCGAGCCCCGACGTCGGCTCGTCGAGGATGGCGATCTGCGCGCCCTTCATCAGAATCTCGGCGAGCCCGAGCCGCTGCCGCATGCCGCGGGAAAACGTCGCGACGCGCTTATCGGCCGACTCCGACAGGCCGACGCTGACGAAGCGCGTCGGCGATGCGCTTCTCGCGGTCGGCTTTGCTTGAATCCGATCAGGCGGGCGGTGTAGCGCAGATTGTCGGCCGCCGTGATCCCGTCGTAGAAGCCGACCGTGTCGGGCATATAGCCGACCCGGCGCTTGACCGAGAGCGGTTCGCGCGCCGGATCGAAGCCGAGCACGTTGACCTCGCCGGCCGAGATGTCGGTCAAGCCGAGCAGCATCAGGATCGTCGTCGTCTTGCCGGCGCCGTTCGGCCCGAGCAGACCGAAGATCTCGCCGCGCCCGACGCTGAAGGAGATATGGTCGACGGCGACGGTCGACCCATAGGTCTTGGTGAGGCCCTTGGCCTCGATGACCGCGTCTTCGCTCATCGTGCCTTGGCTCATCGTCTCTTTGGCTCAGTGGGCTTTGGCTCATCGGCGGCCGAACCTCGCCACGGCCCCGACCATGACCAGCACGGCGACGCCGATGATGCCGACGCCGGCGATGCCCCACATGGTCGAGGTCGTCACGGTGACGCGGAATGTGGTGGATGCGGACTCGCCGCGCGCCGAGGCGCGGATCGTCGTCACATAGTCGCCGGCGATCGCCTTGTCGGTCGGCGTGATCAGTGCCTGCACTTCCTTGTTGGCGTTGGGTGCGATGTGGTCGACCGTCTTCGGCTCGAACGTGACCTTCCAGCCGGTCGGCGCCGATCCGAACAGCTCGACATTGTCGGCGGGCGCCGTGCCGGTGTTGGTGACGACGATCGGCACCGAGGTCTCCTTGCCGGCCGCGGCACGCGTCGACACCAGGCCCTCGCGACCGCTGATGTCGAGCCGGGGCTGGCCGGTGATGTCGAGCGTGAGGTCGGTGGTTGCGGCGGTGTCCTCGGCGCCGACGCGCGCGACGACCTTGTAGCTTCCGGCGGCGGCGGTGTTCGGCGGCGTGACCTTGAGCTTCACGTCCTTGGTCGCGCCGGCGTCGATCGGCACCGCGTTGAGCTCCTGGCTGCCGTATTGCTCGCTGAACGAGGCGTCGAAATTCTGCGGCGTCTGGGCCGACAGGCTCACGGTGAGCTTCTTGCCGCTGTCGTTCTTGATGGCGAGCTGATATTCGAAGCTCGACCTCGAGGTGCCGCGCAATTCGGGCAATTGCGGCGTCAGCGTCAGCTTGGCCGGCAAATCCTTGGCGAGCGTCACCGCGATCGGCAGCTCGGCCTTCGCGGTGTCGCCGGCGGCGGACACGGTCAGCGTCTGGGTGCCTTCGGCGGCGCTCTTCGGCACGTCGAGCCGCAATTCCAGCGACACTGCGGCGTTGGTCGCCGGCATCGCCGCCGCGACCGGCTGCCCACCGCCCATCAACGTCGCCGTCCATCCGGCCGGCACGCCGGATACCGAAAGGTTCAGCCGCTCGGGAGGCAGCGCGTAATTCTGCAGGCGCAAATTGATCGTCGAGGTTTCGCCCGGCCGCAGCGTCACGGCCGGATAGTCGCTCATGAGATAAAGGCCTTTGACGTCCGCAGGCGCGTCCGCGGCTTTGATCGCCGAGGTAGGTAGAGCCGCAAAAGCGGCGAAAGCGGCAATGACGGCGATAAAACGATATCGCATTGGCGTTAGCTCCCGTGCAGGAAAAAAACCGGCATATGCCCCCTCCCATGCGCTCCGAACGAGCCCGGGCGAGGAAGCCGGCATTGTGGGCGTAATCGTGACAAAATCATGCAGACAACGGAGGATTTGGCAAGGCTTGTTCGCAAAATGCCTGCGCTAGAGAGCCGCAGCTGCGCACAGAGCCGCCAGTTTCAGGGAGGTTGCGCCGATGCGTCGCAGCGCGGAAGTCAGTGCCGGCCTATTGGCGTTTCGCCGCAGCGCCGGACTGGAAGTCCTGCTGGCCCATCCGGGCGGGCCGTTCTGGGCGAAGCGCGACGAGGGCGCCTGGACCATTCCCAAGGGCCTGGTCGAGCCGGGTGACGAACTCCTCGCCACCGCGCGGCGCGAATTCACCGAGGAGACCAACCTCGTCGCCGCCGGCGACTTCATGCCGCTGACGCCGGTCAAGCAGAAGAGCGGCAAGGTGGTTCACGCCTTCGCGGTCGAAGCCGATTTCGATTTGTCGGCGTTCGCCAGCAACTCGTTCGAGACCGAGTGGCCGCCGAAATCGGGGCGGCGGCGAAGCTTTCCGGAGATCGACCGCATCGCCTATTTCGCCTTGCCGGCCGCGATGGTGAAAATCCTCGGCTATCAGCAGCCGCTGCTGCGCGAACTGGAACAGCGGTTGTAGCTCGTTCACTCGCGCAGCACGTCCGGCCAATCGACCTCGTCGTGCGGCAACACCCAGGGCTCGCGCCGCGCGGCCTCGCGCCATTCGATCCAAGCCGGCATCGCCATGAGCGCGTTCATATAGTCGCGCGCCACGGCGCCGACTTCGACCCCGTAGGTATGGAAACGCCAAACCACCGGGGCGTACATGGCGTCGGCGGCGCCGAACGTGCCGTAAAGATACGGCCCGCCGCGGCGCCGAACCGCGCGCGGCACTCGCTCCAGATCGCATCGATGCGCGCGGCGTCGGTCGCGGCCGCCGCGTCGAGCGGCCGCACCTTGACCGGCCGCCGGATGTTCATCGGCAAATCGCGCCGCAGCGCCTGAAACCCGGCGTGCATCTCGGACGCGATCGCGCGTGCATGGGCCCGCGCCTGCGGCTCGCGCGGCCACAGCGCCGCGGCCGGGAACTTCTCGGCGAGGTATTCGAGGATCGCCAGCGATTCCCAGACATGCGTGTCGCCGTCGATCAGCACCGGCACCTTGCCGGCGCCGCTCACCGCCTTAAGCCGCGCTTTGAAATCGGGCGCATTGAGCGGGATCAGCGTTTCCTCGAACGCAATCCCCGCGCCCTTCATCGCCAACCACGGCCGGAAAGACCACGAGGAATAGTTCTTGTTGCCGATAATCAGTCGCAGCGTCATGGAGAGCCCGCTCGCCGTTCGCGCGGCGCAAATTGATCATGCCGCGCCGGCGCGAGCAAACTCCGGTCCGCTCAGACGAGCCCGGTCACCACGGCGAGGAATGACGCGAACAAGACCGCGACCGTAGCGAAGACCACGGTCAGCGCGGTCGCGATGCGCTCGCTTCTTGCCTGGTCGTTTGCTTGGTCGTCGGCACCGACCTCCGCCGTCTCGCGCGTGAGCGCGGCGGGCAAATCCGTCGACATGTGGCTTCCCCAAGAGAAAGTGACGTCATCGCGCCGGGACATCGCAACGACTGGTGACGCAACCGACTCACCGAATCACTCACTCCCAGATACGCGATAGTATCCCAATACGGCGTTAAGAGACGATTAAGTGCGCCGGGAAAAGACCCGCAATCCACAACTGTCACGGCGGATCGCGACTGGAAGAGCCGGTCGTCTCAGGGTCCGGGAAACAACGTCGCGGTCGCGCCGGTCAGCCGATAGGCCAACAGGCCGACCCACTCGCGGGTTGCGGTGTCGGTTCGCTTCAAGCCATCGGCGAGCGAAGCGAACGGCCGGAACGCGTCGTCCGGCCCGGTGGTGCGCCAATCCACCGGATAGGCTTCGACCGCAAACCCGGCCGCCCGGAACGCCGCCATCGCCCGCGGCATATGATAGGCCGACGTGACCAGGAGCCAACGCTCGCCCGGCCGCGGGTTGGCGATCAGGCGCGCATACACCGCATTCTCGATGGTGTTGCGCGACTGCTCCTCGGCGGTGATGCGGTCGTGCGCGACGCCGAGCGCCTCGAGCTGCCGCACGGCGAATGGCGCCTCGGCCTGGTCCCTGTAGATCAAGGCGCCGCTGCCGCCGGAAAAGACGATGCGGGCATCCGGATAGCGCCGCGCCAACTCGGCGGCCGCGGTGATGCGCTCGGCGGCTTCGTCGAGCGCGACGCTGCCGCGCGCGGCCGATACGTCGGGAGAGATCGCGCCGCCGAGCACGACGATGCCCGTCGGGCGGCCCGCGCGAGGGGTCCCAGGGCGGGAAGCGCTGCTCCAGCGGCAGTATCAGCACATTGCCGAGCGGCGAAAATCCGGCGAGCGCGATCAGAACGAGGCTCGTCACCACCAGAAAGCTCGCGAGCCGCGTCAAGCGCGTGCACAGCAGAACGAGCCCGACGAGCCCGATCGCCATGAACAGGTTCGACGGCAGGGCAAAGAAGCCGAGGATTTTGGAGAGAATAAAGAACACCTCACGACCGCGTCTTGCGCCAGTGGGCGTAGCGCGCCTTGGCATCATCGTCCGGCGGATAAAGGCCGGGCAGCTTGGACGCCGCTTTCCACTTCCGAGAACACCCAGCTTTCGTAAAGCTCGTGCTCGGCGCCTTCGCGGGCGACGAATTCCACCATCGCCTGCGGAATGACCACCGCGCCGTCGTCGTCGGCGACGATCACGTCGCCGGGAAAGACGGCGCAGCCGCCGCAGCCGATCGGCTGCTGCCAGCCGACGAAGGTCAGGCCGTTGACGGAGGCCGGCGCGGCGATGCCGGCGCACCAGACCGGCAGCGCCGCTCATCAAGACGCCGGCGCGGTCGCGCACCACGCCGTCGGTGACGAGCGCGGCGACGTTGCGCTTGTGCATGCGCGCGCACAGAATGTCGCCGAAGATGCCGGCGCTGGTGACGCCCATGGCGTCGGCGACGGCGACGGCGCCCTGCCGGCATGGCCTCGATCGCCGCGCGGGTCGAGACCGGATGGCCCCAGCTTTCGGGGGTGGCGACATCCTCGCGCACCGGCACGAAGCGCAGCGTGAAGGCCGGGCCGACGATGCGCTCGCCCCGCGCGACCAGCGGCTTCGGGCCGTTCATCCAGCAGCGCCGGATGCCCTTTTTCAACAGCATCGTGGTGATCGTCGCGGTGGTCACCTTGCGCAGAATGTCGAACAACGCTTCGCTCATCGCCGCCTCATGCCGATCGCCCGTGTTGCAGCCAATCGCCGATGCGCGCGACGGCTTCCTGCATGTCGGCGCGCGCTCCCGCATAGCATAGCCGCAGGAAATTGCGGCCGTTGAGCGGATCGAAATCCACCCCCGGCGTCGCCGCCACGCCCGCCTGTTCGAGGAGCCGCGTCGCGAAGGCGAAACTGTCGTTCGAAAACCGCGAAATATCGGCATAGAGGTAGAAGGCGCCGTCGGCCGGCAGGAACGACGCGAGCCCCGCACGCGGCAGTCCCTCGAGCAGAATGCCGCGGTTCGCCTCGTAGCCGCGCCGCACTTCCGCGAGTTCGGCGCGGCCGTCGAAGGCGGCTTCGGCCGCGATTTGCGACAGCGTCGGCACCGAAATCGCGAGGTTCTGCTGCAGCCGTTCGACCGGGCGCACCAGCGCCGGCGGCACCACCATCCAGCCGATGCGCCAGCCGGTCATGCAGAAATATTTGGAGAACGAATTGATGACGATGGCGTCCGGCGACAGCCGCGCCGCGCATTCCGCGGCAAAGGCGTAATCGAGGCCGTGATAGATTTCGTCGGAGATCACGGCAATGCCGGCATCCTGCGCGCACGCGATCACGTCGGCGAGCGCGGCAGCCGTCATCATCGTGCCGCTCGGATTGGCCGGCGAGGCGATGATGACGCCCTTGAGCGGGCGGCGGCGGTGCTCCGCCAGCAAGGCTTCGCTGGTGATCGGCCCAACGCGTGGCCGCGCCGGTTTCGATCCCGACCGGCTCGCAGCCGAGCGCCGTCAGGATGTGGCGATACGGCGGATAGCCCGGCAACGCCACCGCCACGCGATCGCCCGCCTCGAAGGCGGCGAGAAACGCCAGCATGAACCCGGCCGAAGAGCCGGTGGTGACGACGATGCGTCCCGGATCGATATCGAGACCGTGCCAGTCGGCGTAGGCCCGCGCGATGCGTCGGCGCAGCGACGCCCGGCCCAGCGTTTCGGTGTAACCGAGCGCGGCCGACCCGAGCGCCTCGTGCGCCGCGGCGATCGCCGTCGACGGCGCGCCGGCAGCCGGCTGGCCCACTTCCATGTGAATGACGCGGCGGCCTTGCGCTTCCAGGCGCGTGGCCGCGGCGACCACGTCCATCACCATGAATGCCGGCACGTCGCTGCGCGCGGACGGCCGTAGCAGGTTCTTCGCCTTATCGAGCATCGTTCAGCCTCGACGTCCGGTTACGCCGGTCGCTGTTGGTGAGGGTTACCGCCCCGCGTGCTGCCGCATTCCCCGGGTTTCGTAGCGCACGGTTTCGCCAAGCATTCACCCAAGCATTCACATTGGCTTGCGTTGACCGTAACCGGTTCGATCCATAGCTTGTGACCGAGCTTCCGACCGACCAGGGGATCGACGTTTTGCCCGCAATGCTCCGTCCGCAACCCGTTGTTCACATGACCGCCGCCAGACCTCCTAGCAAGGCGCGCCCGGCGCGGCCAGGATCGCGGGCCGTTGCGCTCCTCGCGGCCGCCGCCGTCGTGCTGTCGAGCCTGCCGGCCCGGGCGCAGACCGGGTCGGCCGCCGGCATCCCGATGATTCGCGACGCCGAGACCGAGCAGCTGTTGCGCGATTACACCGCGCCGATCCTCAAGGCGGCGGGGCTCGCCCAGCAGAACGTGCAGGTCGTCATCATCGGCGACAAATCGTTCAACGCCTTCGTGGTGGACGCGCACCGCATCTTCGTCAATGCCGGCGCGCTGATGCAGGCGACCACGCCCAATCAGCTGATCGGCGTATTCGCGCACGAGAGCGGTCATATCGTCGGCGGCCATCTTTCCAAGATGCGGCAGGAGCTTGCCCACGCCCAGACCGCGGCGATCGTCGCCATGCTGCTCGGCGTCGGCGCCATGGTCGCGGGCGCGCGCTCGAACAGCATGGACATGGCCAATGTCGGCATGGCCGCGATGCAACTGCCGCAAGGCTACATCCAGAACACGCTGCTCGCCTATCAGCGCGCCCAGGAAGAACAGGCCGACCGCGCCGGCGTGCGCTTCCTCACCATGACCGGCCAGTCGGCCAAGGGCATGTACGACACCTTCAAGCGCTTCGCCAATGAAAGCATGTTCTCGGCGAAGTACATGGATCCCTATGCGCAGAACCACCCCATGCCCGAGGAGCGCATGGCGGCGCTGGAGCTCTGGTGCACAACCAGTATTGGGACAAGAAAGACCCGCCGGAGCTGCAGTTCCGCCACGACATGATGCGGGCGAAGCTCTGGGGCTTCATGGAACGGGCCGACGTGGTGATGCGGCGCTACCCGGCATCCGATACCTCGATGCCGGCGCGTTACGCGCGCGCCATCATGACCTACCGCTTCGGCAATCTGCGCGACGCCATCGGACTGATCGACGGCTTGATCGAAGCGATGCCGAACAATCCGTATTTCTACGAGCTCAAGGGTCAGGCGCTGCTCGAAGGCGGCCATCCGGCGGAAGCCATCGCGCCGTTGCGCCGCGCGGTCCAGCTCGCGCCCAATCCGGCTCTGATTCAAATCCTTTTGGGGCAGGCGCTCGTCGCCACCAACAATATCAAGCTGTCGGACGAGGCCATTCCGCTGTTGCGGGCCGCCGTCGCCAAGGAACCCGAATCCGCCGACGCCTACGAACAGCTGGCCATGGCCTACGGGCACAAGAACGACCTTCCCGACGCCGATCTCGCCTCGGCTCAAGCGGCGTTCGCGCGCGGCGACAACAAGACCGCCCGCGAGCTCGCGGCGCGCGCCAAGATGCGATTCCCCATCGGATCGCCGGGCTGGGTGCGCGCCGACGACATCGTCGCCTTCAACAAGAACGCCAGAAAGAATCCGCTCTTCCAATAACGAAGATGACGACCGGACCTCGACGAGGATCACGAGAAGGACAGCTGACATGAAATCGATCTCACGCATGGCAATCACGGCCGCCGCGGTGTTCATGGCAGCGGTGGCTGCCCAAAGCGCGCAAGCCGAGCCGTTCTCCGCCGACCAGCACCAGCAAATCGAGGGCATCGTCAAGGACTACCTGATGGCGCACCCCGAGGTGATCCAGGACGTCATGACGGAGCTGGAGAAGCGCCAGCAGGACGCCGAGAACGAGAAGCATCGCGCCGCGGTGGCGCGACAACAAAGCCACGCTGTTTTCCTCGCCCCACCAGGTCGTGCTCGGCAACCCGCAGGGCAAGGTCACCATGGTCGAGTTCTTCGACTACAATTGCGGCTACTGCAAGCGCGCGCTGCCCGACATGGTCGAGCTGCTCAAGACCAACCCCAATCTCAAATTCATCCTCAAGGAATTTCCGGTGCTCGGCGAAGGCTCGGTCGAGGCCGCCCGCGTCGCCGTCGCCGTGCGCATGCAGGACGCGACCGGCAAGAAATACCTCGAGTTCCATCAGAAGCTGCTCGGCGGCCGCGGTCAGGCCGACAAGGCGCACGCGCTGGCAGCGGCCAAGGACTTAGGCTTCGACATGGCGCGCATCGAGAAGGACATGAACAGCGACGAAGCGAAGAAGACGATCGACGAGAACCTCAAGCTCGCCGACGCGATCGGCGTCAGCGGCACCCCGACCTACGTGGTCGGCAACGAGGTGGTGGTCGGCGCCGTCGGCCTCGATACGTTGAAGGAGAAGCTCGCGGCGGAGCAAAACTAAGGCCCGGCGAAGGGCTGCTTCGCCCAAGCGCCGCCGTAAGGCGGCGGTGTCGCGCAGGCCGGCGCGATTCCGTTCGTTCAAGCTTCCCCTTTGCAGTCGGGGTGCCTATAAAGCGGGCGCGCCGCGGCGGCGGGCGATCGAATCGCTGCGCTCCGCGGCCCGTGCCGGACCCTCTGCCAATGCCCAACACCGTTTACGTCCTCAATGGGCCGAATCTCAATCTGCTCGGAACCCGCGAGCCGGAGATCTACGGCCGCGCGACGCTGGCCGATGTCGAGAAGCTGTGCCGGACGACGGCGGAGCGTCACGGCCTGGCGGTCGAGTTCCGGCAGTCCAATCACGAAGGCACGCTGATCGACTGGATCCAAGAGGCGCGCGCGAATGGGGCGGCCGCGCTGATCATCAATCCGGCCGGATACAGCCATACCTCGGTCGCCATCCTCGACGCGCTGTTGGCCATGACGGCGCCGGTGGTCGAGGTGCATATCAGCAATATTCACACACGCGAGCCGTTCCGCCGCCGGTCCTACGTGTCGCAGGCCGCGCGCGCGGTGATCTGCGGGTTCGGCATCGACGGTTATGCGCTCGCGATCGACGGCGCCGCCGCGCTGATCGGCGCCGCCGCAGGCCGAGCGGTTTGATCGTGGCACGCAAGTCCGGGAGTCCGCCGATGCCGAAAACGCCAGCGATCGATCACGACGCGATCCGCGATCTGGCGAAGCTGCTCGATGAGACCGGCCTGACCGAAATCGAATTCGAGCGGGACGGCGTGTTGATCCGCGTCGCGCGCCACGCGAGCCGCGCCGGTCGCGCGCACGCGCGCGGCGGAAGTGCCGGTCGGCGTGCCGGCCGCGGTCGCGGTCGCAACTCAAGCCGCCGCGCCGATCGACCCGGCCAAACATCCGGGCGTCGTCTCGTCGCCGATGGTCGGCACCGCCTATCTCGGGCCGGCGCCGGCGGCGCGCCCGTTCGTCGAGATCGGCACGCCGGTCAAGGCCGGCGACACGCTGCTCATCATCGAGGCGATGAAGACCATGAACCAGATCCCCGCCCCGCGCGCCGGCACGGTCACCCAAATCCTGGTCGATGACGGCCAGCCGGTCGAATACGGCGAGCCGCTGATGATCATCGAATGAGGCGAGTGGCGAAATGGCGAATGGCGAATGGCGGGGGGCACATCATGGTCCACTTCCCCATTCGCCATTCCGCCATTCGCCATTCGCGCTGAGTTTCTCAATGTTCGATAAAATCCTGATCGCCAATCGCGGAGAGATCGCGCTGCGCGTCTTACGCGCGTGCAAGGAGCTCGGCATCGCGACGGTCGCGGTGCACTCGACGGCCGACGCCGACGCCATGCATGTGCGGCTCGCCGACGAGAGCGTCTGCATCGGCCCGCCGGCGGCCAAGGACAGCTATCTCAACATTCCGGCGCTGCTCGCCGCCTGCGAGATCACCGGCGCCGACGCGGTGCATCCGGGCTACGGCTTCCTCGCCGAGAACGCGCGGTTCGCCGAAATTCTCGGCGAGCACAATGTGCACTTCATCGGGCCGCAGCCCGCCCATATCCGGCTGATGGGCGACAAGATCGCCGCCAAGCGCGCGGCGAAGGCGCTCGGCATCCCGACCGTGCCCGGTTCCGACGGCGGCATCGGCTCCGACGAGGAAGCGCTGCGGCTGGCGCGCGACATGGGCTTTCCGGTCATGCTCAAGGCCGCCGCCGGCGGCGGCGGCCGCGGCATGAAGGTCGTGCGCGCCGAGAGCGAGATGGCGATGGCGCTCGCCACGGCGCGCGCCGAGTCCAAGGCGGCGTTCGGCGACGACACGCTCTATCTGGAACGATATCTCGAGCGGCCGCGCCACATCGAGATCCAGGTGCTCGGCGACGGCAAGGGCCGCGCCATCCATCTCGGCGAGCGCGACTGCTCGCTGCAGCGCCGGCATCAGAAAGTCTGGGAGGAAGGCCCCTCGCCCGCGCTCAATACCGCGGCGCGCGACGAAATCGGCGAGACCGTCGCCAAGGCGATGCGCGACCTCAAATATCTCGGCGTCGGCACCGTCGAATTCCTCTACGAGGACGGCAAGTTCAACTTCATCGAGATGAACACCCGCATCCAGGTGGAACATCCGGTGACCGAGATGATCACCGACATCGACCTCGTCGTCGAGCAGATCCGCGTCGCCGCCGGCAACGATCTGGCGTATCACGCAGAACGACGTGAAATTCCACGGCCACGCCATCGAATGCCGCATCAATGCCGAGAATCCGGTGTCGTTCCGGCCGTCGCCGGGCCGCATCGTGCATTATCACCCGCCCGGGGGCCTCGGCGTGCGCATCGATTCAGCCGTCTATCACGGCTATGCGATCCCGCCGTTCTACGACTCGCTGGTCGGCAAGCTGATCGTCCACGGCAAGACGCGCAGCGAATGTCTGATGCGGCTGCGCCGCGCGCTCGACGAGTTCGTGATCGAAGGCATCGAGACGACGCTCCCGCTGTTCCGCGCCTTGGTGCAGGAGAAGGAGATCATCGACGGCGCTTACCACATCCACTGGCTCGAGGAATTCCTCGCCCGCGGCGCGCTCGATCAATAGAGCATGTTCCCGGCCGGTATCGCGGAAGGGAAAGGCCTTCGACAAAGGTCGATCAAGCAGAAACGTGTGCGACGTGCGCTTTCACCGCGTTGGCGATCAGCCGCCCGACCAGCGCCGGCACGTAGGGCTTCGGCACGAAGACCGAGTCGGGGACCCGCGACTTGGCGTCGAGCATGACCCGCGCGGAGGCATAGACGACCGACAGGCCGGGTGACAGTTCGCGCGCGCGGCGCGCCAGCGCCGTACCGTCCATACCGCCGGGCAGATTGACATCGGTGAACAGCACATCGACCGGCGCCGAAGCAAGGTAGCGCAGCGCATCGGCGGCGTTCGCGGCGCAGTGGACGGCGAAGCCCAGTTCTTCGAGCGTTTCCGCCACCCACTCGCTGATCAGGATTTCGTCCTCGACCATGAGCACGCGGATCGGCACAACGTCACTGCTGATCGTTCTCATCGCACGCTCGGCTCGGTTCTCATTGTTGGTTTCCGCAACGATGCAACGGCTGGCGAGAAAATGCGTTCAAGCTGGCGAAAATCTTAACGAAAGTGCGGTTTAAGAACGGTTAACAAGGAGCGCGCTCCGCGCCGACGCGCCAAGGAGGCGCACCTTGGGATCAGCCGGCGCGCGGCACGCGCCCACTTGAACCGCATGGGCCGAGGCGGCTAAACGAAAAAGCATGGCCAGCCGCGAATCCGCCCTTGTCGACATCACCCCCGAGGTGCTGCTGAAGGCCTATGCCTGCGGTATCTTTCCCATGGCGGAAAGCGCCGAGGACCCGGCGCTTTATTGGATCGAGCCGGAGCGGCGCGGCGTCATTCCGCTCGATCGCTTTCATGTGCCGGAGCGGCTCGCCCGGACGGTCCGATCCGACCGCTTTACGGTCGCCGTCGATCGCGATTTCGATGCCGTGATTGCCGGCTGCTCGCAACCGGCGCCGGGCCGAACCCGCACCTGGATCAATACCCGCATCCGCAACCTCTATCGCAAGCTTTACGAGCGCGGCGATTGCCACACCGTCGAAGTGTACGAGGCCGGCGAACTGGTCGGCGGCCTTTACGGCGTCAGTCTCGGGCGCGCGTTTTTCGGCGAGAGCATGTTCCACCACAAGCGCGACGCCTCCAAGGTCGCCCTGGTGCATCTCGTCGCGCGGCTCAAGGCCGGCCATTACTGCCCTGCTCGACACCCAGTTCGTCACCGAGCATTTGCGCACGTTCGGCGCCTATGAGGTGCCGCGGGCGGCCTACCACAAGCTGCTCGATGCCGCTCTGGCCGGCGAAGCCGATTTCGGCGCGCTCGCGACGGATCGCCCGGTCTCGGGCAGCGAAGCCTTGGCCCGGCTGGCGCCGGGCTGACGGTTCAGCGCGGCTGGACCGGGACCGCAGGCGGCGGCGCCGGCGACCGCTTCTGGCGTTGACGCGCCGGAGGGGGCGTCGCCGCGACGGGTGTCGGCGCCGGGGCCGGCTCGGCGACTTTGACCGGCGCGGCGCAATCGGTCAGCCAGACATCGTAGATCGGATGCTCCACGGCGTGCAGGCCGGGGCTCGCAGCGAACATCCAGCCGGTAAAGATGCGCTTGATCTCGCCCTGCAGCGTGACTTCATCGACTTCGACAAAGGCGTCGGTGTTCGCCAACTCGGTGGGCGGGCGCGTATAGCAGACCCTGGCGGTGACTTGCAGCGCACCGAATTGCACGGTCTCGCCGATCGCCGAGTCGAAACTGATGATGCGGCCGGTGATCTTGTCGAGGCCGGAAAACACCGCGCGACCGTTGGCGATCTTTTGCGACGGCATTTCGGTGATGACGGTGTCGTCGGGCGGCGGCGCGGTGTCGCCCGGCGCCGGCGGCGGATTGCCGGGCTTCCCGGGCTGGCCGGGCGCAAGATTGGCCGGCTGCGGCTGCGGGGCCGCAAAGCCCGGCGTGACCCGCGCGCGCTGCGCCGGCGGCGGCAGTTGCTGCATCCCCTGGTCCGGCGCGGCCGGAGCAAGCGCGGCGCCCGGCGGCGGCGGCAATGGCTGCGCCTCGATGGCGGACGGCGGACGCGCACCGGGGGGCGGCGGAAATGGTGAGGGGTTCGGATACTGGTTGGGATACTGCACCGGCGGCGGCTGCGGCGGAAAGCCGGTGTTCGGCACGTTGGAGGGCGGACGCGGCGGCGCGTCGCCGAAAATCGAGCCGATCTGCGCCGCGGCCGGTCCCGCTGCGAGCGATCCGCCGAGAACGGCCACAAGGGCGGCGACCAAGAAGGCGGCGATACGGAGCATGGAACTTCGGGCGATCCTTCGGGCAGTCCGGGCGCAAGGAAATCGGCGCGAGCGAACTTAGCGCGCTGTCGCTTGACGGCCGGATACCATGCCGCCGGTTAACATGTCGAATGAGGCGAAACCAGGGATCGACCGGGCTGGCCGGCCGCCTCACTTCCCCGGCGTCCAGGCCTTGTAGTCGCCCGTCGCCTGGGGCCGCCGGCCTCGTGCCAAAATCGAGCCGCTCGGGCGATAGGCCCCGGGGGTCCCCGTGAGATTGGGCCGGTGCGGCTTTTCCCAGGGGCGCGCCTTCGCCATGTCCTGCGTCGGCGGCAGATCGACGATATGGTGCATCCAGCCGTGCCATGTCGGCGGGATCATCGAGGCTTCCGCAATGCCGTTGTAGATCACCCAGCGCCGCTCGAAGCCCAGCGCCGGATCGATCCGGCCGCCCTTGGTACGATAATAGCGATTGCCGAACTCGTCGGTCGCCGACGAACTCGCCGTACCGCCAGGTCCAGAATTGGGTGCCGAAGGTCTGGCCGTTCCACCAAGTGAACAGGCGCAGCAGGAAAGTCTTCATCGCCGGTCGAGCCTGGCTGTTGCGGTTGCGAACGCGGCGTTGATGCCATTTCGGGCCGGTGCTGTCCAGGGAAGGCCGGGATCCGAACCGCGCGGCAGTTTCGCGGTTACGATTTGATGATAACGTCGAACCGCATGTGGCAAATGCATCTGGCAGGCAAATGCACTTGGCAGAGCATCGTCGCGCAGATCAAAGCCGCGCTGGCGGCGGTGTCGTTCGCCGCCGATTGGGCGCTGTCGGCGGCCCTTCTCGTCGGCGCCGTCATTGTCGCGTGGCTCCTCTATGCCGCATGTCTGGCGGTGATCCGGCGGCTGCTCGGCGCGCGCCGGCCGTTCCTGCGCTCGGTGCTCGTTGCCACCAAGGGCCCGGCGCGGCTCGGCGCTGCTCCTCTTGGCGCTCGCGATCGCGCTTCCGGCGGCGCCGCTCGGCGGCCGACACCAAGGACGTGCTCGCCCGCTTCATCGGGCTCGCCACCATCTGCCTGTTGGGCTGGGCCGCGGTGACCGCGCTGCAGATCGCGGCGGATTTCTATCTGCTGCGGTTCCGGCTCGACGTCGAGGACAACCTCTTGGCGCGCAAGCACGTCACGCAGGTCCGCATCCTGTTGCGCGTGCTCGACGTGACGATCCTCTTGGTGACCGTCGGCTTCGCGCTGATGACGTTCGATGCGGTGCGCCAGTTCGGCGTGACGCTGTTCGCGTCGGCCGGCGTCGCCGGCATCATTGCCGGCCTCGCGGCGCGGCCGGTGCTGAGCAATTTTCTCGCCGGCATGCAGATCGCGGTGGCGCAGCCGATCCGCATCGACGATGCAGTCATCGTCGAGAACGAATTGGGCAATGTCGAGGAGATCACCTTCAGCTACGTCGTCGCTGCGCTTGTGGGACTTGCGGCGGATGATCGTGCCGCTCAGTTATTTCATCGAAAAGCCGTTCCAGAACTGGACCAGAACCGGCGGCGAACTGATCGGCACGGTCTTTCTCTATGTCGACCATGCTGCGCCGGTCGAGGCGATCCGCCAAAAACTCGGCGAGATCGCCGCGCAGTCCAAACTGTTGAACGGCAAGGTTGTCGAGCCTGCAGGTCAGCGACTGCGACCGAAACGGCCGTCCAGCTGCGCGCACTCGTGAGCGCCAACAATTCGTCGGCGGTCTGGGATCTGCGCTGCGAAGTGCGCGAGAAGCTGATCGACGTTCCTGCAGCGCGAACACCCCTACGCGCTGCCGCGCAGGCGTTACGAAGCCGTTGGGAAAAACGCGTTGCCGAAGGACGCGATCGGCGGCATCAGCGCTCCACCCGAGCGACTGAAGGCTCACCACCAGCGCTGCGGCGAAAAGCGCCCCGCCGCCTGCTCGATGACGGCGCCGAGCGAAAACAGCGTCTCCTCCGCGAACGGCCTCCCGATAAGCTGCAGGCCGAGCGGCAGGCCGCGCGCGTCGAGGCCGCTCGGCACGGAGATGCCCGGCAGGCCGGCCATGTTCACCGTCACCGTGAACACGTCGTTGAGATACATCTCGACCGGATCGGCGCGGCCCTTTTCGCCGATGGCGAAGGCGGCGGACGGCGTCGTCGGCGTCAGGATGGCGTCGATGCCGGCGGCGAAGCAGTCGGTGAAATCGCGCTTGATCAGCGTGCGCACCTTCTGCGCCCGCAGGTAATAGGCGTCGTAATAGCCGGCGGAGAGCACATAGGTGCCGATCATGATGCGCCGGCGCACTTCCTTGCCGAAGCCGGCCGCGCGCGTCGCCTCGTACATCTCGATCACGTCGCGGCCGGGCACGCGCAGCCCGTAGCGCACGCCGTCATAGCGCGCGAGATTGGACGACGCCTCGGCCGGCGCCACGATGTAATAGGCCGGCAGCGCGTATTTGGTGTGCGGCAGCGAGATGTCGACCATTTCGGCGCCGGCATCGCGGAGCCATTGCGCGCCGCGTTCCCACAAGGCCTCGATCTCGGCCGCCATGCCGGGCATGCGGTATTCCTTGGGGATGCCGATGCGCATGCCCTTCACCGAGGCCCCGACGGCTTTCTCGTAGTCCGGCACCGGCAGGTCGACGCAGGTCGTATCCTTGGCGTCGGGGCCGGCCATCGAGCGCATGAGGATCGCGCAATCGCGCACGTCGCGCGCGAACGGCCCGGCCTGATCGAGCGAGGACGCGAACGCGACGATGCCCCAGCGCGAGCAGCGGCCGTAGGTCGGCTTCATGCCGACGATGCCGCAAAACGCCGCCGGCTGGCGGATCGAGCCGCCGGTATCGGTGCCGGTGGCGCCGAGGCATAGGTTGGCCGCGACCGCCGCGGCCGAGCCGCCCGACGAGCCGCCGGGCACGAGCTGTGCTTCGTCTTCACCGCGCCGCCACGGCGAGACGACCGGACCGAAATACGACGTCTCGTTCGACGAGCCCATGGCGAACTCGTCATTGTTGAGCTTGCCGAGCAGCACCGCGCCGTCGCGCCAAAGATTGGCCGTGACGGTCGATTCGTAGCTCGGAACGAAATTCTCCAGAATGTGCGAGCACGCGGTGGTGCGCACGCCTGCGGTGCAGAACAGATCCTTGATGCCGAGCGGCAGCCCTTCGAGCGGCCCGCCCTCGCCTTTCGCCAGCCGCACGATCGGCGGCGCAGCGCCATGTCGCGGGCGCGGTCCGGCGTTTCCTTGACGAAGGCGTTGAGCGCGCGCGCCGCCTCGATCGCCGCGAGGTGGGCGTCGGCAAGCTCGATGGCGGTGAATTCCTTGCGGCGCAGCGCGTCGCGCGCCTGCGCCAGGGAGAGCGAGGTGAGATCGGTCATCCGGCCTTCGGATCGTCGAACGGCAGCGTGGATTTTTCCGCGGGCTCGGACGGGCTTTGCGCGACGTTTCCGTCTACCTGCTCTTCTGCTTGTTCCGGCGCCGACAGCGCCTCGATCGGATAGGCGATCGACGGCACCGGCTCGACCGGCTCGCCATTCTCGTCGATCAGCCCGCGGCGGCGCAGATAAGCGAACCACATGGCGTCTTGTTCACAGGCGAGGCACATTATTCGACCACCTTGGGAACGAGAAAGAAGTGATCTTCGCGCGCCGGCGCGTTGGCGACAATGGCGTCGGCGATATTGCCGTCGGTCACTTCGTCCTGGCGCATTTTCATCGCCATCGGCGTCACCGAGGTCATCGGCTCGACGCCATCGACATCGACTTCGCCAAGCTGCTCGACGAAGGCCAGAATGGCGTTGATCTCGCCCTCGAGGTGCTCGACCTCGTCCTCGCCGACCGCGATGCGCGCCAGATGCGCGACGCGGCGTACGGTATCGGCGTCAACGGACATGGCAGCATGAACCTCAGCAGCCTCGAATTGAGCGAATGCGTCAATGATGTCCGCCGTATAGCAGAGGGGCCATTTGCCGCCAACTGCCGGCTTCGGTCCGAAAGTGCCGCCGTTGGCGCCGCATTGTGCGGGCGGCGTCCCGCGCCTAGTTTGCGTGGCATGAGTCATGTCGCGTCCCATCCACATCATCGGCGGCGGCCTGGCGGGGTCCGAGGCCGCCTGGCAGATCGCGCGCCGTGGCGTGCCGGTCGTGCTGCACGAAATGCGGCCGTTGGCGCTCGACCGCGGCGCACAAGACCGAGAACCTGGCCGAACTGGTCTGCTCCAACTCGTTCCGCTCCGACGACGCCGAGGGCAGCGCCATCGGCGTCCTGCACGAGGAGATGCGCCGGCTCGGCTCGCTGGTCATGCAGGACCGCCGACGCCCACAAGCTCCCGGCGGGCGGGGCGCTCGCCGTCGACCGCGACGGCTTTGCCGCCGCCATCACCGCCGCGCTCGAGGCGGAGCCGCTGATCGAGGTCCGCCGCGAGGAGGTCTCCGCGCCGCCGCCGGATTGGGACAGCGTCATCATCGCCACCGGCCCCCTCACCTCGCCGACGCTCGCCGACGCGATCGCGGCGCTGACCGGCGAAGCCGCGCTCGCCTTCTTCGACGCCATCGCGCCGATCGTGCATCGCGAGACGATCGACTTCGGCATCGCCTGGTTCCAGTCGCGCTACGACAAGGCCGGCCCCGGCGGCACCGGCGCCGACTACATCAATTGCCCGCTCACGCGCGAGCAATACGACGCCTTCATCGACGCGCTCATCGCCGGCGAGAAGATCGCGTTCCGCGGTTTCGAGGCGACGCCCTATTTCGACGGCTGCCTGCCGATCGAAGTCATGGCCGAGCGCGGCCGCGAAACCCTGCGTCACGGCCCGATGAAGCCGTTCGGCCTGACCGATCCGCGCCAGCCGGGCAAGAAGCCCTATGCCGTCGTGCAATTGCGCCAGGACAACAAGCTCGGCACGCTGTTCAACATGGTCGGCTTCCAGACCAAGCTGAAGCACGGCGAGCAGGCGCGCATCTTCCGCATGATTCCCGGGCCTCGCCAACGCCGAGTTCGCCCGGCTCGGCGGGCTGCATCGCAATACGTTTCTCAATTCGCCAAAACTGCTCGACGGAACGCTGCGGCTCAAGGCGATGCCGCGGCTGCGCTTTGCCGGACAGATCACGGGCTGCGAGGGCTATGTGGAATCCGCGGCGATCGGTCTCCTCGCCGGCCGCTTCGCCGCGGCCGAGCGGCGCGGCGAACGGCCGGAGCTGCCGCCGCCGACCACCGCCCACGGCGCGCTCCTTGCCCACATCACCGGCGGCCATATCGAGACGATCGACGCCGGCCCGCGTTCGTTCCAGCCGATGAACGTCAATTTCGGCCTGTTCCCGCCGCTGACGAGCGGCGTCGCGCGCAACGCCAAGAAGCCGGCGATTTGCGCGCGAGCGCTGGCCGATCTGGATTCCTGGATTGCAGCGGCAGTGCCGCGTGCTGCCGAGTGACTGTTCGCAGCAGCAACTGTTCGGGCCAACGCGGCTGACTTAATCAGTGAACGGATTGCGGATCGTCAGCCGTTCGATTGTTTGCCCGTGCTGGAGGTCCTCGGAATATAGCGTCGAGCAGCCCGCCCGCAGCGCCGCCGCCACGATCAGGCTGTCGTAAATGGAGAAGCGATAGCGTTCGGCGATATCCAGACCGAGTTCGTGGGTGTCGACATCAAGTGTCCTGACGCCGCAGGCCCTCCGGATGGTCGAAAGGGTTTCTCGCGTCTCGGAAAAATCGAGCGCCTTTTTGCGCGTCGCAACGGACGCAAACTCATTGAGGACCTGAACGCTGATCACACCACCCGCCGCGAGCAGCGCCTCGGCACGATCCGCCTTCGCCATGTCGTCCGACAAGAGATAGAGCAGAACATTCGTATCGAAGAAAATGTCACCGGGCATTCGCTTCGTCCCGGTCGAACTTGAATCCGGCAGGTAGACGGCCTCGCAACTTTCGCAGCCGCGCGAACGCCTCCTCGCGCTTGCGGTCGCGCGAAACCTCGAAATCGCGCGTTCCAGCGACGGTGATCTCGATCTCGTCGCCCTCTTTGAGATTGAGCGCTTCAACCAACGCCTGGGGAAGCCGGACGGCCAGACTGTTGCCCCATTTCGACACTTGCATGGCTCGCTCCTGTCATGGATATACATTATTCGTGTATATCCTAGACGGTACGTACGGCCCGTCAAGCGGGGCATGGGACGCGGATGGCGGCCGCGAGGCCGGGCGTCGCGACGGCAAACGAAATCGTGCTAGAAGGCGCGCATGATGGGGCGTACGGACGAGTTGAACTCGGCGGAAATTGGCGCGACGGCGTCGTGCTCAAGCGCGACGTCTTCTCGACCATCGAGCGCGGCCATTTTCGCACCGCGGACGGCGATGTCGACGCGGTCGCGCGCCGCCTCGACGAGGTGCCGTGGTGGAGCGTGCCGCTGGCGCTGTTCCTGTTCCGGCGCGAGCGCCGCGCGCTCGCGATCGCCGGGTCGCTCGGCATGGCGCCGCCTTTGTTGTTCGCAGGCCGGCGCGTGCTGGTGCGCGGCTGGCTCAACGGCGTGCCGCTGCACATCGCCAAGCCGTTCGGCGACACCGGCTACTTCCGTTCCGCCAAGGCCGCGCTGCGGGCGCTGCATCGCGCCGGCATCACCCACAACGATCTCGCCAAGGAGCAGAACTGGCTCTACGACAACGGCCGCGCCTACGTCACCGACTTCCAGCTCGCGTCGTGCTTTCGCCGCCGCGGCGCGCTGTTCCGCCTGGCGCGCTACGAAGACCTCCGCCATCTGCTCAAGCACAAGCGCCGCTACGCGCCCGCCGCGCTGACCGCCGCCGAGCGCCGCGTGCTCGCCCGCAAGACCTGGCCGACCCGCATCTGGATGGCGACCGGCAAGAAGGTCTATTACGCCATCACCCGCGGCATCAATTTCACCGACCGCGAGGGCCGCGGCATGCGGTTCATCCGCGAAGCGCCGGCGATCGCGGCACGGCTCTCGGCGCACCCGCAGGTGCGCGACGTTGCGATCGTCGCCTATCCCGACCGCCACGCCGGCACCGGCCTCTACGCCTTCGTCGAGGGCAGCATCGGCGAACCGGAGCTGCGCAAGCTTCTCAACGGCACGGCGCTGGAACATCTGCAGGTCGTCGACGCCCTGCCGCGCAATGCCGAGGGCGGCGTACGCAACGAAATCCTCGAACTGGTGGCGCTGAACCAGCTCGACCTGATCGGTTCCGCTGGTCAAGACCGACGCCGAGCGCGCGATCGTCGCCCGCATCGTCTCCGACCGCCGCAATCTGCGCGACCGCTTTGCGTTCTGACTGTCTTCAGCCGGCGATCCGGGCGGGATTGCGCGCCGCGCGCCAGATCAGCCATTGCCGCCGCCATGGCGCAATGTCCGACGGCGCAAACGGGTCGCATCGGTCCAAACGATCGAGCCACGGTCGCACCAGCGCGACCGGAAGAAATGCCGGCAGCGCCTGCGGCGGCAGTGCCAATATTGCCGCATGCGCCGCGGCAAGATGACGTCGCGCCAAATCGCGTAATTGAGCGAGCGCGGCTTCAAGACCGTCAGCCGATCGCCCCGCGAATACATCGTGCGGAAGAACCCCATGCCGCGCGAGCAGTTCGCTCGGCAGATAAAGCTGATGCCGCGCCGCGTGCAGCGGCAATGAGCGCAGCAGCCCGGTGATGCCGTAAGCGATGCCCGCGGGCTCCGCGGCCGCCGCCGCGTCGACGCCGAGAATTTGCGCCGCAAGCGCAATCAACACCGAGGATGTTCTCGCCGCATAGGCTTCAAGATCGGCAATGCCCGCCATCGGGTCGTCGTAGAGATCGAAGCGGTGGGCCTCGATCAAATCGCTCAGCTTGTCCGTGGCGAGGCCGTGGCGCGCGATCGTCTCGATCAGCGCCGCCGCGACCGGATTGGCGCTCGCCTCCTCGCGCCGTTCGCCGTCGAGGACCTCGCTCCACCATTGCAGCCGGATTTCACCGGCCAGCGGTTCGCGCGCCAGTTCGCGCACGCGCGTGATCTCGACGTTGAACGCATAAAGCGCATGGAGCGCGCCGCGGCGTTCCGCCGGCGCGAACAGCGCAGCGATGAAGCGGTCCCGATCGGCCGCCCGCACCAGCTCGGCGCAATAGGCGAATGCATCCTGCATCGCCGCGAGCCTAGCAGTTTCACGCGACCGCGATCAGCCCGGCGCCGACGCGGCGGCTTTCCATCAGCATGACGTTATAGGTGCGCACCGCAGGCCCGGTCGTCATGGTGTCGACCGCGATATGGGCATCGCGGAACCGGGCGCGCAAAGGCGGCGGCATGATCCACGGCGCGGCGCCGGTGCCCAGAATGAAGAAATCGAGGTCGCCGGCGCGGGCGAACACGGCCGCCAGCGCCTGCGCGTTCACTTCGGCCGGCGTGGCGACCGGCCAAGCCCAGATGCCGTCCGGCAGGCATAGCAGCGAGCCGCGATGCGACAGGCCGGCGAAGCGGAAGCCGCCGCCGCCATGGGCGTCGATCAACGCCTGGCGCGGCAGATGGGGGTCGTCCACTAGCGCCGTGCGCGGGCGCGCCGCGCGGGTGGCTGCTTGGACGGCACGAGCGGCGCCGCCGGCGGCTCTTGCGGCGGCGTCTCCGGCGTCTCCGGTTCCTGGACCTCGCCGACGCGGGTCCGCCCGACGCCGAGATAGATCAGGATCGGCGACGCGATGAACACCGACGTATAGGTGCCGACCAGCACCACGCCGAACATCATGGTCGCGGTGAAACTGCGGATCGCATGGCCGCCGAACAGCAGCAGCGCCAACAGCGACAGCGACACGGTCAGATGGGTGACGATCGAGCGCGACAGCGTGGCGTTGACCGAGGCGTTGAGGAGATCCGGCATCGGCATGCGCTTGTAGCGGCGCAGCATCTCGCGGATGCGGTCGTAGATCACGACCGTGTCGTTGAGCGAATAGCCGAGGATGGTCAGAAGCGCGGCGATGCTGGTGAGATCGAAATCGACCCCCGTCAGCGACATGAAGCCGACGGTGAGCACGAGATCGTGCACGTTGGCGATCATGGCGCCGAGCGCGAACTGCCACTCGAACCGGAACCACAGATAGATCAGGATCGCGCCGATCGCGAGCACGAGACCGATGGTGCCGTAGGACAGAAGTTCGGTCGACACGCTCGGGCCGACCACCTCGACGCGGCGGTAATCGACTTCGCTGCCGAGCGCCGCGCGCACCTTCTGCACCGCGACCTGCTGCGCCTCGTCGCCGCCCGGCTGCTCCGAGATGCGGATGAGGACGTCGTTCGGCGCGCCGAATTCCTGCAGCTGGAAATCGCCGAGATGCAGCCCGCCGATGGTGGCGCGCATCTTGGCGAGGTCGGCCGGACCGGCCTTGGTCTGCACCTCCATCAGCGTGCCGCCGACGAAATCGATGCCGAAATTGAGGCCGTGATAGAAAAACAGCAGGATCGCCGCGATCGACAGCAACGCCGATATGGGGAAGCTGATGCGCCGAAAGCGCATGAAGTCGAAGCGTGTGTCGTCGGGAACGATGCGAAGCAGGCGCACGGGCGAATCATCTTTCGAAATCGATCAGATCGGAACCGTGCGCGGCCGCCACACGCCGCACCCAATAAGCGACGATCAGCCGCGTCAGCGTGAAGGCGGTGAACAGGCTCGTGAGGATGCCGATGCCGAGCGTCACGGCGAAGCCGCGCACCGGCCCGGTGCCGATATAGAACAGGACCGCCGCGGCGATGAAGGTGGTGATGTTGGAGTCGAGAATGGTCGCGAGCGCGCGCGAGAAGCCGGCGTCGATGGCGTTGATGGCGGTACGGCCGCCGCGGACCTCCTCGCGGATGCGCTCGTAGATCAGCACGTTGGAATCGACCGCGATGCCGACCGTGAGCACGATGCCGGCGATGCCGGGCAGCGTCAGCGTCGCGCTCAGGAGCGAGAGCACGCCGAAAATCATGCCGACATTGATGGCGACCGCGATGTTGGCGAACAGCCCGAACAGGCCGTAGGTCACCAGCATGAACACCACGACCAGCGCGGCGCCGACATAGGAGGCGTGCTCGCCCGCCAGGATCGAATCCTGGCCGAGGCCGGGGCCGACGGTGCGCTCCTCGACGATGGTGAGCGGCGCCGGCAGCGCGCCGGCGCGCAACAGGATGGCGAGATCGTTGGCGCTCTGGACGGTGAAATTGCCGGAGATCTGCCCCGAGCCGCCGAGAATGGGCTCGCGAATGACCGGCGCCGAGATCACCTTGTTGTCGAGCACGATGGCGAACGGCTTGCCGACATTCTCGCGCGTCGCCTCGGCGAACTTGCGGGCGCCGGACGAATTGAAACGGAAGCTGACGATCGGCTCGCTGTTGCGCTGATCGAAGCCGGGCTGGGCGTCGACCAGATCGCCGCCGGAGACCAGCACGCGCTTCTCGATCAGGAACTTCTGGCCGCCCTCGCCCTCGAGAATTTCCGAATCCGCCGGCGGATGGGTCTCGGCCGCCTGCTCCGGGCTCATGGTCTGGTCGACCATGCGGAAGTCGAGCTTGGCGGTCTTGCCCAGCATTTCCTTGAGGCGAGACGGATCCTGCAGGCCGGGCACCTGCACGAGAATGCGCGCGACGCCTTCGCGCTGGATCGTCGGCTCGACCAGGCCGAGTTCGTTGACGCGGCGCTCGATGATCTGGATCGATTGATCGACCGCCTGGCGGATGCGCTCGGTGATGGCCGCGTCGGAGGGGGCTGAGCGTGATGACGCCGGCGTTCTCGGTGATGTCGATGCTGCGCTGTCCCGAGGAGCCGAGGATGCCGGACAGTGGCTGCGACAGTTCACGCAGCTTTTCGAGCGCGGCGGCGATCGTCGCTGTCGCGCGTGATGCGAACGTCGACGCCGTTACCGTGGATGGCGCGGCCGGTGAAGGGGATGCGCGCCTGGCGCAGCGTGCGCAACACGTCGTCGGCGATCGCCTGCAGCCGCTCCTTGCGCACCGCGTTGGTGTCGACCTCGAGCAGGAGGCTCGAGCCGCCCTGCAGGTCGAGACCGAGCACGATGTGGCGCTGCGCCCAGGTCGGCCAGGTCCGCACCGTACTTTCGGCGAAGAAGCTCGGCACCGCACACAGGCACACGAAGAGCGCCGTGAGCACGATGGCCGCCGCCTTCCAGCGCGTGAAAAACAACATGGATAAGGTTCGTCCTCGTTACGGGAGGAAGCGCGATCAGCTTGCGCTTTTTGCGCTCTCGTCCTTGACCGGCTCGCCCTTGGCCCGCACCTCGCTGACCATCGCGCGCATCTGGCGTATCCGCACGCCGTCGGCGATCTCGACTTCGATCTGGTCGTCGTCGACCACTTTGGTGACCTTGCCGACGAGGCCGCCATTGGTGATGACGGTATCGCCGCGGCGCAGCGCCTTGACCATCTCGCGGTGCTGCTTCACCCGCTGCTGCTGCGGCCGCAGCACCAGGAAATACATGATCACGACGATCAGGATCAGCGGCAACAGCGACGTGATCATGCCGCTGCTGTCGCCGCCGAACAGGCCGCTCAACGGATTGCCTTGCGCGAAAGCGGGCGTGATGAACATCGTTCCTCCGAGGGCCTTGGACAAACGCGCCGGCCGGTCGAAGGGCCGATTTTGCGCGGGAAATCGGCGCGGACTATAGCCGCCGTTGGCCCAATTGCAATGTGGCGCCGATTGTCGCTCGTTTGTCGCCCGCCGGCGCGCTTGCCGGGGGTCCGCCACCCCGCTAAGGGGGAGGAGACAGACCGCAAAAAGCCCTGCTGCAGCACACAATGCCCCATTCGCCCCCGAGTTTCACGAACAAGAGTTTCATGAGCAAGGCCACCCCGGCATCCGCCGCCGGCGGCGCGGCCAAGGACCGCCTCGCCGCCGATACCGGCAGCGACGTCCTCGAGCGCATCGCCGCGGCGCTCGAACGGCTCGCCCCGCCGCCGCCCGCGGCACCCGATTTCGACGCCGCGGAAGCGTTCGTCTGGCACCCCGAAGGCCGCAAGCTCGCGCCGGTTGCCCGCATCAACCGTGTCGACATGTCGCTGCTGCAGGGCATCGACCGCGTGCGCGATCTCCTGGTCGAAAACACCGCGCGTTTCGCCAAAGGCCTGCCGGCGAACAATGCGCTCCTATGGGGCGCGCGCGGCATGGGGAAATCGTCCCTGGTCAAGGCCGCCCATGCCGCGATCGGTGCCGCGCATCCGGCCGCGGGGCTCAAGCTCATCGAGATCCACCGCGAGGACATCGAGTCGCTGCCCGATCTGATGGGGCTGTTGCGCGAAGCGGCGCAGCGCTTCATCGTGTTCTGCGACGACCTGTCGTTCGATGGCGACGACACCTCCTACAAATCGCTCAAGACCATGCTCGAAGGCGGCATCGAAGGCCGGCCGGACAACGTCATCTTCTACGCCACCTCGAACCGCCGCCATCTGTTGGCGCGCGACATGGTCGAGAACGAACGCTCGACCGCGATCAATCCCGGCGAGGCCGTCGAGGAAAAGGTGTCGCTGTCGGACCGGTTCGGACTGTGGCTCGGCTTTCACCGCTGCAGCCAGGACGAATTTCTGGCCATGGTCACCGGCTATGTGGCCCGCTACCGCATCCCGATCGGCGAGGACGACTTGCGGCGCGAGGCGCTGGAATGGGCGACGACGCGCGGCGCCCGCTCCGGCCGCGTCGCCTTCCAGTACGTGCAGGATCTGGCGGGACGCTTGGGCGTGCCGCTCACGGGCTAATCCGAGCGTTACGCCCCGCTGAGATATTGTGCCGGATCGACCGGGGTCGCGCCCTTGCGGATCTCGAAATGGAGCTGCGGTGCGGTGACGCTGCCGGTCTGGCCGGACTTCGCGATCACCTGGCCGCGTTTCACCTGGTCGCCGCGCTTGACCAGGATTTCGCTCGCATGGGCGTAGGCCGTCACGAAGCCGTTGGCGTGGCGGATCAGGACCAGATTCCCATAGCCCTTCAACTCGTTGCCGGCATAGGCGACGACCCCGTCCTCGGCGGCCTTGACCGGAGTGCCTTCGGGAACGGCGAGATTGATGCCGTCATTCTGCAAGCCGTTCGGCTTCGGCCCGAACCCGGCGATGATGCGGCCGCGCGCCGGCCAGCGGAACGACGGCAGCGCGCCGGTCGTCTCGGCGGTCTTGGTCGTGCCGTTCTCCCCCGCGGGCTCGATGGGCGCGGCCCGCCGGGCGCTGTGCGGCGAATCCGCGGTCGCCAAAGTCGGGCCGGCGGCCGGCGCCGGTGCCGGGGCCTCGGCGCGCTGCTTGATCGGTGCCGGCTGGAACGATGCGCGTGCGTCCGGAATCACGATGTGGTCGCCGATGCGCACCCTGGCGTCGGGCGGGATATTGTTGGCCTTCGCGATCACGAGCACCGGCTTGCCGTAAAGGCGCGCAATGCTGTGCAGAGTTTCGCCGGCGGCGACGAGGTGGACCTCCGCGCCGCGCGTGAGCGCCGTTCGCGGCGGCCCGACCGGGGCGGCGGACGGGATGGTCGGCGGCGGCGTCGATGATGCGAGCCGCGTCTGCGGCGCCGCCAAAGCGGGCGACGGGCCGCGCAGGCGCGGGATCACCAGATGCTCGCCGGGATGCACCATCGCCGCGCTGGTGATGCTGTTGGCGTGCATGATGGCGTCGACGGGCACGCCGTAATGCCGCGACAGGGTTTCAAGCGACTCGCCCGGTTTGACCGTGACGGGCGTGCCGCCTTCCCACGTCCATGAGGGGAGGCGGCGGGGCGGCGGGCGGCAACGAGCCGGTAATTTCAGCCCCGGCGGGCTGGTAGGAGCCCATACCGCGGCCACCGCCGGAGACGCCGTCGCCGCCATTGGCGGCGATGCGCGGCAAGGGCCGGCTTTCGACGACGTGGCTCGCGGGCGGATGCTGCGGGATCGAACCGGTCACATCGCTGCGCGCCGCCGGCTGCGGGTCCGAGCTGAAGTTGAAACCTTCGTTAAAGCGGCCGGAATTGCTGCTGCAACCGGCGGCAAAGAGCCCGATCGACGCAATGGCAAGAACTTGCGGCCAAAAGGCCGATCGACGCAACGCGCCCATGGTACTCGCTCGCACGCAACAATACCTGATGGGCGACTAAACAACGTCGCGGTAAACAGGGCTTTAAGTGTCGAGGCAGGATTGCAACAATTGCCTATTGTTGCAAAATTGCTACAGTTCGCGCGCTTGCCCCGGCAAAAGCGGCACGAACCGCACCGCGATCAGCCCCTCGCGCTCAAGTCCGCCGTCGGCAGTTTTCGTGAGCTTCACCAAATGCTGTGTGCCGTCGTGCGGACCGAGCGGCAGCAGCATCTTGCCGCCTTCGCGCAGCTGTTCGAAAAGCGCGCGAGGAACCTCCTCGGCGGCGGCGGTGACGATGATGCGGTCGAACGGCGCGCGTTCGGGGGCGCCGTCAAATCCGTCGCCGACCAGGATGGTGACATTGGTGTAGCCGAGCGTCTTGAGCCGGTCGCGCGCCGTTTCGGCCAACGTGCGATAGCGCTCGATGCTCACGACCTCGCGGGCGAGCCGCGACAGCACGGCGGTCTGATAGCCCGAGCCGGTGCCGATCTCGAGCACGCGATGCTGCGGCTCGACCTCGAGCCGCTCGGTCATGTAGCCGACCACGTAAGGCTGGCTGATCGTCTGCCCGCAAGCGATCGGCAGCGCCTGGTCGGCGTAGGCGCACTCGAGGAATTCGGCCATGACGAAATGCTCGCGCGGCACCTCGTCCATGGCGCGCAGGACGGCCTGGTCGCTGATGCCGCGCCGGCGCAAGGCCAGCTGAAATTCCATGCGTTCCACGTCGGCGGCGGGAATTTCGGCCACGACGATCTCGCCCAAAATTCGTGGTTGTGGCGCTGTCTTAGCATCACGGCGCCGGCGGTTGCACCGGAGCATGGTGCAAATCGAAAGAAATGCGAAATTAAAACGCGAGCAAGGGGAACCGGCCGCTTTCCTTCCGCGTTATGGGTGGTTGGGGATGCGTTGCTCGGCGTCCGCCCGGGACCGCGGTTGATATGCCACACGAATCGCAGGAAAGTTGCTCCCGGTCGGCGCGTCGGGTGGGTCGACGCGAGTGCGGAAGGCCGGACCGCCGAAAGCTTGGGATTCGGGATGGCGTCTGAGGAAAAACCGCCCGAGGCAAAACGTGTCCTCGTGGTCGAGGACGAATTGATGATCCGCATGCTGCTCCAGGACATGCTGGCGGATCTCGGCCACACGGTAGCGGCCGAGGCGGGCCGCATCGAGGAGGCGCTGGCACTCGCCAAGCAAGGCGAGTTCGACGTCGCCATTCTCGACGTCAATCTCAACGGCGAGCCGATCTCGCCCGTGGCCGACATCCTGATCGCCCGCGGCGTGCCGTTCGTGTTCGCCACCGGCTACGGCCAACGCGGCGTGCCGGAGCCCTATCGCGCAACGCCGACGCTGCAGAAGCCGTTCCAGCTGGATGCGCTCGGCGAAGCCATCGACGCCGTCACGGCCGGCTGACGGGCGCTCACGCGCCGGCACTCACTCGAACATTTCGGCGAGCTTGGTCATGTACGGCTCGTCGGTCATGTCGAGGCGCAGCGGCGTGATGGTGATGCAGCCATCCTCGAGCGCGGCCAGATCGGTGCCTTCCGCGGCCTTCTGGAAGGCTTTGCGCTGATAGGCGATCCAGTAATAGGGATTGCCGCGGCCGTCGTAGCGCTGTTCGACGTGAAGCCGTTCCTGGCGCCGGCGACCGAGCGCGGTGACTGCGATGCGCCTGACCTCGCCCGGCCCGCAATCCGGGAAGTTGACGTTGATCAAAACATCCCGCGGAATGCCTTCGGCGAGCACGCGGCGGATGATGTCCGGCGCGTGATGCCGGGCCGTCTCCCACGGCGGCGGCGTGCCGGAGCGGCCGCGATAGGACTGCGACAGCGCGAGCGAGGGAATGCCGAGGATGGTGCCCTCGAGCGCGCCCGCCACGGTGCCGGAATAGATCACGTCCTCGCCGGCATTGCGGCCGCGATTGACGCCGGACAATACCAGATCGGGGTCCTTGCCGCCGAGCACGTGGCGCACGCCCATGATGACGCAGTCGGTCGGCGTGCCGCGAACGGCAAAACGCCGCTCGGTCACTTGGCGCAGCCGCAACGGATCGTTGAGCGACAGCGAATGCGCGACGCCCGACTGATCATGCTCCGGCGCGACTACCCAGACATCGTCCGACAAAGTGCGGGCAATCTCTTCGCAGACATTGAGCCCGTCGGCGTGAATGCCGTCGTCATTGGTGACCAGGATGCGCAACGGAGCCTCTTTGCAAGCGACAGACGCGATCGGCGAATGGCGAGTGGCGAATGGCGAATAGGGGAATAAGGGATTTGAGCCCCATTCGCCATTCGCTATTCGCTATTCGCCACCTTCTTCATTCCGCCCATATAGCCCTGCAGCACCTCGGGCACGGCGATCGAGCCGTCCTCCTGCTGATAGGTCTCCATCACCGCGATCAGCGCGCGGCCGACGGCGACGCCGGAGCCGTTGAGGGTGTGGACGTGGCGCACGTTGCGGCCCTCCTTGGTGCGATAGCGCGCGTTCATGCGCCGCGCCTGGAACTCGCCGCACACCGAGCACGAGGAAATCTCCCGGTACATCCCCTGCCCCGGCAGCCATACCTCGATGTCGTAAGTCTTTTGCGACGCAAAGCCCATGTCGCCGGCGCACAGCGTGATGACGCGGTAATGCAGCCCGAGCCGGCGCAACACTTCCTCGGCGCAGGACAGCATGCGCTCGTGCTCGTCCTTCGATTGCTCCGGCGTGGTGATGGAGACGAGTTCGACCTTGGTGAACTGATGCTGCCGGATCATGCCGCGCGTGTCTCTTCCCGCCGCGCCCGCTTCGGCGCGGAAGCACGGCGTGCAAGCGGTGAGCCGCATCGGGAGTTCGGCTTCGTCGACGATGGATTCGCGGACGAGATTCGTTAGCGGAACTTCGGCGGTGGGGATGAGCCACATGCGACAGATCGTCGCTATCCCAGCGAAGTCGCTGATATGGAGCGTCGCGCTGACGGCTCACGAGCCGCATCAATTCCCTCTTTTCAGCGTACTCTAACGCAGCATTTGCACACTTTGTAACGTTATCGCTCAACACCTGTTTGTACACATTCCTGCGATATGCTCGAAATTGGTCCTCCTCAAAATTTCGGCAATTGCGCTGTGCCAAACATCACGTCGTCACGCACGAGCAGCGGCGGCGCCACCTCGGTGTAGCCGTGATCGGTCGTATGCACGTCGAGCATGAATTGCCCAAGCGCCCGTTCGAGCCGCGCGAGACCCTTCTTCAGCACGACAAAGCGCGCGCCGGATAGTTTCGCCGCCGCCTCGAAATCCATCTGGCCGAGCGCTTCGCCGAGATCGAAATGCTGCTTCGGCGCGAACGCATACTCGCGTTTCGCCCCGAAATGATGATGTTCGACGTTATCCTTCTCGTCCTTGCCGTCGGGCACTTCGTCGAGCGGCAAATTGGGAATTTCCGCGAGCGCGTTCTCCAGGTCCTTGGAGGCCTTCTTCTCGTCCGCCTCCATGGCCGGGATCGATTCCTTGAGCGCGGCGACTTCGATCAACAAGCCCTTTGGCCTTTTCCTCGTCCTTTTTCTTCTTCGCCTCGCCGATTTCCTTCGAGGCGGCGTTCCTGCGCGCCTGCGCGGTTTCGAGTTCGAGGATTTTTGCCCGCCGCTTCTCGTCGAGCGCGATCAGCCGCGCCGCCTGCGGCGGAAGCCCGCGGCGCGCGAGCGCGCCGGTCGAAGGCTTCCGGATTTTCGCGGATGGAGCGGATGTCGTGCATGCTCTCATGTCCCAGCCGTCATGGCCGGACTTGTTCCGGCCATCCACGTCTTCGTCGCTTCGACGCTCAAGACGTGGATGGCCGGGACGAGCCCGGCCATGACGAATCAATAGGCCCAGAACATTATACGCGCAAATCACTCCGCGGGCTTCGCCTGCGCGGCTCGGCGCCGCCGGCGGCGCGCTCGGCGGCGGCCCGTTTTTCGACCCAGCGCACCGACCACACCGAGCCCTCGTAGAGGGCGATCAGAGGCAGCGCAAGCGACATCTGGCTCGAGAATATCGGGCGGGGTGAGCACGGCGGCGATCACGAAGGCGATGACGATGAAATAGCGCCGCTTCGATTTCAGCTGGTCGGAGGTGATGATGCCGACGCGGCCGAGCAGCGTCAGGATCACCGGCAGCTGGAAGGCGATGCCGAACGCCAGCATCAGCTTCATCATCAGCGACAGGTAATCCTCGACCTTCGGCAACAGTTCGATCGTCGCCTGGCCGGGGCCGCCGACCTGCTGCATGCTGAGCGAAAAGCGCGCCAGCATCGGCCACACCACGAAATAGACGATCATCGACCCCATCAGAAAAAAGATCGGCGTGGCGATGAGATAGGGCAGAAACGCCCGCTTCTCGTTGCGGTAAAGCCCGGGCGCCACGAACATGTAGATCTGCCCGGCAATGATCGGGAACGCGATGAACGCCGCGCCGAACATCGCCAGCTTGAGCTGGACGATGAAATATTCGAGCAGGCCGGTATAGACGAATTTGGATTCCGGACCGGCGACCCAGAGATAGGGCCAGGTCAGGACGTTGAAGATTTGCTTGGCGAAGAAGAAGCAGCAGACCGCGGCGATGGCGAAGGCGGCGATGGCCTTGATGAGCCGCGAGCGCAGCTCGACCAGGTGATCCATCAGCGGCGCCTTGGTCGCCTCGATCGCCTTATCGTCGTCCTCGCGGCTCATGCCGTGCGGCCCGTGCTTTCGGGCGCGGCGGCCTCGCCGGCCGGCGCCGCTCAGCGTCGGCCGTAACCGCGGGCGGCTCGACCGGCGCGGCAGTCACCGGTTCGGCGGATGCCGGTTGGAGGGATGCCGGCTCGGACGCCGCGGGTTCGGATGCCACTGGTTCGGGCGTTGCTGGTTCGGCCGTCGCCGGTTCGGGCGCCGTAACAGCCGCCTCCGGTTTCGCCTCCGGCGCCGGTTTGGCGTCGAACGACGATTGCAGATCCTTGCCCATGGCGTTCAAGTCGTCGCGCACGTCCTTGAGCGGATCGAACGAGGTGTTCTTGATGTCGTCGACCTGTTTTTTCAGGTCGGCCATCTCGGCCTCGCGCATCGCCTCCTGGAACTGGTTCTGAAAGTCGGCGGCCATGCTGCGCACTTTGCGCGTATACTGGCCGATGGTGCGCATCACGGCCGGCAGTTCCTTCGGACCGATGAAGACCAGCGCGACGACGCCGATCAGCGCGAACTCGGTCCAAGAAATATCGAACATGGAAGCTCCCCGGCCGGCTCGGCCGCCCGTTCCGCGCTCAGCCGCCGGTGCGGCATCCGCCGGTTCGGCAACAGGCGGCGATGCCGCTGGTTGCCCCAACCAAAACCGACGCCGACGGGCTATTGGCCGAAGCGGTGTTCAGGCGTGCGTGCCTTCGACCTTGCTCTCGGCCCGCTTGGCTTCGGGCGCCGGCTGATGGTCGAGGGTCTTCACCGGCGCATCCTTGACGCCGGCGTCGGCGGTGTCCTCGTCGGACATGCCCTTCTTGAAGGCCTTGATGCCCTTGGCGACGTCGCCCATCAGGTCCGAAACCTTGCCGCGCCCACCGAACAGGAGGAGCCCGACGGCGAGAACGATGATCCAATGCCAGATGCTCAGTGAGCCCATGAAAACCTCCGTGCGCAGCGGCGCCTGCGTTCAAACCCTCGCGCTCAAGTCTCTGCGCCCACGTTTCTGCGCTCAAGTCCCGCGCTCAAGTCCCAGTTTAAGCCAGAAACTAGGCGTCGAGGACGGCAAAAACAAGCTTAACCGGAAAGCTGCCGCTTCCCGCCGCAGGCGCTGCGGCAAATGCCCCAATTGACGGGGTTATTCGTCGGCTTGTTCCGGCGGCGGCGCCAAAGCGAGGTCGATCGCCTGGGCCTGTTCTTCGAGCGCCTCCTCGTCCTCGCGCAAGGCCGGGTCGTCGGAGGGTAGCGGCACGGAAAAGCCCGCCGGCAGCGCCTGATCGATCAGCCCCGAGCCCTTAAGCTCCTCGAGGCCCGGCAGATCGGCCAACACATCAAGCCCGAAATGCGACAGGAACGCCTCCGAGGTGCCATAGGTCACCGGCCGGCCGGGCGCCTTGCGCCGGCCGCGCAGCCGCACCCAGCCCGTCTCCAGCAGCACGTCGAGGGTGCCTTTCGACGTCGTCACGCCGCGAATTTCCTCGATTTCGGCCCGCGTCACCGGCTGATGGTAAGCGACGATGGCCAGCGTCTCGATGGCAGCCCGCGACAGCTTCTTGGACACCACGGATTCGCGGGTGAGGAGCCATGCAAGATCGCCCGCGGTCCGCAGCGACCATTTGCCGGCCACCCGCACCAGGTTCACCCCGCGCGCGGCATATTCGTTCTGCAGTTGCTCCAGCAGTGCGTGCACGTCGACGCCGGCCGGCAGGCGCGCGGCCAGGGCCTTTTCGTCGAGCGGCTCCTCGGCGGCGAACAACAGCGCCTCGAGAATGCGCAACTCGTCGGGGCGCGGCTGCGGCTCGCGAGCGACGACTTCGCTCTCGTCCTCTTCGACGCCGCCGATGATCACACGCATCTCCGCAACATTTGCCACCGCTTGGCCTCCCTCGTCCGTCTCCCGGTCTGATGTCTCCCGGTCTGGCATCTCCTGTTCCGGAACCTCCCGTTCCGAAACCTCCGGGTGCGCTGCCTTCAGGTCCAACTCCTCCCGTTGCGACGCCTCCTGGTCCGACGACACAAGCTCAGATGACTCCAACTCTGACGATTCCAACTCCGATGACTCCAAGTCTGATCGTTCCAACTCCGACAACTCCAACTCCGACGACTCTGACGCCGTCAGATCAGGCGCCTCCGGCTCCGGCCCCTCCCGTTCCGTCACCGCCACCAACTCCACCACCTCCGACAATTTCAAGTCCGACAGCAGCACCGGCTCCGTCTCCGTCCCGCCGCTTGCGGAGGAAGAGGGGGGTGAAGGCTCCGTGCTGATGTACTTCGAAACGGCCTTCACGCACCAGTTCGAGAGTCGCAGCAAAGCTCGAGGCAAGAACCGTTGCCCGTAACGCGGGCTCGACCATGTATTCGATGAGATATTGGTCGAGGGGACTCCAGTCTGCAGCATAACCAACCAACCTTTCGATCGCTTCCCGCGCTTCGGCGAGCGACCACACCGTGCGCTTTGCCACCCGCACGACGGCCCTCGCCTGCTTTTGCCGCTGCACGGCGTAGGCCGACAGCAGGTCGTAGAGTGTCGCCGACCATTCCGGGCGTTTCACCTCGGCGATCGGCTCCGGCAGGCCGCGCGCAAAAATCTCGCGGCCGAGCTGCGGCCGGTCGAGCAACTGCTCGGCCACCTGCCTGATCGCTTCGAGCCGCCGCAGCCGCTGCGCCAGCGCGGTCGCCATGTCCTCGGCGCTGACGCCGTCGGGTTCGGGCGGCTCCGGCAGCAGCAGGCGCGATTTCAGGTAGGCGAGCCACGCCGCCATCACCAGATAATCGGCGGCGAGTTCGAGCCGCAGCTTGCGCGCCGCCTCGATGAATTTGAGATACTGGTCGGCGAGCGCCAGGATCGAAATCTTGGCGAGGTCGACCTTCTGCTGGCGCGCGAGCGTGAGCAGAAGGTCGAGCGGACCTTCGAAGCCCTCGACGTCGATGACGAGCGCGGGCTCGTCGTCGCCGCGCTCCGGCGTATCGGTCTCGAATTGGACGGTCTCGGCGTTCATGCGCAGTCCTGCGCGCCCGGCCAGGCGCCGCTCATGAGCGTGAGGAGGCCGCGCCTTGCCGCGATCGGATCGATCGGCGTCGCCTGACGCTTGGCCGCGAGCGCGGCGGCGGCGCGACGCGCCGCTGCGCCGGCGATGATGGGCACGGCGGCCGCGACGGCTTCCATTTCCGCCATGTCGCCGTTGCAGTGAAGCACGACGTCGCAGCCGGCCGCAATCGCGGCTAGCGTGCGCTCGCCAACCGTGCCCGACAACGCGCCCATGGAAATATCGTCGCTCATCAACAGACCGTCGAACCCGATCGAATCACGAATCACGTTCTGCACTATAGGCGCCGAAAGGGTGGCCGGCGCGGCGGGGTCGAGGGCTGTGAACACAACATGTGCGGTCATGGCGAGCGGCAGCGCAGCGAGCGGTCGAAATGCGGCGAAATCCGTCGCCTCGAGCGTGGCGCGGTCGGCGTCGACCACCGGCAACGCCGTGTGGCTGTCGGCGGTCGCGCGGCCATGGCCGGGGATATGCTTGAGCACGGGCAGCACGCCGCCGTCGGCGAGCCCTTGCGCAACGGCGGCGGCGATGGCGGCCACTTTGCCCGGCGCGGTGCCGTAAGCGCGGTCGCCGATCACCGGATCGGCGCCGGGAACCGGCACGTCGGCAATCGGCAGGCAATCGACATCGATGCCGAGCGCCGCAAGATCGGACGCGATCAACCGGGCGCCGAGCCGCGCCGCCGCCAGTCCGGCGTCGCGATCGAGGTCGTAGAGCGCGCCATAAGCCGCGCCGGGCGGGTAACTCGGCCAGTGCGGCGGCCCGAGCCGCTGCACGCGGCCGCCCTCCTGATCGATCAGGACCGGAGCCTCACGACCGAGCGCCGCGCGCGCATCCGCGACCAGGCGACGCAGCGCCTCGGGCCCGGCGACATTGCGCTTGAAGACGATGATGCCCCAGGGCTGCGCCTCGCGAAGGAAACCGCGTTCCCGGTCCGATAGCGCAGGTCCGGCAAGTCCGCTGATGAAGGCGCGCATCGGCGCCGCTTAGCCCGCACCCCGCGCGGGGGTCAAGCCGGCCGCCTTCAATTCCTTTGGATGAGGCAGTTGCCGCCGGCGGCCTTGAGACTGCTGCAAAGGCCCGCCGCCTCCTCCATCGAGGCAAACGGGCCGACCAGGGCCCGATAATAGATGCCCTTGGCGCCGAGATCGGCGCGGCGAACGATCGGCTCGCGGCCGCCGAGTTCCTTCGGGAACTTGGCGCGCAGCGCGTGGAACGACGCTTTGGCCTCGGCCTCGCTGCGCTGGGAGGAAACCTGCACGGCGTAACCGCCGCCGCCGGACGCCCGCGCCTCCGGTGCCGTCGCCGGTCCGGCGCTCGCCACCGTCAGCGGTGCGTGCATGGCAGGCGCCGCAGCGTGGGAGCGCGGGGGCGCGGGTTCCGCCGCCGTGTCACCACCGCCGGGAACGATCGAGAGCGGCGCGTTGCCGCGCGGGGGCGGCGGCGCGCTCGGCTGCCGGTGCGGCGGCGGCGGCATTTCCCGTCGGCTGCTCGGAATGGATCTGGACGGTGTGAACTCGCTTCGGCTCAGCCGAGGTCTGAGCCGGCGGAACAGGCGCGGCTACGGCCGGCGGCGGCGCGAACGCGGCCGGCGGGGGAAGCGCGGGAGCAGGCGGCGGCGGGGCAGCCGCGATCGGCGGTGCCGGATTGCCGCCGGGTCCGATGGGAATTGTCGAAACAACCCGAGGCGCCGTCTTGTTGAGATCGACCGGCTGCTCCGGCGGCGGCGCAAGTGCCGGCGGCGCGCCGGCGGCGCCCGGCTGGCCCGGATTTGCTGCCGGCGCGCCGGTCGGCACGATCTTGTTCGGGGCGCCGTTGGCTTTGATGATCGGCGGCAGCTGCGGCAACACCGAACCACCGAACATGGCGCGGTAGCCGAAGGCGCCGGCCGTGCCGACGACGGCGAGCCCCAGCACGGCCATCACGAGGACGAGGCCACTGCGACGGCGAGGCGTTTCGTCCTCGTCGTCATAGTCGTCGGGCGCGTAGTCCTGACCGCCGTCGTGCTCGCCGGCCTGGGCCTGGTAGGGGTGCTCGCGCGGCGCGACGCCGAACGGCAGCGCGCGGCCGCCGGGCGCCGGTGCCGACGGCTGTTGGGAATGAGGAGCGTAGTCGGCGTTCGCTCCGTCGTCCTCGCGGAAGCCATTGAAGGCCGCGGCGGGCCCGGAGAAAAATCGCGGCCCCGCCGGCGGCTCGTCCTCGTAACCCTGAGCCGGCGATGAAACCGCCGGATAAGAGGCGGCGGGAGGCGGCGGCGCAGCGTAGCGGCCCTGACCATGACCGCCCTGCTCCGCATAGTCTTCCTCGGCCGCCCAATCGAGACCGGCGGCGGCCGCGCGGTCGGCCGTCGCCGGCGCCGCGTATCCGTCCGCATCGTAGCCGTCGGCGTCGTTTCTCTCTTCTTGGTATCTGTCGGGGCGACCGCCCTCGGCGTCGGCGTCGCTCTGCCCGATCAGCCGCGCCAATTCCGCCAGCGGATCGCTCGACGCGTCCGGCGCGGCTGAATCGAATTCCCCCCGCGCGAGCGCATCGCGACTGCGGTGAGAGCGGACATTGTCAGCCATCAACTGACCTCAAATCAGGCGCCGAAGCGATACCGATCAGCAACAATGACCCTCGTCGCCGGCTGCCCCTCCACGCCGGCCCTGCGAGGGCATTATCGCATTTCGTCCGGCGCCGTGACGCCGAGTAAATCGAGCCCGGAGGCAAGTACGGTTACCACACCTTGTACAAGCACCAGGCGAGCCAAGGTCATTTGTCGATCATTCTGGATAATGAAGCGTAAATGTGGCGCGGTATTGCCGAGCGTCCAAAACGCATGAAATTCGCTCGCCAAATCGAAGAGATAAAAAGCAATTCGGTGCGGCTCATGGGCCGCCGCGGCGGCCTCGACCACCCGCGGATAAAGCGCGATTTGCCGCATCAAGGCGAGTTCGGCCGGATCTGCAAGCCGGGTGAGCTCCGCCGCGGCGAGGACCGCCGGGTCGGCGAAATCGGCCGGCAAATCGGGGAAGGCCGCCCGCGCGTTGCGGAACACCGACTGGGCGCGGGCGTGGCCGTATTGGACGTAGAACACCGGATTGTCGCGCGATTGCTCGATCACCTTGGCGAGGTCGAAATCGAGCACGGCGTCGTTCTTGCGAAACAACATCATGAAGCGCACCGCGTCGCGGCCGACTTCGTCGACGACTTCACGCAGGGTGACGAAGTCCCCTGCCCGCTTCGACATTTTGACCGGCTCGCCGGCGCGCAAAAGCCTCACGAGCTGGATGAGCTTGACGTCGAGCGCGGCTTTGCCGTCGCTCAGCGCCTTCACCGCCGCCTGCATGCGCTTGATGTAGCCGCCGTGATCGGCGCCCCAGACGTCGATCAGCGCGCGAAAGCCGCGTTCGATCTTGGTGCGGTGGTAGGCGATGTCGGCGGCGAAATAAGTGTAGGACCCGTCCGATTTCTTCAACGGGCGGTCGACGTCGTCGCCGAACGCGGTCGAGCGGAACAGGGTCTGCTCGCGGTCTTCCCAATCCTCGACCGGCGCGCCTTTCGGCGGCGGCAAGCGGCCTTCATAGACTTCGTCGCGGGCGCGCAGCCAGGCGATCGTTTCGGCCACGCGGTCGGCTTCGCCGGTGACCAAAGAGCGCTCGGAATAAAACACGTCGTGCTTGACATTGAGGGCGGCGAGGTCGCCACGCACCTCCGCCATCATCATCTCGATCGCCTTCGCGCGCACGAGCGGCAGCCACGCGGCCTCCGGCTTGCTCGCGAGCGCGCCGCCGTATTCGGCGGCCAGCGCCGCGCCCACGGGCTTGAGATAATCGCCCGGATAAAGCCCTTCGGGAATCGCGCCGATGTCTTCGCCCAGCGCCTCGCGGTAGCGCAGGAAAGCGGAGCGCGCGAGCACGTCGACCTGCGCGCCGGCGTCGTTGATGTAATATTCGCGCGTCACCGCGTGGCCGGTGAAGGCCAGCAAATTCGCCAGCGCATCGCCGAACACGGCGCCGCGGCAATGGCCGATATGCATCGGCCCGGTCGGATTGGCGGAGACATATTCGACATTGACCGGCTCGCCGCGCCCGATATCGCTTTTGCCATAGTGTTCGCGGAGCGCGATGGCGCTGCGCAGCGCCTCGATCCAGGCCGCCGGTTTCAGCGTCAGATTGATGAAGCCCGGCCCGGCGATGTCGACCTTGGCGACGAGGTCGTCGGCGCGGAGTTTTTCGGCGATCGCTTCGGCGAGTTCGCGCGGCTTTCGGCCGGCGTCCTTGGCGAGCACCATGGCGGCATTGGTCGCCATGTCGCCATGCGCCGGATCGCGCGGCGGCTCGACGGTCGGGCGCGAAAGATCGATGCCCGCGGGCAAGACGCCGGCCGCGATCAACGCCTCGTTCGCGCTGCGGACGCGGTCGAGCATTGCGGCGAAAATGTTGTTTACGGCCATGGGATCAGAGTTGGGGTGAGTCGCGCCACCAAACATCGCCCGAACTTGCGAGCGCCGGGCGCGCCTAACGCAATTCGGGGGTCGAGTCAAAAAGCCGGGCGTGTTCGGCAAGCGCGTAGCGATCGGTCATGCCGGCGATGAAATCGGCGATGCGGCGCGCGCGTGCCGCCTCGTCGGTATCGCCGAGACCGTCGCGCCACTCCGCGGGCAGGTCGTCGGGACTTTTGCGATAGCGTGCGAACAGGTCGCGGATGACGCCCTCCGCCTGACCCATGACGTGCGCGACCCGGGGATGACGGTACATGTGGGGTTCGAGAAACCCCTTGATCGCCCGGTCGGCCGCGGCCACGGCCGGCGAGAACGCCGCGACCCCCGCGGGCGCGCGCCGCACGTCGTCGGCCGAGCACGGCGCCAGTGCGGCAATGCGCCGCCCGGTCTCGGCAATGACATCCTCGATCAGCGTGCCGATCAGCCGGCGGATGAGTTCGTGCACCAGCCGGGGCGGGTCGAGACCCGGATAGGCAGCGCGAATGTCGCCGATGATGGTTGCCGGCAGCGCCACCGCGGCGATGTCGTCGATGCCGAACAATTCGGCGCGAATCCCATCGTCGATGTCGTGGGCGTCGTAGGCGATGTCGTCGGCCAACGCGGCTATCTGCGCTTCGAGGCCCGGAAAACTCCATAATTGCAGGTCCTGGCGCTGCACATACTCCAGGATCGTCGCCGGAACGCCATGGGTGCGATAGCGCCCGAGCGGGTGACCCTCGCGGTCCGTCAGCGGGCCGTTGTGCTTGACCAGCCCCTCCAGCGTCTCCCAGGTCAAATTCAGGCCGTCGAATTGCGGGTAGCGCCGTTCCAGCACGGTCACCACGCGCAGGGTCTGGGCGTTGTGGTCGAATCCGCCGAACGCGGCGAGGCAGGCGTCGAGCGCACGCTCGCCGGCATGGCCGAACGGCGGATGGCCGAGATCGTGGGCGAGCGCCAGCGCCTCGGCCAAATCCTCGTCGAGGCCGAGCGCGCGGGCGAGCGCGCGGGCCACCTGGGTCACCTCGAGCGTATGGGTGAGCCGCGTGCGGTAATGGTCGCCTTCGTCGAACACGAAGACCTGGGTCTTGTGCTTGAGGCGACGGAACGCGGTCGAATGAATGATGCGGTCGCAGTCGCGGCGGAACGCATTGCGGCTTTTGCTGGCCGGCTCGGCGCGCAGCCGTCCGCGGCTGTGCGCGGGATCGCAGGCATAGGGTGCGCGGGGGACCGCGCTGTCGATCGCCATCGCTCTGCCCGGCCCCTCGCCGACCCGCCCTTCGCTCGACCCCGGCCAATTGACCAGGCCAATTGACCCGGACCTTGGCCGCACTTAACTATTCGGGTGATGCCGTGGCAATCCGCGAGCCCCGGCCGGAGGTGAAAATGACAGCCACTCTCGCACCAACCGGCGTCACCGTGAGCGAGCGGGCGGCCGTGAAGATCGGCGAGATCCTGCGGCACGAGCCGGCCGGAACCATGCTGCGGGTCAGCGTCGCCGGCGGCGGCTGTTCCGGCTTCCAGTACAAGTTCGACACCGAACGGGCCAAGGCGGACGACGACGTCGTGATCGAGAAGAGCGGTGCCACCGTTCTCATCGATCCGGTCTCGCTCGATTACATGGCCGGTTCGGAGATCGACTTCGTCGACGACCTGATCGGATCGTCGTTCAAAATCCACAACCCGAAGGCCACCGCCTCCTGCGGCTGCGGGACGAGCTTCGCGCTGTAAGATTAAGATCGTCGCGAGCGGGCCGGCGTCTTCGCGTCGACGCGCCTCCCGCCAACGGCTCCGCTGACCCATGCGCATCGCGACCTGGAACGTCAATTCGATCAAGCAGCGGCTCGACTCGCGCGCTCGCCTGGCTCGCCGAGCGTCAGCCCGACATCGTGTGCCTGCAGGAAACGAAATGCGTCGACGACGCGTTTCCGCGCGAGCCGTTCGAGGCCGCCGGCTATAATGTCGCCATCCACGGCCAGAAGACGTTCAACGGCGTGGCGCTGCTCTCCAAGTTTCGGTTCGACGAGGTCAATATCGGCTTGCCCGGCGACGCCGAGGACGATCACGCCCGCTTCATCGAGGCGACGGTTTCGACCGCGACCGGCGCGCTGCGCGTCGCGAGCATCTATCTGCCGAACGGCAACCCGCCGGACACCGACAAATATTCGTACAAGCTCAAATGGATGAGGCGGCTTTCCGCCTATGCGCGCGAGCGTCTGAAGCTGGAAGAGCCGCTGGTGCTCGCTGGCGACTACAACATCATTCCGACGGCGGCCGACGCGCGCAATCCCGATGCGTGGCGCGGCGATGCTTTGTTCCTGCCGCAGAGCCGCGACGAGTTTCGCGCGCTCGTCAACCTCGGCTTCACCGACGCGTTGCGGGCGACGACCGACGAGCCCGGCCTCTACACCTTCTGGGACTATCAGGCCGGCGCCTGGCAGAAGAACAACGGCATCCGCATCGATCATGCGCTTTTGTCGCCGACGGCCGCCGACCGGCTCACCGACGTCGGCATCGACCGCCATGTGCGCACCTGGGAGAAGCCCTCCGACCACGTGCCGTTGTGGCTCGATCTGGCTTTGGAGCACCCGTAGCAGGGCGGGCTTAACCGGAAATTCACCTTACGCGCGCAATACGACCACTGGACCTGGATACCCCAAAGCCGGCCCCCCGCATGCGCCTCCATCTCTCAGCTCGCGCCGGACGCGCCGACGAACCTGCCGTCAACGCGCCCGAGCCCAAAGTCGAGGCCGAGGCCGCGACAGCGGCCCCCTTCGACAGCATCCGCGAGACGCTCAATCTCCTCGAATCCGACCTCGGCACCATGATCGCGGAGGTGCAGCGCGCGTGCGATCTCGCCTGCCGCAACGCGGAAGATTCCGCCGCCATAACCGAGCGGATCACCCAGAAGACCGACAGCCTGGCGACCCAGGCCGGCTCCGCCAGCCGCGACCTCTCGCAGCTCGCAGCGGCGATCGAGGAGCTCGCCACCTCTTCGGCCGACATCGGAACGCAAGTCCGCAAGGCCGACGATCTGACCGATGAGGCGAATGATTCGGCAACCAGCGCCGGACGCAGCGTCGACGGGCTGAAAAAGTCGTCGGCGGAGATCGGCCAAGTGGTGGGCCTGATCTCGACCGTGGCCCGGCAAACCAACCTTTTGGCCCTCAACGCGACCATCGAAGCGGCGCGCGCCGGCGACGCCGGCCGCGGCTTTGCCGTCGTCGCCGCCGAGGTCAAGAAACTCGCGCACGAAACCCAGGAAGCCACCAAGGAAATCACGCACAAGATCGCCACGCTCCAAGAGGACGCCGCGGCTTGCTTCGACGCGGTGCAGCGCATCACCGGCGTCATCAGCGTGATCCGCCCCCTGTTCGCCGCGGTCGCGACCGCGGTCGGACAACAGAACAATGCGACTGCGGACGTGGCGCGCAACGCCAACGAGACGCTGCGCTTCGCGGGCACCGTGTCGGATGAAGCCGCGGACATCGCCGCCGCGGCCGCGCAAGCCAACGCCTATGGCGGCTCGGTCAAGCTCAACGGGCAGCACGTCAGCACGCTGGCGGACAAGCTCAAGATGCGGGTGACGATCTTCCTGCGCCAAAGCGAAGCGGGCGACCGCCGCCGCCACGATCGGCTGCCGTGCGAACTCGCCGTCGAACTCCGCGCCGGCCCCACCATCGTTCGCGGCCAGACCGCGGACATCTCCGAAGGCGGCATGCTCCTTCGTGCCGGCGACGACCATCCGTTCATGCCGGGCGCGATGGTCGTGGCCGACATTGCCGCCATCGGTAGCGCCGCGGCCCGCGTCGCCAATCGTTCATCGCTCGGGCTGCATCTCGAATTCATGCAAATGGACGCCGCGGTGCGCGGCGCGCTCGCGGCCAAGCTCGCCGCAATCCGCGACGAGAACCGCGAAGTCATCGCGCGGGCGGTCGAAACCGCCGACGTCATTTCCCGCGGGCTGGAAAAGCTTCTGAGCGAGCGCACGCTCACGCACCAGGAGCTGTTCGACAACGACTATGTCGCGATCGAAGGGACGGATCCGGTGCAACACCGCACACGGTTTCTGTCCGCATTCGAGGACCTACTGCCGGCCATTCAGGAGCCGCTGCTCGCGGGCGACCCGCGCATGGTGTTTTGCGCCACGGTCGACCGCAACGGCTATCTGCCGGTCCACAATCGCAAATATTCGCTGCCGCAGCGTGCCGGTGAGCGGGCGTGGAACACGGCGAACGCGCGCAATCGGCGTATCTTCGATGATCGCGCGGGGCTTACCGCGGCGCGCAATGTCCGCCCGTACATCATCCAGGCTTATCCGCGCGACATGGGCAACGGCGTCACCGTGATGATGCAGGAGATCGACGCGCCGATCCGCGTGTTCGGCAAACACTGGGGCGGATTCCGCACCGCTTACAAATTCTGGTGAAGCAGACGGTCGAGTCCCGGCGTTCCTTCAGCCAGCCTTCCAGATAGACCAACGCCAAGGCCCGCTCGTCGTCGTTGGCGCGGTGGAACGCGTTGTCGTAGAGCGGCTTGATCCAGGCTTGCTCAGGGCCGGCGCAGTCGCGGCCCAGCGTGAGCCACATCAGGCCACGCGCCGCCTGCCGTGGCATGTGCTGTCCCTGGAACAGCATGTCGCCCAGCACCGCTTCGGCGCGGCAGTCGCCCTTGGTGGCGGCAAGCTGAAACCAGCGCGCGGCCTGGTGGGGGTCGCTCGGTGAGCCGTCGAGATAAAGGCGGCCGAGCTGATACTGCGCGTCGGCGTCGCCGAAGTACGACGCGGCATAGCCGAGCATTTCGCGCGCGCGCGACGCATCCGGCTTGATCCGGGAGTTGGGGATGCCCTCGAGGTAGTAGCGGCCCAAGGCGACGAAGGCGTTGGCGACGAAGCGCGCCTGCGGCGTACCGGGGTTCTCGTCGGGATAGGTGTTGGCGATCTGGCTGAAATAATTGAAGGCGCGCAGATCGTCCTGCGGAACGCCGTCGCCCTGGGCGTACATGCGGCCGACTTTCCATTGCGCGACCAGATGGCCCTGATCGGCGGCGTATTGCAGCGCGGAGAATTGCTTCGCCTTTTCGCCGCCGTCGATGCTCCTGGCGCCGGCACGCAATCCGTCGCCAGGCGTCAGCGCGGCCGTGCTCGGCGTGGTCGTGCCATCGAACGCGAAAGCCGGCCGCGGCGCCGTGCCGAGCGACAACCCGAGTGCGCCAGCGACAGCGCCGACGAACGCCACCATGAGGCCGCCGGTGGCCAAGCCTTTTGCTCGACCGGATAAAGTCGCCCCGCTAGATATCCGCATAGCACGCCTTCTCGACCGCACCGCCCGGGTGAGTGACGGCGCCCTGCCGCGCCGCGCCGACCTGTTGGGCGTATTTCCACAAATAGCCGGACGAGAACGCGCCCGCCCGCGGCTTCCATTCACGCGCGCGCCGTTCCAGCTCTTCCGGCGCCAATTTGACGTTCAATGTGCCGTTGACGGCATCGAGCTCGATGATGTCGCCGTCGCGCAGCAGCGCGATCGGGCCGCCGACCGCGGCTTCCGGTCCGACATGGCCGACGCAGAAACCGCGCGTCGCGCCGGAGAAGCGTCCATCGGTGATGAGAGCGACCTTGCCGCCCATGCCCTGTCCATACAACGCGGCTGTCGTTGCCAGCATCTCGCGCATGCCAGGACCGCCTTTGGGTCCCTCGTAGCGGATGACCAGCACGTCGCCTTCCCGGTACGTCTTGTTCTTCACCGCCTCGAAGCAGGCTTCTTCGCCGTCGAAACAGCGCGCCGGTCCGGAGAATTGCAACCGCTCCATTCCGGCAACCTTAACGATAGCGCCTTCCGGTGCCAGGTTACCTTTCAGGCCGACGACGCCGCCGGTTGCCAGGATCGGATTGTCAGCCGGACGAACGACGTCTTGATCTGCGTTCCACTTCACCGACTTGAGATTCTCGGCAATCGTGCGGCCGGTGACGGTGAGACAGTCGCCATGGAGGTAGCCATGGTCGAGCAAGGTCTTCATCAGCAGCGGAACGCCGCCAGCTTCGAACATATCTTTGGCGACATAGCGGCCGCCCGGTTTCAAATCCGCGACATAAGGTGTTCTTTTGAAGACCTCGGCGACGTCGAACAGATCGAACGCGATGCCGCACTCGTGGGCGATCGCCGGCAGATGCAGCGCGGCGTTGGTCGAGCCGCCGGTCGCGGCGACGACCGCCGCGGCGTTTTCCAGCGCCTTGCGGGTGACGATGTCGCGCGGCCGGATGTTCTTGACGATCAATTCCATGATCATCTCGCCGGCCAGCATGCAGAACCGGTCGCGGATCTCGTAAGGCGCCGGGGCGCCGGCCGAATACGGCAGCGCAAGCCCGATCGCCTCCGACACCGTCGCCATGGTGTTGGCGGTGAATTGCGCGCCGCAAGCGCCGGCCGAGGGGCAGGCGTTCTGTTCGAGCGTATCGAGATCGGCATCCGACATGGTGCCGACCGAGTGCCGACCGACCGCCTCGTAGACGTCCTGGATGGTGACCGGCTTGCCCTTGAAGGTGCCGGGCAGGATCGAGCCGCCATAGATGAAGATCGACGGCACGTTGAGCCGGCACATCGCCATCATCATGCCCGGCTGGGACTTGTCGCAGCCGGCGACGCCGATCAGCGCATCATAGGAGTGGCCGCGCACGGTCAGTTCGACCGAGTCGGCGATGACCTCGCGCGACGGCAACGAGGACTTCATGCCCTCGTGGCCCATGGCGATGCCGTCGGTCACGGTGATGGTGCAGAACTCGCGCGGGGTGGCGCCGACCGAGGCGACCCCCATCTTCACCGCCTGCGCCTGGCGCATCAGCGCGATATTGCACGGTGCGGCCTCGTTCCAGCACGAAGCGACGCCGACGAAAGGCTGGTGAATCTGCTCCTTGGTCAGGCCCATCGCATAGTAGAACGCGCGATGGGGGGCCCGCTCGGCGCCCTCCGTCGCATGACGGCTGGGCAGTCTGGACTTCAAATTCGTTTTGGCGTCCATCGAACTCTGATCGGGCCTTTATTCAAGGCCCCCTCGCCCCTCTGCCCCCGTTCAAAGCGACCGCCGCTTTGTGGCCGGAGACGCAACGCGGTTCGCATGTACGCACGGACCGCCTTCGCTGATCTTGGATCGAAAAACCCTATGGCCAAAAAGCGGCGTTTGGCCGGTGTGCGCTGCACCATGAGCAAATGTTCCTCCCCTGTGGCCGGCGGGCCACAGATTCGTTATCTGCATCGTGCTTGCGTTAACTCTGGATTCACCAATCGCCCCGCGCTGCGACGATGGGCGCCGGATCGCAATGGAATGGCAAAACGGCTGACCCGCGCTTTTTTCGGCCGCAGCGTGCATGACGTTGCGCCCGCCCTGATCGGGGCAAAGCTACTGTTCGACGGCGTCGGCGGCCGCATCGTCGAGGTCGAGGCCTATCATCACACCGACCCGGCGGCCCACAGTTTCCGCGGCAGACCCCGCGGAACGCCGTGATGTTCGGGCCACCCGGCTACACTTATGTCTACCGCTCCTACGGCATTCACTGGTGCCTGAATTTCGTCTGCGAGGCTGCGGGATCGGCCAGCGCCGTGCTGATCCGGGCGATCGAGCCGACCGTCGGCCTCGACGCCATGCGGCGGCGGCGCGGGCTCGCCGACGAGCGGCTCCTGTGCTCCGGACCCGGCCGGCTGTGCGAGGCCTTGGGCATCACGGTCGCCCATAATGGGCTTGGCGCTCGACAAGCCGCCGTTCGCGCTGTTCGCGCCGACGGAGCCGGTCGAAATCGCCGCCGGGCCGCGCATCGGCATCACCAAGGCGGTGGAAAGGCCGTGGCGCTACGGCCTGAGGGGCTCGCGCTTTCTCAGTAAGCCGTTCTCTAGCCGCCGAGCCTGAAGTTCGGGTGAAGCCCAGCTCGGCGCGCGCTTTGTCGATCGACACGGCGCCGTTGGCCTCGGCGACGCCGTTCGGCCGACCGCGTCGTGCCGACGACGGCGTGCCGGGCGATGAGGAGAAACAGCGTGAGGCGCTCACCGATGACGCCGCTCGCGCCGGCGAGAAAAATCTTCATGCGGTTATTCCCTGCGACGCGAATTTGATTGTCGGCGCCAACAGGATCGACGGCAGCGTCGAGAACACGATCGGCAGGAACGCGGCCTGGACGTGCCGGTAAAATCCCAGAGCGCGCCGCACAGCACCGAGATAGGGACGGTGTCCGCGTAGCTGATGGTGAACATTGCCGCCGAGACGCGCGCCACTTCGCCCGGCGTGCTCAACAAGGTGGCAGCGAAAGGCCGAGCGCAAATGCCGCGCCCGCCGCAAAGCCAAACACTCCCGCGCTCGCGACCGTCACAATGCCCGGCCGTAACGACGATCCCGGCGAGACCGACAAGACCAATTATGCCCGAAAGCCACGAAAGGCCAAGCCCGGCTTTCGACGCGCCGGGCAAAGCCCATCAGCAACAACGAAGCCGGAAACTGACCGAGATTGAACGCGGTGAGCGCCGGACTGATGAGATCGGACCGGCCGGCCTCGGTGAGATAGCCGGGCAGAAAAGCGTTGGTGGCAAAATAAAGCGGGCCGACGCCGCCGAAAATCAGACCGAGACGCCAGAATCGCGCGCCGGCCAGTCAGGCCACCAGCGCGACGAGTCGGCGCCCTTGCGCGCCTTGATGACGCGGCGCCATCAACAATACCAGCAGGCGCGATGGCGGCGATCGGCACCGCCCAAAAAACGAAAGTCGCGCGCCAGCTGCCGCCGAGCGCGGGAAACAGCAACGGGAACACGGCGACAGGCAGGATCTCGCCGACCAGAAGCCGTTGGTATAAACACCGGTGCCAGCACGATCCGATCCGGCAGCCAGCGGCCGACCAGCGCCGGCATGGCGGGCTGGGTCACGGCGACGCCCGCGCCCATGACGACCGTCGCAGCGAACAGAAAGATCACATTGGACGCACCACCGCGGCCGGCCGATCCCGACGCCGTCAGCAGCAATCCCGACGACGGCCGCCGCCACGACGCCGATCCGCGCCACCAGGCGCGAGCCGACAAGGGCCGCAAAGCGAACACGACAATCGGAACGCCGGTGAGGATTCCGATTGCCGTGCCGGAAAGATGAAATTCGTCGCGCAGCGCCGGAATGACCGGAGGCACCGCGAGAATCGCCAGCCGCAACGCGATGCCGATGAGCCAAAGGAACGCAAGCGACACCAGCGAAGCGAGAGCTGCACGAGGAAACTTTCTGGTTGATGCGAAGCTTGATTCGGAACACCGATTTCAGGCGGCGCCCTCGAGCCGCTCCAGCGCTTCGGCGATCTTGGCTTTGCGCCCCACCGCCTCTTCGCGCTTTTCTTTCTCTTCTTCGACCACCTCTTCCGGCGCGCGCGCGACGAAATTGGGATTGCCGAGCTTGGCGTCGACGCGGGCGATGTCGGCGTCGGCCTTGGCCATTTCCTTGGCGAGCCGCGCGCGTTCGGCGGCGAAGATCGATCACGCCCTTGAGCGGCAGTGCCACCATCTCGCCGCGCACGACGAGCTGCACGCGACCCGCGGGCACCGTATCGGCGAACGTGATCCCGGCGACGCGCGCCAGCCGCCCGACGAATTCGCCCCCAATTCTCGACGCGCGTGCGCGCCGCCTCCCCCGCGCCGACGATGACGAGCGGCATCTGCACCGCCGGCTCGCATGTTCATCTCGGCGCGCACCGAGCGGATCGCCGAGATGAGATCGATGACCCAGCCGATCTCCGCTTCGGCCGCCGGGTCGTCGAGGCCGTCGTGCTCGGCCCAGGTCGCGAGCGCGAGCAGGCTCGCGCTGACCCGCTCGCCGTGCGCCCACAATTCCTCGGTGAGGAACGGCATGAACGGGTGCAGCAATTTGAGAATTTCGTCGAGCGCCCAGCGGCCGTCGCCGCGCGTCTCGCGCTTGGCCGCGCCGTCGGGCCCGGTGAGGACGGGCTTGATCAATTCCAGATACCAGTCGCAGAAAACGTTCCAGATGAAGCGATAGAGGACGTTGGCCGCGTCGTTGAACTTGAAAGCTTCGAGCGCCGCGGTGATCTCCCGTCGCGGTCCGCGCCGTCTCGTGGACGATCCAGCGGTTGAGCGTCTCCTTGGCGTGGCTGCGGATCGAAATCCGGATCGCGCGCGCAGCCGTTGATTTCGGCGAACCGCGCGGCGTTCCACAGCTTGGTCGCGAAATTGCGATAGCCTTCGACGCGCTGCGTCGAGAGCTTGATGTCGCGGCCCTGCGCCGCCATGGCGGCGAGCGTGAAGCGCAGCGCGTCGGCACCGTACTCGTCGATCAAAGCCAGCGGATCGATGACGTTGCCCTTCGACTTCGACATTTTGGCGCCGGTGGCGTCGCGCACCAGCGCGTGGATATAGACGTCGCGGAACGGCACTTCTTTCATGAAGTGCAGGCCCATCATCATCATGCGCGCGACCCAGAAGAAGATGATGTCGAAGCCGGTGACGAGCACGCTGGTCGGGTAGATAGCGCTCGAGCTCCGGCGTCTCGTCGGGCCAGCCGAGCGTCGAGAACGGCCACAGCGCCGAGGAGAACCAGGTGTCGAGCACGTCGTCGTCGCGCTTGAGATACTCGGTCGCAAAGCGCGTCCGCCGCGCCGGGTCGGCGGCTATGTCGTGGCCCTCTTCGACCGTGATCTCCTCGATCTCGGTGTAGTGCGCCAGCGCGTCGGCGACCGCTCGTCCTCGGTCTCGGCAACGAAGATCTTGCCGTCCGGCCCGTACCAGGCCGGAATTCTGATGGCCCCACCAGATCTGGCGGGAGATGCACCAGGGCTGGATGTTCTCCATCCAATTGAAGAACGTCGCCTGCCATTGCGGCGGCACGAACATGGTCTTGCCTGCTCGCGCACGGCGGCGATCGCCGGCTGCGCCAGCGTCTTGGCGTCGACGTACCATTGGTCGGTGAGGAACGGCTCGAGCACCGCGCCGGAGCGGTCGCCGTGCGGCACCACGTGCGTGGTCGGCTCGATCTTTTCCAGAAGGCCGCGCGCTTCGAGATGTTCGACGATGCGCTTGCGCGCGGCGAAACGATCGAGGCCGTGCACGGAGAGCGTCTCGTCCAGCTCCGCCGACGGCGGCACGCCGTGCAGGAACGCGGCATTGTCACGCAGATCGAGCCGGCCCTCGACGTCGAGCACGTTGACGAGCGGCAGGTCGTGACGGCGGCCGACCTCGAAATCGTTGAAGTCGTGCGCCGGCGTGATCTTGACCGCGCCGGAGCCCTTTTCCGGATCGGCGTATTCATCGCCGACGATCGGAATGCGCCGGCCGACCAGCGGCAGGATCGCGTGCTTGCCGATCAGATGCTTGAGGCGCTCGTTGTCGGGATGCACCGCGACGGCGGTATCGCCGAGCATGGTTTCCGGCCGCGTGGTCGCAACGACGATGAATTCGTCGCCGCCTTCGATCGGATATTTGATGTGCCAGAGGTGGCCCTTGATCTCGACCTGCTGCACTTCGAGGTCGGAGATCGCGGTCTTGAGCTTCGGGTCCCAATTGACCAGCCGCTTGTCCTTGTAGATGAGGCCCTCGCGGTAGAGCTGCGACGAACACTTTCATCACCGCGCGCGACAGCCCCTCGTCCATGGTGAAGCGCTCGCGCGACCAGTCGCAGGAGGCGCCGAGCCGCTTCAACTGGCCGATGATGGTGCCGCCGGACTCCGCCTTCCATTCCCATACGCGCTTGATGAATGCTTCGCGCCCCATCTCGCGGCTGCCGGGCTCGCGGCGCTCCATCAATTGCCGCTCGACCACGGCCTGCGTCGCGATGCCGGCATGGTCGGTGCCCGGCTGCCACAGCACGTCCTTGCCGCGCATGCGCTCGAACCGGCAGAGAATGTCCTGCAGCGTGTTGTTGAGCGCATGGCCCATATGCAGCGAGCCGGTGACGTTGGGCGGCGGGATGACGATGCAATAGGGCGCGGCCTTGGCGCGCTCCGCCCGGCCGCCGCGGAACGCGCCGGCCTCCTCCCATGCGGCGTAAATGCGGCCCTCGACTGCGGCGGGGGTATAGGTCTTTTCGATCATCGCTGTTTCGCTTCCGGCATCTGGCGGGGTAAGAAGCCCGCGCCGCGTTGGGTGTCAACGCCGCAATCCTCCCGACTGCAGCGATCGCGGAAACCATTTTCAACGTGTCCCCCGCCCCCACCGCCACGCCGCACCGCACGCCGGTGCGTTCCATCATGTTGCTGGCGGCCGCCGGCTTTGCCGCCCAGGCGCAAGTCCGGGTGACCGACTCGCTGTTGCCGCAGATCGCGGCCGACTTTCGCACCACCGTGGGCGTCGCCGCCATCGTCGTGACCGGCTATGCGTTGACGCACGGCACCATCCAATTCGTCGCCGGGCCGGTCGCGGACCGCTTCGGCAAATTCCGCGCCGTCGCCATCGCCACCATCGTCGCCGCGGCGCTGGTCGCCGTCTGCGGCACGGTTTCGACGCTGCCGCAGCTTGCGCTGGCGCGGCTCGCGACCGGCGCGGCGGCCGGCTGGATCATTCCGATCTCGATGGCCTATGTCGGCGACGTCACCCCCTACGACAAGCGCCAGCCGATCCTGGCGCGCTACGCCTCGGGCTATATCCTGGGCCAATTGTTCGGGCAGGTCGCCGGCGGCGTGCTCGGCGATCTCGTCGGGTGGCGCAACGTGTTTTTCGTCCTCGCCGCCATGTTCGCCCTGGCCGGCGCGGGCTTGGTCGCCGAACTCGTCGCCGACCCGCGCACCCGGGCAGCCGATCACGCTTCCCCCTCCCTTCCCTCCCCCGCTCGCGGGGGAGGGTCAGGGTGGGGGCGAAGCTTCCGCGCCGATTACGCCGCGGTGCTGTCGAACCCTTTCGCGCGCACAGTCCTCATCGTCGGCTTCATCGAAGCCGCGCTGGCCTGGGGCGCGTTCGCCTATATCGGCGCCGACCTGCACGCCCGCTTCGGCGTCAGCTTCACCCGCGTCGGCGTCACCGTCGCCTTCTTCGGCGTCGGCGGACTGATCTATGCCGGGCTGGTGCGGCACTTCGTGATGCGCCTCGGCCCGGCCGGGCTCACCGTGATTGGCGGCTTCGTCATCACCGCCGCCTATATCCTGCTCTCGGTCGAGGCCGCGTGGTGGCTCGCGCCGCTCGCGACCACGGCGATCGGGCTCGGCTTCTACATGTTCCACAACACGCTGCAGACCTATGCCACGCAGATGACGCCGGAAGCCCGCGGCACCGCGGTCGCGATCTTCTCCTCGGCGCTCTATTTCGGCCAGACCGCCGGCGTCGCCATCGGCGCGCTGGTGATCGACCGCTTCGGCGCCGTGCCGCTTTATATCGGCACCGCGGTCGCGTTTCCCGCGCTCGCGATCTGGTTCGCGCGCGAGCTGCGGCGGCCGCAGCGCCGCGACAAAATCTGAGATGTAGACATCGCGCGTCCGACGATTGTCGACTTTCGTGGCGAAGGTGTAGCTTTCTACGGCTGGGAGCGATTCGGGCCGCGATCGACCGCGGCATTTTCAGTCGGGCCATGGCCATGCGGCGTTCAGCATTGCGTCAGCCGGAACTGTTCGAGGAGGCGCCCGGCGAAGCGGAGCGCTGGTCGCAACGGCTCCGCGGCGCGTTTGCAGAGCGCGATTCGGGCTTACTGGCGCTGGCGGAAGACGCCGTTGTGGCCTGCCCCGCCGATCCCACGATTCTCGTTTTAGCCGCCACCGCCGCATTGTTCGACGCGCGGCCGCAGCGGGCGCTTGTCTTCCTCAAGCAATGCTCCGGCTACGCGTCGGGGCCGGCCTTGGATCTTCTGTACGCTCTGGCGTTCGGCCAGCTCGGGAAATGGGCCGCGGCGCGGTCGTTGTTGGAGCGCGACGGCTTCCTGCAATGGCAAAACGCGAGGCAGGCTTTTTTCGGCGGCTCCGGGCGTGGGCCTTGGCTGAGCCGCCAGATCGAGGATATCCTGAACGGCGACATCAGGACGCAGGCCCGGCAACGCATAGCCCGTGCCAAGATCAAGCCGAAAGCCGCACCGAAGATGGCGACAGCGGGCGCCCGACGCCAAGCGCCGGCTGCGGCCGTCGCCGCCCCGTTGCCGCCGCCTCTGACGCGGGTCGATATCGAGATTCCCTTCACGATCGACTTCGATATGGCGCCGCTGCTGGCGGCGATCACGCACGCGCCGGAATCCGACGGCCATTGGTTCGGCCTGCGCGAGCGGTTCGATCACCTCGGCCTGGCGCAAGGTTTCGACGAGCTGTTGTGCCTGCCGCACCTCGCCGGGGTCGAGCCGCTTTCGCATCAGATCGAGACGGTGCGCAAAGTGCTCAAGCAGTTCCGCGGCCGCGTGCTGCTGGCGGACGAAGTCGGGCTCGGCAAGACCATCGAGGCCGGCATGGTGCTCAAGGAATATGCGCTGCGCGGCATGGCCGAGCATATCCTGGTGCTTGTACCGGCCGCGCTGGTCGGCCAATGGCGCGAAGAGCTGGAGAATAAATTCGGCGTCGCCTTCGCCACCAGCCACGACGCGCTCCTACGCGATGCGCCGGAAGCGTTTTGGCGGCAGCATCGCATCATCGCTTCGATCGCCGCCGCACGACGACGCGAACATGCGCACCATTTGATCGAGCGCCAGTTCGATCTCGTGGTCGTCGACGAGGCGCACCATCTGCGCGACCGATCGAGCCAAAGCTGGAAGCTCGTCGACTCGCTCAGCAAGCGCTTTCTGCTGTTGCTGTCGGCGACGCCGGTGCAGAACGATCTGACCGAACTGTACAATCTCCTGACGCTGCTCAAGCCCGGCATTTTCAAGACTCCGAAGGAGTTCCGCCTCGCCTACATGACGCCGGGCAAGCCGCGCCAGCCGGCCAATTCGGAAAAGCTGCGCGCGCTGATGCGCGGCGCGATGATCCGCAACACCCGTGCCGTCGTCGCCCTCAAGCTGCCGCAGCGCCACGCCGCCACCGTCAAGGTCGACAGCAGTCCCGGCGAAGCCGAGGCTTACGCCGTTCTTGCCGCGGCGGCGCGGCGATTGGCGGCGAAGGACGAAGCGAAGCGTGAACGGCTCGCGCTGCAACCATCTTCTCGGCGCGGCGGGCTCCTCGCCGCAGGCCGCCGCGGCGGCGGTCGCTCGCGTGGCGGCACGCCATGCCGGCGATCCGACCTGGGCCGCCCTTGCCGCGCAATGGGCCGCGATCCCGACCGGCGGCAAGGAGGCGGCGCTCATCGAACTCGTACGGCGCAATCCCACCGAGAAGAAGCTCGTGTTCGTCCATTCGCGCCAGACGCTCGCCCATCTGGCCGACCGCCTCGACGCTGCCGGCGTTACCTGCGTGCAATTCCACGGCGGTCTCAGCGGGCCGGACAAGGACGCGGCGGTCGCCGCCTTTCGCGAGCATGCGACCGTGCTGTTGTGCACCCAATCCGGCGGCGAAGGCCGCAATATCCAGTTCTGCAACACGCTGATCAACTTCGACGTACCGTGGAATCCGATGGCGATCGAGCAGCGCATCGGCCGCATCGACCGGATCGGCCAGAGCCGCGAGGTGTTCGTTTTCAATCTCGTCACCCGCGGCACCCTGGAAGAACAGCTGCTGACGCTGCTCGACGAGAAAATCTCGATGTTCGAACTCGTCGTGGGCGAGGTCGGCGCCATCCTCGGCGGCATGGAAGAGGAGCGCGAGTTTCCGGATTTGCTGCTCGATGCGTGGCTGACGGCGACGGAAGAAGGTCGCGCCCAAGCGTTCGAGACGCTGGGTCAGCGCCTGCAAAAGAGCGCGCGACGAGCACGAGGGCGCCAAGGCGCTCGACGAAAAGCTGTTCGGCGAGGATTTCGAAACGGCGTGAGGATGGACGATGGGAGCGTTGCGCGATTTCGTCGCCGACGTCTTGGATAGCGCGGGCGCAGCGGTCGATCCGATCGAGCCGGATGGGCTCGAAGTGCTTGCCCCGGAGCCGCTGCGCGCGGCCATGGGCTGGACGGAAATTTCGCGGCTTGGATTTGGCGCCACGACGCCCGCAGGCGCCGTGCCGATCCGCCTCGAAGGCGACTGGCTCGACCGCTTCGGCGCGCTGCTCGGCGAATCCGGACGCTTTGCCGCGCGGCAGCTTGTCGTCGCGCCGGCCGTCGCGCCGCCGAGCGATCCGCAGCACATGATCGAGCGGGCACTCGACCTGCCCAACGCCATCTGGCGACTGCACGGCGCCGCGCCGGCATGGACGCGCTGTCTCTTGCTCGCGTTCCGTTACTCCGCCGTTTCGGATGAAAGGCGGGACGGCTTGGTCTGGATCGGCCTCAATCAGGGCACCGGCGCGGCGTTCGACGGCGATAGCCTCGGGCGGCTGCGCGCGCTGCTGGCCAGCACCGCTTGGCACACGGCCGAGCCCGACATCTGCCGCGCCGCCGGAGCGGCCCAGACTCTATGATGCCGCGACGTTGGCCAACCGCGTGCGGCCGCTCGTCGCCCATCATGTTCGCCGCGATCTGGAGCCCTTCGTCGCCGCCATGCGCCGCAGGCTGGATCGCGACCGCGGCCGCATCTACGAATATCACGATGATTTACGCCGGAGCGCACAGACGAGATTGACCGCGCTGGCGCCGGTGGCGGGCGAAAAGGCGGCGGCGGACAGGAAGCGCGAGGAGCTGCGCATCGCCGCGGTCGAGCGCGAATATGCCGCCAAACTCGATGATTTACGCCACAATTACGCGCTGCGCGTCACCATCGATTGGGCGCAAGGTTTGACGCTGTACGCACCGGTGCATCGCTACGCCCTGCTGATCAAGCGACGCAAGGGCGAGAGGATCGTCCATATCGACTGGCATCCCGCACTGCGCATCATCGAACCGCCGCCGTGCGACTGGGGACCTGGCGTCGGGCTGGCGCGCTGGATCTGCGACGACCATCTGCATCTGACCGATTCGACGGCGCAGTCTCCTTGCCCTTCATGCGGCAAAGCCTGGTGCCGCGCCTGTCATGGCGACACCTGCCCGCGCTGCAAGGCCGTGAACTGACACGCTAGGCGCTACGGAAAGGCCAGCTTGGACTTCGCTGCGCCGCCGGGTTTCGGCGGCCGCCGTGTCAATTCAGTCCCGCCGCTTTCCGGACAGATCGGCAAAGTTTTTGATCTTGACCGAATGATCGGCGAATCGCGCGACAATTTCCAATTCGCCGCCCATGGCTTCGATGAAGCGACGCAGGGTGCTGACATACATGTCCGCCCGTTTCTCGATCTTGGCAACCGATCCTTGCCCGACCTGGAGCGCCTGCGCGATCTCGTCCTGAGACAGCCGCAAGGCGCGGCGCACCTCGGCAAGGTCCATCTCTTCGCCGAGCCGCAGCGCCTCGGCTTCGGCCTTGGCTTGCGCGTCCGGTGTCATACGGGCGCGCAGTTTCGCAAATGAATGCCTACCGGCCATCGTTCTTCTCCTTCGCCAACTCGGCCAGATGCTCGTCGTAAAGCCGATCGGCCACCGGGATCCCGCGGTCGTAGAAACGTCGGTCGCCGGTCTTGTCGCCGCCGATGAGCAGGATCACTATGCGGCGGGGATCGAAAGCGTAGAACACCCGCAGCGGCTTGCCGCCGCTCTGCACGCGCAGTTCCCGCATGTGGGCGTGCCGGGATCCGTTGACCCCGCTGGAATAGGGGAACGGCAGATTGGGACCGCGTTGCTCCAAAGTGCGGATATGGGCGTCCAAACTGATCCGCTCGGCCGGTGTGAGGGTATCCCACCATTCGCCAAACTCGTCGGTATATTCGACCGGTCATTCCATGAAATGATTAGTATTCCACCTTAGGCATGTCCGCAAGCACGTTGACGCACTTATACGGCTCCTCTTCTTGAAGGAAGCGGCGTGCTTTCAAAGCGCCTTACTTGTTTGGAGAGCCTGCCTGCTTGTAGAGCCTGCGCCGACCTTGTGCCGAGCCGGCGCAATCGTCGTGCGACAAGTGCACCGCCGGCGAGCAAGTAGTTCTCAATTCAATGCAAGTCTACGATCATTGCGACCCGGCGACCAAAAAATTGCACGGCGCAAGAAAATTTCCTGGGCGGGTCACATGACCCGCCCGCCACGTTTATCGCTCACACCTTGACCAGCGGCACCTTCGGCACCGAGCCGCGGCTCGGTGGCGGCTTGCCGCCGGGACCACCCGTGGGCTTGCGCCGCGGCGAGGCGCGGCGCTTCTTGGCGCGGCGCGGCTCCGGGAGCTTTTCCGGCCGCGGCGTGATCGGCCCCGCCGGATAGTCGAAGCCGAGCTTGCTCCCGCCGTTCTCGTCGGTGATCAGGATCACCCGGACATGGCCGCCGTTCTTGAGCTTGCCGAACAGCACTTCGTCCGCCAGCGGCTTCTTGATGTGCTCCTGGATCACCCGCGCCATCGGCCGGGCGCCCATCTGCTCGTCGTAGCCATTCTCGATCAGCCACTGGGTGGCTTCGTCGGTCAGCTCGATGGTGACGTCGCGGTCGGCGAGCTGAGCTTCGAGCTGCAGCACGAACTTCTCGACCACCTGCGCGATCACGTCCCGCGACAGATGCGCGAAGGTGATGATGGCGTCGAGCCGGTTGCGGAACTCCGGCGCGAACATGCGGTTGATCGCCTCCATGTCGTCGCCCTCGCGCTTGGACCGGGTAAAGCCGAAGGCGGCCTTGGCGAGGTCGGCGGCGCCGGCGTTGGTCGTCATGATCAGGATGACGTTGCGGAAGTCGACCTGCTTGCCGTTATGGTCGGTCAGCTTGCCGTGATCCATGATCTGCAGGAGCACGTTGTAGAGGTCCGGGTGCGCCTTCTCGATTTCGTCGAGCAGCAGCACGCAGTGCGGATGCTGGTCGACGCCGTCGGTGAGGAGCCCGCCCTGGTCGAAGCCGACATAGCCGGGCGGCGCGCCGATCAGCCGCGACACGGTATGCCGCTCCATATATTCCGACATGTCGAAGCGGATGATCTCGACCCCGAGCGTCGCCGCGAGCTGGCGGGCCACCTCGGTCTTGCCGACGCCGGTCGGGCCGGAGAACAGGTAGCAGCCGATCGGCTTTTCCGGTTCGCGTAAACCCGCGCGGGCGAGCTTGATCGACGCCGAGAGCGCCTCGATCGCCTTGTTCTGCCCATAGACCACGCGCTTGAGCGTGTCTTCCAGATGCCGCAGCACTTCGGCGTCGTCCTTCGACACCGCCTTCGGCGGGATGCGGGCCATGGTGGCGATCGTGGTCTCGATCTCCTTGATGCCGATGGTGCGCTTGCGCCGGCTTTCCGGCAGCAGCATCTGCGCCGCGCCGGATTCGTCGATCACGTCGATCGCCTTGTCCGGCAGCTTGCGGTCGTGGATGTAGCGCGACGACAATTCGACCGCCGCCTTGATGGCTTCGTTGGTGTATTTGAGCTTGTGATAATCCTCGAAGTAAGGCTTGAGCCCCTTGAGGATCTCGATCGCGTCGGGAACCGTCGGCTCGTTGACGTCGATCTTCTGGAACCGCCGCACCAGCGCGCGGTCCTTCTCGAAGTACTGGCGGTATTCCTTGTAGGTGGTCGAGCCCATGCAGCGCACCGTGCCGGAGGCGAGCGCCGGCTTGAGCAGGTTCGAAGCGTCCATGGCGCCGCCGGACGTGGCGCCGGCGCCGATCACGGTGTGGATCTCGTCGATGAACAGGATGGCGCCGGGATAGGCTTCCAGTTCCTTGATCACCTGCTTGAGCCGCTCCTCGAAATCGCCGCGGTAGCGCGTGCCGGCCAACAGCGTGCCCATGTCGAGCGCGAACACCGTGGCATTGCGCAACACGTCCGGCACCTCGCCGTGAACGATGCGGCGCGCCAGGCCTTCGGCGATCGCGGTCTTGCCGACGCCGGCTTCGCCGACGAACAGCGGATTGTTCTTCTGGCGCCGGCACAGCACCTGGATGGTGCGGCTGATCTCGGAATCGCGGCCGATCAGCGGATCGATCTTGCCCTCGCGCGCCTTCTTATTGAGGTTGACGCAATAGGCTTCGAGCGCGTCGCCCTTCTTCTTCGGCTCGTCGCCGTTCTTGGTGTCGGTGTCTTCCTCGGAGCCGCGCACCGGGCGCGCTTCCGACATGCCCGGCCGCTTGGCGATGCCGTGGCTGATGTAATTGACCGCGTCGTAGCGCGTCATGTCCTGCTCCTGCAGGAAATACGCGGCGTGGCTCTCGCGCTCGGCGAAGATCGCGACCAGGACGTTGGCGCCGGTCACTTCCTCGCGGCCCGACGACTGCACATGGATGACCGCGCGCTGGATGACGCGCTGGAAGCCGGCGGTCGGCTTGGAATCTTCCGCCCCGTCGGTCACCAGATTGTCGAGCTCGGATTCGAGATAGGCCACCAGGCTCCGGCGCAATTTGTCGAGATCGACGTTGCAGGCCCGCATCACAGCCGCCGCGTCCTGATCTTCGATCAGCGCCAGCAGGAGATGTTCCAGCGTGGCGTATTCGTGATGGCGCTCATTGGCCAGCGCCAGAGCGCGGTGGAGCGACTGTTCGAGGCTGCGCGAGAACGTTGGCATTCAATGTCCCATCGTTGTTGTGGCCATCCCCCCGGACTTCACTTCTTCTCCATGATGCATTGCAAAGGATGCTGATGTTTCCGGGCAAAGTCCATGACCTGCGTCACTTTGGTCTCGGCGACCTCGTAAGTGAACACCCCGCACTCGCCGATGCCGTGCTGGTGGACGTGCATCATGATCCGATGGGCCGCCTCGTGGTCCTTATTGAAGAAGTTCTCGAGCACATGAACCACGAACTCCATCGGCGTGTAGTCGTCGTTGAGCAGCAGCACCCGGTAGAGGTTCGGCCGCTTGGTCTGCGGCCGGGTCTTGGTAATGACCGCGGTTCCCGGACCGTTCTGGTCGCTCTTGCGCTTGCGGTCGTCATCCGCAAGGCGGACCGGCAAAGGGGCTATCGGATTTTCACGCGGCGGCATCGTTTCGTCTATCGTCCAGACTTGGTTTTGCGCGATCGCTGATCGCGGGGTTGGCCGCGAGGACCAGTCCCCGGGGCAATCGACAATACATTACTATAGTTTTGAAACCCGCCGTGTTCCAGACCGATGACGTAACGGATCGCAAAACCGGCTGCCTACCCTCCGCGGCCCGCTTGCGGCATCATTGTGGCGTTTCCGACAAGCAAGCCCGGTACCAATCCGGATTGGTGCCGGCCCCCGACTCGGATAATTATCGCCGACCCTGATGATCGCCGGTGCGAGAGGAGATGTTCATATGGTGGACGCGGTGAAGCGCGCCAGACTGCTGCGCGAACTCGAGCAGGAATACGTCCCGGATTACGACGCGCAGAACATGCCGTCGGTCGACAAGCGCTCGGCCTATGCGCTCGAGCATATCGCTTTTCGGGTCGGACGCATCGAACACAGCCTCGCGCGGATCGCCGCGGCACTCGAGGCCGTGCTGGCAAAACAATAACGGCGCCAGAGCCGATAGCCAGATGCGGCGCCGTCGTTTCAGCGTGTCGAGGTCGATTGAACGGTAAAGCTCGCGCGGTGCCGAGACCGCGCCACACGTGCCGGCGTGCGCGGCACTGCGCTCACTTCATCATCGTGGCCTTGGCGATCACGCCTTCGAACGGCTTGTAGGATTCCTTGGCGAGATCGCTGTAAAGCTCGCTGAGCTTGGTCGCTTCGGCGACGAAGCCTTCATAGGCGGACTTCACATACTCGGTCTGCACTTCCATGGCCTTGTCGAGGCTCTTGGCGGCCATGAGCTTTTCCCAGGCGGCGGCGGAGCCCTCGAACGATTTCTTGGTGTAGTCCGCGACCTCGGTCGCGATTGCCTGCGTGGTCTTGCTCCAGGCTCCGAACGAACCCATAGCCATATCCATGCTGTCTTTGCTGAATTTATTCATTTCATCGCTGTTGATCACGGCTGTTCTCCCGGCGGCGTGTGGCCGCGGTTAACCTTGACTGACGCAATCGCCTTGAAAACGCCCACTCCGGCGTCGACACTAGTATAGTGCACTGCACAAAAACCGCAACGGGTGTCGGCGGGCCGTGCGCAAAAAAGCAGCGCCGTAGGGACTTAACGCTTTTGCAACGGCGTTCGCCTAGCGTGCTTGACTGTGTCGTCGATGTGACGACCGGTCCTTGGTCGGGGGGCAATGCCTCTCTCGTCGTGACGAGCCGAACCGAGCGGCCCGCCATGGCAGAGAGAGCCGTCCCTGAAGGAGTGAGACAGGGTTGGCCTCGACGAGGCCGCGCGTGCGTTCAGGGACGGGGTGTGCGTAATGGCGTATGTGCGTAGGGAAGCCCGCAATGGGCTTCGTTGTTGCGTTTTGGGTTTCGCCGCCGGGGTCGCGGCGCTCACGGTGACCAGTGATGCGGCCGATGCGCACCGCCACCGTCACGCTTATTTGCATATTTCCCATCATTCGGCGCGCGTCCATCATCACGCTCATGCCCACGCCGATGCCGAGGACTATTCGCCGCCTTTCGCCTCCATCGTCGTCGACGGCAACAGCGGCGAAGTGCTGCAATCGTCGAACCCGGACGCGCTGCGCCATCCGGCTTCGCTGACCAAGATCATGACGCTTTACCTCCTGTTCGAGCGCCTCGACGCCGGCAGGATCAAGCTCGACACGCCGCTCAAGGTCTCGGCGCACGCGGCCGAGCAGGCGCCCTCGAAGCTCGAGCTCAAACCGGGCCAGACCATCGAGGTCGAAGACGCCATCAAGGCCGTCGTCACCAAATCGGCCAACGACGTCGCCGTGACCATCGCCGAAAATCTCGCCGGCGACGAGGACGCGTTCGCCAAGCTGATGACGCAGAAGGCCCATGCGCTCGGCATGAGCCGCACCACTTATGTCAATGCCTCGGGCCTGCCGGACGACGACCAGATCACCACCGCGCGCGACCAGGCGCTGCTCGGCCGTGCGATCGAGGACCGCTTTCCGCGCTACTATCGCTATTTCGCCACGCCGTCCTTCACCTATCACGGCGAGGCGATGCGCAATCACAACCACCTCTTAGGCGCGGTCGGCGGCGTCGACGGCATCAAGACCGGATATACGCGGGCGTCCGGCTTCAATCTCGTCACCTCGGTTCACCGCGACGGCCGCTACATCGTCGCGGTAGTGCTCGGCGGCCATTCGGCCTCCTCCCGCGACGCGCACATGCGCGACCTGATCGGCGATCACATCAAGGAAGCCGCGCTGCGGCGCACGTCGCCGGTCGTTGCCGAGCGGACGGAGCGCGCCGAGAAGACCGAGCGCGCCGAGGAGCCGCAGCGCGCGCCGGCGGCCAAGGTTACGCTCGCCGCCCGCGCCGATGTAGCGCCGCCAGCCAGCGTCAAGGCCGGCCCGTCGGTCGGTTCCAACGACCCGATGCAGCCGCTCCTGGTCAGGACGATCACCTACCGCACCGCGCCGATCCAGACCGCGGCGCTCGCGCCGATGCCCGCACTGCAGCCGGTGGCAACCCGCCCGGCAGCGCCGGCTGGGCGTCCGCAGCAAGTGGCGGAATTGACCGTGTCGTCCGAGCCCGCGCCGATGGGGCCCGCGGCCAAATCCGATGCGGCAAAGGCCGAACAAACAAAGCCGGAGCCGGCGAAGTCCGAGACCGCGAAGGCCCAGCCGGCGAAAGCCGAACTGCCGAAATCCGAGCCGCAAGCGCCGGCGCATGCCCATGGCGGCTGGCTCATCCAGATCGGCGCGTTCGAAGCCGAAGACGAGGCCAAGCAGCATTTGAGCGCCGCGCAGACCAAGGTCCGCACCGCGCTCGCCGCGGCGGATCCCTTCACCGAGCGCATCCAGAAAGGCGACAAGGCGCTTTACCGCGCGCGCTTTGCCGGCTTCGACAAGGCGACGGCGGAAGCGACCTGCAAACAGCTCAAGCGCAACGACATCGACTGCATGGCGTTGAAGAACTAGATCAAAAGAAACCGCAATTCCTCACCAGGATACGGCACGCTCGTCTTTGTTGGTTGAAACGGAGCGGGCGGAATAACACTAAAATAACGACCAGGCGCGAAACTCCGGCGCAACGGAGCGCGCGAGACGGCGTCATTCACGAGACGGGAGCCCCGCGAGGATCAATTTCGGGAATCTGAGCGATGGCGGCGAAGCAGGACGTCCTTGGCCTCGTTGACGCGGGCCGCGAGATACGTCGACCCCCCTTGGTCGGGATGCAGTTTCTTTATCAGGGAACGATGAGCGCGAGCGACGTCTTGCGCACTCGCTCCGGCCTGAAGGCCAAGGATTTGATAGGCCTCCTGTTCAGTCATTTTGCCGCCGGACGCCGCGCGGCCGCCGTCCCCCGCTGCCGTATCACGCTGCGCGTGTTCACGCCAGCGGGGCTCCCTGCGGTCAAGATAGGCCAGCAATAATTGGCGGCTGTCGCCGTCGATCTGCCCCAGCAGTTCGATCAGCGTCGGCGCAGCGAGCGCGTCGAGCGCTGCGCCCTGGTAGCGTCCGGCGAGAACGCGGCCGCGCATCACGCCGCTGTCGTGGTCGAGCTCGACCTCGAGATAGGCCGAGCGCACGCGCGAGATCTCGGCCCGCAGCCTTGAAAGGACGGCCGCCGTAGCCGGGAAGCCAAGAGGGCATCCAAGAAGGCATCCAAGCCGGCCTCCAGCCCAGCAGCCAGACGCCGGCGGCGGCGGCCGGGGCCGCGAGCAAAACTTCACCGCGCGAAAGAAGAAACACGGCAAAGATCAGCGCGGCGACGCCGCCGAGGCGGCGCGCGGAAAATCCGATGCCGGCCAAGCGCAGCGCAACGAATATGACGACGCCGAGAAGAAGCAGCAGTGCCATGAGATTTTCGATCGCCAGATGTTCGATCGTCCGACCGGCCTACCCAGGCATCACCCACCAAGGCATGACCTACCTAGGCATGACCCATTAAGCATGGCCCATAAAGCATCGTCGGCAATAAGGGAAACCTGCGCGCCGCGCTTAAGCCAGCAGATCGTGGGTGTCGAGCGGCTTGTCGGCGGTGGCGAGCCATTCGGCACGCGCCGCGGCGCGGCGCTTGCCGCGTTCGTCGAACGGCAGCCGCAGCGACTCTATCAGCTTCTTGACCTCGTCGCGGGCCGTCACGTGCGACAGATTGGGCCGCTGGCCCAGCGTATCCTCATTGATCTCGTCGAGCGCGGTCAGTCCGCGCGGGAAGAATTCGCGATAGACCACGCGCTCGGCAAAGCCGTCGACGGCGCGAAAGCCGAGCTGTTTGGCGAGTTCCTCGACCCCCTCCCCGACCAGACGCTTGTTGCGCGAGCCGAGCGTCGACAGCCGGTTGCGCACCACCACCCAGTCGGTCATGCCGCCGTCGACCATGCGGCGCTGCCGCCGCGCTTCGCGGACCATCTCGGCATAGTGGCTGACGCCGGTCACCTCGAAGGTGGTCGGGTCGACGACGCCGAGCACGTCGAAATCGACGAAGCTGTCGTTGAGCGGGCTGATCAGTGTATCGGCCATCGAGTGCGCGAGCCGCATGAGATAGGAATCGCTGCCGGGGGTATCGATGACGACGAAATCGTGGGTGTTCTCGACCGCCGTCACCGCCTCGGCGAAGGCGGCGAACTCCTGCGCCTCGATCTCGTCGAGCCGCACGCCGAAGCCGCGGGCGACGCAGTAATGCTCGGGGAGTTCCAGATTGACGCCGGCCCGCGCCGCCCAGTCGCGCCGGTTCTCGATATAGTGCGTAAAGCTGCGCTGGCGCGAGTCGAGGTCGATGGTGGCGACGCGCTGGCCGGCCTGCAGCAACGCGACGGCGACGTGCATGGCGGTGGTCGACTTGCCCGAGCCGCCTTTCTCGTTACCGAGAACGATGACGTGCGCCGAAACGGGCTTGCCGACGTCTGCTTGCATCAACATGAATAACGCTACCCCCCGGGTGGCTATCTCTTCTCCGGCTTGCAACGCTTAGGGTCAAGATACAGCATCGGCTTCGATAAGTTAATCTTAACCACACGACACACACACGAATGCGCGACACTCTGTGCTTGCCCTGCAACGCCTGCCCCTTAACGCCATGACCAAAATTTTTGCAACGACACGACGACATCCGCGGATCGCGCATACCTTAACAGCGCTGCGGCGCGCGCTCGCTCCATGGCGCGCGCACAAAGAGACGGTCGCACTCGTTCCGACCATGGGCGCGCTGCATGCCGGCCATCTCGCGCTGGTGCGCCTGGCGCAACGCCGCGCCGACCGCGTCGTGGTCTCGATCTTCGTCAACCCGACGCAATTTGCCGCGCACGAAGACCTCGGCACCTATCCGCGCACCTTCGCCGCCGATATCGCGGCGCTCGCCGCGCTCAAGACCGATCTCGTCTGGGCGCCGGCGGTCGAGACGATGTATCCGTCCGGCTTCGCCACCCGCATCGTGCCGGAGGGCCCGGCGCTCGCCGGGCTCGAGGACGCCTTCCGGCCGCACTTCTTCGCCGGCGTGGCGACGGTGGTCGCGTAAACTTCTGATCCAATGCGCGCCCGATATCGCGGTGTTCGGCGAGAAGGATTTTCAACAGCTCAAGGTCGTCACGCGGCTTGCCCGCGACCTCGATCTTGCGACCCGCATCGTCGGCGCCCCGACGCTGCGCGAGCCCGACGGCCTCGCGCTGTCCTCGCGCAACCGCTATCTCTCGCCGCAACAGCGCGCCGTAGCGCCGGTCCTTCATCGCACGCTCGCCGACTGCGCCGAGCGGATCGCCGCCGGCCGCCCCATCGCCGCGACGTTGCGGCAAGGCCGCTCGGCCATCATCAAATCAGGGTTCGTGCTCGATTACCTCGAAGCGCGCCACGCCGAGACGCTCGCTCCGCTCAAGTCCGCGAACGACGGGCCGCTCCGCTTGCTGGTCGCCGCGCGCATCGGCAGCACGCGTCTGATTGATAATGTCGGGGTGTAGGCGTGTAGGGTGGGCGCAGCGCCAGCGAAGCCCACGCGGACCGCAATGCCGAGCAATCAAAGACGCGTGGGCACGGCGCGAAGACGCGCCTTTGCCCACCCTACCCCGCACCCCACGTCCGCCCCAACACCCGCAGCCAATTTCGAAAGCATATTTTCTCGATCAGCGGCTCGCCGAACCCGCGCTGCCGCATCGCCTGCACCAGAATTTGCAGTCCGGCGGCATTGCCGAGTTCCTTCGAGATCATGGCGCCGTCGAAATCGGAGCCGAAACCGACGCCGTCCTCGCCGGCATGTTCGAGCATATGCTCGATATGCCGGATGATCAGGTCCACGGGCGTGTCCCGGTCGTGCCGGCCGTCCTCGCGCAAAAAACTCACCGCGAAATTGACGCCGACGAGGCCGCCGGATTGACGGATCGCGGCCAATTGCTTGTCGGTGAGATTGCGCGAATGCGGGCTGAGCGCATGGGCGTTGGAGTGCGTGGCGACGAGCGGCGCATCGCTGAGTTCGGCGACGTCCCAGAACCCGCGTTCGTTGAGGTGCGACAGGTCGATCAAAATCCGCAGGCGGTTGCAGGCGCCGATCAGCGCCTTGCCAAGATCGGTCAGGCCCGGACCGGTATCGGGCGACGACGGACAGCGGAACGGCACGCCATGCGCGAAAATATTCGGCCGGCTCCACACCGGGCCCGAGCGAGCGCAGCCCCGCGGCATGGAGCACGTCCAACAGCTCGAAATTCGCGTCGATCGCCTCCGCGCCTTCGATATGCAGCACCGCCGCCAAGACGTCGTCGGCGAGGCAGCGTTCGATATCCCCGACATCGCGGCAGACGCGCAAGCGGCCCTGCGACTCCCGCTCGATGCGGTACAACAGCGCCGCCATGGCGAACACCACCCGCTGCGCCTCCGCCAGCTCGACGGCAGCCGGCTCGGCATCGCTGCCGACGACGCCGCCTGTTCCCCGCGCCGCCGTTTCACCGTTGCCGCCGTTCTTGCGTTTCGGCGACGGCACGAAGATCGCGAACAAGCCGCCGGCAAAGCCGCCCTGCCGAGCTTTGGGAAGATCCAACTGGCCCTTGTCCCCGCCTTGCAGGAACGCTGCAACCGGGTCCGCACCGCCATTGAGATGCAGCCGCAGCAGCACGTCGTTATGGCCGTCGAAAATTGGAACGCGCGGAGAGGAGGTCATTTACGCTCCTTTGTTTCACAAAATTCAGCGTTGTAGGATGGGTTGAGCCCTTGCGAAACCCATCACCTATCCTCGCCGCCCTCTGATGGGTATCGCTTCGCTCCACCCATCCTACGGGTTTCATGGTCGAGAGTGTGACCGGGCCCGAAATCTGCGAATTCCCGTTTATTCTTTGCACCGATTCACGAACCACTAGAAAGCGCCGCAAATCGGGGATTTTCGTAAGTGGTGCATAATTCTTGAATTTTGCACCTATCGAAAACCGGGGACTTGTTATAATTTTAAGAGGCAGTCTGAATTCAGACGAGGTTGGGCCGTGCATTTGGGGGCGACACATGAGGATCACAACGTATTGGGCATTGCTGGCCAATCTCACGATCAGTTTATGCGTAGTGGCCGCCGCGTTCGCGCAAGATGCGACGCGTACCACCAAAGATGCAGCGCTGGTGCATCCCTTGATTGACGCCATCAAACTGCGGAGTGCTGTAGCAGAGAAACAGCACGCTTCCAAGGCGAACAAGGAACCAGCTGTGCTGTGTCCTACTGCTTTTGTTGGCACCTGGATTGACAAGAACGGACTAAATGACGGTGTTTTAGCTGTCGAAAAGGACTCTCATAACCGGGGGGTCCTTGACTGGCAAGGTGACATTTAGAGTAGGTTGCAACCGCATCGCGGTCGCACAAGATGGCGGCATATCTTTTACTGCTCAGGAAGCAGAATCTCTTTTTTCGAGCGGTGATGTGCCAATTCAACCGACAGTGACGATTTCTAAAAACAAAACAGGTCTCGCGCTTCACATTAGCGCATTCCAAGTCGATCAAGGTCCGTCATATATCTCATGGAATCCTCAAGAGCATGTGTTGGTTAGGTTCGATTACTTAGGTGCCGCGGGGAAGTGACGTTGTCGATTGGCGTTCCGGTGACAGCGCACCAAGCTCAGACGGCGCGGCAGCGGCGCGTCCCACCCTCGCGCGCGAAGGGTCAAAAAACGCGTCTTATCCGTATATCGTCGGCGTTCCCGCGCTGTGCAGATTTTCTAATTTTGCACGGGATTAATTTGCCCCTCGGCTTCCATGCATCATCGCGTTTCTTGTGCTATCAACGGTTTCGGAAGCTTTGTTAGAATGCCAGGTGGGGAGCGTTCTCAATGAGGACGAAAAGTGACCAATCTGCCCAACCCGAATACCTCGACAGCTCAGGACAGAGCGATTTATTTGACTCTTTCACGGATCGAGAAGTTGGGCTTATCCTTCTTTCTCACGTGGACTATGAAGCACAGCTCTTGGCGGTTCACGCTCTGCTTCGACGGCAAAATGGCGCTGAACAGTTGCTGCGGGATGCGATCGTCGAGATTGACGCGTTTGCCAAAAGAACGTCTGGTTTACGCAACCAGCAAGCCGTAGACGAATGGGTGGATCATCTTCATGCTTCAGTCTATCAGGACGCCGCCCACAGCATGGCCGCCGTCGGAATGTTGGCTCCGCTATTCGAGTCGATTTTGTGTCAGTCGTTCAGCGGCATCCGCCGTAGCTTCGAAACCAATTCGATCCCATTCAGCTCCCATCTGCGCTGGAAATTGATCACCAAGAAGCAGTGGGATTGTCATTTCGTCTTTACCCAAAGCGGCGGGAAAGAGAAGAATCTCGTCAAAGGCGTATTGCAGCTGGCAGACGCCACCGGGTTAACAGTCCATCTCCCCAACGATTTTGGGCCTACGTTGCAGGCACTCTTTGAGTACCGCAACAAGATGTTTCATTTCGGGTTCGAATGGCCAACCGTTGAACGAGAGCGTTTTCAGAAACGAACCGCCGATTGGCCGTCGGACTGGTTTCGTATGGCCACCAGCGATCATAAGCCGTGGATTTTCTACCTGACAGACACGTTCATCCACCACTGTTTAACGATCATCGACAATGTGCTCAGCGGTGTCGGCGTTTTTGCTCGCGATAAATGGCAGAACTCAGAGAATATCGTAATCATCGGCTTCCCGTCGCATGTCGCATAAGCCCCATTATGGAAGATGGGCGCCCGTAGTGAAATTCTCGATTTTTGCACAACCCCATTGCCGAGGGCAAAACATCAGGTCGCCGCGCTGGCGAGGCTGAGCGCGATAGGATGGGTTGAGCCCTGCGAAACCCATCATTCATCCTCGCCGCCCTATGATGGGTATTGCTTTCGCTCCACCCATCCTACCCACTTAATCCCGGCCTGATCGTCGCGAAGGGAGCGCGATTTCTTCGGCCAACCGCACAAGAGCGCGTCGGACCACGCCGTCGCGGATGCGGCCATAGGCTTCGAGCAGTCGGACCGCGCCGCTCACACGAAGAAATTCGAATGCCTCCTTGCGTCCTCTCGCTTCGGACCCGCGCGCCCCGAACAGGGTCGAGACTGGCACCTCGAATATCTCCGCGAGACGCAGCAAGCGCCCGGCGGCGATACGATTTTGGCCTTTTTCGTATTTTTGAATCTGCTGGAAGGTGAGACCCAGACGATCGCCGAGGTCGGTTTGTGACATGCGGCGGGATAGGCGCAGCGAACGGATACGCAGCCCGACCTCGCGGTCATACGGATCGCTGCGCCGAGACCCCGCCATCGTCTTACCGGTGCTCCGCCAGTCACCCTGGGAATTGACGAGGAAGTCGAGTATCCGGCGCACCCGTGCGTGCCTCTGTTTGCTCCACCAGCATTCGCCGCACCAACTCTTCCGAGACGGCGCGAAGAAACCGGAAAAGCTCGCGGTCGCCGTCGATGCGCGCATTGACCGAATCCTCGCCATTTCGTCTGAATGCCGCCTCGCCATAGTCCCGAACCAATTGGTCGGTGTAGGCGCGCACCGCTTCGGGTTCGGGCACCAGCCGTTCCAACCTGCATTCGCCCCGCAGCAAGAAGAGCCCTCCGATCATGATCAAGCCGATGACGGCGACCGCCTTGCCCGTCGCCAAGGCCGGCGAAAGGGCGAGAATCCACTGTTCCATGGCGACCACCTCCCGCGTGTATGTATAGGGCAAAATGCGCGGAAAGTGTACTATAAATGCGTATTTTATAAATTTATGTACTTTGAGGCTCTTGTTTCGGGACGGGTCCATATCAGCCTCGCGGCGGAGGTGCGCCGTGACGCTGAAAGAGATTTTCGGAGCCAATTTGCGCCATTACCGCCGGGCGCGGAGTATGAAGCAGCATGAATTCGCGGATGCGGTCGGACTGTCGCTGAACATGGTGGGCAAGATCGAACGCGGCGTCACCGCGCCGTCGTTCGAGTCGATCGAAAAGATTGCCGCCGTTCTCGAAGTGCCGGAAGCGGTGCTGTTCAGCGCCGGAACGCTGGCCGTACCGGCCGGCGAGCGTGGCAAGCTGCTGCAACGTATCAACATCCAGCTTTCGAAGCTCAACAACAATGACCTCAACCGCGCCAGCAAGATATTGAATGCGTTGGCGGAGTGACGGCGGAGGATTACGCCTAATACCCGACGGCGCTGAACTCTAACTCGTCATGCCCGGCCTTGTGCCGGGCATCCACGTCTACAAGGCGCGGCGGAAACCAAGGCGTGGATGGCCGGGACAAGCCCGGCCATGACGATGTGTGGAGGTCACAACTAAAACGCCGTCGGCATAATTTCACGCAATTCCGCGGCGTTACTACTCCAGAGACGACGGTCTTGACAATCGTCACTGATATGGATATAAACAGCAATCACGCTCATCGAGGGACGCCGTCGCGAGGGCACTTTCGAAGGTGGAGCGGGATGTGGTGCTTCCGCGCGGGCTTGCAACCTGCGCCGGAGCGGCTTCGGCAAGATACGCCCGGCCGGCATTAAGACCGGTCTGCGAGTTAGAACTCGCTGCACTGGGACAGGAAGGCGCGGGTAACGCCCGCGAAAAAGGCGCGCGGTCTTTCGAACCATCGGGGTCGCGCGCTCCGACCTCTTCCCGGGAAGCGCGTACGCTGGAGCTGAGCGGTGGCGTTCGGTCGCCTAAGCAAGAGCCGCGGTGGAACGCCGACAGGCGAGCCGCGCCCGAAGCGCGAGCGGGTGGCAACATCCGTCCGCGTGGCGCGGTAGCGTGAAAGACAAAATGCGTCTGTCGGCGTTCCGCTTCCCTTTTTGTTTGTTTGTTGTCGTAGCCCGGATGAGCGTAGCGACATCCGGGAGCGGCGTGCGAATTGAACCATCGTTCCCGGATATCGCTACGCTCATCCGGGCTACGGGTCGTGTACAAACCTCGGGCGCGTATCGCGCCGCGAGAACGATTGTGTTGCGCCCCTACGCCTTCTTCATCCCGCGGATCGGGTCCTTCACGT
>CAVUWO010000001.1:0-528052 GCA_963745155.1 uncultured Pseudomonadota bacterium | reverse complement strand
TTTGCATCAGGTAGATGGCGCGATCGGATCAAGCTTTTCTAAACGGCGGCAATTAATGCTTGAGCCATACACGACCGCAATTGCAGCGCCTAGCGGTGCGAATGAAAAAGATTGCGTGAAAGCGGCGTGATCGGCGGTGCATGACGGCCGCCCTGGAGCCAGAAAATCTAGGTATATCAATGGATTGAGCCGCTTGCTGGCGGTCTTGTGGCGGCTTATCCCAACTTGCGCGTCAGTTCGGTCTTTTCGCCCAGCGTGTCCCGCACATAGACGAGGTTGACCGCGGCAAAGATCACCACGGCGATCGGCGCAGCGAACAGGATCGCGATCGTTCCGAACAGATAGGTGACCGCGACGACGCCGAGGAGGATGACTGCCGGCGGAATCGACACCATGTGGCGGCCGATGAGCGGCGTGACGATCTGGCTCTCGATCTGATGGATGACGACATAGGCCAGAAGGGTCCACAACGCGGTTTGCGGACTCTTGGTGAGTGCGACCAGTATCGACGGTATGGCGGCGATAATCGGGCCGAGGTAGGGAATGAATTCGCTGACGCCGGCAATGAGCCCCAGCGCCAATGGCGACGGCACGCCGATCAGCCAGGTCGCCAGCGTCCACAACACGCCGATCAGCGCCATCTGAGCGAGCTGGCCGACGAGCCACAGCCGCAGCGCTTCGCCGATGCCGTCGATGATCTCGGCTGCCCGTCCGTGATCGGGCGGCGGAAAAAGCCAAATCAGTCCGCGCCGGTACAGGTTGGGCTGTGCGGCCAGATAGACGCCGGAAATGGTCATGATGATCACGCCTTCCAGAAGGCTCGTGCTCACCCGCACGACGCCCGAAAACATTTCGGGCAGCGAGAAGTTGCTGGCGGCGATGTGATCGAGCAGAAAGTTGCCGATATCGGATTGGTGCAGATACGCCGTGATGTCGGTACTGGCCGACGTCGCCCGGCTCAGTACGTCCTGCAATTCGCCGCCGATGCGGGTGCCGAACAGGTAGCCGGTACCGCCGATAACGGCCATGACGACGATGCCGGAGGAGAGCAGAGCGACCGGTTCCGGCAGACGTGCGAACCGCATGAAAGGTCGGGCGCCCAGCCGCAGCAGCATGGCGAGGATGACGGCCCCGAAAGCCATCAGGATCACGCCCGACAGAAAGTAGATCACGACCGGCATGATCGCGACCGCGACGACGATCAGCGCACGCTTCAAGAAATCGACATAGCCCGTGTGCATGGTTCGCCGCCGGTCTGTCGACCCTTCGAGCCGGTGGGGGTGCAACGGTCGATAACGCTCAAAGAGCCTCAATGTTGCAGCTGCGACCTGGCTGCAGCCCGACATGGCGATTGGGTCTCGTGCTGCTCGAACAGCCGGCCGACGGTGTATCGGGGACGTGCATTCGCGGGCGCGCGGCATTGCCCGGCCGCGCATTCGGTGCTTACTGGGCGCCGCCATGATTTTATCGGATGCCATGACATCACCAGACGCCACGCGTATCATCATCCGCCGCCCCGACGACTGGCATCTGCACGTCCGCGACGGCGAGATGCTCAAGGCGGTGTTGCCGCACACGGCGAAAATCTTCGGCCGCGCCATTCTGATGCCGAACCTGGTGCCGCCGGTGCGTACCACTGCGGATGCCGTCGCCTATCGCGCCCGCGTGATGGCGGCGCTGCCGGGGGGATCGCGGTTTCAGCCGCTGATGACCTGCTATCTCACCGACGAGACCGACCCCGACGATATCGAGCGCGGCTTCCGCGACGGAGTGTTCACCGGCGCCAAGCTCTATCCGGCGAACGCCACCACCAATTCGGCGGCTGGCGTCACCGACTACGGCCGGATCATGCCCGTGCTCGAGCGCATGGAGAAGATCGGCATGCCGTTTCTCATGCACGGCGAGGAGGTCGCGCCGGACATCGACATTTTCGACCGCGAGGCCGCGTTCATCGACCGCCGGCTGTCGCATTGGGTCAAGCAATTTCCCGGCCTGCGCATGATCCTCGAACACCTGTCCTCCAAGGACGGCGCCGCGTTTGTCGCGAGCGCCGCCCCGCAGGTCGCCGGCACCATCACGCCCTATCATCTGCGCCAGACGCGCACCGATTGGCTCGGCGCGGGCCTGAAGCCGATGCTGTACGCGATGCCGGTGATCAAGGCGGCCGCCGACCGCGCGGCGTTGCGCAAGGCGGCGACGTCGGGGGCGCCTTGCTATTTTCTCGGCACTGATTCCGCGCCGCATCCGATCGCGAAAAAAATCGCGGTCAACGGCGTGCCGGGCATTTTCAACGCGCCGGTGGCGCTCGCGACCTACGCGAAGGTGTTCGAGGAGGAGGGCGCGCTCGAGAAGCTCGAAGCGTTCGCCTCGCTCAACGGGCCGCGGCATTACCGGCTGCCGCCGAACGAGGACACCATCACGCTTGCAAAGCTGCCGTGGACGGCGGCCGCGGACGTCGAGGTCGCTGGCGTGGACGAGCGCGCGCTGGTGTATCGGGGCGGCGAGACCATCGAGTGGCAGGTGGTGGAATGATTTTGGGCGATCTGAGCTGCGGCGCCTTTCCTCGGCCTCGGCAGCGGTCATGAGCACGCCCTGGCCGACCGAATTGCGTCTGCACAAGGACCGCAAGGCGCTGACCGTCGTGTTCGACAGCGGCGAGAGCTTCGAGCTTCCGGCCGAGTATCTGCGCGTGCGCAGTCCGAGCGCCGAGGTTCAAGGCCATTCGCCGGCCGAGCGGCGCACGGTCGGCGGCAAGCGCGACGTCGAGCTCATGGAGCTGCAGCCGGTCGGCAACTACGCCGTGCGGCTCGTTTTCGACGACATGCATTCGACCGGAATTTTCAGCTGGGATTATCTCCACGAGCTCGGCCTTAACCGCGAGTCCTATTGGCGCGATTATCTCGCTGAATTGAAAGCGAAAAATCTTTCGCGCGATCCCTCGGCACGCTGACGCCGCGCCCGCCATAGCTTTCTGTCACGTTTTTTTCCGAAAATGCTGCCGCGGCTTTTAACCTTTTGGTTGAGGAGCTACGTGTAAATACTGCCCCGCGGTTGCTCAGCCCGCCGCGTCGGCGGGGCCGCTTCACACCATCCACAAGAGGGGCTTCGACATGCATCTGCTTCGAAGTTTTGTCACCAATGAGTGCGGGGCCACGGCCATCGAATACGGCCTGATCGCTGCCGGTATCGCGGTTGCGATCATCGCGACGGTCGCTGGGCTCGGCACGAACCTGAATTCGACGTTCTCCAGCATCTCGACCCAGCTGAAATAGCGAGGGCCTGCCGTTTTGTTGTTCGACCGGCGTGCGGGCGACCACGCCGGAGAACGGCCGGCTCCGACACGGTCAAAAAATAGACGCATTGCAACAAATAAAAACCGTTGCCAACCAGCAACGGCCACGGTTGACTGATTGTCTGCGGGCGAAGGGCCTTGGGTATCGAAATACCATACAAGTACGGATCGCAGCGGGCTCGTCCGATTCCCCCGATAAGGCAGTCATGAAGCGGCGCGAATTTACGATGCTGTTTGGCGGAACGCTGGCGCAGTGGCTCCTGTTCCGCGCCGGAGCGGCGCATGCGCAAACTCCGGCGCCATCGCCGCCGCCGCCGGACGCGACGGCCGATCGCGGCGGTCAGGGGATCGGGCAGGTGGCCACCGTGCAGGGCAGCGCCACGGTCAAGCGCGCCAATGCGGCGGCGGCGATCGCGCTGCAAATCAACGATCTGATCTTCAAGAACGACACGCTGCGGACCGGCCCGGACTCCGCCCTCGGCGTCACCTTCGACGACGAGACGACGTTCAGCCTCAGCGCCAACACCCGCATCGTGGTCGATGAATTCGTCTATCAGGACGGCGGCACCGCCAACGCCGCCTTGGTGACGGTCGCGCTCGGCACGGCCGCATTCGTCGCGAGCAAGGTCGCCAAGACCGGCGACATGAAGATCGCGACGCCGACCGCGACGATGGGGATCCGCGGCACCACCGGCGTTGTCGACGTGCCGAACGAAGGCGCCGCGGGCGGCGGCGAAGCCGAGATCAAGCTTTATCCCGATGCCGACGGCCATGTCGGCCGCATCGAAGTGTTCGACCGCCAGGGCGCCCGGCTGGGCATCTTGACGCAGGGCGCCAGCGCGTTCGCGTTGCGGCCCGGCGCCGGCGGCCGCATGGCCGCCGTTCCGTTCCGCGTTCCGCCCCAGGAAGCGGCGCGCGACCGCGGCGTGCTGCAGCGCTTGTTCGCCTCCCATAATATCGGCCGGCGCATGACGATCGAGCGGCGGCAATCGCGCGGTCTTGCGCCGCATGGGCCCAACGCGCCGCGGCGTCCCGGCGGCGGGCCGCAGCAATTGCGTCGTCCGGGTGGGCCGCAGCCGCCGCGTCGTCCGGGCGGGCCACAGCCGCCGCGCCGTCCGGGCGGGCCGCGTCCGGCGCCGCGCGCGCCGCGTCCGCCGCCGCGAAACGACAAGCACTGATGCGCGTCGCGCCGGCGTCGCCGCCAGGTTCCGTGGTGGCTGATGTGATGGCGGCCTATAAAATACCTCATGCAAATCATTCGAAGCCGTATCGGTCAAAAACAAGTCGGCATCCGATATTTGCTGGCGGCGATGATCGCGCTGTCGCCGGTATCCGTCGTGGCGCAGACCACCGGGCGCCCGCTCGACCGACAAAACATCGCGCCGCCGGACCTCGCCGTCGCGATGGCGCAATACCGCCGCGCTTTGGAGGCCTACAACCGGGCGCAACAGGCTTATGCGGCCGAGAGCGGCGCCTATTGGAATGCGATCGCTGAAAAGCGTCATATGCGGTGGCATAAGCGCGCGGCGAACGAGCCGATTTCGATCGACGACTATGTGCTGACGCAGCCTCCGGTCTATACCGGGCCGCCGCGGCCGCGCGATCCGTCAAAGCCCAACGAACCCGAGCCGAAGCACCAAGTCTACGTGCCGGTGGTCGCCGATTTCCTCGCGGCGGCGCTGCGGGAATTCAAATTCGTGCCGCGCCTGCCGCAGAGCGAAGGCGAGTTCAAGGGCGCCTACGCCGCGGTCGCGCTCGGGGCCGGATTGACCCGGGATCAGGTGTTGCGGATTTACAGTTTCGAGGCGACCGGCAACGGCCGCTACGATGTTCAAGCCGGGCTCGAATATACTAAACGCGGCCCCGCCATCACTACGGCGCTCGGCTACAACCAGCTGCTCGCGACCAACACCGTCGAAATCATGGCCGAGAGCGGCCGCCATATGATCGACAAGCTCGCCGCCGGGGCGGCGCAACTGCCCAGCGGCGGCGGGCAGGCGCTTGCCGGCAAGATCGGCATTCTGCGCCGCATGGTCGATTTCGCGCGCAGCGTGCCGGACGACTGGAACCGGCACGAGGCGCTGGCCGGCACCGAACAGGGCCTCGGCCTTCACGCCATGAATCTCGACCTCGATGTCGGTCCGCTGCTGCAGACGCAGAAGCTGATGGACTCGGTAGTGTACGCGCGGCGCAAGGGTTTCGCCGGCACGCTCACCGCCGCCGAGCTGGAAATGATGAACCTGACCGGCGACGGCAACGGCTTCGACATGGTCACCATGCCGCTCGAGTGGCGCGACAAGGTGCCGACCGCCAATTTCTTCCAGCGCGGCGGCTACCGCGACAACCCGGTCGCCCGGCGCAACAATGTCGTCGCCGCCCTCATTGCTGCGACCGATGCGCGCATGGACCAGGAGGTGAAAAAGTCCGGCGCGCGGGAACTTGCCGCGGCGCTGCGTTGAGGTGTGGCGCCGTGACTGGGCACCGCGATGCAGGGCTTGCGTGGGATAAATGCTCGAGCGTCGGCCCGAATGCCTTCACAAAGCGCTCCTCGAAAGCCAGAATGGCGTTCCTGCGAACCGGGAGGATTCGTTCGCCCATGCCCAACGTGGAGAAGCGCCTCGTGCTGCTGGCGATAGCCGTCATGATGACTTTCACCAGCGCCGCCGCAGCCCAGCAACAGACTCCGACCCGCCCCCAACATGCGGCGCCGGCCCAGCACGCCGCGCAGGTGCAACCGGCCCAGCACGCCGCGCCGACGGCGCCCGCGGCAGCGTCGAGCGAATCTCCCCAGCGCACCACCGCCACCTACGACGACTGGGTCTTGCAATGCGAGACCCGGACCGGACCGCCGCCGGAAAAAATCTGCGACATGGCGCAGGTCACGCAAGTGCAGGGCCGCAACACGCCGTTCTCGCGCGTCGCGGTCCTCCGACCGGTCAAGGGTCAGCCGGTCAAGCTGATCATCCAGGTTCCGATCAATGCGTCGTTTGCAGCGCCGGTTCGCGTTTCGACCGCGGAGAGCGACGCCGGCATTACCTCACCCTTCGCGCGCTGCGTGCCCGCCGGCTGCTTCAGCGAGTTCGAGCTCCGTGACGACGTTTTGAAGAAATTCCGCACCGCTTCCGGTGCCGGCAAAATCTCTTTCCCCGACGCCGGCGGCCACGACGTGACGGTGCCGCTGTCGTTCAAGGGCTTCGCCCAGGCCTACGACGCTCTCGCCAAGGAATGACGATGCGGCCGTCGCGGGTTTGAGTGTCCGGCGCGGCGCGGACGTGCGCAGCATTTGCTCGCCGTTGCCGGCCGGCTCGCGTGAGCCCTCTTTGCTTTGAAGAGGCGCGCAAGCTGGGGGAAGCCGCCGTCGCAGCGAAAATCTCGGCACTGCGTACGATTGATTGGGGGCGTATCTTTTACCTCGAATTTTTACCGTGGCTTTCGTTTCACGACGCTCTGCGACGGCTGGCGAGGATCGCCTCAGCCCTTTACGCCGCTTTCGTTGCTCCGGGGCGCTCCCGGAGCCGCGGGCCCCGAACCGCCGGCGGCCTGCGGTTGTGAGCTGTGCGACGCCGGAGAAGTCGACGCGGGTTCCTTCCCGGTGTTGAGACCATAAAACACCAGGCCGATAATCAGTGCCGCAGCGCAAGCAACGAGTGTTATGCCGCCTGCGCCCATCCGTCCGGTCGTCAATTGCAACATGGGATCGGGCTGCTGGGTCTCTGTCATCGGCAAATCTCCAGCGCGACGGGTCGTTTTTTCGTCCGGTTCAGTCATGGGGGCACCTCCACGGCAGGGCAACCATAGGCGTGGGCGTTCGTTCCCGTTCGCGACCATTCAAAATTAGGACCGCGGAGGGAACATTTGCTTTTGAGGAAATGTGCTTTTGCCACCCTTGCTTTTGCAAGCGCGAGCTGACGCCGGTTCCACGCCGGTCTTGCAGGAACGCGTCGCTGCCTTCGCGCATTTATCGGACTAGTCGTCCACTGAGGAGAAACGCCATGCGCAAATTAATCGTCGCAGTAACGACCGCTGTTATCGCGTCCGCCGCCCTGGCGGCGCCAGTGAAGGCCGATGAGACCACCGTGATCCGCAAGGATGACGGCATGGGTGACCACAAGACCATCATCAAAAAGCACGAAGACCGAGGGTTCATTGCGCCACGCGAAGAAAAGAAAGTCATCATCGATCACGACTAACCGCGGGCTTTGGCGGGCGTTTGCCGTCAGGACGATCCCGTCAGGAATGACAAGTCAGGAATGAAAGTCAGGAATGACAATGCGCGGCGGGCCGCGACGGCCGAGCCCGTCGCGCATCAGCTCGTATGAAAACAAACGAGCATAACATCATGTGGCCTCGCCAGATGGTCTGATATTCCCAAGGCGCTTCGAATTCTGGAGCGCGCCATTGTCGGCGACCGGCGACGCAGGGTGACGAGCTGCCGCGGTCCAAGCGCCCATGGCGGTAGGTCGAGGGAGGCTTACCAGCCGTAGCTGCAAAGCAGCAAAGGCTGGTGGGCGCTGTAGGGATTGAACCTACGACCTCTCCCGTGTGAAGGGAACGCTCTCCCGCTGAGCTAAGCGCCCGACCGATAGGGCCGGGACCATAGTGCATGATCCCGAAAAGTGGAAGCCGGTTTTCGGGAAGATCATGCACCGGCGAAAGTGCATGATCCAGGAAAGTGGAAGCCGGTTTTCGGTCTTCGGGCGGGGCGGCGCCAGGGCGGCCAGCCGCCGTCTTAATTCGACGTGACCCGCGAGGCGCCGGCTTGCAAGGCGCGGATGCGGTCGGCGAGCGAGCCCTTGTTCGGGGACGGCGCGTCCATGGTGGCGCTGCCGTTTTCGCCCATGGAGCCGTTCATGCCGGAGCCGGCGTGGTGGGAGAGGGAGCCCAATCCTTGCCCCATTCCCGGCGCCAGGCCGGCCTCGGCGCCGAGCATGGTCTCGATCGGCGAGCCGGGACCTTCGAGCACGGCGGTGAGCCGCGCCACCTCGGCGGCAACGTCGTTGATGCGCTCGCGCAGCAGCGCGTTTTCGACGCGTTCGGCGGCCCAGCTGGTCTCCGCCTCGCGTTTCATGGCGCCGATCTCGCGCTGCAGCCGGGAGCGCTCCTCGATCGTTGCGGCGAGCTGGGCCTCGAGCTCGGCGATGTCGGCGCGGAACTTGTCGACCGTCGAGGTAGTCGCGGCCGCCGGTTGAGTTGAGCTCGCGGCGCAGATCGCTTTCGGTGTTGTGTGCGATCTCGAGTTCGCCGTGCAGCCGCTCGATCTGATACTCGCGCTCGGCCAGCACGCGGCCCTGATCATCGAGCCGCACTTCCAGTTCCTGCACGCGGCGGCTGAGAATTTCGGCCTCGGCCGTCTGCACCACGAGTTGCCGTTCGAGTTCGCTCGTGCGCTGCTCCAGGCTGCCGAGCTTGCCGCGCGCCGCTTCCAGTTCCGCGGTCGACGCGGCGGCCTCGCTGCGCTCGCGCGCCAGTCGCGTCTCGGTCTCCTTCACGGCGTGCTCGTAGTCGTCGACGCTCGCCTTGAGCGCCTCGACCTGGGTCCGCATCGCGGCGAGTTCGACGCGCTGGGTGTCGGCCGACATCGAGCGGTCGCCGAGTTCGGCGAGCAGCTTGCCGAGTTCGGCCTCCTTGTCGGCGAGCGCCTGCTCGGCGTCGCGCAGCGATCCACCTTTGAGCTCGAATTCCTGCTCGGTCGCGCGCAATTGGTCGCGCATCGCCTTGTCGCGCGCCTCGAGCGCGAAGATCGCCGCGGTCTTCTCGCCGAGTTCCTTCTTGAGATGATTGATGGCGTCGGTCTTCTTGCCGAGCTCGGCCAGCTGCGCCGTCGTCTTGGTCTTCATCTGCTCGACGGTCATTTCGAGCCGTCGCGTCGACATCGCGAACTCGGCGCGCAGCTGATCCTTGTCGGCGCGGATTTCGGCGATCGACAATGGCGTTGCCGCCTCGAGCCGCCGCATCGTCAGGCGCACCGCGCGGTTATGCACCAGCGGGACGAACAGCAAGCCGAGCAATGCCGCGACGAGGAATCCGATCCCGAAATACATGATCGGTTCGATCATGACTCTACGCCTCCGTTACTCGCCCGCGACCCGGGAGGGGTGGAGCAAGTCGCGCGACATTGCCACGCGGGAGTGAACTTCACCACATTCACCGGCCATTAACCTAAACCGAGACCGATCTGCCCGCCAAGTGTACTCCGACCACAGTGTGCGCCGACCACAGTCGCGCCGAGCACAGGTGCGCGCCAAAGCTATCACCGTCGGTCATATGGCCGCGGCTATGTGAGGCGGACCGCGACCCGATGCTGCCCGACGCTGCGGTCAGAACGGATTCCAGGTCGCCCGTGGCGTGAATTTGAGGTAGCCGAGATTGGCGCCGAGCCGCAGACCGACGCCGCTGCGGATCGGCACCACGACGATATCGTTGGCCGTCAGGGCCGTCATGCCGAAGCCGCCGACCAGATAGGCGGAGCCGGCGACGCCGCCGAACCGATCGAAAATCGCCTCGGTGCGCGGCAGGTTGTAAACCAGCATCATCGTGCGCGCGCCGTCGGCGCCGTAGTCGAAGCCGAGCGAAGGGCCTTGCCAATAGACCCGCACGTCGCCGGCGTTCTTGGTGTAGAGCGTGCCGTCGCCGTAACGCAGGCCGCCGACAAAAGCGCCGCCGGCTTCCTCGCCCAGAATATAGCCGTTCGGCAGTCCCCACTGACTCACCGCCTTTTCGATGAGGGTCGCAAGTTCGCGCGAGACGCCGCCGAAGAAATGATGGCCCGCTTCGACGATCTCGCCGGGCGAGAACCGGCCACTCGGCGGCGGTTGCTGCGGCAGGCTCGACGGCGGCGGCGGTTGCTGCGGCGAAGTCTGCGCAGCAGCCGGTCCGGCGGCGAGCATACCGAAAACCGCGACCGCCACGGCCAACCGCAAGGCAGAATTCTTCGAGCGTCCCACGATTAACCCCATGCTCACGTCCGTTGCGCCAGTGTTGGCCAATGCCGATACGTGCCGGATGTGTTCGTGAACGCCCCACGCGCTCAACGGCGCCCTCGAATCAGTCGATCCTTGGCTAGAACTATGACGCCAGCACGGCAAGAACGAAAGCAGCACCGTGGCCTTGTCGCCGCCGTTGCGGCCCTTTTCGTTGCGCTCGTCGGCGGACCGGCGACGATCCGCGCCGCGACGAGCGAGCGCGTGGTGGTCGACTGGCACACCGGCCTCGCCATCGGCGGCTACGATCCGGTCGCCTATTTTACCGACGGCGAGCCCCTGCTCGGCAAGGCCGACGTGGAACTCAGGGATAGCGGCGCGATCTGGCGGTTTCGCAACGTCGGCAACCGCGACGCTTTCGCGGCGCATCCTGAGGTCTACCGGCCGCAATTCGGCGGCTACGACCCGCTCGGCGTCGCCCACGGCATCGCCGTTCCCGGCAACGCGACCTTCTGGCTCATCCGCGGCGAGCGGTTGTTCCTGTTCTACGACGGCGAGCGGCTGAAGAAATTCAGTGCGGATCCGGAACGGACGATCTCCGCCGCCGACCGCAAATGGCCGGCGGTGATGCAAGACCTGACGCCTTAATCTGTGGCCCGCGGATCGCCGAAGGCGAGAAATGCCGGAACGATGAGGTCCGCCGAACCGTAAACGATGGCAGAGCCGTCGGGCGCGACCATGCGGCCGCCCGCGGCGAGGAGGATGGCATGACCGGCCGCGATGTCCCAATCGTGCGTCGGCGCCAGCCGCGGATAGACGTCGGCTGCGCCTTCGGCCAGCCGGCAGAATTTGATCGAGGACCCGCAGGCGAGCCGCCGCGCGCCGGCAAGGCCGTCGATATAGGCCTGCGTGCGCGCATCGAGGTGCGAGCGGCTGGTGATGACGACAGGCTCGCTTGCCGGACGGGGCCGGGTGCGGATCGGCTGCGGGGCCGACATCGTCGGTGGGGAAAGGTCGAGGCGTTCGGCGCCGCGGCCGACGATCCCTCGCCACAATAGGCCCAGCGCCGGCGCCGCAATGACGCCGAGCATCGGGATACCGCCGCTGACCAGGCCGATATTCACGGTGTATTCGTCGCGGCCGGCGATGAATTCGCGTGTGCCGTCGAGCGGATCGACCAGGATGACATTCTCGCCAGCAGCGGCCGGCCGCTCCGACGCCGCCTGTTCCTCGGAAATGACCGGCATATCGAGGCCGAGCCGTGCCAAGCCGTCGGCAATCACCGCTTCGGCGGCTTCGTCCGCCGCCGTCACCGGCGAGCCGTCGCTTTTGGTGCGCACGCCGCCTTGTCCCTTCCACTCGCGGATCGCCTGTGCGGCAGAGATGCAAAGCGCCGTCATGGCGTCGACGAGTTCGGTGGACGCGGCGGGGTCGAGGGGCACAGGGTCGCTCCTAGGGCTTGCTCAGGTTTGGGCCTTGCGTCAGGCTTGCTACGCGGGCTTAGCCGTACCCGCACCGGCACCAAAGCAATTCGTTAAGGGGGTAGCGGTTTATCATAGGCCGGCGCCCAAACGCGCCCCCACGGCACGATGACGGCACGATTGCCGAATCGCGTGCGCTGTGAGAGGGACGGGCCTTCTCCCCCTGCAGCGGAGCCATGCATGTCCGCCCCTGTTTCCGGTCCCGTCGCCCTCGGCCCGCTCGATCTTGCGGCACTGTTGTGCTCGCGCGTCTGCCACGATCTCATCAGCCCGGTCGGTGCGATCATTAATGGCCTCGAAGTGCTGGAAGAGGACAAGGACGAGGAAACCAAGACTTTCGCGCTCGATCTGATCAAGAAGAGCGCCACCCAGGCCTCGGCCAAGCTGCAATTCTGCCGGCTGGCGTTCGGCGCGGCCGGATCGGCCGGGGCGCAGATCGATCTCGGCGACGCCGAGACTGCCGCCCGCGGGCTTCTGGCCGACCACAAGACGACGCTCACCTGGACTCTGCAACGGGCGCTGGTGCCGAAGAACCAGGCGAAATTGCTGCTCAATGTGCTTTTGATCGCCGCGGCGGCGATTGCCCGCGGCGGCTCCTTGAGCGTCGATCCGGTCGACGCCGGGGATGCGACCGCGGGTTTCCGCGTCACCGCGGCGGGCGTCAATGCCCGCCTGAACCCGACGACGGCCGATCTCATGGCCGGCAACCCAGGACAGCCGGTCGATGCCCACGCCGTCCAGCCTTTCTATGCCGGGCTCCTCGCCCGCGATTGCGGCCTCACGCTTTCCGCCCGCAGCGAAGGCGAAGCGGTGGTTTTGACCGCCGCTCGGGCATGAGCGGGGACAAGCTCGCCCGCGAGTCTGAATATCCGTGGGACGGCAGTTTCCGAAAAGTTCATGCGTTATCAGAATACTAGCGCGGTAATCCGTCCGACCTGAGCCGTTGCTCTGAGCCGTTTCGCATCGCGGCTGCGGCTTTTGGTTCGGTTGCACCCGCGTTTGCAACCGAAATTAAACGCTTTGGCAACACACTCGATGCATTCCGATCAGGCGCTCGGCGCCTGGCGGTTGATGCGCGCAGATGCGCGCCCGGCGGCGACAGGCGCAGCCGGGTGCCGGCGTCGGCCGGCAAGTTTGCGTTGGTGTGAGGGCGTCAGTATGGATGACCTGTTGCGGGAATTCCTGACCGAGACCAGCGAGAGTCTCGACCGGGTCGATTCCGAGCTCGTGCGTTTCGAGCGCGAGCCGAACAACGGCAGCATCCTCGGCAACATCTTCCGCCTCGTCCATACCGTGAAGGGCACCTGCGGCTTCCTCGGGTTGCCGCGGCTCGAAGCGCTGGCGCATGCCGCCGAGACGCTGATGACGCGGTTCCGCGACGGCGTGCCGGCCACCGGCGAGGCCGTGACGCTCGTTCTCGCCTCGATCGACCGCATCAAAAGCATTCTCGACCAGATCGAGGCCAACGAACGCGAGCCGGAAGGCGACGACCGCGATCTGATCGCGCAACTCGACCGCATGTCGCAGCAGGAACCGTTGCGCCAGCAACCGTCGCATCAGCAACCGCAGATGCGGCCGCCCGCGCCGGTGGCGGACGACGCGCAAGTGCAGCCGCGCGTGCGCGAGCAAGCAAAAGCCCCTGCCGTCGAACGGGAAACACAGCCGGTCGCGCGCGCCGACGAGGAGCGCGGCGACCGCTTCGCCGGTCATTCGATCCGCGTCAATGTCGAAACGCTCGACCGCCTGATGATGACGGTGTCCGAGCTCGTTCTGACGCGCAATCAGCTCCTGGAAATCGTCCGCCGCCACGGCGATTCCGATTTCAAGGTGCCGCTGCAGCGCCTTTCCAACGTGACCGCCGAGCTGCAGGAAAACGTCATGAAGACGCGCATGCAGCCGATCGGCCATGCGTGGCAGAAGCTGCCGCGCATCGTGCGCGACCTCGCCGCCGAACTCGGCAAGGAGATCGAGCTCGTCATGCACGGCGCCGACACCGAGCTCGATCGGCAGGTGCTGGAACTGGTCAGGGATCCGCTCACCCATCTGGTGCGCAATTGCGCCGATCACGGCATCGAGGACGCCGCGGCGCGGCGTGCCGCCGGCAAGCCGGACAAGGGCACGATCCGGCTCAGCGCCTGGCACCAGGGCGGCCACATCATCATCGAGATCGCCGACGACGGCCGCGGCCTCGATCTTGCGCGTATTCGCACCGTGGCGCTGGCGCAGGGCCTGGCGAGCGAAGCCGAGCTTGCCGCCAAGTCCGACGGCGAGGTCGGCAATCTCATCTTCATGGCCGGCTTCTCCACCGCGGCGAAAGTGACGAGCATCTCCGGCCGCGGCATCGGCATGGACGTGGTGCGCGCCAACATCGAGCAGATCGGCGGCACCGTCGATCTGAAATCCGCGCCCGGCGCCGGCGCAACCTTCACGATCAAGATCCCGCTGACGCTGGCGATCGTCTCCGCGCTCATCGTCGCCGCCGGCGGCGAGCGCTTCGCCGTGCCGCAGCTCGCCGTGCTCGAACTGGTGCGGGTCGGCGCCGGCCGCGACCATCGCGTCGAGCGGATCAAGCACACGCCGGTGCTGCGCCTGCGCAACAAGCTCTTGCCGCTCGTTCACCTCAAGGAAGTGCTGCGGCTCGGCGAGGACGCGGCGGACGACGGCTTCGTGGTGGTGATGCAGGTCGGCAGCCAGATTTTCGGCACGGTCGTCGACAGCGTGTTTCACACCGAGGAGATCGTGATCAAGCCGATGTCGTCGAAGCTGCGGCAGATCGCGGCGTTCTCCGGCACGACGATCCTCGGTGACGGCGCGGTGATCATGATCGTCGATCCGAACGGCATCGCGCAGGCGCTCGGCCGCGTCACGCCGGTCGCTCGGCCCGAGCAAACGGCGGTCGAGACCGACGCGGCCGCCGACGAGGATTTGACGGCGCTCTTGGTGTTCCGCGCCGGCTCGCAGCAGCCGAAGGCCGTGCCGCTGTCGCTCGTCTCGAGGCTCGAGGAGATCGATTGCCGGCGCATCGAAATCTCCGACGGCCGCCATCTCCTGCAATACCGCGACCAGCTGATGCCGCTGTTGCGCATCGATGACGGCACCGAGATCAAGCGCGACGGCGCCCAGCCGATCCTGGTGTTCTCCGATCGCGAGCGCTCGATGGGCCTCGTCGTCGACGAGATCGTCGACATCGTCGAAGAGCGCTTCGATATCGAAGTGGCGAGCGAACGCGCCGGCGTGCTCGGCTATGCGGTGGTGAAAGGCAACGCCACCGAGATCGTCGACATCGGCCATTATCTGCCGCTCGCGTTCGACGACTGGCTGCAACGGCGCGATGCGCCGGCGACGCGGCGCAAGCCGACCGTGCTCTGGTCGACGACTCGGCGTTTTTCCGCGACATGCTCGCGCCCCTGATCAGGGCCGCCGGCTTTGTGGTCGTCGCGGTCGGCTCCGGCGCGCAGGCGCTGGCGGCGGCGAAGCCCGGCGCGGTCGACCTCGTCGTCACCGACGTCGAAATGCCGGGCATGGACGGCTTTGCGCTCGCGCAGGCGCTGCGCGCCAATCCGTCGACCGCGGCGATGCCGATCATCGCGCTCTCCGCCATGGTCTCGGCCGACGCGATCGAGCGCGGCCGCGCGGCGGGATTTTACGATTTCGTCGCCAAGTTCGATCGCGCCGGACTGATCGCCGCGATCAAGGAACAAGGCGCCGAACTGGCGCGGGCGGCGTGAGGGGGGAGGCGGCGATGCAGGACAGCGGCGATTTCACCGAGTTCGTCACCTTCACCATCGCCGGGCAGATGTTCGGGCTGCCGATCGCGCGCGTGCAGGACGTGTTCAAGCCGGCCCATGTCACCCGCGTACCGCTCGCCGGGTCGGAGATCGCCGGCGTGCTCAATCTGCGCGGCCGCATCGTCACCATCATCGACATGCGCAGCCGCCTCGAGCTCATCGGCGCGCGCCGACGACAGCGCCCCGATGGCGATCGGCATCGAAACGCGGAGCGAATCCTTCGGGCTCCTGGTCGACGCGGTGGGCGAAGTGCTCGAGCTGCCGGACGCCGCGCGCGAACAAAATCCGATCAATCTCGACCGCAAGCTCGCCGCCGTATCCGCGGGGGTCTATCGGCTCGACGGGCGGCTGCTCGTCGTTCTCGACATCGACCGGGTTTTGGATTTGCGCGCGGAGGCGGCCGCGGCATGACGGCAACGACAATGAGCGGGCTTAACGCCCGCGCAGCGTAGAGCGAGGAAGCGATGAAAACCTGTTTGATCGTCGATGATTCAAGCGTCATCCGCAAGGTGGCGCGGCGAATTCTGGAAGGGCTCGATTTCCGCATCCTGGAAGCCGAGAACGGCGAGGACGCCGTCGAGGCCTGCCGCGCCGAGATGCCGGAGGCGATCCTGCTCGACTGGAACATGCCGAAGATGGACGGCTACGAGTTTCTCCGCGCGTTGCGCCGCATTCCCGGCGGCGACAAGCCGAAGGTGGTGTTCTGCACCACCGAGAACGATGTCGCTCACATCGCCCGGGCGCTTCACGCCGGCGCCAACGAGTACATCATGAAGCCGTTCGACAAGGACATCGTCGAGGCCAAGTTTCAGGAAGTGGGCCTGATCTAGCTGACGGTGTCGAGCGTCTGTTCGGCGAACGATGTGATGTTGGTCCAGCGCTGAAGTTCGAGTATCAGTCGGAAGTTCAGGTATCATGAGTGTACTCCTCGCCGCCGCGAGCCCCGTGACCGCCGTCGACAAGCCGCTGCGCGTCATGATCGTCGACGACGCGGTGGTGGCGCGCCGCCTGGTGACGCGCTGGATCGACGCCGAGCCGGACATGGCGGTGGCGGCGTGCCTGCGCACCGGGCGCGAGGCGGTCGATCAGCTCATCGCAAGTCGATCCCGACGTCGTCGTGCTCGACGTCTACATGCCCGACCTCGACGGCATTGCGGCGCTGCCGCAGCTCCTGGAAAAGAAGCCCGGCCTCGTCGTCATCATGGCCTCGATGCTGACGCGCCGCGGCGCCGAGGTGACGCTGCGGGCGCTGTCGCTCGGCGCCGCCGATTACGTCGCCAAGCCCGTCACGTCGGACGAGGCGCCGACAACATCCGCGTATCGGCGCGAACTGATCGAGAAAATCCGCCACCTCGGCCGCGCGCGGACGGCCCGGCGCGCGGCGCCGTCGCCGGCTCTCGGCGCTAGGCCATGTCGCGCCGCTGCCTGCGGCGCTCGAGCCGCAACAGCACGATCAGCCGGCATTCACGCTGCGGCCGTTCGCCGTCGCGCTGCCGCGGGCCTTGCTGATCGGGTGTTCGACCGGAGGCCCGCAGGCGCTCACGGCCCTGATGGGCTCGATCGGCCCGACCATCGATCGCATCCCGGTCCTGATCGCCCAGCACATGCCGGCGACCTTCACCGCCGTTCTCGCCGAGCATTTGACGCGCATCAGCGGCCGGCCCGTACGCGAGGGCGAGCACGGCGAACCGGTCGCCGCCGGCCGGATCCATGTGGCGCCGGGCGGGCGCCACATGCGGGTCGTTCGCGGCGCCGACGGTCCCGTGATCGACATCGGCGACGATCCGCCCATCAATTTCTGCCGGCCCGCGATCGACCCGCTTGTTCGCTTCGGCGGCGCGCGTGTGGGGCGCGGGCAGTCTCGCGCTCGTTCTCACCGGCATGGGCCACGACGGCGCGAGCGGCGCGTCCGCGATTGCCGCGGCCGGCGGCAGCGTCGTGGCGCAGGACGAGGCGACCAGCGCGGTGTGGGGCATGCCGCGCGCGGCGGCGCGGGCCGGCGCGTGCTCGGCCGTGCTGCCGCTTCCTGAAATCGCCGGAAGGATCAACCGCCTGGCCGCTGGAGACCGCTCGTGACGCCGCACGACTACGAATTCCTGCGCACGATCCTCAAGGAGCGCTCGGGACTCGTGCTCTCCGACGACAAGCAGTATCTGGTGGAAAGCCGGCTGCTGCCGGTCGCGCGCAAATTCGGCCTCGGCGGCCTCGACGAACTCATCGCCGCGCTGCGCCTCGCCGACGCCGAAGCGCTGACGACGGCGGTGGTCGAAGCCATGATGACCAACGAGACGTTCTTCTTTCGCGACAAGATGCCGTTCGAGCATTTCCGCGCCACCATCATGCCGGCGCTGCTGCAGGCGCGGCGCGGCTCGCGCACCATCCGCATCTGGTGCGCGGCGGCCTCGACCGGGCAGGAGCCTTATTCGCTCGCCATGTGCCTCAAGGAGATGGAGCACGAGATCGACGGCTGGCACATCGAGATTTTCGCCACCGACCTCTCCAACGAGGTGCTGGAAAAAGCCCGCCACGGCGTCTACAGCCAGTTCGAGGCGCAGCGCGGGCTGCCGATTCAGCTTCTCATCAAATATTTCGCCAAGGTCGGCGAGGCGTGGCGGATCGGTCCCGACATCCGGGCGATGGTGAAATTCCAGCAGCTCAATCTCTTGACGCCGTTTTCCTACTTGCGCAGCTTCGATCTGATCTTCTGCCGCAACCTGCTCATCTATTTCGACCAGGACACCAAGGTCGCGCTGTTGGAGCGCCTGTCGCGCGCCATCGCCGGCGACGGCTATCTGGTGCTCGGCGCGGCGGAAACCGTCGTCGGCCTGACCGACAGCTTCAAGACCATCCCCGACAGACGCGGCCTGTTCGCGCCCAACCCGCGCCCGGTGCAGCCGGCGGCGACGGGCTTCACCGGCCCGCGGCTGGTCGCGGTCAATGGCGGGCGGTGAGGGCGGGCAATACCGACCTTGTGGCGCTTGTAAGCAACAAAAAACCCGCCGTTTTTCGGCGGGTTTTTTCATTGTTCGCGCGATTCGCGGCGAAAATCTACGCCGAAATCTTCGCCTCTTCCTCCGCGGGCTCGCGCAGCACGTAGCCGCGGCCCCAGACGGTTTCGATGTAGTTCTTGCCGCTCGAGGCGTTGGCGAGCTTTTTGCGCAGCTTGCAGATGAAGACGTCGATGATCTTCAGTTCCGGCTCGTCCATGCCGCCATAGAGGTGATTCAGGAACATTTCCTTGGTCAGCGTGGTGCCCTTGCGCAGCGACAGGAGCTCCAGCATCTGATATTCCTTGCCGGTCAGATGCACCCGTGCGGCGGAGACCTCGACCGTCTTGGTGTCGAGATTGACGACGAGGTCGCCGGTCTGGATCACCGATTGGGCGTGGCCCTTGGAGCGCCGCACGATGGCGTGGATGCGGGCGACCAGTTCGTCCTTGTGGAACGGCTTGGTCATATAGTCGTCGGCGCCGAAGCCGAGCCCCTTGACCTTGTCCTCGATGCCGGCGAGGCCGGAGAGGATCAGGATCGGCGTCTTCACCTTGGAGACGCGCAGTGAGCGCAAGACTTCGAAGCCCGACATGTCCGGCAGGTTCAGATCGAGCAGGATGATGTCGTAATCGTAGATCTTGCCGAGATCGACGCCTTCTTCGCCGTAATCGGTCGTGTAGACGTTGAAGCTTTCCGACTTCAGCATCAATTCGATCGATTGCGCCGTGGCGCTATCGTCTTCAATCAGCAAAACGCGCATGCCAGTCCCTTTCCTCGCCGCGCGGGCTCAAGGTCGGCACGCCCAGCGGCGGCCCCCGAAAAGAACGCCTTGGGACAACTGATTTCGGACGGTAAGCGCCCTATGGTTAACAAAACCTGATTCCGCCATGCAAGCACTCTCTGGGCAAATTCCAGCGAATTGCCTTAAGCTGCTGCGTGAAGGTGGTTTTTTAGCCAATTCCGGCGCTCATGTTCCAGTTGAGGATTCGGCGTTAACCGATTCTCCCAACTCGCCCCTTGGTCTGTCCGAGCAAGCCCGCCCTGTTCCCAAGGACACCGCAATGATTAACGCCCCGGGTAAACACAGAGTTAAGAACCACAACGAAGAGGTAACCATCGCCAAAGATTGGGCAGGCGCGCCATGAAAGCCCTGGCGGAACAGATCAACGAGCTTGACGGTATCGAGGTCTATGGCCGCGTCGTCGGCGTGCGCGGCCTGATGGTCGAGGTGGCGGGGCCGCTCCACGCGATGTCGGTCGGCGCCCGCGTCGTCATCGAGACGCCGGGCAAGAACATTCCCTGCGAGGTGGTCGGCTTTTCCGGCGGGCATGCGCTGTTGATGCCGTTCGCGCCGCTCGAAGGCGTGCGGCGCGGCTGCCGCGCGGTGGTCAGTGCGGTGGTCGGCGCGGTGCGGCCGTCGGCGGCCTGGCTCGGCCGCGTCGTCAACGCGCTCGGCGAGCCGATCGACGGCAAGGGCCCGTTGCTGTCGGGACCCTCGCCCTATCCGTTCCGCAACACGCCGCCGCTCGCCCATGCGCGCCGCCGCGTCGGCGCGCCGCTCGATCTCGGCGTGCGCGTCCTCAATACCTTCCTGACCTGCTGCCGCGGCCAGCGCATGGGCATTTTCGCCGGCTCCGGCGTCGGCAAATCGGTGCTGCTCTCCATGCTGGCGCGCAACGTCGCCGCCGATGTCTCGGTCATCGGCCTGGTCGGCGAACGCGGCCGCGAGGTGCAGGAATTCCTGCAGGACGATCTCGGCGCGGCCGGGCTCGCCCGTTCCGTCGTCGTCGTCTCGACCTCCGACGAGCCGGCGCTGATGCGCCGCCAGGCGGCCTATGTCACGCTCGCCATCGCCGAATATTTTCGCGACGACAACAAGGACGTTCTGGTGCTGATGGATTCGGTCACCCGCTTCGCCATGGCGCAGCGCGAGATCGGGCTCTCGGCCGGCGAGCCGCCGACGGCCAAGGGCTACACGCCGACGGTATTCACCGAGCTGCCGCGGCTCCTGGAACGGGCCGGGCCGGGCACGGACGAGCAGGGCACCATCACCGGCATTTTCACCGTGCTGGTCGACGGCGACGACCATAATGAGCCGATCGCCGACGCCGTGCGCGGCATTCTCGACGGCCATGTCGTGATGGAACGCGCGATCGCCGAGCGCGGGCGCTATCCGGCAATCAACGTACTCAAGTCGGTGTCGCGCACCATGCCGCGCGCGGCCGACCCGGCGTATCTGCCGGTGCTGACGCGGGCGCGGCAGATCATGGCGACCTATGCCGACATGGAGGAGCTGATCCGGCTCGGCGCCTATCGCGCCGGCACCAGCCCCGAGGTCGACGAGGCGATCCGGCTGCACCAGCCGTTCGAGGCTTTTCTCGGCCAGGGTAAGGAAGAAGCAACTTCCTTGGCCGAAGGATATCGCCGCTTGGCCGAAATCATGGCCGTCGCGGAAACCGATCGCTAACGTTATCGCGGCACAGTGGGGTCTGGGGCGTCGCGCGATTGGAGTTTGCGGCTGGGGAATTAAGGCGCCGACCGGGGTGCCGGGCGGCAGGTGCGGACGTTGCGAGGTCCCGGTGTCGGGGCCGACTGAGCTTGGCGGCTTCGGGGGAGTTGGAGTTGATGAAGTCCCGTGAGACCCTCATTCGCCTGAAGAAATTTCAGGTCGACGAGAAACGGCGCAAGGTCGCGCAGATCGAGACCATGATCGCCGAGTTCGAGCGCATGGCCGGCGACCTCGAGCGCGAAATCCGCGTCGAGCAGGATCGCGCCGGCATCCACGATCCCGGCCATTTCGCCTATCCCACTTACGCCAAGGCCGCGATCGGGCGACGCGAGAATCTCAAGCGTTCGGCCGACGAATTGCGGGCCCAGCTCGACGACGCCAAAGGCGCGCTCGGCGAGGCGTTCGACGAGCTCAAGAAGGTCGAGCTCCTCGACGAACGCGACCAGTTGCGCGAACGCGAGGCCGAACACACGGCCGAGCAATCCGAACTCGACGCCATCGCGCTCATGCGCGTGCGCGGCGCGCCGGTCTGATTTTTTTCGCCGTTTCGCGCGCAAGAAGCGCCGGAAAGCCGCGGTTCCCGGGCAAATCCTGCATATTCCGTGATGAATTCCGGGGGTGCCGCCGGCCCGGCGGCGGGAAATCACGTGCCTTTTCCGCTGTTTCGCTCTCGACGGGGGCTGGTTTCCGTGGCGATAATCGGGTCAACCAGTGCCAGGGTGTCGGGGCCGGGGACGGTGATGTTGATGCAGGCGGAGTTGGTGTGGCTGCTTGCGGCCGTTGCCAAGGGCGACGAGGCCGCGTTCGAGCGCCTATACGAAGCCACCCGCGCGAAACTTTACGGCGTCCTGTTGCGTATCTTGGGCCGAGCCGAGCTCGCCGAGGACGTGATGCAGGAGACCTATCTCAAAGTCTGGACCAATGCCGGCCAGTTCGATCCGACGCTGGCGAGCCCGATCACCTGGATGGTGGCGATGGCGCGCAACCGCGCCATCGATATCATGCGCAAAAAAGGCGAAATCTCGATCGAGGAGAAGCAGGTCGAGGCGATGGGCGTCGCCGCCGAATCCGCTCCGCCGCTCGCGCGCCGCGAAATGACCGAGGAACTGCGGCGCCTGTTGTCCTGTCTCGGCCGGCTCGACCCGGAAAAGCAGCGCATCGTGCTGCTCGCCTATTACAGCGGCTGGAGTCGCGAACAATTGGCCACCAAGCTCGATATTCCCGTCAACACCATCAAGACCTGGCTGCGGCGCAGCCTGCTCGAGGTGCGCGACTGCATGGGTGGGTAGTTTTGGCTGGCTAGTGCAGGGCTAAGTCTGGGAGTTTTTGGCGTCTCGCAGGAGTGTGTGGAGTAATGAAATACGACGACGATAAGGATGCGCTCGCCGCGGAATATGTTCTGGGAACGCTCTCGTCCGACGAGCGCGACCAGGCCGAGGCGATGCTGGCGATCGATCCGGGCTTCGAAGCGGCCGTGCGCCAATGGGAACGGCGGCTCGGCGAGCTCAACGTCATGGTCGAAGCGGTCGAGCCGCGCCCGCAGGTCTGGGACCGGATCAAGGTCGGGCTGGGGCACCAAGGCGCTGGGCACGAAGACGCTGGGCACGAAGACGCCGGGCAGAGCACGCCGAACTCGCGCTGCCGCGCATCGAGAATGTTGCGCCGCACGTGCCGGACGACTTGCACGAGCCCGAAGGGCTCGAACAGCCGGAAGAGGATCACGCGCCCGAGCCGGCGCTGACGCTGGAAGCGTCCGACCAGCCGGAAGCGGAGGCGGAGACGGCGGAGACGGCGGAGACGGAAGAAACAGAGATCGCGCCGGCGGAGTCGGCGCATTTGGCCGCGCTGGAAGCGAGCCTGTTTCAAGCCGAACCGGGCGCCGACGCCGCGGCCGGGCTGCGCCGTCGGTGCGGGCGGAGCCGCGCGCGACCGCACGCAGCGCCGATATCATCATTCTGGCGCACCGAGCCGCGCACTGGCGGCGCATGACCGCCATCGCCGCGGCGATCGCCGCGCTGCTCGCGGTCTATGTCGCCGTCTCGCGCGTCGCGCCCGACCTCATTCCGGCGCCGCTGCGCGGCACGCAAGTCGCGGCGCACGCGCCGGCGGCGCCGGGACGATCGCAGCAGGACCGCTTGGTCGCCGTGCTGCAGCAGGAACCGACCGCGCCGGCCTTCCTCCTCACGCTCGACACGCGCACCCGCGCGCTCACGGTGCGCCGGGTCGCGGCGACCCCGGAAGCCGGCCGCAGCTATCAGCTCTGGCTCATCGCCAAGCAGTTTCCCAATCCGCAATCGCTCGGCGTCGTCGGCGAGAACGAGTTCACCCAGCGCGCGCTGCCCGCCAATTACGATCTCGAGACGCTGCGGACCGCAAGCTACGCGGTATCGCTCGAACCCGCGGGCGGCTCGCCGAGCAACGGCCCGACCGGGCCGGTGCTGTTTACGGGGAAGGCGGTGGAGTCGTTGCCGAATGCGCCGCCGCCGGCGGCGCCTAAAACCTGATCGGATGATTCGTCTGATAATGCCGCCCGCGCTCGTCGCGGGCGGCAGCTGCGACAGCAAATCGTTTACCGGATCGCCGGCAAGCTGCCGCTGACCGTCGTCGGCTGGCCGGCCTTGACCAGCGGGGCGGTGCCGAGGTCGACGTCGGTTACGCGCGCGAAGATGCCGACGGCGGCCACCAAGGTGGCGCACAGCAGGCCGACGACGACGATTTTCAAATGGGTCCTGCGATCGGCGTTATAAAGCGAATGGTTCATGGCATTCTCCGCTTCAGCCGATTGATAGCGGCGGGCGGGGCAAGAGGGTGTGTTTGAGGTCACAACTGGGGTGCGATCGGTCCCGATAGAACGCAACTTCACCGAAGCTTGATCAACCGTGATAACGGGTGAGGTGGCAATCCGGTTCAGTCGGTACGTAAAAATGCTGACCCTCAAGCCCTACGCGACGCCCGTTAACGTCCGCCCCCGGAGCCCGGATCAATTTCAATTAACTTGTCGGCAGTGAGGGGCGCGGATGCCCGAACACCTTGTGATCGAACAGATCGGCCACCGCGGCGACGGGGTTTCCGAAGGCGCGGACGGCCCGATTTATGTGCCCGGCGCGCTGCCGGGCGAAACGGTCGAGGTCGAGCCGGTCGCCGGCCATCCCGACCGGCGGCATCTGTTGCGCGTCGAGACGCCGAGCGCGGAGCGCATTGCGCCGATCTGTCCGCATTTCGGCGTGTGCGGCGGCTGCGCCATCCAGCATTGGGAGGCGGCGCGTTACCGCGCCTGGAAGCGCGGTCTCGTCGTCGAAGCGTTGCAGCAGGCCCGGCTCGAGGCGCCGGTCGGCGATCTGATCGATGCCCATGGCGACGGCCGCCGCCGCGCCGTCCTGCATGCCAGGCGCGGCACGCACGAAGTGCTGGAGGTCGGCTTCTCCGCCGCCCGCACCCACCGCCTGGTCGCGATCGACGCTTGTCCGGTGCTGTCGCCGCGGCTCGGCGGCGCTATCGAGGCGGCCTGGGCGATCGCCGAGGTGCTCGCTCCCGCGGTGAAGCCGCTCGATATTCACGTCACGGCGACGGACGCCGGGCTCGATATCGACGTTCGCGGCTCCGGCCCCCTCACGGCGCCGCTCACCGCGGCGCTGGCGCAGGTGGCGGAGCAGCGCGACCTCGCCCGGCTGACCCGCCACGGCGAAATGGTGGCGCAGCGCCGGGTGCCGACCGTGCGCATCGGCAGGGCGATCGTGAACTTGCCGCCGGCGGCGTTCCTGCAGGCGACCGTCGCCGGCGAGGCCGCGTTGGCGCGGCTCGTCCTCGCCGCGTGCGCGGACGCCAAAAATATCGCCGATCTGTTCGCCGGCATCGGCCCGTTCGCGCTGCGGCTTGCCGAGAGCGCGCGCGTTCACGCCGCCGACAGCGACGAAGCCGCGATCGCCGCGCTCCAACGCGCGGCCGCGACCACGGCCGGGCTCAAGCCTGTGACGGTCGAAGTCCGCGACCTGTTCAAGCGCCCCTACGTGGCGTCCGAGTTAGCGCGCTTCGACGCCGTCGTGTTCGATCCGCCGCGCCAGGGCGCGCAGGCGCAGGCGCGCGAACTCGCGGCGAGCCGCGTCCCGCGTGTCCTCGCCGTATCGTGCAATGTCGCAACGTTCGCCCGCGACGCCGCCGAACTTGTCCGCGGCGGCTATCGGCTTCGTCGAGGTGACGCCGGTCGACCAGTTCCGCTACGCGGCGCACGTCGAGATCGTCGCGCGGTTCGAACGCGGACGGCCGTAAGCGAGGAGCTTACGGCCGCCACGGCAACTTCGATCCGATCAGAACACCAGCTGCGAGCGCGCGGCGATCCAGTCGATGGTGGCGCCGCGGTAGTTGGTGACGAGCCCGTAGGCCTGCGGGTTGTCGACGATGACGTGCTCGTAGTCGAGCATGAACTTCATGTTGAGGTTCGGATACCAATTGATGCCGACGCCGTAGGAGGTCTGTTCGCCGCCGCCATAGGTGTTGGTGCCGCCGGTATAGACGCCCGGCGCGGTGTAGGCGCTGCCGAGCGTTTTGGTCGTCAGATACGGGCTGTTGAGATTGACGACGCTGAAGCGGCCGGCGAGTTCGACCGCGCCCCAGCCGGGACTGCCGGGCGCGAGCGGCACCGCGGGAATGACGCCGGTATAGGCGCCGCGGGTCGGGTCGTAGAGTCGCTTGCCGCCGATCGAATAGCTCGCCTCGACGTAACCGCCGTCCATATTGATGGTCGGACCCGTGACGCCGCCTTGCAGATTGCCGGGCGTCGCCGTGACACCCGATCGGGTCTCGATGACGTAGTGATAATATTCGCCCTGGACGAAGAAATTGTACAGCGAAGCCGCCGCTTCGGCCGCGTACACTTGGCCGCCGGTCGCGGGGATATAGCCGGTGTTGAGGAAGTAGGTCGGATCGACGCGCAGTTCCGGCCGGTCGTAAAGCTGGATCGCCATTTCGTTTTCTTGCGCGCGCGGCGCGAACAGGTCGCCGACATTACCGCCGAGATGCAGCGTCGCGTTGTTCGTCTGGATGAACTGATAGGCGCCGCGGGCGAGGACGGCGAATTGCGGCCCTAGCCCGGTCATCTGCGCGTTGGTGACGCACGGCGTGCCGGCGGTGACGGCGGTCGTGCCGGTGTTGCACGACGCCCCGTCGGTGTGCAGTGCGCCTGAATTGGGTCCGGTCAGAAACGCGCCGACCCAATAGCGGTCGTTGTTCGAACGCAAATCGATCGCCGAGCGGAAATCGCCGCCGCCGAATTCGGTGGCGACCACCTGCGACGACGAGCGTTCCATGAACATGATGTCGTTGGAGCTGGTCGCCTCGTCGAGCGTCCATGGCACGTCCTGGACGCCGAGATCGAACGCGACCGGAAATTGCTCGCCGTGTTGATAGAAGCCGTTGTAGGTGATGAGCGCGTTCTCCACGCCGGCGAGATAATTGGTGTTCGTCGTCGGGCTCGTGCTCGAATTGGCGTTGGCCAGCGCATTGTTCGGATTGTTGCTGTCCGAGGTGTTGCCGAAGTCGTAGACCAAGGCGTAGTGCCAATCGGACGCGAAGTTGCCGACGACGCCGAGGCGCGCCCGCCGCAGATCGATGCCGTCGGCGAGGCCCTTCTGATTGAGCGTTTCCGGCGCCGCCTTGTAGTCGTAGCCGCCGGTATCGATGTGCAGACGGCCGAACAGCTCGATGGTGTTGTCGCCGGTCGCGTCGGAAAAGCCGAAATGGTAGCCGCGGTCGTAGGTCATCAACACCTTGGCCGGCAGCGCCGGGATCGGGGCGCCGGGCGGCGGCGGCGACGGCTGGCCGGGTGTCGTTGTCTGTGGACGCGGCGGCGCCGCGGCCGCAACCGACGTCGGCTTCTGCCGGCGCAATTGCCGGATCTCCGCCTGCAGCGATTTGATCTCGGCCTCGTGCTGGGCCTCGATGCGCTGAATCTCCGTTTCCAGTTTCTGGATCTGCGCGTCTTGCGCGCGCGCCGGCGTCGCGCACAGCGCCCAAGCGCCCGCCGCCGCGATTGCGATCGGAAGGCTCCGGCCCCCGACCATGTCCATAGTGTCTCTAACGCATCGGTTCGATCGTCGCGCGTCATGTCCCAGTCCCTCAAAAGTATATCCCCTTGATGGACTAATTAGATTTATGTCTATCGAAATAGTCAATTATTAGGATGCGATTTCGGCCGCAAAACCGACACAGACGCCGAAATAAAAACGATATTCCCGCCACCGCGACGGCGCGCTCGATATGTTCTATATTCGATGGTAGAAGTAGATCATTGCTCTACCGAATCAGGCGCCCCATGCTCACGGCCAAAGGAAAATACAGCCTCAAGGCGCTCGCCCACCTCGCCACGCTCGAACCGGGCGCGACGACGCAGGCGATCGATATCGCGGCAGACGAACAACATCCCGAAGAAGTTTCTCGACGCCATTCTCGGCGAGTTGCGCAACGCCGGCATCGTGCACAGCCGCAAGGGTCCCGGCGGCGGCTACATGCTGGCGCGCCCACCGCGCGAGATCAAAATCGGCCACGTCATCCGCACTATCGACGGGCCGCTGGCGCCGATCGCCTGCGCCAGCCGCACCGCCTATCAGCCGTGCCGCGACTGCAGGGACGTCAAGACCTGCACCGTCCGTCTGTTGATGACGCGGGTGCGCGACGCCATGTCCGACGTGCTCGACCGCGTGTCGCTCGCCGAGATGATTGCCATGGGCGGCCACCGGCAACTCGCCAAGCTGATGCCGCAGGCGGCGCCGCGCCCGAGAAAACGGGCGCCGCGCTGAACTGGGCTCCTACATCCTCGTCGTTGCGAGGAGCGCAAGCGACGAAGCAATCCAGGGCCGGCGGCAAAGAGTTTGGATTGTTTTCACTTCGTTTGCATTGACGGAAACGTCGAAAGCAATCCAGATTTCGTGCCGCTCCCCCTGGATTGCTTCGCTTCGCTCGCAATGACGAGTTTACCGCTTGCCCCACGGCACGATGGCCCAGATGCGCTCGTGCAGGTAATAGATCAAAATCTTGGTCAGAATTTCGGTGACGGCGACGGAGCCGGCGATTTTCGGGCTGCCGGTGATGACGAAGGCGACCAGGAAAGTGTCGAGGCTGCCCGTGGCGCGCCAGCTCACCGCCTTGGCGAGCGAACGGGCATGGGTTTCGGTCCAGCGCTTGAGCTTGCCGCCGACGGCCGGCGCGGCGTTCGGCGCCTCGCTCGGCCGGCTTTGCGCCACCGCGATGCTTTCGACGCAGCCCATCCCGACCGTGTCGTAGGTTTCCGGATCGATCAGAATGAAGCTGCCGGTCTCCTTGCAGTCGGCATAGCGGTCGACCGCGATCGGCCGATCGAGCTTCAGCGTGCCGGTGCCGATCGCGTTCGGCGCGAGCGCCGGCGCGGCGACGGCGGTCCCGGTGTCGAGGTCGAACACCTGGACGTCCGGTTCGATGGTGGCGTTGGCCGTCGTGGTGGCGAGCTTCAACAGATAATGCCGGCCCGGTTCGAACGGCGTGCCGCTCATCCAGAATACGCGCGCGGAAATCCGGTCGGCCGTCGTCGCGGGTTCGTCCAATCCGACGATCACGTCGCCGCGCGAGGCGTCGATCTGATCGGCGAAGGTCAGCGTGACGGAGCGGCCGGCGCCGGCGCGGACAAGATCGCCGTCGAAGGTGGCGATGCGGGCGATGTGGGTGACGCGGCCGGCCGGGAGAATTTTCACCGCCATCCCGGGACGCGCTTCGCCGCTCGCGATCATGCCGCTATAGCCGCGAAAATCCGCGTGCGGCCGGCTGACCCATTGGACCGGCATGCGGAAGCCGCGGTGGTCGCTGCGCCGCGCCGTGTCCACCTGTTCGAGATGTTCGATGAGCGTCGGGCCGCGGTACCAGCCGGTCCGCGCCGAGCGGGAGACGACATTGTCGCCGGAATTGGCGGCGAGCGGAATGCAGACGATGTCCTCGAAGCCGAGGCCGGCGGTGAAGGCGCGGAAGCGCTCTGCGATCGCGTCGAACGCGTCCTGCGACCAGCCGACGCGGTCCATCTTGTTGACGGCGAGCACGAGCTTGCGCACGCCGAGCATCGAGAGAATAACCACATGGCGCTTGCTCTGCCGCGTCAGCCCGTCGTCGGCGCCGACCAGCACCAGCGCGAGGTCGGCGACCGACGCGCCGGTCGCCATGTTGGCGGTGTATTGCTCGTGACCGGGCGCGTCGATGACGATGAATTTGCGCCGCGGCGTGGCGAAGAAGCGGTAGGCGACGTCGATCGTTATTTTCTGCTCCCGCTCGGCGGCGAGGCCGTCGACCAGGAGCGCGAAATCGAGCGCGCCGTCCTGGGTGCCGAATTTGCGCGAGTCGGCGGCGAGCGCGTCGAGCTGGTCGGCGAACAGCTGCTTGGATTCATACAGCAGGCGGCCGATCAGCGTCGACTTGCCGTGATCGACCGAACCGCAGGCGACGAAACGCAGCAAGCCTTTCTGTCTATGCTGCGGCAACGCCGCATCCGCCGCCCGCGCGGCCGGCAGAAAATGCACGCTCATCAGAAATAGCCTTCCTGCTTTTTCCGCTCCATCGAGGCCGAGCCGTCGCGGTCGATGACGCGGCCGCGCCGCTCGGAGTAGGGGCTGGCGATCGTCTCTTCGATGATCTCGGGCACGGTGAGCGCGGTGCTCTCGACCGCGCCGGTCAGCGGATAGCAGCCGAGCGTGCGAAACCGCACCATCTTGATCTGCGGCCGCTCGCCGGCGGCAAGCGGCAGCCGGTCGTCGTCGACCATGATCAGCGTGCCGTCGCGCTCGACCACCGGACGCGGCGCGGCGAAATAGAGCGGCACCACCGGGATGCGCTCCTGGTGGATGTATTGCCAGACGTCGAGCTCGGTCCAGTTCGACAGCGGAAACACGCGGAAGCTTTCGCCGCGGCGCTTGCGGCTATTGTAGATGCGCCAGGGCTCGGGCCGCTGCCGCTTCGGATCCCAGAGGTGATGGGCGTTGCGGAACGAGAACACGCGCTCCTTGGCGCGCGACTTCTCTTCGTCGCGGCGGGCGCCCCCGAACGCGGCGTCGAAGCGATGGGCATCGAGCGCCTGACGCAAGCTTTGCGTCTTCATCACGTCGGTGTGGATCTCCGATCCGCTGGTGATGGGGTTGATGCCGCGGGCGAGACCGTCGCGGTTGACATGCACGATCAGGTCGAGCCCGAGTGCCTTGGCGCGGGCGTCGCGGAATTCGATCATCTCGCGGAATTTCCACGTCGTATCGACGTGCAGCAGCGGGAAGGGCGGCTTGGCCGGATAGAACGCCTTGAGCGCGAGGTGGAGGAGGACCGAGGAATCCTTGCCGATCGAATAGAGCAGCACCGGGTTTTCCGATTCCGCGACCGCTTCGCGGAAGATGTGGATGCTTTCGGCCTCGAGTTCCTCGAGATGGGTGAGCAGCGCCGCGCCTGCCGGCTCCGGGCCCGTCAGTGCTACCGGTTCGTCGTTATGATCGATGGCGGTGGAGACAGCATCCATGATCCGTCCTTTTTTTGTTCTATGTTCAACGTGCGCGGCTCAAACCTGCAGCGCCTTCGCGCGCACCACGCGGCCGTTTGGGTCGACGTGCAGCCCGCATTCCTTCTTCTCTTCCTGTTCCCACCACCAGCGGCCGGCGCGCTCGCCTTCGCCCGGCGCGACCGCGCGCGTGCACGGCGCGCAGCCGATCGACAGGAAGCCGCGGTCGTGCAGCGTGTTGGTGGGCACCTGATGCGCGCGCACGAAATCGAGCGTGCGGTCGCGGCTCCAATCGAACAGCGGATTGACCTTGATCAGGGCGCGTGTCTGATCGTATGCGGCGGGCGAAAACTGCGCCCGGTCGGCGGACTGGTCGGCGCGAATGCCGGTGATCCAGGCCGCGGCGCCGTCGAGCGCGCGCGCGAGCGGCGCGATCTTGCGCACCGCGCAGCAGTCGTGACGCGCCGCGACCGAGGAGCGGAAACCGTCGATGCCCTGCCGGGCGAGCAGGGCCTCGACATGGCCGTGCTCCGGCGCGAAAGCGTGAACGCGGAGGCCGTAGCGGCGTTCGGTCTTACCCCACACCTCGTGCGTTTCCGGAAACAGCCGGCCGGTATCGAGCGTCGCTACGTCGATCGCGAGGTTTTGCGAACAGATCGCGTGCGCGATCGCCTGGTCCTCTAGGCCGAAGCTGGTTGTGAAGACGATACGGCCGGCGATGACGGAACGGATCGCGGCCAGACGCTCGAACAGATCAAGCGCGCCGAATTTGGCCGCAAGCGTCGCCGCGGTTGCCGTCGCCGTCGCGTCAGCCGCGATCGGCGACGCCGGCGCATCGTGATTGACGTTGGGAGCTGTCGGATGGCGGAACGGCGCCGGGCGAATGGCGCCGCGGCGCGGGACTTTGTTCATGTGCAACCAACCCCTTACTCGGCTTGGTCACATAGAATGAAATGCGTTACGCGCCAATAGCTTGGCAGCAAAAAGAAAAATGCTGCCACGCTATGATCGACGTACAGTTTTTCATTTCATTGGACGAGCGATCGGTAGCAATCGCGCCGCGCGCCACCAACCCCTCACATCCGCTTCGCGACCTCTTCCAGCATGACCTCGGTGGCGCCGCCGCCGATCGCCTGGACGCGGGCGTCGCGCGTCATGCGCTCGATCGTGCTCTCGCGCATGTAGCCCATGCCGCCGTGAAACTGCAGGCAGTCGTACATCACTTCGTTGACCAGTTCGCCGCAATAGGCCTTGACCATCGACACTTCCTTGGTGGCGTCGAGCCCTTGGGTGTCGAGCCAGGCGGCGTGATAGATGAGCTGCCGGCCGGCCTCGACCTTGGCGGCGAGCATGGCGAGGCGCTGGCGGATGACCTGCTTGTCCCACAACGGCGCGCCGAACGCCTTGCGGGTGCGCACGTATTCCAGCGTCAGCGCGATGGCGGCCTGGGCTTCGCCCATCGCCATGGCGCCGATGACGGTGCGCTCGTTCTGAAAGTTCTTCATGATGGCATAGAAGCCGCGGCCCTCCTCGCCGAGCACGTTGTCCGCCGGGATGCGGCAGCCGTCGAAATGCAGCTCCGCGGTGTCGGAAGAGCGCCAGCCGTGCTTGTCGAGCGCGCGGCTCACGGTGAAGCCGGGCGTGCCCTTCTCGACCAGGAACATCGTCACGGACTGGCTCGGCCGTCCGTGCGGCGCGGTCTTCGCCGCCACGCAATAAAGGTCGGCATGGACGCCGTTGGTGATGAACATCTTGGCGCCGTCGAGCACGTAACTGTCGCCGTCGCGCCGCGCCACGGTGCGGATGCCTTTGACGTCGGAGCCGGCGTCCGGCTCGGTCACCGCCACCGCCGTGATGACATCGCCGGCGATGATGCCCGGCATCCATTTGTCCTTCTGCGCCTCGCTGCCGGCGTTGAAGACGTGGACGGAGGCCATGTCGGTGTGGACGAGCGCGGTGATGGCGACGCCGCCGAAGGTCGAGCGGCCGAGTTCTTCGGCGTACACCGCGGTCGCGATCGTATCCATTTCCGAGCCGCCGTATTTGGCCGGATAGCGGATGCCGAAAAAGCCGAGTGCGCCCATGCGGCGCAGCACTTCGCGCGGCACCATGCCTTGCTCTTCCCAGGCGAGCGCGTGCGGCTTGATCTCGGTGTCGACGAAGCGGCGCACTTGATCGCGCAGCATCTCGTGCTCTTCGGCAAAATACGGCGACCGATGGCTCACCGGCGGCGCGATGTCGCTCGCTTTGAATTCTTTGTTCATGACGGCGCTGGCTCTCTCGCTTCGTTCGCTGTTCTCGGCGCGGCCGCGCGTTGGCGCGGGCCGGCCGGTTGGGCGCGAGTATAGGCCAGATTTCGCCGCCGGTCAGAGCCCTTCGATGAAGGCGACCATGCGCTTGCGCTGGTCGGGATCGGGCAGGGGCCCGCGCATGGCGCCGAGATTGTCGGTCATGTGGCCTGCGTCCGCGGTGCCGGGAATGACGGTGGTCACCCGCGGGTCGCCGATGAGGTATTTGAGGAAGAACTGCGCCCAGCTCGCCGCGAAGCCGCGGGCCCAGTCGGGCACCTCCTTGCCGTGGACGGCGCGGAACAGGCGGCCGCGGCCGAACGGCAGCGCGGTGAAGACGCCGGCCTTGACCTCGGCGGCCAGTGGCAGAATGCGCTTCTCGGCTTCGCGGTCGTCGATCGAATAATCGATCTCGACGACGTCCGGCCGTTCGCGCTGCAGCACCGCTTCGACCGCGCCGTAATCGCCATGGAAGGTCGAGGTGATGCCGATGGTGCGGCACACGCCTTGTTTCTTCCAGTCCTTGAACTGCTCCAGGGACTGGTCCCTGTCGCGCACATTGTGGAGGAACAGCAGGTCGACCTTGTCGGTCTTCAGCCGTCGCCAGCGAGCGCTTCAATTCGGCTTCGTCGGGCGCCTCGAGCTTGGTGGCGATGAAGATCTTCTGGCGCAGTTTGCCGGCGGCGAGGACGTCGCCGATGACGCCCTCGGCGTCGCCGTAGGACGAGGCGGTGTCGATGACCTTCCCGCCGTCGGCGATCAGCGCGGCGATGACGGCGGCCGCTTTCTGCCGCGTCGTCTCGTCATTGGTGTTGAAGATTTGCGCGGTGCCGAGGCCGACCGCCGGCAGCAATTCGCCGCTGTTCGGGATCGCGCGGGTGATGAGGTTCGCGGTCTCGGCCAGCGCCGGCGGCGCCAGCATTGCCGTGCCCAATGCGGCGCCCGCGAGCGCGGTGAATTCGCGTCGGCTCGGTTGAAGCTTCATGCAAAACTTCATGTCAGTCTCCTTTTGCCGCCCCGGCGTCGAGCGCGGCGGCGCGGCGCTCCTGCGCCCGCCCCAACGCCGCCGAGAGCACAAGCCAGCCGACCGCGACCGGCCAGGCCACCAGCGCGATCGCGCCGAGCTTGAGGCCCAGCGCCTGCAGTGAGTTCGAACACCCAGCCATAGAGCGCGTCCGAGCCGCGATAGATCACGACGTCGATCAGGTTCTTGGCCTTGTACTTCTCCTCGCGCCCCAGCACCGTGTAGAACACCTGGCGCGCCGGATTGGCGACGGCGAAATTCATCCAGCGCTGCATCACCTGGACCACCACCACGACGGCGAGCGCCGGCACCAGAAACACCGCGAGGAAGCCGACGACATAGACCGCCGGCAGTGCCGCCGCGGTCGCGCCGGTGCCGAACCGCTTGAGCAATTGTCCGGTGGCGAAGATCTGCGTCGCCAGGCTGAGCAGATTGACCGCGAGATCGATGCCGGCAAACAGCCGCGTCTGCGCGCCGGCGCCGTGCACGGTCGCCGACACGATGTTGGCCTGCTCGAAATAAAGGATGGTGGCGCAGAACGACAGGAAACTGATCCAGAAGCCGACGCCGATGAGATAGGGCGAGCGAAGCAGCTCCGGCAACGCCGAAAAAGCGCTGCCGCCGACCCGCCGCGGCTCGGGCTGCGCGCCCTCGCGCGCGGCGGCCGCCCGCTCGAGCTGCTGCACGCACACCACCGCCAATTCCAACAGGATCGCCGCCGCGATCAAGAAGATTGACCGGGCCGAGCGGCACCGACAGCGCGATGGTGATGACGGGGCCCAAGAGCGCGCCCGCGGTGCCGCCGGCGCCGATGAAGCCGAACAGCCGCTTGGCCTGCTCGGCGTTGAAGAGGTCGGCCATGAACGACCAGAACACCGCGACCGCGAACAGGCTGAATACGCTGAGCCAGACGAAGAACACGCGCGCCACGATCACCGGCGCGACATGGAGCGTCAGCAACAGCCAGAACAGCAGGATATTGGCGACGAAGAAGTGATAGACGATGGGAATGAATTTGGCCCGCGGCAGCTTCGCCACCAGCGCGCCGTAGAGCGGCTGCGCGACGATCAAAGCGACGAAGGTGGCGGTGAACAGCCACGGCAGATTCCGCACGCCGCCGGCGATGCCCATCTGGTCGCGCAACGGCCGCAGCACGTAATAGCCGGCCAAGAGCGTGAAGAAATAAGCAAACGACCACAGCGCCGCCGCGCGTTCCTGCGGCGTGGCCGGTACCGCCCAGCCGAGCAGACGCTCGAGTGCCTTCATGGCTTAAGCGACAGCTTCTGCCGGAGTTCCGCCGCCGTCACGTTGCTGGCCGAAGCCCGGCGCGCCCATCTGGAAGCGGCTTGCATCGGCGAGCTTGCCGACGACCACCGGATCGAAGCCGGCGTCGCGCACGAGCCCGGCGGCGACCTTGAGCGCCTCGGCGTCGTCGCCGGCGATCGGGATCGCCAGTTTGGGATCGGGGCGGTTCGCCTCTTTGGCGAAAATCCTGAAGTTGAGCGAGTTGAAAGCGCGCACGATCCGGGCGCCGGGCAGATATTTCTGCGAGGTGACGCCGATGCCGTTCTTGTTGCACCTCCTCGGTGATGTCGCCATCGCGTGCAACGGTCGCGTTGCAGGCGTCGATGACGATCTTGCCCTTGAGCGCGGCGCCGTATTCCTGGCCGACCTGTGGCAGCGCGCGGTAGGGTACCGCGATAAAGACGACGTCGCCGAACGCAACGGCTTCCGCGACGGTACCGGCCTTTGCCAATGGGCCGAGGCTCTCCACCAGCCCTTTGAGCTCCTCCGGATGGCGCGAGGAAAACAGCACCGGGTGACCGGCCTTGACCCAGAGCCCGCCGATCGTGCCGCCGATGTTGCCCGAACCGATGACGCCGATTTTCAATTTGCCGTCGGTCGCGGCCCGCGCGCGCAGCGGCCACAGCGCCGCGCCGAGCATGAGCGCGCCACCGGCGCCGATCAGCGCGCGGCGGGAGCGGTCGATAGGGTCACGGGACGAATCGTCATGACCGGACCGTGACAAAATTTCCGAAAACCGGGGCATCGAATATCTCCTCGCAGTCGCGACCATCGGTTCGCCAATCAAGGTTGCCCGTGTTGGCCAATCAAGGTTGCTCGATCGAAACTGGCTCATCCGCGCCCCGGCGCTTTTTATGGTGGGGCGCAGGGCTTCTCGGTACCGGCAAGAATGAATTCCAGCCATGCAAGACACGCGCGCAAGACACGTGCGACCCGCGCTGGCGATTCATTAGTCGCCACCGAACGGCAAGATAATTCTCAAATTGTCGATTTCGCTTACAAATTAATTTTACCAAAACATGCGGTTCGGGACATGCCTTGCTTTTATCGACCGCGGCGCTTGTGAGCTTCGCTGCGGCGCACCATTTACCAGCTGATCCGTTCCACCTCGCGCCGCCGCATGCCGGGTCGGCGGACCTCCCTGGAGAACAAAATATGTCGCTCTTGTACTCGAAAACAACGTTGGGCCCACTGACGTTGCAGAATCGCCTGGTGATGTCGCCTTTGACGCGCAGTCGCGCGACCGACAATGTGCCGAACGCGCTGATGGTGGAGTATTACGCGCAGCGCGCCGGCGCCGGCCTGATCATCACCGAAGGAACGTCGCCGTCGCCGAATGGGCTCGGCTATCCGCGCATTCCCGGCATCTTCTCGGCGGCCCAGGTCGAGGGCTGGAAGAAGGTGACCGCAGCGGTGCATGCCCGCGGCGCCAAGATTTTCGTTCAGCTCATGCACACCGGGCGCATCGGCCATCCCAACAATCTGCCCGCCGGCGCCAAAGTCGTGGGGCCGTCGGCGGTCGCTGCGGCCGGTGAGATGTACACCGACGCCGAAGGGTTGAAGGCGCACCCCGCCCCGCACGCGATGACGGCGGCCGAAGTCAAGGCCACGATCGAGGAGTATGTCCACGCGTCGAAGAACGCCATCGCCGCCGGCTTCGACGGCGTCGAGCTTCACGGCGCCAATGGTTATCTGATCGAGCAGTTCATCCGGCCCAATTCCAACCAGCGCACCGACGAATATGGCGGTTCGATCGAGAACCGCGCCCGCTTTGGGCTCGAGGTGGCCAAGGCGGTGAGCGACGCGATCGGCAAGGACAAGGTCGGCATTCGGCTTTCGCCCTACGGCGCCTTCAACGACATGCCGGCCTATCCGGAGATGGAGGCCGACTACGCCTACCTTGCGCGCAAGCTCAACGAACTCGGCATCGTCTATGTCCACCTCGTCGACCATTCGTCGATGGGCGCGCCGGCCGTGCCGCAATCGATCAAGGATACGTTCCGCCGCGAGTTCAAGCGCACGCTGATCCTCTCGGGCGGCTATGACGCCACGCGGGCGGAAGCCGACCTCGCCGCCGGCAAAGCCGACCTGATCGCGTTCGGCAAGCCGTTCCTGGCCAACCCGGACCTCGTCGAACGCTTCAAGTCCGGCGTAGCGCTCAACCCGTTCGACATGAGCACGTTCTATACGCCGGGGCCGAAGGGCTACACCGACTACCCGGTGCTGGCCAAGGAAAAGCAGCCGGCGTAATCGGCTCGTATCGATAGCACCAATCAAAGCGCGTCGTGCCCGGCCTCGTGCCGGGCATCCACGTCTTTGGGCCTGTGCAAAGAACAAAGACGTGGATGGCCGGGACAAGCCCGGCCATGACGACTATTTAGGTTGAACCGACGCGGGCTCTGCCTGCAGTGCCGTCACAATGACGTTGCATTCCGCCAGCTCGCGCATCAAAACGCCGGCGTCCTCGACGACCGGCACGTCGACAATCGCTTCACCCTCGTCGAACAGCCGCGTGACGGCGGCATGCGCGTCGGAGAGCGGCATGTGACGCTTCGTCAGAGCGAGCGCCGCCTGCGGGCCTTTCACGGCGTAGCGCTTAGCTTTCAGGAGAAACCGGCCGCGTGAACCGGAGGTGACGCGGACGGCGTCCTGGATTTGCACCCGTGGTCCGAGCCGCTCCTTCAACGATGATTTCGTCGACATCCAAATCTCCATCGGGTCGTAAACCCGTCAGCGCAGCGCCTCGTCCGCCGGCGTATACGGCAGATCGAGCGCGTCGGCGACGGCGCGGTAGGTGATGCGGCCGTCGTGGACGTTGAGGCCGTCGCGCAGATGGGCGTCGTCGGCGAGCGCCTGTCGGCAGCCCTTGTCGGCGAGCGCGAGCACGAAGCCGGTGGTGACGTTGCTGAGCGCGAAGGTCGAGGTGCGCGCGACCGCGCCCGGCATGTTGGCGACGCAATAATGCACGACGTCGTCGACGATATAGGTCGGGTGCGAATGCGTGGTCGGCCGCGAGGTTTCGGCGCAGCCGCCCTGGTCGATGGCGACGTCGATGATCACCGCGCCCGGCTTCATCGCCTTCACCGTCTTGGCGGATGATGAGCTTCGGCGCGGTCGCGCCGGGCACCAGCACCGTGGCGATGACGACATCGGCGCGCCGGCACAGATGCTCGACCACGTCGCGGGTCGAGAACAGCGTGCGCACGCGGCCGCCCATGACCGCATCGAGGCGGCGCAGCGCTTCCGGATTGCGGTCGAGCACGGTGACCTCCGCGCCCATGCCGGAGGCGACCAGCGCGGCGTTGGTGCCGGCGACGCCGCCGCCGAGCACGACGACGGTCGCCGGCGATACGCCCGGCACGCCGGACAGGAGCACGCCGCGGCCGCCGTTCTCCTTTTCCAGACACCGCGCGCCGACATGCGCCGCCATGCGGCCGGCGACCTCCGACATCGGCGTCAATAACGGCAGCGCGCCCTGCGGGCTCGTCACCGTCTCGTAGGCGATCGCGGTGACGCCGGAGCGCAGCAAATCCTCGGTCTGCGCGCGGTCGGGCGCGAGATGCAGATAGGCGAACAGCACCTGGCCGCGGCGCAGCTTCTTGCGCTCGACGGCGAGCGGCTCCTTCACCTTCACGACCAAGTCGGCGCGGCCGTAGACGGCATCGGCATCCGCCACGATTTCGGCGCCCGCGGCGCGGTAGTCGGCATCGGGAAGACCGGCGCCCGCGCCCGCCGCCGTCTCGATCAGCACCTGATGGCCGTTGTCGGTGAGTTCGCGCACGGTCGAAGGCACGATACCGACGCGGTATTCGTTGTCCTTGATTTCCTTCGGCACGCCGATGAGCATGGCGGACTCTTTCTTCTTTCCCTCCTCCTTTTCCCCTCCCCACAAGGGGGAGGGGAGTTTCGCTACATCATATAAAGCCGATCCGGCAATTCGTTCGCCGAGCCGTCGGGCGGCGCGTGGGCGGCGAGGACGTCGCCGCAGCGCCCGATTGCGGCGACAAAGCCCGGCGCGATGCGGCCGCTCTTCATCTCGGCCGTGAGCGCGTCGATCGCGGCCTGCCATTCGGCCGCCGGCACTTTCGTCGCGATCCCCTCGTCGGCGATGATGCGGGCGTAACGCTCCGCCAGCGACACGAAGATCAGCACGCCGCAGCGGTTCTTGGTCGCGCCGATGCGGCGGATCACGAACTGCTCGAGCGCGGCGTGGTGCGCCCGCGCGCGCTTGACGGCGCGCGGAACCAGCGCGAGGCGGAGCGGCGTGAGCCACAGCACCAACGCCGCCACCAGAAACACCGCGAGCTGCACGGCATAAATCAGCTCGATGCTCCACAGCGTGAATTCGATCAGCGGCCAGGGCGACAGCAGCGCGATCACGCTCGCCCACAGGATCGGCACGTGGGCATAGCCCGAGGATGCATGCGCCAAGACGCACACGATCTGTCCGCAGGTACGCTCTTCGGCGGCGTGGATGGCCGCGGCGACGGCCTCGTGGTCCTGCTGCGAGAACTTCATCACCAGCTCCCCGAGGCGCCGCCACCGCCGGACGAACCGCCGCCGCCGGAAAAGCCGCCGCCAAATCCGCCGCCGCCGCCCCAGCCGGAGCCGCCGCCCCAGCCGCCGCCATACGGAATAAAGACCGGCGGACCGCCGCGCCGGCCGCCGCTGCCGCTGCCGCCCGAACCGGGCGGCCCGTTGGCGTTGCGCATCAGATAGAAGATGATGAACAGGATCAGAAGAAAGATCAGGATCGGGAAGACGTTGAACGTCGCCGCTGGCGGCTGCGAGCGCAGCTCGGCCTTCTTGTGCCACTCGGCGGCGTCGGTGGTGAGCACGCTGATGATGCCGTCGACGCCGCGCTCGATGCCGCCGGAATAATCGTTGGCCTTGAACCGCGGCACCATGGCGCTGGCGATGATCACCGAAGACAGCGCATCGGTCAGCGTGCCTTCGAGGCCGTAGCCGACCTCGATGCGCACTTTGTGCTCGGTCGGCGCGACGAGGAGCAGCACGCCGTTGTTCTTCTTGGCTTCGCCGAGCTTCCAGAACCGGAACAGTTCATTGGCATAGGTCTCGATGTCGCCGCCTTGCAGCGATTTCACCGTGGCGACGACCAACTGGATGCCGGACTTGTCCTCCAGCTGCTTCGATTTCGCCTCGATGGCGCTGCGGGTCGCCGGGGCTATCACATTGGCCTGATCGACGACGCGGCCGGTCAGTGGGGGGAAGTTGAAGGCGGCGAGGGCGATGGTGGCAATGGAAAGTATCAGCGCCGCGGCCAACCAAACCGTCATTCCGGGGCGCGCGAAGCGCGAGCCCGGAATCCATAACCCCGGACGGCGCAGAGGAGCGTGCGCCGTGCCGACGCTCTTGGAACCGGGAGTATGGATTCCGGGCTCCGAGCTGCGCTCGGCCCCGGAATGACGCGGAGTCATCATCAGAACTTGACCTGCGGCGGCTTCTCGGCGCCTTCGGTTGCGGTGAATTCCGCCATCGGCTTGTTGCCGGCGAAGGCGGTCTTCGCCCACAGCACGCTCGGGAAGGTGCGCAGCGAGAGGTTATAGGCGCGCACCGCCTCGATATAGTCGCGCCGCGCCACCGCGATGCGGTTCTCGGTGCCCTCGAGCTGCGACTGCAAAGCGAGGAAGTTGGCGTTGGATTTCAGATCCGGATAATTCTCCGACACCGCCAGCAGCCGTCCGAGCGCGCCCGAGAGCTGGTTCTGCGCGTCCGAAAACGCCTTGAGCTTCGCCGGGTCGGTGAGCTGCGAGGCGTCGATCTTGACCTGCGTCGCCTTGGCGCGGGCCTCGATGACGGCGGTCAGGACCTCTTTCTCCTGCTTGGCATAGCCTTGCACCGTCGCGACCAGATTAGGAATGAGATCGGCGCGGCGCTGATACTGGTTCTGCACGTCGGCCCAGCGCGCCTTGGCCTGTTCCTCGAGCGTCGGAATGGTGTTGTAGCCGCAGGCCGACACCGTAAGCCCGATCAGCGCCAGCGCCGCGGCGATGCGCGCGAACGAAATGATCCTGTTCATTGTGCCCCTCGATGGTTGCCGATGCGCGTTGGCGCAACGGGAATTCACACTTCGACCGGCTCCGTTGCGGAAATTTCGATGCCGAAGCCGGAGAGCCCGACATAGGTCATGTGACGCGACTGGGTCAGAAGCCTGATGGAGGTGACGCCGAGGTCCTTGAGGATCTGCGCGCCCAGACCGATTTCGCGCCATTGCTGCGTGCGCGCCTCGTCGGACGTCGTCCCGTTGGATTTCGGGATCGCCATCACGGGCACGCCCGCGGCGCCGTCGCGCAGAATGACCAGCACGCCGCGGCCTTCGGCCTTGAAGCGTTCGAGCGTGCGGTGGACGGCCTTGGCGCCGCCGAACACGTCCAGGATCAGGTTGGCGCGATGCAGCCGCGCCGGCACGTCCCGGCCGTCGCCGATGCGGCCATGGACGAACGCCATGTGATAGAACGGATCGAACGGGGTCTGGAAGGCGTAGCCCGCGAGCGTGCCGATCTCGGACTCGACGGGAAACTCCGCCACCCGCTCGATCAGCTTGTCGCGCGCCTGGCGGTAGGCGATCAGTTCGGCGATGTTGAAGCGCTGCAGCTTGTGGCGCTCGGCGAAAGCCGCGAGCTCGGGTCCGCGCATCACGGTGCCGTCGTCGTTCATCAGCTCGGCGAGCACGCCGACCGGCGGCAGGCCGGCGAGCCGGCACAGGTCGACGCAGGCTTCGGTATGGCCGGAGCGCATCAAGACGCCGCCCTCCTTGGCCACCAGCGGGAAGACGTGGCCGGGCCGCACGAAATCGCCCGGGCCCATATTGCCGTTGGCCAACGCGCGCACGGTGTTGCTGCGCTCTTCCGCCGAAATGCCGGTGGTGAGGCCGTGGCTTGGCGTCGACCGACACGGTGAACGCAGTGCCGAGCGGCGCGTCGTTGCGCGCCACCATCGGATCGAGATGCAGCCGCCGCGCCTCGTCCTGGTCGAGCGGCGCGCAGACGATGCCGGAGGTGTTGCGGATGATGAACGCCATCTTCTCCGGCGTGCACAGCGAGGCGGCGACGAACAGGTCGCCTTCGTTCTCGCGGTCGTCGTCATCGGCGACGATGACGATCTCGCCGCGGGCGAACGCGGTGATGGCGGCGCGGATGCGTTGGATCGATTCGTTCATTTATTGTTTTTCCTAAGAGAACGCGGCATCGCAATGACGCTCATCACAATCATCCCGCCGGCGGCGCGAACGGCCAGGCTGGCGCCTCCCCGACCTGGCCGCGATGACGCAGATAGTGATCGGCGATCACGCACGCCACCATGGCCTCGCCGACCGGCACGGCGCGGATGCCGACGCAGGGGTCGTGGCGGCCGGTGGTGGAGATTTCGGCGTCGTGGCCGAAGCGGTCGACGGTCCGGCGCGGCGTCAGCATCGAGGAGGTCGGCTTGACCGCAAAGCGCGCCACGACCGGCTGTCCGGTCGAGATGCCGCCCAGAATGCCGCCGGCATTGTTGGAGAGAAAATGCGGCCGGCCGTCATTGCCCATGCGCATCTCGTCGGAATTCGCTTCGCCCGTGAGCGCGGCGGCTTCGAAGCCGGCGCCGATCTCGACGCCCTTGACGGCGTTGATGCTCATCAGCGCCGCGGCGAGGTCGGCGTCGAGCTTGCCGTAGATCGGCGCGCCGAGGCCTCCGGGCACGCCGTCGGCGACGATCTCGATGACGGCGCCGACCGAGGAGCCGCTCTTGCGGACGCCGTCGAGATAGTCGGCGAAGAACGCGGCCTTGTCGGCGTCGGGACAGAAGAACGGATTGTTGTCCACCTCGCGCCCAGTCCCAGCGCGCGCGGTCGATGCGATGCGGGCCCATCTGCACGAGCGCGCCGCGCACGGTGACGCCCGGCACGACCTTGCGCGCGATCGCGCCCGCCGCGACCCGCATCGCCGTCTCGCGCGCGGACTGGCGGCCGCCGCCGCGATAGTCGCGCACGCCGTATTTGATGTCGTAGGTGAAGTCGGCGTGGCCGGGGCGGTATTTGTTCTTGATGTCGGAATAATCCTTGCTGCGCTGATCGACATTGTCGATGACGAGCGCGATCGGCGTGCCGGTCGTCACCTGTCGGCCGGCGGCTTCGTCAAAGAACACGCCGGACAGGATCTTGACCTGGTCCGGCTCCTGGCGCTGCGTGGTGAAGCGCGACTGGCCCGGCCGGCGGCGGTCGAGATAGGGCTGAATGTCGGTTTGATCGAGCGCGATGCGCGGCGGGCAGCCGTCGACCACGCAGCCGATCGCGGGCCCGTGGCTCTCGCCGAAGGTGGTGACCCGGAACGAATGCCCGAACGTATTGAACGACATGAGCGTTTGGCGACGCTGAAGCGATTTCAGGGAAAGGCGCGTCGGGCTTGGTAGCCCGCGTCATCCCCCCGGTCAAATTGGCCCGAATGGCAGGCGGGCGTGGATGCCGGCGCGGCTTTTCGCACGTGCAAAAAGGTACGCGATGAGTTCGGATGGCCGCGGCGGCGGCATCGCCATCTTCAGCATAATCGTTCACGTCGCATTCATCTCGCTGAACGGCGATTAATGACAAGCTGAATATCTGTTAAGCTACGGAAAAATAAGGGTTATTTTCGATTTTTCCATTGCGGTGACGGCCGCGCTGTGGCAACGTCCGCGTCGGCATGGGGGACGAAGGCCAAGGGGACCGAGAGACAAGCCCGCAAGCTTGAACTCAACCTTGCCGTTGATTCAACACCCACCATAAGGATTCAAGATCATGGCGAAGAAGAAGAAGATGAAAAAGAAGACGAAGTAACTGACGCGAGCGCGCGCCTCGCAAGGGGCCGCGCCGTCAGCTTCGTTATTCGCGAGGCGCCTGAGCGGTGTTTCGTGACAGCGGCTGGGCTCAGGTCCGGCCGCTGCTGTTTTTGTGGGGGTGCTTCACTCGTCATTGCCGGGCTTGACCCGAAGCAATCCAATCACGGCGGCTGACTCTGGATTGCTTCGTCGCTGCGCTCCTCGCAATTTGACGGGGAATTTCAGCACGGTTGCGCGGCGCTAGCCCGCGCAATGACGGCTTAGGTTACTCTTATCCCTCGCCGTTCTTGCCGACGGCGATATCCGGCGCGTCCGGGTGCTTCATGCCGACGATGTTGTAGCCGGCATCGACGTGATGCACTTCGCCGGTGACGCCGCGCGACATGTCGGAGAGGAGATAGGCACCGGCTTCGCCGACTTCCTCGATGGTCACGGTGCGCCGCAGCGGCGCGTTGTGCTCGTTCCATCGAGAATGTAGCGGAAGTCGCCGATGCCGGAGGCGGCGAGCGTCTTGATCGGCCCCGAGGAAATGGCGTTGACGCGGATGTTGTCGACGCCGAGATCGGCGGCGAGATAGCGCACCGAAGCTTCGAGCGCCGCCTTGGCGACGCCCATGACGTTATAATGCGGCATCCATTTCTCCGCCCCGTAATAGGTGAGCGTGACGATGGAGCCGCCGTTCGGCATCAGCTTTTCCGCGCGCTGGGCGATGGCGGTGAGCGAATAGCAGCTCACCAGCATGGTCTTGGTGAAATTGTCCTGCGTGGTGTCGACGTAGCGGCCGTCGAGCTGCTCGCGGTCGGAGAATGCGATCGCATGGACGAGAAAATCGATGGTGTCCCAGTGCGAGCGCAGCGTCGCGAACACGGCGTCGATCGATTGCGGGACGGTGACGTCGCAATCGCCGACGATGAGGCCGCCGACCTCGTGCGCCAGCGGTTCGACCCGCTTCTTCAGCGCGTCGCCCTGGTACGTGAAGGCAAGCTTGGCGCCGTGGGCATGGCAGGCCTTGGCGATGCCCCAAGCCAGGGAGCGATTGTTGGCGACCCCCATGATGAGGCCGCGCTTGCCGTGCATGAGGCCCGAAACTCCCGACATTATTCCGACCCCCGCTCGACGCTCCCGGCCCCAGGGGCCTCCTATGGCACAGGGGTGCAGGAGCTATCAAGCGGCGCCCGGCCGTGCGGTAAAGATCGCGGCCGCTCCCGCCGGGGACGCGGCCGGGGATCAAGCGCGCCGGTATTCCGTTGCAAACACAAGCAGAATCATCGCCCCGAGGCCCGCCCCGACCAATGCCGTCGACCACCAGCCGCCGTCGACATAAGTGAATGAGCCGAGCGACGAGCCGACCGCCCCGCACAGGAAGATGCAGGTCATGTACACCGCGTTGAGGCGGCCGCGCGCCTCGGCTGAGATGCCGTAGACGGTGCGCTGGCCGACGATGTGGTTGGCCTGCACGGCGGCGTCGAACATGACGGTGGCGAGCGTCAGCGCGATGAGCGCGCCGGCGGCGGTGGCCCAGCCGGTGACGAGCAGCCCGGCGATGACGCAGACCATGGCGCCCGCGGTCGTCGCCCGGGTGAAGCCCCAGTCGGCCAGCCGCCCGGCCAGCGGCGCAATCAGGGCGCCGCCGGCACCGGCGAGCGCGAACAGCGCGATCGCGTCCTGGCCGAAGCCGAAGCGGTCGCGCAGCATCAACGGCGCGGCGGTCCAGAACAGATTGAACGCCGCGAACAGCGCGCCCTGATAGGCGGCGCGGCGCCGCAGCGTCGGGGAGGTGGCGAGAAGTTGCAGCATCGACATGATCAGGCCGCCATAGCCGACGCCCGGGCGTGGCTGCCGCCGCGGCAGGATGCGCCAAAGCAGCGCCAGGATCGCCAGCATGAGTACGGCCGAAAACATGAAGACCGCGCGCCAGCCGAACGCGGCGGTCAGGAAGCTCGCGAGCGGCCGCGACAGCATGATGCCGGCGAGGAGGCCGCCCATGATGTTGCCGATGACCCGGCCGCGCGTCTTTTCCGGCGACAGATGCGCGGCGAGCGGCAGCAGGATCTGCGCGCCGACCGACGAGACGCCGAGCGCGAACGAGGCGATGAAGAACGGGGTCGCCGTGCGGCTCGCCGCGACGCCGATCAGGCTTAAAACCACGCCGGCGGAGGTCACGAGGATGAGCCGCCGGTTCTCGATCAGGTCGCCGAGGCAGACGACGAAGAACAGCCCGGCGCCGAAGCCGAGCTGGGTCAGCGTCACGATCGTGCCGGCCAGGTTTTCCGGCACGCCGAGGCTCTGCGCGATCGGGCCGACCAGCGACTGGGCGTAATAGACATTGGCGATGGTCGCGCCGCAGACGAGCGCGAACAGGGCGACCAGGCTCGGCGGCAGAGGCTTTAGGCGCTGGTCTCGGGGGGCAGGCTGACGACGGCCGCGCCCGCGCGCTGGCGGAGGGTTGACATGGATCGGCTCGCTCTTGCGGCGATGCCCCCGACCGCCCAGTCCAGCCGATATATGTTGCGTCGCAGCAGACGCGTAATGAATTGTCGGACTACGACCTATTCTGATTTGGAATGCCAAAAGCGGAACAATGACTTGCCGCCAAGAGGCGCCCATCGGGCAATGTGGCGCGGATGTGTGCGCCGCAGCAATCAGGACATCAAGGCGATAAGCCAGCGACCGCCGAGCCGCCATGCGCCTTCGCGCAGTTCTGGGCTCACATGTCCTTGCGCGGATCGTAAGGACTTGTCCGTCTGCCACTTTTTCATCAACGCCTCGAGTTCCTCGTCGGGGCGTTCGGGGAGCACGATCTGGACGGTGGCGAGGAGGTCGCCATGGCCCTCCTTGGCGGGAAAGCCCTTGCCCTTGAGGCGGAAGGTGCGGCCGCTCGAGGTCCCCGGCGGCACCGTGATCTCGACCGGCCGGTCGAGCGTCGGCACCCGCACCTTGGCGCCGAGCACGGCCTCGTAGAGCGTCATCGGCAGATCGAGCCGCACGTCGGCGCCTTCGAGCGTGAATAAAGGATGCCGCGCGACCGTTACGGCGATGAGCACGTCGCCCGTGCCGCCCGGTCCGGCCATGCCCTGGCCGCGCAAGCGCACGGTCTGGCCATTGGCAATTCCGGCCGGAATCTTGACCTCGACGTCCTTGCCGGTCGGCAGCCGCACCCGCTGGGTGACGCCATGGGCGGCTTCAGGCAGCGTCACGGTCAGCGCCGCGCGGACGTCGGCCCCGGTCGCCATGTCCTCGGTCTCGAAACCGGCGCCGCCGGGACGCCCGCGCCCGCCACCAGCACCACCGAAGGCCTCGCGCAGAATGTCCTCGAACCCGCCAAAACCCCCGCCGCCGGGCGCGGCGCCGGCACGGCCGCGCCGCGCCCCGCGGGTAAAGCCCTCCGGGCCGAAGTTGAAAGTCTCGAATTCGGCGTCCGGACCGAAGCCGCCCGGATGCGCCCGCCCGCCCTGGCCGAATCCTTCGAAACCCCTGGAAGCGCGGCTTGCCTTCGGCGTCGATTTCGCCGCGGTCGAACGCCTTGCGCTTGTCGTCGTCGCCCAAAATCTCGTAGGCGGCGTTGATCTCGGCAAAGCGCCCCGCCGCCTTGGGATCATTCTTGTTGGCGTCGGGATGCAGCTTCTTGGCCAGGCGCCGGAAAGCGCTCTTGACCTCGGCCGCATTCGCCTTGCGATCAACGCCTAGCACTTCATAGGGATCACGCATCCCCACGGACTCCGCTCATCTTGTGGGGCTTTTCCCCAGCTGCCCCGACCCTTGCCGGAAATCTTCGCGCCAGAAATCTTCTTGCTCGAAATCCTGCCGAGAATCTCAGCCATGAATGTGGGGCTTAACCGACCCTCGCGCAATGCGAAGGCGGCATGACGGCGGTCATTGGGCGTCTAAAGTTTGGGCGCCGACCGGCAAATCCGCAGGCGGCGGGCCCATTCAATCATCCCGGCCGCTCAATCATGCTTGAGCGGCGTCAGGCTTTTCACCTCCCACTTGCCCAGCCGGGTGCGGCAAGCCTCGCCTTGCAGCCAGGACTGCGATTCGCCCTTGACGTAGCTCGCCAGGAAATCGCGGCAGGTGAAAATGCCTTCATTGTAGGACGTGGCGAGCGGGGTGATGTTGCCGCCGGCACCGGTTTGCGGGTTCTCCCAGGGCACGCTCGCATCCTTGCCGCCGCGCGCGAGCACGTCGGCGGCGACCTTGCGCGCATAAGCGAGATCGAATTCCGACGGGCGGGGCCTCCACCGCCTGTTGGACCGGAGCGGGCGGCGGGCGCAGCGCGCCAGTCGGCTCCACGTCGCCGCCGTCGCGGCCGGGCATCAGCGAACCGAGCTGGAACGAGCAGCCGGCGGCGAGCCCCGCGCACAACAGCGCCGCTACCCGCGCCAGCCGCCAAAACCGCGGTCCGGTCGCGCGCCAATCACGGCTTTCGAGGAGGCAAGGTAGGCGCGCTGCCGCCGTTCCATTATATAGAGACCGGCGGCTCGCTGTCCGATCGCCCCATGCGAGCACCTGGGTACTCCGAAAATGTCCGACCTGAAAATGTCCGACGTAACATCCATAGAACACCCGGCAGGGTTAACGAGTGGTGACTTCACCACCGCAGACGAGCCATTGCGGCTGTTTGCAACCTGGTTCGTGGAGGCCCGGAAGACCGAACCGGTCAATCCAGAGGCGATGACGCTCTCGACCGTCGATCCCGACGGCATGCCTAATGCCCGCATGGTGCTCCTGAAGGGCTTCGACGCGGACGGCTTTGTGTTCTACACCAACACCGGCAGCCGCAAGGGCGTCGAGCTCAAGGTCGCGGCCAAGGCGGCGCTGACGTTTTATTGGAAATCGCTGCAGCGCCAGGTGCGCCTGCGCGGCAGCGTCGAGCCGGTGACGGGCGCCGAGGCGGACGCCTATTTCGCCACCCGTTCGCGCATGGCGCAGATCGGCGCTTGGGCCTCCAAACAATCGGCGCCGCTCGAAAGCCGCAAGGCGTTCGAGAAGGCGGTCGCGTTCTACACCGCCAAATTCGCCGTCGGCGCGGTGCCGCGGCCGCCGCACTGGTCGGGCTATCGGGTGAGGCCGCACGCGATCGAGTTCTGGCACGAGCGGCCGTTCCGTCTGCACGACCGCATCGTGTTTACACGCGCCGATCCGGCCGCGCCGTGGGAGAAGACCCGGCTCTATCCGTGATCGTCGTCGAAGCCGGCACGACAAGGGACAAGAAAGAAAAAAACATGCCGACCAGCAACCAGCCGCGCCGCACGCTCCTGTTGACCGGGGCCAGCCGCGGCATCGGCCACGCGACGGTGAAGCGGTTTTCCGCCGCCGGCTGGCGCGTCATCACCTGTTCGCGCCATCCGTTTCCGGAAAACTGCCCGTGGGAGGCGGGGCCCGAGGACCACATCCAGGTCGACCTCGCCGACATCGACAATACCAAGGCCGCCATCGTGGACATCAAGGGGCGGATCAACGGCGAACTGCACGCGCTCGTCAACAATGCCGCCATCTCGCCGAAGGCTGAGGGCGGCAAGCGGCTCGGCTCGATCGACACCGCGATCGAGGATTGGCGTCACGTCTTTCAGGTCAATTTCTTCGCGCCGATCATGCTGGCGCGCGGGCTGATCGACGAGCTCGAGGCCGCCAAGGGTTCGGTCGTCAACGTCACCTCGATCGCCGGCTCGCGCGTGCACCCATTTGCAGGCGCCGCTTACGCCACCTCGAAGGCGGCGCTCGCGTCGCTGACCCGCGAGATGGCCGCGGATTTCGGTGCCAGGGGCGTGCGCGTCAACGCCATCGCACCGGGCGAGATCGATACCGCGATCCTTTCGCCCGGCACGGAAAAGATCGTGGAGATGATCCCGCTGCACCGGCTCGGCACGCCCGACGAGGTGGCGAAGATCATCTACGTGCTGTGCACGGAGACCTCGTCCTACGTCAACGGCGCCGAGATCCACATCAATGGCGGCCAGCACGTGTGAGGGCGTTTAACCCACCCAGTACCAGCGCGAGAACAAGGCGGTGTCGGTCGCAAGCAGCGCCGCAAAAATGCCGATCAGCGCGCCCGTGAGCCACAACTTGCCTCGGCACATCAAGCCCAGCAGCATGAAGGCGGGAAAGCACATCAGCACGAAGCGGTTGGTCGAGCCGGTGATGCCGACGGTAAAATAGGGAAAAGCAAGAGAGCCGAGCGCGTAGAGCGACACCGCGAAACGCAGCCGCGTGAATGACCAGACCGTCAGCAGCACGAAGCACACGAACCAGCCGCCGAGCGCAATGTCGAAATTGCGGAACGGCGCGAGTGTCGCCGCCGCCACGACGCGCTGCCACAGCGTGCCGCCTTCCCACGAAGCATGGGTGGTGGCGAAGGCGAACGGATTGCCGAATGCGACCTCGAGATAGGCCATGTATGCGACGAGGCCGGAGAGTGCGATCAGGCCGCACAGCGCCATCTTCGGCAGCACATAAGGCCACGGCAATTTGTCGCGCCGCCACAGCTCCCACAGGATCACGGGCAGCATGACGATGCCGGTCGAGCGGGTGGCGAGCGCAAGGGCGGCCATCGCCGCCGCGGGCATGAATTGCCCGCGCCGCGCCAGCATGAGGCCGAGCAACACGAACATCAGAGCGAGCGACTCGGTGTAGCCGGCGGAGAGAAACAGCGAAAACGGGAAAAAACAAAACAACGCGACACTCGCCAGTGTGACCTCGGCGTCGCCCATTTCATCCTTGACGAACTTGGTCAAGAGCAGCGCGACCGCGACGGCGGCGAGGTTCGCGACCAGGAACAGCGCCAGATTCTGGTCGATGCCGAACAGCGATTTCGCCGCGTAGCAGATCAGGGGATAGAGCGGGAAAAGGCCGGTCGAGCCGTACGGCGAGGGGGCCGCGGTATAGCGGTAGCCATCCGTAACGATGGTGGAATACCAGGCGGAGTCCCAGCGCAGCAGCCTTGTGTACCAAGCATTGCCGGGGTCCCACGGCCAAGGCGGCGAATTGGCGGGCACGAAGGCGCCGAAACCGACGCCGATGGCGACGACGGCGCGCGAGGCCGCGAATATCACCAGAGCGTGCAGGTAGATTTTGCGGCGGCGGCAAGCGTCGAGACAAGCGTCGCGAAATGTCGGCGCCGGATCGGCAAGCGGGTCCGAGCGGGAGGTCGTCATCATCGACACCGGTGAGGGAGGCGCGTCAGCATACCGCCGAGTCATTTAGGTAAGCGTTACCTCTCGCACAGCACGATAATTTTACCCGGCCGTCATCCGCTGGCACGGCAATGTCATTTAGCGCCCGCACCGGGAAAAAATATCATCCGGACCAGCGCGGTCGCCGGAACTCGCCCGGGTCGGCCGGCATTAAGTGCTGTCGAGGAGCGGATGGACGACCAGACAAAGCAGCGATTGACGACGCCGACGCTGGTCGCCCGGGCGCTTCGGCGCGCATGAACCCACGACCAACGCCGTCATTCCCCCGATCCATATGTCGGCGACGTTCCTGCGCGACCCGGACAATGGCTATCGCTCCGGTTATGTCTACGGCCGGACCGACAACCTTTCGGTCCAGCAGGCCGAGAGCCTGATCGCCGCGTTGGAAGGGGCCGACGAGGCGCTGCTGTTCGGCTCGGGCATGGCGGCCGCGACCGCGGTGCTGCTGGCGCTGGAGCGGCCGACCCACATCATCGCCTCGGAGGTGATGTATTGGGGTTTCCGCTCCTGGCTGCGCGAGATCGGGCAGTACGGCCATCGCGTCAGCTTCGTCGACACCTCCGACCTCGACGCGGTGCGCGCCGCGGTCAGGCCGGGCGAGACCGGGCTGTTCTGGATCGAGACGCCGAGCAATCCGCTATGGACGATCACCGACATCGCGGCGATCGCCGATATCGCGCACGCCGTCGATGCCGTGCTGTGCGTCGATTCGACCGTCGCGACGCCGATCTTCACCCGGCCGTTGCAGCTCGGCGCCGACATCGTCATGCACTCGGCGACCAAATATCTCAACGGCCACTCCGACATCATCGCCGGCGCGCTCGCCGCGGCGGGCGGCACCCGGCTGTGGTCGCGCATTCGCAAGATGCGCACCCAGCTCGGCAGCGCGCTCGTCCGGTTTCGACGCCTGGCTGTTGATGCGCGGCATGCGCACGCTCGATCTGCGCGTGCGCCGGCAGGCGCAGACCGCGGCGACGCTCGCGGCGCGGCTTCTCGAACATCCCGCCGTCTCCGCCGTGCTTTATCCCGGCCTCGCGCAGCATGCCGGCCACGACGTCGCGGTGCGGCAGATGCAGGGCGGCTTCGGCGGCATGTTCTCCGTCCGCATCGGCAACGGCGAGGCGGCCGCCATCGCGGTCGCCGCCGCGGTCGAACTATGGAAGCGCGCGACGTCGTTCGGCGGCACCGAAAGCCTGATCGAACACCGCGCCTCGATCGAAGGCGAAGGCTCGCCGTGTCCCGGCGACCTGCTGCGCTTCGCCGCCGGCCTCGAGGATGCGGACGAGCTTTATGTGGATCTCATCCGCGCGCTGGACGCGGCCGGCTCGCAATGACGAAGCCACTTCAATCAACTCTATCGTACAAAAAATCCAGCATCGCGGTCTCCGCCAGGACCGCCTGCGGAATGCCGTGACGGGCGGAGCGCGTGCGCTCCTCGGCGCTCTGGCTCGCCTGTAGATACGCGCCGAGGTGGCGCGCGCGCTCGACGATTTTTCGGTTTTCCGGCAGGCGGGCAGCTTCGAAGCTCCTGAGCGCGGCGGCGACGTCGTCGTCGGCGTCGAGCGCCGCGGCGAGCGCGAAGGCGTCGTCGGCGGCCTTGGCGACGCCGGCGCCGACATGGGGGCGGGCGACGCAGGCGGCGTCGCCGATCAGCGCGACGCGGCCGAAGGCGAGGCGCGGGCTTTCCAGATCGTAGATCGGCTGCAGGATCGGCTCCTCGATCAATCGCACGACGGCGCGCAATTGCGGCGCCAGCAGCTGCTCCGCCGCATCGCGCATCGCGGCGATCGCGGCGCGAGGGACGAGCGGCGGCGGAATGGCGATAGCGTGGGTGACGCCGCGCTCGTCGGTGAGAAGCCGCCGCAGCCCGTTCGCCTCGTCCGCCGGGCGGTACCACACGACGTTATAACGGCGATGGCCCGCCCCGCAGATCGTTGTCGGGGCCGGCGACCGGATAGCCGAGGAACTGTTCGCCGGGCGGCAGGCAGAACGTCATCGCCTCGAACAGCGCGCGGTGGATCGCCGGCGGAAAGTGCGCTTTCGGCGAGCAGCGCCCGCCAGGCGACGTAGCCGGCATAGACCGGCGCGACGTCGGGCAGGCAGTGCTGCCGCACGGTCGAGCGCAAGCCGTCGGCGCCGATCAGCACGTCGCCTTCGGCGTCGCCGCCGTCGTTGAAGACGGCGCGGACGCCCGCCGTATCCTGCTCGAAGGCCTTGAGCCCGCGGCCGCGATGATAATGCGCGGCCGGAAACGCGTCGCGCAGGATGCGGTAGACCCGCTCCCAGGCGGTGAGCACCTGGGGGCAGGTCACCGTCGCGGCGATGCGGCCCGTGGCGTCGATCAGTTGGCGCGTCGTCACCTTGACGCCGAGCGCCTCGACGTCGAGCCCGAGCGCGGTGAGCCGGGCGATCAATTCGCTCTGCGCCACGATGCCGGCGCCACGCCCGGAGAGTTCCTCGCCGGCGCGTTCGAACACCTCGACCTGCCAGCCGCGTCGCGCCAGCATCATGCCGGCCAGAAGGCCGCTCATCGAGCCGCCGACGATCAGCGCGCGGCGCGGCGTCGCCGTTTTGTGCCCATTTTCGCGCCGCACACCGACCGTCGCCATTTAAAAATCCCGCTGGTTCCCCCGCCGCAAAATTCTCTATACTGTGCGCATAATTAGCGGAGGAACGCCATGGCTCTCACCATGCTGGACAAGGCCACCGACAGCGCCGACCTGTCGGCATGGCCCGCTGCGGTCGCGGCGGAATTCGAGCGCGAGCGCGTCAACAACAATGGCTGCGTCGGCCGTACGCTCATCTCGGAGAACGAGCGGGTACGGGTGTGGATGATCACGCTCAAGCCGGGCCAGCGCATCGGCTTCCACCGCCATGTGCTCGATTATTTCTGGACCTGCGTCACCGGCGGCCGCGGCCGCCAGCACGTCAATGACGGCAAGACCGTCGAATACAGCTACCAGCCGGGCGAAACCCGGCACGAGACCTACGCCGCCGGCGAGAGCAAGGTGCACGACCTCGAAAACATCGGCGACAAGGACATGATCTTCTTGACCGTCGAATTCCTTGACAGCGCCAACTCGCCGCTGTCTATCCCCGAGCGAGCGCGCACGGCGGCTTAAGGCGCCGCTGCCGCGTGCTTGTCGACGTCGTCTCGTCATGAGGTGGAGGCCGTGCCGACAGGTCCGGCCTCCGGGGCGCCTGATGACGGGCTCCGCGAGGAGCCTCTCTCTACCTCCTACCCACCGTGTCTGAAATCATGGTTCGAATGGTCAAGCGTCGCGTTCCCCGGGGGATTTGGATTCCGGTCCGGCCCGTGCGTGGCTCCATGCGCCTGCCCATGGGTGCTCTCGCGAGGATGCACCTGCGGGCCGATGCCGCAGCGACGCTCGCGGCACAGGATGGCAGGACCCCGTAATGTTTTTTTCGTTCGATCTCCTTATCAACGCGCTCGTGTCCGGCATCCTGATCGGCGGCTTCTACGCGGCGGTGACCGCCGGCATCTCGCTGTCGTTCGGCATTCTCGACATCGTCAACATCGCCCATCCGGCGTTCATCATTCTCGGCTCCTATGTCGTTTATTACATCAACGCGCAGCTGGGGCTCGATCCCATCCTCGATCGCCATCATCATGACGCCGGCGTTCTACGCGCTCGGCGCGGTGATCTATCAGGTCTACTACGTCTCGTTCGAGAAACGCGGGCAGGAAGCGCTGCGCGGCCTCGCCTTCTTCTTCGGCCTTCTCTTCATCACCGAAGTGCTGCTGGTGCTCTATTTCGGCGTCGACTACCGCTACGTCGAGGCGCGCTATATCGGCCCGACCTTGCATTTCGGCTATCTCGATATTCCGCTGCGCATCCTGGTGCCGTGCATCGTGTCACTGCTCATGATCGCCGTGCTGGAGCTCATCCTGACGCGGACCTTCGTCGGCCGCGCCATCATGGCGGTGGCGCAGGATCAGTTCGCGCTCAAGCTGTTGGCGATCGATCCGATCCGCATCAAGCGCATCGCGTTCGGCATCTCGATCGCGACGGCGTCGCTCGCCGGCGCCTTTCTCATCATCATCCAGCCGGTCGAGCCGTCGGTCGGGCGGCAATATATCGGCCGCGTGTTCGCCATCTGCGTGCTTGGCGGCATGGGCAGCCTGCCGGGCACGGTGATCGCGGCGATGCTGGTCGGCGTCGTCGAAAGCCTGACCTCGACCTTCTACGGGCCGTCCTGGGCGCCGGCGGTGTCGTTCGGATTTTTGTTGCTGACGCTGGCGGTGCGGCCGGCCGGCCTGTTGGGACGCTGACCGTGCGCACGGACGTCTTTTTCATCATCTGGCTCGCCATCGGCGCGGCGCTCTATGCCTGGGCCGTCACCTTCGGCAACGAATATCTGTTCTTCGCCGGCTATGTCGTGCTGCAATACGTCGTCCTGGCGACCGCCTGGAACATCCTCGGCGGCTATTGCGGCTACGTCAATTTCGGCTCCGCCGCCTTCTTCGCGCTCGGCGCCTATTCGACCGTCGCCATCCACAAATTCCATCCGCTGCCGATTCCGTTTCTGGTCATGTTCGGCGGCGTCGTGTCCGGCGTGGTCGGGTTCGGCATGGGCTATCTGACGCTGCGGCTGCGCGGCGCGTTCTTCTCCATCGCGTCGCTGGCGCTCGCCGTGGTGCTGGAGACGCTGGTGGTCAATTGGGACTATGTCGGCGGCTCGCGCGGCGCCTATATCGTGCGGCCGGAGAACATCTGGCCGTTCGGCTCCTATATCAAATATCTGTTTCTGATCATGCTGGTCTTGGCGATCTGCGCCATCACCGTGGCGCGGCTGATCGAGCGCTCGCGGCTCGGCTACGGCTTCGCCACCGTGCGCGACGACGAACTGGCGGCGGAAGCCTCCGGCGTGCCGACGCTGCGCCTCAAGCTGATCGCGACCACGATCTCCGGCGGTCTGATGGGCATGGCCGGCGCGCCGTTTCCGTATTACATCGGCTATCTGCAGCCGTCCTCGGCGTTCGGCCTCGATTACGCCGTCAACTCGATCGCGATGCCGCTCATTGGCGGCACCACCAGCTGGGTCGGCCCGCTGATCGGCGCGATCCTGCTCGGCTCGCTGCAGCAGATCGCGACCGTCACCATCTCCTCGGCGGTCAATCTGTTGATCGTCGGCTGTCTGCTCGTCGGCTTCGTGATCGTGGCGCCGAGCGGCATCACCGGGCTGGTGCGAAAATACCTGCCGCGCAAGCCGGCTGCGCTGATCCGCGGCGGCTTGAAAAAGGATGCGTCCGCATCCTCGCCGGGAGCTGCGCCATGAACAGCGCCACGAAGCAGCGCCATGAGCGGCACCACGACCGACACCACGACCGACCTCCTGCAGATCGACAATCTCGGCAAGCGCTTCGGCGGCTTCGTCGCGCTCGACAAGATCAGCATTGCGGTGCGGGGGGGCGAGCGCCTCGGCCTGATCGGCCCGAACGGCTCCGGCAAGTCGACGCTGGTCAACTGCATCTGCGGCACGCTGCAGAACGAGCAGGGCTCGGTGCGCTTCGCCGGCCGGCGGCTCGACGGCGCGACCGCGCATCAGCGCACCCGGCTCGGCCTGTCGCGCACGCTTTCAATTGCCGCGGCCGTTCGCGAGCCTTTCTTTGCTCGACAACATGCGCATTCCGCTGCTCTACACCGTGGCGGCGCGCGCGCGGCGCCCACATCCACGACGTCGAGGGGCGCTGCGTCGACCTGCTCCGCGAGGTCGGCCTCGACGCCAAGGCGCGGCACCTGCCGCGCGACCTCACCCAGGTCGAGATGCGCAAGCTCGAACTCGCGCGCGCCATGGCGGCGGAGCCGAAGCTCCTGATCGCCGACGAATCGATGGCCGGCCTCACCCATTCCGAGGTCGAAGAAATTCTGACGCTGCTGCAGCGCCTCAACGCCCAGGGCGTCACCATCATCCTGATCGAGCACATCATGCGCGCGGTGATGAGCTTCTCGCAGCGCCTGGTCGTGCTCGTCTCCGGCAAGAAGATCGCCGACGGGCTGCCGAACGACGTGATGCGCGATCCGGAAGTGGAGAGGGCGTACCTTGGCCAGTAGCCTCACCATCTCCGCGATCCACGCCGCCTACGGCGCGGTGCGGGTGCTCGACGACGTCTCGATCGAGGTCGGCGGCGGCGAGACCGTGACGCTGCTTGGCACCAACGGCAACGGCAAATCGACGCTGATGAAATGCATCATGGGCATCGTGCGGCCGAGCCAGGGCTCGATCGTCGCCGAGATCGACGGCGTCAAGCACGACCTCGTCGGCCGCACCACGGAGGAAATCGTCGACCTCGGCATCGCGCTGGTGCCGGAAGGCCGCCGGCTGTTTCCCAAGCTCACGGTCGAGGAGAACCTGCTGCTCGGCGCCTACCGCCCGACCGCGCGGCGCGAACTCGCCCGCAACCTCGACGTCTGCTTCGAGACCTTCCCGCGGCTCGCCGAGCGCCGCGGCCAGCTCGCCGGCTCGATGTCGGGCGGCGAGCAGCAGATGATCGCGCTCGGCCGCGCGATGATGCTGGCGCCGAAGATCCTGCTGGTCGACGAGCCCTCGGTCGGCCTCGCCCCGATCCTGGTCAGCCGCACCATCGACGCCATCGCGGAGATGAAGGAGCGCTACAAGCTCACCGTGCTGATGGCCGAGCAGAACTTCACCCAGGCGATCCGCATCGCCGACCGCGGCTACGTCATCGTCCACGGCAAGATCGCCTTCGAGGGCGCCACCATGGAAGCCCTCAACAACAACGATCTGATCAAGAAGTTTTATCTGGGGCTGTGAAGGTCGGCCATTGCTTGCTGTTCCTTTGGAACCGAAACTGCGCGTTCAATTTTACATGGACTGTGGGTTGTCGCCGTCATCCTGAGGTGCGCGCTGCAAGCGCGCCTCGAAGGATGCTTGTCGGCCACGCGCGCGGGGCCGAGTCGGCTCGCTCATCGATGTGCCCGCGCCGCGCGCGGGCATCGCTCAGGATGACGTGCGCCGATGGAATCTCGCTATGTCCCCTCACGCCTTAATCTGGTTCATCGCCGCGCTTGCCACGGCCGGCGTCATGGTGCGGCCGTTCGCGTGGCCTGAAGCGGTGTGGGCCGTCGCTGGGGCGGCGAGCCTGGTCGTGCTGCGGCTGATCTCGCCGCAGGACGCGCTCACGGGCGTCCTCAAGGGGACGGACGTTTATCTCTTCCTGTTCGGCATGATGCTGCTCGCCGAGATCGCGCGGGAGGAGGGGCTGTTCGACTGGCTGGCGGCGGTGGCGGCGAGCCATGCCGGCGGCTCGGCGCGCCGGCTGTTTCTGCTGACCTACGGCGTCGGCGTGCTGGTGACGGTGTTTTTGTCGAACGACGCCACCGCGGTGGTGCTGACGCCCGCGGTCGCGGCGGCAGTGAAGGCCGCCGACGCGCAAGCGGCCGCTGCCTTATCTCCTTATCTGCGCCTTCGTCGCCAATGCGGCCTCGTTCGTGCTGCCGATTTCCAATCCGGCCAATCTGGTCATCTACGGCGCCCGCATGCCGCCGCTGCTGCAATGGCTGCCGGCTTATTTCGCTGCCGTCGGCGCTGGCGATCGTCGCGACTTATGTTGTGCTGCGCTGGACCCAGCGCGACGCGCTGCGGCAGGAGATCTCGCAGCGCCGTACTCGCCCGACGCTGTCGCGCGGCGGCAAGACGGCAGCGCTCGGACTCGGCGCGACGGCCGTCGTCCTCCTCGTCGCCTCGGCGCTCGATATTCCGCTCGGGCTTGCCACAGCCATTACCGGCGCCGTCACCGCGGCGGCGGTGCTGCTGCACGAAAAGACCGCGCCATGGAACGCGATCAAAAACATCTCCTGGGGCGTGCTGCCGCTGGTCGCCGGCCTGTTCGTCCTGGTGGAGGCGCTGGACAAAACCGGGCTGATCGGCGCCATCACCGCCTGCTTGTCCGACGCCGGCCGCGCGCTCGACCATCGGGACCGCGGCCGGCGCCGGGCTCAGCCGTTGCCCTCGTCAGCAACCTCATCAACAATCTGCCGGCCGGCCTGATCGCCGGCAGCGCGGTGCAGAGCGCGCACGTCCCTGACGCGGTCACGCGCGCGGTGCTGATCGGCGTCGATCTCGGGCCCAACCTGTCGGTGACCGGCTCGCTCGCCACCATCTTGTGGCTGACGGCCCTGCGCCGCGAAGGTCACAGCGTCGGCTTCGGCGCTTTTCTGAAGCTCGGTGTGCTCGTAATGCCGCCGGCGCTGGTGCTGGCGCTTGCGGCGGTTTGGTTGTTCGGCCCGTAGGGTGGGCGGAGCGGAAGCGAAGCCCACGCGGACCTCGCGGCGCCGCTTACGTGGGCACGGCGCTGCGCGCCTTTGCCCACCCTACAGATGCAACAAATGTCAACCCGCCACCCGCACCAAAAGCTTGCCGAAATTGCGCCCTTGCAACATCCCCATGAAGGCCGCCGGCGCGTTCGCTAGCCCGTCGATGATGTCCTCGCGGTAGCGGATGCGGCCGTCGGCGAGCCCGGCCGACACGGTGCGCAGAAAATCGGCGTAGTGCGCGGCGACGAATTCGGTGTTGATGAAGCCGCGCAAGGTCAGGCTCTTGGTCAGCACGCTGCGCATGGTGGCGGGCAAGAAATCGTGCCCGGCGGCGGCGCTGGCCTGATTGTAGTGCGCGATCAGCCCGCACACCGGCACGCGTGCATAGGTGTTGAGGAGCGGCAGCACCGCCTGCCAGACCGCGCCGCCGACATTCTCGAAATAAACGTCGATGCCGTCGGGGCAGGCGGCGGCGAGTTTTTCCGCAAGATCGGGCGCGCGATGGTCGATGGCGGCATCGAAGCGCAAATCCTCGACGACGTGGCGGCATTTGTCGGCGCCGCCGGCAATGCCGATCGCGCGCGCGCCCGCCATCTTGGCGAGCTGACCGACCAGCGACCCGACCGGTCCGCTCGCCGCGGCGACCACGACGGTCTCGCCCGGCTTCGGCTTGCCGATCACGTAGAGCCCGGAATAGGCCGTGAAGCCGGGCATGCCGAGCACGCCGAGCCCAGTGGTGATCGGCGCGAGTTTTGGATCGAGCTTGCGCGGATCGGGTCCGCTCCACGCCGCATTGGTGCACCAGCCGGTGTGCGCTAAGACAATGTCGCCCTTGGCGTAGCCGGCCCGGTCGGACGCGGTCACCTCGCACACCGCCTCGCCCGTCATCACCTCGCCGAAGCCGACCGGCTTGGCGTAGGATTTCCGGTCGTCCATGCGGCCGCGCATATAAGGGTCGAGCGAGAGATAAAGCACCCGCAGCAAAAGGCCGCCGGGCGGCAGCGTCGGCAGCGCGATCTCCTCCAAGCGGAAGTTATCCGCGGTCGGCGGCCCCTTCGGCCGCGACGCGAGCACGATGCGCTGGGCTTTAGCCTCGGTCACTCTTTCCTCCCTGGATCGTTTGTTCCGTGCGACGGCAATGTTGGGATGGTCACTATAACGCTTTTTCGCGCGCCTCGCGCAGCGCTTGTTCGACCGCGCAAACGACCTCGTGGGGCCGAAACGGCTTGTAGAGCGTCAACGATGCGCCGGAATCGGCCGCCATGTCGTCGAAGCCGGGCATTTTCGGCGGCGCGGAGGCGAACATGAATCCGGACGCCGCAATCAAAGGGATTCTCAGGATTGAGTTTGCGGATGGCCTGCATGACGCTGAGCCCGTCCATGTCGGGCATGAACAGATCGACGATCACGACATTTTTATAAAAAAGCCCGCGCACGGTCGGCACCACCACGACTTCAGCTCTTCACCTTGTCGCCCTGCTCCGCGGTGCCCGCGCCGCCCTGCAACGACGCCTGGTAGAGGGCGTTGGTGCGTAGCGCGACCTGAAAAGCCGTCTCGGCGAGGTGGCGGCTGTTGTTGTCGACATCGATGCCGCGCAGCATCGCGTCCCAGAGCTCGCGCACCTGCGCGTGGCGCCGCTCCACCGCGGCGTTGACCTCGGCGCGGACGGCGTGAAACTGCGCGCCCTTGAGAAAGATAATCTGCCCCTGCATCAGCCGGGCGCCTTCGAACTCGATGCGCCGCATCGCCAGCGTGAACGGATCGGTGTCGCGGGCGTCTTCCGGCAGCAATGCGGCGGTGCGCATCCCGCCGTGCAGCGCATGGCCGAGTGCCGCGATGTCGATCAAGAGACCCTGGCGCCGATCGGCGATCCCTTCGGCCGGCCGCGGCAGCCACGCGCTCTCCCATTGCCACGCCAGAAACGGCAGCATCGGATCGAGCGTCCATGACGTCGCGCGCGCGAGCAAAGAGAGAATTTCCATCTCGCGGCAGAACTGGACGTGCATCTCGACCTGCCAGCCGTCGTGCACGGCGCCCGCCAGGGTGACGGCGAGCTGGCGCGCCTGCGCGCCATGGGCCGACATCAGAAACGCCGCGACGCGGGTCTGCTGATGGGCCGGAAAGCGGCCGTTCTCGTCGGGCGGGCCGAGGAACGCCTTCATGGCCGACGCCTTCATGGCAGCGTCGCCTCGCGCGCTCCGCCGGCGCTGCCGGCAGCCGCATCGGAATGGCGCGCATATGGTCGAAGCCGGCGGGGAAGGGGACGATATCGCCGCCGGGCTGTTCGGGCGCGATCCAGATCGACTGCTTGCCGTGCCAGCGGCCGGCCATGACGTCCTGCGCGAAGCGCGCCAGCAGGTCGGCGGTCAGCGCCGGCTTCTCCAGCGTGAAGGCATGATAGGCGTTGGGAACGATGACCAGCGCGCTGTCGGGAATTTTGACGCGCATCGTCTCCTGCAACGGGCGCGGCGTGAGGAAATCGAACTCGCCGTTCAAGATCATGGTGGGGACGCGGATCGAGGACAGTTGCGGCGTCAGCGGCTCGAAGTCGAAAAACGACTCCATCAGGTTCTGCAGCGCGTAGACGTCGTTGAGGAGCCAGCCGCGCCGCTTGGCGGTCTCCATCGCGTTCAGGTGCGGACCGATCCAGGCATTGGAGAGATTCATCGGAAACAACAGGTCCATGAGATAGCTGGTGCCGCCGAGCACCAGCCCGGTCATCATCGCCTTGCCCAGGAGATAGAGTTGCGGCGAGACTTCGGCAAAGGCCGAGATCGGCACCAGCCCGGCGATGGTGTCGCCATGAGCGATGGCGTAGCGCAGCGCGATCACGCCGCCGAAACTGATGCCGCTGATGAATACCGGCCCGCCGCCGATCTCCGTGACGAGATCGCGCACCACCTGCACCTGGTCGTCCTGATTGATGAACAGGGTCGGCTTTTCCGAAACGCCCTGGCCCAAGAGATCGAAGATCGCCACGCGGAACCCGCGCGACACCAGGGCGTCGCGATAGGGGTGCCAGACCTCGACATACTGGGTGAGGCCATTGATCAGAATATAGGCTGGCCCACCTTCCGGGCCGGCGAGCTCGTAGCGGATGCGCGATAGGCCGTGCGTCAGCGAGGGCATTCCCAAAATCTCTCGTTACGTCGGCTTGCGGCGACCGCGTGGCCGGCGGCGCCGTCCACCCGCGTCATCTTACCGGAAAATCGAAATAGGTGGCGGGAAACGGCTCGTGCGCCAGCGTGAAATGCCACCATTCCTTCTCGTAAGGGCGAAAGCCGTGCCGGCGCATTGCTGCACTGAGCAAAGCGCGGTTCTCTTTGGCGGCGCCGCTCGATGTCGGTTGCCGCCGCCCACGAGCGCGCGACTGAAGAAATCGAACGGCGTGCCCATGTCGAGCTCGCGGCCGTCGGCCCGGGCAAGGGTGAGATCGATGGTGGAACCGCGCGAATGGCCGGACCGGGCAGCGATATAGCCGTCGCGAAACAGCGTCCTTTTATCGACGTCGGGATAGAACTCGGCTTTAGCGGCGGTGTCGGAGAGGTCGCGCGCCCAACGCTCGAAATTCGCCACCGCACGCACCGGCCGGTAGCAATCGAACGCCTTGATGACGAGCCCGCGCGGCGCAAGCTCGTGCGCCACGTCGGCGAGCGCTTGGGCCGCCTCCCGCGTCAGCAAACAACGCGGTTTTTGATAGCCGTCGATCGGCCGGCCGACGAAATTGTGCGCGCCGGCATAGCGCATATCTGTCATCAGTCCCGGCACGACCGTCGCCGCGTCGACAAAAGCATTTGGCCGTTCCTGCGCGGCGGCCGGCAGGGTCGATAGTCGCCGCGAGAGCTGCGGCAAAAGCCATGAACAGAGAATGGCGAATAGCGAATGGCGAATGGAGGGATTTATTTCTGCGCTGTCGCTTCGTCGCCATTCGCCACTTCCCATTCGCCATTTCGCCACTCTCCCTCTTCACGGACACGCCGACACCCACTGCGCCTCGATCGTTTCCTGCGAGTCGATCATCGGCGTTCCTGAAACGGCGGCGCGCTTGCGCGTGGTGGCGGTGTAGTGATGCGGGCCGTCGAACTGGAACTCGCCGCTTTCCTCCATGTCGAGCTGGCCCCTGCAGGTGAGCCGCCAGATGAGCTTGCGGCCGTCGAGGGTTTTTTCGACCGGCGTGCAGCTCGAATGATCGCTGCCCGATGCCGGCGAGAACGTGGTCGCCAAGTCACCGACCTCCGTCGCGCTGAGGCAGCGCGAGCTTTCGTGCGGCGGCCCGATCACGCCGCCGGTCTCGGTGCGGCTGATGATCCGCCACAGGCCCGGCGCGATGGCGGCGGCGGCAGCTGCCGCGGCGGCGACCGTGAGCGCAAAAGCGATGACGGCCGCCGGAACGCTGGCGCGCCAAAACACAAGCATACGCCGTGGATTATGGCGGCCGCCGTCGCAACGATCTCGCATGATGTTAACCCCCCGGTAACCATAATCCCGGCACATTTTGCCTAGGGAGGCCAGTCGAATCCACCGCGCCCACACCGACCTTGGGGGTAGCATTGGACGCCAGCGCCGCTCCACTCTTCCACGCCGGCGGGCTGCCACCCGCCACGCACAGCTTTGAGCTACGTGAACGTAACCGACGGGGCCGAGCAAGCGGCATGACCGATACTTCGACTGTGCAAGGCACCGCGCCATCCGCCACGCTGTCGCGCCTGGCCGATATCGGCGGGGCGCTGCGGCGGAGCGACATCGGGCTCGCGGTCGGCATGATGACCATTCTTGTGGTCCTATTGCTGCCGCTGCCGCCGCTGCTGCTCGATTTCGCCCTCGCCATCTCGATCACGTTCTCCGTGCTGATCCTGATGACGTCCCTGTTTCATCCAGACGCCGCTCGAATTCTCCGCCTTTCCGACGGTGCTCTTGATTTCGACGATGATGCGGCTCGCCCTCAACCTCGCCTCGACGCGGCTCATTCTCGCCCGCGGCCACGAGGGCACCGAGGCCGCCGGTCACGTCATCGCCGCCTTCGGCAATTTCGTCATGGGCGGCAATTTCATCATCGGGATCATCGTCTTCACCATCCTGGTGATCGTCAATTTCGTCGTCATCACCAAGGGCTCCGGCCGCATCGCCGAAGTCGCGGCCCGCTTCCACCTCGATTCGATGCCCGGCAAGCAGATGGCGATCGACGCCGACCTCAATGCCGGCCTGGTCGACGAAAAGGAAGCGCGGCGCCGACGCAAGACCCTGGAGGACGAATCCGGCTTTTATGGCGCCATGGACGGCGCCTCGAAATTCGTGCGCGGCGACGCCATTGCCGGCCTCCTGGTGGTGATGATCAACGTCGTCGGCGGCATGGTGATCGGCATCGTGCAGCAGGGCCTGAGCTTCACCGAAGCCGCCCACGCCTACACGCTGCTCACCGTCGGTGACGGTCTCGTCACGCAGGTGCCGGCGCTGATCGTCTCGACCGCCGCCGGCCTGCTCGTTTCCAAGGCCGGCGTCACCGGGGCGGCGGACAAGGCGCTGCTGCGCCAATTGTCGACCTATCCGAAGGCGCTCGGCATGTCGGCCGCAGTCATGCTGGTGATGGCGCTGCTGCCCGGCATTCCGATGATCCCGTTCATCGCCCTCGGCGGCGGGGCCGGCGCGCTCGCCTATATGATCGACCGCCGCACCAAGCGGGCCGTCATCGCCGAGGCGAAGCGCGAAGAGGCCGCAAAGCCGCCCGCCGCGGAAGAGCCGATGGCGGCGACCTTGAAGATGGACGATCTCAAGGTCGAGCTCGGCTATGCGCTGCTGCCGCTCGTCAACGCGCCTGACGGCTCCGAGCGCCTTACCGAGCAGATCAAGGCGCTGCGCCGCTCGCTCGCGACCGACATGGGCTTCGTCATGCCCTCGGTGCGGCTCCTCGACAATGTCCAGCTCGACGCCAACTCTTACGTCATCAAGATCAAGGAAGTGGAGTCCGGCTCGGGCAAGGTGTGGTACGGCCAATACATGGTCATGGACCCGGCCGGCCAGCAGGTCACGCTGCCGGGCCTGCACACCACCGAGCCGACTTTCGGCCTGCCGGCGACCTGGATCGACGCCTCGCTCAAGGAGGAAGCGTCGGTGCGCGGCTTGACCGTCGTCGACGCCGCGACGGTGCTGGCGACGCATCTGACCGAGCTCATCAAGACCAACATGTCGGAGCTCCTCTCCTACGGCGAGGTGCAAAAACTCCTCAAGGACCTGCCGAAGGAGCAGGCGGATCTCATCAAGGACATCGTGCCGGCGCAGATCACCGTTTCCGGCATCCAGCGCGTTCTGCAGCTTCTGCTCAACGAGCGCGTCTCGATCCGCGACCTGTCGACCATTCTCGAAGGCATCGCCGACGGGCTCGCCGCGACGCGCAACCCGGCGATGCTCGCCGAGCACGTGCGCGCCCGGCTCGCGCGGCAATTGTGCGCTCAGCACGCCAGTCCGGCCGGCTACCTGCCGATCATCGCGCTCAGCGCCAGATGGGAGCAGGCCTTCGCCGAATCGATCGTCGGCCAGGGCGATGAGCGCTCGCTCGCCATGCAGCCGTCCAAGCTCACAGAGTTCATCAATCTCATCCGGGAGAAATTCGAACAGGCCGCGCGCGAGGGCGAGGCGCCGGTGCTGGTCACCTCGCCGGCGATCCGTCCGTTCGTGCGCGGCATCGTCGAGCGCTTCCGCGCCCAGACCAGCGTGCTCGCGCAATCGGAGATCCACCCGCGGGCAAGGTTGAAGACGGTGGCGAGCATTTGAGAGTGAGAAAGCCGTAGGGGCGACCTTGTGGTCGCCCACGATGCGCGTAAAGAGGGCGACCACAAGGGTCGCCCCCTGCGAACCTTACGCCAGCTTGATGACCTCGCCGCGCAGATTCTGACCCAGCGCGGCGAACGCCTTGGCGACGATCGCCTTGGCGTCGAGGCCGGCTTGCGCGTACATCGCGTTCGGCGAGTCGTGGTCGATGAAGAGGTCGGGCAGCACCATCGAGCGCACTTTCAGGCCGCGATCGAGCACGCCGTGCTCGGCGAGCGCCTGCAGGGTGAAGCTGCCGAAGCCGCCGATCGAGCCTTCCTCGATGGTCAACAGCACCTCGTGCTCGCGCGCCAGCCGCAGGATCAGGTCGATGTCGAGGGGCTTGGCGAACCGCGCGTCGGCGACGGTGGTGGAGAGGCCCTGCGCGGCGAGTTCGTCGGCCGCCTTGAGGCATTCGCCGAGCCGCGTGCCGTAGGACAGGATGGCGACCTTGGTGCCTTCGCGCACGATGCGGCCCTTGCCGATCTCGAGCGGCTTGCCTTCCTCCGGCAAAGCGACGCCGCGGCCTTCGCCGCGCGGATAGCGCAGCGCCGACGGCCGGTCGTCGATCGCGACCGCGGTCGCCACCATGTGGACCAGCTCGGCTTCGTCGGACGGCGCCATCAGCACGAAATTGGGCAGGCAGCCGAGATAGGCGACGTCGAACGCGCCGGCATGGGTCGGCCCGTCGGCGCCGACCAGACCGGCGCGATCCATGGCGAAGCGCACCGGCAGCTTCTGGATCGCGACGTCGTGCACGACCTGATCGTAGGCGCGCTGCAGGAAGGTCGAATAGATCGTCGCGAACGGCTTGAAGCCCTCGGTCGCGAGCCCCGCGGCGAAGGTGACGCCGTGCTGCTCGGCGATGCCGACGTCGAAGGTGCGGTCGGGAAATTCCTTCTGGAACTGGTCGACGCCGGTGCCCGACGGCATCGCCGCGGTGATGGCGACGATCTTCGGATCCTTGCGCGCTTCCTTGATCAGGCTTTCGCCGTAGACCTTCTGATAGGCCGGCGCGGTCGGCTTCGATTTCGACCTGCGCGCCGGTCGCGACGTCGAACTTGACGACGCCGTGATATTTGTCGGCGGACTTTTCCGCCGGCGCGTAGCCCTTGCCCTTCTGGGTGACGACATGGACCAGGAACGGCCCGGTGTCGGCCTCGCGCACATTCTTGAGCACCGGCAAGAGGTGGTCGATGTTGTGGCCGTCGATCGGCCCGACATAGAAGAAGCCGAGCTCGTCGAACAGCGTGCCGCCGGTGACGAGGCCGCGCGCGTATTCCTCGACCGCCATCGCGCGCTGCTCGAGCATGCGCGACGGCAGGCGCTTCGCCACCTGACGCATGAAATTGCGCAGCCCGCGATAGGTCTTGCCGGAGACGCGGCGGGCGAGATAGGCGGAGAGCGCACCGACCGGCGGCGCGATCGACATGTCGTTGTCGTTGAGGATGACGATGAGGCGCGAGTTCAGCGCGCCGGCATTGTTCATGGCCTCGTAGGCCATGCCGGCCGACATCGCGCCGTCGCCGATCACGGCGATGACGTTGTTGTTCTTGTGACTGAGGTCGCGCGCCACCGCCATGCCGAGCCCGGCGGAGATCGAGGTCGAGGAATGCGCGGCGCCGAACGGGTCGTATTCGCTCTCGGCGCGCTTGGTGAAGCCGGACAGCCCGCCGCCCTGGCGCAGCGTGCGGATGCGGTCGCGCCGGCCGGTCAGAATCTTGTGGGGATAGGCCTGATGGCCGACGTCCCAGATCAGACGGTCGTCCGGCGTGTTGAAGACGTAATGCAGCGCGACCGTAAGCTCGACGACGCCCAGCCCGGCGCCGAGATGCCCGCCCGTGACCGAGACGGCATTGATCGTCTCCTGCCGCAGTTCGTCGGCGACTTGGCGCAATTGGCCGGGTTGGAGGCGGCGCAGGTCGCTCGGTATTTTGACCTGGTCGAGCAAAGGCGTTTTCGATTCAACGGTCACGCGAATCTCCGTGTTTTCTGGCCTTACGGCCGCGAGGCCCAAAGCCTTTTGTTGGCCCGAAGCCTATTATTCAGCGACGCGTGCATGCCATCCCCCAGGCTGCACACGCAAAATTCTTAGAGGCTTACACCATTCCAAGCTAGGAACGCAATTTAGACTGCATTCGGCCAAGTGGGCGGGCAAGTGGGTGACCGAGCGGACGGCCAAGTGGACCGTCCGCGAGCCGACCGTCCCGGGGAATCGAACGCGAGCGTCGGGCAGCCTATACCAGGGAACCGGTCGCAAGTACTTCGCGTTCAAGTGCTTGATGTTCAAGGGCGTGGTGTTGGTGTGAATTGCCATGCGGGGCGGATTGCGGTTTCCTTGGCGTGACTGCGGCTGCCGCGACCGGAATCGCTGCCGGCGCCGCCGTCCGGTTCGCTTTTGAGTCGATTCGGCCGGGTAATCAGGCCGTAATAGTGGGGAAACGCTCCAAAATCCGCGAGACGACACGCCGTGGCCCTCGAAACCTACCGAAAGAAGCGGCAATTCGACGTGACGCCGGAGCCGCGTGGCCGCAAGGGGCCCGGCGGCGGTCACCGTTATGTGATTCAGAAGCATGCCGCCAGACGGCTGCATTACGACCTGCGGCTCGAGCTTGACGGCGTCATGAAGAGCTGGGCCGTCACCCGCGGCCCCAGCCTCGATCCCGGCCGAAAAGCGGCTCGCCGTCCATGTCGAGGATCATCCGATCGACTACAACAGCTTCGAGGGCACCATCCCGCAGGGCGAATATGGCGGCGGCACCGTCATGATCTGGGACCGCGGCACCTGGGAGCCGGTAGGCGATCCGCACAAAGGGTATGCAAAGGGTCATCTGGAGTTCGCTCTTGACGGCGACAAGCTGCACGGCCGCTGGCACCTGGTGCGCATGCGCAAGCGGGATAACGAGCGTCACGACAATTGGTTGCTGATCAAGGCCGAGGACGACGCGGCGCGCGCGCCGGGCGCCGAGGATATTCTGGAGGAAAAGCCCGAACTCGGCCGTGACCGGCCGCTCCATCGCGGAAATTGCCGCCGGCAAGGGCGGCAAAAAGCGGGTCTGGCACAGCAAGCCTGTCGCGGAAGCCGATCCGCCGCCGGCCATGGCCTTCAGTCCGGCCCGGCAGCTGAAACAAAAATTGGCCGCGCTGCGCACCCGCGCCGACCCCGCGCCGGCCAAGAGCGCACACACCAAGACTGCACACACCAAGACCGCGCGTGCCAAGAAGACGGGCGCCAAGAAGACGGGCGCCAAGACTGGACGCCAAAAGGCGCCGTTGCCCGACTTCGTCCCGGTCAGTCTGGCGACGCTCTACGGCACCGCCCCGAGCGGCGACGAATGGCTGCATGAAATAAAGTACGACGGCTACCGCATGGAGGCGCGGCTCGATCACGGCAAAGTTCGCTTGCTTACCCGCAAGCAGCAGGACTGGACCCACCGCTTCAAGCCGATCGCCGCCGCGGTCGCCGCGCTGCCGGCCGAGACCGCGCTCCTCGACGGCGAGATCGTGGTCGAGGACGACAACGGCATCAGCAATTTCTCGCTGCTGCAGACCGATCTGAAAGACGGCCGCAGCGACCGCTTCGTCTATTACGTCTTCGACCTTCTCCATCTCGACGGCCGCGATCTGACCGGCGAGCCGCTCACCGCGCGCAAGGCGGCGCTGGCGAATTTGCTGCAGCACGACGGCGCGAGCGGCAAAATCCGCGCCGCCGGGCATTTCGACGAGCCGGGGCCGCTGATCCTCAAGCACGCCTGCGCCATGGGGCTCGAAGGCATCGTCTCCAAGCGCCGCAACGCGCCGTATCGGTCCGGCCGCACCGACAATTTCGTCAAATCCAAATGCCATGGGCGCCAGGAATTCGTCGTCGCCGGCTTTTCCAGATCGACCGCGGCGTCGAACGCGATCGGCGCGCTGATCGTCGCGGTCTACGAGAGCGGCGAGCCGCGCTACGCCGGCCGCGTCGGCACCGGCTTCACCCACAAGATGGCGAGCGACCTCTACAAGCGCCTCGACGCGTTACGCACGGCAAGCGCGCCCGTCGCGCTGCCGGCGGACGAGAAGCGCAAGGACATCATCTGGGTCAAGCCTGAACTCGTGATCGAGGCCGAGTTCGCCGGCGTCACCCATGGCGGCGTGCTGCGCCAGGCCTCGTTCAAGGGCATTCGCGAGGACAAGGCGGCCAAAGAGATCGTGCGCGAAGTTCCGGTAGCGAAGACGCCCGCCGGCGATCCCGGACCGGCGGCGCGGCACGCGCGGGCCGCCGCGGCGCAGCCTGCCGCCGCCCGCGCGGAGACCGCAGAAAGCGTCCGCACGGCGAGAAAGAACGACCTGCCGGAGCGCCTGGCGCTCACCAATCCGGACAAGGTCTATTGGCCCGATGTCGGCGTCACCAAGCGCGACCTGGCCGAATATTATGTCAGCGTGTGGGACTGGATGAAGCCGCATATCGTCGGCCGCGCGCTCGTTCTGGTGCGCGGCCCGGAAGGGGTCGGCGGCGAATTGTTCTATCAGAAGCATATCGCCGCCGAATGTGAAATCCTCGCCGCTGCGCCGCGCCGTCGCCGGCAAGGAGCACGACGTGATCGCGGTCGACACGGTCGACGACCTCGTCGCGGTGGTGCAGTCGGGCGCGCTGGAAATTCACGTCCGCGGCTCGCGGCTCGAGGATCTGGAAATCTGCGACCGCATCGTGTTCGATCTCGATCCGGGCGAGGGCGTCCTCTGGCGCGACGTCGTCGCGGCGGCGCGCGAGACCCGCGACCGCCTCGCCGCGCTGAAGCTTGAAAGCTTCGTCAAGCTCACCGGCGGCAAGGGCCTCCACATCATGGTGCCGATCACGGGCAGCGGACTGGACACGGTCAAGACCTTCACCCAGCGCGTCGTCGCTCGCGATGGTCGCCGACAGCCCGCAGCGCTATGTCGGCAAGATGACGAAGGCTTTACGCGGCGAGCCACATCTTCATCGACTATTTCCGCAACTCGCGCGATCAGACCGCGGTCGCGCCCTATTCGACCCGCGCCCGCCCCGGCGCCCCGGTCGCGGTGCCGGTCACCTGGGAACGCCTGCCGCGCACCACCGCCGGCCACGATTTCTCCGTGCTCGATCTGAAAAAGCGGATCAAGGAAGACGCCTGGGCGGAAGTCGGCGAGGTGCGGCAGAAGCTGCCGGAATTTCCGGCGCGGCAGCGGCGCTAATCTCACCCTCCCCTGCAGGGGGAGGGTCGCCGCGCAGCGGCGGGGTGGGGTGCACCACGATTGGGTTTTTGCAAACCGGCGAGGCCGCTCACCCCACCCGGCGCGCTTCGCGCGCCGACCTCCCCCTCCAGGGGAGGTGAAAGGCATGGCTCACCCCGCGAGCTTCAGCCGCTCCACCTTCGGCTCGAACCGGGCGCGGAAAATCTCCGCGTCCATCGGGTCGGCGAAGCAGTAGCGCACGAACGCGGCGTAATCGTCCTCGACATACATGTCGAAGATGCCGATATGGGTGAGCAGGAAATCGAGAATCTCGTTGTCGTCGGCAAGCTGCTTGCGCGGCAGCACCACCTGATGCGGGCACTCCTCATCGAGTTTGCGCAGCCATTCGCTGCGCTTGTCCGCCTTGCCGCGTTGGGCGGAACTATTGTGGCCGGAATTGCTGCGTGTGTCCGGTTTCATGGCTCTCTCTCCATTGATCCAGACGGCGCATTGTTCCCTGTTTGTTCTGGAGAGTCAAGCGCGATTTTTTCGGCGCGGCGACCGACTGCGCCTACCGTCGCGACAGCCGCCGCTTATTGGCGCGCACGCGCTTGCGCACGGCGTTGAGCGCCTTGCCGGCCGCGACATGATGCTTGCCGTTGGTCATGAGCGAGGCGGTTGCGGCGGTTTGCGCTTCCACCAGCGCGGTCATCTTTTCCGCCACCATGCGCCGCGCCTCGCTTTGGCCGCGCGCGCCGCCGGCGGCCAGCCGCATGAGCCGCAATGCGATCACGCTTTGCGCCTCCATGCCCATCGCCATCGTCTTGAACGTCAGATCGAGCCACGGATTGCGCACGGAGGTTCCTTTTCAACGGGCAGCCTGCATCCAACTTGTGCCGGCGCGTTAATGTTCCCGCCCAAGCGGGTGATACCATCGTCTCGTATCATGCGATAATGCAATTGAGCGAATGGCGAATGGCGAATAGCGAATAGCGAATAGAAACGCGGCGGCAGCGCGCCATTCGCTACCTTCGCCATTCGCTTTTTTTTGGCAAAACTCGGACGCAATTGCGCCGCGAGAACGCGATCACTCGACGTCCAGCGGCTCGCTGCCGGTGGGGCGGCCGGCGGCGTCGAGGGTGATTTTTTCGACCCGCGCTTCGGCCAGCCGCAACAGCTCCTCGCAGCGGCGCTTGAGCGCTTCGCCGCGTTCGTAGATGGCGACAGATTCTTCGAGCGGCACCTTGCCGTCTTCCAGCCGCTTGACGATCGTCTCCAGTTCGTCGATGGCGCGTTCGAACGAGAGTTGCGCGACGTCGGGGTTGGTCGGCGTGGTTTCGTTGTTTGGTTGGGCCATGGTGATTCTCGTTGTCGTAACTTTTTGGATTCGTAGCCCGGATTGAGCGCAGCGAAATCCGGGAGGACGTACGAAACGGCACCGTCGTTCCCGGATTTCGCTGGCGCTCAATCCGGGCTACGGTCGCTGAAATCTATCCCCGCATCAGCGCGAGGACGTGGGCGGCGGCGGAGTAAGCGAGCGCCTGGAGATCGTAGCCGCCTTCGAGCACCGAGACGATGCGGCCGCCGGCGCGGCGGTCGGCGATGTCCATGATCTTGCGCGTCGCCCAGGCGAAGTCTTCTTCGAGCAGGTTGAGATTCGCAAGCGGGTCGCGCATGTGGGCGTCGAAGCCGGCGGAGATGACGATGAGCTCGGGCGCAAAACCGTCGAGCCGCGGCAGGATGCGCTCCTCGAACGCGGCGCGGAACGCTTCGCCGCCGTCGCCGGGCTTGAGCGGCGCGTTGACGATGGTGTCGTAGTCGCCGCGCTCGCTCGCCGCGCCGGTGCCGGGATAGAGCGGCATCTGATGGGTCGAGCAATACATCACGGTCTTGTCGGCCCAAAAAATGTCCTGCGAGCCGTTGCCGTGATGGACGTCGAAATCGACGATGGCGGTGCGGGCAAGGCCGTACTGCTTCTGGGCGTAGCGCGCGGCGATGGCGGCGTTGTTGAAGAAGCAGAAGCCCATCGGCTGCGCCGTCTCGGCATGATGGCCGGGCGGCCGCGTGGCGACGAAGGCGTTGATGGCCTTGTTGGTGAGGATTTCGTCGACGGCGTAGACGGCGCCGCCGGCCGCGCGCAGCGCCGCCTCGAAACTGCCGGGCGACATCGAGGTGTCGGCGTCGATGCGCACCAGGCCTTCGTTCGGCGAGGCGTCGCGGATTTGCAGCACATAGTCCATCGGGTGGCACAGCGCGATCGTCTCGAGCGCCGCCTCCGGGGCGGCAACGCGCGCCAGCGACTGGAATTTTTCCGCTTCGAGCGCGTGCTCGACGGCGCGCAGCCGCTCCGGCCGTTCGGGATGGCCGGACGGCGTCAGGTGTTGCAGACAGGCCGGGTGCGAGATCAGCAGCGTGGACATTATGGTGAACTTCGAGCCCTGGAAATTGGTGATTGTTTGTTAGGACGCAAGCGCGGCGTCGGCGCCGATGACGCCGGCCGCGCCTTCGACGATGGTACGTTCGAGCGCTGCCGCGTGGACGGCGAAATTCTCGGCAAAAAACCGCGCCAGCGCGGTGCGCGAGGCGGCGTCGGCGTTGAGCCGCAGCGCGGCGAGCGCCTGCTGCGCCAAAAGGCAACCGCCGGCGGCGATGCCGAACAGCCGCAGATATGGCGTCGCGCCGGCGAGCGCCTGGTCGGCGTCGGCGTCGAGCTGATTGATCAGCCAGTTCGTCGCGCGCGCGAGACTGTCGACGGCTTCGGCGAGCCGCACGCCGGTCCAGCCGAGCGCCGGATCGTTGGTGGCGTTCACGGCCTCGACGATCGAACGCAGTTCGCCGAGATAGGCGTCGACGACGGCGCCGTTCCCGAGCGGCAGCTTGCGGGTGACGAGGTCGATCGCCTGGATGCCGTTGGTGCCTTCGTAGATCGGGGAAATGCGGGCGTCGCGATAATGCTGTGCCGCGCCGGTCTCCTCGATGAAGCCCATGCCGCCATGCACCTGCACGCCGAGCGAGGCGACTTCGACGCCGATGTCGGACGAGAACGCCTTGGCGACGGGGGTGAGCAGCGAAGCGCGGGCGTGCGCCGCCTGCCGCGCCGCTTTGTCGGCGCCGCGCTCGGCCTGATCGAGCGCGAGCGCGGTGGCGTAGCAGATGGAGCGTGCGGCTTGGGTCAGCGCGCGCATGGTGAGCAGCATGCGCTTGACGTCGGGATGCGCGATGATCGGCGCCGATTGGCTCGCCGGCATGCCGGCGACGCGGCCCTGCTTGCGCTCGCGGGCATAGGCGAGCGCCTGCTGCGTCGCGCGCTCGGCGATGCCGACGCCTTGCAGGCCGACGGCGAGGCGGGCGCGATTCATCATCGTGAACATGCAGGCCATGCCGGCATTTTCCTGGCCGATCAGATAGCCCACGGCGCCGCCCTGATCGCCGAGGATCATGGTGCAGGTCGGCGAGCCGTGGATGCCGAGCTTGTGCTCGATGGCGTGGGCGCGCACGTCGTTGCGGGCGCCGAGCGTGCCGTCGGCGTCGACCAGGAATTTCGGCACCAGGAACAGCGAAATGCCGCGCGTGCCGGGCGGCGCGTCGGGCAGCCGCGCCAGCACGAGGTGAATGATGTTGTCGGTAAAATCGTGTTCGCCGTAGGTGATGAAGATCTTCTGTCCGGTGATGCGGTAGCTGCCGTCGGCGGCGCGCTCGGCCTTGGTGCGCAAGCGCGCCGACGTCCGAGCCCGCTTGCGGCTCGGTGAGATGCATGGTGCCGGTCCATTCGCCGGTGACCAGCTTCTGCAGATAAATGCGCTTGAGCTCGTCGCTGCCGTGGGCGTAGAGCGCGTCGATCGCCCCCATGGTCAGAAGCGGGCACAGCGCGAACGCCATCGCCGCGCCGTTCCACATTTCGGTGCAGGCGGCATTGACGGCCTGCGGCAGACCCTGGCCGCCGAACGCTTCCGGCGAGGCAAGCCCGTTCCAGCCGCCTTCGCGCCAGGTACGGTAGGCGTCCTTGAAGCCGGGCGCGGTGACGACGGCGCCGTTGTCGAATGTCGCCCCGACCCGGTCGCCGTCGCGGTTGAGCGGGGCGATGACTTCGGCGGCGATACGGCCGGCTTCGCCGATAATGGCCTCGATATCGTCCATGCCGAGGTCGCCGAACAGGCCGGATTCGAGCGCCTTCGGCAGGCCGGCGCCGTAGGTCAGGGCGAAACCCATGTCGGCGAGGGGGGCTTGATAGGTCATGGGTCTCCTCCCGGATCTCCGCCGCGGCGGTACGCCGGCGTGCCAGCCGCCCGGCAAGGCCGGAAACGGTGTCGGCGCCGACGCTCGCCACGGTTAACGGCGACAGACATCATTATATGGTGCGCGCGCCGCTGCCTATGGGCCTACCTTGCCCCGGCGCGGCGGCGACCGCGGCAAAGATTGATCCGCGCCGACCGCATCGCTATGGTCCGCCCGCCGCGGCCGACCGGGACGGCCGACCGCGCATTGGGGCGTAGCCAAGTGGTAAGGCAGCGGATTTTGATTCCGCCATTCCCTGGTTCGAATCCAGGCGCCCCAGCCAATGCCATCAATAGCTTCCGTGCTCGAACACGGCGAACTGGCGCAAGTGTGGTGGCAGAATTCTCGAAGGCGATCTGCGGCGAGGCGAGCGCATTCACAAAAAACATGATCCGGCGGTTGCCCCGCCAAGAAAGCTTTAGTTGATGCGATACGTCCTCGCCGTCGATCAAGGCACCACCTCGACGCGTACGATCATATTCGGCGCGGACGGCGCTGCGGTGTCGATCGCACAACAGGAATTCAAGCAAATCTACCCGCATCCGGGCTGGGTCGAACATGATCCGAACGATATCTGGCAAACGACTTTGGCGACCATGCGCGCGGCGCTGGCGAAAGCCGATCTGACGGCCGCGGATATTGCCGCCATCGGCATCACCAATCAGCGCGAAACCACGCTGGTCTGGAGCCGCGACACCGGCGAACCGATCTGCAACGCCATCGTCTGGCAGGATCGCCGAACGGCGGATTTCTGCGCCAGCCTGGCGGCGGACGGCTGCGAAGCGATGGTGAGCGAACGCACCGGACTGTTGCTCGACTCCTATTTTTCGGCGACCAAGATTCGCTGGATGCTGGACAATGTTGCGGGCGCCCGCGCGCGCGCCGAACGCGGCGAGTTGGCCTTCGGCACTGTCGACACTTATCTGCTGTGGCGCCTGACCAACGGGGAGTTGCATGCGACCGACGCGACCAATGCGTCGCGCACGCTCCTGTTCAATATCCGCACCGGCGCCTGGGATGACGATCTGCTGCGGCTGTTCGGGGTGCCGCGGTCGCTGCTGCCGCAGGTGCGCGACACCGCGGGCGCTTTCGGCGCCGCCGCGGCCGAGCATCTCGGCAAGGAGATCGCCATTCTCGCCGTCGTCGGCGATCAACAATCAGCGCTCGTCGGGCAATGCTGTCTGGAACCGGGAATGGTGAAGGCGACCTATGGAACCGGCGGCTTCATCCTGCTCAATACCGGGGCGACGCTGGTCCAGTCGCGCCACCGTCTGGTGTCGACCATCGCCTACCAATGGCAGGGCACGCGGCACTATGCGCTGGAAGGTTCGATCTTCGTCGTCGGCGCGGCGGTCAAATGGCTGCGCGACGCGCTCGGCATCATCCGCTCGTCGGCGGACGCCGGCGAACTCGCCGCGCAGGCCGACCCCGAGCAGCCCGTGTATTTTGTCCCGGCCTTCGCCGGCCTCGGCGCGCCGTATTGGAACAGCAGCGCGCGCGGTACCATCACCGGCGTGACCTTCGGGACCACCCGAAAAGAGCTGGCGCGCGCGGTGCTCGAGAGCGTCGGCTATCAGACCCGCGACCTGTTGGCGGCCATGTATGCGGATGCCGGCGAGATCGGCAGCCACGGGACCAAGCCGGTCATTCGCGTCGACGGCGGCCTGTCGGCGAGCGACTGGACGATGCAGTTTCTAGCCGACGTGCTCGACGTGCAGGTGGACCGGCCGATGATCCGCGAGACCACGGCGCTCGGTGCGGCGCTGCTGGCCGGCTGGCAAGCCGGGGTCTTTTCGGCGCCCGACGGTTTCTCCCGGACCTGGCGCCTCGACCGCACGTTTGCGCCGGCGATGTCGGACGCCGTCCGCCGCCAGCGCTGCGCGGGCTGGCGCGATGCGATGGCGCGCACGCTGGCGGGATCAGCGGAATTGAGATCGACGGACGTGTGACATCAATCGAGCCCGGCGCTGCGCCGGTTCAGGCGGGCAGAGACGTGGGGCTCTCGCGCAGGGAGGCGAGGGCCGCCGCTTCGACATCGTAGTCATAGACCCATTTGCGGAAGACCGGCGCGTTGGCGATCTCCTTGTCGCGCTGTTCGAGGCTCTGGTAGCGCGAATTGTAGCGCAGGCCGTTCTTGCGCGCTTCGGCTTGAACGATACCGGTGCGTTCGATGCGGAACGCCTGGTACCGCCGCAACGCATCGGCGACCTCGGCGGCATCGCGGCCTTCGAGAAATACCGCGAGCGCGATGCCGTCTTCGATCGCCTGATTGGCGCCTTGCCCGACATGAGGAAGCATCGCATGAGCCGCATCGCCCAGGAGCGCAAGGCGTCCCTTGGTCCACGACGCCAGCGGCTTGCGGTCATAAAGGCCCCACCAGAAGCAGCTCTCGACGGCCGCAAGCAGCCCGACCACGCGCGGATCCCAGCCCTCGAACGAGGCCGCGAGTTCGTCGCGGTCGCCGATCGCGGACCACGATTTAACCGTCTCCCTTTCGGTGGGGACGAAGCCGACATAATTGAGCAGCCGGCCGCTGCGCACCGGGAACACCATGAAATGCTTGCCGTCGCCCATCCAGATCTGATGCGCTTCCTTGCGCCATCCTGGGACCTTGTCGGTCGCAATCAGGCCGCGATAGGCGCGCGAGCCGGAATATTCCGGCAGCGACGGTTCGACGACGTATTTCTGCAAGGTCGATTGGATGCCGTCGGCGGCGATGACAACGTCGGTCTCGACGACATTGCCGTTGGCGAAGGTCAGTCGCGCCGCGCCGCTGTTTTGATCGAAACCGACGCAGCGATGACCAGTGCGGACCACGCCCGGCGGCAGCGCCGCAGCGAGCACGCCCAACAGGTCCGCGCGATGCATGCCATAAAGGCCGTTCCAGCCGCTGGAATCCGTGGTGACGATCCGGCCGACCACCGAGCCGTCCATCCGGTAATATTCCGAGCCCTCGCCGACCTTGGCGCCGACCTGCGCCAGCGCCTCGCCCAACCCCATTCTTTCCAGTTGCCGCAAGGCATTCGGATAGATGAAGACGCCGGCGCCGACCTCGCCCAGCGCGCCGGCCTGCTCGAACACCGTGACGTCGATGCCGCGCCGCACCAGCGCGTTGGCGGCGGACAGTCCGCCAATTCCCCCACCAACAATCGCTGCACGAAGGCGCTTCCCTGTCATGACGGTCTCGTCCATTTTCATCGGGGGGAGATTTCCTTTAGATCATGACGACGGACGAAGCAATATTGCGGAAAAGCGAGAGGCGAGCGTGAGTATGGTCCCGTCATGGCGCAGCATCGGGGCGAATTTGGCGCTCGTGCGCGCGCTCTTCTTCGCGCTCTTGCTCGGGTTCTCGCTTGGGTTCTTGGCCGCGCCGGTCGAAGCTCGAACGCTCGCTGCGGTCAAGGCCGCCGGCGTTCTCAAAGTCGGTCTCACCGGCGACTACGCGCCTTATGCGCTGCGCGGGCGCGACGGCCGCATCACCGGCGCCGATGTGGCGATGGCGCGGGCGCTGGCCGATGCGCTCGGCGTCGCGCTCGAAATCGTGCCGACGACCTGGAAGTCGATGACCGACGACTTCAAGGCGGACCGCTTCGACATCGTCATGGGCGGCGTGAGCGTCACGCCGCAGCGTGCCGCCCTCGGCGATTTCTCTGCTGCCGTGATGAGCGACGGCAAGCGCCCGATCGTGCGCTGCGCCGACAAGGACCGTTACACGTCGGTAACGGCGATCGACGGGTCCGGCGTGCGGGTCGTCTACAATCCCGGCGGCACCAACGAGGCCTTTGCCAAACGGCATTTCCCGGACGCAAGACTGGAGGAATATCCCGACAACCGGACGATCTTCGACGAAATAGCCGCGGGCCGCGCCGACGTCATGGTCACCGACGGCGCGGAGGTCGACTATCAGGTCCGTCGCCATCCCGGCCTGCTGTGTCCGGCCGCCGTGCCGGATGCGTTCGATCATTTCAGCAAGGCCTATTGGATGACGCGCGATCGGGCGCTGAAGGCGGCGGTCGACGCGGTGGTGACGAAAAGCCTGGACGCGGGCGATTACCGGCGCGCTTTGGCAGCCGCTGCCGGCGAGCCATAGTTTGCCATGTTCTGCTTTCGCGGCGGCGAGAGGCAGTTCAATGTTGTCGCTGCGGCCCCGCGCATCGTCGTCGTCGCCCCGCCCGATCGCCATGATGGCGGTGCCCATGGCCACGCTGCCGAAGGTGATGAGAAAGCCGAACAACAGCAGTCCGAGCGCCGTCGCCGGCGAACGATCGGCGAGGATCAGGTCGCGCAGCCGATCCGGATTGAGCGCGATCAGCCCGCCGAGCAGCAGTGCGGCCGCGGCCGCGCCGATGGCGAGATTGACGGCAAGAAGTCGCAACAGCGGCTGCCGGAATACGCTTACCGGAGCAGCGCCGGGATCGGGTTGCGTGTTCCACTGACATGGTCCTGACGTAATGCCACGAATGAAGGCATGCAACGGTAAAAGCGGCGACAGGCCGACGCGCCGTTGAGCTATATCAATCGAAGCGCCGCCGATGTATTTATTTTCAAGTGAGGTCATGGCGTCAAGCAGGGGTTCTTCAGGTGAGTGTTGCGGCAAAGCGTGCCGAGAACCACGCCGGGAGCTGAAAGATGAATGCTGTCGGAGCGCAAGGCATGGCAACCGTGTCGCGCGGCGCCGTGCAGACGCTGCTCGACGTGCTCGCGGCGGAACGCTACCAGGTGATCGGCCCGGTCATGCGCGACGGCGCGATCGTCTACGAGCCGGTCTCGCAGCTCTCCGATTTGCCGATCGGCTGGACCGACCGCCAGGAGCCGGGACGCTATCGGCTGGAACGGCGCGACGACGCGGCGTTGTTTGGATTTACCGTCGGCCCGCAGGCGTGGAAGCGCTTCCTGCATCCGCCGGCCGAAACACTGTGGACGATGCGCCGGGGCGAAGACGGCGTCACCGTCGAGAGCCCGAGCCGACGCCGCGCCCAAATTTGCCTTCATCGGCGTGCGCGCCTGCGAGCTTCACGCCATCGCGATCCAGGATCGCGTGCTGGCGGCGGGCCCGTATGCGGATGTGGCTTATGCGGCGCGCCGGCAAGGTGCCTTCATCGTCGCCGTCAATTGCGGGCAGGCGGGGGCGACGTGCTTTTGCGTCTCGATGCAGACCGGCCCGAAGGCCGACAGCGGATTCGATCTGGCGCTGACCGAACTCATCGACGGCGACAGTCATGAATTCCTGGTCGAGGTCGGCAGCGCGCGGGGCGCCGATATTCTCGAGCAAATTCCGCATCGCGCGGCGAGCGACGCCGACATGGCGGCGGCCGCCGCGGTGGTCGAGCGGACGAGAAGTCAGATGGGCCGTCAGCTGGACACCGACGGTCTCAAGGAGTTGTTGCAGGAGAACCTCGATCACCCGCGCTGGGACGATGTCGCCGAGCGTTGCCTCACCTGCGGCAACTGCACCATGGTCTGCCCGACCTGTTTCTGCACGACCGTCGAGGATCACAGCGACCTCACCGGCACGTCGGCGACGCGCCAGCGCAAATGGGATTCCTGCTTCACGATGGATTTCTCCTTCATCCACGGCGGCAGCGTCCGCAAATCGGCGCGCTCGCGCTATCGGCAATGGATGACGCACAAGCTCGCGACCTGGATCGACCAGTTCGGCACCTCGGGCTGCGTCGGCTGCGGCCGCTGCATCACCTGGTGCCCGGTCGGGATCGACATCACCGTCGAGGCCGCGGCGATCAGGGCAAATCCGCAACCGCAGCGAGGGCGGTCGCATGAAGAATGACGGCGTGAAGAATCTCGAGCAAATTCTGCAGGAGCATCCCTTCTTTGCCGGCGCCTCCGCCGAAGAGATCAAGCTCATCGCCGGCTGCGCGCGCAATCATCTGTTCCAGGCCGGCGAGTATCTGTTGCGCGAGGGCGGTCCGGCCGACGAGTTCTTTCTGATCCGGCACGGCCGGGTCGCGCTGGAAATCGCCGCGCCCGGCCGGTCGCCGGCCGTCCTCGAGACCTTGGGCGTCGGCGAGTTCGTCGGCGCGTCCTGGCTGATGCCGCCCTATCGCTGGGCGCTCGACGCCCGCGCCGTGGAGCTGACCCGCGCGACCGGCATCGACGCCGTCTGCCTGCGGGACAAATGCGAGGCCGACCACGATCTGGGCTACGCGATGATGAAGCGTTTTCTGCCGGCGCTGGTGAAGCGGCTGCACACGACCAGGCTTCAGATCCTCGATGTCTATGGCAAGCATTGACGCCGGCGCGGCGACGGCCGTTCGATCCGTTCGTGCCGCAAATCTATCGGGTCGAGCAGGTGTGCCGCGAACTCGGCGACACCGTGACGCTCGATCTCGCGCCGGTGAGCGGGCCGCGGCCGTCGTTCGAGCCCGGACAGTTCAACATGCTCTACGTCTTCGGCGTCGGCGAAGCGGCCATCAGCATCAGCGGCGCGCGCGACGGCGCCGCGCTGGTGCACACCGTGCGCGACGTCGGCGCGGTGAGCGGCGCGATCACGAAGCTGACGCCCGGCGCGACGATCGGCGTGCGCGGTCCGTTCGGGACCGGCTGGCCGGTCAAGGCCGCCGAGGGCACCGACGTGGTCATCGTTGCCGGCGGTCTCGGCCTCGCGCCGCTGCGCCCGGCGATCTACCAGATGCTCGCCAACCGCGGCCGCTACGGCCGGGTCGTCATGCTGTACGGCACCCGCAATCCGAACGACATGCTCTATCGGCATGAGATCGAGCAATGGCGGGCGCGCCTCGATGTCGATATCGAGGTGACGGTCGATCACGCCGATGCCGATTGGCGCGGCAATGTCGGCGTCGTGCCGAAGCTGATTCCACGCGCGGCGTTCGATCCGCACGACACCGTCGCGCTGGTCTGCGGGCCGGAGGTGATGATGCGCTTCACCGTGAGCGCGTTGCGCGCCGCCGGCGTCGCGGCGGAGCGCATCTATGTCTCGATGGAGCGCAACATGAAATGCGCCATCGGCCTGTGCGGCCATTGCCAGTTCGGGCCGACTTTCGTCTGCAAGGATGGGCCGGTCATGCGGTTCGACCGGATCGCCCATATCTTCGCCATGCGGGAGATCTGACATGGCTGACGGCGAGCCTGACCAAGATCAACGGCCGCGCCTCGCGGTGTGGAAATTCGCGTCCTGCGACGGCTGCCAGCTTTCGCTGCTCGACTGCGAGGACGAACTGCTGGCCTCGCCGGCGCGGTCGAGATCGCCAATTTCCTCGAAGCATCGAGCGCGGTCGAAGAAGGCCCCTACGACCTGTCGCTGGTCGAAGGATCGATCACCACCGAACACGATCTGCAGCGCATCCAGGAGGTGCGGCGCCAATCGAAGCACCTGGTCACCATCGGCGCCTGCGCCACCCCTGGCGGCATCCAGGCGCTGCGCAATTTCGCCGACGTCGACGATTTCGTCGCCGCCGTCTACGCCACGCCGGACTATATCAGCACGCTGGCGACCTCGACGCCGATCTCGGCCCATGTCACGGTCGATTTCGAGCTGCAGGGCTGCCCCATCAACAAGATGCAGCTCCTCGAGGTGATCTCGGCGTTTCTCGCCGGACGCAAGCCGGCGATCGCCGCGCACAGCGTCTGCATCGAGTGCAAGGCGCGCGGCACGGTCTGCGTGATGGTGCAGGGCACGCCCTGCCTCGGGCCGGTGACGCATGCCGGCTGCGGCGCGATCTGCCCGTCTTATCACCGCGGCTGCTACGGCTGCTATGGGCCGATGGAAACGCCCAACACCGCGGCGCTCGGCGCACGAATGGCGCGCGCTCGGCGCGCCGCCGCGCGACATTCAACGGGCGCTGCGCACCTTCAACGCCGCGGCGGAGCCGTTCCGCAAGGAGAGCGACGCGGCATGGCGACTAAGACCATCCGGGTCGACAATCTGGCGCGGGTCGAGGGCGAAACGGCGCTCGATCTGCACATCGACGGCGGCCGTGTGGTGGCGGCGCGGCTCAATATTTTCGAGCCGCCGCGGCTTTTCGAGGCGTTGCTGCGGGGCCGCGGCTACAACGAAATTCCCGACATCACCGCCCGCATCTGCGGCATCTGCCCGGTCGCCTATCAGATGAGCGCCGTCCACGCGATCGAGAACGCCTTCGGCGTCACCGTCGGCGGCCAGCTTCGCGCGCTGCGGCGCCTGATGTATTGCGGCGAATGGATCGAAAGCCACACGCTGCACGTCGTGATGCTGCACGCGCCGGATTTTCTCGGCTATGCCGACGCGATCGCGATGGCGCGCGACCATGGCGACATCGTCCGCGGCGGTCTGGCGCTGAAGCGGACCGGCAACGAACTGCTGCGCCTGCTCGGCGGCCGCGAGATCCATCCGGTCAATGTGAAAGCGGGCGGGTTTTATCGCGTGCCGCGGCCCGCCGAATTTGTCGGTGTCACCGAAAACCTGAAAGTCGCGCGCGACCGGGCGATCGAGCTGGTGCGCTGGGTCGCCACGTTTCCATTTCCGGATTACGAGCGTGACTACGAATTTGTCGCGCTTAGACATCCGCCAAGAATATCCGTTCAACGAGGGCCGTCTCGTCTCCAGCCGCGGCCTCGATATCGACATCGCGGACTACGATTCGGAATTCGAGGAGCGCCAGGTCGCGCATTCGACCGCGCTGCATTCGGCGCTCAAACGCCGCGGCCCCTATCTCGTCGGCCCGCTGGCCCGCTACGCGCTGAATTACGACCGCCTGCCGGGATCGATCCGCGAGCTTGCCGCCGCCGCCGGACTGGGTCCGGTGTGCAGGAACCCGTTTCAGAGCATCATCGTGCGCGCCGTCGAAATCGTGTTCGCCTGCGAGGAGGCGCTGCGGATTATCGCCGCCTACGAGCCGCCGCTCGAGGCATCGGTCCCGATCGCGCCGCGGGCGAGCGTCGGCTTCGGCTGCACCGAAGCGCCGCGCGGCATCTGCTGGCACCGCTACGCCTTCGCCGACGACGGCACGATCACCGCCGCACGCATCGTGCCGCCGACGTCGCAGAACCAGCCGAGCATCGAAGCGGATCTTGCGGCGGTCGCGACGCCGCTCGTCGATCAAGGCGACGACGTCATTCGCGCCCGCTGCGAGCAAAGCATTCGCAACTACGATCCCTGCATCTCCTGCTCCACGCATTTCCTCAAGCTGTCCGTGCATCGTACATGACGAAAGCGCCGCGCAGATTGCTGGTGGTGTGCGTGGGCAATCCGGATCGGGGCGATGACGGACTGGGGCCGCTGGTGGCCAAGACGCTGGCCGGCGCCTTGCCGGCCGACGTTGGGCTTATGTGCGCGAACGGGGACGTGCTCGGCCTCATCCCGCAATGGTCGGACGTCGATGGCTATGATCTGCGTCGACGCGGCCGCCTTGCTGACGACGCCCGGCCGCATTCATCGTTTCGATCTCGCCACGACCGAGCTGCCGCGCGAACATGGCGCCGCCCTCGAGCCACGCTCTGGGCCTTGCCGAGGCGATCGCGTTGGCCCGGGCGCTCGAACAGGCGCCGCGCGATATCATCGTCTACGCGGTCGAGGGCGCGGCATTCGCAGGCGGTACCGCCATGACCCCGGCAGTCGCAACCGCTGCGGGCGAAGTCGCGTGCCGTGTCGTCGCCGAGGTCGAAAGCCTTCGGTAGACTTCAGGCTGCACAGTGGACTTTAACAGCTGCGTTCGTCGACTTTGTCCGCGGTAACATTGAATGATCGACTTGCGTCAGCTCACCTATTTCGTCGCCGTGGTCGAAGCGAAGAGCTTTACCGCGGCGGCCGAGGTGCTGCATGTCGCGCAGCCGGCGCTGAGCCAGCACATGCAGCGGCTCGAGCAGGAACTCGGCCAGCAACTGATGGTGCGGCATTCGCGCGGGGTCGAACCGACGGATGCCGGCCTGCGTTTGCTCGAACACGCACGCGCGATCCTCAAATCGGTCGAAACCGCGAGGCACGAGGTCCGCAATTTTCGCGACGAGCAGCGCGGCAGCGTCCGTCTCGGCATGCCGCGCAGCCTGTGCGAGACGCTCGGCGTCGAGCTGGTGACGACCTGGCCGCGCGAAAACCCGGGCGTCAATCTGCAGATCGTCGAGCAGCTCAGCAACACGCTCACCGAATGGCTGCTCGCCGGCCGCCTCGATCTGGCGCTGACCTACTCGCCGGCCGAGGGCGGCATGCTGACGGCGGAGCCGCTGCTGCAGGAAAGAATGTGCGCCGTCATGCCGGTGCCGGGCGGCGCGCAACGTGGAGCGCAACGTGCAGCGCAACGTCTTGGCGAAGTTCGCTTCATCGAGCTTGGGCAGCGGCCGCTTGTTTGCAAAGCCCGGCCTACGTCAACCGGCAGATCATCGACATGACGGCGAAGTATTGCTCGATCGAGCTCAACGTCGCTTACGAGATCGATTCCATCGACCTCACGCTGGACATGGTCGAGGCCGATCTCGGCTGGTCCATTCAACCGTATTTGACGGTGCGCCGTTTGATGGAGGCCGGGCGTCTCGCGGTCGGCCTGATCGTCGCGCCCGACATCACCAGGCGGCTGCATCTCATGCATTCACGCCAGCGGCCGCTGACGTTGCCGCAATTGCAGGCCGGCGATGCGATCAAGCAGCATTTGTCGCGCCATTTCGCCAATGGCAAGCACAGTCCGCTGATCGAGTTGGAATTCGCCGCCGAAGCATGTGCGGCAGGTCTGCGCGCGCCGTTAAATGCATGCACTTCAATGCATGCACTTGCCGCCGTCGACATTGATCGTCTGCCCGGTCATGAAATCGCTCGCGGCCGACGCCAGGAACATGACCGCGCCGACGAGGTCATCCGGCACTTGCGCGCGTTTCAAGGCGCGGTCGGCGAAGGATTGGGCGCCGAGATAGTTGGACACGGAGGACTGCAATTGCGAAGTCGCTCAGCGTCAGCCCCGGCGTGATCGCGTTGACGGTGATGCCGAATTCGCCGACCTCGCGGGCGAGCGCGCGGGTGAAGCCGATCACGCCGGCCTTCGAGGTGGTGTAATGCAGGCGGTTCGGCGTGCCGTCCCAGATCCGGCTCGACGAGATATTGACGATCTTGCCGCTTCCCTGTTGCCGCATCGCCGGAAACACGGCGCGGCAGCACAGGAACATGCCGCGAAGGTTGACCGTCATCACCTGGTCCCACTCCTCGAGCGGAATTTCGAGCCACGACCGCCGCGGCAACGTGCTCATCAGCGAGGCGTTGTTGATGAGGACGTCGACCGCGCCGAACGCGTCGAGCGTGGTGCGGACCAGAGCCGCGACGGAATTCGGATCGGCGATGTCGCATTGTGCGGCGATCGCCGTGTGGCCGCGGTCCGTGATGGCGCCCGCGACCGCGCCGGCCGCGGCCGCGTCGATATCGGCCGCCACCACGCGGGCGCCGCACTGCGCGAACGCTTCGGCGTAGACCTTGCCGATGCCTTTGCCGCCGCCGGTGATGATGACGCTCCGGCCGACCAGATTGAACCGCTCGTTGACGTGATCCGCCATGGTTTCACCTTGCAAGTTGCGTCGTCGACTAAATCGCGCGCGTCGTTTGTTTGTCAGGACGTTCCGTCGGATTTGCCGTCCGGAGGCGCAGCGGCGCTCTCGTCGTCGCACGCGCAGCCATAGATCATGCGGGCGCTCTGGACGCTGACATAGCCGTTGCGGACGTCGTCGATCACGGCCTCGCGCGCGCGCTCCTGCGGCGGACCGTAGCCGCCGCCGCCGCTGCGTTCGAAGCGGAGCACGTCGCCGGCCGAGAGATGGCGCGTGGTGATCGGCTCCAGCTCCTCGCGGTCCGGCCGCTGCGGATTGAGGATGATGCGCGACGGCTTCGGGCTGTAGCCGCCATTGAGCCCCCAGGCGGTGAAGCGGTGGTTCGACGAGCGCACGGTAAGCACGCTGTCTTCCAGCACCTCCAGTTCGCGCACATAGCCGATGCCGCCGCGATAGCGGCCGGCGCCGGCGGAATCGCACCAGATGTCGAACCGGCGCACCCTGATCGGATATTCGGATTCGATGATCTCGACCGGCGCGCCCGGGGTGAAATGATTGATGGCGTGCACCATGACGCCGCCGTCGTGCTGGCTGGTGCCGCCGAGCGACGTCACCATCAATTCGTAGAGGACGGTCGGCTTGTCCGCGCGCGCCTTGCGGTAGCCGATCGAGATCGCGCCGGAGCCGAGGCCCGACGGGGCGACCGCGCGTGCCGGATTGAGTTTGCCCATCGCCGCGAGGACGCAATTGTAGACGAGGTGCGCGGTCGGGAAATAATGGTTCACCGTCGCCGGCCGTCTGGGGCTGACGACAAGCCCTTCCGGGATCTTGAAATCCACCGCGCCGGTCGAGCCCCGAATTTATCGGTATGGTCGGGTCGGCGGTCGCGACCAGCGCGATCAGCGCCGCGGACTTCGCGGTGTTGGTGGTGAGGTTCACCGGCCCGAGCGTCTGCGGATCGCAGCCGGAGAAATCGATCTCGATCCGCTCGCCGTGTTTGGTCGCGCGCACATGGATGCGCACCGGACGGTCCTTGACGGCGCCGTCGTAGTCCAGAAAGCCCTCGGCCGTCTGCGACGCGTCCTGCCACTGCGCGATCTCGCCGCGCAGCCGCCGTTCGGTCGAGACCAGCAGATGCTCGATCGAGCGCGCGACGACCTCCGCGCCGTACTCGGCGCAGAGCTGCGCCAGCCGCTCCGCGCCCATCCGCGTGCAGCCGACCTGCGCGCGCAGATCGCCGAGCACCATGTCGGGAACGCGGCTGTTGTTGCGGATGATGGCTTCGATGGCGTCGTCGATGCCGGCGCTGGTCTGAAAGCGAACCGGCGGCAGCAGCAGGCCGTCGTGAAAAATCTCGCGCGCGGCGGCGCCCGACGATCCCGGCACGATGCCGCCGATATCGGCCTTGTGGGCGATGCTGACGCCGAACCCGACCAGCGCGCCGTCGTGGAACGCCGGCGTGACCGCGACCATGTCGGGCGCATGGGCGTTGCCGGCCTGATAAGGATCGTTGACGACGAAGCTGTCGCCGGGGCGCAGCCGTCCCGCGTAGCGCTCCTTCACTTTGCGCACCGCCTGCTCGTAGGCGAGCAGATGGTATTGCAGCCCGCCGCCGATGATGACCACGCGTCCGTCGCGGTCGGTCAGCCCGGCGGTGCCGTCCTTCGATTCGCGCAGGATCGGCGAATAGCCGCTGTGGTAGAGCGCATATTGCATCGACGAGGCGATCTCGCGCAGGCGGCTGCCGACGACCTCGGTGGTGATCGGATCGATGGTCATCACTGTTGAACCTCGTCGATGATGAGCGTGCCGACCGCATCGACGGTGACGCGTTGGCCGGCGAGCACCAGTGTCGTCGAATCGAACTGATCGATGATGGCCGGGCCTTCGATGCGGTCGCCGGCGGTCAGCCGCTCGCGTTGAAAAACGCGCGAGTCGACGAACCGACCGGCGTCGATATCGAACAATGGACGCTGCCCTTTGGCCGCGCGCTCGATGCCGCCGTCGAAGTGCGGCGTCGTGCCGACCCGCAATTGCGGGACGGTGATCTCGGCGTTGACGCGAAGCGTGACGATCTCGGCTTCTTCGTCCGCCGCCGATTGGCCGTAGACTTGCGCGTGCAGCGCGTCGAAGTCGCGTTTGAGCGCGGCGCGGTCGGTCTCGCCCAGATCGCCAGCAGGGCAGGTCACGCCGAGCGTATAGCCTTGCTGGAGGTAGCGCAGATCGATTTTTCTGACGAGCTTGACGGCGTCGCGCGTAAAACCTTCGTCCGCGGCCTCCGCGTAGGCTTTTTCGGCAAGCTCGTGGAAGAGCGCGTTCATGCGTGCGAGCGGGAAACGGCTGAGCAAGCCGACCACCGACTGCATGTAGGAATGCCGCACCGCCGTCTGCAGGAGCCCCATCGCGCAGTTGAGGCCGGGATGCAGGGGTACGAGCACGCGCGGAATCCGCAAGGCGCGGGCGATGTAGGCGGCGTGGAGCGGTCCGGCGCCGCCGAAGGCGAGCAGCGCGAACCGGCGCGGATCCTGACCCTGCTCCTGCAGCGCGAGACGAAGATCGACCGTCATGTTGGTGTTGACGATCCGCACGATGCCCGAGGCCGCCGCGATCAGATCGAGGCCGAGCGGCGTCGCGATGTTCTGCTCGATCGCGCGCCGCGCGCGCGCTTCGTCGAGCTGCAAGGCGCCGGCGAGGCGGCCGGCGCTGCTCAGTGCGCCAAGCACGACATTGGCGTCGGTGACGGTCGGCGCTTCGCCGCCGCGGCCGTAGCAGGCCGGGCCGGGATTGGCGCCGGAACTGTGCGGACCGACTTTGAGCAGACCGTCCTTGCCGACCCAGGCGATGGTGCCGCCGCCGGCGCCGAGCGTGCGCACCTTCAGCATCGGCGTGCCGATGTCCTGGCCGGCGATATTGCCTTCCGTCGTCTCGAGGATCTGGCCGGCGACGATGACGCTGATGTCGGTGCTGGTGCCGCCCATATCGAAGGTGACGACGTGACGCTCGCCGGCGCGCTGCGCCAGTTCGATCGCGGCGATGACGCCGGCGGCCGGGCCCGACAATAATGTCTGATTGGGATGCCGCGCGCCGATCGAAATGCGCATCAGCCCGCCGTTCGACTGCATCAGAAAGCGTTGCGGCGTGTCGACGCCGGCCTGCGACAGCCGGTCGCCGAGGCGAGTGAGATAGCTCTCGATCTTGGGGCCGACATAGGCGTCGATGACCGTCGTCGACAGCCGCGGGTATTCGCGGATGACCGGCAGGACGTTCGACGACAGCGAGATGCGCACGTCCGGCGCTTCCTCGGCGATGATCGCGGCGGCGCGTTGCTCGTGGGCGGGATTGAGGAACGAGAACAGGAAGCACACGGCGATGGCCTGCACGCCCTGATCGCGCAGGCGGCGCACCGAAGAACGCAGCTCCGCCTCGTCGAGTGCCGTGACGAGGGCGCCCTGGTAGTCCAGCCGCTCGGTCACTTCCTCGGTGAGATGCTGCGGCGCGAGCAGCGGCGGCTTGCGGTAATAGGTGTCGATCAGATCGCTGCCGGTCGGCTGCGACCAGCCGCGCGCCTCGTAGACGGCGCGAAACCCGCGCGTGATCAACAGGCCGGTGACGACGCCTTTGGATTCGAGGAGCGCGTTGGTCGCAACGGTGGTGCCGTGAACGAAGAAGCCGACGTCGGCGGCGGCGACGCCGTTCTTGCGCGAGCTCCTGCAACGCATTGATCACGGCGACCGACGGATCGGCGGGTACCGACGGGACTTTCGCCACATGAATGGCCTGGGTCTCGCGATTGACCGCGATCAGATCCGTGAACGTGCCGCCGGTGTCGACGCCCACCATCCAGGCGCCCTGGCGAATTCCGCCGCCTCGAGACGCGCCCCCGTCGTCGGCGACTGTGCGATTGTCCATTTTCTGTTTTCCCGAACGAAACTTAAGCCTGGGGTGGATCGGCGGCCGCCACGCGCCGAAATGGCGCTCGAGCCGCGACAGCGCGGCATCGATCAACACGGCCATGGCGAGCGCAAGCAGCGTGCCGAGATAGACCGCGCCGGTGTTGAACAGCGTGCGGTTGAGCGAGATCAGGAATCCGAGCCCGGCCGCGGCGCCCAGCATCTCGGCGACCAGAACGCCGATGAGGATCATCGAGGTGCCGACGCGCAGCCCCGAGATGATGGCGGGCATGGCGAGCGGCAGCATCACCTGCACGATCAGTTGCAGCCGCGTCGCGCCGAACGCGGTCGCCATCTGCGCATAAGCGCGGTCGGTCGCGCGCACCCCGATCATCGTGTTCAGCGCGATCGGGAATACGCCGGACAGCACGCCGAACGCGATCTTCGATTCCGGACCGATGCCGACCCACACCAGCAACAGCGGATAGATGATGACGAGGGGCACCGCGATCAGCGCCGAGAGAATGGGCGCGGCGATGGCGCCGAGCATGCGCATCGCGCCGAGCCCGGCGCCGGCGACGATGCCGAAGCTCCATGAAATCGCGATCGAGATCACAAGCTCCAGCGCCGTGGTGCCGCAGGCATCGAGGAAGCCGCGCCAGTCCTTGATCGCGGCCCTCACGACCAGGCTCGGCGAGCCGATGATGAGCGGGTTGATGAGATGCAGGCGGAACGCGAGTTCCCACGCCGCAATGGCCGCAACAAATATTGCCGTCCGGCGCAGCGCGATGGGCCACATGCGCGTCCTCACGGCACTTGCTCCGCCAGCAGATGCCAGATGCGATTGCGCACCCGGCCGAAATACTCGCTGCCGATCATGTCGTAGCTGCGCGGCCGCGGCAGTTCGACCTCGATGCGCTCGACGATGCGGCCGGGACGGGCCTGCATGACCATGACGGTGTCGGCGAGGAAGATCGCCTCGGTGAGGCCGTGGGTGATGAACAGAATGGTCTTGCGGCTGCGCTCCCAGATTTGCAGCAACTCGCCGCCCATCTTGGTCCGGGTCTGCTCGTCGAGCGCGGCGAACGGCTCGTCCATCAGGAGGATCTTCGGGTCCTCGACCAGGCCGCGCGCGATCGCGACCCGCTGGCGCATGCCGCCGGAAAGCTGGTGCGGATAGCTCTCCGCGACCTCGGCGAGCCCAACCAGCGCCAGCATGTCGAGCGCCCGCGCGCGCCGGCGCGCCGGGTCGCCGCCGCGCAAGGCGAGGGGGAATTCGACGTTCTGCACCGCGGTCTTCCAGGGCAGGAGCAGCGCGTCCTGAAAGACGATTCCCGTCGCGCTCGGACGCGGACCCGAGAGCGGCTCGCCTTCGATCAGGATTTCTCCTTCGCTCGCGGGAACGAGACCGGCGATGATCTGCAGCAAGGTCGACTTGCCGCAGCCGCTCGGGCCGACCAGCGTCACGAAGCGGCCGTTGGCGACGTCGAGCGAAATGTCGTCGAGCACTTTGAGGCCGCCGGCCGCGGCGCCGAAGCTTTTGCTGACGGAGCGCACCACGATCGCATCGGTGGTCGCATCGACGACGCCGCGGGCGCTCATGCGACGGCTCCGAAATTGAAGCGGCCGGTGCCGGCCGAGCGCTCCCACGCCTCGAGCAGCTGATTGATCACGATGCAAACGAATACGATGAGCAGAACGGCGGCGAGCAGCTTGCGGATTTCGTAGTACTCGCCCCAATGCACGATCGCCCGGCCGACGCCGACCGGCGCCGAATACATCTCGGCGAGCAGCACGCCGGTGACGACGAAGACGAAGCCGATCCGCAGCCCGGCGATGATCAGCGGCAGCATCGCCGGCAGATAGATGCGGGTATAGATCTGGCCGCGCGAGGCGCCGATGCGCGCGGCCGAGCGTGACAAAGCCGCTCGGCACCGAGGCGACCGCCGCTTGGGCATAGACGACGATGACGAAGAACGCGAGCACCGCGCCGAACACGATCTTCTGGGTGAAGCCGATGCCGAGCGCCAGAATAAAGATCGGCAGGAAGATCGATTTCGGGATTGCCATCAGCGCGTGGAAGACCGGATTGGCGAGCCGCGCCACCGCGGGCGTTTCGGCCAGGAAAAATCCGAGAATGATGCTCGCTCGGCGCCACGATGAGGAACGAGACGACGACTTCCACCGCGGTCACGCGCAGGTCGGCGAGAAAGCGCGGGTCGTGCAGGAGCTGCCACAGCGTCGCGAGCACGTCGGACAGCGGCGGCAACAATTCCGGATTGACGATGCCGCGACGGCTCACGACTTCCCAGGCGACAGCCGCTGCTGCCGCAATTGCCACCTGCGCGGCAAAAATGCTGGTGCCAACGACCGTCGTCTTCATGCTCGATCTCTTCTCGGACGCTACGCCTGAGCTACGACTTGTCTGACCTACGCAAGACTTTGACCCCGGCAAGAACTTGGTCGTGTAGACCGTCATCGGGTCGATTTTCGGCAGGTCGTCCATGCCCCAGGCCTTGCCGGCGATACGCACGGAATTCTGAATGCCTTCCGGCTTGATCTCGCCGTTGGCGGGCTGGGTGCGGATGATCTGTTCGTAGACCTGCTGATTGATCTTGTCGTTGGTCTCGCTGGTGTAGGTCTTGAGATAGCTCAGGCCGAAGGTTTGATCGTGCTGCATGCGGTCGAGCGCCTTGAACGATGCCGCCAGAAAGGCGCGCAATTGCGCGGCCTGGGTCGTCATCGCCGCTTCCGACGCAACGACGACGTCCGGATAGGTCGGCACCATGTCCTTGCCGAGATCGACCAAGCGGCCGCATCTCGCCGCTCGCGATCAGCCGCAGGCTCAGACTGGGAAAGCAGGGAATGGCCGAGACCTGTCCGGCCTTGGTGGCCGGCACCAGCGCGCCGCTGCCGATCGGCACGGTGGTGATGCTGACCCCGGCGCGATCGGCGGCCCACAAAGCGAACATGTCGGTCACGCCGCCTTTGGAGGAGATGCCGACCTTCTTGCCGTCGAGGTCCTTCATCGACGTGATGCCGGACTTGCTGTCGGCGAGGATGTACCAGCCGGCCGGCCGCTCGGAGAGCGCCGCCACCATCTTGGATTTTGCGCCCTTGCTGATGGCGAGCGCGGCGCCGGCGCCGAAGTAACCGATGACGTCGGCGGCGCCGGCGTTCATGGCCTCCTGTGCGGCCGCGCCGCCGCGGTAGACCGTGATTTCGACCTTGAGATTGGCGTCCTTATAATAGCCGAGCTGTTCGGCGGCGCCGAACAGCGCATAGAACGCGTTGTCGGCCGCCGGCAGGCCGAGCCTGATCACGTCCTCGGCGTGCGCCGGGGATGCGCCGGATAGCGACGCGCCGCAGAGCGACGCGGCCACGCAAAGTCCCAGCAATACGGCACCAATTCTCGATGTCATCGTTGTCCTCCCCTTTGCAGAAGTGATCGGGCTCCCGATCGCGGCGGCGTTGTTTCGTCGACATGGGACTCTTTGTTCGCCGCCGTCACCCGAGGTTTCACAACATGATATGGATCGCCTTGGTCTCAGTATAGCTCAGAAGGTCGTCGAGTCCTTCCTCGCGGCCGATGCCGCTGTTCTTCAAGCCGCCGAACGGCGTGCCGCGATAATGCGCGGAGAACCCGTTGATCCAGATATAGCCCGAATTCACCGCCTTGGCGGCGCGCAGCGCCTGCTTGATGTCGCGCGTCCAGATCGACGCGGTGAGGCCGTATTCGGTGCCGTTGGCGATCGCGATCGCCTCCTCGAACGTGCTCCAGCGCAGCACCGAGAGCACCGGGCCGAAAATCTCTTCCCGGGCGATGCGCATGTCGGGCGTGACGTTGGCGAAAACGGTCGGCTCGACCCAATAGCCGCGCGCAAAGTCGGCGCCGGGCGGCCGCTTGCCGCCGGTCGCGAGTTTCGCGCCGTCGGCTTTGCCGGCCTCGATGTAATGGAGCACGCGCTGGTAATGCGCCTTCGAATTGACCGGGCCCATCTGGCTCGCCGGCGACGCCGGATCGCCGATACGCAGGCCGGCGATCTGGCCAACGAGCTTGTCGAGAAATTTGTCGTAGAGCGATTCGTGGAGCAGGAGCCGGCTGGTCGACCCGCACGACTGACCCTGCCAGGCAAAATTCATCCCGCCGATCGCCGCCTTCACCGCCTCGTCGAGATCGACGTCGGGAAAGATTATCATCGGATTCTTGCCGCCAAGCTCGAGCGAGACGTGCTTGACGCCGGTTTCGGCGGCGGCGCGCTGGATCGCGCGACCGGTCGGCACCGAGCCGATGAAGGCGATCCGCTTGACGCTCGGATGCCGCACCAGCGCGTCGCCGGCGTCGGCGCCGTAGCCGGTGACGATGTTGACGACTCCCTTGGGAAACACCTCGGCGCAGATTTCGGACAGGATGGTCGCCGACAGCGGGCTTTGTTCCGGCGGCTTGACCACCACGGTGTTGCCGGCCATCAGCGGCGCCGCGAGGCCGCCGGCGGCGAACATGATCGGATGATTGAACGGCGCGATGCGGCCGACCACGCCGTAAGGCTGGCGGATCGTCAAATGCAGGTTCTGCGGCGATGCCGGGATCGTCTCGCCCTTGATCTCGAGGCCGAGGCCGGCGAAATGCTCGAGCGCCTCGACCGCGGCGGCGACGTCGCCGCTCAGCTTGGTGATGGTGTTGCCGGTGTCGGCGACTTCGACCGCGAGAATTTCCTTGGCGCGCGCCGTCAGGGCCTGGCCGAGCTTGCGCAGATGGCGCGCGCGCTCCTTGACGCCGGCCGCGTCCCAGGCCGGCGCTGCGGATTCGGCGGCGGCGACGGCGCGATGAACGTCCGCCGCGGCGCCGAGCGGACCTTGCCGATCAGCTCTTCATTGGCGGGGTTGACGCTTTCCAACCATTCGCCGGACTGGCTCTCGACGAGTTCGCCGCCGATCAGCATGCGCCGCGGGCTGAGCATGACGTTCATATTGGATTCTCTCCCTCGGCGCGCGCCCGGCCGGGCGCCTTCGCGTTTTGGCGACGAGTAATGGACGGGCGTTTCCTTGGGAAAGACGGATTATGTCTGCCAGCTATCGTGCGCCGTTATATGGCGACGGCAGATGGGGGATTACACATGCCCCCGATCTTGCGGAGCGAACTCCTCGCGCAGCCGTGCGGAATGCTCGCCCAGCGCAGGTACCGGTCCGAGAGTCGGCGCAACGTTGTCGACGATGGCGCCTGGTGCGAGACAGCGCACCGGACCGCTCGGCGTGTCGACCTCGACATAGCGATTTTGCGGATGCCGCGCGACGTCGTCCATGGTGCTGACGCGGCCATAGGCGATGCGCGCGCGCCCGAGCCGTTCCACAACGTCTTGCCGCGGCATCGCGCCGAACACCGAACGGATGATGGCGTCGAGTGCCTGGCGGTTGGCGACACGCTGGGTGTTTCCGGCAAAGCGCGGATCGGTGGCGATGGCGCCGTCACCGAGCACTTCCGCGCAGAACGTCGCCCATTCGCGCTGGTTCTGAATTGAAATCAGCACGGCCTTGCCGTCGCCACAAGCGTAGGCGCCGTAGGGCGCGATGGTCGGATGATTGAGCCCGGCGCGGTCGGGGACTTTGCCACCATAGACGAATTGCAGATACGGCACGTTCATCCAGTCGGCCAGCGCGTGATAAAGCGACACGGCGATGTGGCGGCCTGCGCCGCTGCGCTCCCGCGCGAACAGCGCTTGCAACACGGCCTGAAATGCCGTCATCCCGGCGGCGATGTCGCACACCGAGACGCCGACGCGGGCGAGGCCGGATTCATTGCCGGTGATCGAGGAAAGGCCGCTTTCGGCCTGCACCAGGAGATCATAGGCCTTGAGGTCGCGGTAGGGTCCGTCGTCGCCGTAGCCGGAAATCGAGCAGGTGATGAGGCGGGGATGGGCGGCGCGCAACGCGTCGGCGGCAAAGCCGAGCCGCTCGATCACCCCGGGCGCGAGATTCTGCACGAACACGTCGGCGCTGGCGATCATCGCCGACAATAGCGCGGCGTCGCCGGCTGCCTTGAGATCGAGACAAATCGATTCCTTGCCGCGATTGAGCCAGACGAAATAGGCGCTTTCGCCGTGAACAAGCGAGTCGTAGGAGCGGGCGAAGTCGCCCTCGGGCCGCTCCACCTTGATGACCCGCGCGCCGGCGTCGGCCAACCGGCTGGTCAGGTAGGGGGCGGCGACGGCCTGCTCCACCGACACGACCAGAATACCGGCGAGGTCTTTTTCCGCGATGCTCGGCATGAGGCTCCTTGCATTGCACGCCGCCCGCCGCGCCGAAATCCGGCACAAGCGGCCCCGCGCGTGGGCGTGCGCGCGAAGAAAGATGCTCCCGCCGGCGGTCTAGCGCATGTTGGCGATGCGGCGAAATCCCGCGGCATCGAGGATGGACAGCGAGCGGCCGCTGATCTTGATCAGTCCCTTGCGCCGAAATTCGGACAGGACTTTGCTGACATGGACCGGCGTCAGACCCGTCGCGTCCGCGACATGATGCTGGCGCAGCGGAAAGTCCATTTCCAGCTTTCCGGTCTGCACCATGCCGCGCTTGGCCAGCCGTTCGGCCAGGACAAGAATGAGGCGGGCAATGCGCTCGTCGGCGGTCCGGCGCCCGAGGTCGATGATCAGTTGGTCGGCACGCTCCCGCTCCTCGACCCACGCCCGCGAGAACGCGTCGAACAGCTCGGCGCGCTTGAGGATGATCGTCTTGAACTCCGCGCGTTTGAGCGTGCGATAGGTGACGTCGGTGACGGCCTCGACCATGCACCGGGGGCGCGGCTCGAATACGAGGGTGGTCGAGACGAGATCGCCCGGCAGCAGGAACGACAGGATTTGCCGGCTGCCGTCCGACAGCGTGACGAGCGACGCCGCCCAGCCATTGCAGATGACGGGCACCTCGTCGTTCAAGTCCTGCTCGCGACAGATGATCCGGCGAGCGGGTACGGTGCGGATCGCCAGATCGTGCCGGTTCGGCTTGCCTCGCGCTCCGCTTTCTGCCGCAACGGAGGCCGCGGCTTGGCATGGATTGAAGTCGTAGGCCATGCAGGCGATGCATTGAAAGGCGGACAACGATGTTTCTGCAGCGCTGCGCCTGGTCGATTGGGCCCTGACATTCATCGACGGGCATTCCCGTTTTTGGGCACGGCCTGCAAGGTGGCGGCTGCTTGTTGCCGGCCCGCCGATGGATCGGCGTCGAGAACTTCACTATTATTGGTTGTATTGCCGTGCGTTTTACTGACGAACGGGCTCGATCTGGCCCCTAAACTAAAATGACATGCAAGCATAAGAGGTAGATCCCGAATCTCTTCTTCCGACGCTAGATCAAGTTCCGCGCAGCCCAAAGCGGTATTTTAATATTTGCTCATATCAATCTGCGCTTAGAAGTCGCGTGGTCCGACCGGCGCCAGCGCAGACCGATCGCGCGGCAGGCAGCCCTCGCGGCCATATTTCTTAATCGAAATGAAGAAAATAAATTAACATCAGATAATACATATGTGCGCGACGTATTGAGGCGGTAACAATTAACCGAACTTAAAGAGCGGCGCAGTTTTATTAAAGCAAAGCAGAAGTCGTCGGGTCGCCAATACTTTTCGTCCGATCGACATTAACAGCGGCGCCCGATCGTTCCCCGGGGCAGCGCGAGACAAGGTGCGTTTCCATGAGTCAGCCACTTCCTTCGTCCTCCGCCGATGCCGGTCAGATCGCAGCGGCCGGTGCGGGCAATTTCGACGGCGCCGAGGGCCGGCGCAGCGCCATTCCCAACCAGCTCATCAGCTTTGCGATCGGCAACGATCAGTATGGCGTCGACATCATGGCGGTGCGGGAAATCAAGGGCTGGACCGAGATCACGCATCTGCCCAAGCAGCCCGATTATGTGCGCGGCGTGCTCAATCTGCGCGGCGTCATCGTTCCGATCATCGACCTGCGCTGCCGGTTCGGGCAGGGACTGACCGAGGCGACGCCTCTGCACATCGTCATCATCGTGCAGATCGCGTCGAAGCCGATCGGCCTGCTGGCCGATCGCGTCCTCGATATCGTTTCGCTCGATGAATTGCAGATGCAGCCGGTGCCGCGCATCGCGCACGCCAACCGCGTCAATTTCCTGTCCGGGCTGGTCACGATCGAGGGCGCCATGATCGCGCTGATCGATCTGCCGAATCTTCTCTCCGCCGCCGGCGAAACGGCCGACGACAAGGCCGCGGCGCACTAGAGAAAGTGTTCGCGTCGGCTAAAGCTCACGCACGCTCGGGTCGAAACCTCGGGAACACGAACATGCAATTGGTTTCCAACGTTCGCATCGGCACCAAACTGGCGCTCATGTCCGGCTTCGGCATCGTGCTGGTGGCCGTCATGCTGGCGGGCTCGATCTACGGAATTTCAGGATCAAATCGGCGAACGAAGCGGCGGCGCTGCACCAGACGATCGTGCGCGAGGTCAAGGCGATCGAGTTCGAGTTCCTGCAGACCCTGCTGGCGGTGCGCAACATCCGTCTGGCGACGACCCGGGCGCAAATGAGCACGGCCGACACCTTGGCGGACCACCAGAGCAACATCGACAAGCTCTTCAGCCAAGTGCTGCCGCGGTTTACGTCGCCGGACAACCGTCTGCGGGCCCAGAAGATACAAGCCGCCATCAGTCAGTACATCAGCAGCGCCCTGACCGAAATCATACCGGTCAAATCGCAAGCAATCGCGCTCGAGGGGACCGATAACCCGCTGCTTCCGAATTTGACCGCGGAAACCGAGCGCATTCAACTCGATCGGCTGGATCCGGTCTCGGACAAGGCGACACGTTTGCTCGACGATTTGAGCAACTCGGCGCGGGATAGCGCCGCCGAAGCCGCCGGCGCCGCCGCAGGCGGCCATGGCGTTCGCCCAACAGCTGACCGTCGGTCTTGGCGCGGCGGTCATTTTATCCTGTTCGCCTCGGCGGTGTTCGGCGCGGCTTCGATCGCCCGGCCGTTGCGCTCGCTGATCGTGCCGCTGCAGGAAGTCGCGGCCGGCAATTTCGCGGTGACGATCCCGAATGTCGGGCGCAAGGACGAAGTCGGGCTGATCGCGGCGGCGGTCGAGGCGGTCGTCGACCAGGTCGGCGCGACAATCAGCAACATCAAGCTCGCCGCCAGCGAAGTCACCAGCGCCTCGGCGGAGATTTCCACCTCTACGACCGACCTGTCCCAGCGCACCGAGGAGCAGGCCGCCAGTCTGGAAGAGACCACGGCCTCGATGGAGGAGATCGCCGAGACGGTGAAGCGAAACGCCGAAAGCGCGCGGGAGGCCAACGCCTTCGCGATCGAGACCAGCGCGGTCGCCGAGCGCGGCGGCGCGGTGGTCGGCAACGCCGTGACGGCGATGGCGCGCATCGAGGAATCGTCGCGGAAAATCTCCGACATCATCGGCGTGATCGACGAAATCGCACGGCAGACCAACCTCCTTGCGCTCAACGCCGCGGTCGAGGCGGCGCGCGCCGGTGATGCCGGTCGCGGCTTTGCCGTCGTCGCGTCGGAGGTTCGCAGCCTGGCGCAACGCTCGTCGCAGGCCGCCAAGGACATCAAGGATTTGATCGTCAACTCCAACAGCCAGGTCAAAGACGGGGTCGATCTCGTCAACAAGGCCGGTCAATCGCTCGCCGAGATCGTCGCCTCGATCAAGAAGGTCGCGACGATCGTCGCCGCGATCGCCAATGCCAGCGCCGAGCAGTCGAGCGGCATCGAGCAGGTCAACAAGGCGCTGTCGCAGATGGACGAGGTGACGCAACAGAATTCGGCGCTGGTCGAGGAAAATGCCGCGACGGCAAAGACCCTCGAGCATCAGGCGAAGTCGATGGACCAGCGGGTCGCCGCGTTCCGGCTGCGCGCCGAGGCGACGCGCGACGCCGACGCCGAGACGACCGAGGCATCGACGTCAATCGATTGGTCGCCCGCGGCGACATCGCGTTCCGCGCCGGTCGCGCCGCCCCCCGTTGCCGCGAGACCGAACCGTCAGCCGGCCCCGACGCCGAAACGGGCGACCCGTGGCGGGCCGGTCGGGCGCATGCAGACCGCGCTGGCAACCGCACTCGATGCCGATGCGGACTGGAAGGAGTTTTAGTTTGTCGAACGATTCACGCCGACGACCAAAACCAAAAAAAACATCGAGGCCAAGGCATCTCGTTGAGTACGGCCGATGGGCAACTTGTCAGTCCAGCAACACCTTCGAGGGACAAAAAAAGTGAACTTTGTTTCCAATTTCCGCATCGGCACCAAAATGGCGATGATGTCCGGCTTGGGCGTTCTGCTCGTTGTCGGTATGCTGGCTGGCGCGATCTACGGCAACTCCGAAGTCGCCACCGCCAACGCGAAAGCGACGGCACAGCAAGCGATTGTCCGGGATATCACGAAGATCGAGGTCGGCTTTCTTCAGGCGCGCATGTCCGTGCGCAACATTCGTTTGGCAACGACCAAATCGGAGATGACCGCCGCCGATACTCTGGCCGAGCATCAGAGGACGATAGACGGCATTATCGAGGGCCTGATACCTCGGTTTACTTTGCCGGCAAACCGGGAACGTGCGCAAAATATCAGATCGTCGATCGACCAATATATCAGCATGGCGTCGACCGAAACCGTTCCAGTCAAGAGCCGAGCGCTCGAGCAGAGCGACGCGGCGCAGGTGCTTGCTCTCTATGCCGATACGCAGCGGATTCAGCACGAACATCTTGATCCTGTCGGCGACAAAGCTCTCACGCTGCTGGCGGAAGTTGCCGATGCGGCGAGCAGGCTGTCCGCGGAGGCGGACAGCGCCGCGCAACAGGCGATGGCGTTCACCGAGCGTCTCGCCATTATCATGGGCATGGCGATCGTCGTCATCCTGATAGGCTCGTCAGTATTGGGGACGGTGTCGATTGCGCGGCCGTTGCGCGCGCTGGTCCAGCCGCTTCAAGAAGTCGCGGCGGGCAATTTCGCCGTGACGATACCGCATGTCGATCAGAAAGACGAGGTTGGCTTGATCGCCGCCGCCGCCGAGGCGGTCGTCGAACGGGTCGGGACAACCATCGGCAACATCAAGACCGCCGCCAACGAAGTGACCAGCGCCTCGGCGGAGATTTCCACCAGCACGACCGACCTGTCGCAGCGCACCGAAGAGCAGGCGGCGAGCCTGGAGGAAACCTCCGCTTCGATGGAGGAAATCGCCGAAACGGTGAAGCGCAATGCCGAGAACGCTCGCCAGGCCAAAGATTATGCGACGGAGACCAGCGCCGTCGCCGAACGCGGCGGAGCCGTCGTCGGCAATGCGGTCAACGGCGATGGCGCGGATCGAGGAATCGTCGCGCAAAATTTCCGACATCATCGGCGTGATCGACGAAATCGCCCGGCAGACCAATCTGCTGGCGCTCAACGCCGCGGTCGAGGCGGCGCGCGCCGGCGACGCCGGCCGCGGCTTCGCGGTGGTGGCGTCCGAAGTGCGCAGCCTGGCGCAGCGTTCCTCGCAAGCCGCCAAGGACATCAAGGATCTGATCACCAACTCCAACAGCCAAGTCAAAGACGGCGTCGATCTCGTCAACAAAGCGGGCCAATTCGCTCAACGAGATCGTGGCGTCGATCAAGAAGGTCGCGACGATCGTCGCGGACATCGCCAATGCCAGCACCGAGCAGTCGAGCGGCATCGAGCAGGTCAACAAGGCGCTGTCGCAAATGGACGAGGTGACGCAGCAGAACTCGGCGCTGGTCGAAGAGAACGCGGCGACGGCCAAGACGTTGGAGCACCAGGCGAGGTCGATGGATCAGCGCGTCGCTGCCTTCCGCCTGCGCGGGGCCGCGGCCGGCGACGCCGGCGTCGTCGAGCCACCTTTGGCGAGGCTTCGAGCGCCGCGCCCGAAGGACGCACAAACCCGTCGCGGCGAAGGACAAGCCCATCTCAAGCCCAACCCCAGCCCAAATCCCGCGCCCATGCCACAGCCCAAACTGATGCCGCCTGCGCCAACCGGCCGCGGTCCGAAGCGTGTCGTAGCCGGCGGGCCGGTCGGGCGCATGCAGACTGCGCTTGCCGCGGCCGTCAATGCGGACGCAGGACTGGCAGGAGTTCTGACGAATGGCGTTGGTTGCACGACGCATGCCGGCCGCACCAGCGGCGAGTGACATCGGACCTTCGGGGCCAGCATCGGAGTTTGCGTTCTCGGAAGCCGATTTTCGCGCCCTGGTTCAGCTCGTCCACCAATATGCCGGGATTGCGCTCGCCGACAGCAAACGCAACCTGGTCTATGGCCGGCTGTCCCGACGCCTGCGCGCGCTCGGCATGACGTCGTTCCGCGAGTATCGGGACTACCTCGCCGGCAGCGAGGGACCTCGGGAAATCGTCAAATTCGTCAACGCCATTTCGACGAACCTGACCAAATTTTTCCGTGAGATCCATCACTTCGAGCATCTGCGGACCCACGTCGCGCTGCCGTTCAGCCGGACCGGAAACCGCGGCATGGACCGGCGGCTGCGGATCTGGTCGGCCGGCTGCTCGACCGGCGAAGAAGCCTATACCGTCGCCGTCGTGCTGCAGCGGGAGATCAGCGACGTTGCAACGCGCGACGTCCGCATTTTGGCGTCCGACATCGATACCGACGTGCTCGCCAAGGCGGCGCGCGGCGAATATCCGGTGAGTTCGATCGAGGACGTGCCGCGATCATTCCGGCAGTTCTTTCCGGTGAGCGGGGATGATGGCGGCGACGAGCGCATCGTCATGGACGCCGCGACCAAGCGTCTGGTCGTGTTCCGGCGTCTCAATCTGATGGATCCCTGGCCGTTCCGCGGACAGTTCGACGTCATCTTCTGCCGCAACGTGATGATCTATTTCGACACGCCGACCAAAGCGACGCTGGTCGAACGCTTCACGCAGCAGCTCAAGCCGGGCGGCTTGTTGTACATCGGACATTCCGAATCGCTGTTGGGCATCCATCCCGGACTGTGCCTCGTCGGCCGCACCACCTATCGGAGAGAGGCATGAACGCCGCTCCAACGACGCTGCGTTCGCCGAACGCGCCGGGCGTCGACGAACTCGCCTCGCGCACGGGCGGGCGATTTTTCGATGCCGCCAACGATGCCTGGATGGTGAAGGTGTTTCCCGGCGAATACTACCTCACCGACAGATCGGACGAAATCCTGGTGACCGTGCTCGGATCGTGCGTGGCCGCTTGCATCCGCGATCCGTTCGCGGGCATCGGCGGCATGAACCATTTCATGCTGCCGCACGCCCATGACGGCAGCTGGGGCGATGATCTGCGATCGACGCGGTTCGGCAATTACGCCATGGAGAAGCTCATCAACGAACTCGTCAAGGCCGGGTGCGCGCGCGACCGGCTCGAAATCAAGGTGTTCGGCGGCGGCAACGTCACCGAGGCAAGCAACGCCATCGGCAGCGATAATGCCGAGTTTGTTCTGAGCTACCTCGCGGCCGAAGGCTTGAGCTGCGCCGCCAAGGATCTCGGCGGCTCGGTGCCGCGCCGCATTCACTATTACCCGGCGATCGGGCGCGTGGTGCGGCGGCTCCTCAGCGCCAGCGATCGCTTCGCGGTCGGCCGTGAGGAGCAGGATTACGGGCGCAAGCTGCAGCAGGAACAGCCGTCCGGGGAAATCCAGCTGTTTGGGGACATCCGATGATACCGATGCACAAGCCGGTGCGCGTCCTCGTCGTCGACGATTTGGCGGTGATGCGCCAATTGCTGTCGACGCTGCTGGAAGCCGATCCCGACATCGAGGTGGTGGGCACCGCGGCCGATCCGCACATTGCGCGCGAGCGCATCAAGGCGCTCACGCCCGACGTCGTCACGCTCGATATCGAGATGCCGCACATGGATGGTCTGACCTTCCTGCGCAAGATCATGACGCTGCGGCCGACCCCGGTGGTGATGATTTCGACGCTGACCCAGCGCGGTGCCGATACCACGCTCGAGGCGCTCGAGATCGGCGCGGTCGATTTCGTCGCCAAGCCGACCGCGGATCTCGCCCAGGCGATGGACGGGCTGGCCGCCGAGTTGCAGAGCAAGGTCAAGGCCGCGGCCGGTTCTCGGTTAGGCGTGCGGCGATCGGCGCCGGTGGCGCGGGCGCCGCGGCCGGCGCGCAAACGCGGTTCGAAGGGCAAGCTCGTGTTCGTCGGCGCCTCGACCGGTGGCGTCGAGGCGCTCAAAGCTTTGCTGATGGGTTTGCCGCCGGATTGTCCGCCCGTCCTCATCACGCAGCACATGCCGCCGCGGTTCACGACGGGATTCGCCGAACGGCTCGACCGCGAGTGCCCGATGCGCGTCTGCGAGGCCGCGCACGACCAGCGGATCGAACCCGGCCATGTCTATATCGCGCCCGGGTCGCACCATCTCGAAATCGGCCGGCACGGCACGTACTTGGTCTGCCGTTTGTCCGATGCTCCGCCGGTCAGCGGACATCGGCCTTCGGTCGACGTCTCTGTTCCGCTCGGCCGCGCGCATTGTGCCGATGGCCGCGGTCGGCGTCATTCTCACGGGCATGGGCAAGGACGGTGCCGAAGGTCTGCTCGAACTGCGGCATGCCGGCGCGAACGACGTTCGGTCAGGACGAGGACTTGTCGTTGATCTACGGCATGCCGCGCGTGGCGTTCGAGCGCGGGGCGGTCGTCGCAGCAACATGCTCTCGGGCACATGGCCGACGCGATCCTCGATGCCTGCGAAGGCGATGCGCTGCATGACGGCGGCCGCGTCGGAGATGCGGCATGAGCGGAGCGTGATCGGTGAAACCGAACCTGACGGAAGCGCGGCCATGAGCGACGGCGACGCCTATATCGGACACCTCAAACTGCCGGCGATGCTCAACCTCGCCGCCGCCGAAGGCCTGCTCGGCACGCTGCAAAGCCGGCTCCTGGTGGGCGCGCAGCTGCGCGTCGACGCCTCGGCGGTCGAGACCCTGACCCTGCCGTGCGTCCAGATCATCCTTGCCGCGCTGCAAAGCTACGATCGGATATCGATCGAACGGCCCTCGGCGGCCTTTGCCGGCGCATTCGAGGATTTTGGGCTTGATTTGACCGAACTGTGCAAACCGCGTCCCGGTGAGCGAGGCGAGCAAAGTACGGACGAAGCTGCGGTCGGCGATGCCGATCACCCCCCTGCTCAAACCGAGGAGCACGTGATGTCCAAGCGAATCCTGACCATCGACGATTCCAGAACGATCCGCGACATGCTGATGCTGACCCTGGCCGAGGCCGGTTTCGAAGTCCTGCAGGCCGTCGACGGCCAGGACGGGCTCGACGTGCTCGACAAAGAGACGGTCGACGTCGTCATCACCGATATCAACATGCCGCGCATGGACGGCTACGAGGTTATCCGTCAGCTGCGCCGCAACCCGACGCACAAGACGACGCCGATCCTGGTGCTGACGACCGAGAGCGAGCCGGACAAGAAGAACCTGGCGCGCGAGGCCGGCGCCACCGGTTGGATGGTGAAGCCGTTCGATCCGGATCGTCTCATCGCCACCATCAACAAGGTCGCGCCCTGAAGCCCGGCGGCGTTCGGCGCGGAAGCAAAGCCATGGCAAGCCTTGAGCAATTGAAGCTGACGTTCTTCGAGGAATGCAGCGAGGCCCTCGGTCAGATCGAGTCAGGGCCTCACCGCACTTCGCGAGGGTGCGGGCTCGGATGACACCATCAATGCCGTGTTCCGTTCCGTCCATTCGGTCAAAGGTGGCGCCGGAATTTTCGGCTTCGACGGCCTCGTCAATTTCGCCCACGTCTTCGAGACGGTGCTCGACGCCATGCGCGACGGCGAATTGGCGGCGACGCCGGATGTCATCGACATCCTGCTGCCGGCCAACGACGTGCTGTCCGATCTGATCGCGCTGTCGCGCGCCGGCGAGGCGATCCCGACCTCTATCGGCAGCGCCAGCCGGATCGCACTGGAAAGCCTGCTGCACGGCCATTGGCATCCGCCGCAAAGGATGCCGCCGGGTCCGATGATGACGACGACGGCACGCCGGCGCCGGCCGAGTTCGAAGGTATCGATTTCGTCCCGGTGCGCGCCGAACAATTCGACGACACAGCGTTCATGCCGGAGGCGGCGGCGGAACCCGATTCGGCCGGCGAGCGCACCTATCGGATCGTATTCCGGCCGTATCCGGAACTCCTGAAGAAAGCCAACGAGCCGCTCTATCTTCTGCGCGAGTTGCGCCAACTGGGCCAACTCGATCTGAACGTCGAGACCGACAATCTGCCGCCGCTCGCCGAGCTTGAACCCGACCATCCTTATCTGGGTTGGACCGGCACGCTGCGGACCGCGGCGCCGCGGGAAGCGATCGACGAAGTGTTCGAATTCGTCGTCGGCAACTGCGAACTTGTGATCGAGGCGGATACGGCCGCGGCCGCGCCGTCGACGAGCGGCGCGCCGGCCGCGGCCGACACGTTGATTTGGTCGGCCGAACCGGATGCGGCCGTCGCGGAAGCGGAGAGCCCGGTATTATTTCCAGTCGCCAAGCCAATCGCCAAGCCGACGGCTGCCGCGCTCCCGACAGTCGCTGCGCTCCCGGCGGTCGAAGCACTCCCGAGGGTCGACGTACTGCCGACGGTCGAAGCGCCGAGCTTCGACATGTCGGCGCCCGCCGAGCCCGCGGACATGGCCGCCGCGCCGCGGGCGACGGCCTCGCGGCCGACGACCGGCGCGCCACGACGACCCGAGTCGAGCTCGAGAAAATCGACCGTGTCGTCAACATGGTCGGCGAGCTCGTGATCTCCCAGGCGATGCTCGGGCAGGTCGTTCACGAACTCCCCGACGAGGTGCGCGGCTCGCTTCTGCAAGTGCTCGACGAAGTCGTGCATCACACGCGCGAGCTCAAGGACAGCGTGATGTCGATGCGCGCGCAGCCGGTGAGCGCGGTGTTCCAGCGCATGCCGCGCCTGGTGCGCGAGCTGGCGACCAAGACCGCCAAGAAAGTCCGGCTCGAAATGGCGGGCGAGAACACCGAGGTCGATCGCTCGATCATCGAGCGCCTCGGCGATCCCTTGACCCATATCATCCGCAACGCCATCGATCACGGCATCGAGCCGCCTTCGGCGCGGGCCAAGGCCGGAAAGGCCGAGGAAGGCACCATCCGGCTCGCCGCGGAGCACCGCGGCAGCAGGATCGTCATCGAGATCAGCGACGACGGCGCCGGCATCAATCCCGAGCGCGTTCTCAAAAAGGCCCGCGACCGCGGCCTCGTCGGCGCCGACGCCAATCTCAGCGACGACGAAATCAACAACTTGATCTTCCTCCCCGGCTTCTCCACCGCCGAGACCGTTTCCGACATTTCGGGGCGCGGTGTCGGCATGGACGTCGTGCGCCGCAACATTCAGGACGTCGGCGGACGCATTTCGATCAAATCGGAACGCGGCCGCGGCATGACGATCCAGCTCGCTTTGCCGCTGACGCTCGCGGTGATGGACGGCATGGTGGTGCGGGTGGCGCAGGAGACCTACGTCATGCCGATGTCGGCGATCGTCGAATGTCTGCGCCCGCCGGCGTCCGACGTCTGCAATCTGATCGGAACGCGCGGCGTGCTGCAGCTGCGCGGCAGTCTCGTGTCGCTGGTGCATCTGAGCGAACTGCTCGAGATCGGCGGCACGTCGGACAGCGACGAGCGCGTCATCATCATCGGCGACGCGGGCGACGGGGCGCGCTTCGGCATCGTCGTCGACGAGCTTTGCGGCCACCAGCAGGTGGTCGTCAAAAGCATCGAGGAGAGCTACGGCTCGGTGCCCGGCATCGCCGGCGCCACCATCCTCGGCAACGGCCGTGTCGCGTTCATTCTCGATATCGAGAAGTTTGCCGATCTCGCGAGCAACCAGAATCTCGCCGCCGGCGTGTCGCGCTTTGCCAGCGCGGCGCCGTCGTCGAATGCCATCGTCAACTGAGGACGCCAGGCGACCACTCCGCAGCAGCAAAGCCTATCGATCAGGAGCAATGAAGATGCCAGCGGCAGCAGTTCTCAAGGTTCTGGTCGTCGACGACCAGAACAGCGTGCGGCAAATGACGCGCATGACGCTCGAGCAGATCGGCGTGCGCAACATCCACGAGGCGGAGAACGGGCGCGAGGCCATGGATACGGCGTCGTTGCAGCCGCTCGACCTGATCATCTCCGACTACAACATGCCGGAAATGGACGGGCTCGCCTTGCTGCGCGCGGTGCGCGGCCATCCCGCCGCGCGCAAGGTGCCGTTCATCCTGCTGACCGGGCGGAGCGACCGCGAACTCGTGGTCCAGGCGGCGCAGGCCGGCGCCAACAATTATCTGATCAAGCCGTTCACCGCCGACATCCTGCGGCAGAAGATCGAACAAGTGATGGGGAAGCTGTCGTGAGCATTCAACCGCACGGCGCCGAGGCCGAGGCGCTGGCGCTCGATGAAATCCGCTCGTTTCTCTCGGTCATGGCGACGGCGGTACGCGACACGCTCGGCCAGTTCGAACAGACCACCGCGCGGGTCATCGACCTTGCCGTGATGCGCCTCGGCCGTCCCGATCGCGATCTCGTCGTCACGCTGCAGACCTTCGATCGGCTGCAGCAGGAGTTCGCGACGCTCGCCGACGTTCTCAATCTCGCAGCGGGCAAATCGCACGAATCCTGGCGGCGCGGCGCGGGCAACGGCCATCCCGCCGAGGACGCGATCGCACAGGTGTCCATCGGGGCCCTCAAGGAGCGGCTGCTGCGCGATCTGCGGGGCGCGGCGGCGGACTTGATGGAAGCGGCGGAGCCGGAGGAGGCGGTCTTTTAGCTCGCCGTCGGCTCCGGCTTTTTGATGGAGCATGATCTTTCGGACCTTCCTTCGCGTTCGCGAAGCGGGAAACCGGCATCCACCCTCGGATCAAGTCCGAGGGCAGGCTCTTTTCGGATCATGCTTCTATGTGCTGACGTGCTTGACGACGCGGCGCAGACCCTTGGTCAAATCCGGCACCTGGTCGGGTTGCATGTGACGGTAACGTTCCTGCCGTGACAGCACCAGAGCGTCGACGTGGCAGACGACCGAGTCCATGTTGCATTCGGCGCCGGCGGCGATGGAATCCAAGAGATCGCACAGCGAATCGGCCACGAACGACAAGAGCTCGAAACCCATCGTGGTGCCGACGTCGCGCAGCTGGCGGCCGCGGAAATTCGCGGCTTCGAGCCAGTCCGGCGCTGCCCGGCCGGTGCTGGCGCTCTTGACCAGATCGGCGAGCTCTTTCAGCTCGATGTCGACCCATTCCTCGAATCCGCCGCCGGCCTCTTCGATCCCGGCCTGCGCCCGGCTGATGGCTTGCTCGCGCGAAACGCCGCCGCCGCGGCGCGCCAAGCGTTGAAAGCGCGTATCGACGAAAAAAAGTCGCGCGTCGGGTTCCGTCTCTTTGGTCATGAATCTTGTCCCACGCGCGCGGCGGTAAACAGGCTGTCGATATCGTTCTGCGCAAGTGCGGGACCGGCCTCAGCGCCGATCTCGACCGCCTTGTCGCCCTTGCGCCGGCCCACGCCGCCCGGATAGCCCTCGATCTTGAAGCGCCGGTCCGGTCCGAAATAGTTCGCGGTGTCGACGAACTGGCGCGGGTTGAAAGCGATCCACGCCAGCCGGTCGTAAAGGCTCGCCGGCGACATCGGTTTGGCGATGACCATGTTGGCGCCGGCGTCGCGCGCGAGCTTGACGGTCGATTCGCGAAGATCGCTGGTCATGACCAGTATGGGCACGGTGCGATTTTCATTGTCCTCCTTGCGGCGGATCGCCCGCGTGAGCAGAAGACCGCCGCGCGGCGGAATGCGCGCATCGGTTATCAGGATGTCGATCTTCTGGTTCGTCAGCGTCTCCAAGCACGGCGCTCGAATGCCTCACTTCCAGAACCTTGCTGTTGCCGAAGCCGCGCAGCATGCTGTGAATGAGCATGGACATGTATGAACTCGGATCGGCGACCAGAATCACCAAATCGCTCAGGTTCATGGTGGGACCGACCATGCCTTTTCCCTAACCCCTCCTCGGATGCGAGGGGCATTGTTGTTTAAATCGCCGCCTCGGACGGACAGGTTACTGCGGCGAAACTGGAGCGCCCCGTACGGCGCCCAATCGACACGTGCCGTCAAGCTTGGCTGCCTCGCCGGAATCGGCGACGCCAACACCAACATACAGTACACCGCCACTTCATCTGATTCGCGATGACGAGCCCAGCGGAAATAGATAGAGATACGATGATAATTTCGATCAACAGTCGGACCGGCGTAAGCTCCTGTCGTCCGACCCCATTCAGGGCTGAAATATCGCGCGGCCGACCAGCAAGGTCGCCAGCGCGGCGACGAGGCGGCGAAGCGACAGCGCGGCGGGGCGGTTGCGCGTGGTCAGTAAGTTCATGAGGCTGCGTTGCGCCAGGACCTTTTCCACGTGCGAGAATTCGAGCAACTGGCGCGTGTTCGGCAGCCGGACGTCGCCGGTGCCGCGGGCCGCGATCACGCCCGGATCGGCCAGGTCGAGAAACCGGCAGATTGCGGCGGCTTCGGCATAGAATTCATTCATCGCCTGCGGGGCCCACCAGTCGGGAGGGCCTGACAGGTAGTCGGCCGGATCGGCGCCAGAACTCGCCCGCGCGGCCGCGGCCGCGCAGGCCAGCCGCGTCGAAAAGCATTGCCGCAGCGCGAGACGCCGGCTTGCGCTACCACCGTGCACGCGATAGCGCACCAGGGTCTGCGGCAGATCGGCAACCGCGCCATGTTCGGACATGCGCTGCAGAAGATCAAAATCTTCCGCGCCGAGAAATGCGTCGCGATACCCGCCGAGCTGGCTGGCCAGATCGGTACGTATCATGGTCGACGAGTGAACGAACGGGTTGCGCCGCCGCAAAATCTCGGCCAGTCGCTCCGGGTCTGTTTCCGGGCGCAATATATCGATGCTGCGACCGCCTTCATCCATCGTTTCGGCCCACGAGCCCAGACAGCACCAGGTCGGGCTGCTCGTCGAAAAATCGCGCTTGGCAAGCGAGGCGATCCGGCCGGGCCGAAGTCGTCGGCGTCCAGCGCGCCAGCAGCGGAGCCCTTGCCACGGTCAATGCCCTGCATTGCGGGCGGCGATGATGCCCTGCCGCTGCGGTTGGCGAACAGCATGAATGCGATCATCGCGCCGGCCCAGCTGCGGCAATGATGTCAGGCGATGCATCGGTCGAGCCGTCGTCGACGACGATGAGTTCGAATTCCGCCAATGTTTGAGCGAGCACGCTCTCGATTGCTTCCGCGAGCCAGGCCGCGCCGTTGTTGACCGGCATGACGACCGAGATCTTAGGATCAGCGCGCATCGCCGCCTTTCAATTCCCAGGCTCAAGCTGCTTCGCTTTCAGCCGCGCGGCGGGGATTGAGCGTAGCGCAGCGGCTTTATCAACGCGGCCATCTGCTGCGCCGACTGCAGCCAAGTGACGCGGCGATACTTCGTCTTGATCGGCCGCTCCAAATCCGCGAGCTGTCTCGGGTGAACGTACCAGCTCGACGATTGCGGACTTCCAAGCCACGAAATCGAGCGGATCGATGTGCTTCGTCGAGACCCTGACCGGCTTCCACGAGCGCAGGGGCGGTCGAGGCAATGCAGAACTTGCCGTGAGCGAGGCTCTCCGAAACCGGCAATCCCCATCCTTCGTAGAACGAGGGATACAGCGTAAAGGCGCACTCGCGATAAAGCCACGCCAACGCCGCGTCCGAGACGTCGTATCTGACGACCACGGAATCGCGAACGGCCGGATCATGCGCGATCTGCCACAGCAAATCTCTCGCTGCCAAAGCCACGGCGGCCGGCAATAACGAGCTTGGGCAGATCGGGCAATCCCTCTTCGGAGAGGCGCTTGCCACAGGTGATAGAGCAAGTCGAAATTCTTGCGTGACTGGATTGTGCTGACGCTCAGCGCAAATTTATTTGGTTCGAGATCTGCCAGAGTTGCCGGTTTGTTTGCCGGTGCGGCCACGCCGACTTCATGTCCGAGATTTATGGTTTGAATATCGCCGCGCATGCCGCCGCGCGCGCGGGCAAACTCGAGGAGATCGCTCTTCGTCTTCTCCGAAATGCCGATTACGAGATCAACATCCTTGACGAGAAATTCCGCAAAGCGCTTGAAGTCCTCTTGGTAGCCGTCAGCCTCGAAGAATTGAGGGCATTTAATCGGCATCATGTCATTGCAGACTGCCGCGATCCGCATCGGCACGCGCTCGCGAATGACGCGGAGTACGGAGAGGTCATAACGGCCCAATGTCCCCGCCAACAGCAACAGGACATCGCCTGGTCGGCCCTCGGGAAATGGTGCCGGACCGCCGGTGAACCGGTCCACCCATCGAAATATTTCCGTGGCTGTCGACTGGCGCAATTTTCGAACGGCTTTTTCGACCCTGCGGCCAAGTCCGGGTTGGTTGCCGCTGTGAGTGCCGACCTCCTTGTCCTTTCCTGGCGCCACCTCGCGAGTTCCAGCTGCGGGCAACGTCGCGAAGGGCGTGTATCTCATGCGAGCTGCGTTGTAGCGGCACAACCGCAAGGTATCGGGCATGATTTCCGCAAGCGCGCGCGCACAACTCTGCTCCACCCGCAAAGTGCCGTTCATGGCGCCGCCGCGGCCTCGCCAACTCGCCGTGACATCCAGCCATACCGTTCCCAGCGTTCGGGTGCTGAGGGCGTCTTGCATAATTTGCTCGTATCTCGCTTGCTCGGAGTTGAAAAGGGCTCATCTAGCAGCACCCAGGCGCCGGTAAGCCGCGCTTTGAGTGCTTAAAAGATTTCGGGTGACTACAAGGCATCGATCCGTCAAATCCAAACCGCAGCCCAAAAGGTAACATGAGATTTTCGCGACTGGCGAATCGCCGCAACCCCGCCGATCCCGGATCGCCGTATTCCGATTGAATATACAAATCGTCGAGCCCGGCACAGCCGAGCACATGTCGGCGAACGTTGCAAGTTCTCGCTATCACGCTGGATTTGTTCTGCTTTACGGCGGTGCCCAGTTGGGCTATGGACGGTCTCGTCGCTCGCGGAGCCGCAGGGCCGGAGGCGTCTAGGTTGACTCGCACCATACTCGAACGGCTCAAGCGTTCCACTCCGCCGGATCGCGACGGCGACTATCGGCGCATACGTCGAGCGCTGACCGAGCAAGGCAAGGCGCATTGGAAGAGCTACGTCGTCATCGTGCTGCTCATGGCGGTGGTCGCGGCGACGACCGCGATGTTCGCCTACCTCCTTTCGCATATGATCAACGACGTTTATTTCCGACGCGGATTTGCCAGCGTCGTGGCCTTGTGCGTCACGGTGATGCTCTTGTTCTGCATCAAGGGCTTTGCCAATTATTTTCAGGCGATCATGCTGGCGCGCGTCAACAACCGGATCACCGCGGCAAACCAGCAGCGCATGTTCGACAAGCTGGTCCGGGAAGGCATGGAATATTTCGCCGACCGGCACTCGTCGCGTTTCACCGCGAGCTTTCTGCAAGGTGCCTCGGCGGAGTCGGGCGTCCTCAATGTCCTGATTTTGGCGCTCGGCCGCGACTTGTTGTCCCTGATCGGGCTCGTCGTCGTCATGGTGATGCAGAATCCGGTCCTGTCCTTGATCGGCATCGTGGTGATGCCGCCCGCCGTGATCGGCGTGCGCAAGCTCCTCAAGCGCGTCAAGGCGCTGGCCCTGGTGCAGTTCTCCAAGGGCGCGAACATTCTGCTGTTGACGCAGGAAACCGTGAATGGGTTCCGGGTCGTCAAGGCGTTCAATCTCGAAGACGAGATGTGCCGGCGGATCGACCAGGATATCGCCGCCGTCGAGGCGACGGCCAACAAAATCGCCAAGGTTTCGAACCGCAGCACCCCGATCATGGAAATGCTGGGCGGCGGCGCGATCGGTCTCGTGCTGATCTACGGCGGCTACCTCGTGCTCGAGACCGCAGCGCCGCCGGGAGAATTCATCTCGTTCATCGGCGCTTTCCTGTTGGCGTACGAGCCGGCGAAGCGCATCGCCCGCATGAATATCGATCTCGGCAACACCATGATCGGCTTGCGCATCTTTTATGATCTCATCGATTCGCGCGCGGCCGAGGCGGACGACAGCGACAAGCCGTTGCTGACGGTCGGCGAAGGCGGCGTCGAGTTCATCGACGTCGAATTCGGCTACCGTCCCGGCGAGCCGGTGCTGCGGGACATGAACTTCGTGGCCGCTCCGGGGCAGGTGACGGCGCTGGTTGGACCGTCGGGCGGCGGCAAGTCGACGATTTTGAGCTTGCTGCTCGATCTCTACCATCCGCAGCGCGGCGCGGTCGCGATCGACGGCCGGCCGATCGGCGACTTCGCCCGCAAGTCGGTGCGGGCGAATATCGCCTATGTCGGCCAGGAGCCTTTTCTGTTTCGCGGCACGATCCGCGACAACATCATGTGCGGCCGGCCGGGCGCGACCGAGGCGGATCTGATCGCCGCGGCGGAAGGCGCGAACGCGCACGACTTCATCACGAGCTTCGTGAAAGGCTACGACACGCAGGTCGGCGAAGGCGGCTCGCAGCTTTCGCTGGGCCAGCGCCAGCGCGTCGCGGTCGCGCGCGCGCTTATCAAGGACGCGCCGATCGTGCTGTTGGACGAGCCGACCGCGTCGCTCGACAACGAATCCGAGCATAAGGTGCGGGACGCGATCGCCCGGCTTTGTGCCGGCAAGACCACGATCGTCATCGCGCACCGCCTCAACACCATCGTCGATGCCGATTGCATCCATGTGGTCGAGAAGGGCGCGATCGTGGAATTGGGCCGGCACGGCGACTTGCTGCGCAAGGGCGGTCGCTATGCCACGTTCTTCCGGCTGCAATTTCCCGACAATCAAGAATACCTTCCGGCGCCCGTAGCAGTGCGCGTGCTCGATCCGGCCTTGACCTGACCGGACGCGGCCCGCGTTGTCATCAGCTCTCCGCCGTACGCACGTCAGCCATCGCCCGCACTTCCTCGATGGCTTGCGCGACCGTCATGATGCGCGCGACCGGCCGCAATCCTTCGATCGCGGCACGATGCAGTTCGTCCGAGAACGCGGCGCAGCCGTCGTCGAGCACCGTGCAGGCGAACTCGCGCACATGCGCGTCCCGCACCGTCGAGGCGACGCCGCCGTTGGTGACGATGCCGGCGGCATAGAGCCGGTCGATGCCGCATTCGTGCAGCACCCATTCCAGCCGGCTCATATAAAAGGCCGAGTAGGCGATCTTTTCGATCGCCACGTCCGCCGGCGCCAAGTCGTCGACGAGTTGCTGGCCGAACGAGCCCGGCGCGAAGTCGCCGCGACGCAGAAACGGCCGCAGCTTTTTCAGATGCGGCGAGATGATGGGTTCGCCGTCGCGGCCGGGCACGAGCGTGAATAATGTCGCGACGACAAGGCCGCCGCCTTGTCGGACGGAATCGGCCAAAGGCCTCAACCGCGCCGGCAACGCGGCGATCGACTCGCTCGACTGCCCGCCGCGCGCATAGGCGCCGTGCGGGTGCAGAAAATCGTTCTGCAGGTCGAGGAGTAGCAGCGCTGTGGTCGCGAGCGTAGTGGCGGGAGCTTCAGGCATGTTCGTTCGTCTTTATTTGTCGCGCCTTCATGCCTCGCGCTCGACGATCACGTTGCCGAGACGATCGGTGCGGCCGCGCAAGCCCGGTTCGATGAAGATCGTGGCGTCGGGTTGTTCGAGGATGGCCGGCGCCGCGATGACGACGTCGGTGGGGAGATCAAGCCGCGACCACACCCGCGCCGAGTGCCAGCCGCCCGCAAACCAGACCCGCCGTTTGCCACGCGCCGCCGCGGACAACGCGGCGTCGGCCGGCGGCGCGAACACCGTGAGGTCGAACGGCGGCCGGCGTCCGACGGCGGCGGTGCGCAACGACACGATCCGGATCGGGATGCCGGGCAACAGGCGGCCGAACGCGGCGGCGTAGGTCTGATCGAATGCGGCGCGCACCTGCGCTTCGCTGATCCCGGTACGGCCGGATGCGAGCGTGACCGGCAGCGGCACGGCGACGGTGTGGGTCTGGCCGAGGTAATGCATGTCGAGTTCGTAGACGATATCGATGCGCTCGACCGGGATCGCGGCCGCCGCGACGACCGCGCGCGCCTCCTCACCGGTCACCGCCATGCGGACATCGAGCGCGGCGGCATCGAGGCCGTCGAGCATGAGGTTCACGGTCTGCACCTGGTCGTGACGCAAATCGGCGATGACGCAGCCGAGCGCGGAGGTGACGCCGGGAAAGCGCGGCACCACGGCGCATTTCAAGCCGATCTCCTTGATCAGGGCGCCGACATGAAGCGCGCCGCCGCCGCCGAACGGCATCGCCGCGAATTTCGTCGGGTCGTGACCACGCTCGATCGAGACGAGGCGGATCGCGCCCGCCATGCGCGCGTCGGCGACCTTGACGATCGCCTCGGCGGCTGCCTGCACGTCGAGCCCGAGCGGCTTGCCGACATGAGTGCGGATCGCGCGTTGCGCGGCATCGAGGTCGAGCCGGGCGAGCTTGCCGCCGATCGGCCGATCCGCATTGATGCGGCCGAGCACGACATGGGCGTCGGTCAAAGTCGGGCGCTCATTGCCTTGGCCATAGCAGGCGGGTCCGGGCACCGAACCCGCGCTTTCCGGGCCGACGTGCAGCAAGCCGCCGCGATCGACCGCGGCGATCGAGCCGCCGCCGGCGCCGATGGTGGTGATCTCGATCATCGGCGTGCGGATGACGAGGCCGAAGTCGATCGTGGTCTGCGCCGCCAGCGACGGTTTGGCGCCGGCGATCACGGAGACGTCGAACGACGTGCCGCCGAGATCGCAGGTGATGACATTGTCGTAGCCGCCGGCGCGCGCGATCGCGGCAGCGGCGATGACGCCGGCGGCCGGTCCCGATAACGCGGTGCGCACCGGCAGCCGCCGCGCCGTCGCCGTCGACATCAACCCGCCGTTCGACTGCACGATGTGGAACGTGCCCGCGAAGTCGTGCCTCGCCAGCGTGTTCTCGAGCTTGCCGATATAGGCGCCGACCGCCGGCTGCAGATAGGCGTTCAGCGCAGTGGTCGAGGCGCGTTCGAATTCGCGGATCTCCGGCAGCACCTGATGCGAGGCGGAGACGTGCTCGTTCGGCCAGATTTTCTGCGCCGCGGCGAGCGCGCGGCGCTCGTTCTCGGCGTTGGCGTAGGCGTTGATGAAGATGACGGCGAGCGCTTGCGCGCCGCGCTCGATCAAGGTCTTCGCCGCCGCCGCAACGGCCGCTTCGTCGACCGGCGTGCGGACGGTGCCATCGGCGAGCGTGCGTTCCGCGACCTCGAGCCGCAGGTCGCGATCGGCGATCGGGATGAATTCTCCCCACAATCCCCAGGTCTGGCGGCGGTCGCGCCGGCGCATCTCCAGCACGTCGCGGAAGCCGCTGGTCGTGATCACGCCGATGCGCGGGCCGCGCCGCTCCAGCAGCGTGTTGGTGCCGACCGTGGTGCCGTGCACGATCGAGCCGAAACTTTCGATGTGCCCCAAGGCCTGCAGGCCCTGCAAAAAGCCCGCCGCCTCGTCGCCGCGGTTCGACGGCACTTTGGCGACGCGGAAGCTGCGCGTCGCCTCTTCGAAACAAAACAGATCGGTGAAGGTGCCGCCGACGTCGACGCCGACGGTCGCCTTGCCGGCATTGCGCTCGCTCATGCGCGCGCCTCGCGGCGCAGGCGCGCGGTTTCGGCGCTGTCGACTTCGTTGTTAGCGCCGAGGGCGACGCCGTAATCCCGGCGCGCCGCCTCGACCGAGACGTAACCGAGCGCCACGTCGCGGGCGACACGGTCGGGCTCGCGCGTCAGCGGATCGCCGAAGCCGCCGCCGCCCGGCGTTTCCAGCCGGACCCGCATGCCGTGCCGGATGCGCACGTCGGTGACTTTGGAGACGAGCGGCGGTGATCGCTCGCCGTCCGGCGTGGCGTAGAAGAAGCGGTTGAGCGCCGCCGGCTTGCCGCCATTGACGCCGAACGGCGGAAATTTTCCCCGTTCGCCGAGCAGGAAAACTTCGGTGTCGCCGTCGGCCAGCGTCTCGATCTCGTAGATGGCGCCGAGGCCGCCGCGATGCCGGCCGGGACCGGCGGAATCCGGCCGCAACGCCCAGCGCGTGAACATGATCGGGTAGAGCGCTTCGAGGATTTCGGCCGGCGGAATGGTCGCGGTCGAGATCGGATTGTTGCCGTGGTTCAAGCCGTCGCCTTCCGGATTGCCGCCGAGGCCGCCGCCGAAGAAGCAGAACATGACCCAGCGCGCGCCGTTCTGCCGCCAGCCGGCGAGCGACAGCGCGTTGATGGTGGCGTACGGACCGCCATTGGCGCGCTCCGGCGCCGCCTTGGCAAAAGCGCCGAACACGGTGTCGATGACGCGCAGGATCGTTTCGGTGTAGCCGCCGACCGGTTTGGGCGCGGAAACGCCGAGCAGCGTGGTGTCGGGGATCACGAATTCGATCGGCGCGAGACATCCGGCGTTCGCCGGCACGTCGGTGAAGATGTGCTTGAGCGCCACGTAGCAGCAGGCGACCGCGGTGGAGCGCGCGATATTGAGCGGTCCCCGGCATGGCGGCGACGAGCGCGAGAAATCGAGCTTCATGGTGTCGCCGCGGATGGTCAGATCGAGCGCGATCAACAACGGCTCGTCGCTGACGCCGTCATTGTCGAGAAAGTCGTCGTAGGAATAAGTGCCGTCCGGCAGCGCGGCGATATTGGCGCGCATCAGCGCCTCCGCGCGCGCGGTCAGCGCCGCCGTCGCGGCAGCAACGGTGTCGTCGCCGTATTCGTCGAGCAGCGCATGGAAGCGCCGCTCGCCGAGGCCGAGCGCGTTGAGCTGGCCGTTGAGGTCGCCCCAGTTCGACAGCGGCACGCGCGAATTGGCGCCGAGGATATCGACGATGTCCTGCTGCAGCACGCCGCCGCTGATGATCTTGACCGGCGGCACGCGAAAGCCTTCCTGAAAGCTTTCCGTCGCCTTGGCGTTGAAATTGCCGGGCACGTTGCCGCCGACATCGAGCCAGTGGCCGACCGAGGCGAGCCAGGCGAACACCTTGCCGCCGCGCATCACCGGCCGCACCAGACGGAAGTCGTTGAGGTGAGTGCCGCCGTCATAGGGATCGTTGAACAGATAAGTGTCGCCCTCCGCGAGATGGCCGTGCTCGCGCACCTTGTCGATCACCGCCTTGACCGCGAACGCCATCGCGCCGACGAAGATCGGCAGGCCCGAGGTGCCCTGCACCAAGGTCGCGCCGGTCTCGGCGTGATAGAGGCCGTGGCAGGCGTCGTGCGCCTCGGCGATGATCGGATTGAAGGCGGAGCGGTAGAGCGTCGCGTCCATCTCGTCGGCGATCTGCACCAGGCGGCCGTTGAGCACGGCGAGCGTCACCGGATCGAGCGCACGCATCAGCGGCGTCCCGAGGTGCGGCCGCTCTGCGGCTCGGTGCCGGCGTAGGTTTTGCCGCGCTCCAGCATTTCCGGCGTGCCGATCAGCCCGTTGAGCGCATCGAAGTCGAACATGCGCGGGCGGAACGGATCGGTCGAGCCGTGGGTCTTGAGCGCGCCGTAAAAATCCTCGGCCGCCTTGGCGAGCGCGCGCACGATGGCGCCCGGAAAGATCACCAGCGCGAAGCCCAGTTGCTCGAGTTCGCTCGCCGACAGCATCGGCGTCTTGCCGCCCTCGACCATGTTGGCCATCAGCGGCGCCGAACCTTTCAGCGCGGCGACGATGCGGCCGAGCTCGTCGCGCTGCCGCGGCGCCTCGACGAACAGAACGTCGGCGCCGGCTTCGCGATAGCGCGCCGCGCGCGCCATGGCGCGCTCGAAGCCCTCGACGGCGATGGCGTCGGTGCGGGCGATGACGAGGGTTTCGGCGGACGCGCGCGCATCGACGGCGGCCTTGATCTTGCCGGCCATCTCTTGGGCCGGAATGAGCGCCTTGTCGTCGAGATGGCCGCAGCGTTTGGGAAAATCCTGATCCTCGATCTGAATCGCGTTGGCGCCGGCGCGTTCGAGCAATCGCACCGTACGCTCGACATTGAGCGCGTTGCCGTAGCCGGTGTCGGCATCGACGATGAGATGCGCGCCGACGCGATCGCGGATCAGCGCCACCGTTTCCACCACCTCGCTCAAACTGACGAGGCCGATATCCGGCCGCCCGAGCCGCGTGTAGGCGATTGCCGCGCCGGAGACGTAAAGCGCCTCGAAGCCGGCGCGCTGCGCGATCAGCGCGGTGAGCGGATCGTAAACGCCGGGCGCGACCAGGATCGGTGAGCGCGCGAGGCGGGCTGACAAGGAGTTTCAGATCGTGCAGTTTCACTCATGCATTACAGTCCCAGATAGGCGCGTTTGAGTTGCGGATCGGCGCCGATATCGGCGGCGAGCCCGGATATGACGCAGTGCCCTTCGGCGAGGATGTAGGCGCGGCGGGCGATTTCGAGGCTTTGCACGACGTTCTGCTCGACCAGCAGAACCGCCACGCCGTCGGCGTGGATGCGTGCGATCAGCGTGAACAATTCCTCGACCAGGAGCGGGGACAAGCCCAAGCGAGGGCTCGTCGAGGATGAGGAGCCGCGGCTCCGCCATCAGGCCGCGGCCGATGGCGAGCATCTGCTGCTCGCCGCCCGACAAGGTGCCGGCGCGCTGCGAGCGGCGCTCGCGCAGGCGCGGGAAGATCGCGAACACGCGCTCGCGGTTGGCGGACCGCCGCGCGGCGGCGCGCCGGTAGCTGCCGAGGTCGAGGTTTTCGTCGACCGACAGGTTCGGGAAAATGCGCCGGCCCTCCGGCACGTGAATGAGGCCGCGCGCGACGATCGCCGCCGGCCTTTCGCGCTCGATCGCGGCGCCGGCGAAGCGGATCGTTCCGGAGCGCGCGCGCACCACGCCGGAGATCGCGCGGTTGAGCGTCGATTTGCCGACGCCGTTCGAGCCGAGCACCGCGACGATTTCGCCCGCGTTCGACTTTCAAGTCGACGCCGCACAGCACGTCGCCGTCGCCATAGCCGGCGCGGAGTTCTTGCACATCGAGCAGCGGCTCAGTGGGACATGGCCGGCTCCGATCTTCGCCGCCGCGCCGTGACCGAGATAGGCTTCGACCACCGCCGGATCGGCCGCGACTTGCGCCGGGGCTGCCTTCGGCGATGATGCGGCCCTCCGCCAGCACGAAGATGCGCTCGGACAGGCTCATCACCGCCTGCATCACATGCTCGATCATGACGACGGCGACGCCGCGGGCGCTGATGGCGCGGATGACCGGCACGATGTCGCGGATTTCGGACGGGTTCAGTCCGGCCAGCACCTCGTCGAGCAGAAGGAGCTTCGGTTCGGTCGCGAGCGCGCGGGCGAGTTCGAGCCGCTTGCGCCCGGCGACGGTGAGCGTGTGCGCGGGGCGGTCGAGCCAATCGCCGAGGCCGACCTCGCGGCCGACGGTGTCGGCGACGGCGAGCGCGGCGGCGCGCGAGGGATGGCGCAGATGGGCGCCGACCAGAATGTTGTGCCGCACCGAAAGGCCGGCGAACGGCTGGACGATCTGGAAGGTGCGCGCCATGCCGCGGCGGGCAAGGCGATGCGGCGGCTCGCCCGTCACGTCCTCGCCGGCATAGGAGATGCGGCCGCTGCTCGGCGCGAGAAAGCCGGAGATGATGGCGAACAGCGTGGTCTTGCCGGCGCCGTTCGGGCCGATCAGGCCGGTGATGCGACCCGGCCGGCGCCGCAAGCGTGGCGGCATCGACGGCCAACAGGCCGCCGAAGCGGTGCGACACGCGCTCGACCGAAAGGAGCGGCTCAGCCATGCGCCGCCTCCTTCGCCGGAGGGCGCGCCTTCACCGGTGGACCAAACAAACGCTGGCGCATGTCGTTGAAGGCGCCGACCAGGCCGCGCGGCGCAAAGGCGATGACGAGCACGAGCATCGCGCCGTAGATCATCAGATCGAGGCCGGGAGCGTCGCCGGCCACGTATTTGGCGCCCTCGCCGAGCGCTCGCGCCACCAAGCGCGCCGACCAGCGGGCCGAACACGGTGCCGACGCCGCCGATGATCGGCGTCAGCAGCGCTTCGATCGAAATCCAGGTGCCATAGGCGATGCCGGAATCGACGAACAGAAAATACTGCGCATAGAAACATCCGGCGGCGGCGGTGATCGCGGCGGACACCACCATGGCGGCGAGCTTGACCGTAAAGGCGTTGACGCCGAGCGCCATGGCGGCGTCCTCGTTCTCGCGCACGGCGATCAGCCAGGTGCCGAAGCGCGAACGCTCGATCAGGTGCGCGATCACCAGCGAGACGGCGACCAGCGCCAGAATGACGAAATAGAACGCGACGCGGCTGTGGAACTGGAACGCCTGCGGGCGCAAATCGAGCTTGATCAACAGGCCGACGCCGGCGCCGGTGATCGGCGCGACGCTGGCGAGAATGCGCAAAACCTCGGCGAAGGCGAGCGTCACCAGCGCGAAATAGGAACTGCGCAGCCCGGCGCGAAAGGTCAAGGCGCCGATGATCGCGCCCGCCGCGGCGCCGGCGGCGATGCCCGGCGGCAAAGCCGAGCCAGGCATTGACGCCGTAATGCACCTGCAAGATCGCGGTCGCATAGGCGCCGGTGCCGAAGAAGGCGGCGTGGCCGAACGAATATTGGCCGCCATAGCCGCCGAGAATGTTCCAGCCCTGGCCGGCGAGCGCGATCAACAGCGCGACGATGAGAAAATTGAGCACGACGTTGGAATGCACGACGAGCGGCACGGCGGCGAGCGCCGCGACGGCGATCGCGATCGGCAGCAGACCCTTCATGCGCTCGCTCCGAACAGCCCGCGCGGCCGCACCAGCAGCACCACGATGAAAATGAGGAAGATGCCGACCTGGCCGAGCGACTTGCCGAAAAAAAAGCCGGCGAGGCTTTCGACCACGCCGATGACGAGGCCGCCGATCAGCGCGCCCGGCACCGATCCCATGCCGCCGAGCACGACGATGGTGAAGGCGACCAGAACGAACGCATTGCCGGCGCCCGGTGTCGCGTAATAGGTCGGAATGAGGAGACACGCGGCGATGGCGACGCAGGCAGTGCCGAGGCCGAACGTCATGGCGTAGATATGCGCGACGTCGATGCCGGCAAGTTGGGCGCCGAGCTTTTCCTTGGCCACGGCGCGGATGGCCTTGCCGGTGTCGGTCAAGGTCATGATGAGCCACAGCACCAAGGCGACGACGAAGACGGCCGCGAAGGAAATCACGCGCGGCATGGCCAGGAACGTGAAACCGAGATCGATCGATTTGAAGGCGTACGGCAGATCGATGGTGCGGGTGTTGGCGCGGAACGCGTAGAGGAGCGCGTTCTCGATGAAGACGGCCAAGCCCAGCGTCACCAGGAGCATGTTGCGGTCGTCGCCGTGGGACGACGGCCCGATGACGAAGCGCTGCAGCGCGTAGCCGAGCGCGAAGAACAGCGGCGCGAGCACAAATACCGCGAGATAGGGATCGAGCCCGAATTTCTGATAGGCGAAGAACGCCGCGAACAGGGCCGCGCTCAACATCGCGCCGTGGGCGAAATTGATGATGTGCAAGACGCCGTAGATCAACGTCAGTCCCAACGCGACCAGCGCGTAGACCGCGCCGGTCATGAGACCGTTGAGGACCGCGGTGACGAGGATGAGGGGGGAGAGCATCACGCGTCATTGCGAGCGAAGCGAAGCAATCCAGCGTAGCGGCCCGCCCCTGGATTGCTTGGTCGCGTTGCTCCTCGCAATGACGCGAGGTCATCGACCCTACGCCGGCATCGGGAACACCGCCTTCGCGTTGGCGAAAGTCGGCGGCAAGATCACCTTGATGTCGTTGTCGAGCACCTGGGTATTGACCGGCGCGGCGCCCTGGTTCTGGCCGTTGACGAATTTGGTCGGCCCGTACGGCATGGTGTGGCCGGCGAACGTCGAACCCTCCAGCGCGGCGATGATCTTGGCGCGGTCGGTGGAGGCGGCGTGCTCGATCGCGTCGGCGACCAGATTGACCGCGGTGTAGTTCATGTAGACTTCGTAGGTGAAGAACTGGCCCTTGCCTTCGACCTTCTTCTTCAGCGCCAGCGCCTTGTCGCTGTGCGGGTTGAACCAGTGATTGCAGTCCATGATGTATTTGGCCGCGTCGGGGAATTCCTTGACGAACTTGTAGGACGATGCGGCGCCGCCGAGCACCGAATAGATGCCCTTCGGCCGCACGTGCTGCTCCAGCATGGTGCGGGCAAGCAGGACGTATTCGTTGTAGTAATCGGCCGGAATGACGAGGTCGGGGTTCTGCGCCTTGATCTTGAGCACGACATTGTTGAAGTCGCGCGTCGGCGTCGGATGCGCGATGGTCTCCAGGATCGTAAAGCCCTTGCCCGGCAGCTGGGCGTTGAGGAGCTTGGCGAGGCCGGAGCCGAACAGCGAATCCTCGTGCACGATGATCACGGTCTTGGCCGGCTTGCCGGCCTCGTCGTTGATCGCGACGAGATTGTCGAGCGCGGTCTTGGCGATGACGCCGAAGCCGGGGCCGAACCGGAAGGTGTTCTTCAGGCCGCGGGTGACGATCGAGTCGGCGACGCCGACGTCGACGACGTAGGGCAGATCGTAGCGCGCCGCGGCCTGGCTCACCGCAAGACAGATCGAAGAAGCGTAGCCGCCGACGATGGCGGACACCTCGGCGGAATTCATCTTTTCCACTTCGGCGGTGCCGCCGGCGGGCGTCGACTGCGCGTCGCCGAGCATCGGATCGATCTTGGCGCCGCCGAGCGCCTTGATGCCGCCCGCGGCGTTGATCTCTTCGACCGCCAGCGTGGCGCCGAGGCGGCCCTGCGTGCCCGAATAGGACAGCGCGCCGGTGACCGGATGCAACAGGCCGATTTTCACCCCGGCACCCTGCGCGCGCAGCACGGACGGCACGGCGAGGCTGCCGGTCGCGGCGGCGGCGGCGCCGAGCGCCGTGGTGGCGAGAAAGCGGCGGCGGTTCATCGGTATCTGCTTCGACATGGTGCTGTTCCTCTAGCGTGGCGGCGGCACGGGGCTTGCCGCCTTCCTCTTGTTGGTTGCGGTGGTGGTCTTCGCCGCTTGGCGGCGCGGCTGTTCGTTGTGATTGACGACCGGCGACCAGGCCTTGGCCTCGGCGGTGCCGGAGCGCACCAGATCCATTTCGAAGGCGTAGCGGTCGGGCCGGTAGAGCGCGTGCAGATGCTCGACGGCGCGGCCGGATTGATCGCGCACGATGCGGACAAGCTCGATCAGCGGCGAACCGGTGCGGACGTCGAGCGCCGCGGCGACGTCGGGCGTCGCCAGCGCGGCGCTGATGCGCTGGCGGGCGTGCTCGACCTTGACGCCGGCGCGCTCGAGCAATTCGAGCAGCGGCCGCGCGGCGAGTTCCTGCTTGCGTGAAGGTGACGGCGACGCTTTCCGGAACGTGCGTCGTCAAATAGGAAAACGGCACGCGGTCGAGCGCGCGCACGCGCACGGAGCGCTGCAGCAGCGTGGTCCGGCCCGACGCCGAGCGCTTCCGCCACCGCGCCTTCCGCCGGCACGTAATCGAACGCGATAAGCTTGACGGCGGTGCGGCGCCCCATGTCGGCCAGATTGGCGAGGACGCCGGAAATATCCGCCGTGACCGGCGCGGGCGACGGCCGGAAGATCACCCGCGTGCCGGCGCTGGGCCGCCGCTCGATGAAGCGCTCACGCGCGAGTTCGCCGAGCGCGCGGCGCACGGTGACGCGCGACACGCCGTGATACTGCGCCAGTTCGTTCTCGGTCGGCAGCTTGGCGCCGAAGCCGAACGCGCCGCTGACGATGCGGTCGCGCAGCACCAGATAGACCTGCTTCGCCTTCGCCTCGCCGAGCCAGTCGCGCAAGCTTGTCAGTCTCCCAAAATGCGGCCGCGCGGCCGCAGGCGCTTTACTTGGTATTCTTTAGCGTACAATATTTGCCCCGAGCTCGACAAGCCCACTCTCGACAAGGGGCGGGACCCAAGGCACATCGGCCCGGCAATGAACGCACCGCAAACCCTGATCGACAAATTGTGGGCGGCGCACGCGATCGTGACGCGCGAGGACGGCGCCGCGCTCCTCTGGATCGATCGCCATTACGTGCATGAAGGCTCGTTCCATGCCTTCAGCCAGATGGGCGCGCGCGGGCGCAACGTCGCCGAGCCGGAGCTCACCTTCGGCATCGCCGATCACTATGTGCCGACGCGCGGCCGCGACCGGCCGATCGCCAATCCCGAAATCGCGGCGATGGTGCGCACGCTCGAGGCCAACACGGCGGCGAACGGCATCGTACTGTTCGGCCTCGACGATCCGCGCCAGGGCATCGTTCATGTGGTCGGGCCGGAGCAGGGGCTGACGTTGCCGGGGCTTTCGATCGTGTGCGGCGACAGCCACACCTCGACCCACGGCGCGTTCGGCGCCTACGCCTTCGGCATCGGCGCCTCCGAGGTGGCGCACGTTCTGATGACGCAGACGCTGTGGCAGAAAAAGCCGAAGCGCATGCGCATCACCGTCGACGGCAAGGCCGGCGCCGGCGTCGCCGCCAAGGATATCGCGCTCGCCATCATCGCGCGCATCGGCGCCGACGGCGCGCAGGGCCATGCCATCGAGTTCGCCGGCAGCGCCATCGCGGCGCTGTCGATGGAAGGACGCATGACGCTGTGCAACATGTCGATCGAGGCCGGCGGCCGCTGCGGCATCGTCGCGCCGGATGCGAACGACATTCGCCTATTTGCAGGGGCGGCCGTTCGCGCCGCAGGGTGCGGCATTCGACCGCGCGGTCGAGGCATGGTCGGAGCTCGTGTCCGATCCCGGCGCGGCGTTCGACCGCGAGGTTGCGCTCGACGCCGGCGCGATCGCGCCGATCGTCACCTGGGGCACGACGCCGGACGACGCGCTGCCGATCGACGCCAGCGTGCCCGATCCGGCGCGCGAGAGCGATCCGGTGCGGGCCAAATATATCCGCGACGCGCTCGACTACATGGGCATCGCGCCCGGCAGGAAGCTGACCGAGATCGCGATCGACCGCGTCTTCATCGGCTCCTGCACCAACGCGCGCATCGAGGATTTGCGCGCGGCGGCGGCGGTGCTTTCCGGGCGCGTCAGCAAGGTGCCGGGTCTCGTCTCGCCGGGGTCGACGCGCGTGAAGCGGCAGGCCGAAGCAGGAGGGGCTCGACCGCATCTTTCGCGACGCCGGGCTCGAATGGGCCGACGCCGGCTGCTCGATGTGCGTCGGCATCAACGGCGACATCGTGCCGCCGGGCGAGCGCTGCGCCTCGACCACCAACCGCAATTTCCGCGGCCGGCAGGGTCCCGGCGCGCGCACCCACCTGATGTCGCCGGCCATGGTCGCCGCCGCCGCGGTGAGCGGCCATCTCGCCGACGTGCGGCCCTTGCTGGCCGGGCGGGAGTAGGGGACGGCGATGGAAAAATTCGTCCGTCTCACCGGCAAGGCCTGTCCGCTGCTGCTGCCCAACATCAATACCGACCAGATTTTGCCGGCGCGGTTTCTCAAGCTGCCGCGTTCGCCGGAACTGGGCCGCGTGCTGTTCAACGATCTGCGCCGCAACGCCGACGGAACGGAAAGGCCGGACTTCCTGCTCAATCAGCCGCTCTGGCGCGACGCCAAAATCCTGCTCGGCGGCCGCAATTTCGGCGGCGGCTCGTCGCGCGAGGCCGCCGTCTACGCGCTCTACGAAGCCGGCATCCGCTGCGTGATCGCGCCGTCGTTCGGCGACATTTTCGCGCAGAACGCGGTCAAGAACGGGCTCCTCACCGTCGTTCTTCCCGAGGCCGACATCGGCGAACTCGGCGCGGCGATCGCGGCCGATCCGGAACCGCCGGTCACCGTCGACCTCGAGCAACAAACGATCACGCGCGGCAATTTCCGCTACGAATTCGCCATCGATCCGGTCAGCCGCAACCAGTTGCTCAATGGCTGGGACGACATCGATCTGACCGAGAGCTATCGCGGCGAGATTGCCGCGTTCAAGGCCGCCGACGCCGCGCGCCGGCCGTGGGCGCGGCCGCAGCGGGCGTGACCGCAATACCGACGCAAATCATCAGCTGAATGCAGCCAGTGCCGCGATCCGCGACGGCGTCTTCGCCGTTGCACATGGCCGCGATTTATGCGATGCGTGGCGGCAGTGCGGGGAGGCGCGGGGCCGGTGACTTCGCAGGGTGACATCCTACGTCTTGGCGATCGATCAGGGCACGACCTCGACGCGGGCCATCCTGTTCCGCGCCGACACCTCGATCGCCGGCCATGCGCGCAGCAGGAATTGCCCGCAGCATTTTCCCGGCCGCCGGCTGGGTCGAGCACGATCCGGAGGAGATCTTGGACGACGACGCGTCGCGACCTGCCGCGAGGCGCTGCGGCAGGCCGGCGTCGCGGCCAGCGACGTCGCCGCCATCGGCATCACCAATCAGCGCGAGACCACGGTGGTGTGGGACCGCGCCACCGGCCGGCCGATCCACCAGCGCCATCGTCTGGCAGGACCGGCGCACCGCCGATCTCTGCGCGCGCGCTCAAGGCCGACGGGCCACGAGCCGCTGTTCGCGGCCAAGACCGGGCTGGTGCTCGACCCCTATTTCTCCGGCACCAAGCTCGCCTGGCTGCTCGACCACGTGCCCGGCGCGCGCGCGCGCGCGCCGAGCGCGGCGAGCTCGCCTTCGGCACGATCGATAGCTTCCTGCTCTGGCGGCTGACCGGCGGCGCGGTGCATGCGACCGACGCCACCAATGCCTCGCGCACGCTGCTGTTCGACATCCATCGACGGGCGTGGGACGACGAGCTGCTGGAGCTCTTCGGCGTGCCCGCGCGGTGCTGCCCGCAGGTGCAGCGATTCGTCCGGGCGACTTCGGCATCGACCGAGGCGGTGCATCTTCGGCGCCGCCGATCGCCGATCGCGCGGCATCGCCGGCGACCAGCAGGCGGCGCTGATCGGCCAGGCCTGCTTCGAGCCCGGCATGGTCAAATCGACCTACGGCACCGGCTGCTTCGCTGCTGCTCAATACCGGCGCGAAGCCGGTCGCCTCCAAGCACCGGCTGCTGACGACGATCGCCTATCAGCTCGGCGGCCAGCGCCACCTATGCGCTGGAAGGCTCGATCTTCGTCGCCGGCGCCGCGGTGCAATGGCTGCGCGACGGGCTCGGCGTGATCGTGCAGAGCGCGCAGCGAGACCGGCGCGCTCGCCGGCGGCGGCCGATCCCGACGCAGGACGTCATTCTGGTGCCGGCCTTCGTCGGCCTGGGCGCGCCGTATTGGGACGCCGAGTGCCGCGGCGCGCTCTTCGGCCTGACGCGGGCCACCGGCGCCGCGCGAGCTCGCGCGCGCCGCGCTCGAAAGCGTCTGCTTCCAGACCTGCGACCTCGTGGCGGCGATGACAGGCGGACTGGCCGCGACGCCGCGAGCCGCGCTCGACGTGCTGCGCGTCGACGGCGGCATGGCCGATTCGCGACTGGACCATGCAGCGCCTCGCCGACATGCTCGGCGCCCCGGTCGACCGCCCGCAATCCAGGAGACCACCGCGCTCGGCGCCGCCTATCTCGCCGGCCTTGCAGGCCGGCTTTTTCCCGGAGCCGGATCGCTTCTTCGAGCCACTGGCAAGCTCGCAGCGCCGCTTCACGCCGCACATGGACGCGGCCACGCGCGAGCGCAAACTCGACGGCCTGGAGCTCGCGCCGTCCGCCGGCTGTTGTATGTGCCGACCTGATGGCAGCCCAGCGCATGCCGCATGCCGCAGCGCTGGAACGGATTTTGCTTCAAGCCTTGCGAAAATTACTTGAAGCCTGAAGTATCTGCAGGGTAACCTGCCGGCAAAGGATGCCCCCCGATGATCCGCTCGGCTCACATCGACACCTTCGCGCGCGATCACCTGCCGCCGGCGGAACAGCAGCCGGACTTTCTGCTCGACTTTCCCGACGTGCGTTACCCCGAGCGCGTCAATTGCGTCGACCGCGTTCGTCGACGACTGGGTCGCCAAGGGCCATGGCGGGCACGACTGCCTGATCTCGCCGACCGAGCGCCTGACCTATGCCGGCCTCGCCGAGCGGGTGAACCGCATCGCCAATGTGCTCACCCGCGATCTCGGCCTGGTGCCGGGGAACCGCGTGCTGCTGCGCGGCCCCAACTCGCCGATGATGGTCGCGGCCTATTTCGCCGTCATCAAGGCCGGCGGCGTCGTGGTCGCGACCATGCCGCTCTTGCGCGCCAAGGAGATCGCGTTCCCGCTGACCAAGGCCGCGATCAAGCTCGCGCTGTGCGACGTGCGGCTCGCCGACGAGATGGAAAAGACGCGGCCGCTCGCGCCGGCGCTCGAGCGCGTCGTCTATTGGGGCTCCGGCGGCGCCGACAGTCTCGAAACGCTGATGGCGCAGCCGGGCTACGAGAACTTCGCCGCCTGCGATACCGCCAATGACGATGTTTGTTTGATCGCCTTCACCTCCGGCACCACCGGGGTGCCCAAAGGCACCATGCACTTCCACCGCGACATGCTGGCGATCTGCGACACCTTCGGCAAGAACGTGCTGCGCGCGACGCCGCACGACCGCTTCATCGGCTCGCCGCCGATCGCGTTCACCTTCGGGCTCGGCGGCCTCGTTTTGTTTCCGCTGCGGGTCGGCGCCGCGGCCGTGCTGCTGGAGCGAGCCGGCCCGGACGATCTCGCCGCGGCCATCAAACAATTCGGCGCCACCATCTGCTTCACCGCGCCGACCGCCTACCGCAACATCCTCGGCAAGCTCGCCGACCTCGACCTCTCCTCGCTGCGCAAATGCGTCTCCGCCGGCGAGACGCTGCCGGCGGCGACGTTCACGGCCTGGGAAGCGGCGACCGGCATCCGCATCATCGACGGCCTCGGCTCGACCGAAATGCTGCACATCTTCATCGGCTCGCGCGAAGCCGACATGCGCGCCGGGCGGACCGGCAAGCCGGTGCCCGGCTTCGAGGCGCGCATCATCGACGACGCCGGCCGCGAGGTGCCGAACGGCGTGCCCGGCCGGCTCGCGGTGCGCGGCCCGACCGGCTGCCGTTATCTCGACGACAAGCGCCAGGCGGACTATGTGCAGCACGGCTGGAACGTCACCGGCGACACCTATGTGCGCGACGACGACGGCTATTTCATCTATCAGGCGCGCTCCGACGACATGATCATCTCCGCCGGCTACAACATCGCCGGGCCGGAAGTGGAGACGGTGCTGCTGACCCACCCGGCGGTCGCCGAGTGCGGCGTGGTCGGCGCGCCCGATGCCGATCGCGGCCATGTCGTCAAAGCCTATGTCATCCTCAAGCCGGGTTTCGCAGGCGACGCGGCGCTGACCCACGCGCTGCAGGAATACGTCAAGGCGACGGTCGCGCCGTACAAATACCCGCGCGCGATCGAGTACGTGACCGCGCTGCCCCGCACCGAGACCGGCAAGCTGCAACGCTTCGAGCTCCGCCGCATCGCCTCGACCGCCGCCGCCAGCAAACTGGCGTCGTAATCTGCTCTCACCCATGAAGCGCGATCTTCACCCTCCCCTGGAGGGGGGGGTCGCCCGCCGTAGCCGCGCGGCGGGGTGGGGCCGAGCGCATTCCGCCGCATTATGATATCTATATTGTGTCCGAACACGGGAATTACTCATGCTGACCGGTGAACTGGCCCGCAGCTTCAATGAGACGGTGCGCGAACGCGCGACGCGCGATCTCGGAATTTCGCGCGGCGCTGATGGGCGAGGCCATCCGAGCTTTGCTCGCCGACGACCTCGACACCGCCAAGCTCGCATTGCGCGCCTACATCAATGCCACCATCGGCTTCGCGAAGCTCGCCGGAGCCACCGGTCCGCCTGCCAAAAGCCTGATGCGCATGTTCGGACCGAATGGCAATCCCGACCGCCGCCAATCCGGTTATGGTCGTTCGGGCGCTGCGGGAAAAGACCGGCGTTCGCCTCGGGGTCCGCGCCCCGGCGGCATGAAGCGCGATCCTCACCCGTCCCCTGCAGGGGGAGCGGACGCGCCGTCCGCAGGCGCGGCGGGGTCGCGCCCAAGCCGCCGCGAAATATCCCCTTCCGGGCGGAAGATCACGCCGCTTGGAGCCGCGCCATTCCGTCTCGAATTCAAACCGCAATTGCGCGCCTTCGTCCTCCGGCAGCCAGTTGGTCATCTGCGGAAAGATGGTGCGATAGAGCGAGACGGTCGTCGGTTCCCACGGCATCTTTTGCGCCGCGCGCGCTTCGGCAAGAATTTTTTCGAGCCGTCGCCGTACTTTGCGGGATCGGGGCGATAGGCTGGCGACAGGCTCGGCGCCGAACAGGTCGGGCTGGGCTTCTTCTCCGAAAAGGTCCGGATCGTCGTTCGGTGCCACCAGCTATCCACCGGTCATCAGGGCGTAGCCCGGATGAGCGAAGCGACTTTCGAGATTGTCTATCGAAGCCATAACCGCACATTTCGCTACGCTCCGGCTAGCTAAACGTTCGCATCAGACATCAAGCTCGCTCTGGTGCTCCGTCTTCTCGCGCTTGGCCTTCTTGAACACCGAAGGATCGATCCACGGCAGATGCGGGCGCTTACCGTCGAACAGGTCCTCGACGGTGAGAATTTGGACCTTCTCGAACTTGCCGTGCAGCGGGCTTTCGTAAAATCCGGCGGCGGAGGCTTCGCGGCGCATGGTCGTGGTCGGGTCGGCCATCATCAGCAGGACGCCGATCTTGGCGCGCTCGCGCTCGACCACCTGGCCGAGCGCGCGCACCCATTGCGGGCTGACGTTCTCGCCCCCTTCACCTCGATGATCGCCTTCTCGGTCGTCTTGCCGTCGGGCTTGAAATACAGGAATCCGTCGATGCCGGAATCGGCGCCCTTCTTGCCGCCCTTGTAGGGCTGCGCCTCGATCATCGAGAGCGCCCAGAGCTGGAATTGATGCGGATCGGCCTTGGCCAGCTCCCGCGCGGCGCCGAGGTCCTTGGGCACGCCATGAATTTCGAACTGCGCCATCGGGAAGGCATCGATCAGCCGGCGTTTCACTAGACTGATGGCGAGATGCGTGATGTCGATGCCGATCCAGCGGCGATTGAGTTTTTGCGCGGCGTGCACGGTGGTGCCGCAGCCGCAGAACGGGTCGAGCACCACATCTCCCTCATTCGAGGAAGCCGAGACGATGCGTTCAAGAGCGCAAGTGGCTTTTGAGTGGGATAGCCAAGGCGTTCACCGCTAGTATTTTTGACCCTGTCATAGTGTCCACACTCTTGAATTTGCTTTCCCTTGGTCTTCGTCAAGATAGACCTTATATGGCCGGCGACCACGCCTCGGCATGTTTGCCTAGCAAGATCCGTCTTCTTGATTAGCCGATTCACATTGCTCCTGCACGAGCGCCATATCGTGAGGCAGTCGCCGCACCATTCATATTTACGCAGATCTCCTTTTCGCGTGTCGACCGCCTTGGCCGGTCGTAGATGCCGAGTTCCCTTTTCATCGGCGACCTGTTCCGTCGGCTCTGACGTACTTGTAGAGCATCTTTCAACGTACTCTAATCATAACGGCGTGTATACCGAGTCCATTTCCACTCTCGCTTTTTCCGTGTAGAACAAAATCGTATCGTGCATGCGGCCGTAGGCCGTTGGCGCCGTTCTTGTCGTTGTGCGCGCTAGTCCGCTTCCAAATTATCTCATTGCGGAAATGCATCGGTCCAAATATCGCATCCAGTAAGACTTTCAAATAGTGGCTCGCTGTCGGATCGCAGTGCAGATAGAGCGAGCCGGTCGGCTTGAGCACGCGATGCAATTCCAGGAGCCGCACCGCCATCATGGCGAGATAGGCCATCATGTCGTTCTCTTTCAGGAACGAGCGCATGGCGCGCAGCATTTCGGCGGCGTCGGTATTGCCGGATTTGATCACCTGGTCGAAGGCGTCCTCGGCGCTCGCGTTCCAGTGCCAGGTATCCTCGAACGCCTCGATCTGCGCCTGGCTCTGCTCGCCGGTCGGCGCCCTGAACAGCACGTTGTAGGTGGCGTTCGAGTTGAACGGCGGATCGAGATAGACGAGATCGACCGATTCGTCGGCGATGTACTCGCGCAGGATGTCGAGATTGTCGCCGTAGAACAGCGTGTTGACGGCAGGCGTCGTGGGCATTTGCTGAATTCCCCTCGGAGCATTTCTGCCCGAGCCTGACCGACGGCACAAGTCGCCGGATCCGAGCGCATCGACACCTTGGTCGCCGGTCTGGCGAAGGCGAGTTTGGCCTCAAAGCAGATTGCATCCCGCCAAAGATTTAAATATACGGTATAACGTATATAAGCTACGGCGCGACCATGCCGAAATCCCCCGCATTGGAAAGGGCACCACGGCCGACGGACAGGCATGTCGGCAGCCGCATCCGCATGCGTCGGATCATGCTTGCGCTCAGCCAGGGGTCGCTTGGGGACGCCGTCGGCGTGACGTTCCAACAAATCCAGAAATACGAGAAGGGAACGAACCGCGTTGGCGCGAGTAGGCTGCAGACATTGCCGATGCGCTCGGCTGTCAGCCCACATGGTTCTTCGAGGGGATGCCGGGTCAGGCCGGCAACGACGGCGCCGCGTTGCCGCGCGTCGATGCCGCGCTTTCCGCGTTCGCGGGGACAAATATGCGCCGCGTCTGATCCGGGGCTTCGTGCGGCTGACCCCGGAAGTCAAGCGCGCAATCATCAATTTGATTATCGCGGCCGCCGATTGGCGCGAGGAGCCTTGAACATATCGCGGACCGTCACGCCGAGCGCCCCGGCGAGGAATTCGAGCGTGGTCAATGTCGGATTGGCGTTGGCGCGTTCGATGTCCGAGATCAGACCTTGCCGCAGATCCCCGGCTTCGGCGGGAAGCCGCTCCTGCGACCACTTGCGCTGTTGGCGCAGCCTGCGCACGTTGTATGCCAGCCCCGCCGATCAGGCCCCGTTGCGACCCTTGCCATCGACAACGATGGATCATCGGTTGAGCGGTTTTTCTATACGTTTTAACGTATAGGTATTCATCGTATATCTGGCGAAATGAATTTTGGCGCCGGTATTAATCTTGAGGAACAGCAACGGATCCAGCAGTGGCGAGTGGTACAGCGTCGCGGTAGGCCCTGCGACTACTTGGAAATTGCGCCGCGCCGAATATACACGGTCTTGCCTCTGCATCGTCATGCCGAGGTGCTCGACGCCAACGGGTCCGGCCCGAAGTGGCCGGCCCGATGACAAGCTCAGCGGCGAGCCTCGAAGCACGCACGGCGGCGACGTGGGTGCGTCCTTCGAGGTGCGCTGTCGCGCGCACCTCAGGATGACGCGGGAAGAAATAGCGGCTGTCGCCGATAAAAGGACTGCCTCTTGACAAGTGGTCGCGAAATGAGGTACACATTGCGAATCTCGCCCCCTTACAAGGACGCCGGCCGGGTGAACGCGTCCGGCGGGGCGAGTGCGGCTCCCGCGGGCGGCGGCTCGTCACCTCCGCGCTCGGGCGGCTTGGGCAAGACACGCCCGGCCGGCATCATGACCGGTCTGCGGGTGCAATCTCGCTGGGCTGGGACGGCCAGGAGCGGGTAATGCCCGCGAGAGCCGTTATCGCAGTCTCGCCGTATACCTCGGGCCGCGAGTGCGATGCGCGCGATCTTTCGAACCATCGGGGTCGCGCGCTCAGAGCCTGTCCTGGGAAGTCGCGTGGCTCGAGCTGAGCGGTGGCGTTCGGTCGCTGCCGCAAGTGCCGTGGTGGAACGCCGAGAGGCGAGCGCGCCCTTCCCAACCCTCCCCCGCAAGCGGGGAGGGGAAAGAGATAAGGGCGCGTGCCCGTGCCCCCTCCTGTGTCCTCCCCCGCAACGGGGTCCCCGTCGCGCAAGCGCGACGGGGTCCCTTCGGGGGAGGATGAAGGTGGATTCACGGAGGTTACGCAACAGCGCCTTTCGGCGTTCCGCTTTCCTTGATTTGCCCGGAAAAGCGAGGCCTAAAAGAATTGGCTTCGAAGAGGCCACAGTTGGGGAAGCATCCATTGGCTCGCTTCCCCCGGTTCATTCCATCGTGGCCTTTACGTGCTTCTATCCGGGCATGATCGTCGCCGCCCGCGTGTCCATGAAGGGCGCCGTCTGACGAAGATCACGCCCGGCTTTTTTGTTTGTTCGCTTGGGTACCGGCATAGCTCGGGCGCGAAGGCGCGCCGCGAGAATGGTCGGTGTATTTTCACCTCTCCCCTGTGTGGGAGAGGTCGGCCATAGCGCGCAGCGCGAAGGCGGGCGGCTGGGGGTGCGCGGCAGGTTTCTGTAACACCCCACCCCGTCGCGCCGCCGTCGCGGCGCGCCGACCCTCCCCCTGCAGGGGAGGGTGATAGCCAGCAAATGGTGTGATCCGTAGGGGCGCCCCTTGTGGGCGCCCGCACTGCCCTCAACAAAAGGCAGGCTACTCATTTACCTCCGGCGTTAACCCTGTCCCCGATTCACAAAATCGCCCCAGTCAGATCCAAGTTCCGCCTGCGCGCGGCGCTTTACAGCGATTTACTGTTTACAGCCGCTTAACCGGAATGCCGGCATTGTTAATTCCGGATGTGGCGTAACGCGTGAGGGGACAGATGGGGATGATCGTATCGCGTTCCATTGTCTTGTGGTGGTCAGGGCTGCGCGGTGTGCCGCGGCCTCAACGCCCGACTTGTTTCGCGCTGAACCGTCTTTTTCCTTTAGTGCGTAATTATACCTATACGGCCGCGATGGCGTCCGGCGCCGCGGCGTTCGAGCGCCGGAGCTTTGCGCGCGCCGATTATCGCACCGCCGTCGGCCGCGCCGTGGTCATCGGCTTCGGCACGCTCAGCGCCGCCGGATTGATGGGCGGCGCGGTCACCGTCGCCGCCATCTGGATCATTGCCGGCGCCTTGGGCGCCGCGCCGCATCTCAATACCAGGATGCCGATCGCGCCGGCATCGGTCGGGCTCACCGAGGCGTACGGCAAGCTCGCGACGGCGGCCAAGGCTTCGGGCTGGATGCAGGGCTTCACCCACACCGTCCAGGTCGCCGAGACGGCATTGGATGCGAGGCTGATGTCGGCCGAGATCCTGACCGCATCGCTGATCCGCGCACCGCAGCCTGTGGATTTGTCCGTGGCAAGCCGACAGCGCCGCCGGCCGCGCCTGCGGTCGACACGACGCCTCGTCCGGCGAAGCCCGCCGCGCCGCGCCTCGCCAGCCTCGAACCGGCGCCCGCGGCGCGCAGCGGCTCGATGCTGTTGCGTGACCCCGACAGCCACACGGCGATCTACGACATCGCCGCGCATGTGGTTTATCTGCCCAACGGCCAGAAGCTCGAAGCCCATTCGGGACTGGGCGGCCGCCTGGACGATCCGCGCTACGTCCACGAAAAAGCCCGCGGGCCGACGCCGCCGAACGTCTACGATCTGACGCTTCGCGAGGAGCTGTTCCACGGCGTGCGCGCGATCCGTCTCAACCCGGTCGACGAGAGCAAGATGTACGGCCGCGACGGCATTTTGGCCCATACCTACATGCTCGGCCCGTGGGGCCAGTCGTTCGGCTGCGTGTCATTCAAGGACTATCCGCAGTTCCTCAAGGCGTTCCTACGCGGCGAGATCGACCGCCTCGTGGTGGTGCCGCGTCTCGAGACCAGAACATCGAGCAACGAGCGCACCCGAAGCTGAGAGGTTACACCTGCAAATAGCGCTGCCGCACGGTCGGATCGTTCATCAGCGCAGCCGAAGTTCCCGACCAGACGACGCGGCCCTTCTCGATCACCACGTGGCGGTCGGCGAGCTTCAACAGCGCGTCGATGTGTTTGTCGACCAGCAGAATGGCCAGGCCCTCGTCCTTTAGCCGCTCGAGGCTCGACCAGATTTCGTTGCGGATCAGCGGCGCCAGCCCCTCGGTCGCCTCGTCGAGGATCAGAAGTTTCGGATTGGTCATGAGGCCGCGGCCGATCGCCAGCATTTGCTGCTCGCCGCCGGAGAGCTGGTTGCCCATGTTGCGGCGGCGCTCGGCGAGGCGCGGGAACATGGCGTAGATGTCGTCGAGCCGCCAGCGCGGCCGGCCGAAGCGCGCGGCGGCGGTGGCGATCAGATTCTCCTCGACGTTGAGGGTCGGGAAGATCTGGCGGCCTTCGGGCACGAGACCGAGGCCGGCTTGGGCGACACGGTAGGGCGGCAGGCCGTCGAGCCGCCGGCCGCCGAAGCTGATGCTGTCCGCGCGCGGCCGGCATCAGCCCCATGATGGTCGAGATCGTCGTCGTCTTGCCCATGCCATTGCGGCCGAGCAGCGTCACCACCTCGCCCTCGCCGACGGCGAAGCTCACGTCGAACAGCACCTGCGCGGCGCCATAGGCGGCCTTGAGCGAGTCGACCTTCAGCATGTCTAGGCCCTCACTCCATCTCCTCGCCGAGATAGGCGGCGACGACTTGCGGATCGGCGCGCACGGGGTCAGGCGAGCCGGTCATGAGCACGCGGCCGCCGATCAGCACCGAGATGCGGTCGGCGAGAGCGAACACCGCCGTCATGTCGTGCTCGACCAGCACCATCGTCAGATGGCCCTTGAGCCCATGCAACAGTTCGACCTGCGCTCGGTTTCCTCGCGCGCCGATGCCGGCCATCGGCTCGTCGAGCAGAAGCAGTTTGGGCTTCATCGCAAGCGCAATCGCAAGCTCGAGCGCGCGCTTTTCGCCATGGGAGAGTTCGCCGGCGCGCGCCTGGGCGCGCGTCGGCTATGCCGGCCTGTTCCAGCGCCGCCATAGCCGGAGTGTTGAGCGCTGTTCGTCCGCGGCGCGGCCGAAGAAGCGAAGGCTTGAGCCTGAGCGCGCCTGAACGGCGAGCGCGACGTTTTCCAATACCGAGAATCCGGGCAGGATCGAGGTGATCTGAAAGCTCCGCGACAGCCCACGCAACGCGCGCGCCTGCGGCGGCATTCGCGTGATGTCAGCGCCGGCGAACAGGATCTTGCCCTCGTCCGGCGTGATGAGTCCGGAAATTTGATTGATCAGCGTGGTTTTTCCGGCGCCGTTTGGGCCGATGATGGCGTGCATTTCGCCCGGCATGATGTCGAGCGTCACGTGTCGGTCACGACCAGGCTGCCGAAACTCTTGCAAAGATCTTCCAGTCGAAGCACCGGCTCGAACGTCGGCCGAGCGACGCGTGCGCGGTCTTCAGATCAGTCATGGCCATCAGTCATGGCCGGTCAGTCATGGCCAATCCACCGCCAAACCCGGCTGCAGACGCCGATCAGCCCGCCGCGCGCGAACAGCACCACCAGGACCAGAAACGGTCCGAAAATCACCTTCCAGTTCTCGGTGAGGCCGGACAGCCATTCCTCGGCGAGGAGATAGACGGCGCTGCCGATGATGGCGCCGTCGAGCGTGCCGACGCCGCCGAGGATCACCATGACGATCAGTTCGCCGGATTGCTGCCACGACATGTAAGCGGGGCTACGAACTCGGTCGGATTTGCAAGCAGAAATCCGGCGAAGCCGCCGAGCCCGCCGGTGATCACATAGGCGACGAGCTGAAATCGCTCGACGTCGAAGCCGATCGTCGCCATCCGGTCGCGTTCTCCTTGGCGCCGCGCAGCACGCGGCCGAAGCGCGAGACGACCAGCGCGCGGCAGAACAGATATGTCGCCAGCAGGAAAAAGATGAAATAGTAGAATGCGCGGTCGCTCTTGAGCAGCGGCCAGCCAGCGATGGTGTTGCGGGCGGCAATGGTCAGGCCGTTGTCGCCGCCGTAAGGCGCAAGCGACGTGGCGACGAAATACACCATCTGGCCGAAGGCGAGCGTGATCATGATGAAATAGACGCCTTGGTGCGCAGACAGACGAATGCCGGTGACCCATGCAAACAGCATCGCCACGGCGATCGCGGCCGGCAGCGCAACAACGCGTCGTCGATGCCGTGGGAGGAAAGTATGCCGACAGCGTAGGCGCCGAGTCCGATGAACGCCGCGTGGCCGAAGGAAATCAGGCCGCCATAGCCGACCAGGAGATCGAGCGCGACCGCGGCGACCGCGAACACCATCATGCGGGCGCCGAAATCCAGCAGATATTGCCGCGCGGTCAGTGCGGCGAACGACGGCAGCAGCGCGAAAGCCGAGAAAGATCAGCGCCGGCAGCAAGTCGCGTGTCAAGCGCGGCGAGCGCCGTCGCGTCTTCGCGGCGGCGACTGCGGCACCGGTCATCTCAGCGGCCTCGCGCCGGAAACAGGCCGGCAGGCCGCAGATAAAGCACCACCGCCATCAGGACGTAGATCAGCATCGACGCGATCGCCGGACCCGCCATTCGTGCAGGCGAGGGGCCCATCACGAGGCGCAGAATATCGACCGAGAACGAACGGCCGAGCGTATCGACCAGACCGATCAGCAGCGCGGCGATGAAGGCGCCGCGGATCGAGCCGATGCCGCCGATCACGATGACGACGAAGGCGAGGATCAGGATGTTGTCGCCCATGCCAGGCTCGACCGAGATGATCGGCGCGATCATGATGCCGGCAAATCCCGCCAGCATGGTGCCGAAGCCGAACACGATCATGAACAGCCGTTCGATGTTGACGCCAAGCGCCGAGACCATGCGGGCATTGGTTGCGCCCGCCCGCACCAGCATGCCGATCCGGGTGAATGACACCAGCACGTAAAGCCCGCCCGCGACGCCGAGGCCGCAGGCGATGATGACGAGACGCCAGACCGGATAGAGCAGCCCGCCATGAGCACGACGGAGCCGGTGAAAGCTCCGGCACCGGCAGCGTCAACGGCGCCGCGCCCCAGATCACCCGGACGCCGTGGTTGAGGAACAGGATGATGCCGAACGTGGCGATCACCTGATCGAGGTGGTCACGATCATAGAGATGGCGGAAAACCAGAAATTCGAGCAACAGGCCGAAGGCGAGCGCCGCGAGCAGCGCCAGGATGAGCGCCGCCAGAAAGTTGCCGGTGATGCCGTAAAACGCCACGGCGAGATAGGCGCCGAGCATGTACTGGACGCCGTGGGCCAGATTGATGAAATCCATCACGCCGAACACCAGCGTCAAGCCGGCCGCGATCAGGAATAAAAGAACGCCGAACTGCAATCCGTTCAGGATTTGAACGAGGAAGAGCGTGCCTGACATGGAATCGGAATGGTAACGGGTACAGGTCCCGCGGTTGCGCCCGCAGCGATGAGCAGGCGAGGGCATCTTCCTTCGAATGACAGCCGCGCCGCAACGTAATTTGCGGCGCGGCTGTCGCTACTTCATCGGGCAGTCTTTAGCGTACGCGTCGCCGTAATTGGTGAACACGGTTTTCACGATCTCGGTCTCGTATTTGCCGTCCGGACGCTTCGCGACCTTGATCAAATAGAAGTTTTGGATCGGGTAGTGATTGTTGTTGAAAGCGAAACCGCCGCGCAGCGACTTGAAGTCGGCCTTCTTCAGCGCAGCCCGCAACGCATCCTTATCGGTCGAGGTTGCCCTTGACGGCCCTGACGGCGCTGTCGATCAGCATTGCCGCGTCATACGCCTGGAAGGCGTAGGTCGCCGGCACGGCATTGTACTCCTTCAGATAAGCCTCGACGAATGCCTTGTTTTGCGGATTGTCGAGATTGGGCGCCCAGTTGGCGCCGCCAAACATGCCGAACGCCGCATCCTGCTGAGCCGGCAGCGTCGATTCATCGACGGTGAACGCCGACAGGAACGCGATCTTGTCGGCGAGGCCGGCCTGGCGGAATTGCTTGACGAAGTTCACGCCCATGCCGCCCGGCAGGAAGGCGAAGATCGCGTCCGGACTTGCGGCGGCGATCCGCGACAGCTCGGCCGAGTAGTCGAGCTGGCCGAGCGGCACATAGATTTCGTCGAGCACCTCGCCGGTGAATTTGTGCTTGAAGCCGGCGGCGGCATCCTTGCCGGCCTGATAGTTCGGCACGATGATGATGACCTTCTTCATGCCGGATTCCTGGGCGTATTGGCCCAGCACCTCGTGCACCTGATCGTTCTGATAGGAGGTGACGAAGAAATTGGGGTTGCAGCCCTTGCCGGCAAAGCTTGACGAGCCGGCATTCGGGCTGATGAGAATTACATTTGCCTCGGTCACCGGCTTCTCGATGGCGCCGAGAATGTTCGAGAATACCGGCCCGACGACGAAATCGACCTTGTCGCGCTCGATCAGCGCCTTGACCTTGGTGACCGCGACGTCGGGCTTCAGCTCGTCGTCGACGACGACCATTTCGGCAGTGAGGCCGCCGAGCTTGCCGCCGAGGTTCTTGACCGCAAGCTCAAACCGTTGCGCACTTGCTGGCCGAGCACCGCCGGCGGACCCGACAGGGTTGCGATGATGCCGACCTTAAGATTGTCCTGGGCGTGGCGGCGGACGTCCAGATTCCGAGCGCGGCCGCAACCGCAACGAAAGCTTCTCGCTGGACGATGTCCAAAAGACGCCTTTGCATGGTCAATCGTGGACAGTTTCCTGACAGGGACTCAACAAACGCAATATTCGTGCTCGCGAAAGGAGGTAGCAACGCGCCGTCGAGCAGGTCCGGCAGGATACTTTAAGTTTAAATTAGTACGCTTGGGAAGGCGGTCGCCGCGGTAATAATAGTGCCATCGGCTGAGGCAAATTTACGCTGTTTGCCGATTGCGCCCTGCCGACATTGGCGGTCCGTGATGCGCCCGTGCTTGTATGGCGCCGTCGGCAGGAAGGCTGCGGGCTCCCACGGAGCGAGGGCGTGATGACTGCGATGACAGCGAGGGATTACCAAGGCCGGGACCGGAATCGACGGAATCGTCTGGAATATTCTCGGCCAGACCTACGTGCCGAAGCAGCTCAGCGAATATTCGTTTTCCTGGCACGCCACATTCCCGCCCGGCACGTTCGTTCCGCCCCATATTCATCCAACCCAGGACGAATTCATCTACATGCTCGACGGCAAGTCGACCCGTCCTCGAGGGCCGTGAGTTATTCGCTACCACCGGCGATCTGATCAGGCTGCCGATGAATATCCCGCACGGCCTTTTCAACAAGTCCGACCAAACGGTGAAATGCTTTTTCTGGGTAACGCCACGCCCAAGCTCTACGACCTTTCTTGGCCATTCACGGCATGAAAGAGCAGTAGCCGCCCGACGTCGTGGCGCTCTGCCAAGCACGAAGTGGTGTTCCTGCCGCCGCCCGCGTAATCTAGCCGTCACCCTGAGAGCTTGTGGAGTTTTCGGGGTTTGGAGTTTGGTTTTGCGTAAGTAGGCATCAAGCGCGCTCGCGTCAGCGGGGTAGGGGCGCTTACGCCCCGGTCTGCCGAAGTTCGCGCGTTTTCTTCAGTGCAGGCCGGTCACGCCACGAATGAGGTCGGCCGCCTTTTCGCCGATCATGATCGAAGGCGCATTGGTATTGCCGCTGGTCACCGCCGGCATGATCGAGGCGTCGGCGACGCGCAGACCTTCGATCCCGTAAACCCGCAATTGCGGGTCGACGACGCTCACGGCGTCAATGCCCATTTTACAGGTTCCGGCCTGGTGGTGATAAGTCTCGCAAGTCTGGCGCACCCATTGAATGCGGTCTGCGCGCGTCTTCGCCTTCGGCCAGACCGAGCGTTTGCGCCATTTGGCGAAGGCCGGGCTCTCCAACAGATCGATCGAGACTTCCAGCGAGTGGACGAGAGCGTCGAGGTCGGCGGGCTCGCTGAGGTAGCGCGGATCGAGATGGAGCGGCGCCGTCGGATCGTCGGCGGTTAGCTTCAGTTCGCCGCGCCAGACCGGCCGAATGATGCCGGGCGCGATCGCATAGGAGTGATCCGGGTTTCAAGCGTCGGCAGCGGCGGTGCCTTGCACGCGAACAGCGGCCGGCGACGGGCACCGTGAGCCGCGGATCGCTTTGGCGAAGATATGGCTTCGAGGATGTTGTTCTGCGGCGGCGGAATGTCCCGGCTCGCCTCGCGCATCACGAATGTCGAAAGGTGATCGTGCAGGTTCCTACCCACCCCGGCCCGATCCGCCTTCACCTCGATGCCGAGCTTTTGAGTCGTCCGCCGGACCGATGCCGGACAGAGGCAGCACATGCGGCGAGCCGATGGTGCCGGCGCTGACAATGGCTTCGCCGGCGGCGCGCAGAGTCTGGACCTTGCCCTCGCGCTTATAGGTCACGCCTTGGCAGCGTCCCTCCTCGATCAGGAGACGGTGGGCTGCGTGCCCGGCGAGATCGTCAAGTCATCCCGATTGCGCGCGGGCGTGAGGGTCGCCACGGCGGCGTCGCAGCGGGGGCCGTCGCGCACGGTCACGTCGGTCAGCCGACGCCGATCAGATCAGGCCCGGAAAAGTCGTAATTGATCGCATGGCCGCCGTGCAGCGCGGCATCGATGAAGGCTTCGGTCAGCGGATTTGGATGAACGATGTGCGACACCGCAAGCGGTCCGCCGATGCTGTGATAATCGACGCGCCGCCGGAACAGGCCTCCGATTTCTTGAAGTAAGGCATCACGCTGCGCAGTCCGAGCCCTGTCGCCGAGATAGGCCCAATGGTCGTAATCCGCGGGCGCGCCGGAGATGTAGATCATGCCGTTGAGAAAGCCCGATCCGCCCGAGCACCTTCCCGCGCGGCCAGTAGATCGGCCGGTTCAGCCCGTCCGGCTGCGGCGCCGTCGTGAGGCCCAATCGAATGGCGAGCGCTTCGAAAGCTCCCAAGCGCGCTGCGGCGCAGACTTCTTCCGTCGTCGTGGTCCGCGCCGCCGGCTTCGAGCAGCAGAACATTGACGGACGGATCTTCGGACAGACGCGCGGCGATCGCGCATCCTGCGGAACCCGCGCCTATGACGATGTAATCGTATTCGGCCACCGTTCCCCCCCGTGTTCCGGCCGACGCCCTGTGGGTCGCGGTCCGCTTTTGGCGTGAATTATGTCAGCGGACGGCCGCTTGGATCAAGTCTTGGATCGAGTCATGGATCAAGTCTTGGGATTGTGTTGTAACCGCAAACGGCGCGTAACGACCGCCGCCGCCGCTTGTGCCTGTCCCCTATGCGCGCGGCTTCTTCGTGTTGCCGCCGTTTCCGCGTCGCGAATGCCCACAGTTCGTCCCACTCCAAGCGAGAGGTGGGCATGCCACCAGCCCATCGTGCAGCTCGGCGTGTTCCTGCCCAACGTGGAGAACTCGTCTCGCAACGCCAAGCCGCTCACACAAAGCCGCAACGACTGCGATTTGTCTGTCACGGAGAGAATGTTCAGACGATCAATCCATGTGTTGGAGGATTGGCCTGATCCGAAACTGGAAAGTTCGTGCAATAGAGCCATACTTAGAGTAGTCTTAGCTCTGGGGCCAACCCCAACTCCGATCTGGAAACAAAAGCCATCATCATTCGCTGTTGAGGATCTCAGCCGTGGATTTGCATGATTACAGCGTGCTGGGCGGCGGCGTGGCGGGTTGCGCGATCTCCAACCGCTTCAGCGAGGCCCCCCGGGCGTGGGTTCTTGTGGCGGCGCGGCACCAGCCGCCGTCTGACAGCCGACCGGCGGGACCGGCCACCCCGGAGGTGATGAAGCCATAACAGTTCAGGCAGACTTCGGCGCGGCAGCATCGGTCGGGCCATCGGTCGGGCCGCCGTGACACAACCATCCGATGGCCGTCAAAAAAAATCTGACAGGGAGGAATACACATGACCAAGAAAAACGCCGCGGACGCGGCCGGCAGAAGCAAGACCGGGATCGGCCGACGCGAGTTTCTCAAGACCGCCGCCGCCGGCGGCGCGCTGGTTGCGGGCAATTTTCCGCTCGTCAACGTCGCGCGCGCCGATTCCAACGTCATCAGGATCGGCGTGATCGATCTTATCACCGGCCCGCGCGGCGCGTTCGGTGAAGCCGGCCCCTGGGTCGAGAAACAGCTCGAGGGCCTGCTCAAGGCGGGCATCAAGATCGGCAGCAAGACTTATGCCGTCGAGCCCATCATCCGCGATTCGCAATCCGACGTGAACCGGACCGCAAGCATCGCCAACGAACTCGTCCTCAAGGAGAAGGTCGATCTCGTTTTGATCAACGACGGCCTGGCGGCGCCGGCCAACGAAGTCTGCGATCAGAACGGCATGCCGGCGATCAACTTCGGCATTCAGCCGGAACCGTGGCACGCCGCGCGCGGATCGACCATGGAGAAAGGCTTCCCCTGGACCTTCCTGTTCATGTGGCAGACCACCGACCTGTTCGCCAATTTCCTCGGCATGTGGAATTCGGTGAAGACAAACCGCAGAGTGGGAACCTTCTACGCCGATATGGAAGCTGGCCAGAGCTTCAGGCAAGTGTTCGCCGACACCCTGCCGAAGAAAGGCTTCACGGAAGTGTACGGCGGGATGTTCCGCATGGAAACCGACGACTTCTCCAACCAAGTGACGAAGTGGAAGCAAGGCGACGCCCAGATCCTCACCGGCTTGGCGTTCCCGCCCCACATGTCGACTTTGTTCGGCCAGATGGGGCAAGCCGGCTACAAGCCCGAAATAATCACGGTCGCCGCGGCCGCCCTTTTCGCCAGTGCCGTCACGTCCTACGGCGCCAGCGGCAACGGCCTGACGACGGAAATCTGGTGGTCGCCGCGCTGGGGCACGACCTCGAGCCTGACCCACCAGACGGCGCAGCAACTCGCCGACGCCTGGGAAGCGTCGACGGGAAAGCAGTGGACCCAGCCGCTCGGCTACTCCCATGCCCTGTGGGAGGTCGGACTGCGTGTCCTCAAGGACTCCGGCGACCCCAAGGACCACGAAGCCGTACGCCGCGCCATCAAGGGCCTGACTATGGAAACGGTGGTCGGCAAGGTCGATTTCAAGAACAGCAAGTACCCCAGCACGGCGCTGACCGAGCTTGCCGGCGGCCAGTGGCTGAAGAACAAGACGAGCAAGAAGTTCCCTTACGACCTGTATTGCACCTACAACGGGATCGCTCCGCGCATCAAGATCGAGGAAAAGCTGAAGCTATTGTCGCAGTTGGCGTGACAAACGCCGAAGCGGGGACGGCACCCGGCCGGAAACGGCCGGGTGCTGTTTTCCGCGGCCGGGCTGCAATCTCATACGAATAACGTCCGAATATGAATAACGTCTGAAATGAACAACGTCTGAAATGAACAACATCCTGCGCATTGACAAATTGAACAAGCGCTTCGGCGGCGTCGTCGTCGCCGATGCGGTCAGTCTGACGCTCGCACCCAACACCTGCCTGGGTGTGATCGGCCCCAATGGAGCGGGGAAAACGTCGCTCTTCAATCTGATCGACGGCTCGATCAAGCGGGACAGCGGACAGATCGTACTGGGCGATGTCGATATCTCCGACATGCCCAAGTTTCGGCGGGTCCACATGGGCGTTGCCCGAGCCTATCAAATTCCGCAACCGTTTCCCGATCTGACGGTGTTGAAACCGCGTTGACCGCGGCCACTTTCGGGGCCGGCCTGCGCGGGATTCAGTGCGGCGCGCGCGGCCAAGGAGGTGATCGAGCGCGCCGGATTGGCAGCGCAAATGCATCTGATGGCGGGGGTGCTGACGCTGCTCAACGGCAAGCGGCTGGAGCTGGCGCGGGCTCTGGCGGTTCGGCCCAAACTGTTGCTGCTGGACGAGATCGCGGGCGGCCTGACCGAACCCGAGGTCCGCCTTTTGGTCGACCTGATCCGCTCGCTCAAACAGGGCGTGGCGATGATCTGGCGGATTCGAGCATATTGCGCACGCCTTGGTGGCGGCGGCGGATTCTATACTGGTCCTCGACTTCGGCCGGAAAATTGCCGAGGGCGACCCGGCGACCATCCTCGACAGTCCCAAGGTACGGGAAATTTACATGGGGATAGCAATTGATGCCGCTGCTGGAAGTTGACGACCTTCAGGTATTTTATGGTGACTTCCAGGCGCTGTTCGGCGTCGGCATCAAGGTGGCCGAGGGCGAAACGGTGTCGATCATCGGGGCCAACGGCGCCGGCAAATCGACCTTTCTGCGCGCCATCACCGGGATCAACCGGGAGAAGAAGGGCAGGATCGTATTCGACGGCGCCGACATCACCAACGAGCGCGCTCACAACATCGCACGGCGTGGCATCTCGATCGTGCCGGAGGGGCGCCGTCTGTTTCCGTCGCTGACGGTGGAAGAGAACCTGCTGACCGGCAGCGCGACCGGCCGCGATGGACCATGGACCGTCGAGCGCGTGATCGAACTATTTCCGATGCTGGGCGATCTTCGCCACCAGGTGGCGACCCGCATTTCCGGAGGGCAGCAGCAGATGGTGGCAATCGGGCGGGCGCTGCTGGCCAATCCGCGCATCCTACTTTGCGACGAATTGTCGCTTGGATTGGCGCCGAGGGTCATCAACAGCATCTACGCCAAGTTCGACGAAATCCGCCGGGGCGGCGTATCGATCCTGCTGGTGGAGCAGGACGTCGTGCGGGCCTGCTTCGGCCGCCGACCACATCTACTGCTTCCTGGAGGGCCGCATCAGCTTGCAGGGAGCGGCCAAAGATTTTAGCGTCGAGGAAATCTCGCGCGCATATTTTGGAACGTGAATGTCGCTTTGCAACATGAACGCCTTTGGCAACATGAACGCCTTCGGAAATGCGAACGCCATGGATCTGATGGAGCTGCTTCAATCGGTCATAAACGGCGTTCTTCTCGGCACGCTCTACGGTCTCTTCGGGCTCGGATTGGCGTTCGGGTTCGGCATCATGCGCATCGTCAACGTGGCGCAGGGCGAATTTATCGTCTTGTCCGCTTACATCGGCTTGGTGCTGGGGCCTTTTATCCCGATCTACCCCCTCCTGCTGATCGTGCCGGTGGCGATCATCTCATTCGGTTACGGCTACGCGCTGCAAGGCTCCATGCTCAATCGGGTGGTGGGAAAGGACCCGATGCCGCCCTTGCTGATCACGTTCGGCCTTTCCATCGTCCTGCGCAATCTGATGGTCGAGGTGTGGAGCGCCGATTACCGCTCCATCAACATCGGCACTCTCAAGTTTCAGGGCTTCGGCCTGTTGGGCCTTCGCATCGGCGTGTTGCCGCTGGTGATCATGGGCATCGTCATGGTCCTGTTCGTCGCCCTGCACTTGCTGATGACGCGCACGCGCTTCGGCCGCTTGGCGCGCGCCACCGCCGATGACTACGAGACCGTTCAGTTCTTCGGCGTCGACTACCGTCAGGTCTATTGCATCGCCATGGGCATATCGGCAGCGTTGGCGGCGGCGGCGGGCATGCTGATCGCCATGCGCAGTACCTTCAACCCATTCCCCGGAGTAGACCGGCTGTTGATCTCGTTCGAGGTCGTCATCATCGGCGGTCTCGGCTCGCTGTGGGGCATGGTGTTGGGCGGCATCATTCTGGGCGTGACCCAACTAGTGTCGCTGCAGTACGACCCGAACGCGGGGCTGATGTACGCCCACATCGTCTTTTTCATCATCCTGATGGTGCTGCCATCGGGGCTTTCCAATTGGCGGCGCGGGTGACCATGGGCGCGCGACTGACATACATGAACCCGCGCACCACGCTAGCGGGCATGATCGTGGCGACCGTGGCTCTGGCGGCCGCCCCCCTGTGGCTGAGCCCAGGGGTGCTGCGCCAAATTGCCGAGATCTTTGTCTTCGCCATGGCGGAGAGCTGGAACCTGTTGGCCGGCTTTGCCGGCCTGTTGTCGATCGGCCATCAGGGCTTCGTCGGCCTCGGCGCCTACTCGCTGTTCGTCATCTCGAACAAGCTGGGAATCTTGCCGCACATCGCGACGTTTGCGGCGTTCGTTTTCTGCGCGCTGGCGGCTGCGGGCATAGCGCCGTTCCTGTTTCGGCTTCGCGACGCGTATTTCTCCATCGGGATTTGGGTGCTGGCCGAGATCGCCCGCACCGCCGTGGCGAAGTCGCAGTGGCTGGGCGGCAGCACCGGTCTGGTTCTGGACGCGGCGCGGACGATGGATCACGCTTGGCTTTCGATCGGCATCTACTGGTGGAGCGTGGCGCTGGCCATGGGGAGCATTGCGCTGCTCTTCCTGCTCGTGCGTTCGCGTCTCGGGCTGGCACTGATGGCGGTGCGCGACAACGACCTCACCGCAGCCAGCGTCGGCATCGATGTCGGCCGCGCCCGGTTCATCGCCTTCGTGCTGTCGGCGGCCACCTGCGGCGTCGCCGGCGCTGCCTACAGCATGTGGGCCTACCATATCGATCCCAACGGCGCCTTCGACGTCAACTGGGTGGTGGTGATGCTGTTCATCACGATCATCGGCGGTATCGGCACCATCGAGGGACCGATTGTCGGCACCGCGATCTACTTCGGACTGCGCGGCGTGCTGGGCGACGTCGGCAACTGGTATCTCATCCTCATGGGTGCGGCGGCGGTGGTCGCGATGATCGCCTTTAGGAAGGGCATCTGGGGCAGTTTGAGCAGCCGCTTCGGCTTCGAGCTGTTCAGCGTCCGCCGTATTCCGCCGTCATAGCGGCGGCTTGCGCCGCGATCCAGCGAAGGGATCCCCACTGCGCTTATTATTACCATCGGCAGTTCAATTCTGCCGCACCATGACATGGGCGCCGACGCGCCCCCGCTCGTAGAGGTCGGCGACGTCGTCGTTCACTAGGCGAAAGCAGCCGGAAGAAACGGCGCCTCGAAGGGCGCACGGCGCCAGCGCCTCGGCAGGCATCCTTCGAGGCTCGCCGTGCTCGCACCTCGGCATGACGATCGACATCCGCGCCCAGCCGTCATTGCGCGCGCGGCGATCAGCCGGCCACTTTTAGTCATGCGTCACGCCGCGGCGAACGGATGCGTCACCTGGTTGCGCTTGGCGACGACCTCTGCGACCGTCGGCTCGCCGCGCACCGCCCGCGCGATCGCTTCCTTGGTGGCGCGATCATTGAAGTCTTGAATTTCTTGTCGTCCGCCGCGTCCCAGTGGATGAAGACGCCGACGCAAGCGAACAGGTCGTCGGCCTGGTCCTGATGAATGACGCCTTCGGCCACGCTGTCGGCGACCGCCTTGGCGACGGCATGCTGCGCGGGGCCGAACATCTGCACGGCCTGCTTGGCGTCCTTGATCGTCACCTTGTTGAACATCACGGTCGCCGGTTTGACCAACAGATTAGGGGCGACGACCGCCAGCAGGGCGGTGAAGCCGGCTTTGTTGTTGGTCAAGGATCTGGCGAAAGCCTTCTCCGCGGCACTGCCGCGCGGACCGATGATGAGATCGATGTGAGCGACCTCGTTGCCGTCGCCGACGAGCGATTCGCCGATACAGACGCCGGTTATTCGCGGTGTCGGCGTTGGCCTTGGTTTTGGCGCCGCCGCGGTCTCGGACGTAGCCGACCCGCCGAACAGCTTTCGCAACGCTTGAAAAACCATTTGTTCCTCCCGCTCCGGCTGGCCGCGACTTCGCGCAGCTACAACCTGGAAGATTACTACGATAACGGGCCGTGGTCCACCGGAGCCTGTGTCAGGCTTGGAACCCGCCGAGCGCCGGGAGTGCAGCGCAGCACGAAATGAGTGCGGTGCCGCGACCATAGACGCGCGGTGACATGCGCCTGCGGGAGGCGCCGACGCTCCTTGACCACCGCCGCCTGCTTGCGTAGTGTGTTGCAAACACAAGCCCGTAATATTGAAGAGCTTACGAACGGTTCTGCGCAAACAACGGGCGCGTAATAATTCTACAGGGAGGAACGAACATGACACTCTCGACGCGCGTTTGGGCTGGCGGCGGCCGCCGGCACTCTTCTTCCGGCTCTGCCGGCCGCGGCAAAGGCAGTGCCGCCGGCGGGCGCGCAGGCGCCCGGCTTCTATCGCATCAAAGTCGGGAGCGTCGAAGTCACGGTCCTGAACGACGCTACCGGCGCACTTCCGGCCGAAATGTATTCCGGTGATGCCGCGGGCGCCGAAAAAACTCTGGAAATGGGGTTCGTGCCCAACAAGGCAGAGGCGCCAGCTTCGTTCAATCAATGGCTCATCAATAACGGCAACAAGCTTGTGCTCGTTGACACCGGATGGTCGGGCGGCCTCGGCGCCGCGGGCGGCAAACTGCCCAAGGCGCTTGCCGCCGCCGGCATCGATCCTGCCGATATAGACGCGGTCGTCATCACGCATATTCACATCGATCATGTCCAGGGATTGCTGACGCCTGACAAGAAAGTCGCGTTCCCGAACGCGACCGTCCACGTCGACGCCAATGAGCTCGCATGGTGGACGCAGGGCGACATCAAGCCGCCGGACGGCAAGCCGTTCTGGAAGTCGTTTTTTGAAATCGGGCGCACTGCGCTCAAGCCGTACGCCGATGCCGGCAAGGTGCAGACGTTCAAGGATGGCGCCGAGCTGCTGCCGGGATGATCGCGGTCAGCGCACCGGGCCTCCGTCGGCCACACCATGGTTCGAATTTCGTCCGGCAACGACCAGCTCTTGTTGTGGACCGATATCGTTCACAGCACGGCGCTGCAGTTCCCGGAACCGGAGCGGTCAATCGTGTTTGACCTCGATCCGGCGCAGGCGATTGCTACGCGCAAGAAGGTGATGGATATGGCCGCTACCGACCGGTCGCTGATTGCCGGCACCCATATCGGCTTCCCTGGCGTCGGCCACGTGGCCAAGGCTTCGACCGGCTACGCCTTTGTGCCGCTGCTATGGAACGCGAACATCTGACGGCAAAGACATAAGGCAGAATTGACCGGCGCGGGAGCGGCAATGGCCGCTTTCGCACCGGGGCAAAGAGAAATATAGATCACGCCGCTTTGTTGACCTGCTCGGTCGCGAAGCCGGCCATCGAGGCGTAGCCGCGCACGATCGCCTCGCTCTGCTCGAACGACACACGCGTCCATGTCGGTGAAGCCGTCCGGCGCGCGTTCCTCCAGCACGTCGATCACCCGTTCCGGGCCGCCGCGGCTGTTCGAGCACGATCTCGGCGGTCGTCGGCCGGCGCGTTCTGCTCGTAGAGCCACAGCGCGTGCACGGCGTGCTCGGCGTCCGGAGGCGGTCGGCGAGGACGCGGGCGTCGAGCATCGCCTGCCACGCGCCGTTGGAGCCGACCGGATACATCGGATGCGCCGCGTCGCCCAGCAGCGTGACGCGGCCGAAACTCCAGCGCGGCAGCGGGTCGCGGTCGCACATCGGGTATTCCTAGAACTCGGTCGGTCGCCTCGATCAGCGCCAGCGGATCGACGAAATCCAGGCGGAAGCGCTGCACATGCGGCATCAAATCCTCGAAGCGGCCGGGGCGGTTCCAGTCCTGCTTCTGCGGCGGCGGCGTCGAGCCGTCGCCGACGCGGGCGATCACCGCCCAGTTGGTCAGCCGCTTGTCCGCGCCGCGAGCCCTCGGCGATCGGATAGACGACGAACTTGGCGGAGAGCCCGCCGGCGATCACCATGGTGCGGCCGGTGAGAAAGGCCGGCCAGTCGGCGGCGCCGCGCCACAGCATGATGCCGTTCCAGATCGGCGGGCCCTCGTCGGGATAGAGCTTTTGCGCGCACCATGGAATGGATGCCGTCGGCGCCGATCAGCGCGTCGCCGCGCGCGGTTTTCCGGTGCGAGCCGTTGCGGTCGAAGAGCCAGGCGGTGACGCCGCCGTCGTCCTCGGTGAACGATACCAGCCGGCAACCGAGGCGGATGCGTTCGCCGAGCCGCGCGCGCACCGCCTGCAGCAGCACGCCGTGCAGCTTGCCGCGGTGGATGGAGAATTGCGGCGTGTCGAAGCCGGCGTCGGTGCCGCGCAGCTCGCGCCACATCACCTGGCCGAAGCGGTTGGCATAGATCAGTTCGCGCGTGCGGATGCCGGCCGGTCGAGCCGGTCCAGCAGGCCCAGCTCCGCCAGTTCCTTGATCGCGTGCGGCAGGGTGTTGATGCCGACGCCGAGCTCGCGGATCGCGCGACTTGCTCGAACATTGCGCAATCGATGCCGCGCGCGTGCAGCATCAGCGCCGTCGCCAGCCCGCCGATGCCGCCGCCGGCGATAAGAACTTTCATGATACGCCTCTCCGCAACTGACCCCCTCCCTTTCCCTCCCCCGCAAGCGGGGGAGGGAAAGGGAGGGGGCGCGGCGACAGCCGCGTAACCCATCGTCGCCGCGCACCCGTCGATGCTGCATGGTGGGTTACGCGGCTTCGCCGCTAACCCACCCTACGGCCTTCAGCAGTGTGCCGCGGACGGCGGAAAATGCAACGCCTCGCCGGGCGGATGGTTATGAAGGTGATGGTTAAGAAGTTTTGGGCCGTTTGCGCAGCCCGTCGACGAAAACATCGACCAGCCGCAGCACGCTTTTCTGCCAGCCGGGGCGATCGTGCATGTAGGACATGCCGACAAGCGCCTGGAGGAGATCCTCGGGGGTGATGTCATCGCGGATTTCGCCCGCCGCGATCGCCCGGTCCAACAGCGCGCCGACCGCCTGCGTCAGCCGCGCGTAGGAATAAGAGAACAGCTCCGAATTCTTGTAGGCCGCGAGCGCCAGCGCTGCCGACATGCCTTTTTTGGTGGCGACGAATTTCACGTTCGAGCGCATCCATTGACGCAGCGCCTCGACCGGATCCGCTTCTTGCTTCAATTCGTCCGCCAGCTCGGCCAACTGCTGCACCTCGCGGCGGTAGACCGCCTCGAACAACGCTTCGCGGGTCGGGAAATGCCGGTAAAGCGTGCCGATGCCGACGCCGGCGGTTCGCGCCACCGCTTCGAGGCTCGCTTCCGGACCGCCCGCGCTGAATACCGCCTTGGCCGCCTCGAGCACGCGCTCGCGGTTGCGGACGGCGTCGGCGCGCGGCCGCCGCGGCTTCCTATCCGGTTTCTTTTTGGCCGGTTCCCTCTTGTCCGATCGTCCGGTGGCGGCGGTCAAACTCGACCCCTTGAAAAGCGGAGGAACCCTCCGTATCTCTTGCGGTAGCGACGCTGACACATAACATGTGTGTGTCAAGCGAAGCCGATAAAATCCGGGGAGAAGCGTCCGTCGTTGCAACAGCGCGCCTCAACGCTCTTATGGAGCCGTCCATGGGCCTTCCGAATAAGTCCTTTTCAATGACTTTCACCATCAACGGTGTCACGACGACCGTCGAACTCGGCGATCCTCGCGTCACGCTGCTCGATCTCCTGCGCGAACGCTTGCACCTGACCGGGACCAAGAAAGGGTGTGACCGCGGCCAATGCGGCGCCTGCACGGTCATTCTCGACGGCCGGCGGGTCAATTCCTGCCTGGCGCTGGCCATCAGCCACGACGGCGCCGACATCCTCACCATCGAAGGGGTCGCCCAGGGCGACCGGCTGCATCCGGTCCAGGAGGCTTTTCTCGCCCATGACGGTCTGCAATGCGGGTTCTGCACGCCGGGCCAAATCATGAGCGCGATCGGCCTGATCGAGGAGGGCGAGGCGGGCGACGATCCCGAACGCATCCGCGAGGGCATGAGCGGCAATCTCTGCCGCTGCGGCGCCTATCAGGGCATCACCGACGCGGTCCTGGAAGCACAGCGGGTGATCGGCGCGGCGCGCCGCAAGGAGGTCGCATGAAACCGTTCGAGTATGTCAGGCCGGCGACGGTTGAAGAAGCCGTCGCGGCCGCCGCGCAGCCGGGCGCAGCTTATCTCGCCGCCGGCACCAACATTTTGGATCTGATGAAGGGTGGTGTCGTCGGCCCGAGCCGGCTCGTCGATGTCACGCATCTTCCCGGCCTCGACGCCATCGAGGATCTTCCCGGGGGCGGGGTGCGGATCGGCGCGCTGGTGCGCAACGCCGACCTCGCTTACGACCGCGACTTCGCCCGCCGCTTTCCGGCGGTCGCCGAGGCGCTGCTGTCGGGGGCGTCGGCACAACTGCGCAATGCCGCGACCGTCGGCGGCAATCTCTTGCAGCGCACGCGCTGCGCCTATTTCTACGACGTGGCCGGCGCCTGCAACAAACGCGATCCCGGCGCCGGTTGCGACGCGCGCGGCGGCGACAACCGGCTGCATGCCGTGTTGGGATGGAGCGAGTGCTGCATCGCGACGCATCCGTCGGATTTCTGCGTGCCGCTGGTTGCGCTCGACGCCGTCGTCGAGGTGGAAGGCCGCGCGGGGCGGCGGGACGTTCCGCTCGAGATGTTTCACACCTTGCCCGGCGCGACGCCGGAGCGCGAAAGCGTGCTCGAACCCGGCGACATGATCGTCGCGGTGCGCCTGCCGGCGGAGGCCGCGAACTTTGCCGCGCATGCCCGCTATCTGAAAGTCCGCGACCGCACCTCCTATGCGTTCGCGATCGTATCGGCCGCGGCCGTCTTGCGCATGACGGGCGACAAGGTCGTGGAAGCGCGCCTCGCGCTCGGCGGCGTGGCGATGAAGCCGTGGCGGGCCCGCGAGGCGGAGCAAGAACTCGCCGGCGCGCGCGCCGAGGCTTCGAGCTTCCATCGCGCCGCCGAGGCGGCGCTCGCCGGGGCAAAACCGTCCGGCGACAACGCCTTCAAGATCGAACTCGCCAAGCGCATCGTGGTGCGGGCGCTGATGCAAGCGGCAGCTGGCACGCCCGCGCGGCTGCCGGCGCTGCCCGCGTCGCCCTTTGCCGCCGTTTCAGGAGTGGCCGCTCATGTCTAGCATCCCACTGACGCAGACGCCGGCTCACGTCCGGCACGGTTCGAACATCGGCCAGCCGCTGACGCGCCGCGACGGCGTCCTCAAAGTCACGGGCGCCGCGCCCTACGCGGCCGACTGCCATCCGCCGGGGATGTTGTATGCGGTGACGGCGATGAGCAGCATCGCGCGCGGCCGCGTCGCTTCTCTGAACGTTGCCGCCGCCAAGAATCATCCCGGCGTGGTCGAAGTGATGACGCCGGCCAACCGGCCGCCGCTCGCGATGGACCCGGACGAAAAATCCAATCCCTTCATGTTCCGGCTCGATCTGTTGCAGAACGACCGCGTCCGTTACGCCAATCAGCCGATCGCGGTCGTCATCGCCGAGACGCTCGAGGCCGCGACGGAGGGAGCGGCGCTCTTGGCGCCGCGCTATGACGCCGAGCCGGCGCGGGTCGGGCTCGATGCGAGCGAAAGCTTCGTGCCTGCCGTGGTCGGTCCCGGACATCCGACCAACGTGAAGCGCGGCGATGTCGAGGCCGGCCTCGCCGCCGCCTCGCAACGGATCGCGGCGACCTACGAGACGCCGCCGCAATATCACAATCCGATGGAGCCGCACGCGATCGTGGCGGCATGGGACGGCGATACGCTCTCGATCGACATGCCGACCCAGGGTTTTGCCTGGGCGCTCGGGCGTCTTGCCGGTCTGTTCGGGATGTCGCCCGACAAGATTCACATCCGCAGTCCGTTCCTCGGCGGCGGCTTCGGCTCCAAGGGTCTGATCTCGGGACCGCAGGTGCTCGGCATTCTGGCGGCGCGGCTGGTCGGCAGGCCGGTCAAACTGGTGCTGCGGCGCGAGCAGATGTTCGGCCCGGTCGGACACCGCGCCGGCACGCGGCAGACCTTGCGGCTCGGCGCCGACCAGGACGGCAGGCTCACCGCGCTCGATCATCACACCCGGACCACGTCGAGCACGTTCGACGACTTTTTCGAGCCGGCGTCGGATATTTCGCACACGCTCTATGCCAGCCCGGCGATTGCGACGTCGCACGACGCCGTTCGCATCGACACCGGAACGCCGCTGTTCATGCGCGCGCCCGGCGAGGCGACCGGCTCGGTCGCGCTCGAAAGCGCGATCGATGAAATGGCGCACGTCTGCGGCATGGACCCGCTGGCGTTTCGGCTGAAGAACTATGCCGAGGTCGAGCCGATCTCCGGCAAGCCGTTCTCCTCGAAGGCACTGCGCGACTGCTACACCCAGGGCGCCGCGCGCTTCGGCTGGGAGCGCCGCCCGCTCGCGCCGCGGCAGATGCGCGACCGCGACGGATTGCTGGTCGGCTGGGGCGTCGGCACCGCGACGTTTCCGGCGCTGATGTTCGAGGGGCACGCCGCGGCGACCGTGCGCCGCGACGGCAGCGGCGTCATGGAAATCGGCGCCGAGGACATGGGGCAGGGCGCCTGGACCGCGCTGGCGCAGATCGCCGCCGACGCGCTCGGGCTCGACATCGACGACGTCGAATTCCGCTCCGGCTCCTCCGATCTTCCGGATGCCGGCATCGCCGGCGGCTCGGCCCACACCGCGACCGCGGGCATGGCAATCCACAATGCCGGCGCCGACGTCATCGCCAAGCTCGCCGCACTCGCGACCAACGACGAACGCTCGCCCTTGTTCGGCGCCGGCAATGCCGGCGTCGTTGCGCGCGGCGGCCGCCTCCACCGCCGTGACGACGACAGCCGCAGCGAGAGCTACACCGACATTCTCGCCCGCGCCGGACTTTCTCAGATCCAAGGCCGCGGCAAGAGCGCGATGGATCCCGCGGCGCAATCGACCTACGCCATGCACGCCCACGGCGCCGTGTTCGCCGAAGTCAAAGTCGATCCCGACCTCGGGCAAATGCGCGTCACCCGCGTGGTCGGCGCGTTCGCGGCCGGGCGCATCATCAATCCCCGCATGGTGCAGAGCCAGCTCTGCGGCGGCATGATCTGGGGCGTGTCGTTTGCCTTGCACGAGCAGGCGGTAATGGACGCGCGCTCCGGCCGGCCGATGAACGCCAACTTCGCCGAGTACCACATCCCCGTGAACGCCGACGTGCCGTCGCTCGAAGCGATCCTGGTCGAGGAACGCGACCCGCACGTCAACGCGCTCGGCATCAAGGGCGTCGGCGAGATCGGCGTCACCGGCACCGCCGGCGCGGTCGCCAACGCCGTGTGGCACGCGACGGGCGTGCGGGCGCGGCAGTTTCCGATCAGGCTCGATCGGCTGATTGACCCGCAAGCGGGGTGACGGCGACTTCCTTGCGGCGATGGGCGGTCGCCGCGGACAGCACCTTCACCGCCACGAGCTTTGATCGCGCGGCAGGCGAAGCGCTGGGTCGTGGACGGTGACGCGGTGCGGCAGGTCCGGGCTCCATGTCCAGAGCACGAGATTATGATGGCGGTCCGCCCGCGCGCCGCGCGCAAAGGATGGCACCAACAGTCCCGCCGCGCCGCCCTGCAACAGCTTCGTCGCCAGCGTCCAGGAGGCCGGTTGGCGGCCTTCGGCAAGGTCGAATGCCCAGGGGCAGCTCAGGTCCTTGATCGTCGCGCCGGCCTTTGCGCGCGCCGGCGCCGTTCTGAGATCGACGACGTCGGCAACGTCGACGTCATAGCTGCACACCGTGAGCGGATCGAACCGGTGGGCAAAACCATGGCCTTGTTCCAGAAACAATCCCTCGATGGTGAGCGCGAGATAAAGCGCGTCCTGGCCGACAGGATTGAAACGGCCGCCCTTGCGCCGCGCGCCTTCTCCGGACAACGGTGAAAAAGCCCATTTTGGGTCGTGGCCGCGGTAGCAGATGCCGCGAAATCTCACGCGAAGCCGCCGAGCGCGACGTGATCCAGATACTCGCGGATCGCTGAGGCCTTGCCCTCCTTGACCAGCGCTTCCGCCGTGCGGCCGCCGAATTCCGCGATCGGTTCGGCGCGATACCAGGCCAAGGCCTGCTGCTCGCCGCCGGCCCAATCGGCGACGCGGCCGACGATTTCCAGCATCTCGCGGAACCGGTTTTGCGTCTTCGGCGCCAGTGCCCGCCGCTTGCGGTGGAGGGTTTCGGCGCGAACTCCGACCGTCTCGGCGAGCTGGCCCTTGGACAGGCCGAGCGACCGGCTGAGATCGTCGAGGATGAGCCTGCCTGAGGCGTCGAGAAATTGCGCTACGAACGAATATCCGCGCCGACCCCCGCTCGCCACGGTCCCCGCGAGCTTAACGCGGCGCACCTTCGCCGCGGTAGAGTTGCCAGGTTTGCCCGCGACCGCACGCTTATTGAGTGCCATGGTCAGCTCCTTTGACGGATATTTATGACGAAATATATGTCATAAGGCGGCCCGTGTCCATTCGCGGCTTTGCTTGGTACTGCGATCGTGCCTCGGGCCCTTTGACCGAGGAGACCAGTGGTCAGATCAGCCCGCCGCCTTCAGCGCGCGCTTGTCGATCTTGCCGACGCCGGAGCGTGGCAGCGCGTCGACGAAGGCGATGTATTTCGGCCATTTGTATTTGACGAGGTTCTGCTTGAGATAATCGAGCAACTCGTCGGCGCTCAGGCTCATGCCGGGCTTGAGGACGACAAAAACCTTCACAGCCTCGCCCGAGAAGGAATCCGGCACGCCGACGGTGGCGGCTTCGAGGATGGCGGGGTGCTTGAACAACAATTCGTCGATCTCGCGCGGATAGACGTTGTAGCCGCCGACGATGATCATTTCCTTCTTGCGGTCGACGAGGAACATGTAGCCGTCGTCGTCGTAATAGCCGATGTCGCCGGTGTAGAGCCAGCCGTCGCGGATTTGCCGCGCGTTCTCCTCCGGGCGGTTGTGGTAGCCTTCGGTGAATTGCGGCCCGCGCACGCGGATCTCGCCGCGCTCGCCCGTCGGCATGACGCGCGTGCCGGTTTCGAGATCGACCACCTCGGCGTCGTAGCCGGCGGCGGCGAGCCCGACCGAGCCGACCTTGCGCACGCCGTTAAGCGGGTTCTGATGGATCGGCGCGCCCTCCGACATGCCCCAGCCTTCGAGCAGCACGCTGCCGGTCTTCTCTTCCCAGAACCTGATCAGCTCGACCGGGCAGGCGGCGCCGCCGGAAAGGCAGACCCGCAGGCTGGAAAAATCGGTGGTGTCGAAATTCTCGTTGGCGCGCAGCCCCATATAGAGCGCGGCCGGGCCGCCGGCGAAGGTGGTGATGCGCCGCTTCTGAAATTCCTCCAGCACCGCGGCCGGCTTGTAGGCCGGCAAGAGATCCATGAACGCGCGCAGATAGACCGGAAACACCAGCGTGTAGCAAAAGCCCCAGATGTGGAACAGCGGCGCGACGTTGAGGATGCGCTCGGCGTCGAGCGGCATCGGCCACAGCGCGGCGACGCCGTAGCAGAACGCCATCAGATTGCGGTGACGGTGGTCGGCGCCCTTGGGCAGGCCGGTGGTGCCGCCGGTGAAGAACATGGCGCAGAGGTCGTCGGGCTGCGGCAGCGGCAATTCCTTGGCCGGCTCGGCGAGCAATTGCTCGACGGTGATCCCGCCCGGCCCGAGCACGACGATCCCGGCGCCGGTCGGCGCCGCGAGGCGATGGGCCCGTTCGGCGAATTCGGCGTCGCACACGATCACATGCGGCGCGACGTCGGCGACGAGCGGGGCGATCTCGCGGTCGGTATAGTTCGGATTGAGCGGCGCCACCTGCGCCCGCGCCGCCATGCCGGCCTGAAGGCCGATCGCCATCTCCAGGCTGTTGCGCATCAGATAAGCGAGCCGCGCGCCGGCGGCGCCGCGTTCGGCAAAGATCGCCGCCAGGGCCGCGACGGCTTGCGCGTATTGGCGATAGGTCAATTCGCGATCGAGGCAGGCGAGGCCCGGCGCGTCGGGCCGCCGCTCGGCGGCGAAGGCGAGCGCATGGACGATGGTCGGGAAATGCGGATAGCGCGGATCGAGCTTCGGCGGCGTCACGCGCGGCATTGAAAGCCTCCCGACGCCGGCCTTGTCATCGCCGGCTGTCGCCATATAGTTATGTTTCATAACTAATCCCCGTCAAGGGGCCCGGGAGCCGGCACGTCATGGAAGAGCTTTTGACTTACGCGGTCGAAGAAGAGATCGCGCTGATCGGCCTCGATCGGCCGGAGAAGCGCAACGCCATCAACGACGCGCTGGTCGAGAGCCTGCACGCGGCGGTCAAGCGCGCCGGTCAAGAGGCCAAGGCCGCGGTGATCTTCGGCCACGGCGAGCATTTTTCCGCCGGCCTCGATCTTGCCGAGCACATCGAGCGCACGCCGCTCGAGGGCGTCCATCATTCGCGCAAATGGCACGCGATCTTCGACGACATCGAGCGCGGCGCGATCCCGTTCGTCGCGGCGCTGCACGGCGCCGTGGTCGGCGGCGGGCTCGAGCTTGCGGCCGCGGCGCATCTGCGCGTCGCCGACGCCACGGCGTTCTTTGCGCTGCCCGAGGGGCGGCGGGGAATTTTCGTCGGCGGCGGCGGCTCGGTGCGGATCGCGCGGCTGATGTCGGCAACCCGCATGGCCGACCTGATGCTGACCGGGCGCGTTCTCTCCGCCGCCGAGGCCGAGCGCTTGAACCTGGTGCATTATCTCACCGCCGCGGGCGGAGCGGTGGCGCAGGCCAAGACATTGGCGCTGAAGATGGCGCAGAACGCCGAACTGTCGAATTTCGCCATCATCCAGGCGCTGCCGCGCATTCAGGATCTCGCCCATGACGACGGGCTGTTTTTCGAATCGCTGATGGCCGCCTTCACGCAGACGAGCCCGGAGGCGCGCGAGCGGCTGCGGGCGTTCCTGGAAAAGCGCGCCGAGCCGCTGAAGGCGCCCGGCAACACGCAGGCGCCGTGATGCGCAGCAAGACCGCGACATTGCGTGCGGCGCCGTTGGACGCGGCCGCAGACGGCGCCGCGGTCGACCTTTCCGTGCTGCAGCAGATGGTCGGATTTCACGTCCATATGTTCGATCTCGCGATGTATCAGAGCTTTTACGAGCGGTTCGCGGACGCGCATTCACCCCGGCGATCTTTTCCACGCTGGCGGTCATCCGGCAAAACCCCGGCATCCGGCACGGCGCGCTCGCCGACGCGCTGCGGATCCAGCGGCCGAACCTGACGTCGCTCATCAACAAGCTCGAACGCATCGGCTATGTCAGCCGCCGGCCGTCGGCGAGCGACAAGCGGTCGGTCGCGCTCTATTTGACCGACCGGGGCGAGCGGGCGGTGACCAAGATGCGCGAGTTGATGCTCGCCTTCGACCGCGCGGCGACGGCGAACCTGACGGCGCAGGAGCGCAGGAGCTTGCTCGGGCTGCTGCAGAAGGCGTTGGCCGGCGGCGCTTGACCGCTGCGCGGGCGTGGAGCGCGCTGCGACAGCAGGCTTGGTGTTCGGCCCGGATCGTTATATTATATATCTATATGGCCGACATCGGCCGCGCCGAACCGCCTCGGAAAAAGCGGGCGGAGTTGATGGGGAGGAACGAAATGCGCAGCGTCGCTTTGAGCTTGCTTCGCGTCTCTCATTGTCGTCTCGTCCGCCCAGGCGGAAATGTCCGGCGGAGTCGTCAAGATCGGCGTGTTGACCGACCTCACCGGCGGCTACGAGCAGAACTCCGGCAACGGCTCGGTCGAGGCGGCGAGGATGGCGGCCGAGGAGTTCGGCAATAAGGTCAATGGCGTGCCGATCGAGATCATCGCCGGCGACCATCAGAACAAGCCCGACCTCGGCGCGGCGATCGCGCGGCGCTGGTTCGATCTCGAAGGGGTAGACGCCGTCACCGACCTCGTCAATTCGGCGGTCGGCTTCGCGGTGCTCGAGATCGCCAAGGCCGACAACAAGGCCGTGCTGTTGACGAGCGCCGGCTCGGCCGATTTCACCGGCAAGGCGTGCGCGCCGAACAATTCGGTGCATTGGGTCTACGATACCTACGAGATCGGCGCCGCCATCGGCCAAGCGGTGCCGAAGCTCGGCAAGACCTGGTTCTTCATCACGGCCGATTACGTGTTCGGCAAGGCGCTGCAGGCCGGCGCCACGCGGTTCATCGAACAGAACGGCGGCAAGGTTGTGGGCTCGGTGCGCCATCCGCTCGGCACCAACGATTTTTCGTCCTTCATGCTGCAGGCGCAGGCGTCGGGCGCGGACGTGATCGCGATCGCGAACGGCGGCGACGATGCCATCAACGCGGTCAAGACCGCGCGCGAGTTCGGCATCACCGAGAAGCAGAAGGTGGTGCCGTTCGGGCTCGAATTCACTGCCGGCGATCCGCTCCACCAGCCTGCAACTGGCGCAAGGCATGATGTACGTATCGCCGTGGCTGCCCGATCTCACCGACGCGTCGAAGGCGTTCTTCTTGAAGTTCATCGCGCGCCGCCACACCGCGCCGTCGAGCTTCCAGACCGGGACCTATTCCGCGGTGCGCAGCTATCTGAAAGCGGTCGAGGCGACCAACTCGGACGATCCCAAGACCGTGATCGCCAAGATGCGCGAGACGCCGGTCGACGATGCCTTCACGCCGAGCGGCAAGCTGCGCCCCGACGGCCGCATGGTGCACGACGTCTATCTGGTGCAGATCAAGTCGCCGGCCAATCCAAGGGCGAGTGGGATTTGCTGAAGCTCGTCGCGACGATCCCGGGCGACAAGGCGTTCCGGCCGCTGGGGGAGGGTGGCTGTGCGGCGGTGGCGCAGTAAGAACCTCTCGGGAAGCCGTCCGCAGACGCCCTTCTGTTAGGTCCAGCTTCAATGCGCGTCGCACCGAGCTTCAGGCGCGTACAGCGAAGCGCTTGTTGAAAATCCACAGGCCCAGCGCGAAGGCCAGCATCAGGAGGCCGCCGAGGAGGACCGACAGCGGCTCCAATCCGAGCCGCTCGAACCATTGCGTGTAGAAATGGATGGCGGCGAACACCGCGACGATATTGACCACCCATCGCCGGTTCTCGCGAACGGCCCAGATGCCGACCCCGAGCAGCACGACGGCCCAGCCGATGACGAAGGCCAACGGTGGGAGCAGCTGCGGACCGGTGGAAAAGTTGGTCAGGATGCTCGCATCGCGTCGCCACAGCGCGCGGATGAGCAGCGAGTGATCGCCCCACAGCGAGCCGACCCAGAAGCCGAAATTGACCATGAAGACGGACGTTCGCGCCGCGATCAGCGCCAAGCGCTCGTAATCCGCGGCGAGCGACGTCGAGAGATAATACGTCGCGAGCGCGATGAGACCGAACAGGACGATCGTGACCAGCGGCTCGTAGATGGCGAGCGTGTAGGTGGCGTCCCAGTAGCCGGCGCGGGCGCCGAGGCAGCCCGCGAGCGCGAGCACCGCCGCGACCATGAGCAAGCCCGATCGTGCAACGATCGCGGTTCCCGCGAGCACGGCCGTGACGAGGAGCATCGCGGCAAGCGAGCCCTCGCCGAGGGCGTACACGCCGCCGCAAAACAACAGCGCGCCGACCACGAGACAGATTTGCGCCAGCAGGCTCCATTGCTCCCTGCCCAAGAGCGTCAATACAAGTCCGATCGCGGATAAGGCGAGACCAAGGACGATCACGGTCAGCAGCGTTGGCACCAGTGCCAATGTTCCCCCGCTCACCGCGACAACGCCGAAGCCGACAAGGATGTTGATGGCCAACGCGCTGGTATCATCGGCAGCCAAGCTGCGCAGCCGCTCGGCCTCGGTCGGCGTGAGCTTGCCTTCTTCCACAAGCTTAGCGAGATCGAGCGTGATTTTCATGACAGCCTCCGGTCCGCCCGGTTGTTTGGACAAATTATACCAATGGCGCTGAACTCTTAACGCGTCATGCCCGGCCCATGGGTCCGGCGTTGGCCGACCCGAGTATAAACCATGTGCCGCGCATCCACATCTAAAAGGCGCAATCGGCACCAGGATAAGGTCGTGACCAAATTACAACTGGCCGCGGAAAAATGAAGTAAAGGCGTTCTTTCACGCGCGCACGCCGCGTGCAGCGATGTAAGAAACAACAAGAGTCGGGAAGTCGTTCACCGGGGGTGCGTCATGAAGTACGATAGTAGTGTTGCTGGACTTGCGGTGTCAGCGCTGCTGATGGCCGTGGGCGTGAATGCGGCCGGCGCGGCGGACATGGCGCTCAAGGCGCCACCGGCGCCGCCCCTCGTCTATAACTGGACCGGTTTCCATCTCGGCATCGAAGGCGGCGTGGGTTGGGGCAGCGCCGAGGATACGGATGCAACGGGCTTCGACAGCGGCCGCTTTGCGGCGACCGGCGGCCTTGTCGGCGGCACGATCGGTTACAACTGGCAAATCAACAAGATCGTGCTGGGCCTCGAAGGCGACGGCTCCGGCGCCTGGATCAGGGGAAGTACCACGGGCGCCCCGCAGTTTTGCGGCGGAGCGCCGTCATATTGCGAATTGGATCTTCAGGTGCTCGGTACGTTTCGCGCCCGCGCGGGCGTCGCGCTCGACAGGTTCTTGCCTTACGCGACCGGCGGTCTCGCCGTCGGCTCGTTGCACGGTCACGAGGGCGATGTGCTCGCCGATGGCGCGGTCGGCGATGGTACCACCACCGTAACCGGCTGGACCGTCGGCGGCGGTCTCGAGGCGGCCATCAATCCGAACTGGTCGGCCAAAATCGAATATCTTCACGTCGATCTCGGCAGTGCCGCGATCTTCAACGATATCATTCCCTCGATCGGCGGCGCGGTCGTTGCGCAGAATGTCAGGTACACCGCCGAAATTCTCCGCTTCGGCTTGAACTACAAGTTCAATTGGGGCGGTCCATTGATCGCGAGATTTTGAACGGCCGCTCGCTGTGGCCGTCGGGGCGTTCGTTGCGCGCGGGCGAGTTAGCCGTGATTTCTCGAGCTTAGAAGGGAACTTGGCGGCGGTTTCCGCGTTACTATCTTCACACTCGCAGCCCGTACCCCTAAGATAAAAAGATCAAACAGGATGGCGGCACGGCGCATGGCCATGGAACCCGAGCCTTCCGACTCGATCCGCGGGCTGCCCGATGGGCAGCGACTTGAACTTTTGATCGACGCCGTCACGGATTACGCCATTTGCCTTCTCGACGTCGATGGCACGATCGGCACGTGGAACGCCGGGGCGGAAAGGGCCACCGGCTATCGGCCCGCCGAGATCGTCGGCCGGCATTTCACCTGCTTCTTCACGGCGGAGGAGACTGCGGACGGTCTCCCCGCGCGCATGCTCGCCGAGGCGCGCGACGCCGGGCGCGCCGAACACGAAGGATGGCTGGCCCGCAAGGACGGCGGCCGCTTCTGGGCGACCGACGTCATCCAGCCCGTCCGCGCCGACGGCGCGCTGTCGGTTTTGCTTGGATCATCCGCGACAATACCGAACAACATGTGGCGCAGGCCGCGCTTCTGGAAACCGAGCGGCGCTTCCGCCTTTTGGTGAAGGCGTCAACGACTACGCCATCTATATGCTGGACCCCAGCGGAGTGGTGATCAATTGGAATGCGGGCGCCGAGCGCCTCAAAGGCTATGACGCCGCCGAGATCGTGGGACAGCATTTCTCCAAATTCTACACCCCCCAGGACCGGGCCTCCGGCCAGCCGGCGCGGGTGCTGAACACCGCCGCGCAAACCGGCCGTTATGAAGGCGAAGGCTGGCGCGTGCGCAAGGATGGCAGCCAGTTTCTGGGCCTCGGTGGTGGTGGATGCCATCCACGCTCCGGATGGCACGCTGATCGGCTTCGGCAAGGTCACCCGCGACATCAGCGAACGGCGCGCCGCGCAGGAAGCGCTGCGCGAAAGCTTAGCGGCATTTTCGGCTTCTGATCAACGGCGTGCAGGATTATGCGCTCTACATGCTGGATCCCAACGGCGTGGTGTCGAACTGGAATTCCGGGGCCGAGCGCATCAAGGGTTACCAAGCCGCATGAAGTCATCGGCAGCCATTTCTCGCGCTTCTATGTCGAGGACGAGCGCGCCGCCGGCGGGCCCGCCAAGGCGCTGGCAGACCGCCGACGCCGAAGGCCGCTTCGAAGCCGAAGGCTGGCGCGTGCGCAAGGACGGCAGCCTCTTCTGGGCCAATGCGGTGATCGACCGTATCCGCGATGCGGGCGGCGACGCTCGGGCTTCGCCAAGATCACCCGGGACATCACCGAGCGCCGCAATGCCCAACTGGCGCTGGTGGAGGCGCAGGCCGCGCGGCCAGGCGCAGAAGATGGAAGCGCTGGGCCATCTCACCGGCGGCGTGGCGCATGATTTCAACAATCTGCTGATGATCATCAGCGGGCAGAGCCATCCTGAAGCCGGCGTCGGGCAGCGCCAAGGGCGAACGGGCGGCGGAGCGATCGAAGCCACCGTGGGGCGCGGCGCTTCGCTCACCCGCCAATTTCTCACCTTCTCGCGGCGCCAGACTCCAGCCGCCCCGCCGATCTGGGCGAGCAGATCGGGGCGTTCAGATCCATGCTTGCGACCACGGTCGGCGCCGCCTCACCCTGATCACCGCTCCCGCCCGACACCTGGCCGGTGATCGCCGACCCCAACGAGCTGGAGCTTTCGCTGCTCAATCTTGCCATCAATGCGCGCGACGCGATGCCCGAAGGTGGCACCATGACCGTCACCGCGGAGAATGTCCTGCTCACGCGAAGACGGCCGACGATTGCAGGCGATTTCGTCGCCATCTGCGTCGCCGACACGGGGACCGGCATCGCCCCCGACATCCTGCCCAAGATCTTCGATCCCTTCTTCACCACCAAGAGGCGCAGAGCTCGGCGCCTGGGGTTTTCCCAGGTGCACGGCTTTACGCACCAGTCCGGCGGCAAGGTCACCATCGACAGCGCCTTGGGCCAGGGCACGCGCATCACGCTCTATCTGCCGCGGGCCGAGGCGGGGCGGGTCGCGCGCGAGGTCACGCCCGGCACCGGCCAATTGGGCGGCGGATTGGCGCTTCTGGTCGAGGACAATCCGGAGGTGGCCGAGGTCACCATCGCCATGATCGAGCAGCTCGGCTATCGCGTCGAAACGGCCGACGGCCCCGCCGCCGCGCTCGACCTGGTCGAGCGGACGGCCTTCGCGCTCGTGGTCAGCGACATCGTCATGGCCGGCACGATGGACGGCGCCGGCCTCGCCCGGGCGCTGCGCCAGCGCCACCCAAATCTGCCGATTTGCTGTCACCGGCTACAGCGCCAGCGCGGCGGCGGCCGAGGCCGAGTTCACGGTGCTGCGCAAGCCCTACCAGATGTCGGACCTGAGCCGCGCCATGACGCGGGCGATCGCCGATGTTGCCGCGCCTGCGAGCGACAAGGTCGTGCGACTGCGCGATGCGCGGCGCAAGGCGGCCGCCGATCCGCTGCACCAGGATCCGGAACCATAGGCCGTTCGGTCATCAGTCTATTTGGATTTCAGCGTGCGGCCCCGCGCGCGAGCCGAATGATCGCCGGCAGTTCTGCACCCGCATGGTGCGATCGCGCAAACGCGTCGCTCCGCCGGCAAAGACCAGCAATCTAACGTTCCAGTTTATCACTCCGTAATGGCTCTCGATCACATTGGACGGGCCCAAGGCGCCGACAACAGCGCCGGAAGATGCGGCGGCGGAGGTCGGAATGTCGATCAAATCTGCCGTCGTGGCCGCCGCGGCGACGTGCCTTGTCACGTCGTCGGTGGCGCTCGCCTGCTCGCGCGTCACCTTGATCGGCGGCGACAACATCGTCGTCACCGGGCGCACGCTCGACTGGATGCAGCCGATGGATACGAACCTTTGGGCGCTGCCGGCCGGGCTCCGCCATAGCGGCGCTGTTGCGGTCAATCCGCTGACCTGGACGTCGAAATACGGCAGCCTCGTCGCCGGCGCCTATGACCAGGCTTCGATCGACGGCATGAACGAGGCCGGTCTCGTCGCCAACACGCTTTATCTGTCGGTCATGGACCCCGGTCCCCGCGATCCCAAACGTCCGGGTCTCTCGGTCGCGGCCTGGACGCAATATGTGCTCGACAATTTCGCGACGGTCGACGAGGCGGTCGCGGCGCTCGGCAAAGGCGACATCCAGGTTCTGGTGACAGTGCTGCCCGACGGCGAAAAGGGCGTCGGGCATCTGGCGATCTCCGATCCGTCCGGCAACTCGGCAATCTTCGAATATATCGGCGGCAAGCTCGTTATTCATCACGATCGCAAATACAGCGTCATGACCAACGAGCCATCATTCGACCAGCAACTGGCGCTGACGGCGTATTGGAACGACGTCGGCGGCAGCGCCTTCCTGCCCGGGACCAGCCGGCCGGCGGACCGCTTCGTCCGCGCCTCCTCTTGTCTCGCACGGTCGCCGCGGACGGCGTCGGTGCGCACGTCGATCGCAACGATCTTCAGCATCATGCGCGACGTGTCGGTGCCGCTCGGCAATGCAACGCCCGGGCGCCCCAACGTGGCGTCCACATGGTGGCGGTCGGTCGCGGACCAGACCCATCGCACCTATTATTTCGATGCCACCGAAAGCCCGAACGTGTTCTGGGTGTCGCTCGACAAGCTTAATCTGAAGAAGGGCGCGCCGGTGATGAAGCTCGATCTGCAGGGCAATCCGATTTTCGCCGGCGAAGTGTCGGCGGATTTCAAGCCGGCAAAGCAATTCGATTTTTTGCTCGCGACGGGATCGTAGCGGCGGTGCTCGGTCTCGGGTTAGCCGTCACCCGCGCCCCGACTGCTCGCGCACGAGATTGATGATCGCGGAAAATCGACTCCGCTGTGGCCCTGTTGCGCGAACTGGTCGTAGATCGCGCAGCCTGGGCGCCCAGCGCAGTGTTGGCGCCGACGGCGGCGCGGCCGTTGGGCGAGCTTGAGGTCCTTCAGCATCAAGGCGGCGGCAAATCCCGGCTTGTAGGCGTTGTTCGCCGGGCTTGCCGGCACGGGTCCCGGCACCGGGCAATAGCTCGTCAGCGACCAGCATTGGCCGGACGAGACGGAGGCGACCTCGAACAACGCCTGATGCGACAGGCCGAGCTTTTCGCCGAGCACGAACGCTTCGCTGACCGCGATCATGGAGACGCCGAGGATCATGTTGTTGCAGATTTTGGCGGCCTGGCCGTTGCCGGCCTCGCCGCAATGCACGACGCGCTTGCCCATGCGCTCGAGCACCGGCTTGCCGCGCGCGAAAGCGTGCTCGGAGCCACCGACCATGAAGGTAAGCGTTGCCGCTTTGGCGCCGCCGACCCCGCCGGAAACCGGCGCATCGAGCGTGGCGATGCCGCGCTCGGCGGCAGCGCGTGCGCCTTGCGTGCGCTCTCAACGTCGATGGTCGAGCAATCGATAAACAGTGTGCCTTGCCGCGCATGCGGCACCACGTCGTTCCAGACCGACAGAACGTGTTCGCCGGCCGGCAGCATGGTGATGACAGTGTCGGCGTCATCGGCGGCGCCCGGGCATTGCCGACGATTTGCACCCCGTCGCGCGCGGAGGCTTCGCGCGAGGCCGCCACGAGGTCGAAGCCCGGACGTGCTCGCCCGATTTGACGAGATTGGCGGCCATCGGCCCGCCCATGTTCCCGAGACCGATAAATCCGATGGTGGCATCTGCGTATCCTCCTTCTTTATTCTCGCGAATGTCAGTTCGCCGCGCCGACGGACTGAAAGTGCCGATCGACCATGGCCGGAGTGACGCCCGCGAGCCTTCGGCTCCACGCGGGATTGCGGTCTTTGTCGACGATTTGCGCACGGATGCCCTCGATGAAGTCATGGCCGGCAATGCAGGCAAGCGAGACGCGAAAATCCTGCTGGAAGCTTTCCTCCACGCGGTCGAATGATACGCTCGCGGATGTTTCGCATGGTAATTTTCAGCGCGGTCGGCGACTTCTCGCATGGTTGCGAGCGCCGCGCGCGGGGTTTCCTCTTTTTGTGCATCGAGGCGGGCGACAATTTTTCGGCGGCGTCGGCGCCATAGCAGGCGTCGATCCAGCGCCGGGCGGTCGCCATCTTGCCCGGCGCGGGCGCGTCGACAGGCGTCAACGCGGCCCTAACCGTCGGTGCCGCGGCAATCGGCGAGCGCGGCCGAAAGTCAGCGAGCTTCGCCGCCGGAATATTAATGTCGGCAAGGCCGGCGTATATTGCGTCGGCCGCGCCGATCCGCTCGCCGGTCAACGCCAGGTAGGTCCCGGTAAAGCCGGGCGCGCGCGCCAACACGAATGACCGCCGGCGTCGGAAAGAAACCGATGCCGACCTCCGGCATCGCGACCGACGAGCGTTCGGTGACGACACGATGCGCGGCGTGCATCGAGATCCCGACGCCGCCGCCCATCACTAGGCCGTCCATCACCGCGACGATCGGCTTCGGGTAACGCGCGATCAACAAATCGAGCCGATATTCGTCGGCCCAGAAATTTTCGGGAAAGCGCGAGCCGGCCTTCGCCGCATCATAAAGCCCGCGCAGATCGCCGCCGGCGCACAGCGCGCGGTCGCCCGCGCCGTCGATCATGACCGCGCCGACGGTGGGATCGGACGCCCATGCCGTGAGGCGCTCGGTCATCGTCGCGGCCATGCCGAGGGTGAGCGCATTGAGCGCCTTCGGCCGGTTCAAGGTGAGCCGACGCAGCGCGCGCTCGCCGCGGACGATGACCTCGTCGTTTTGGACCGCGTCGTTCTCGACCACGCTCACGCTCATCGTCCGACCAGGCTTCGCGCGACGATGACGCGCATGATCTCGTTGGTGCCTTTGAGGATCTGGTGGACGCGCAATCGCGCAGATCTCTCGATGCCGTACTCCTCGAGATAGCCGTAGCCGCCATGGAGCTGCAGGGCCTCGTTGGCGACGTCGAACCCGGTATCGGTGACGAGGCGCTTGGCCATCGCGCACATTGCGTCGCGTCGGCGTCGCTGTGGTCGAGCTCGGCGCGGCGCGGCGCAACATGGTGCGCGCGGCGTCGAGCCCGGTCGCCATGTCGGCGAGGCGGAACTGCAACGCCTGGAATTCGTCGAGCCGGTTTCCGAACTGGCGGCGCTCTTTCATGTAGCCGAGCGCCTTTTCGAGTGCCGCTTGCGCGCCGCCGACCGAGCAGGCGGCGATATTCAGCCGGCCGCCTCGAGCCCCCCATCGCGATCTTAAACCCCTTGCCTTCGGCCCGAGCCGGTTGGCGACCGGGACCCGGCATCCGCGAACATCACGCGCGGTCGGCTGGGTGTTCCAGCCGATCTTCGCTCTTATTGCCGAACGAGATGCCGGCGGCCGTTCCCGGACGATCACAGGTAGAAATGCCCTTGGGGCCGGCCCCGCCGGTGCGCACCATCGCCAGATAAAGGTCGCCGCGCCCGCGCCCGAGATGAACTCCTTCTGCCGTCGAGCACGTAATCGCCGCCGTCGCGCCGGGCGCGCGTCGTCAACGCCGCCGCATCCGAGCCGCGCCCGGCTCGGTCAGGCAATAGCTGGCGAGATTTCCATCGTGCAGGTTCGGCAAGCGGGTCCGCGCTGCTCGTCGGTGCCGTAGGGGTCGATCATCCACGACGCCATGTTGTGGATCGACATATAGGCGGCGGTCGTAGAGCAGGCGGTCGCCAATCCCTCGAAGATGATCGTCGCGTCGAACCGGGACAGGCGGTGCCGCCGAAATCTTCCGCGATATAGACCCCGGCAATGCCGAGTGCCGCGGCCTTGCGCATCTCGGCGACCGGAAAATGCTTGGCCTCGTCCCAGGCGACGGCGTTCGGCGCAAAATATTCGGCGGCGAAGGCGCCGGCCATGTCGCGAATGGCGACTTGCTCCTCGGCGAGGGCGAATAGCGGTGACGCGCGTGCGGACGGATCGAGCATGGTCGTCTTCCCCGACCTCGCGGCCGGTTGGATCGGGGGCCTGCGCGCCGCTGACTTCGGCGCCAAAGGGGAAGGAGCTTAAGAGGGTGGACGCCGATCTGGCCGAACCTCGGCGCGCCGGGGAAGTATCGGCCTTACGCTTTCACTGCGGCGATGAACCTGTTGGCCTCGGTATGGAGTTCGTCCGAGTGCTTGGCGAGCGCTTGCCGGAGCAACTCCAGCTCCTCGGCCGCCGACGCCAGGCCACCGACGATGTCGCAAATCGTTTGCGAGTTTTTCACCACGGCATCAGTTGTTGTCGAGGTATCGTGGGCGCGTCGGCTCATTTCGGCGGCGGCATTTCCGTGCTTCGCCACCATTTCAGCGATGGTGGCCGTCATATTCTCCATCTCCTGGATGACGCCCGCGACCTGCCCGATCCCGGCAGAGCAGGAGTGGGTCGCCTGATGGATTTGCCCGATCTGAGCGGCGATCTCGTCCGTCGCCCGCGTGGTCTGCGCGGCAAGCGATTTCACCTCGGCGGCGACGACGGCGAACCCTTTTACCGGACGCTCCTGCGCGCGCGGCCTCGATCGTGGCATTGAGTGCGAGCAGATTGGTGCGGGCGGCGATATCGCTGATCAATTCGGTGACCGATCCGATCTTGGTGGTCATATCGAGCAGCGCGCCGAAGGACTGCTCGGCGCTGAGCGCAACCCGAACCGCGTCGCGCGCGGCCTCGCGGCTGCGATGGGTCTGGTCGCCAATGATCCCGATCGATTGACTGATCTCCTCCGCGGATCGCGAGATATCGGAGATCGCGGCCGTCGCTTGGGTCCAGGACTGCATCGTGGCATCGGCTTGGCCGGTCGCTCCCCGCGCCACCTCCGCCGCCTCGCTGGAGGCATCGACGAGGGTCTTGGCCGTTCCCACCATCGTCGACCGGATGCGGTCGATGGAGCCCAGGAATTGCGAGCTCGAGAAAACCAGGCTGTCGGCCCTTTGCTGAACGTGTTTTTCGAGACGGCGGTTGTGCAGCGCGGAGGCGTTGGCAAGGTCGAAGTTGAGCAACGTCGTAACCGCATGGGCGGCACGGCCGAAAGCCGCCGTCGAAAAAACCAATGGCGCGCGCCGATCGCGCGCCAGTAGAGGTCGGCGACAGTGGGTACTGACGTCCCTTGACCACCAATGCCGAAGCCCGACATCGCTTGTATCTCGACCAGGCTCAGCAGGCTGGCGACATAGTCCTCGTCAAATCGACAACGGGCCACTTGGTTGAAATGGTCGGACGAAGCTTGGACGATCTGCGGGCCGAATTTCGTCAGCGTTTCGTGGTCATGTGGGATCTGCTTGACCGCCTCGATGTTTGCTTCGAGTGCGGCATCGGCTCGGCCTTTGATCGTCTCATAGTAAGACGCCAACAGTGCCCGATCGCCGTCATCGAGAACATAGAATTGCGATCGACGCTCGATTTTCCGCGAGAAAAGGGTTGGTGATTCGTCCAAGCTCATTGCTCAGCTTCCGAGGGTTAGCCGCCCGCGATAGTTGTTCTTTTTTGGCTAACTTTTGCTTAACGCATGCCGGGGTCATGGGCAGGCCGGGCGGAAGCAGCAGCACCCGCCGCCCGCTTGCCGCGCTCTGCCGCCGCCGCCCGCAAACGGCAAGGCCGTTCGCGCGGGGCTGGCCACCCCGAGCCATGTCCGAGCCACGGGGGGCCTGCGTCGCACCGCGGCCGCGACCAGCACCTGGACTTGAGCCGGGCAACGTCCCGCGGCCATAATCGCTTAGCCTGACCCAGCGCGAGGAAGCTACGTGATCACGGCGGACCGTCTACGCAACATCGCGCTATGGTCGCATGACCTCGACGAGAAAGAGCGCGAATACGCGCGCCGCGGCATCGTCGAAAGGCTTACGCCAAAGGCGCCTATATCTGCCACCGCGGTGATTATATGGAGTTTTGGATCGGAGTCATTTCCGGCGTCATCAAGCTCAGCACGTTTTCGCGGAGCGGCAAGGCGGTCACGCTCGCCGGGGTGCGCTCCGGCGGATGGTTCGGGGAAGGCACCGTGTTGAAAAACGAGGCCCGCCAGTACGATCTCTTTACGCTGCGCGATACGCGCATCGCCCTGATGGCCGGGCGACGTTCCTCTGGCTGTTCGAAACAGCGTCGCCTTCAACCGCTTTCTCGTCCGCCAGTTCAACGAGCGGCTGGGACAATTTATCGCGCTGGTCGAGTACGACCGCATGCTGAGCGCCCCCGCGCGGGTGGCGCGCAGCATCGCCTGGCTGTTCAATCCGACGCTTTACCCCAATCTGCCGCCGCACCTGGAAATCTCGCAGGAGGAGATCGGGCTGCTGTCGGGCGTGTCGCGTCAGGTCGCCAACAAAAGCCTCAATTGCTTGAGAGCAACGGGCTGCTGCGGCTGCAACACGGTGGGCTTACGGTCCTTGATCTTGGCCGGCTGCTGCGCTTCGATGAATAGGCTTATCGAGGAAAAGACTTGAGCCCGGTAGCGAACCGTCGGCCTGCGAATATGCGGCGCGTTGTCAACGCGCCAGCCAATACGCAGCTGCCAATATTGGCATAAACTGACGCTTCTGTACCTGACCAAATCCAGCTTTGTCTGTCAAGTGAGCCCTGGTCAAATTACCATATGACGGCAATCTGACGTATAAGGGGTTGCGGCTTAACGGAGCTTCGGCGAGGAGGCGCGACCACGCGGAAACAAGCGCCGGCGCCGCAACCGCGCTGGAAGAGAGCGGCAAGGGTGGTTAAAGTGTCCCGTGGCGTTGGGGAAAATGAGAGAGGCCAATGAGCATCGGTTGGGAGGAACTGCGGGGTTTCCGCGCTGCGGCGGGCGGCGGGCGTCCGATCAGGGCGGCCCGGCGCCGGCATTCTTGGGTTTGCGATTGCAAGTATGCGCGCCGCAAGACGGCGAGCGCTGCGGTTTTGCGCCGCGCGCGATCCTGCAAATAGCATCGGAGCGAGCCTGTGTTGTCACCCGATCTCGCCCTGGATACCGTTCCAAAACTTCTCATTCACAATGCCGCCGCCATCGGCGGGCGGCCGGCGATGCGGCACAAGGACCTCGGCATCTGGCAGAGCTGGACCTGGGCGCAGTTGTTCGAGGAGGTTCGCGCCTTCTCGGTCGGGCTCGCCGAACTCGGCCTCGCGCGCGGCGACAACTTCGCCATCGTCGGCGGCAACCGGCCGCGGCTTTATTGGTCGATGTGGCCGGCCAGACGCTCGGCGCCGTGCCGGTGCCGGTCTATGCCGATGCCGTGGCCGACGAGCTCGCCTACGTGCTGGCGCACGCCGAGGTGACGCTGGCCGTCGTCGAGGATCAGGAGCAGGTCGACAAGATCATCGCGGTCTCCGATCGGCTGCCGCAGCTTGCCCACGTGATCTATGACGAGCCGCGCGGCCTCAAGGACTACGAGCACGGCCGCCTGATCGCCTTCGCGGACGTGCAACAGCATCGGCCGCAAGAAGCTGGCGAGCGACGCCGCGTGCCTGCAGCGCTGGGACGCCGGCTCGCCGCCGGCCAGGGCAGCGACATCAGCGTCATTCTCTACACCTCGGGAACGACCGGCCGCTCCAAAGGCGTGATGCTCACCTATGAGAATACGATCGTCTCCGCGCGCAACGCCAACGCCTTCGACCGTCTCGGGCAGGACGAAGAAGTGATCGCCTATCTGCCGCTGGCGTGGGTCGGCGACTACATTTTTTCCTACGTGCAGTCCTATGTCGCCGGCTATTGCGTCAATTGCCCGGAAACCCCGGACACCGTGGTCGAGGACCGGCGCGAATCGGCACGACCTACGCTTTCGCGCCGCCGCGCGTTTACGAGAACCTGCTGACCCTGACCATGGTGCGGATGGCGGACGCCGGCGCCCTCAAGCGCAAGCTGTTCGATTTCTTCATCGCGTTCGCGCGGCGCTGGGGCGAGAAGATTCTCGATCGGCGAGCAGGTGCCGCTCTACGCCCGCCTCGTCTACGGCATCGGCAACTTGCTGGTCTATGGACCGCTGAAGAACCGCTTCGGGCTTTCGCGCATCCGCGTCGCCTATACCGCCGGCGAGGCGATCGGCCCGGAATTGTTCCGCTTCTATCGCGCGCTCGGCATCAACCTGAAGCAGCTCTACGGGCAGACCGAAGCCTCGGTCTATGTCACCGCGCAGCCCGATGGCGAGATCTACGCCGAGACCGTGGCAAGGCCTCGCCCGAAGTCGAGATCAAGATCTCCGACACCGGCGAAGTCCTCTACCGTTCTCCCGGCGTGTTCGTCGGCTACTACAAGGACCCGGAGAAGACCGCCGAGGTGCGCACGCCGGATGGCTGGGTGCACACCGGCGATGCCGGCTTCTTCGATCCGAAGACCGGCCAACTGAAGATCATCGATCGCGCCAAGGACGTCGGCCGGCTCACGACGGCACGCTGTTCGCGCCGAAATACATCGAGAACAAGCTCAAATTCTATCCCAACATCCGCGAGGCGGTGGCGATCGGCGCCGGCCGCGATTTCGTCTGCGCCATGATCAACATCGACCTCACCGCGGTCGGCAGTTGGGCGGAGCGGAACAACGTCGTCTACGGCTCCTATCAGGAGCTCGCCGGCCATCCGCGTGTCTACGACATGATCGCGCAGCACGTCGACGAGGTGAACCGCTCGCTGGCGCAGGAAGAGATCATGGCCGGCGCGCAGATCCGGCGCTTCCTGATCCTGCACAAGGAGCTCGATGCCGACGACGGCGAACTCACGCGCACGCAAAAGGTCCGCCGCGGATTCATCGCCGAGCGCTATGCGCCGCTGGTCGAGGCGCTCTATTACGGCGCGAGCGAGGCGCGACATCTCGACCGAGATCACTTTCGAGGACGGCCACAAGGGCGTCATCGCCGCGCGCGTGGCGATCCGCGACATGCGGCCTTATGCGGCGCCGGCGCGCGGACGCTGGAGCGCGCGGCATGAGGGCGCCGTCCTCCAGCGAGAGGCGCTCGGCGAGGTTTTGCTCGCGGTGGAGGACGTTTCCCTGGCCTTCGGCGGCGTGCAGGCGCTGACCGATGTCTCGTTCGACATCCGCAAGGGCGAGATCCGCGCCATCATCGGCCCGAACGGCGCCGGCAAGACCTCGATGCTCAACGTCATCAACGGCTTCTACCAGCCGCAATCGGGCCGCATCACCTTCAAGGGCGAGGCGCGCACGACCATGCGCCCGCATGCGGCGGCGCAGGGCGGCATCGCCCGCACGTTCCAGAACCTCGCTCTGTTCCGCGGCATGACCACGCTCGACAACATCATGGCCGGCCGGACGCTGAAGATGCACCGCGGCTTCTTCTGGCAGCTCCTGCGCTACGGCCCGGCGATGGCGGAAGAGGTCGAGCATCGGCGCCGGGTCGAGGAGATCATCGAATTTCTCGAGATCGCCGCGATCCGCAAGATCCCGGTCGGCCGGCTGGCCTACGGCCTGCAGAAACGGGTGGAGCTCGGCCGCGCGCTCGCCATGGAGCCCGACCTGTTGCTGCTCGACGAGCCGATGGCCGGCATGAACCTCGAGGAGAAGGAGGACATGTCGCGCTTCATCCTCGACGTGAACCAGCAATACGGCACCACGATCGCGCTGATCGAGCACGACATGGGCGTGGTCATGGACCTTTCCGATCGCGTGGTCGTGCTCGATTACGGCCGCAAGATCGCCGACGCCACGCCCGACGAGGTCAAGCGCGACAAGAACGTCATCCGCGCCTATCTCGGCGAGCCGCAGAGCGAGCTGAGCGGGTAGCGCGTACGATGCATCTCCTCTATCAGATCTTCATCGATCCGTTCGTGCAGATGGGCACGGCGCCGGATCTGTTGGTGCAGACGCTGTGGGACGGGCTGGTCGCCGGCGTGCTCTACGCCCTGATCGCGCTCGGCTTCGTGCTCATCTTCAAGGCGTCGGGCGTGTTCAATTTCGCGCAAGGCATCATGGTCGTGTTCGCCGCGCTGACTTTGGTCGGCCTGCACGAGCATGGCGTGCCGGCGTTTGTCGCGCTCGGCCTCACCGTCGGCGTCATGTTCCTGCTGGCGCTTCGGGGTCGAGCGGCTGATGCTGCGGCCGCTGGTCAACCAGTCGGACATCATCCTGTTCATGGCGACATTCGGCCTGACTTATTTCCTCATCGGTTTCGGCCAGTTGGTGTTCGGCGGCAATCCCAAGGTGATGATCACGCACGATCTTTTCCTGCCGAGCGGCGCCATCGAATTCAAAGGGCTCGGCGGTTTCGTGTCGTTGCAGAAGATCGACATCGCCGCGGTGATCATCGCTTCGCTCATGGTGGCGGTGCTGGCGGTGTTCTTTCAGCGCACGCGCATCGGGCGGGCGTTGCGCGCGGTGGCCGACAGTCATCAGGCGGCGTTGTCGGTCGGCATCTCGCTCGAGCAGATCTGGGTGATCGTGTGGTTCGCCGCCGGCATCGTGGCGCTGACCACCGGCATCATGTGGGGCGCGCGCTCGGAGGTGTCGTTTTCGCTGCAGATCATCGCGCTGAAGGCGCTGCCGGTGCTGATCCTCGGCGGGCTCACCTCGATCCCCGGCGCCATCGTCGGCGGGCTGATCATCGGCATCGGCGAGAAGCTCGGCGAGTTCTACTGGGGGCCGCTGCTTGGCGGCGGCATCGAAAGCTGGTTCGCCTATGTGATCGCGCTCGGCTTCCTGGTGTTCCGGCCGCAAGGCCTGTTCGGCGAAAAGATCATCGAGCGGATTTGACGCGATGCTCTATCGCGAAGTCGGCCAGTACAAGACCAGCTACGCCGCCGACATGGCGGTGTTTCCGATCCTGCAGGACCGCATCGGCATCGCGGTCATCCTGTTCGTCGCCTTCGTCGTCATTCCGCTCATCGGCAACGACTTCCTGCTCAACGCGGTCATGATCCCGTTTCTGATCTTCGCGCTCGCCGCGATCGGGCTCAACCTGCTCACCGGCTATACCGGGCTGCTCTCGCTCGGCACCGGCGCGTTCATGGGGGTCGGCGCCTATGCCTGCCTGAAGCTGACCACCTTCTTCCCGCAGGTGAACATCGTCGTCTGGATCGTCGCCTCGGGATTTTTCTCCGCCGCGGTCGGCGCGCTGTTCGGCCTGCCGTCGCTGCGCATCAAGGGCTTCTATCTCGCGGTGGCGACGCTGGCGGCGCAGTTCTTTCCTCGAGTGGTGCTTCATCCGCATCCCCTGGCTCTACAACTACAGCGTCTCGGGCGCGATCGAAGTGCCGCTGCGCACGCTCGCCGGCATTCCGGTCACCGGACCGACCGCGACGTCGCTGACGCGCTATCTGGTCGTGCTGCGCATCGTCGTGGTCATGACCTGGGTCGCCTCGAACCTGGTGCACGGCCGCATCGGCCGCATGTGGATGGCGGTGCGCGACATGGATATCGCCGCCGAGCTGATCGGCATCAGGCTGTTGCGCACCAAGCTGCTCGCCTTCGCCGTCTCCTCGTTCTATTGCGGCGTCGCCGGCGCCATGATGGTGTTTCTCTGGTACGGCGGCGCCGAAGCCGACGTGTTCGCCATCGACCAGAGCTTTCTCTCCTGTTCATGGTGATCATCGGCGGGCTCGGCACGCTGATCGGCTCGTTCTTCGGCGCGGCGCTGATCTACATCCTGCCGATCGTGCTGCGGGCGATCCCGGAGGCGTTCGGGCTGCCGCTCCGTCCGGCGACCGCCGAGCAGCTGACCTTCGTGATCGTCGGGGTGCTGATCATCGTGTTCCTGGTGGTCGAGCCCAACGGGCTGGCGCGGCTGTGGCAGATCGGAAAACAGAAACTGAGGGTGTGGCCCTTTCCTTATTGATGGTGCACACTCCGCTCAATTCCCGCGCCGGCAGAACCAGCCGGCCGGGTTCCCCTCGGTCCCGCTGACGAGATCGAGGGCATGCGAAACGCGCCGGCCGCTGCCGGCGCGAAACAAGGGAGAAACGGCCATGCGTCTGAAGCATCTTGCTCTCGGCCTGGCGGTCGTGACGGCGGCTCCGGTCGCGGTCACGGCGGCGCAGGCGGAGGACGGCATCTTACGTTCCGTTCTTCACCTATCGCACCGGCCCGTTCGCCGGCTCCGGCATCCCCATCGCCAACGGCATGGCGGATTATCTCAACATGCTCAACGAGCGCGACGGCGGCATCGGCGGCGTCAAGCTCATCGTCGAGGAGTGCGAGACCGGCTACGACACCAAGAAAGGCGTCGAGTGCTACGAGTCGGTGAAGGGCCGCCACCCCGTCGTCATCAATCCTTATTCGACCGGCATCACGCTGCAGCTGATCCCCAAGGCGGCGGTCGACAAGATCCCGATCCTGTCGATGGCCTACGGCCTCTCGGCCTCGGCCGACGGCAATCTGTTCCCGTGGATCTTCAATCCGCCCGCCACCTATTGGGACGGCGCCTCGGCCTTCGTCCGCCACGTCGCCGATGTCGAGGGCGGCTTCGACAAGCTCAAGGGCAAGACGATCGGCCTCGTTCATCTCGACGCGCCTTACGGCAAGGAGCCGATCCCGCTGTTGGAGGCCTTGGCCAAGGATTACGGCTTCACGCTCAAACTCTATCCGGTTCCGGTCAAGGAAATGCAGAACCAGACCTCGCTCTGGCTCGATATCCGGCGCGACCGGCCCGACTGGATCTACATGCAGGGCTTCGGCGCCATGAACCCGACCGCGGTCAAGGAAGCGACCAAGATCGGCTTCCCGATGAACCGCTTCGTCGGCAACTGGTGGGCGGGCAGCGACGACGACGCGCGTCCGACCGGCGCCGACGCCAAGGGCTATACGTCGCTCGACCTCAACGCCGTCGGCACCGAATTTCCCGGCGATCCAGGACATCCTCAAATACGTCGTCGACAAGGGCAAGAGCCAGGTCGCGTCGAAGGACAAGGTCGGCGAGAATTTCTATAACCGCGCCGTCTTCAACTCGGTGATCATCGCCGAGGCCATCCGCACGGCGCAGAAGCTGACCGGCAAGAAGCTGGTCAGACGGCGAGGACGTGCGCCGCGGCTTCGAGACGCTCAACATCACGCCGGCGCGGCTGAAGGAACTGGGTCTCGAAGGCTTCGCCTCGCCGGTCAAGCTCTCCTGCGCCGACCACAACGGCCACGGCGGCATCTCCGTCGTCGTCGTGGGACGGCACCAAGTGGAACACCACCGTGCCCTCGATCGAGCCGATCAAGGACAAGGTGATGCCGCTGATCGAGGAGGCGGCCGAGAGCTACGTGAAGGCCAACGCCGGCTGGCCGAAGCGCACGGAGCCGTGCGACAAATCGTCGTAGGGCCGTGTCCCGGGCGCGGCGCAGCGCGCAGCGCTGCACCGCGAGCCGGGATCTTCGGAAACGCGGTGCTCGTAACGATCCCGGGTCAGCAGCGCACCACTGTGTGGTGCGCTGCGCCCCGGGAAACGGATTTGGTTGCTAGGGAACGTGATGACTGTCACTCACCCGATCGGCGTGGTCCCCGCACCCGCGACCCAAAACATCCTCGCGGTCAACAACATCGAGGTGCTGTACGACCGCGTCATTCTCGTGCTCAAGGGCGTGTCGCTCAACGTGCCCGCGGGCGGCATCGTCGCGCTGCTTGGCGCCAACGGCGCCGGCAAGACCACCACGCTCAAGGCGATCTCCAATCTCCTGCATTCCGAGCGCGGCGAGGTGACCAAGGGCGCGATCCTGTTCGACGGCGACGAGGTGCATGGTCTGTCGCCGAACGAGGTGGTGCGGCGCGGCTGCATCCAGGTGATGCAGGGCCGCTACTGCTTCGGCCATCTCACCATCGAGGAAAACCTGCTCACCGGCGCCTTCACAAGGCGCGACGGCGGCGCCGCGATCCGCGCCGACCTCGAAAAGGTCTATGGCTATTTTCCGCGGCTGCGCGAACGCACGAACGCGATGGCCGGCTACACCTCCGGCGGCGAGCAGCAGATGTGCGCGATCGGCCGCGCGCTGATGTCGCGGCCCGAAGCTCATCCTGCTCGACGAGCCATCGATGGGGCTGGCGCCGCAGGTGGTGGAGGAGATTTTCACCATCATGAAGGGCCTCAATGACGCCGAGGGCGTGTCGTTCCTGCTCGCCGAGCAGAACACCAATCTGGCGCTCAAATACGCCGGCTACGGCTATATTCTGGAAAACGGCCGCATCGTGCTCGACGGCGCCGCCGCGGCGCTTGCGCGAGAACGAGGACGTCAAGGAATTCTATCTCGGCATCGCCGAAGGCAAGCGCAAATCGTTCCGCGAAGGCAAGCATTATAAACGCCGCAAGCGCTGGCTGGCGTAAGGGCTGCTGTCAGGCGAGGCCCTCGTCGCGATCCCCGCTCCCGTTCCGGGAGAGGGGAGCTCGGCCTCTCCATCAAAAAGAATGGGTGAGGGGCCGCTAAATCGCCGCGCCCCCTCACCCATCCTTTTTGTTGATGCGCTGCGGCGGCCCTCTCCCGCGAGGGGAGAGGGCAAGGGCGACGCGCGCCGTCGCGTTCTTCGATCAGTGAAATCCGACCTCGATCTTCACCCCAGCCGGCGGCACGGACTCCTCCGGCACGAAGAAATCCGAGGCGAGTTTCTGCGTCGGGTCGACGCGGTATTGCTCGAAGTCGGTGACGCCGTGCTCGGCGAGGAACGTATCGTCGATCAGAAAACGCCCGGTCAGTTGGCGCGACGGCGTGGAGAACACCGCATAGGCGGCGTCCGCCATGATCTCCGGCTTGCGCGAAGCGCGGATCACGGCGTCGCCGCCGAGCAGGTTCTGCACCGCGGCGGTGGCGATGACGGTGCGCGGCCACAGCGCGTTGACGGCGATGCCCTTGCCGCGCAGTTCGCCGGCGAGACCGAGCACGACCTGGCTCATGCCGAACTTGGCGATGGTGTAGGCGGTGTGCGGCGCGAACCATTTCTCCTTCATGTCGAGCGGCGGCGAGATCATCAGGATGTGCGGGTTCGCGGCCTTGACGAGATGCGGGATCGCCCATTTCGACACCACGAAGGTGCCGCGGGTGTTGATCTGATGCATCAGGTCGAACCGCTTCATGTCGGTATGGGTCACCGGCGTGAGCGAGATGGCGCTGGCGTTGTTGACGACGATGTCGATGCCGCCGAAATGCGCCGCGGCGTTGTCGATCGCCTCCTTGACGTTGGCTTCGTCGCGCACGTCGACCACGAGCGGCAGCGCCTTGCCGCCGGCGCGCTCGATCTCCTCGGCGGCGGTGTAGATCGTGCCGGCGAGCTTCGGGTGCGGCTCGGTGGTCTTCGCCGCGATCGCGATGTTGGCGCCGTCGCGGGCGGCGCGCAGCCCGATCGCAAGACCGATGCCGCGCGAGGCGCCGGTGATGAACAGAGTTTTGCCCTTGAGCGACATGTGGGTCCTCATCTTGGTTCTGCCTACTTTTTGCGAGCCATGAAAGCCTGGAACGCGGCGCGCGCCTCGTCGGATTGCAGGAGCTTGGCGAAATGCGCGATCTCGGCTTCGATCCGCGCGGTGATCTCGTCGGTATTGCCGCGCAACAGATCGCGCGCGGTCGCGAGCGCGCCGGGCGGCAGCGCGGCGATCTCTGCGCCGCCTGCAGCGCGGCTTGTTCGAGCGCGCCGGCCTCGACCACGGTGTTGACGATGCCGGCGTCCTTGGCCTCGGCGGCGGTGAGCGGGCGGCCCATCGCCAACAGCGAGAACGCGCGGGCGTAGCCCATGCGCCGCGGCGCCAACAGGGTCGACGCCGCCTCGGGGATGAGCGCGAGCTTCAGGAACGGCGTCGACAGCGTCGCGTCGGCGGCGGCGACGACGTGGTCGCAGTGAAACAGCAAGGTGGTGCCGATGCCGACGGCGATGCCGCCGACCGCGGCGACGAGCGGCTTGCGGCCTAGCGCCAGCGCCCGGAGAAAATCGGTCGCGTGGGTATTGTGCCCGCCGCCCATGGCGGCGGCGAGGAAATCGGCGATGTCGTTGCCGGCGGAGAAGATGCCGGGAGCGCCGGCGATCATCACGCAGCGGATGGCGTCGGACGCGTCGGCTTCGCGCAGCGCCTGCGTCATCGCCGCATACATCGCCGTCGTCAGCGCGTTCTTCTTCTCCGGACGGTTCATGCGGACGATGCGAACGCCGCCTGCATCGGTCACGACGACTGGATCGCCCATATCCTCCCCTTTTTTCGCTTCGTTTCGCCCGTTTGCGGGGTTCAATCGGGAATGACGGCGGTCGCCTCGATCTCGACCTTGGCGCCATCCTCGATCAGCGCGGCGACCTGGACCGCCGTCATGGCCGGAAAGTGCCGCCCCATCAAGCCGCGATAGACCTCGCCGATGCTCTTGTACGCGGCGAGATATTCGCGCTTGTCGGTAACATACCACGTCATGCGCGCGATGTGTTCGGGTTTGCCGCCGGCCTCGGCGAGCACCGCCAGCACGTTGACGAGCGCCTGGCGCACCTGTGCGCTGAAATCGGCGCCGACGATGCGGGACTTCTCGTCCCAGCCGATCTGCCCGGCGATGAAGACGAGGCGGCCGCGCGCGGCGATGCCGTTGGAAAATCCCTGCGGCCTCGGCCAGTTCGGCGGCTGCAATATCTCCATCATGGGTGTCCTTTCGATTGATTGATTCGTTGTGATGCGCCGGACGTCGTTTTATTCGTCATGCCCGGGCTTGTCCCGGGCATCCACGTCTTTGCGGCCTATCAGAGACAAAGACGTGGATGGCCGGGACGAGCCCGGCCATGACGACGAGAGTATGTCAGGGACCAGTACCCTTCGCGGCAAACTCCTTCAACAATTCCCGCGCCACGATCAATTGCTGCACTTCGCTGGCGCCTTCGTAAATGCGCAGCGCCCTGATCTCGCGATAAAGCTTCTCCACCGGCTGGCCGGAGACGACGCCGAGCCCGCCGAAGATCTGCACGGCGGCGTCGATGATGGTCTGGGCGCTTTCGGTCGCCGTCAATTTCGCCATCGCCGCCTCGCGGGTCACGGTCTTGCCCTGGTCGCGCAGCCAGGCGGCGCGGTAGGTCAGCAGCGCCGCGGCATCGATCGCGGTCGCCATCTGGGCGAGCTTCGCCTGCGTGAGCTGAAAATCGGCGAGTTTTTGGTTGAACATGGTCCGCGTGGTGGCGCGCTCGAGCGCCTCGTCGAGCGCGCGGCGGGCGAAGCCGAGCGCGGCGGCGGCGACCGAGGTGCGGAAAATGTCGAGCGTGCGCATCGCCACCTTGAAGCCTTGCCCGGCGGGGCCGAGCAGGCGCGACGCCGGGATGCGGCAGGCGGTGAAAGAGAGCCGCGCCAACGGGTGCGGCGCGATCACCTCGATGCGCTCGGCGACGGCAAATCCCGGCGTGCCGGCATCGACGATGAAGGCGGAGATGCCGCGGCTGCCGGGAGCTTCGCCGGTGCGCGCGAACACGACATAGAAGTCGGCGATGCCGCCGTTGGAGATCCAGGTCTTCTCGCCGTCGAGCACATAGCCGTCGCCGTCGCGGCGCGCGGCGCAGCCGAGCGCGGCGACGTCGGAGCCGGCGTCGGGCTCCGACAGCGCGAAGGCGGCGATCGCTGTGCCGGCCGCGACGCGGGGCAGGTAGGCGCGCTTCTGTTCCTCGGTGCCGTAGAGCGTGATGGCGCCGGAGCCGAGGCCCTGCATGGCGAAGGCGAAATCGGCGAGGCCCGAATGGCGCGCCAGGGTTTCGCGGATCAGACAGATCGAACGGGTATCGATCGTGTCGTCGGCACCGTCATAGGCAACGCCGCCGACGGCGTAGCGCGGCCAGCCGCCTTCACCGAGCACGCTCACCAGCGCCCGGCATTCGGCGTCGACGTCGTCGTGGTGGCTCGTCAGCAATGTTCTCGACCGCCCAGGCGTCAAGCTTCGCCGCCAGCCTGCGATGGCGGTCCTCGAAAAAAGGCCATTCGAGATAGGTCTTGTCGCTCATGCGTTGCCCCGGGCCCGATCAATTGCCCTCGAACACCGGCTTCTGCTTCGCCACGAAGGCGTGATAGGCGCGATGGAAGTCTTGCGTCATCATGCACACCGCCTGCGCCTGCGCCTCGGCGTCGATCGCTTCGTCGACGCCCATCGCCCATTCCTGATGCAGCATCCGCTTGGTGATGCCGTGGGCGAAGGACGGCCCGTTGGCGAGCTCGGCGGCGAGCTTGACGGCCTCGTCGCGCAAGGCTTCGGGCGCGCACAGCCGGTTGTAAAAGCCCCACTGATGGGCTTCCTCGGCGCTCATCGAACGGCCGGTGAAGAGGAGCTCCGACGCCCGGCCCTGGCCGATGATGCGCGGCAGGATCGAGCAGGCGCCCATGTCGCAGCCGGCAAGCCCGACGCGGGTGAACAGAAACGCCACCTTGCTGCGCGCCGTGCCGAGGCGCAGATCCGAGGCCATGGCGATGATCGCGCCGGCGCCGGCGCAGATGCCGTCGATCGCGGCAATGATCGGCTGCGGGCAGGCGCGCATCGCCTTGACCAGGTCGCCGGTCATGGTGGTGAAGGCGATGAGGTTCGGCATGTCGAGCTTGGTCAGCGGCCCGATGATCTCGTGCACGTCGCCGCCCGAGCAGAAATTATCGCCGGCGCCCTTGATCACCACGGTTTTGACGTCGGTTGCGTATTTGAGCTGGCGAAACAGGTCGCGCAGCTCGGCATAGGAGGCGAAGGTGAGCGGGTTCTTGCGCTCCGGGCGGTCGAGCGTCACCAGCGCGACCTTGCCCAAAACCTCCCAGCCGAAATTTCTGGCGTGATAGCCGGCGGCCTGAAATTGATTGCCGGCCGCGAGCGCCGGGTCTATTTCGCTCCCCATCGGCGCTTCTCCTCCTTGTTGTTTGTCGCTGCGAGCACGGGCTTTTGCAGCCCGAGCTTGAGCTTGGCGAGCAGGCGGTGCACCTGGTCCTTCTCGGCCGCGCTCAAGCCGTCGAACAGTTCGATCACCCATTGCTCGTGCACGGCCGCCATCTTGGTGAACACGGCGCGGCCGGTCGGGGTCAACTTCACCGTGAAGGCGCGGCGGTCGGCGGGATCGGAGGCCCGCACCACCAAGCCTTCCTTCTCCAATTGGTCGGTGATGCCGGTGACGTTGCCGCCGGTCACCATCAGGCGCTGCGACAGCTCGTTCATCTTCAGGCCGCCGGGATTGCGCTCGAGCTGCGCCATCAGGTCGAAGCGCGGCAGCGTGGTGTCGAACTTGGTGCGCAGCTGGGTGCGGATTTCGTTTTCGATCTTGTTGGTGCAGGCGAGGAGCCGCAGCCACAGCTTCAGCGCCTGGTGATGCTGGTCGTTGACCCGCGTCTCCAGATCGCTCGGTTCGACCGGCGCCGCCTTCGCGCGGGATGCCTTGCGCGTCGTCACATCACCTCTCCCCCGGAGATCGAAATCGCCTGGCCGGTGATCGCCTCGCTGCCCGGCAGGCACAGCCACAGGACGGCGTTCGCCACTTCCTGCGGCTTCATCACCCGGCCCTGCGGGTTGCGGCGCACCAGTTCGGCGCGCGCCTCCTCGGCGCTGCGGCCGGTCTTGGCGACGATGTTGGAGACGGCGGCGGCGACCATGTCGGTCTCGACATAGCCGGGGCAGACCGCGTTGACCGTGATGTTCTTGCGCGCGACTTCCAGCGCCAGCGCCCGCGTCAGCCCGACGACGCCGTGCTTGGCGGCGCAATAGGCGGTGATGTAGGGGCCGCCGGTCAAGCCGGCGATCGAGGCGACGTTGACGATGCGGCCATAGCCGGCTTTGAGCATGCCCGGCAGCGCCGCCTGCGAGCACAGAAACGTGCCGGTCAGATTGACGCCGAGCATGCGCTGCCACAGCGACAAGTCCATCTTTTCGAACGGCGCGCTCGCGGCCTGCCCGGCATTGTTGATGAGGATCGCCGCCGGCCCGAAACTTTCCGCCGGCGCGGGCAAAGGCCTGCTGCAACGGATTGCGGCTCGGTCACGTCGACCTCGATCGCCTGAACCTCCGTCGTGGCGCGCAGCTTCTCCGCCTCGGCCTGCAGGACCTCGCATCGTGCGGCCCATCAGGGTGACGCGCGCCTGCTCGCCTGCGCCAGCGCTGCGGCGATGGCGGCGCCGATGCCGCGGCCGCCGCCGGTGACGATGGCGTGTTGACCGGCAGAGGCTAGCCATTGGCCTCGGGCCTTTCCTGCGCCATCAGCGCGGCGCGCTCGAGGTTGCGGTAGAGCTGGTCGCGGCCGGCGAGATATTGCTCGGGCCACGGCATGTCGCGATAGCCGAGCTGCGCCGCCGCGTGCAGCGTCCAGTACGGATCGGCGAGATGCGGACGCGCCAGCGCGGCGAGGTCGGCGCGGCCGGCGGCGATGATGGAGTTGACGTGGTCCGGCTCGAAGATCGCGCCGACGGCGATGGTCGGCGATTTCGACCTCGTTGCGGATGCGGTCGGCGAACGGCGTCTGGTACATGCGGCCATAGACCGGCTTGGCCTGCCGGCTGGTCTGGCCGGACGACACGTCGATCATGTCGGCGCCGGCGTCCTTGAACATCTGCGCGATCTCGACGGCGTCGTCCGCGCGTGTTGCCGCCGGGCGCCCAGTCGTGGCGCGGAAATGCGCACCGACATCGGCTTGTCCGCCGGCCACACCGCGCGCATCGCGCGGAAGATTTCCAGCGGATAGCGGCAGCGGTTCTCCAGCGAGCCGCCGTATTCGTCGGTGCGATGATTGGTCAGCGGCGAAATGAACGCCGACAGCAGATAGCCGTGCGCGCAGTGCAGTTCGAGCCAATCGAAGCCGCACTCCTGCGCCCATTGCGCCGCGCGCACGAAGTCGGCCTTGACCCGCGCCATGTCGTCGCGCCGTCATCGCCTTCGGGACCTGATTATGCGGCCCATAGGCGATCGCCGACGGCGCGATCAGCGGCCAGTTGCCCGCCGCCAATGGCTCGTCGGCGTCTTCCCAGCCGAGCTGGGTCGAGCCCTTGGGACCGGCGTGGCCGAGTTGAATGCCGATCGCCGCCTTGGTGCGGGCATGCACGTAATCGACGATGCGTTTCCAGGCCGCGCTTGTGCTCGTCCTTGTACATGCCGGCGCAGCCCGGCGAGATGCGCGCGTCGGCCGACACGCAGGTCATCTCGGTGAAGACCAGGCCGGCGCCGCCATGGGCGCGGCTGCCGAGATGCACCAGATAAAAATCGTCCGGCGTGCCGTCGCTGCAGGAATACTGCGCCATCGGCGACACCACGATGCGGTTGGACAAGCGTGAGCCCGCGCACGCGGAACGGCGTGAACATCGGCGCGATCGCCTTGGCGCCGAGCCCGCTCTTCTGCGCCATCCAGGTCTCGACCTCGCGCACATAGTTCTTGTCGCGCAGGCGCAGATTCTCGTGGCGAAATGCGCTGCGAGCGGGTCAGCAGGCTGTAGGCGAACTGCTCGGCGTCGAAATGGGTGTAGCGCTTGACGTTCTCGAACCATTCGGTCGAGTTGCGCGCGGCGTTCTGGATCTTGAGCACCTCGATGCCGCGGGTTTCTTCGTACTTGTGCAGCACGTCCATCATGCTGCCGTCGCCCTTGAAGTTCGCCTGCAGGCAATCGGCGAGCTCGATCGCGTCCTCGAACGCGAGCTTGGTGCCGGAGCCGATCGAGAAGTGCGCGGTATGGGCGGCGTCGCCCATCAGCACCACCGGCGCGCGGCCGTTGTGATGCACCCAGGTCTTGCAGATGATGCGCTGGAACTTGATCCACTGCGCCGAGCCGCGCAGATGCGCGGCGTTCGACATCAGCTTGTGGCCGTCGAGATACTTGGCGAACAGCTTCTCGCAGAAGGCGATCGATTCCTCGCCGCTCATCTGGTCGATGCCGGTCTTGAGCCAGACGTCCTCCGGCGTCTCGACGATGAAGGTCGAGGTGGTGTCGTCGAATTTGTAGGCGTGCGCCTGGAACCAGCCGTGGTTGGTCTCCTCGAAGACGAAGGTGAAGGCGTCGAACATCTTGTGCGTCCCGAGCCAGACGAAGCGGCATTTGCCGATCTCGATGTCGGGCTCGAATGCGGCGGCGTATTTGTTGCGGATGAAGCTGTTGATGCCGTCGGAGGCGATGATGAGGTCGGCGTCGATCTCGGTGTCGTCCTTGACGTCGGTCTCGAACACCAGTTCGACGCCGAGCTCCTCGCAGCGCGCCTGCAGGATGTTGAGCAGCCGCTTGCGGCCGATGCCGCAGAAGCCGTGGCCGCCGGAGGTGATGGTGCGGCCCTTGAAGTGCACGTCGATGTCGTCCCAGTGATTGAACGCCTGCAGAATTTGCTCGGCGTCTGACCGGGTCGCGCGGCCTGCAGATTGCCCAGCGTCTGGTCGGAGAACACCACGCCCCAGCCGAACGTGTCGTAGGGACGGTTGCGCTCGACGACGCTGATGTCGTAGGCCGGATACGCGCTGTTTCATCAGGAGCGCGAAATAGAGGCCGGCGGGGCCGCCGCCGATGCAGACAATTCTCATGAGCTTCTTGCCTCGCTTCGGGGGCCCGCTTACACCGTATAAGATAGTTTAAATGTCAAGTATATAGAAGCGTTGCCATGCGACCGGCGGGCCTGCGCATGGCGCACGCCTCGTTCGCGACTCCTGGCAACCCGTCACGCCCCCGCCAGCGACTTCGCCAGCATGAAGCCGGAACCGGCGCCGGTGCCGGCGCCCGGCCAGGTCGAGGCGCCGACCATGTAGAGGCGCGGTACGGCGGTGCGGTAACGGGAGAAGCCGAAGGCCGGGCGGAACAGGAAGTTCTGATCGAGGTGGTGGCTGCCGGAGAGGCTGTCGCCGCCGACGAGATTGGGGTTTTCGCGTTCGAGATCCTTGGGCGAGATCACGGCGCGGCCGAGAATTTTGCCCCGCAATCCGGGCGCGTAGCGCTCGATCAGGTCGATGACGCGGTCGGCGTAAGCCTCCTTGACGCGCATCCCAGTCGCCGGCGGCGATGACGCCCGCGGCATCGCCCGAAATCTTGGCCGGCAATACCCGCACCTGCACCCACAGAACATGCCGCCCCGCCGGCGCGCGGCCGGGATCGATGGCGGTCGGCTGCCCGACCACCAGCACCGGCTCGGCCGGCAGCAGGCCCGGCGAGCGCCTCGGTATAGGTCTTCGCCATGGCGGCGAACGACGGGCCGAGGTGCACATAGGCGAAAGTCTTGAGCGCCGGCCCGGCGGTCCAGTCGGGCAAATCCGACAGCGCCAGATGAATCATCATGGTGCCTGGCCCGGGGCGCAGTTTCGTCCAGCCGCGCCTGCGCCGGCGGCGAGCGGTCGATCAAGGGAACGAGCACGCGCGGATTGAGATTGGCGATGACGGCGCGGCCGGCTTCGAGGCGTTCGCCGCCCGCCAGCTCGACGGCGCTCGCGCCGGCGCCGTTGGTGACGATGCGGGTCACCGCGCGCGTCAAGCCGCACCTCGCCGCCCAAAGCTTCGAGCGCGCGCACCATGGCGGTGATGATGGCGTCGGCGCCGTTCTTGCCGAGCGCCATGCCAAAACTCTGGTTCGCCATCGATTCGAGATAGGGAAACAGCGCGCCGCCGGCGACGTCGGGCGAAAAGTCGAGGTGCATGCCCCAGGTCGACATCATCACCTTGAGCTTGTCGCTCGAAAAATTCTCGTCGAGCCAGTTGCGCGGCGAGGCGACGACGAGCCGCGCCATCCGCGCGACGAAATCGCGTGCCGCCGGCGCGCCAGGCGTTGAACACCGCGCGCGCCGCGGCGAGCGACGGCATCGGCGAACCCAAGCAGCGCGAAAATGTGCGGCGCATCGCGGCCGAAGGCGGCGACCATGTCGCGCCAGCGCTGCGCGTCGCCGGCGTCGAGCGCGGCGATGCGGCCGGCGGTGGCGTCGAGATCGCGCTCGACCCCGCACCAGGTGCCGTCGGGAAATGCCGTCGCGAAGCTGCGCTCGGCGCCGACGAATTCGAGCCCGGCCTTGACCAGGCGATCCTTGTGGGCGGCGAAGAACGGCGAGCCGGCGAACAGGCTCAAATTCATCGCATAGAGATCGTGCCGGAAGCCCGGCAGCGTGACCTCGGCGGTCTTGACCGCGCCGCCCGGCGCCGGCGCGCGCTCGAGCACCGCCACCTTCCAGCCCTTGGCGGCGAGATGGACGGCGGCGGCCAAGCCGTTGACGCCGGCACCGATGACGATCGCGTCGTAGCGCATGCGCGCACTGTCGCGCGAGCAGGGCCGATACTTCAAGCCTAAAATAATTTGGCAGGGATGCGCCGCGCGTATTCCCCCTTGCGCGGTCTTGCGCTAAAGTTTTTCTCCGTAATCCGCGCAGACGATAACGCTATCAAGACCCGCGCGAGGGGAGTTTAAGAGATGGACGGAACGCAACTTCTTGGGCAACTCGCTGCGGCGCTCGCTTCCGGCGCCGTCGAAGTGGTGGACTTGTCGGCGCCGCTCGGTCCGGAAACGCCGCTGATCAAACTGCCGCCGCAGATCGGCAAGAACACGCCGCCGATCGAAATCCACGCCATCTCGAATTACGACCAGGACGGGCCGTACTGGGCCTGGAATTGGCTCAAGATCGGCGAGCACTCCGGCACCCATTTCGACGCGCCGCGCCATTGGATCAGCGGCAGGGAGTACAAGGACGGCGCCACCGACACCATTCCGGTGAAGAATTTCGTGGCGCCGGCCTGCGTCATCGACTGCTCGGCGGAAGCCGCGAAGAACAGCGACTATCTGCTCACCGTCGACGGCGTCAAAGCCTGGGAAAAGACCCATGGCGATATCCCGGCCGGCTGTTGGGTGCTGATGCGCACCGATTGGTACAAGCGCAACGACAGCGAAGAAAAGTTTCTCAATACCGACGACAAGGGGCCGCATTCGCCGGGTCCGGCCGCCGAGACGATCCATTATCTGGTCGAGAAAGGCGTGATCGGCTGGGGCTCGGAGGCGATCGGCACCGACGCCGGCGCGGCCGGCGGCATGGATCCGCCGTTCCCGGCGCACACCTTCATGCACAAGACCAACCGCTACGGCCTCGCCAGCCTGTGCCAGCTCGACAAGCTGCCGCCCAAGGGCGCGATCCTGTTCGCGGCGCCGCTGAAGATCGTCAACGGCACCGGCAGCCCGTTGCGCGTGCTCGCTCTGGTGCCGAAGCACTGACGCACCCCATGGCGGCTGCCGATTACGTCATCGTCGGAAGCGGCATCAATGCGCTGGTGGCGGCGGCCCTGTTGGGCCGCCGGGGCCACAAGGTCCTCGTCGTCGAGCGCAACGACCGCATCGGCGGCTGCATCCGCACCGAAGAGATCACCGCGCCGGGCTTCATCCACGACGTCATGGCGACGACCTTCGTGCTGTTTCTGACGTCGCCCGCCTATGCCGAGCTCGCCGCCGATCTGGAACAGCGCGGCCTTGCCTTCGCACACACGCCGACGCCGACCGCGGTGCTGCTGCCCGACGGCCGCCACGCGGTTCTGCACATGGACCATAAGACCAACGTCGCCGCGTTCGAACGGCTCGCGCGCGGCGACGGCGCGCGGTTCGACGCCGACATCGGCCGCGTCGGCGCCGACGCGCCGTTTCTGTTCGCGCTGCTCGGCGGCTCGCTATGGTCGGGCGCGATGGTGAAGATCGTGGCGCGCGAAGCCTGGCGCCGCGGCTTGCGCGGGCTCGCGACCTTCTTCGGCGAGGCGCTCGGCACTGCGCGCGGCTGGCTCGAGACGCGGTTCCAGTCCGAGGTCGTGCGCGCGCTGTTCGCGCCGTGGGTGCTGCACACCGGCCTCGGGCCCGAAGCCGCCTATTCCGGCCAGATGGCGAAAGTGATCGCGTTCGCGCTCGAAGCCGCCGGCGCGCCGATCGTCCAGGGCGGCGCCAAGAACGCGCTCAATCGCGTTCGAGCGCCTGATCCGCGACCAGGGCGGCGAATTTCTCACCGGCGCCGACGTCACGCGCGTTCTTGCTCGACGACGAGGGCGCCGCGCGCGGCGTGCGGCTCGCGAGCGGCAAGGAGATCGAAGCGGGGAGGGGCGTGATCTGCTCGGTCACGCCGAACCAGCTGTACGGCCGGCTGCTCGCTGGTGCTGCGCTACCGGCCGCGGTGAGCGAAGCCGTCGCGCAATATCGCTACGGCAAGGGCAACATGCAGGTCCACTACGCCCTTAAGGCGCCGCCGCAATGGCAGGCGCCGGCACTCGAGGGGGTGGCGCTCGTCCATCTCACCCCCGGCCTCGACGGCGTCTCCAAGGCGGCGAACGAAGCCGAGCGCGGCATGCTGCCGCGAGGTGCCGACCATCTGCGTCGGCCAGCCGACCGCGCTCGACCCGAGCCGCTGCCCGCCCGGCAAGGCGATCCTGTGGCTGCAGCTTCCCGAGGCGCCGCGCTTCATCAAGGGCGACGCCGCAGGCGAGATCGCCACGCCCGCCGACGGCAGCTGGACCGAAAGCGTGCGCGAGCAATACGCCGACCGGATCGAAGCGATCCTCGCTGCGCACATCGAGAACTTTCGCGACATCGTCATCGCGCGCAAAGCCTATTCGCCCGCCGACCTCGAGGCGATGAACATCAATCTGGTCGGCGGCGATCCTTATGGCGGCTTCTGCGGCATCGACCAGTTCTTCCTCTGGCGGCCGTTCCACGGTTCGGTCAATCACCGCACGCCGGTCGCGCGCCTCTACCACATCGGCGCCTCGACCCATCCCGGCCCGGGCCTCGGCGGCGGCGTCGGGATATTTGCTGGCGAAGGCGCTGGGCTGAGCGCGACGCGACATTCCTGACGAGACTGCTCTAGGTCATCGTTCACATGGGTCAACATCAATTCCTGGCGAGGGTACTTGTCCGGTCCAGGAAATTGTGTAATTGCGGTCGAGCTAATGTCCCTTGCAACCGATGAAGTTGGCTATTAGTAAGCAACAGACCTGTTATGGGGACAGTTGCCGTCTGATCGGAGTATGCAAACTAAAAGGCTCAAGTCGGCGTTGGTGCTGGTTTCCATGCCTGCAGCGTTGCAATCATTTGCTGAAGAGATGTCAGATGCTCCTGCACGGTGGAAACTACGCTCTGTGACGTCTTAATTGCATTAATCTCCGATTGAATGTGTTGAACGCGGGAGTTGACCGCATTGGTGATAATCGGCGGGTCAAATTGAAGACCATCCGGACCCTGCGATGATTGTGCGTTCGTCACACTGAAAGTGAGGCTGGCGTCGTCAATTGCAATTGTTGCAATGACGTTCAGTGTATAGAGCATTTCAGGATGATGACCGCCGCCACCACCCCCACCGCCTCCTCCGTCATATTCGACTTGCTGGGAGTAGATAATCACTTGCCCTCGCGGTTCATTTTTCAAAGCATTGATTTGTTGCGTCAACGTCGCTGTCGATTTATTCAGGGCATCTCCGAACATCAGTGGCGAAGTCCCGGCCCAAGCGATCATGCTTTGAACCGTAGTGTTAAGAAATGACTGCGTCTGCGCGGGATCAACAGTGAGGACCCTGTGAATTCCCAGAACCAAAGTGACCGCGGCGCTGGCCGCTTGGTAAACACATGGCCCCCGGTTGCTCAGATTGAACGCCAGTTGTTCAGCAGGACTACGGATATTAGCAATATTCGCGATATCAGGCGTAGCTCCCGCCATGTATTCATCAAAATTTTCAGTAAGCGCAGCGCCCTGTATCGCAATTTCTGTGTCAAACGCGGTTTGCAGGTCTTGCGCAAATTGTAACGGAAGTGCTTGCAAATCCGCCAATATTTGCCCGTTCTGTTGTATTATTGTTTTGAGTAGATTGGTTGCGTTGGACTGCCATTCGTTAGTCAATACAGCTGATACCGCGTCTATAATGACCCCAACGATAGTCGCAATTGCTGCTGCAACCGCTAATGGCGCCATCGTCCACCCCCGATCGTATAAACAAGGGCCCGAGAGGATAAAAGAGTTGCCCTCTGAGAGCAGCTCTACGAGTGTAGCGCAAACGATGAGCAATTGGAAGTAGTATGATCCCAAGCTTCGGAGCAAGTTCCCTTTCCAATCTATCTTTAATTCTTGGCTCGTACCTGTTTCAGCATTCTCTTCTTGGTCGGCCCGGCCTCGGCAGTGTTTCGGGCGCGAAGGCGCTGTGGCTGCGCGATGTTCCGTCTCGACGAACCCGTCATGGCGACTTATGAGAACGCCACGGCGTCCTGGCCGGCGCGCAGGATGCGAAGGTGCCGTCGATACAGCGGTACGATCGCCAGTGTCGCGATCAGTCCGATGACGAGCGGCAGCGTCGCGAGCAGGAATATTTGCTGTGCCGGCATCTTCGCGGCGAAAGCGAAGCCGCCCAGCAGCGGCCCGAGCGCGCCGCCGATCCGCCCGACCGCGAAGTTCGATCCTACCCCCCAGGCCCGAATGTAGGTCGGGTAGATATTTCCTTCGGTCGCGATATTCCCGAACTGCAGTCCCAGAATGCAAAAGCCGGCGCCGGCCGCCAGCGCCAACAGGACGTGGGGCGCGAGATGAGGGATGCCGATGCAGGCGACGACCGGAATAGCGCAGGCGAAAAGAATGGGCACGGGGATGAAGCCGCGTGTATCGAGGAACCGCATCGAAACAAGCCCCGCCAATGTGCCGCCGAACTGAAACAGCGTCGTGGCGATCGCCGCCTGGCTCGTCGGAACGCCCGACGTCGACAGCACGGTCGGCAGCCACTGGTTCATGAAGAAGAGACTCATGACGGCGACGCAATTCGAAATCCAGAACAGCGGGGTCAGGACCGCGAGCCGACCTTCGAGCAAGGCCGGCATCGAGAACCGCGCACGGTTGTCTTCGCCGCTGATGACGAATTGCGTGTCGGGCTCGATGACGAGATCGGAACGCAAGCGCTTCAAGAGGGCGACCAGTTCGCCGCGGCGCTGCGGACGCAAGGCCAGAAACTTGATCGACTCCGGGAGCGCGAGCGCGAGGATCGTGGCGATGACGAGCGGCGCCGCGCCGCCGATCCAGAACAGTACGCGCCAGCCATACTCGCCGACGAGCCTGGCCGCGACGAAGCCCGGCAGTCCGCCGCCGAACGTCACGCCCATGAAGATCAGGACGACCAGCGTCGCGCGCAGGCGCTGCGGAGCGAATTCGTTGTTCAACGTCACGACGATCGGCAGCGTGCCGCCGAGCGCGACGCCGGCGAACATCCGCGCGACGACCATCTCGCCGAGATTGGCGGCGAGCGCGGCGGCCAAGGTGAAAATACCGAACGCGTAGATGCCGCAAACGACGACGCGCTTGCGGCCGAATTTGTCCGACAGAAATCCGAACAGCGGCGGGCCGATGAAACCGGCGGCGAGCGAACTGGAGAACAGCACGCCGAGTTCCCGGCCGCTGAGGTGCCACTCCTTGAGAATGCCGGGTCCGGCAAAGGCGGCGATGCCGAGATCGAACCCCTCGGTCATCATGGCCAGAAACGAGATGACCAAAAGCGCGATGTGGAAGCCGCCGATCTTCTGATCGTCGAATACCCGTTCGATATCGATCGTCTTGGCCATCGTCATTTCTCCCTGTGTCGGTTTTTTGCGTTCGGTCGATCGTCGCGCTGCCGCTGCGCTTTGGCGGCGGCGATAGCGTGCCAAATTCGCGATGGTGTCGCGGGCATTTCGACCTGCGTCACGCCGAACTCGGAGAGCGCATCGACGATGGCGTTGATCGTGACGGCGAGCGCGGGCGTCGTGCCGCCTTCGCTGCCGGGGCGGAATCCGAGCGGATGGCTGTCGGCCGGCACCTCGCTGAGCGCCGTTATGAAATTCGGCAAGTCGGTCGCCCGCGGCATGGCATAGTCCATGAACGAGGCCGACAGGTTCTGGCCCGATGCCGGATCGAACCAGCATTGCTCGAACAGTGCCTGGCCGACGCCCTGCGCGATGCCGCCATGGGTCTGGCCGTGCAGGATCATCGGATTGAGCGCGCGGCCGACATCGTCGACCGAGACGTAGCGTTGGATGGAAAGCGCGCCGGTTTCCGGATCGATCTCCACTTCGCAGACGGCGGCGCCGTAGGGAAAAGCGAGGCCGGGCCGCGTCTGGTCGGATATCGCCCCGAGCGGTCCCTTCAATTCATCGGGCAACGCGCTGTCCCCGGTCGCGGCGCGGGCGATCTGGAAGATGTCGATCACGCGGTCGGTGCCGGTGACCCGGAAGGAGCCATTGGCGAATTTGACATCGGCCACGTCGGTTTCAAACAGCGCAGCGGCGATCCGCCGCCCTTTGTCGATGATATCGGTCGTCGCCTGATGCATCACGACGCTCGCCTGGCGCAGCGATCGTCCCGAATGACTGCCGCCGCCCGCCTTGACGAACGCGGTATCGCCGGTGCGCAAGACGACGGCGCCGGGCGAGACGCCGAACCATGCGGCGACAAGCTGCGGGAACGCCGTCTCGTGGCCTTGCCCGGTGCTTTGCGTGCCGACGATGACCTCGATCGTATGGTCGGGACGAACCAGGATTTCGGCCCGTTCGCGCGGGGCGCCGCTCGTGGTCTCGATATAGTTCGCGATCGCAATGCCGCGGCAGCGGCCGCGGGAGCGCGAGGCTTCGCGTCGCGCCGGAAAGCCCGCCCAATCGGAAAGCTCGAGCGCGGTCGCCATCACGCCTTCATAATCGCCATTGTCGTAGGTGACGCCGAGCGGATTGTGGTGGGGCTGCTCCGATGGGCCGATGATGTTGCGGCGACGCAAAGCGACCCGATCGAAGCCGCACTGCCGCGCGGCAAGATCGATCAGGCGCTCGATGGCGTAGATCGCTTCCGGACGGCCCGCGCTGCGGTAGGGGATCGTCGCCGGCGTGTTGGTGACGGCGGCGCGCGCGACGACGTGGGCGACCGGGATGCGGTAGACGCTCGGCATCAGCTGCGCGCCTTTGTTCAAGGGAACGAACGACGTGGTGTAGGCGCCGTTGTTCGCCGTATTCACCGAGCGCAGCGCGAGGAAATTTCCCTCCGCGTCGAGCGCAAGCTCGGCGTCGATATGGAGGTCGCGGCCCTGGAAATCCGAGAGAAAGGCCTCCGAGCGGTCCGCCGTGAAGGCGACCGGACGCCGCAGCCGCCGCGCCGCCCATGCGACCAGCGCGAATTCCGGATAGGTCGCGTTGCGGGTGCCGAAATTGCCGCCGACGTCCTGCGGGGCGATAACCCGCACGCGCTCCTTTGCCACACCGAGCACGACGGCCAATTCGTCGCGCATCTGCACCACGCCGATCCCATGCGAGGCATGGACGGTGTAGAGCTCTTCCGTCTCGTCCCATGCGGCGACCACGGCACGGGGCTCCATATGCACCCCGGTGACGCGCTGCACCCAGCTCTTGAGACGCACGCGGTGGGCCGCGCGGGCGAAGGCCGCTTCGGTCGCCGCCTCGTCGCCGAGATGGGCTTCGAGCGTGCGATTGCCCGGCACGTGGTCCCAGAGCTGCGGCGCATCGTCCTTGAGCGCATCGATCGCATGGGCCACGGCCGGAAGCGGCTCCCAATCGATCACGACCGCCTCGGCCGCATCCCGCGCCTGGGCGAGGGTCTCGGCGACCACCATGGCGACGGCCTCGCCGACAAAGCGGGCGCGCTCGATCGGCAGCGGTCGCTGCTTGGTGACGAGGCGCTCGGACCCATCGCGGTGGGCGAGCGGCATGTCCGACCCGAACTTCGAACTCCCTGTCGCATGCGGTATCGCCTGCAGCCCATCGGCGAGCGCATCGGCGCCGGAGAGAACCGCCAGCACGCCGGGAAGCGCCAGCGCAGCGGCGAAATCCATGCCGCGGATGGCGGCATGGGCATGCGGCGAGCGCACTATCACCGCCCGCGCCGTGTGCGGCAGATCAAGATCGACGGCATATTGCCCTCGCCCGGTGACGAGGCGCAAATCCTCCCGGCGATGGCGCGGAAATTCGCCGTCCGCATGAGTTTCGGGCTTCATCGGCATGCCGTTAGGGTGCTGCCGATGACGGCGATCGCGCGATCGTCGCTGTCCGTCGCCGCGCACCAGAAGTGACTTGCCGTTTCCTCACTGCACATCCGGAGCTTGATTGTCATTGTCGCCGGTCGGGTGAAATTGCACGTTTCCGCCGGCCGTTTGCAACACCCTTCCCGAGGCCGGAGGCACGTAGACTTCCCGTGCGCCAGCATCATGCGTTCCGATCTATCCTACCTGCGAAAAATGCAAGGCGCGGTGAAGCCTGCGCCATGCCGCACTGACGAATACTCGTCACCGGCCCGTCACAAATCGTTGATGGCCGATCCGCTTAGCTGCTGGCGCCGCTCGTCTGATATACATCGCTGAGCGCGGGTATCTGGGGCGCTCGCGATCCTAGCTTTGTCGCATTTTCTTTCGGAAAGCCGGTCACCACCCTCGGATCAAGTCCGAGGGCAGGCTTTTTCGGGAAAATGCTCGGGAGGGGAATGCCATGCGCACATTGCTGCTGTTGCCGCTGAGCAACGCTTCATCGCCTTCACGGCCGTGGTATTGATCAGCGCCCTTTTGTTGTTCGACGAGGTGGAGCTTTACCCGTCGATCTATGTCGTCATTCTGCTGGTCGCGTTTGGCGCGCTGGCGGTCATCGGCACGATGGACGTCGTTACAGACCCGGCACGCGGTCCTGCGCAATTATCCGCTGACGGCGCACATCCGGTTCATCCTGGAGGAGATCCGCCCGGAAATCCGCCAGTACTTCCTCGAAAGCGAGAAGGACGGCACGCCGTTCTCGCGCGACAAGCGGGCGATCGTCTATCAGCGCGCCAAGCGCGCCTTGGACAAGCGGCCGTTCGGCACCCAGAACGACGTCTATGCCCCCGGCTACGAATGGCTGCAGCATTCGATGGCGCCCAAGCGCGCCAACCGGGAACACTTCCGCGTCGACGTCGGCGGGCCCGATTGCAGCACGCCCTACGCGGCCTCGATCTTCAACATTTCGGCGATGAGTTTCGGCGCGCTCAGCCCCAATGCCATCCGCTCGCTCAACATCGGCGCCAAGAAGGGCGGCTTCGCCCACGACACCGGCGAGGGCGGCTTGAGCTCGTACCATCGCGAGCACGGCGGCGACGTGATCTGGGAGATCGGCTCGGGCTATTTCGGCTGCCGCAACGGCGACGGCACCTTCTGCGCCGACAAATTCGCCGAGACCGCGCAGAACGACCAGGTCAAGATGGTGGAGCTGAAACTCAGCCAGGGCGCCAAGCCCGGTCACGGCGGCGTGCTGCCCGGCGCCAAGGTGACGCTGGAAATCTCGAAAACCCGCGGCGTGCCGCTCGGCAAGGACTGCATCTCGCCGTCGCGGCATTCGGCGTTCGCAACGCCGATCGAATTGATGCAATTCATCGCCACCCTGCGGCGGCTCTCCGGCGGCAAGCCGGCCGGCTTCAAGCTCTGCATCGGCCATCCGTGGGAGTTCCTCGCCATCTGCAAGGCGATGCTGGAGACCGGCATCTATCCCGACTTCATCGTCGTCGACGGCAAGGAAGGCGGCACCGGCGCGGCGCCGCTGGAATTCGTCGACCATCTCGGCATGCCGCTGCGCGAGGGGCTCAATTTCGTCCACAACGCGCTGGTCGGCATCGACGCCCGCGACCGCATCAGGCTCGGCGCCGCCGGCAAGATCATCAGCGCGTTCGACATCGCCCGCGTCATCGCGCTCGGCGCCGACTGGTGCAACGCGGCGCGCGGCTTCATGTTCGCGCTCGGCTGCATCCAGGCGCAGTCCTGCCACACCGACCGCTGCCCGACCGGCGTGTCGACCCAGGATCCCGCGCGCCAGCGCGCGCTCGTCGTTCCCGACAAATCGGAGCGCGTCTACAATTTCCACCGCGCCACGCTGGAGTTGCTCGCCGAGCTGGTCGCCGCGGCGGGCCTCGATCATCCGACCGATTTCCGCCCGGCGCATTTTTCCCGTCGCGTGTCGGCGCACGAAGTGATGAACTTCGCCGAGCTTTATCCGGCGCTGCTGCCGGGAGCGCTGCTGCAGGGCAGCGTCACCGACAAGCGCTTCGCCGCCGCCTGGCAGATGGCCGACGCCGCGGAGTTCCGCGCGGTGGTGTAGATTGATTTTGATCAAGACGGCCGCGGTTCGATCGTGCTTGATAGCTCGTCGATCGCCTTGGTTGATCTCTCGTCGCACAGGATTTAGGCAAAAAGAGCTTAAGGCAAAAATGTGGTCGTCAAGCGCAATCGTCGCACCGCTTCTGCGACTATGGACATCGCCGGCGGAACGTGATTAATGCATGACGAACGGAACACGCGCGCGAATTGTCTCGACGACGCGACGCCGTTAACTCCAAAAAAACAAAACAAAATCTAACGTTCCACTCCGGGAACGCCGATGAATTTGAGAAAGGCATAACAGCCAATGTTGAGTTGCGCAGCTGAACTGGTGAATGGTCGAGCTGAACCGCCCAAGAGCGTCATCGAATTTCTGAAAAGCGAAACGGAGTTTCTGAAGGACCGTGCCCGCAGGTTTCTGCGTCGTGCAAGCAGGCTTTCGAGACAGCGCGCGATCGTGGCGCTGGCCATCTGCGAGAAGAAGATCATCACCGACTGGGGCAACGCCATCGTCAACACCACCTTCGGGCTGTTGATGGGCAGCCTCGTCGTTCTCCTCATCCTTATTCATGCCGGCGTGCCGATCGTCGGCAAATAGGCGCTGGCGCGAGCGGGCCGTTGCGGCCCGCCGCCGACGCCTGATCAAGCCGCTAGGGCACCAACAGGACCTTGCCGATATTCTTGCGGTCCTGGATGAAATGATGGGCGGCCGCGGCTTCGTCGAAGGCAAAGGTCCGCGCGATTTTGGGCGCGACCACGCCTTGCGCCCATAGACTTAAGAGTTCGTCGCCCCACGAGCGCATGCGGTCGAGTCTCGCGCCACATGTGGCCGAGATTGACGCCGAACACGCCCTTGTTGGCGTTGATCAGCGACAGCGGATTGAACTGCAGCCAGGGCGTTCGCGCCAGAACGCCGAGCATGTCGAGCACGCGGTTGGCGGTCTTGCCCGTTGCCGCCGACGAGATGCCGAACATGCCGAGCCGTCCGGTCGGCGCCAACAGGCGATAACCTTTCTTGAACGACGTGCCGCCGACGGCGTCGAGAATGAGTTCGACGCCGCGCCCGTTGGTGATCTCCCGCGCGCGCACCTCGAAATCCTCGGTGCGATAGTCGATCAGATGATCGACGCCGAGCGCGCGCAATTCGCCGTGCTTGGCCGCCGACGCGGTGCCGATCACCGTCGCGCCGATATGCTTGGCGATCTGGGTCGCGGCGATGCCGACGCCGCCGCCGGCGGAATGCACCAGCACGGTCTCGCCGCGCTTGAGCCCGCCCATGACGACGATGAGTTGCCAGGCGGTGAGATAGTTGACCGGGATCGCCGCGGCGGTCTGCGCCGACATGCCGGGCGGCCGCATGAAGATCTGGCGGGTCGAGGCGCAGACCACATCGGCATAGCCGCCGAACCGCGTCATCGCCAGGACGTCGCGCCCGACCAGGGCGCCGTCGACGCCCGGTCCGACCGCATCGATGCGGCCCGCGACTTCATAGCCCGGGACCACCGGAAGCGGCGGCAAGTCCGGGTAGAGACCCAGCCGGCCCAGAATATCGGCAAAATTGACGCCGCTCGCTTCGACGCGGATGCGCACCTCGCCCTGGCCCGGAACGGGATCGGGCGCCTCCTTGACGACGAGCACTTCGGGCGCGCCGTTCCGGGTGATCCAAATCTGTCGCATCGGCCGGACCTCTCGCTGATGATGGCCGCGACTTTCACGGCTTCTACACCATAAAGCAAAGATCGGCCGGTCGGGAGCACTCTTCGCCGCCGTCGTCGCGCGCCGCCGTCGCCGCTCAAAGCGTCGCGATGGTCTTGAGCGCGCCGTCGAGGGCGATGCCGTTTTCGTCCATCAGCGCGGCGTCGCGCAGCCGGCGCATCCAGTCGGCGCCGTCGGCGCGCGGGGCGAGCAGCGGCACGGCGCCGATCACGCGGTCGAATTTGGACTGGCCGCGGGCATGGGTGTCGGAATAGCCCTTCACCAGGCGGCGGGCGTTGATGATCTCGACGGCGACGTCGTAGTTCTGGGCGACGTTCGCGGCGGCGAGCTCGAGCCATTGATCGAGATGCGCCATCTCGCGGCGGTGGCGCAGCGTCGCGCGGCGGATCGGCTTGAGCGCCGAGAGCGCATAGAGCATCAAAAACCAGCTGACCGTGCCGGTGCGCACGCGCCGGCCTTTTTGGAACATCCAATCGAACAGGACCGGATAGGCTTCGAGGAAGCGCCCGAGCGGCGCCGGCAACGTGCCGGCGACCTCGACCAAACGCGGGTGCATGTATTCGGTGGTGTAGACGATCTGATCCTGGCCGACGTAATTCTCCCGCTTGACCCGCGCGAAACGCTCGGCGCGGGTTTTGAGTTCGGCGACGCGGATCACGTCGTCATAGCTCATCGCCACCGCGACGTATTTCGCCGCCGCGGCGGTGAGTGCATAGGCCTTGCCGGCGCCGCCATGGGCGCGGTCGAGATCGTAGATCGCGGCGAGGCGATCGAGATACTCGCCGGCATAGGCCGGGTCCTGAAAGTCGGTGAGGCGCTTGACGCCGGCATAGATGATCGGCTGCAGCGGCTCGGCGAAGGTGCGGATGCGCGCGAGCAGCTTGTCGAGGTCCGGCCGCCCGGCCGAGGCCGGCAGCGGCGCGAAGCGCTTTGCCGGGCGGGCGAGCGCAGGGCGGGCGGTTTCCGGCCGCGCGGCCTGGTCGTAGGCGGCGCGAAACGCATTGAGGCTCGGCTCGATGCCGCGGCCGCCGGCCTTGATGACGGCCTCGAACGCGTCGCGGCCGAACGGCAAAGTGCCGGAGGCGGCGAGCGCGCCGAACAGGCAGGCCGAGATGTGGCTGTTGTTTTTGGTCGCCAGCGCGTCCATGTCGAAGGCGATGGTGCGCTTCGCCGCGACGCCGGCGGCGTCGACCACGACGGCGGGATCGGCGGTGGCGTCGCCGGGCTTTTCCTTCTCGGCGGTGGCGTAGAGCCGATGGGTCGAGGCGATCAGCGTGGTGCGGTCGGGCGTGACGAGGCCGCGCAGGATCGAGCGTCCCGCTTCCATCAGTTCCGAGGCGAGCACGATGTCGACCTCGCCCTGCGCCGGCATCAGCGACAGGATCGGCGCGCGGCCGGCCTTGGGCGGCAGCATCTCGACATAATAGATGGTGGCGCCGGTGCGCTGCGCGACGCCCGGCACCGAGGTCGACTGCGCGTGCCAGCCCTGCGCCTCGGCGAGTTCGACGATCCAGTCGGCGAGCACGCCGCCGCCCTGGCCGCCCATCGCCATCACGGCGACGCAGATCGGGCGTTCCGTGGTGAACCGCAGCGGCGTCGGCGACATGTCGTTCATGATGGCGGCTTCCGATCAGACAAATACCAAAGGATCAATCGGCGAAGGCGATGCGGCGGGCGTCGCGGCGGCGCTGCAGGAAGCCGATCACGGCGCCGCGCACGCTTCGCGAGCGTGCGGTCGAGCCAGGTCGGGTTGTGGATGATGTCGGCGCGGTAGAACGACGGGCACAGCACGGCGGCTTCCGCCACTTCGCCGCAATTGCCGCAGCCGACGCAGTTCTGGTCGATCGCCGCCACCGGATCGTCCTTGAGCGGATCGTCGGTGTGCTTGACCGACAGCGACGGGCAGCCGGAGAGGCGGATGCAGGCGTGATCGCCGGTGCAGACGTCCTCGTCGACGCCGAACCGCTCGCGCACCATGCGCTTGCCGTCGCGCACGGCTTTCTGGAACAGCGGCTTCACCCGGCGCTGCTTGTTGAGCATGCATTCCGAGGAGGCGACGATGACCTTCGGGCCGCCCCCCTTGGTGGTCAGCGCCTCGCGCAGATAGTCGCGCATGCGCGCGACGTCGTAGGTGCGGTCGAGGTGGCGCACCCATTTGACGCCGATCCCCTTCACCGCGCTGACGATCGTATTGTTGGTCGAGCGCGCCGGATTGAGCGCGCGCGACGACATGATGTCCTGCCCGCCGGTCGCGGCCGAATAGAAATTGTCGACCACCATGATGACGCCGTCCTGCTTGTTGTAGACGGCGTTGCCGACCGAGGTGGAGAGGCCGTTGTGCCAGAAGCCGCCGTCGCCGATGATCGAGATCGGCTTCTTGTCGGCCTTGACGTTGAACGCCGACGACGAGGCGGGCCCAAGGCCGTAGCCCATGGTGGTGGCGCCGATATTGAACGGCGGCAGAGACGCGAACAGATGGCAGCCGATGTCGCCGGCGATCTGATGCTCGCCGAGTTCCTGCTGCACCAGCTTCATCGCGGCGAAGATCGGCCGCTCGGGACAGCCGACGCAGAAGCCGGGCGGCCGCGGCGGCACGGTCTTGGCGAGGAGTTTTACGGTCGGGTCGCCGAGCACGGCGGAAGCGTCCGGCGGCGGCGGCGCGTTGCCGAGAAGCTCTTTGGCGTGGAGTTCGAGGAAGGCCTTGACGCCCTTGGTCACGACCATGGGCGTATATTCGCCCGCCATCGGCAGCACGTCCTTGCCGGCGATCCGGGTCTGGATGTCGCGGCGGCGCAGGATGGTGTTGAGGGCCTGCTCGATGAATTCCGGCTGGCCTTCCTCGACCATCAGGATCGCCTTCTTGCCGGCGGCGAATTGGGCGACCTCGTCGTCGATCAGCGGATAGGTGACGTTGAGGCAATAGATCGGCACCGAGGTCTCGCCATAGACGTCGGCGAGGCCGAGCTGCTGCAGCGCGCGCAGCACTGAATTGTACATGCCGCCCTGGACGACGATGCCGACGTCGGCTTGTTCGGGGCCGAAGAATTCGTTGAGCTTGCGCTCCTTGATGAATTTGACCGCGGCCGGCCAGCGCTGCTCGATCTTCTCGCGCTCGTGCAGATAAGAGGCCGGCGGCAGCACCACGCGCTCGGTGTCGCGGCGCGGATGTTCCAGCGCTTCGCGCAGCGTGAAGCTCGGCTTCTTGTTGTCCTTGGTGAAGAAGCGGCCATGGACGTGGCAGGCGCGGATGCGCACTTCGAGCATGACCGGCGTGTGCGACACTTCGGAGAGTTCGAAACCCTTCCTCCACCGCGCGCACGATCGACGGCAGGTTCGGCCGCGGGTCCAGGAGCCAGACCTGCGACTTCATGGCGAAGGGATGCGAGCGCTCCTGCATGATGGAGGAGCCTTCGCCGTAATCCTCGCCGATGATGATCAGCGCGCCGCCCGTGACGCCGCCGGAGGCGAGATTGGCGATGGCGTCGGAGGCGACGTTGATGCCGACCGGCGCCTTGAAGGTGACCGCGCCGCGGATCGGGTAATGCACCGAGGCGGCGAGCGTCGCGGCGGCGGCGGCTTCCGACGCCGAATTCTCGAAATGCACGCCGAGCTCGTCGAGCACGTCCTTGGCGTCGGCGAGCACGTCCATCAGGTGGGAGATCGGCGCCCCCTGGTAGCCGGCGACATAGGAGACGCCGGACTGCAGCAGCGCCTTGGTGATCGCGAGAATGCCCTCGCCGCGGAACTCATCGCCCTCGCCCAGCTCGAGGTCCTGGACTTCGCGTGCAAACGAGCGTTCCGCCATGATGCGCCTCCGGGGGTCGGGCCTTCGCCTAAGTGAAAGCGAAGCCGGCAGATCGTCATTTATATGAAACCTTCCGATATGTCTTGCAACGGCGTTGACGGCGCGGGTGGCAGGATCGCGCTGCAAACGTGGCGGCTCGCGCGCCTGCCGCGATTGCTCACGACCTCGGCAGGGTGCCTAACGGATGCCGGCGAAATGGCGAAAAATGCCCATTGCGTCAGCTTGTCCCGGTGTTGGTTTAGGTTTAAAGTATCTGCTGCTCGGCGCAGGCCGGGCGCACGTAAAAGTCGAGTTCACGACGGTCGAGTTCGGGCAGAACGAGTTCAGGGACGCCGGCTGTTCAGGACGAAGAGCGCGCCAATCGAGCGCAAAAAATACCGCCGCGGCAGTCCAGACGCACGGCAGTCAAACAGCAGTCAAACATACGCCAAATAGACAAGCCACCATCCAAGCGAAATACAACGGAGAGAGGGAGTGTCGGATATGTTCAACGTCACGCGGCGTCAGGCCCTTGCGGGCTCAGGCGGTGTCATCGCGTCATTGCTCGCACCCCAGCGCTTTGCGAGCGCGGCGGTCGGCTCGACGCTCAATATCGCCTACAACGTCAATTTGCCGTCGTTCGATCCCGATGTCGGACCGTCGTCGGTCAATCCGACCATCCAGGCGATCTACCGTTCGATCTTCGATCAATATATCGGTCAGAAGCCGAACCTCGCCTTCGAGCCCGGCCTCATCACCGCCTGGGGCTGGAACGACGACAAGAGCAAGGTGTGGATGGACGTGCGCGAAGGCGTCGTCTGGCACGACGGCACCCCGTTCACGCCGGCCGACGTCATCTGGTCGATCGAGCGCGAAGGCAAGCCCGACGGCGGCAATCCGGTGTCGTTCATCTGGGCCGGCATCGGCAACTTCAAGGTCGACGGCAAGCGCATCACCGCGGACGTGAAGCAGTTCGACCCGGTGCTCTTCAAATGGATGGCGTTCCTGACCGGCTACATCCTGCCGAAGACCTATTACGAGAAGGTCGGGCCGCAGGGCTTCGAGAAGGCGCCGATCGGCACCGGCCCGTACATGGTCGACGCCTACGAGGGCAACGCCTATCTGCGGCTCAAGGCCAATCCGAAATACTGGGGCGGCAAGCCCGCGTTCGAGACGGTGGTATTCAAGTTCGTGCCGGATGCGACGAGCCGCGTCGCCGAGATCGAAAGCGGTTCCTCCGACGTGACGCTCGAAATGCCGTACGAGGAGTACGACCGGCTCAAGGTCAAGGCCGGCCTCAAGGGCGTGTGCACGCCGATCTCCGACATCGGCAAGATCTTCATCACCAATGGCGGCGTGATGGACGACAAGAATGTGCGGCTCGCGATGTGTCATGCCGTCGACAAAGCAGACCATCGTGAAGCGCCTGCTGCGCGGCTACGGCGTTCCGATCGACACGCTCGAGGCGCCGGAATACGCCGCCTACGATCCGTCGATCAAAGTGCCCTACGACCCGGCGCTCGCGGCCAAGCTCCTCGCCGCCTCGGGCTATTCGAAGGAAAAGCCGGTCAAGTTCACCATCCAGACGACGCGCGGCTTCAAGCCGAAGGATTACGAGATGATCCAGGCGATCGTCGGGATGTGGCGCAATGTCGGCATCGACGCCAACATCGAGATCTACGAAATCGCCAAGCACTTCGAGCTGCGCATGTCGCACAAGCTCGCGCCGGCGGCGTTCTACAATTGGGGCAACGCGATCGGCGATCCGACCACCTCGACCGGCTTCGCCATGTTCTCCAAGTCGCCGCACTCGGCGTGGCACTCGGACGATCTCGACGCCAAGATCGGCCCGCTGTGGGGCGAGAAGGACGAGAAGAAGCGCATCGACGGCTGGAAGGCCGTGGACCGCTACATCGCGGAGCAGGGCTATATCCTGCCGCTGCTGCAATACGCGCAGCCGATCCTCTACAAGTCGGATCTGAAAGTGACGCCGAATGTTTCGGGCGCGCTGCAGCCGACGCTGGTGTCGAAGTAAGGCAAATTCGCCACGCCGCCGCCGCGCCCTGTGCGCGGCGGCGGTAAATAGTTCAACGCTCCAGCCGGTCGGCGTTCTAAGGACCGTCCATGTTGCTTGCCGCCGTCGTCGTCAATCGCCTGGCCATGGCGCTCATCACCCTGGCGGGCGTGGCGGTGGTCGTGTTCGTGCTGCTGCGCGTGGTGCCGGGCGACCCCATTTCCATGATGATTTCGCCGGGCGCGAGCCCCGCCGACATCGCCGCGCTGAAGGCGCATTACGGTCTCGACGCGCCGCTTCTGACGCAGTTCTGGATCTGGATCAGAGGCGTGGTGACCGGCGACTTCGGCACCTCGATCACGCTCCATCGCTATGTGACCGATGTTCTGGCGTCGCGGCTGCCGGCGACGCTGGAACTTGCGGTGCTGGCGCTCGTCGTCGCGGTCGCCCTCGGCGGCGCTGTTGCGATTGCCGGCACGCTGATGCGGCGCACCGTCGGCGAGACGGCGATCGACGGGCTCAACAGCATCATGCTCGCCGTGCCGGACTTCATCTGGGCGCTCGCGCTGGTGCTGTTGTTCGCGGTCGCGTTGCCGATCCTGCCGCTTGACCGGGCGGATCGACCCGGATCTGGCGCAGGGCTTTCACACCCGGTTCTATCTGATCGAGAGCATTCTCACCGGGCGCTTCGCGGTCGCAGGCAACATCATCGAGCACATGGCGATGCCGACGCTGGCGCTCGCGCTGCCGCTCGCCGCGGTGATCGTGCGGCTCTTGAAGCAATCGCTCAAGGAAGCGATGCTGCAGGACTATGTGCTGCTGGCGCGGATCAAGGGTTTCGGCGAGCTTCGCCTGGTGCTGCAGGAGGCGTTGCGCAACGCGATCGGCCCGACGCTCGCGTTGACCGGCGTGCAGTTCACCTTCCTGCTCGGCGGCACCGTCATCGTCGAGCGCATCTTCGCCTATCCGGGCATCGGCAATCTCGCGATCGACGCGGTGATCAATCGCGATTTCCCGCTGATCCAGGGCCTGGTGCTGCTGTTCGGGCTGATCTTCATTCTCATCAATATCGGGGTCGATCTCACCGTGGCGACGCTCAACCCGCGCCTGCGCCATGGCTGAACCGAAAACCATGGACGCCCATTGGCGGTTACCAGTCGCGCCTTCACCACCGACGACGGAGAGCGGCCCGCGGCCGCCCACGATCGTCGAGCGGCTGTTGCGCGACCGCAAAGTGCTCGATCGCCGGCGGCTTCATCGTGTTTCTGATCATCCTCGCGCTCGGCGCGCCGTGGATCGCGCCGAAGGATCCGCTGGCGCAGAATCTGCTCGAGGCGACGGTGCCGCCGGTCGGCTTGGCCGACGCCGAGCCGGGCTTTCTGCTCGGCACCGACGGGCTCGGCCGCGACGTGCTCTCGCGGGTGATCTTCGGCACGCGGGTGTCGCTGACGGTGGCGTTCGTCGCCGCCGGGCTCGCCTGCCTGATCGGCTCGCTGCTCGGACTGTTCGCCGGCTTTTTCGGCGGGATCGTCGACGCGATCATCTCCTGGCTGGTCGATGTGTGGATGGCGTTTCCGCCGGTGCTGCTGTCGATCCTGCTGGTCGCGATCCTCGGCACCGGGCTGCATTCGGTCATCGCCGCCATCGTCGTCATCGACTGGACGCGGTTCTGCCGCGTGGTGCGCACCGAGGCGAGAGCGCAGGCGCAGATGGATTACGTGGTCGCGGCGCGCACCGATCGGCTTCTCGCGCCCGGCGATCCTGTTCCGCGAGATTCTGCCCAATGTCATGCCGGTTCTGATCGCGCTGTTGACGCTCGAAATGGGCATCGCCGTCGTGGTCGAGGCGATCCTGTCGTTCGTCGGCCTCTCGGTGTCGTCGGATACGCCGACCTGGGGCGGCATGATCGCGGAAGGGCGCCAGATCGTGCACGAGGCGTGGTGGGTCTTGGCGGCGCCGCTCGCCGCCCTGTTCGCCACGGTGGTCGCGTTCAACCAGCTCGGCGACGGCCTCGCCCGCAGCCTCGACCCGGTGTTGCGCCGATGAGCGAACCTCGCCTGGCGATCGAAGCGCTCTCGGCGATTTCCGCGCGCGACGGCAACAAGCCGGTGCTGCGGGCGGTGTCGCTTGACTGTCGGCGTCGGCGAAGTCCACGGCCTGGTCGGCGAGAGCGGCGCCGGCAAGTCGACCATCGCCAAGGCGATTCTCGGCATCATCCCCGCGCAGGTGAAGGTGACCGGCGGACGTATCGCGTTCGAGGGCCGCGATCTCCTGACGCTGCCGCCGCGCGAGCTGCGGGAAATTCTTGGCCGCGACATCGCGCTCATTCCGCAGGACCCTTTGACGGCGCTCAATCCGGCGCGCCGCATCGAGGCGCAGATGACCGACGGGCTGCGGCTCAAGGGCAACCTCCTGAAGGCCGAGGCGCGCCGCCGCGCGTTGGCGCTGTTGGAAGAGGTGCAGATCCGCGATCCCGAACGCGTGCTCGCGAGCTATCCGCACCAATTGTCCGGCGGCATGCGCCAGCGCGTTCTGATTGCGGCGGCGTTCGGGCTCGAGCCGAAGCTGGTCATCGCCGACGAGCCGACCACCGCGCTCGACGTCACCGTGCAAAAGCAAATCCTCCGCCTCTTGCGCGCGCTGCAGGAACGCCATGGCACCAGCGTTCTCTTCGTCTCCCACGATCTCGGCGTGGTGGCGAAAATCTGCGACCGCATCACGGTGCTCTATATGGGCAAGGTGGTGGAAGAGGGTGCCGCCGCTGCCGTGATCGAGGCGCCGCACCACGCCTACACCAAGGCGCTGATCGCCGCGAGCCCGCGCTACGACCGGCCCGACGCCGGCCTCGAGCCGACCCCGCCCGCGGTCATCGCGGCGCTGCGCGCCGAAATCGCCGCTGCCGACGCGCTCACACTTCCAACTCCTCCCCCGCTTGCGGGGGAGGGCCGGGTGGGGGCGAGCGGTGGCTGAGGCTCTTCTGGTCGCGCGCGGACTGGTGGTCGCCTATTCGCGGCCCGGCTCGTTCTTCGCCGCCAAGATGCTTCGCCGCCAAGAGCGCGGCGACGACGGTTCTGCACGGCGTCGATCTCACCGTCGGCAAGGGCGAGACCGTCGGCATCGTCGGCGAGTCTGGCTCCGGCAAGACCACGCTCGGCCGCGCGCTGCTCGGTCTGGTCGCGCCGGCCGCGGGGTCGATCGTGTTCGACGGCGCCGACATCACCGCGCTCGACGAGCGCGCCCGCCGGCCACTGCGCCGCCGCATGCAGATGATCTTTCAGGACCCGATGTCGTCGCTCAATCCGCGGCATACCATCGGCCGCATTCTGATCGAGCCGATCCTGTTGCACGGCCTCGCTTCGAGCCGCGCCGCGGCGCTCGATCTGGTGCACGGCGTGCTCGACCGTGTCGGCTTGGCGCGCGCGACCGTCGAGCGTTATTCCTACGAACTCTCCGGCGGCCAGCGCCAGCGCGTCGGCATCGCCCGCGCCGTGGTGCTGCGCCCCGATTTCGTGCTCGCCGACGAGATCGTTTCCGGCCTCGATGTCTCGACCCAGGCGCAGGTGCTGCGGCTCCTGCAGGAGCTGACCGGCGAGATGCATCTCGCGCTCGCCTTCATCAGCCACGATCTGTCGGTGATCCGCTCGATCTGCCAGCGCGTCGTCGTCATGCGCGACGGCCGCGTGGTCGAGGAAGGCGCGTGCGAGCAGGTGTTCGCCAAGCCGAGGGCCGAATACACGCGCATGCTGATCGACGCCATTCCGCTGCCCGCCATCGATCCGGGCTGGCTCATGCGTGACGTCGCCGCGGAAAGCGTCAGCGCCGGCAAGCGCAAGAAACCGAAGCGGGGCAAGGGATCGTCCAACAAGACCGCGCCCGACAAGACTGCGCCGAAGCAGGCGGCGCCCAAAAAGACATCGCACCGGCGGAAACGGGCGGCCCGGCGCGATGGTGCAAATCGCCCTGACAGGAGCTAGCCATCATGTTCCGATACGCGCCTCGTTTTGCCATGGCGACCATCGCCGCTGCGCTGTTCGCGACCGCGGCTTATGCCGACGGCGTGCCGGGCCTGCGCGGCCACGACCACACCGGCATCACCGTGCCCGACATCAAGCAGGCCTCCGACTTCTTCGTCAACGTGCTCGGCTGTAAGGAAGCGATGTCGTTCGGCCCGTTTGCCGACGACAAAGGCGACTTCATGCAGAAGCTGCTCAACGTCAATCCGCGCGCGGTGATCCACACGATCACGCTGGTGCGCTGCGGCTACGGCTCCAACATCGAGCTGTTCCAGTATTCCTCGCCCGATCAGAAGAACCTGCAGCCGAAGAACAGCGACATCGGCGGCTTCCACATCGCCTTCTATGTTGACGACATCAACGCGGCCAAGGCGTATCTCGACGGCAAGGGCGTCAAGACCTTCTTTGGTCCGTTCCCGGTCACCGGGGGCCCGGCCGCCGGCCAGAGCATCGTCTATTTCCTCGCGCCATGGGGCCTGCAGATGGAGCTGATCAGCTATCCGAAGGGCATGGCCTACGAGCACGGCGCATCGACCGTGCTGTGGTCGCCCAAAGACCCGGCGAAGTAAGAACTTCACCGCGATCCGCACCTTCATGGCCGGGCGTTTGTCCCGGCCATAGCAGGGGCGCTAGCGCGCTTCCTTGTCGTGCCGGATCATCTTGCCGATGACGCGGAATTCCTCGCCCGCCGCCTTGCGGGCGTTGGTTTCGATCGAGCGATAGAGCTTGACGACCCGCTCGCCGGTCGCCGTGACCACCGCGCCGCCGCCCTTGCGGCCGCCGGTCTCCGCCGTGACGGCGGGCTCGCGCAGGGTGCGATTGATCTCGTCGACCAGGAGCCAGGCGCGCCGGTACGACATGCCGATCGAGCGTGCCGCCGCCGAGATCGACCCGGTTGAACGGATGGCTTCCAGAAGCGCGATCTTGCCCGGACCGATGCGGTTGCCGGAGGCAAGATCGATGCGGATGGAGAGGTGAGTGCCGGCCATATGCCTGTTTCTCCAAGCGCCCGATTCTTCAAAGGCGCCGGAAAAAGTCACGCGGAACACGGCCGTTCGTCAAGGGCGATCGTTCGGTTGGGCAAGAGAAAAGCGGCGGCCGCGGCCGCCGCCGCCGCTTTGATGTTGTCGGGGGCTGTCAGTGAAACAGCTTCATCGCGTTGGTGATCGTTTCCGCCACGCCCCAGAGCAGCGGAATGCCGACGAAGCCCCATGCGAGCACAAGCTGCCAGGCCGGTGTGCCGTTTTCGTTCGCGGTTGTCATTGTATCCTCCCTTGCGCTCAAGCCGGCTTGCCGCGTCAAGGCGGCCGCCACCTCGCGGCCGGCCTCCGCCGCCGTCGCCAGCGCGCCCTCGCCCTGCATGTGGTAGCGCTGGTGCACCGCCTTGATGAACAGATTGCAGAAGAACCCGATCACCAACAGCCCCGCCATGATGTACATGGTGGTGTTGTAGGCTTGTGCCTTAGGTACGCCGTGATCGATCTGATACTGGCGGATGTAGTTCACCAGCACCGGCCCGAACACGCCCGCTGTCGACCACGCCGTGATCAGCCAGCCGTGGATGGCGCCGACATAGCGGGTGCCGAACATGTCCTTGAGATAGGCCGGTACGGTGGCGAAGCCGCCGCCATACATGCTGATGATCACCACGAAGCACAGCACGAAACCGGCGATGCTGCCGATGGAGCCGGTCCACGGCACCAGCGCGTAGAGCACCGTTCCGATCACGAAGAAGGCGAAGTAGGTGTTCTTGCGGCCGATGTAATCCGACGTCGAAGCCCAGAAGAAGCGGCCGACCATGTTGAACAGGCTCAATAGCCCGACGAAGCCCGCCGCCGCCACCGGTGTGATGTGGCCGGGGAACATCTCCTGGCTCATCGCCGAAGCCTGGCCGAGCACGCCGATGCCGGCGGTGACGTTGAGACAGAGCACCCACCAGATCAGCCAGAACTGCGGCGTCTTCAGCGCGTCGTAGACGAAGACGTCGTTCTTGGTGACCAGCTTCTTCGCCACTACCGGCGGCGTGTAGCCGGCCGGCTTCCAGTCCGGGGCCGGGATCCGCACGATCGCCGCGCCAACCCACATGAAGATGAGGTAGATGATGCCGAGGCCGATGAAGGCTTCCGCCACGCCGACATGGGTCGACGTCGAAAACTTCTGCATCAGCCAGACGGAAAGCGGCGAGGCGATGAAGGCGCCGCCGCCGAAGCCCATGATGGCCATCCCGGTCGCCATGCCGGGCCGGTCGGGGAACCATTTGATCAGCGTCGACACCGGCGAAATGTAGCCAAGACCGAGGCCGATGCCGCCGAAGAAGCCGTAGCCGATATAGACAAGCCAAATATTATGGACGTAGACGCCGACGGCAGAAATGAAGAAGCCGAGCGCCCAGCACAAGCCGGCCGTGAACATGGCCCGTCGTGGTCCACCTTCCTCGACCCAGCGACCGAACAGCGCCGCCGAGGTGCCGAGCACGAAAATCGCGATCGAGAAGATCCAGCCGAGCTCGGTCAGCTTCCAGTCGCCCGGGCCCGACTGCGTGATGCCGATCAGCTTGGTCATCGGCAGGTTGAAGACGCTGAAGGCGTAGGCCTGACCGATGCACAAGTGAATGCACAAAGCGGCCGGCGGCACCATCCAGCGACTGAATCCGGGCCCGGCAATGGTCCGGCTACGGTCCAGAAAACTCATCGTTCCCTCCTATGGCGGTTTGTTCTTTTCTAGCCGCTTATTTTTTGCAGCGGCTTATTTTATGCAAGTCTTTTATGCGAGTCATACGGTTCTCGGGAAGTCGCAGTTGCATGCGTTCCGTCAATGCGCGGCAGGCGCTCCTTCCTTCGACTTGACGGCGGCGAGCCGTTCGAGCGCCTCGCGCGCGTTCGGATCGAGGTCCGCCCCGCCTGCATCGAGATGCGCGAAGATCGCCGCGCGCATGCGCGGATCCCAGAATTTCTCGATGTGGTCGGCGATGCCGGCGACCGCCGAATCGTGGCCCTGGCTGTCGAAGAATTTGGCGATCTGATTAGCCATGTAGACGAGTTTATCAGGCGACATGGGCGACGGTCGATGTTGCATCCGCTGTGGCGATACGCCGCGGGTGGGTGAAAATTTCGAAGCCGTCGCTCCGCGCGACGCCGACGACGGTAATGCCGGCGGCCTCCGCCGTTCGCAGCGCGAGCGCCGTCGGCGCCGACACCGCGACCAGAAGCGGCGCCCCGATCACCGCCGTCTTCTGTACCATTTCGACCGAGACGCGGCTTGTCAACAACACAAATCCGCTCCTGCCGGCGATGCCGTCGCGGATGAGCGCGCCGGCGAGCTTGTCGAGCGCGTTGTGGCGTCCGACGTCCTCGCGCACGGCGGCAAGCCCGCTGCCCGGCCGCCAGAACGCCGCCGCGTGCACCGCGCGGGTTTGCCGGTTGAGCTCCTGGCGCGGCGCCAGCGCCTCGAGCGCCCGCATGATGTCGGCCGGCGCGAACGTCCCGTCCTCGCTGACATGCGGGGCTTGCCGTGTCGCTTCCGCGAGGCTGTCGATGCCGCACAGGCCGCAGCCCGTCGGGCCGGCGATATAGCGCCGCCGTTGGCTCAAGGCGGCCGCGCGCGGCCCCTCGAGCCACATGCGCACCTCGACGCCGGCGTCTTCCTCGACGATGGTGAGATCGCGAATGTCGCCCGGCGCGGCGATGATGCCCTCGGTCAGGGAAAAGCCGAGCGCGAAATCCTCGAGGTCCCGCGGCGTCGCCATCATCACCGCATAGGAGCCGCCGTCATAGGTCAAGGCGACGGCGGTTTCCTCAGGAACAATGCGCTCGCCGTCGGCGAAGCCGTGCTGGCGCCAGCTGACGCAGGCGACGCTGCGCGTCGGCGTGCGCATCGCCTACTCCGCGGCCTCGATGGTCGCGGCGATGCGGCGGCTCCGGCGTGCCAGTTCCTCGTATTTCTCCTGCCACTCGGTCGGGCCGTTGGAAGGTGTGATCTGCACGGCGGTCACCTTGTATTCGGGGCAGTTGGTGGCCCAATCCGAATACTCGGTGGTGACGACGTTAACCTGCGTCATCGGGTGATGGAAGGTGGTGTAGACGACGCCCGGCGCCACCCGCTCGGTGATGAGCGCGCGCAGCGTCGTTTCGCCGGCGCGGCTCGCGAGCTTGACCCAGTCGCCGTCGCGCACGCCGCGCTGTTCGGCGTCGTGCGGGTTGATCTCCAGCCGATCCTCCTCGTGCCAGAGCACATTGTCGGTGCGCCGGGTCTGGGCGCCGACATTGTACTGCGACAAGATGCGGCCGGTGGTGAGCAGCAACGGGAAGCGCGCGCCGGTCTTCTCGTCGGTCGCGACGTATTCGGTGCGCATGAACTTGCCCTTGCCGCGCACGAAGCCGCCGATGTGCATGACCGGCGTGCCTTCCGGCGCCTTTTCGTTGCAGGGCCACTGCACCGAGCCGAGCCGCTCGAGCTTTTCGAACGAAACGCCGGCGAAGGTCGGCGTCAGCCGCGCGATCTCGTCCATGATCTCGGACGGATGATTGTACGCCATGTCGAAGCCCATGGCCTTGGCGATGAGCACGGTGATTTCCCAGTCGGCATAGCCGTTGCGCGGCGCCATCACCTTGCGCACGAGCTGGATGCGGCGTTCGGCATTGGTGAAGGTGCCGTCCTTTTCCAGGAAGGTCGAGCCCGGCAGGAACACATGGGCGTAGTTCGCGGTCTCGTTGAGGAACAGATCCTGCACCACGACGCACTCCATCGCGGCGAGCCCGGCGGAGACGTGCTTGGTATCGGGGTCGGACTGCAAAATGTCCTCGCCCTGGACGTAGAGGCCCTTGAACGAGCCGTCGACTGCGGCGTCGAGCATGTTCGGGATGCGCAGGCCCGGCTCCTTGTCCAGCGTGCACGCCCCACAGCGACTCGAACAATTGCCGCGCGTCGCGTCGATCGAGATGTGGCGATAGCCGGACAGTTCGTGCGGGAACGAGCCCATGTCGCACGAACCCTGCACGTTGTTCTGTCCGCGCAGCGGGTTCACGCCGACGCCGGGCCGGCCGATATTGCCGGTCGCCATGGCGAGGTTGGCGATCGCGATCACGGTCGTCGAGCCTTGCGAGTGCTCGGTGACGCCGAGGCCGTAATAGATCGCGCCGTTGCCGCCGGTGGCGTAGAGCCGCGCCGCGGCGCGGATCGTCTCCGCCGGCACGCCGGAAATCTTGGCGACCGCTTCCGGGCTGTTGCGCTCTTCGGCGACGAAGGCCGCCCAATCCTGGAACTCGTCCCAGTCGCAGCGCTCGCGCACGAATTGCTCGTTCACCAGCCCTTCGGTGACGATCACATGGGCGAGCGCGGTCGAGGATCGCGACGTTGGTGCCGGGCTGCAGCGGCAGATGATAGGCCGCCTCGACGTGCGGCATGCGCACGAGGTCGATGGCGCGCGGATCGATCGACGATCAGCTTGGCGCCTTCGCGCAGCCGCTTCTTCATGCGCGAGGCGAACACCGGATGCGCGTCGGTCGGGTTGGCGCCGATCAGCATGACCACGTCGGTGTGCTCGACCGAGTCGAAATCCTGCGTGCCGGCGGAGGTGCCGAAGGTCTTGCTCAGGCCGTAGCCGGTCGGCGAATGGCAGACGCGGGCGCAGGTGTCGACATTGTTGTTGCCGAAGCCGGCGCGGATCAGCTTCTGCACCAGGAACGTCTCTTCGTTGGTGCAGCGCGAGGAGGTGATGCCGCCGACCGAGTTCTTGCCGTACTTCGCCTGGATGCGCTTGAACTCGGATGCGGTGTGGGCGATCGCCTCTTCCCAGGACACTTCGCGCCACGGTTCGCTGATCTTGGCGCGGATCATCGGCTTCAAGATGCGCTCGCGGTGGTTGGTGTAGCCCCAGGCGAAGCGGCCCTTGACGCAGGAATGGCCGCGGTTCGCCTTGCCGTCCTTGTACGGCACCATGCGCACGACTTCGTCGCCGCGCATCTCCGCCTTGAAGCTGCAGCCGACGCCGCAATAGGCGCAGGTGGTGACCACCGAATGCTCCGGCGTGCCGATCTCGATGACGGATTTTTCGTTGAGCGTCGCGGTCGGACAGGCCTGCACGCAGGCGCCGCAGGAGACGCATTCGGACGAGAAGAACGATTCCTCCATGCCGGGCGACACTACCGAGCCGAAGCCGCGGCCGGCGATGGTCAGCGCGAAGGTGCCCTGCACCTCCTCGCAGGCGCGCACGCAGCGCGAACAGACGATGCATTTCGACGGATCGTAGCTGAAATACGGGTTCGAGATGTCGAGCCCCGGATTGGGATGCTTGGCGCCGTCATAGCCGTAGCGCACCTCGCGCAGTCCGACAGCGCCGGCCATGTCCTGCAGCTCGCAGTCGCCGTTCGCCGAGCAGGTCAGGCAGTCGAGCGGATGGTCGGAGATGTAAAGCTCCATCACGCCCTTGCGCAGGCGCTTGAGCCGGTCGGTCTGCGTCTTCACCACCATGCCGGGCGCGACCGGCGTGGTGCAGGACGCCGGCGTGCCGGCGCGGCCGTCGATCTCGACCAGACACAGCCGGCAGGAGCCGAAGGCGTCGAGCATGTCGGTCGCGCAGAGTTTCGGAATTTGTGTTCCGAGCTCCATCGCGGCGCGCATGATCGAGGTGCCCTCGGGCACCGTGACCGCGGCGCCGTCGATGGTCAGCGTCACGGTCTTTTCCGTCCTCGCGCGGGGTGTGCCGTAATCGATTTCTTGCACGAGCGACATGGGGGTCTCCTTCGTTCTCTATTCGGCGGCTTGCAGCCGCGGCCGCGCGCCGAAGTCTTCCGGGAAATGGGTCAGTGCGCTCATCACCGGGTACGGCGTGAAGCCGCCGAGCGCGCAGAGCGAGCCGAACTTCATGGTGTTGCAGAGGTCTTCCAGCACCGCGATGTTGGCGGCGCGGTTCTCGTCGTGGATGATGCGGTCGATCGTTTCGACGCCGCGCGGCGAGCCGATCCGGCAGGGCGTGCACTTGCCGCAGGATTCGATGGCGCAGAACTCCATCGCGAAGCGCGCCTGCTTCGCCATGTCCACGGTGTCGTCGAACACCACGATGCCGCCGTGGCCGATCAGGCCGTCGCGCGCCGCGAACGCCTCGTAATCGAACGGCGTATCGAACAGCGCGCGCGGGAAATAGGCGCCGAGCGGGCCGCCGACCTGCACCGCCCGCACCGGACGGCCGGTAAAGGTGCCGCCGCCGACATCGTCGACGAGCTCACCGAGCGTAATGCCGAACGCGGTCTCGAAGAGGCCGCCATACTTCGCCGCGCCGGCGAGCTGGATCGGCATGGTGCCGCGCGAGCGGCCCATGCCGAAGTCCTTATAAAAGGCGGCGCCCTTGTCCATGATGATGGGGACGGTGGCGAACGACAGCACATTGTTGATGACGGTCGGGCGGCCGAACAGACCGTGGTGCGCCGGTAACGGCGGCTTGGCGCGCACCTGGCCGCGCTTGCCTTCCAGGCTGTCGAGCAGCGAGGTCTCCTCGCCGCAGACATAGGCGCCGGCGCCGACCCGCACTTCGAGGTCGAAGGCATAGGTCGAGCCGCCGACCTGCGGGCCGATCAGGCCGTCGGCGCGGGCGGCCGTGATCGCCGCCTCCATCGCCGCGACGGCGTGCGGATATTCGGAGCGGATATAGACGTAGCCCTTGGTGGCGCCGACGGCGATGCCGGCGATCGCCATGCCTTCGATCAGCACGAACGGATCGCCTTCCATGATCATGCGGTCGGCGAAGGTGCCGCTGTCGCCCTCGTCGGCGTTGCAGACGATGTATTTCTGCTGCGGCTGCGTCTGCGCCACGGTGCGCCATTTGATGCCGGTCGGGAATCCGGCGCCGCCGCGGCCGCGCAGGCCCGACTGCAGCGACCTCCTCGATGATCGCCGCCGGGCCGAGCGCGAGCGCGCGTTCGAGGCCCTTGCCGCCGCCATGGGCGCGATAGTCGGCGGCCGAGCGCGGATCGACGATCCCGCAGCGCGCGAAGGTGAGGCGGGTCTGCCGCTTGAGCCAGGGAATCTCTTCGGTCAGGCCCTTGGCGCAGCTTATGAGCGCCGTCGCCGGCGACCGCGGCGAGGAGGCCCTCGGCGTCGCCCGGCTCGACCGGGCCATAGGCCACGCGGCCCGCCGGCGTCGCGACCTCGACCATCGGCTCGAGCCACAAGCAGCCCGCGCGAGCCGGTGCGCACGATCTCGACCGCGACGTTCTGCCGCGCCGCGGCGGCGCCGATCGCGGTCGCAACCTCGTCCGCGCCGACCGAAACGGCCGCGGCGTCGCGGGGGATGAAGAGCCGCAGCGTCATTGCTGGGCCTCCGTGAGCAGGGCGTCGAGGCGCTTTTCGTCGAGCCGGCCGACGACGCGCCCGTCGAGCATCGCCGATGGCGCCGTGGCGCACAGGCCGAGACAATAGACCGGTTCGAGCGTCACGCTGCCGTCGGCGGCGGTCGTCCCCATGGCGATGCCGAGCCGCGCCTCGGCCTGCAGCGCGAGGGGATCGCCCCCGGCAGCCTGGCAGGCCTCGGCCCGGCACAGCTTCAGGACATGGCGGCCCGCCGGTTGATGGCGGAAATCATGATAGAATGTGACGACGCCATGCACCTCGGCGCGGGTGATATTGAGGGCGTCGGCGATCAGCGGCTCGGCCGCCTGGTCGATATAGCCGAACTCGGCCTGGAGGGCGTGCAGCATCGGCAAGAGCGCACCTTCGCGGTGCGCAAATTCGCGAATGAGCGCCTGGGCGATCTGCGGATCCCAGGGGGCCTGGTTCGGGTTGTGTCTGTCCTGATGCATGCGTAACACCTGATGCGCGTTTAATAATACGATATGCACCATCACGCGTACAACGCATATAGTTGTTAATTCTAGGTCATGAACCCATAAAGGGGATTCCCATTTTTGGCGAACAGTGATTCAACCTTGCAGCGATGGGAGGGTTGGATGGCTCGTTTCGATCTGACGGACTTCGAGTGGTCTGTGATAGCCCCGTTGTTGCCGACCAAGGTGCGTGGCGTTGCGCGGGTAGACGATCGGCGGGTTTTGAACGGGATTTTCTGGCGCTTACGCACCGGTGCCCCCTGGGCGGACATTCCGCAGCGCTATGGGCCGCACACGACCTGCGTGAACCGCTTCAACCGGTGGCGCAAGGCGGGGGTCTGGGATCGCATTCTGACCGCGGTTTCAAAGGCTTACGACGGCGATATCCAAATGATTGATTCCTCCTCGATCCGCGTGCATCAGCACGCCGCCAACGGCCAAAAAAAGAAACGCGATCCCGTTGCATGGGTCGTTCGCGCGGCGGGCTGACGACCAAAATCCACGCGGTCGTAGACGCCTGTGGTCTGCCGATCATGCTCAAGCTCACCGAAGGCCAAGCCCACGACGGCCGCAGCGCCCACGACATGCTCGGCACGGTCGGCCGTGGCGATGTGCTTCTTGCCGACCGGGCCTACGACTCCAACGCCTTGCGTGATAACCTCGCCGCGCGCGGCGCCAGAGCCAATGTCCGACCGATGTCACGCCGGCTCAAACCACCACGCTTCAACAAGCGGCTCTATCGAAAGCGTAATCTCGTCGAGCGGTTCTTCAATAAACTCAAGCATTTTCGCGCCGTCGCCACCCGATACGATAAGCGCGACGACAACTACCTCGCATCCGTCCAACTCGCCTCAATTCGAATTTGGATGCGCTTTAATGAGTCGATGACCTAATGTAAATCCGAAAGTCCCGCCGCCCAGGCAAGGTGACGCACCACGTCCCCGGGGGCGGCATTCCGCGCCGCACCATGTCCGGCATTTTAATCTGAAGCTGGTGGGATTTGGCCCCACGCCCGGCACAGGTGATGGAATTTCTATGGCCGGTTCAGGTTTATGATGCGCGCTGCGAAGGGGCGACGACGGCCGGCTCATCGGATCGGCGCAAGGCGCCGCCCGATGGCTCGGTCGGCAAGTTATCCGCTGGAATCGAGGATCGCGCGACGGGCCTCGGACACAGATCGCGGGCGAACGGATTGGCTTGATTGGCCTTGAAAATGGCGCCGTGGCCGCTGATGAAATACAGCCACTGGCCGATCTGGCCTTCCCGCCGCTGCAGCAACGGCGTCCAGCCGAAGGCGTCGTCGAGGCGCCGACGCAGCGCGGGCAATTCCCGCATGACCTCGCCGGTAGCGTCGCGGATTTCCGGCGCGAGATCGTAATCGAACTTCTGCGCAATATCGCCGCTGGCGACAGCTTTGGCGATGCCGTATCGCCCCGGCGCACGCGCAATCGGCGTCTCGCTGAACACAAAAAAGCGGTTGAGGAAATAGGACGCGCCGCGCATATTGCTGCATTCCTGAACGAGAAGATCGACCGTACCTTTGGTGTCGTCCAAAGTGTCACCAGGAAAGCCGCCGATCAGGATGATGCAGGCCTGGATGCCGGCGGCGGCCATCTCGGTGAAAACTTCGGCAATTCGCCCTTCATCCAGGCCCTCGGTGTACTTGCCCATTTGATTGAGAACACGTTTGCCGACTTTGAGAACGCGCGGCGACGTGCTTCCCACGCCGTATAGAATTTCGGAGCAACCGGCCTTGGCGACCCGCTCGAAAAGCTCGGCAGTATGCGCACGCTCGAGCTTGCAGCGGCAGGACCAATGGAACCGCGTGCCGCGGCGGTCTATTTCATCGGCGAGAAGGCGCAGCATAGCGGGCGAAATCACTTCGTCCGCAAACAGGAAATAACGATAGCCGGCGGCGACCAATGTTTCGATACGATCGAGCGAGGCGCGGATCTCGCCGTCGGATGGTGTTCTCGTATCGCCGTACTCGTTGTATTCGGCCGGCTTGCCGAGCCGCATCAGCAAGACCGCTTCCGGCGTGAAGGTCGGTACGGGCGGAGGGGCGGAGATCGGCGTCGGGGCGCTCGCCGCCGCCGGGAGGTCGGCGGGCGTGAGATAGCCGCGCGGATGCTCGCCCGCGGCGACCGCCTCGATGAGGGCGGGGACGAGGCTGTCGCGATCGTCCTTCTGGACGATGATCGTGTCGAATACCGCGGCGAGGGTCCCGGCACGGCGCAGCGCGTCGATATGCGCACGCAGCGAAAAATGTTCGTGCTCGTGGTCGACGAGCGAGATGTGCACGCCCGGGTTTGAATTGCGCAGATGCCTCGCGGCGATGAGACCGGCGAGAAGGTCCTGCGCGCTGGTGGCGGTGAGCGCGGCAAACCCTAATGCTCCAGGACATTGTTCCAGCGCCGCTTCGATCGAACGGCTGAGGAGGCTGTCGGCTTGACTGTAGCGGACGAGAGCCGCGCTGCTGTCGTAGTCAAGACCGTGCACCAACGGCCCGACCTTGATATCGACGAACAGCTCGGACTGCATTTGGTTGAATGCGTCGAGGTACTGCGCGATCGGCGCAAGTGTTTTCAGGTAGGCCGGGATCGATTGATACGGCGCATGCGTCGTCAACGCGTCGAGCGCGCCGCCCGCCGCGGCGGCGGTCGCTTCCAGATCGGAATTCTGCGACCACCAAAGCGCCTGCTGGTGAAGACGCTCCAACGCGCCACGCCGCGACAGCATCAACGGCTTGATGCGCACGCTGCACATGGTCCGCCACCAGGCGTAATTGGCGCTGAAGACCTCAAGCTCGTGTCGCCGGGTCGCCGCGACCGCGTCCCACCATCGGCCCGGATCGAATACCACCGTGGGAAAGCGACCGGGAGGTGCCAGGGTCAGGACGCGCAAAGCTCCGTTCCCCCTGACCGCGCCGTGGGCAGTCGCATTCGACCCCGTCGGCTTACTGAGCACCCACCATCTCCCCTGCGTCCGCGTGTACGATACGGCTGGATGCGGGACCACCCGTTTTCGTTATCCGGCTGTCGTACGTCAATTCGGCGAAGGGGTTCTTTTGCAGGGTTCTGAAGATCGCGCCCTGGCCGGTGGTGAAATAAAGATACCTGGCTATTTCGCCCCCCGGTCGCTGCAGCAACGGTGTCCAGCCAAAGGCGTCGTCGAGGCGCCGGCGAAGCGCTGGCAATTCCCGCATGACCTCGCCTGTCGCGTCGCGGATCTCCGGCGCGAGTTGGTATTCGAACTTTTGCGCAATATCGCCGTTGGCCACCGCTTTGGCGATACCGAATTGATTCGGCTCACGGGCAACCGGCGTGTCGCAATACACGATAAACGTGTTGACGAAATAAGTAGCGCCACGCAGGTTCGATAACTCACGGATAAGAAAGTCGACCGTGTTTCCCGTGTCGGCCAGGGTATCGCCGGGGAAGCCGCCGATCAGCGCGATGTAGGCCTGGATGCCGACGGCGGCCATCTCGGCGAAGACTTTAGCAATTCGCTCTTCATCCAGCCCCTCCGTGTATTTGCCCATGAGAGAAAGGACGCGCGGCGACGTGCTTTCCAGCCCGTACAGGATTTCGTAGCAGCCGGCCTTGGCGACCCGCTCGAAAAGCTCGGCAGTATGCGCACGCTCGAGCTTGCAGCGGCAGGACCAATGGAACCGCGTGCCGCGGCGGTCTATTTCATCGGCCAGAAGGCGCAGCGTCGAGGGCGAAATCGCTTCGTCCGCAAACAGGAAATAACGATAGCCGGCGGCGACCAATGTTTCGATGCGATCGAGAGAAGCGCGTATCTCGGCGTCGGATGGTGCTCTCGTATCGGCATATTTGCTGTTCTGCGTGCAATAGTTGCATTTGTTCCAATAGCATCGCCGCTTGCTGAGCCGGGTCAGCAAGACCGCTTCCGGCGTGAAGGTCGGCACGGGCGGAGGGGCGGAGAACGGCGTCGGGGCGCTCGCCGCCGCCGGGAGGTCGGCGGGCGTGAGATAGCCGCGCGGATGATCGCCCGCGGCGACCGCGTCGATGAGGGCGGGGACGAGGCTGTCGCGATCGTCCTTCTGGGCGATGATCGTGTCGAATACCGCGTCGAGCGTTCCGGCATGGCGCAGCGCATCGATATGCGCGTGCAACGAAAAATTTTCATAGCCATGGTCGACGAGCGAGATGTGCACGCCCGGGTTTGAATTGCGCAGATGCCTCGCCGCGATGAGACCGGTGAGCAGGTCCTGCGGGCTGGTGGCGGTGAGCGCCGCGAACCCTAGTGCTCCAGGACATTGTTCCAGCGCGGCTTCGATCGAACGGCTGAGAAGGCTGTCGGCTTGACTGTAGCGGACGAGAGCCGCGCTGCTGTCGTAGTCAAGACCGTGCACCAACGGCCCGATCTTGACGTCGACGAAGAACTCGGACTGCATTTGGTTGAATGCATCGAGGCACTGCGCGATCGGCGCAAGTGTTTTCAGGTAGGCCGGGATCGATTGATACGGCGCATGCGTCGTCAACGCGTCGAGCGCGCCGCCCGCCGCGGCGGCGGTCGCTTCCAGATCGGAATTCTGCGACCACCAAAGCGCCTGCTGGTGAAGACGCTCCAACGCGCCACGCCGCGACAGCATCAACGGCTTGATGCGCGCGCTGCACATGGTCCGCCACCAGGCGTAATTGGCGCTGAAGACCTCAAGCTCGTGTCGCCGGGTCGCGGCGACCGCGTCCCACCATCGGCCCGGATCGAATACCACCGCGGGGAAGCGACCGGGAAGTGCCAGGGTCAGGACGCGCAAAGCTTCGTTCCCCCTCAGCGTTTCCGCAGGGCAGGACGCCGACACGGCCTAAAGAGAAGAGGTAGATACTAGGCGAGCGAGCCTTGGCCGGCGGAATCGTCGGCAATCATGGTTCTCGCTTTCTCCAAGTTGGCATTCGTCTCTTTTTGGCTGAGGGTCTTGTAACCTACGGCCGACATCGCTGTCAGCACTAATAGGCCCACCATCCAAAGCATCACTTTCGCAAGCTTGGCTTTCATTGTGCCCTCCGATATTCGATGGCGACTTCTGCCAGCAAAGCAATTTACCTCGTTTCCCGCAATATAGCAAATCGACGCCGCGGAAGTGGCAAACGGCTCGAGCGCTCGCCGCCCAAGCCTTTACTGGGAAGCCTACGACCCGCAAGGTCAAATTAGCGGCCGCGAGGCGGTCTCGGCCGCGGGCAAACTTCATCTATAGTTGTCGGATGCCCGATGGGGTGAAGTTGAGCCGTCCCACACAGCGAAGGGATGACGGCAATGCCGGTGACCTATGAGCCTTGGCTCGTCCTGCTTTCGGTCGTCATGGCCGTCCAGGGCGCCTATGTCGGACTGAGCCTCGCGGTTCAGATCGCCGACGCGACCGGGTTGCGCCGGCGGCTCTTGCTGGCCGGCGCGACGGTGTCGCTCGCCGTCGCGGTCTGGACCATGCATTTCGTCGGCATGCTGGCGGTTCGCCTGCCGTTCCAGGTCGATTATCTGGTGCTGCCGACGCTGTTGTCGCTCCTGGTCTGCACCATGGTGGTCGGCGCCGCGGTCTATGCCACCAGCTCCGGACCGTTGACGGTGCTGCGGCTGACGCTGTCGGCGTGCCTGATGGGCGGCGGCATTTTCACCATGCACTATATCGGCATGAGCGCGCTCGATGCCTCGACCTACATGGTGCACGACCGCGTCTTTGTCGCCGCCAGCATGGCGATCGCCATCGCCGCGTCCGGCCTGGCGCTGTGGCTGGCAACCGGGCGGGGCGGGCGGCCGCCTTTGATCCTCTCGGCCACCGCGTTCGGCATCGCCGTGTCGGGCATGCATTATACCGCGATGGCGGGCGTGACGCTTTATCCCTTCGTCACGGCGTCATCGGGCGCGCCGGTGCTGTCGAGCGACCTCCTCGCCATCGTCGTCGCCATCGTCGCGTTCTGCGTTTCGGGAATCTTTTTGTTGGTGCTGCTGCCGGATTCGTCGCGCGAGGCAGCGCCGGCGGTCGCGCCGGTGGCCGGCGACGCGGCCTTGGTTCCGTTAGCCGTCGCGGCCGCAGTGGGCATGGCGAGAGTCGAGACGGCAGCGCGGGGCTCGGCTGCCGGCGTGATCGCGGCGGATCACGAAACCCCGGAGTTCGGGCAAGGCACCTACGGCCCGCTCGGCGGCGCCGGCGGACCGCCGCGGCGCTTTGCCCGGCATCTGCCGGTCGAGCGTGACGGCGGCACGCATTTTGTCGCCGTCGAAGACGTGGTCGCGATCCATGCCAATGCGCACTACACCACCATCTTCGACGGCAATGACAAGCTGTTCTGTCCGCTCGCCATCGGCGACGTCGAGCAGCGGCTCGATCGTGAGCTTGTTCGTGCGGGTGCACAGGAGCCACATCGTCAACATCGATCGGGTCGTCGGCTACAAGCGTTACGGCGACAGCGATATGGTAGAGTTGGCCGGCGTCGGCCATTACGCCGTGCCGGTGAGCCGCAGCCGCATCGGTTCGTTGAAGTCGCGCATCGCCTCCGCCAATGGTGTCGATGGGGCATTGTTGTTGCGCCGCCGCACGCATCGTTTTGCACCGCAATAGACGCCGCTATGCGCGCGCCGATCCGGCAGAATGTGTCAGCAATCCTGACGCAGTTCGTGCGAGCTTGACTGCAATTCGTGCTAGAACCGCCCCATTTGGTGCATTCCCTAGACGTTGGTGAACCCGCGCTTGCTGGTGCAGCGCACAACTCGCCAAGCTGCAATTACAAGCAGTCGGTATTGCGCAGACGTTAAGCATCGCTCCTGGTGATGACCTTGGGCGGCACCGTCTGCGCCAGGGAGGATGCCAATGATACCTGGCGCTTTCGCCTATCACCGTCCGACCTCCGTCAAAGATGCGGTGGCGTTGCTCGCTCAACTGGGCGACGACGGCCGCGCGCTCGCAGGTGGTCACAGCCTTATCCCGATGATGAAGCTTCGCCTCGCCAGTCCGGCAAACCTCGTCGATCTCGCCGCCATCCCCGAGCTCAAAGGCATTCGGAGCGAAGGCGGCGACGTCGTCATCGGCGCGATGACGACGCAGCACGAGGTGATCGGCTCGCAATTGTTGGCGGAAAAAGTGCCGCTGTTGCGCGAGACCTCGCTCGCGATCGCCGATCCGCAGGTGCGCTACCTCGGCACGCTCGGCGGCAACGTCGCCAATGGCGATCCCGGCAACGACATGCCGGCGGTGATGATGTGCCTCGGCGCGAGCTATCACGTCGCCGGCAAGAACGGCGAACGCCGCATCGCGGCGCGCGAGTTCTACCAGGGCGCCTACTTCACCGCCTTGGAGGCGGGCGACGTGCTCACAGCGGTGCGCATTCCAGTGCCGCCCGCCGGCCACGGCTACGCCTACGAAAAATTGAAGCGCAAGATCGGCGATTATGCGACCGCGGCCGCGGCCGTTATCCTCACCATGAGCGGCGGCAAAGTCGCGAGCTGCTCGATCGGCCTTACCAACGTCGCCGAAACGCCGTTGTGGGCGGAGGAGGCGGCCAAGATCCTCACCGGATCCGCGCTCGATAGCAGCGACCGTCAAACGCGCGGTCGCCGCCGCCGAGGCGATCACCGCGCCGGCCGTGGACGCCCGCGGACCCGCGATTTACCGCACCAAGATGGCGGGCGTGATGCTGACCCGCGCGCTCTCGGGCGCGCTGTCGCGTGCTCGTGGTTGACCGGGGGGAAGCTATGGCCAAATCTCACATCGAGCTGAAGGTGAACGGCAAGACCGTCGAAGCTTTGGTCGAGCCGCGCACCTTGTTGATCCACTTCCTGCGCGATCAGCAAAACCTCACCGGCCCGCATATCGGCTGCGAGACCAGCCATTGCGGCGCCTGCACCGTCGATCTCGACGGCAAATCGGTGAAGTCCTGCACCGTGTTCGCGGTGCAGGCGAACGGCGCCGAGGTCATCACCATCGAGGGCATCGCTCACGCCGACGGCACGCTTGCATGCGCTGCAGGAGGGCTTCCGCGAGATGCACGGGCTGCAATGCGGCTTCTGCACGCCGGGGATGATCACCCGGGCCTATCGGCTGCTGCAGGAGAATCCCGATCCGTCGGAGGAAGAAATCCGCTTCGGCATTTCCGGCAATCTGTGCCGCTGCACCGGCTATCAGAACATCGTCAAGGCCATTCAATATGCCGCCGCGAAGCTCGCCGGCGTGCCGTTCCAGGAGGCCGCAGAATGAACGACATGACCCCCACCTCCGCCGAACGTGCCGTCAAGCTCGAAGGCATGGGCTGCAAAAGGAAACGCGTCGAGGATATCCGTTTCACCCAGGGCAAGGGCAATTACGTCGACGACGTGAAACTGCCGGGTATGCTCTACGGCGACTTGGTGCGATCGCCGCACGCCCACGCCCGTATCAATAAGATCGACACGACGAAGGCCGCGGCGCTGCCCGGCGTCGTCGCGGTGATCACCGCCGAGACGCTCAAAACCGTCAATCTGGCGTGGATGCCGACGCTGGCCGGCGACGTTCAAATGGTGTTGGCCGACGGCAAAGTGCTGTTCCAGAACCAGGAAGTCGCGTTCGTCATCGCAGAAAGCCGCGAGGCTGCGGCCGATGCCGTCGAACTGGTCGAAGTCGAATACGAGGCGCTCCCCTGCAACGTCGATCCGCTCAAGGCGATGACTGACGGCGCGCCGATGATCCGCGAGGACTTGAAGGACAAGACCGAGGGCGCCCACGGCAAGCGGAAGCACTACAACCACATCTTCTCCTGGCAGGCCGGCGACAAGGCCGCGACCGATGCCGCCTTTGCCAAGGCCGACGTGACGATCAGGGAGTTCATCGTCTATCCGCGGTGTCATCCTTGCCCGCTGGAAACCTGTCAGTGCGTCGCCTCGTTCGACAAGATCAAGGGCGAACTGACGCTCTGGGGCACGTTCCAGGCTCCGCACGTGATCCGCACCGTCGGCTCGCTGATTTCGAAAATCCCCGAGCACAAGATCCACGTCATCGCCCCCGACATCGGCGGCGGTTTCGGCAACAAGGTCGGCGCCTATTCGGGCTATATCTGCGCCATCGTCGCCTCGATCGTGACCGGGCGTCCGGTGAAATGGGTGGAAGACCGCATCGAGAACCTCTCGACCACGGCGTTCGCCCGCGACTTCCACATGGACATGGAAATCGCCGCGACCAAGGACGGCAAGGTGACGGCGATGCGCTGCTACACCATCGCCGACCACGGCGCCTTCGATGCCTGCGCCAACGCCACCAAATGGCCGGCGGGGCTCTTCAGCATCATCAGCGGCTCGTACGATTTCCCTGACCGCCCATTGCCTGGTCGACGGCGTCTACACCAACAAGGCGCCGGGCGGCGTCGCCTATCGCTGCTCGTTCCGCGTCACCGAGGCGGCCTATGCGATCGAACGGGCCATGGACATCATGGCGCAAAAGCTCGGCATGGACCCGGCCGAATTCCGCATCAAAAACCTGATCCGGCGTGAGCAATTTCCCTACACGTCGGCGTTCGGCTGGCAGTACGATTCCGGCGACTATCACACCGCCATGGCCAAGGCGATGGAAGCGGTCGATTACAAGAAAGCTGCGCGCAAGAGCAGAAGGCCAAGCAGGAAGCGTTCAAGCGCGGCGAGACCCGCGAGCTGATGGGCATCGGCGTCGCCTTCTTTACCGAAATCGTCGGCGCCGGGCCTTCGCGCGCCTGCGACATTCTCGGCATCGCCATGTTCGACAGTGCCGAAATCCGCATCCATCCGACCGGAAGCGGCATTTGCCGGCTCGGCACCAAATCGCAGGGTCAGGGCCACGAGACGACTTACGCCCAGATCATCGCCTCGGAGCTGGGGATCGCAGCCGACAACATCATGGTCGAGGAAGGCAACACCGACACCGCGCCGTACGGGCTTGGCACCTATGGCTCGCGCTCGACGCCGGTGTCCGGCGCCGCGACCGCGATGGCGTGCCGAAAAATAAAGGCCAAGGCGCAGATGATCGCCGCCTACATGCTGGAAGTGCACGACGACGATCTGGAATGGGACGTCGACCGCTTCCGCGTGAGAGGCAACCCCGAGCGCTTCAAGACCATGACCGAGCTCGCCTGGGCGGCTTATCACGAAGTGCCGCCCGGCATGGAGCCGGGGCTCGAGGCGATCAACTATTACGACCCGCCGAACTTCACCTTCCCGTTCGGCGCCTATATCTGCGTGCTCGATGTCGACGTCGACACCGGCCAGACAAAAGTGCGCCGCTTCTACGCGCTCGACGATTGCGGCACGCGCATCAACCCGATGATCATCGAGGGACAGATTCACGGCGGCCTGACCGAGGCGTTCGCCATCGCGATGGGTCAGGAAATCCACTACGACGAGGACGGCAACGTCACCACCGCCTCGTTCATGGATTATTTCCTGCCCACCGCGGTGGAGACCCCGCACTGGGAGACCGACTGGACCACGACGCCGTCGCCGCATCACCCGATCGGCGCCAAGGGTGTCGGCGAGAGCCCGAACGTCGGCGGCGTGCCGTGCTTCTCCAATGCCGTCAACGACGCCTTCGGCTTCCTCGGCTCGACCCATATCCAGATGCCGCACGACCATTGGCGCACCTGGACCGCCGCGGAGAAGCTCGGGCTGCATGGGTGATGTGCAGGCGCTGAAAATAGATCTGAAAATAGATCTGAAGCGCCGGAGCCCACCTCATCCTGTCCTTTTCCCCATGGGGAGAAGGGACGCGGTTCGCTCGTCGCCCCAATAGGGCGTCTTCCCGGAAAGGGGAAAGGCGAAGCGTGCAAGCGCCGGTGTTGAAATATATATATATGTAACTGCCGGAACCCCCTGAATGGTGCTCCGCCGCCGCGAGGAAGAATGCGCGCCGCAAGCAGCGGCACTGAAAGAAACCCTCTCCCCGTGGGGGAGAGGGTAGGGTGAGGGGGCTCCGGCGTTCGAGATAAATGACGGCGGCGGACCAGAAGGAACGGAGCTGCTGATCTCTCATGACGCTCTTAGCGTGAAAATATCGCAGACAAACTCGCCGCGGTCGGCTATGTCGCCGACCGTGACATCGCCACGGCGTTGTGGCTGATGGAGTTCCTCAAGCGGCCATTGTTGCTCGAGGGCGAAGCCGGCGTCGGCAAGACCGAGGTCGGCAAGGCGCTCGCCGCCGTGCACGGCGCCGAGTTGATCCGCCTGCAGTGCTACGAGGGCCTCGACCAGAACGCCGCGCTGTACGAGTGGAACTATCAGCGCCAGCTTCTCGCCATCAAAGCGCGTGAGGGCGTCGGCGAGAACGCCGACGACATCGAGGAGCATATTTTCTCGGAGAGATATCTGCTCGAACGGCCGCTCCTCGCCGCGATCCGGCGGGAAAAGCCGCCGGTGTTGCTGATCGACGAGGTCGACCGCGCCGACGAGGAGTTCGAGGCGTTTCTGCTCGAGCTCCTCTCCGACTTTCAGGTCTCGATCCCCGAACTCGGCACCATCAAGGCGACAGCGATCCCGCGCGTGGTGCTGACCTCCAACGGCACGCGCGAATTGTCCGACGCGCTGCGGCGCCGCTGCCTCTATCACTACATCGATTTTCCCGAGGTCGATCGCGAGGCGACGATCATCCTGACGCGGCTGCCCGCTATCGATGTCGCGCTGGCCTTGCAGATCGCGCGCATGGTTGCGGCGATCCGCCAGGAGGACCTGCGCAAGGTGCCTGGCGTCGCCGAGACGCTCGACTGGGCGGCGACGCTCGCGGGCCTCGATATCCACGAGCTGCGGCAGGAACCGGAAGCCGTGCACGAAACCATGATGTGCCTGTTGAAAACCCATGAGGACCGCGCGCGCGTGACCCGCGAGGTCACCGAGCGGCTCTTGGGCAAGGTGGCGTGATGACCGGCGACCCCGCCAGCGGTGGCGAAGAGCGGCTGCAAAAAGAAAGCGGCAGCCGCCGCGGCGTTGGCGATGCTCGCCGCCCCGACGGTGCAGCTGTCGCGGCCGCCGTCGCCCCCGCGCGATGACGGACGACAGCGATCGAGCTTTGGCGACGGCGCCCGCCGCCGGCTCGCCGGCTTTGCCCGCACCTTGCGCGACAACGGCTTCAAGGTCGGCCTCGCCGAAACCGGCGACGCGCTCTCGATCCTCGCTTCGCCCGCCGCCGTCCGGCCGTCGTCGCTCAAGCCGGCGCTGCGCGCGCTGTTCTGCGCCACGCATTCCGATTGGGAGCGCTTCGACGAGATTTTCGACGCCTTCTGGCAGGGCCGCGACATGCGCCAGCGGCAGGTCGTTTCGGGTGCGCCGCAGGCGAGCCACGCGCCGGCGCGGCGGCTCGCCGAAGCGCATGTGCCGCAGGAGGCGCTTGGACTTCCCGATCATGTCGAGCGGCGCAGCGATCAGGACGAAGCGGCGGCGGCCGACGGCCGGGGCCGCCGCGAAGGCGCTTCGCGCGTCGAGTCCCTGAGCGCGACCGATCTCCGCCACATCGTCGATCCCGGACGACGTCGCGGCGACCCACGCGCTCGCCGCGCGGCTTGCCCGCGTCATGCGCGCGCGCCTGGTGCGCCGCGAGCGCATCAGGCGGCGCGGGCGCCGGCTCGATCTGCGCCGCACCATCCATCGCAGCATCGCGCACGGCGGCACGCCGATCGATCTCGCCTGGCGGCGACGAAAGATAAAACCGCTGCGCCTCGTCGTGCTGCTCGACGCCTCCGGCTCGATGAGCCTCTACACCGCGTTCTTCGTGCGCTTCCTGCACGGCGTGGTCGACAGCTTCCGCGAGGCCGAGGCGTTCGTCTTCCACACCCGCCTCGCCCATGTGTCGCCCTCGCTGCGCGACCGCGACGTGACCCGCGCGGTGGAAAAGCTGGCGCTGATGGCGCAAGGCATCGGCGGCGGCACGCGGATCGGCGAAAGCCTCGCCACCTTCAATCGCTGGCACGCGCGGCGCGTCATCAATTCGCGCACCGCATTGATGATCGTTTCCGACGGCTACGACACCGGCGAGGCCGGACAAGCTCGGCGTCGAGATGCGCCGGCTGCGCCGCCGCTGCCGCCGCATCATCTGGCTCAATCCGCTGATCGGCTGGCGCGATTACTCGCCGCAGGCGCGCGGCATGCAGGCGGCGCTGCCCTATGTCGATTTGTTTGCTCCCGCCCACAATCTCGACAGCCTTGCGGCGCTCGAACCTTATCTGGCGAGGATTTGATCGGAGGTGCCGGACATGAACCGCTCGACCGACATTCTCGACATCATCGCGACGCGGAAATCGGCCGGCGAGCCGTTCGCGCTCGCGACCGTCGTGCGCACCGTGGCGGCGACCGCGGCGAAGGCCGGCGCCAAGGCGGTGATCCTGCCCGACGGCACCATCTCCGAGGGCTGGATCGGCGGCGGCTGCGCCCGCGCGGCCGTGCTCAAGGCGGCCAAGGACGCGCTCGGCGACGGCCGCTCGCGCCTCGTCTCGGTGCAGCCGCCCGACCTCCTTGCCGATCACGGCGTCAACGCCGGCGAGGAGCACGAAGGCGTGCGCTTCGCCAAGAACATGTGTCCGAGCCAGGGCACCATGGATATTTTCATCGAGCCGGTGCTGCCGCGGCCGCAGGTCGTGATCTGCGGCTCATCGCCGGTCGCCATCGCCATCGCCGATCTGGCGCGGCGCACCGGCTTTGCCGTGACGGTGTGCGCGCCCGCGGCGGAGCAGGCGGCGTTCGCCGAGGCCGACCGCCGCATCGAAGGCTATGCGCTGCCGGTCGCGGAGCCGGGCGCGCGGTTCGTGGTGGTGTCGACCCAAGGCCGCGGCGACGAAGCCGCGCTTGCGCGCCGCGCTCGCTGATCGATGCCGACTACGTCGCCTTCGTCGGCAGCCGCAAGAAGGCGGAACCGCTGAAGGCGGCGCTGGCAAAAGAGCGGCATCGCCGCCGAGCGCCTGGCCAAGCTCAAGGCGCCGGCCGGCCTCGACCTCGGCGCCATCACGCCGGACGAGATCGCGATCTCGATCCTGGCGGAGATCGTCGCGGTGCGGCGCAGCAAATATTCGCGCGGCGCGCCAGCGCCCGCCGCCGCCTGAGAAAAACGAAATACTCTATCGATTTGATCGATTGAGGAATGTTCTGCGCGCCGTCTCCGGCGCGGGCGCAAAAATCGCATTCATTAATCGGAATACTTGACTATCTTTTTCATTGTCATCACCTTGGGCGCAGAAGGCGAGGCATCAAGGTCCACGGGGGCCGCCGCCTTCACACGGGGAAAAGTCCATGTCTGTGTCGAAGCATCCGGAAACCGTCGCTTTGCACGCCGGCTGGCGCGCCGATCCCACGACCGGCGCCGTGGCCGTGCCGATTTATCAGACCACGTCGTATCAGTTCCACAGCACCGAGCATGCCGCCAATCTGTTCGCGCTGAAAGAACTCGGCAATATCTACACCCGCATCATGAATCCGACCAACGACGTGCTGGAGAAGCGCGTGGCCGCGCTGGAGGGCGGCGTCGCCGCGCTGGCCGTGGCGTCGGGACAAGCGGCTTCGGCCTTCGCTTTGCAAAACCTCGCGCGCGCCGGCGACAATGTCGTGTCAGTCCACCGACCTCTATGGCGGCACCTGGAACCTGTTCGCCAACACGCTCAAGGATCAAGGCATCGAAGTCCGCTTCGTCGATCCGGTCGATCCGCACAATTTCCGCCGCGCCACCGACGACCGCACCCGCGCCTATTATGCCGAGACGCTGCCGAACCCGAAGCTCACGGTGTTCCCCATCGCCGAGGTCGCCGAAATCGGCCGCGCTTTGGGAATTCCACTCATCATGGACAACACGGCGGCGCCGATTCTCACCCGGCCATTCGATCACGGCGCCGCGGTGGTGGTCTATTCCACGACCAAATATCTCGGCGGCCACGGCAATTCGATCGGCGGCCTCATCGTCGACAGCGGCACCTTCGACTGGGCCGCGCATCCGGTGCGCCAGCCGGCGCTCAACACGCCGGATCCGAGTTATCACGGCGCGGTGTGGACCGAAGCGGTCAAGCCGCTCGGGCCGATCGCCTATATCATCAAGGCGCGGGTCACGCTGCTGCGCGACATCGGCTCCGCGCTCTCCCCGTTCAACGCCTTTCTGACCCTGCAGGGCGTAGAGACGGTGACGCTGCGCATGGCGAAGCATTGCGAGAACACGCAGGCGGTGGCGGATTATCTGCGCGGGCGGCCGGAGGTGACGAAGGTCATTCACCCCTCGGTGCAGTCCGGCGTGCACCGCGAGCGCGCCGAACGCTACCTCAAAGGCGGGCTCGGCGGCTTGCTCGGCTTCGAACTCGCCGGTGGCAAAGAGGCGGGCCGCCGCTTCATCGACTGCGCTGGAGATGATTTATCACGTCGCCAATATCGGCGACACCCGCACGCTGGCGATCCATCCGGCCACCACCACGCATTCGCAGCTCGACCCGCACGAGCTGGAGGCGACCGGCGTCACCGACGGCTATGTCCGACTCTCGGTCGGCATCGAGCATATCGACGACATTCTCACCGACATCGAGCGCGGGCTGAACGCTGCCGGCAAGCTCGCCAAAGCGGCGTGACACCAATCCGTCATCCTGAAGTGCGCCGCCTGATCCGATTTCGATCGGATCCGCGGCTGCCTCAGTGTGACGGAACCATTTGATCGATCAGTGGATGAGCCGCAGCTTCGACCTCTTCCTCCGCCGGCCGCGTGCCCTTCGCGACGCCCGTCCTGAAAGTCCGCCAGGATGATCGCGGCGACTTCGGTGCCGGCGACGGGCCGGCCGAAGAAGAAGCCCTGCGCCTGGTCGCCCTTGATCTCGTCGAGAAAGCTCGCCTGCTTGGCGGTCTCGACGCCCTCGACGGTAACGCGCATGTTGAGTTCGCGTCCGAGCGCGATGATGGTCTTGACGATCGTTTCCGCGTCGCGGCCGGAGCGGTCGAGGCCGAGCATGAAGCTCTGGTCGATCTTGATCTTGTTGAAGGGGAACCGCCACAGATAGCTCAAGCTCGAATAGCCGGTGCCGAAATCGTCCATCACGATGGCGACGCCCATCGCCTTGAGCGTCCGCAGTTCCGACATGATGGCCTCCTTGTCGCCGAGCAAGCAGGCTCTCGGTGATCTCCAATTCGAGCCGGCGCGCCGGCAGGCCCGCCTCTGCGAGCGCGGCGGCGACGATCCGGCTCATCGTGCCGGCCTCGAATTGCGCGACCGAGACGTTGACCGCGACGGTGAGATGATCCGGCCATGACGCCGCGGTCCGGCACGCCTCGCGCACGACCCAGGCCCCGATCTTCTCGATCAGGCGCAGTTCCTCGGCGACGGGAATGAACAGAAGCGGCGGCAACAGCGTGCCGTCATCGGCGCGCAGGCGGATCAAGGCCTCGAAGCCGATCAGGCGCCGGTCGACGATTTCGAAGATCGGCTGATAGTGCAACTCGAAGCCGTCATGGGCTGACTGCATGGCGGATCTTCTTCTCGAGATCGATGCGGGCCTTGAGCGTGGCGTCCATCGCCGGCAGGAAGCCGCGCGCGCAGTTGCGGCCGTCGGCCTTGGCCTGGTAGAGCGCGAGGTCCGCGCATTTGATGAGCCGCGCGGAATTGTCGCCGTCGGCCGGCGCCAGCGCGTAACCGATGCTCGTGCTGACACTGATCTCCTGCTCGTGAAATTTGATCGGCGTGGTCAGCGCGGCGATGAGACGGAGCGCGTAGTTCTCGATCGATTCCTGCTCGGTGACGTTCCCCTGCATCACCACGAACTCGTCGCCGCCGAACCGGGCGATCTCGTCGCTCGGCCGGACTGACGTGACGCAGACGCTCGGCGACGGCCTTGAGCACGAAGTCGCCGCCGTCGTGGCCGAAGGTATCGTTGATCGCCTTGAAATGATCGAGGTCGACGAGATGGATGGCGATACCGCCGCCGCCCCGCCCCGCGGGCGATCGCCGCCAGCGCCGCGTCGACGCGCTCGATGAATTGACCGCGGTTCGACAGGCCGGTCAGGCCGTCGTGGCGGGCGAGATAGTGCACGCGCTGGTCGGCGCGCCGTCGCTCGGTGAATTGACGATGCCACGCCAGCGTCGGGATGCCGACGCCGACCCCGCTCAAGAGGCACAGCGCGATAGCCGCAACGACGAACGCCTTGCGAAAATGACGGGACTGCTCGGTCAGATCGACATAGGCCGCGACGACGGCGCGCGGCTTGCCGTCGATGACGACCGGAACATAAGCTTCGGAATAAATGCGCGGGCGCAGCGGCGGATGGCCCTCCTTGACCGCGATGATCGGCTGGTCCGAGCGCGCCGCGCGCCAGGCCGCCTCGTCGTGGATGGTGCCGCCGATGCTGGTAATCTTCGATCCGTCGGAAACGAGCTGGACGTTGCCGTAGAGATTGGTGATGGCGAAGCCGAACACGTTGCGGATCTGCTGGGTGCGAATGAAGAAATTCATGCTCTCGGCGGAGGGCTGCGCGCCGTCGGCGATTTCTTGGATGTCGGCGACGTTCTCCCCTACGTATTTTGCCCAGCTCTCGGCCGCGGCCGTTGCGTCCCAGTAGAGCAAATAGTCCACCGTCATCTTGAGCGTGGCGGCTATTCCGGCGACACTGAGCAGAACCACGATCGCGCTGACCACGGCAAACATCTTGAAGCGGGACAGCGCGCGCAGCAGCAGCATTCCAACCTCCGCTCCTGTTCTCGTGCTTCGCACTCTCATGCGCCGCATGGAACCGAGCCGACAACGGGCCGACGGAGCAATCCTTTTTGTCGTCCCGGCAGTAAGTAGCCGATTAACAAATAACGTCGAGTTACGCGCGAACGGTGCGATGGTGCCGTTTGTGAGTTCCGCGCGCGGTTATTGCGCCGCCGCGAACCCTGCGGCGGGCATGAAGGTTTAAGACAGAGCGTGTTATGGGCCGTGCCGCTTCCGTGGATTGCTTCGCGGAGCCTGTCATCGGACCGGCCACTTCGGGCCGGACCCGTTCGCTCGCAATGACGAGTTGCACGGAGAGGAAAATGACGAATTAATCGGCGATCGTCGTCGGCATCTTGGCGGCGGTCGCGACGCTGGCGTGCGGGCCCGCCGCCCGCAGCGAGGAACCGCAACCGATCAGGATCGGCTACGCGATCTCCCTGACCGGGCCGAATGCCGCGGGCGCGGCGACGACGGTGCTGCCGAACTACCGGCTCTGGCGCCACGAAGTGAATGCCGCCGGCGGTATCATGCTCGCGAGCGTCGGCAAGCGCGTGCCGATCGAGTTCGTCGCATACGACGACCACAGCAACGTCGACGATGCGCTCGCCGCCGTCGAACGGCTGATCGATGTCGACAAGGTCGATTTCATCCTGCCGCCATGGGGCACCGGATTGAATTTGGCCGTTGCGCCGCTGTTCTATCGCGGCGGCTATCCGCTGCTTGCGTCACGACGGCATGACCACGCCGGAAACCCTGCAAAAGCTGGCCAAACACCTTCTGGTTTCTCGGCACGCACGACCGGGGCGGCAACGGCGCTGGTCGAAACCCTCTCCGCGTCTGCGTGCCGCGGGCAAAATCGGCGACAATGTCGCGATGGTGAGCGTCGCCGATCAGTTCGGCATCGGTCTGGCGAAGGTCGCTCGCAGAATTTTCAAAAAGGGCAAATTTCGACATCGTTTATGATCGGCCCTATCCGGTCGAAGCAGCCAGCATGCTGGACCTTATTGCCGAGGTCAAAGCGATCCATCCGGACACGTTCGTGGCTTTCAGTTATCCGCCGGATACGATGGCGATCACTGCACAGGCGAGCGCGTCGGGGTTCAACCCCAAGGTCTTGTATACCGCCGTCGGCACCGCTTACCCGGCCTTCAAGCAACGCTTCGGCGCGGACGCCGACGGCGTCATGGGGATCGGCGGCTGGGACGCGGAATCCGCCGCGAGCAAACAATACATGGCGCACTACATGGCGGTGAACGGCGAGGAGCCGGACCGCTGGGCGTCGCCGATCACCTATGCGTCGCTGCAGATGCTGCAACAGGCGATCGAGCGGGTCGGGCGGATCGATCGCGCCGCGGTCATCAAGGAGCTGCAGACCGGAACCTTCCCGACCATTCTCGGCGCGGTCAAATTGCAGGGCAACCTCTACACCAGGCCGTGGTATGTCGGGCAATGGCAGCACGGCGAATTCTACGGCGTCGCGCCGGCGACGCTGCCGGGCGCCCACGCGGTGATGTTTCCGAAGCCGGCGTGGCACGCGGGGCAGTAGTGGCTCCATGAACTTCTCTTTGACCTGAACGAAGAGGAGTCATACCAACGGCCGTCGGTAACGACTCTTCATTCGTCATTGCGAGCGAAGCGAAGCAATCCAGGGGAAGCGGCACGGCCCCCTGGATTGCTTCGTCGCCATAGCCCGTCAAAGACGGGCGGGACGCCCTCTCGCCTCGCAATGACGATAGAGTGCGTCTTTCAGGAGCAGGACAAGCAACAGCATTCTCGCGGCGCGGACGCACCCGAGCTTTGCCAACCACCAAGCAAGAAAAGCGACTTCCCGATCCGCCCCCGGTAACAAAAGAGGGAGGCGGAGCGCCGAAAGGCGCATCCAACCAATGCCGCGCGATCAGGCGCGGCCGCGCGCCAACGGACCACCCGACACACTGTGTGCCGTTCGTCCGTTTTGCGGGGCGCGCTCGCCTTCCGGCGCTCCACCGCGGCACTTGCATGAGGCCTGTAGCCTCGCTCAGCTCCGGGCCGCGCTTCCTGGAATTACCGGGTGCAGACGGGAGGACCCTCCCCGGCGCCAGTGCAGCGAGCACCTCGCAGACCGGTCCTGGTGCCGGCCGAGACGATGCCCGGAACCGCCCGGGAACGGCGTGTGTGGCGCCGCCCGCGGGAACCGCCCCCGCTCCGCCTGTCAGGAGCACCCTCGCGAAAGGCGTCCCTCGATGATTCGATGAGCAGGATAGTTTTAACGTATCAAAGAAAGGGACGCTCGTCAAGGGCATCGTCACCGACGTAAGGACAATATTGAAGTGATGGCCGGCCTGCGGATTAGTAATTCCTTGATTTGCGCGATTTCATTCGCTGTTGACGGCGGACTGTGTATCTAGTACACAGAAATCGTGAGACATAATCACAACTTCCCCAGGAAGCCAGCATACCCATGGCCAATGCTACCAACGACGAGCTAGTTGGCATAAGCGAAATCGCTGAAATGGCTGGGGTATCCAGTCAGGCTGTCGCCAATTGGCGCGTCCGTTTCCCTAACTTTCCGACCGCCGTTGCCACCCTGAAATCAGGGCCGATTTTCCATGGGTCCCAGGTTCGGGCTTGGCTCAGAAAAAGGAAACATCCGATGGCACAGGTAATCGCAACCATCAACCTGAAAGGCGGCGTCGGTAAGACGCATACCACCGTCGCGCTCGCTGAAGTGCTTTCGGCCTTCCGCGAAAAAAAAGTCTTGGTGATCGATCTCGATCCTCAGACTAACGCGACTACGATGTTAATCGGCGAGAAACGCTGGCAAAAGTTGAATGCGCAGGGCCACACACTTGCACGCCTTTTCAAGGACGCGCTTGACCCAGATCACCCGGAATTCGATTTGCCGAAGACGCTTCAAAAGAACGTGTCGGACGTCCGCGAAGTCACGTCCGTGGACCTCCTACCGTCGAGCCTCGATCTGATCGACGTGCAGGACCGGTTGGCGACCATACCATCCGGAAAATTTTATGCCTTCAACCCGATCGACATCTTGCGCCGGGCGGTGAAGCCTATTCTAGACGAATACGATATCGTCTTGATCGACTGCCCGCCGAATCTCGAAATCATTACGCTTAACGGCTTGCGCATCTCCAATGCCTACATCATTCCCACCATCCCGGATATCTTGTCTACGTATGGCATTCCGCAGATCGTTACCCGCGTGGCCGATTTTTCAAAGCAGATCGGCGAGCCGATCGACCCGCTCGGTATCGTCGTCTCGAAATACCGAGTTCAAAACACGGTGCACGTCAACACGGTCAAACAGTTGAAACAGGAGAAGGACGCCTCTTGCTTCGACACCATCATCCCAGAGTCCACGAACTTGTCGGATGCCGCCGCGTTCTCCGGTAGCAGCAGAACTATGAAACAGAAGTACGGGTATAAAGGCGAGCCCGATCTGTATCTTGCCCTCGCGGACGAAATTTTGGCGAAACTCTGAAAGGCGGTAATATGTCGCTCGATACGACGCTGAAGGCGTTATTCGATCTCATCCGCGATGAAGCCAAACACAATACGGAGTTTCGAAATCGCCTCCAATCTGTGCTTGACGCGCAGGGATCGCGCAACCGACCGGCGCCGGGCGTTGTGGATGCGTCCCGTGGCGCGCCTTCCTCATCGGGTGCCGAACCTTCCGGCAAGAAACGCGGCAATCGCCGGCCGCCAGCACTGATCGATCCAATTGCCGAGAGTAATCACGGCGAGGCGAACTTGCGGGAGAAACTTGCCGTTCTATCCCTGGATCAATTGCGCGACGTGATTGCCGATTTTCGAATGGATTCGAGCAAACTTGTTATGAAGTGGAAGGATCGGGATAAGGTCATCGAGCACATCGTAATGATTGCCTTAAATCGACATCAGAAGGGCGATGCATTTCGCGCCTAAGCGGTGTAGTCGCCCTCGCTGTGCTCGGTCTCCGGACAGTACCACTCCACATTTTTCGGCCTTGACTGCCCACCCGCCCCCGCGGCTCGGCAACAAACGAAAATGGGCGAGGGGGCGGCACGTGTTTCGAAATTGGAATTAATCGGGCAACGTCAAAACCCGCCGGCGGTAAAATTCAAGTTCTGCACCACGTCATAAGGCTGCTTCGTGACTGGGAACGCGTAGTCGACGCGGATCGGGCCGAACATCGAGTTCCAGATCAGGCTGCCGCCGACCGAGGCGCGGATGGCTTGCGAATTGGCGATCTGCTGCGCCGGGGTCAGCGACGAGAGGTTGGAGCTGCCCGAGGCGCTGTTGGCCCACAGGCTGCCGGCGTCGGCGAACAGCGCGACCTTGAGCTGGGCGTCGGCGGGAATGAACGGCACCGGCGCCTGCAGCTCGGCGGTGGTGGTCCAATAGACGTTGCCGCCGACATTGTCCTGGGTGGTGCCGGGCGTGATGTCGCGCGGGCCGAAGCCGTTGAGCGCGAAGCCGCGCACCAGCTGCGGGCCGCCGAAGAAATTGTCGATCAGCGGCAATTGCTGGCCGCCCCACGGCGTGATGTAGCCGCCCTGCGCGCGCACCATGCCGGTGACGTCGCCCATGATCTCGTGATAGTAGCGCAGGTCGTCGGTGGTGCGGGCGAAATTGACGGCGCCGCCGAGACCGGCGACCTCGGTATTGAACTGGGCGCGCACGCCGTTGGTAGGATTTTTCGGATCATTGAGCGTCGAATAGGTGAGACTGGTGCCGATCGACGACACCCACTGCGGACCCGCGGCCGCGGCAAGCTGCACCGGCAGCGACGACGGCCCGTTGGCGGGATCGAGTGACAGGCCCTGATTGTAGATCGAATAGGAGTATTGCAGGCCGAGCTGATCGTTGATCGGCGTGCCGACGATCAGCTTGGCGCCGTAAGTGGCGCTGTCGAAGGATTGATATTCGTTCGCCAGCGTCTGGTTGGCGAACAATTGGCCGCCGAGCGAAATGCGCTGATCGAAGATTTGCGGATCGGTGAGGGAGATCGAGCCGCCTTGGGCGTATTGGCCGTAGGTGACCGAGACCTTGGCGGCGAGCCCGGTGCCGAGAAAATTCTTGTCGCCGACGCTCGTCTCGGCGAGGAAGCCGGCGGAGGTGGAATAGCCGCCGGAGATCGAGAAGGTTCCGGTCGACTGCTCCTCGACCGTGACGCTGACGATGAGGCGGTCCGGCGCCGAGCCCGGCTGGGTCGCGATCTTGACCGTCTTGAAGAAGCCGAGCGCCTTGAGGCGGCGCTCGGCGCGGTCGATCAGGGCTTTGTTGTAGGGATCGCCCTCGACGACGTCGAACTCGCGGCGGATCACGTCGTCGCGGGTCTTGGTGTCGCCGTGGATTTCGATGCGTTCGATATAGACGCGTTTGCCCTCCGCGATCGCGTAGACCAAATTGACCAGATGGCGCTCCGGCAAACGCTCGGGGCGGGTGAGCACGGCGGCGAACGGCTCGCCGTTGCGCGCGAGCCCCATGGTCGCGTCCTCGACCGTCTTGTCGACGGCGTCGGCATTGTAGACGTCGCCTTCGCGCATGCGCAGATATTGGCGCATCGCGAAGCGGCATCGACCGTCTTCATGCGCGATTGGATGGCAATCTTGCCGAAGCGATATTGCGGTCCTTCGTCGATCGTGAAGGTGACGACCACGCCCTTCTTTTCCGCCTCGTAGCTCGCGGCGGCGCGGACGTTCACGTGGCGTAGCCGTGGGTCACGCTAGAAATGGCGGATCAGTTCGCGATCGTTCTCGATCTTGTCGTCATCGTAGACATCATTGTCGAACAGAAAGGAGAGCATATTGATCTCGCCGGTCTTGATCTCGCCTTTGAGCTTCGACGCGGCGAAGGCATTGTTGCCGGCGAAGGTGATTTCGCGCACCGCGAGCTTGTCGCCCTCCTTGATCTCGAACACGAGGTCGGTGCGGTCTTGCTTCGCGGCGGTTTTTGACGCGCCCTTTGACGACAGCTCTTGGTCTCGTTCTTCAAGTCATTCTTTGGATCATTCTTGGTTTTGATCGTCTTCGGCTCGACCTTGACCTGGAAATAGCCGTGCAGGCGATAGGCTTCGAGGATGCGCTCGACATCGTCGTGAACGAGCGGCAGCGATAGCGGCCCGCCGGCTTTCGACTGGATGACCTTGGTGAGATCTTCGTCCTTGACCTTGCGGTTGCCGTCGAATGCCAACCGGCCGATGGTCGGATTTTCGACGACGCCTCACCGTTGGTGGTCGCCAGTCGCGCGCGATGCGCACCTCGGCAAAAAGATAGGTGAGCGTAAAGACGCAAGAGCGCCGAATCGAGCGCGGCGTCGTCGAGCCGCCCTTTTGCGCCCGCTTGCGCGCCCTTGCGGAATTCGGCGCGAACGGCCGCGGCGTCGACGTGCTTGTTGCCGGTAACGACGATCGCTAAATCCGGCAGCGCCGTCGGCTGCGCCCGCGCGCCCGTGCAAAGCCAAGCAGAATCCAAGCGCCAAGGGGGAGACCGGCGACAACGACAGCCCGGCCAGGCATGAGGACGCTCCGCGGCCATACCCATGGCCCCCGGTGCGATCCGACGTGCCCGCCGCCGCGGCAGCGTGACCGATTGCGTCAGAATGTGAGGAATTGTCGCGGCGCGCGGCGCGCCGCCGCACAAGCGTGCCGTTCCCGACACAATGGTTGACGGTTCGGCGCGGAAATTTGGTTAACCGGCCGCGCCTGGCCGCTCGACCACCTCACCGATCCCGCAGCCGGTCCATCAGCACCTTGTCCTGGCCGCCGTCGATCTCGATCATGGTGCCGTTGACGAAGAAGGCGAGGTCGGAGGCGAGGTAGGTGACGAGGTTGGCGACTTCCTCGCATTCGGCGATGCGGCCGAGCGGGATGCTCGACGGCGCGAGCTGGTTGGCCTGTTCGTAGGAGAGCTTCATGTCGCGCGCCATCGCCTTGACCAGGCCGGCCCAGCGCTCGGTGCGCACCGGCCCCGGATTGACCGCGCAGAAGCTGATATTGTGCTTGCCGTATTGGCTCGCCAGCGATTTGGTCAGGTTCTGGCCCGCGGCGTTGGCGGCGCCGGGCGCGATCTCCCAATACGACACTTTGACGCCGTCATTGCCAATCAGGTTGACGATGCGGCCCTTCTTTTGTTTTTGCATGATCGGCAGCACGTGCTTCATGCAGCGCACATAGCCCATGAATTTGAGCCCAAGCGCGCTCGCCCAGTCCTCCTCGCTCAAATGCTCGATGACGCCGCCGGGCGCGGAGCCGGCATTGTTGACGAGGATGTCGATCCGCCCCAGCGCCGCGTGCGCCGCTTTGATGAAGTTCTCGGCGTCGGCAGGCTTGGTGAGATCGGCGACGATCGGAAAGATTTTGCGGCCGGTCTCCTTGGCGATCGCGGCGGCGGTTTCTTCGAGCGGCTCCTTGCGGCGGGCGCAGATGGCGACATCCACTCCTTCTTTGGCGAAGGCGAGCGTGATCGCCTTGCCGATGCCTTCGCTGGCGCCGGTGACGATGGCTTTCTTCCCGGTCATTCCAAGATCCACGGCGGCGCCTCCTTGATGTCGCGCGGGCGGCGGCCGACCGGCCGCGCCTCGTTGGCGCGCATTATGGACCGGAATTTTGGTGGGGCGGAAGGGCCGCGGCGCGTGGGAACGGCGCGGAGCTTCACACCGCCAGGCGCTGCGGCGATGTGTCCACCGGGAACAGCCGGTCCGACTCCAGCGTGTATTGCGCCGCCGAGCGGTGCAGCTTGGCGTTGTTGGCTTCCCGCAGCGCGGCGTCGGCTTCGCCATACAGGAAGGCAGGAAGGCATAGCGGCGTCCGCGCGTCACCGGGGTCACCTGGTGCAGTGCGCCGCACGAGAACACGACCGCGCCGCCGAACGGGGCGCGGTAGGCGCGGGTGCCGAATTCCGGGAACACGAGATCGCAGCCGTCATAATCCTTGTTGAGATTGATGGAGACGGCGAAGCGCCGATGCTGGGCGCCGACATTGACGTTGTCGCGATGGCGAAAGAAATGCCCGCCGACCGCGCTGTCGTAGCAGGCGACGATATGCCGGTCCATGCGCGTCGCTTCGAACTGGAAATAGCGCTCGATCGGCGGGAGGAGGCGCCGCACGATCTGGCTGCGGATCGCTTCCTTGAGCTGCGGATGGGCGATGACGAGATCCTTGCGGCGCTTGATGCGGTGATCGACCACGCGCGCGGTCTTGCCGGCGTCGTCGAAGAGAAAGCCGGAATCCTCGCCGCCGACCTTGTCGTAAAGCTGCACCAGCGCGTCGCACAGCGGAAAGTCGAACACCCGCGGCACGATCAGGACCGGCGCCGTCAAGGGCACGCCGGCGGAATTATCGACGTCGGGCAGGCTGCGCAACAGATTGCCGATGGTTTGCGCGTGGCCCGCCGGATCGTCCCATGCCATGTTGGCGACGGCGCGCAGCATCGGGTCGAGCACGATGGTGCGGGGGCTGGCGGCCGCGCCGAACGCACGGCTGATGGCGCGGTCATAGTCGGCGATGAAGCCGACCGCGGCATTGCCGAGGCTCACGAACCGCGCCGTGTCTTCGGGCGCCTCGGTGAGGACGCCGTAGAACACGACGCGATCTTCGGTGAAGAGGTGTGGTTCGCGCATCAACGCGTCGAGCTCGACGGCAAACCGCGGGTTCGCTGGCGAGCCGAGGAAGGCGAGCACGATCCAACGGCCGGCCGCGACCGAGAGATTGAAAGAACCGTCCGCGATCAGCGGCGCGCCGAACCACGGCACGGGATCGCCCAGATCCACGATGCGGTGAGAGCCCGCTTGCGTGCTGTCCATGGTGGCGCTTTCGGTTGGAAGTCCGCCGGTGAAGTCCGCCCGCCGGGTATCATTCGCGGTCATGGTAAATTTTGTTCTAACAAGTGGATTCCACTCGGCGACTCCGCTGCTTAAAATCGGCGGGCCTGCGATTGATTCGCCACATGACGCCCATCCCGGGGTTCAGACCACGTGAGCATCCTGCCGCAGCCGGTGTCGCGAAGCCGGCGCATCGAAGCGCTCGACGGCACTTGGCGCGCGACCCCGACGCGGTCGAAGCGCGGGCCGAGCGCGCCGGCCTGTTGCGGGAGGCGGGCGTCGTACGAGCGGGCCAAGGCCGACTATCTCGAACTGCTGCGGCGCCGGCCGACCGATTTCGCCGCGCTCAACGATTTCGGCACCCTCGTGCTCAAGGCCGGCTACCGCGAAGCGGCGCGCTCGCTGTTCAGCGAAGCGGTGCGGCATCACCCCGACAACCCGATGGGGCACGTCAATCTCGGCAATCTCTTGTTCCACCTCGACGAACACGACGGCGCCCGTCGCCATTTCGAGGCCGCCTTGCGGCTCGATCCGGACCATGTTCATGCCCATCGCGGCATGGCCAATCTCCTGGCCGAGTTCGGCGATGCGGCGGGCGCGCGCCGGCATCGCGACAAGGCGTTCGCCGCCAATTTTCTGACGCCGCTGCCGTACCGCGGCGACGGCCGCCCGATTTCGGTCCTGCTGCTGGTGTCCGCCGTTGGCGGCAATATTCCGACCGGCACCCTTCTCGACGACCGCGAATTCGCGACCACGGTGCTGGTGACGGAGTATTTCGACCGCACGGCGCCGCTGCCGCCGCACGATCTCATCTTCAACAGCATCGGCGACGCCGACGTGTGCCGGGAAGGCCTCGAAGCCGCGTGTGCGGTGATCGCGAAATCCGTTCGGCCCGTCATCAATCACCCCCGCGCGGTGCTCAAGACCGGCCGCGCCGCCAACGCGCAGCGCCTGGGCGCCATTCCCGGCGTGATCGCGCCGCGCTTCGCCACGCTGCCCCGGCATTTACTGGCGGGTTCGGATGCCGCCGCTCTCGTCGCGCAGCTGGGATTTGTGTTTCCGCTGCTGCTGCGGGCGCCGGGTTTTCATACCGGCCGCTATTTCGTCCGGGTCGAAGCGCCGGCGGACCTGGCCGCAGCGGCCGCGGCGCTGCCCGGCGACGATTTCTGGGTCATCGAGGAGCTCGACGCGCGCGACGCCGACGGCATGTTCAGAAAATGCCGCGCCATGATCATCGACCGCAAGCTCTATCCGCTTCACCTCGCGATCTCGCGGAACTGGAAAGTCCATTATTTCCGGGCCGACATGGCGCACGCGCCGAGCAATCGCGCCAAGGACGCGGCGTTTCTTGACCGACATGGCGGGCGTGGCCGGGGCGCGCGGCATGGCGGCGCTGGAACAGATCAACGCCGCGCTCGACCTCGATTACGGCGGCATCGATTTCGCGGTGAATGCGACGGCGACATTCTGTTGTTCGAAGCCAACGCCACCATGGTCATGGTTCCGCTGGCGCCCGACGACAAATGGGCCTATCGCCGGCCGGCCTTCGATCGCGTGTTCGCGGCCATACACACGATGCTCGTTGAGCGGACGGCGGGCATCGCTGCGCTGGCGCACCGGCGGTAACGCCATTTTAACCATGATACGCCCAAAATGCGGGTACCGTTTTATCGTAATCCGGCATCATCCAACGCGCCGATCGTTTGGGAAAACGGCAATGACGAACCGCGACCGGTTGCGCTTGACGCTGGCGGTCGCCCTGAGCCTGACGGCCGGGGCGGCTGTCGCCGAGGATGGCGTTACCGACAACAAGATCGTGTTCGGCCAGGTTGCGGCGCTGGAGGGCCCCGCGCAGGCGTTGGGCCAAGGCGTCCGCCTGGGAATTCTGGCCGCGTTCGAACAGGCCAATCGCGGCGGCGGAGTTGCGGGCCGGCGGCTCGAGCTGGAATCGCTCGATGACGGTTACGAGCCGGAAAAGACCATCGAGGCGACCAAGAAGCTGGTCGACGAAAGCGATATCTTTGCGCTGATCGGCGCGGTGGGAACGCCGACCTCGCAAGCCGGGCAACCGATAGCGACGGCGGCCAAGGTTCCGTTCGTCGGGCCGTTCACCGGGGCGCAGTTCCTGCGCGAGCCGTACAATCGATACGTGGTCAATGTCCGCGCTTCCTATTTTCAGGAAACCGAAGCGTGGATCGCGCATCTGACCAAAGATTTGGGGATCACCAAGATCGCGATCCTCTATCAAGACGACGCTTTCGGCTTTGCCGGCCTGGAAGGCGTGCAGCGCGCGCTCGCCAAGCGCAATCTGTCGCTGGTCGCCTCGGGATCATTCAAGCGCAACACCATCGCGGTCAAGACGGCCTTCCTCGATATCATGAAGGCCGAGCCGGAAGCGGTCGTTACGGTCGCGCCCTATAAGCCGGTCGCCGCCTTCATCAAGCTCGCGCGCATGATGAAGAAGGATGCGGTGTTCGTCGCGATCTCCTTCGTCGGCGCGGATTCTCTGGCGAAAGAACTCGGCAGCGAAGGCGCCGGCGTCATTATCAGCCAAGTCGTCCCGTTTCCATGGGACACCTCCTTGCCGTTGGTGGCGTCTTATCAAAACGCCATGGCGGCGACCGACGGTAAGGCGAAGCCGGGCTTTGTCTCCCTGGAGGGCTATATCGTCGGCCGGCTGGCGATCGCCGCGCTCGAGCGCGTCAAGGGCAGGCCGACGCGGGAAGCATTTCTGGACGCCGTCAATGCGGGTCCGTTCGATTTCGGCGGCTTGGTTCTCAATTACGGGCCAGGCAACAACCAGGGATCGGATCAGGTCTATTTGACGATATTGCAGTCCGACGGGTCGCTGATGCCCGTCAAGCAATTGATCAAAACGGTGGGGCAGTGAGCGATTTCTCCTCGACCGCGGCTGGGGTTGGGCAATGGCCGCGCGCTTGCCGTTGAACCGCGGCACCGTTCCGGATCGGCTGCGGCTGTTGTCGTGGCTGCGCACGATCCGTGGGCGTCTCTATTTGGCGTTCGGCTTCGCCGCCGGCATCACCGTCGTCGGCGCGGTGTCCGCGCTCTACGTCTCGGGAAACGTCGACGCCACCATGACCGAGATCGTTTCGCGCAGCATGCCGGCGACCGTGGAGTTGGCGCGGCTGTCCGAGGAGGCGAGCAGCCTCGTCGCGTCCATTCCGCGTTTGATGGCGGCGGAAAATGACACCCTGCGGAATGCAATCGCCGGCGATATTGCTGCCCAATCCCAATCGCTGAGCGCGAGGATCGCGCGGTTGCGCACGCTCGACGCCAGCCAGAACGACGAGCTCGAAGCCGCGCAGGCCGCCATGGGCGAGCAGCTCGAGGCGCTCAATCAGGCGGTCGCGGACCGCATCAAGATTTCAGATCGACGTCGCGCGCTGGTGCTCTCCGTGCGCAAATATCACGAGAATCTCATCGAGGAGATCACGCCGGTCATTGACGACGCGAATTTCCAGGTCATGACGCAAATGCGGCCCGTACTGCCGACAGAGCTGATTGAATCCCTACGGCGTCTGCTCGAAATACAGGCGGAAGCCAATCAGCTTGCGGGCCTGTTGATCGAGTCGTCGATGGTCACTGATGTCGCCAGTTTGCCGCCGATGCGCGATCTTATCGCCGCGGCTGAGCGCGACATCGAAGCCAACCTAAATGCGCTGCCGGCTTCAAACGAGCGCAGCAAGATCACCAGCCTCTATGGGCGCCTCGCCTCCGTCGCCGGCGCTGACGGCATTGTCGCGCAACGCATCAGCGAGCTTAATCGGGAGCAGGATGCCCGGCGTGTTTTTGCCATGGCGCTTGCGCGGATGCGGTGGTTGCGGGTAGCGGTCGAGAGCCTGATCGAGCGGCAAGGTCAGTTCGCCCAGACGCTTGCGGCGCGGGCAAATCGGCAAATCCGGGCCGGCCGGGTGCTGCTCGGTGTCCTCAGCGTTGCGGCGCTGGCGGCGGCCGGCCTGATCGCCTGGCTCTATGTGGGGCGCAGCATCGTCGGCCGGCTGACGCTGTTGAGCGGCGCCATGCGCCGTATTGCCGAGGGCGAATTGAGCACGCCGGTTCCCGTCGGCGGGCGCGACGAGATCGCGGCCATGGCGCAGGCGCTGCTGGTCTTCCGCCAGGCGATCGGCGACGTGACCCTCGCCCGGCAGCGCGAGGCCGATCGCGCCGAGCAGTCGGATGTGCGCCGGCGAAAGATCGACGCCGCGACCGAGGATTTTGAACACGCCGTCAACGACATCGTCCAGGCGCTCGACGCGGCATCGCAATCGATGGACGGCTGCGCGCAGATCATGGCGGAAGCCGCAAGCCATAATCAGATTCAGGCCGCCGCGGCGACGGCGGCCTCGCGAGATGCCACGGCAAACGTCGGCAACGTCGCCATGGCGGCGGAGGAAATCGCGCAATCGGTCGAGGAAATTTCGTCTCAAGCCAGCGCTTCCGCCAAAATCGCCCGCCATGCCAGCGGCGAAGCCAAGGAAATCATCAACGCCGTGGAGCTTTTGGCGGCTTCGATCGGCCAGATCAACTCTGTCAGCAACCTCATTCGCGACGTCGCCGCGCAGACCAATCTTCTTGCGCTCAACGCCACGATCGAAGCCGCCCGCGCCGGCGACGCCGGTCGCGGATTTGCCGTGGTGGCGCACGAAGTCAAGGGTCTCGCCGCCCAGACCGAAAAAGCGACGCAAGATATCACCCAGCAAATCGCGATGATCGGGCTGACGACGTCGCATGTCGTCGAGGCGATCAAATCGATCGCCGGAACGATCGCGCAGCTCGACGATAATGCGTCGGGGATCTCGACCGCGGTGTTGGAGCAAGACGCGGTGAGCAAGGAAATTGCGCGCAGCGCCAATGCGGCGGCGGAACGAACCCGCGAGGTTTCGGCGAGCTTCGCTCTTGTTTCCGATGCCGCAGAGAAAACCGGACAGGTCGCCAACGCCGTTCTCAGCGCCGGCGGCGAACTGGCTGCGCGGTCCGATAAGCTCCGCGCCGAGGTCGAACGCTTTTTGACGCAAGTTCGCGTGGCGTAAGACCGTCAAAGGCCATGTTGATGGCGTGGGGCCAACGGCTCGGGCCGCTGCACAGAATTCGACACACCTGCACAATTTTTAGACGACAGCGATCCTGGTGCGGCCAGATATTGCACATCAAAATCACGTAGATAACAAAAAATATCGATGTTTCAGAGTTTTGCGTGCGGCGACGGGTGCATCGACCGCGCGGCAGTCCTGGCATGAGCCTTGCGAATGTCTGCCCGCCAATTCGCAGAACGTCCATCGCACGATGGCCAGCCAACCGCGGCGCCGTCCGCGTCCGCGCGTACACAGGGAGCACTCTTTATGACCTTCGACAAGATTTCGCGCCGCCGCGTTCTGCAAGGAACGGCCGCACTGGCCGTCGGCACGGCGCTGCCGCTACGCCAAGCTGCTGCCGCCGACACCACGGTCGGCTTCATCTATGTCGGCTCGCGTGACGACTACGGCTACAACCAAGCCCACGCCGCCGGCGCCGCCGCCCTGAAGAAAATGCCCGGCATCAAGGTGGTCGAGGAAGAGAAAGTGCCGGAGACCGAGGCGGTCGAGAAGACCATGGAGTCCATGATCAATCTCGACGGCGCGACGCTGCTGTTCCCGACCTCGTTCGGCTACTACAACCCGCACATGATCAAGATGGCGCTGAAGTATCCGAAGCTCCGCTTCGAGCACTGCGGCGGCCTGTGGACGCCGAAGGATCCGAAGAACGCCGGCAGCTATTTCGGCTATATCGACGAGGCCCAGCATGTCGCCGGCGTCGTCGCCGGCTATTCGACCAAATCCGGCAAACTCGGCTTCGTCGCCGCCAAGCCGATCCCGCAGGTGCTGCGCAACATCAACGCGTTCCTGCTCGGCGCCAAGCTCGCCAATCCGAAGGTCACGCTGCAGGTGATCTTCACCGGCGACTGGTCGATGCCGGTCAAGGAGGCGGAAGCCACCAACAGCCTGATCGACCAGGGCGTCGACGTCGTCACCTGCCACGTCGACGGTCCAAAGACCGTGGTCGAGAACGCCGCGCGCCGCGGCGCCATGGTGTCCGGCTATCACGTCAATCAGGCGGTGCTGGCGCCGAAGGCGTACCTGACCGGCGCCGAGTGGAACTGGGAAGTGCTCTATCCGCGCTTCGTCAAGATGTTCACGTCCGGCGAGACCATCCCCAACTTCTACCGTGGCGGTCTCAAGGAAGAGCTGGTCAAGGTGTCGCCGTACGGCCCGATGGTCTCCGAAGAGGCCAAGAAGAAGGCCGACGAGGTCAAGGCGGGACTGACCGCCGGCACCTACACCATCTTCAAGGGGCCGATCGTCGACAATAAGGGCAAGACCGTCGTCGCGTCCGGCGTGTCGCGCGGACAGACCGACCCCGAGCTCGAGAAGATGGACTATCTGGTCGAGGGCGTGATCGGAGCGACTTCGTGACAGCAGAAGTCGGTGCGCCCCTCGCTCCTGCCGGAGCGGGGGCGTCCCTGCGCTTGCCGGGCATTGCGCGAAAGCTCGCCGGCGCGTGGGAGTACATCGTCATCCCGGCGCTGGCGCTGGCGGGTTCGCTCGTGCTGTTCGGCGTGTTCGTCGCGCTGTTCGGCAAGAACCCGCTGGACCTTTATTTCTATATGTACCAAGGCGCGTTCGGCACCTGGTTCTCCTGGCAGAACACGCTGGCGCGCGCGGCGCCGCTCATCCTCACCGCGCTGTGCACGGCGTTGCCGGCACAGCTCGGCATGGTCATCATCGGCGGCGAGGGCGCGCTGTTGATCGGCGCGCTCGCCGCGACCGGCGCGGCGCTGTCGATGCAGTGGGGGTCGCCGCTCGTCGTCGATATCGGCATGGCGCTCGCCGGCATGATCGGCGGCGGCCTCTGGATCATGCTGGCGGGGGCGCTGCGGCACTATCGCGGCGTCAACGAGACGATCTCGAGCCTGCTGCTCGTCTACATCGCGCTCGCAATCCTCAACTTTCTGGTCGAGGGGCCGATGCGCGACCCGACCAGCCTCAACAAGCCGTCGACACGGGAAATCGGCGCCGCCAACATGATCGGGAACATTCCCGGCATGGATGTGCACTGGGGCCTGGTGTTCGGCGTCCTCGCCGCCGCCATCTCCTACATTCTGATCTACCACACGACGTTCGGCTTTGCCGCCCGCGTTGCCGGCGGCAACATCCGCGCCGCCAAGGTCGTGGGCCTCGGCGTCGGCAAGCTCATTCTCATCACCTGCTTCCTCGCCGGGGCCGCGGCGGGGCTTGCCGGCATGTTCGAGGTCGCCGCCGTACAGGGCCGCACCAACGCCAACCTGGCGGCCGGTTACGGCTTTGCCGGAATTCTGGTGGCGTTCCTGGCGCGGCAAAATCCGCTCGCCGTGATCCCGGTCGCCATCCTGCTCGGCGGCATCGGCGCGAGCGGCGGGTTGCTGCAACGGCGGCTCGGCCTGCCGGACGCTTCCGTGTTCGTCCTCCAAGGCATGATCTTCGTCCTCGTGCTCGCCAGCGACGCGCTTTACGGCCGCTTGGGCTTTTTGAAGCGAAAGGGCTGAGTGACCATGGCCGATCCCGGCAGTATCGGATTGTGGACGGTGCCGCTCGCCGTCCTCGGCGGCGCCATCCGGGTCTCGACGCCGTTTTTGTTCGTCAGCCTCGGCGAGTGCATCACCGAGCGCAGCGGCCGCATCAATCTCGGCCTCGAAGGCACGCTCGTCATGGGGGCGATGGCCGGCTACGGCGTGTCGTATCTGACCGGCTCGCCCTGGCTCGGCGTTCTCGCCGCGGGCGTGACCGGCGCGGCGATGGGAGCGCTGCACGCCGGCATTTGCGGCCTGCCGCGCGTCAACGACATCGCCGTTGGTATCGCCCTGATGCTGTTCGGCGTCGGGCTCGCCTTCTATCTCGGCAAGCCGTTGATCGAGCCGACCGCGCCGCGGCTGCCGGCGATCGATTTCGGCTGGTGGAGCGACATTCCGCAATTGCGCGCCGCTTTGCGCATCAATGTCCTGTTCCTGTTCGGCGTCGCGCTGGCGCCGATCCTGGTGTGGGCGCTGCGCACGACCCGCTGGGGGCTGATCATCCGCACCGCCGGCGAGAGCGCCGACGCCGCTTTGGCGATGGGCTATTCGGTCAATATCATCCGCCTGCGCGCCACCATGTTCGGCGGTTTCCTCGCCGGCATCGGCGGTTCGTTCCTGTCGCTCTATTATCCGGGCAGCTGGAACGAAGGCCTGTCTAGCGGGCAGGGCATCACCGCGGTGGCGCTCGTTATTTTCGCGCGCTGGAATCCGATGCTGTGCCTCGGCGCCTCGATCCTGTTCGGCGGCGCGGCCGCGCTCGGGCCGGCGCTGCAATCGGTCGGCGTGACCTACGCCTATCACCTGTTCAACGCGGCGCCCTACATTCTGACGCTGCTGATCATGATCATCACCTGCTCGCCCAAGCGCACGCTGATCGGCGCGCCGGCGGAACTGTCGATCACCAGGTAACCGGGCGAGGACGGAGGGAATTTTGTCGTCATTGCGAGCGAAGCGAAGCAATCCAGAGTTGCTGCCGCCGACTCTGGATTGCTTCGTCGCTTCGCTCCTCGCAATGACGATTGGGATCCTACCGAGCACTTTCCGGGTTTAAGGAGCGCGACATGCTGGAGCGTACGACGACTGAGCGTTATGTCACCGCCGATCCCTACCGCTGGCCCTATAATGGCGACCTGCGCCCCGAAAACACCGCGCTCATCATCATCGACATGCAGACCGATTTCTGCGGCGTCGGCGGCTATGTCGACAAGATGGGCTATGATCTCTCGTTGACGCGCGCGCCGATCGAGCCGATCAAGCGCACGCTCGCCGCCATGCGCTTGGGCGGCTTCCACATCTTTCACACCCGCGAGGGTCATCGGCCCGATCTCGCCGATCTGCCGGACAACAAGCGGTGGCGCTCGCGCCAGATCGGCGCCGGCATCGGCGATCCGGGGCCATGCGGCCGCATTCTGGTGCGCGGCGAGCCGGGCTGGGACATCATCGACGAGCTCGAGCCGCACGACGGCGAGCCGATCATCGACAAGCCCGGCAAGGGCTCGTTCTGCGCCACCGATCTCGAGCTGATGCTGCGGCTACGCGGCATCGACAATATCGTGCTCACCGGCATCACCACCGACGTGTGCGTCCACACCACGATGCGGGAAGCCAACGACCGCGGCTTCGAATGCCTGCTGCTAGCGGATTGCTGCGGCGCGACCGACAAGAGCAACCACGACCACGCGCTCAAGATGATCAAGATGCAGGGCGGCGTGTTCGGCGCGGTGTCGGATTCGGAAAAATTCATCGAGGTCATCTCGTGAGCGAATACGCCACGCTCGTCCCGCCCGGCGGGCTGCCGTCACACACCGCCGACAAGCGTACCTTCGGCGTCGAGGCGCTGTCGATCACCAAGCGCTTCGGGGAATTTGTCGCGCTCGACGCGGTGACGCTGAAAGTGCGTCCCGGCACCTTCCACGCGCTGCTCGGCGAGAACGGCGCCGGAAAATCCACACTCGTCAAATGTATCATGGGCTATTACCAGGCCGATGCCGGCGAGCTGATCATCGACACCCATCAGGAGGCCATCGATAATCCGCGCGCCGCCCACGCGCTCGGTCTCGGCATGGTCTATCAGCATTTCACGCTGGTGCCGGCCATGACGGTCGCAGAGAACTTCGTGCTGGCGCGCGACGACGTGCCCGCGGTGGTCGATTGGACGCGCGAACGCAAGGCGTTGGAGGAGTTTCTTTCGCGCATGCCGTTCCGCGTGCCGCTCAACGCCAAGGTGTCGGCGATCTCCGCCGGCGAGCGGCAGAAGTGCGAAATCCTCAAGCAGCTTTATCTCAAACGCCGCTTTCTCATCCTCGACGAGCCGACCTCGGTGCTGACGCCGGGCGAGGCCGACGAGGTGCTCGGCATGTTGCGCGGCATGGTGGCGAAGGGCGACCTGACGATCCTGATGATCACCCACAAATTCCGCGAAGTGATGGCGTTCGCCGACGAGGTGACGATCCTGCGGCGCGGCAAGCTCGCCGGTGCGGGCCACGTCAAGGATCTCACGCCCGACGCCATGGCGCGCACCATGATCGGCGCCGAAGAGCTCACCGTGCAGCCGGCGCGCACCGGCGAGTTCGGCGCGCCGCGGCTCGACATCAAAAAGCTCAACGCGCTCGACGATGGCGGCCAGCCGGCGGTGCGCGACGTCTCGCTGTCGATCCGCGGCGGCGAGATCGTCGGCGTCGCCGGCGTCTCCGGCAACGGCCAGCGCCAGCTCATCGAAGTGCTGGCCGGCCAGCGCGAGGCCGAGAGCGGGGAAATCTTCCTGCAGGGCGAGCGCTATCATGCGACGCGCGAGGAGATGCGGCACAATCATCTCTCGGTGCTGCCCGAGGAGCCGCTCAAGAACGCCTGCGTCGCGCGCATGAGCGTCGCCGACAATCTCGCCTTCCGCGAGTTCGACCGTGCGCCGTTCGCCACCGGCGGCTGGTGGCTCAATGGCGGGGAATTCCACGACAACGCGCTGCGCAAGATCGACCGCTACAAGATCAAGACCCGCTCCGACGACACCGCGATCGGCGAACTCTCCGGCGGCAACGTGCAGCGTACCGTGCTGGCGCGCGAGCTTTCCGGCGAGGTCGACATCCTCGTCGCCGCCAACCCCTGCTTCGGCCTCGATTTCGCAGCGGTGGCGCAGATCCACGCCGAGATCATGGCCGCGCGCAACCGCGGCGCCGCGGTCCTGCTGGTAAGCGAAGATCTCGACGAGTTGTTGGAACTGGCCGACCGCCTGGTCGTGATCTTCCACGGCGAGATCGTCTACGAGACCCGCGCCAGCGAAGCTGACCTGACCGAAATCGGCCGGCATATGGCGGGGCATTAAAAACACACGTCGCGTCGATCGCGCGGCTGCAGTGCACGCTCAGCGCCGCGCCCCCGAGGGCGCTTGCCTAAGCGCGCGCCCTTCACCCGGAATAAACGCAGTCTTCAAAAGCCGAGTCCGCCCGGGCCGCACGGGTCTACTGTCCGGAACCGCCGCGAACGCGGCGGCGTTGATCTGTGGCGCCAATGGGAGTGCCTGATCATGAAGATCGGTGCCGGCGTTGCGACCGGCTTGCTCGTTGCTGCGATTTCATGCTCCGCGCCGAGCGCGGCCTTCGCTTTGGAGTTGGGGCCGTTCCATATCGGCCTACCGTTCCTCGGGCACCACTTCGCGCACCGCCACCGGTCGGGGCCTCGCCCAGACGGGCCCGCAGAAGCGCGCCTTTGCGATTATGCGGGTGCGCAGAGTCCGGCCGCCAAGCGGTGGCGCAAGATGCCGTCGGTCCCGCCGCGGCGCTGCTCTATCCTGGTCTCGCCCTGCCGATCATCTATGACGACGTGTTTTGGCCCTCGTCTTCGTTGCAGTGGCCCTTCAGCTATGACGCCATTTTTCATGCCGCGTTCAGCAAGTCGGCCGGGGATGAGGGCCGGTGCCAGTGCCAGGCCGATCGTGGATCCGCGGTCATCGAGCGGATCGGCAGAGAGATCAGGCCGAGCGCCGCCCAGCGGCCGCTGCTGCAGAAACTGGGCGGCGCGCTCGCCATGACCTCGGGTTTCGTCGCGAAATTCTGTCCTAAGGAGACGCCCGCCCAGCCGGTGGCACGCCTGAAGGTCATGGAAACGCAGCTCGAAGTATTGACCATGGCGCTCGATATGATCCGCGGGCCGCTGCAGGATTTCGAACGATCCTTGAATCCCGCTCAGCGAACGCGCCTGGCGGCGCTGCACTCTGCGCAGAGTGCCGATCGCAAGAACGCCGCGGAAGATTTCACCCCGGCCTGCGGCCCAACGCCGACGACGGTCAATTGGTCGATCAATGCGCTCGATCAATCGCTGAAACCGGACGAGACACAGCGGGCCGCAATGGCGACGACCGAGCGAGCCTTCGGGAGTGCCGCGGGCGATATCGACGCGCAGTGTCCGACGTCGTTGCGGGCCACACCGCTGGCGCGCTTGGAAGCGCTGCAGGCGCGTCTTGACGCCGAATGGCGCGCGGTACTCACGATCCAGGCCGCGCTGGCGAATCTCGAACACGGACTGAGCGACGATCAGCGTATCCGTTTCAATTCCCTGGATTTATCGCGCGCCGATTCCCGCACCGCCGTGTCCGGCGAATAGCTTCATCGTCGCTGCCGCCGCCTGCGCCTCGGCGAGGCGCTTCGGCAGCATCGTCGCCATCCGTGCTTTGACTTCCGCCAGCACCTCCGGCGGCGCGGTTTCCGGCAGGCCGGAATCGAACGGCGGGGCAGGGGCGTATTCCAGCGCAAGCTGCAGCGCCTGAGCGAACCGCATGCCCGCGAGTTCGGCGGCGACGACCAGCGCGAAATCCATGCCCGCGGTCACGCCGCCGCCGGTGATGATGTTGCCGTCGCGCACGACGCGGCCGGGGTCGGGGATGGCGTCGAACAGCGGCAGCATATCGCGCCAGGCCCAGTGGCAGGCGGCGCGCTTGCCTTGCAGGAGGCCGGCGGCGCCGAGCACGAGCGATCCGGTGCACACCGATGTGAGATAGCGCGCGCCGGCCGCGAGGCGGCGCGCCTCCCGCATGAAGGCCGCATCGTTGATCGCCGCGGTCACGCCCAGGCCGCCGGGGAAGAAGATCAAGTCGCAACGGTCGATGTCGGCAAGCCGGCGCGTGCCGGCGAAGACGAGGCCGCCTTCCGACTCGATCGGCCCGCCGGGCTCGGACGCGACGAACGTCTCGGCGTCCGGAATGCGGCTGAACACCGTGTGGGGCGCGGTGAAGTCGAGTTGCGTCATGGCGGGATAGATCGCCTCGACGATGCGGAACGCCGTGCCGGACATTGCTGCCCCCTTGGCCTTTGACGCCGCCATCCTCGCAGGATTAAGCTATGGCCGAAATGACAATGTTCCCTCAAAAACGGCCAGAGGCCCGCACGCCGTCGCGGCAGCAAGCCGCGCCGCGCCGCATTGCATTCCTGCTGTTCGACGGCTTCCAGATTCTCGACGCGGCCGGGCCGCTCGCCGCGTTCGAGATCGCCGGCCGCTATTGCGACGGCGCCTATCGTCTCGACGTGATCGCGGCCGAAGGCGGCCCGATCGCGAGCTCGTCGACGGCCGCGATCGGCGCCGGCGCTTTCGGCGCCGCGGCCTGTGACACCTTGATCGTGGCGGGCGGCGACGGCACGCGCACGGCGTTTCGCGACGAGCGCATCCTCAAATTCGTGCGGCGCGCCGCTAAGCGCGCGCGCCGCGTCACCAGCGTCTGTTCGGGCGCGTTCATCCTCGCCGCCGCTGGCCTGCTCGACGGGAGGCGCGCCACGACCCATTGGTCGCGCACCGCGGAATTCGCGCGCCGCTTTCCCAAGGTGCGCGTCGAGCCGGATCGCATCTATGTGAAGGATGGGCCGGTCTGGACGTCGGCCGGGATCACCGCCGGCATCGATCTCGCGCTCGCTTTGATCGCCGAGGATCTCGGCGAGGACATCGCCAAACGCACGGCGCAGCAGCTCGTCGTTTATTATCGCCGGCCGGGCGGCCAATCGCAGTTCTCTGCGCTGGCCGAGCTTGGCCGTCCCGACGGCCGCTTCGGCGCGCTCGTCGGCTGGGCGCGCGAGCGGCTCGATTCGCCGCTCGGCGTCGAAGAGCTGGCCGACCGCGCCGCCATGAGCCCGCGCAATTTCGCCCGTGTCTTCACCGCCGAAACGGGCGTCACGCCCGCCAAGGCGGTCGAGCGTCTGCGCCTCGAAGCGGCGCGCGAACGGGTCGAAGCGGGCGTCGAGCCGATCGACGCCATTGCCGCCAAGGTCGGCTTCGGCGATCCGGAGCGCATGCGCCGCGCCTTCCTGCGCGCTTTCGGTCAACCGCCGCAGGCGCTACGCCGCAGCGCGCGGGCTTGAGGCGGGCGGACTAGGGTTTGTTTCTGGCTATTTGTTAGGACGATCGATGCCCGCCGCCGGCAGCCGGCGATAGGTCGCGTAGGCCGGCTCCCACATCTTGGCTTGGACCGCGGCGGCGAGATCGCCGTCGGGCGGGGGAAGCGCCAGGCCTTCGGCGATGGCCTGTTCGGCGACGGCGATCGCCACGCGGAACGACAGCTTGCGCGTGGCGGCGAGCGGCGGCAGCAGATTGGCCCGCGGATCGTGCTTGGCGGGCGAAAGGTCGGCGAGCGTGCGCGCCGCGGCCAAAAACATGGCGTCGGAGATGCGGCTCGCCTTCACCGCAATGGCGCCGAGGCCGACGCCCGGATAGACATAGGCGTTGTTTGTTTGATCGACCCGGAACGGCCGGCCGTCGCGCTCGACCGGCGGAAACGGGCTGCCGGTGCCGACGATGGCGCGGCCTTGAGTCCAGCCCAGCAGATCCTCCGGCGTCGCCTCGCTGCGCTCGGTCGGATTGGAGAGCGGGAAGATCACCGGGCGGCTCGACATTGGCCGCCATGGCGCGCACGATCGGCTCGGAGAACGCGTGCGGCTGTCCCGAGGTGCCGATCAGCACCGTCGGCCGCGCGTTGGTCATCACATCGATGAGGTCGATCCGTCCCGGCGACCGCAGCGTCCAATCGGCGAGCCGGTCGCGGCTCTGGGCGAACACCGACTGAAACGGCTGCAGCCCCGCCATGGTGTCGACCAGCAAGCCGTCGCGATCGACCAGATAGAAGCGGCCGCGCGCTTCCTTTTCGGCAACGCCGGCCTCGATCATGGCGCGCAACAGGAGCGCGCTGACGCCGGTGCCGGCGGAGCCGGCGCCGAGCACGGCGATGCGCTGCTCGGCAAGCGGCGTCCCGGTGACATTGATGGCGCACAGAATGGCGCCGACCGCGATGGCGGCGGTGCCCTGGATGTCGTCATTGTAGCTGCACAGCTCCTCGCGGTAGCGCGCCAACAGCCGGTTGGCGTTGCGAAACGCGAAATCCTCCCAATGCAGCAGCACGTGCGGCCAGCGCTCGCGCACCGCGTCGACGAACAAGGCGATGAAATCGTCGTAGGCGGCGTCGCGCGCGCGCTCGTGGCGCCAGCCGATATAGAGCGGATCGTCGAGCAGATGCTGATTGTCGGTGCCGACATCGAGCAGGATCGGCAACGTCGTCGACGGATGCAGCCCGGCGCAGGCGGTGTAGAGCGCGAGCTTGCCGATCGAGATGCCCATGCCGCCGGCGCCCTGGTCGCCGAGGCCGAGGATGCGCTCGCCGTCGCTGACGACGATCGCCTCGACGCCGTCGAAGCGCGGGTGGGCGAGAATGCGGCGGATGTGGTCCTTCAGCGGCAGACTGAGAAACAGGCCGCGCGGCTTGCGGAAGATGCGGCTGAACTGCTCGCAGCCGAGCCCGACCGTCGGCGTGTAGACGATCGGCATCAGCTCTTCGATGTTGCGGGCGAGCAGGGCGTGGAACAAGGTCTCGTTGGTATCCTGCAGGCCGCGCAGGAACACGTATTTCTGCAGATCGTTGCCGAGCGCGCGGAAGGCGTCGAGCCGCCGCTCGACCTGCAGATCGAGCGTCGCCACGTCCGGCGGCAACAAGCCGTGCAGGTCGAAGGCGTCGCGCTCGGCGTCGGTGAACGCCGTGCCCTTGTTCAATAACGGATCGTTGAGCAGCTCGTAGCCGCTGAGCGCGGTCTTGATGATGCGTGCACTGCTTTCGTTCATCACCGCGGTCCAAAGAGGGAAACAATCGTTGCGAACGGCTCGACCGTGACCGGCGCGGTCACGGTCCGGTGACGGCGAGCACCGCTTCTTTGATCTTCGCCACAGCGAAATGGCCGACCCTGTCGAGATCGAGATGCGGAAAATTGGGCATCTCGTCGGCCGGCACCACGCAATCGACGATCGCCGGACCGTCGACCTGCGAGCGCCTCGTTGATCTCGGCGTGCAGCTCGCCGGGTTTCGTCGCCCGAAAGCCGTGGCCGCCGCAGGCCGCGCGCCAGCGCGGCGAAATCCGGATTGGGGAATTCGATGCCCTTCTTGTACGCCGGCAGACCGACGCCCTCCGCCTCGAGCGTGATCAGGCCGAACGCCGAATTGTTGTAGACGACGACCTTCACCGGCAGCTTGTGATGCACGGCGGTGAGGAACTCGCACATCAGCATGTTGAAGCCGCCGTCGCCGCACAGCGCGATGACCTGGCGCGAGCGGTCGAGCGCCTGGATGCCGTTGGCCTGGCCGAGCGCCGTTCCGACGGCGGCATTGTTGAACGAGCCGATGATGCGTTGGGCGCCGCTCTGGCGGATCCAGTTGGCCGACCACAGCGTGTTGAGCCCGGTGTCCAAAACGAAGACCGCGTCGCGCTTGGCGAGATCGCTCGCCGCCCGCGCCACCGCTTGCGGATGAATGCGGTCCTTGCTGCGCGCCGGGTCGGACTGCCTGTCCAGCATCTCGTCCCACTTGCGGCGCTCCTTGGTGATGCGGTCGAAGAACGCGCCGTCGGTCTTGGCGACGACTTCGCCGAGAAGCAGCTTCAAGCGTCGGCCGCACCGAGCCGACGACGCCGAGCGCCGTCGGCGCGCGGCGTCCGAGCACCTGCGCCCGTTCGTCGATCTGGACGTCACGGCGCCTTGGCGCGGCAGGAATTCCGAATACGGGTAATCGGTGCCGAGCATCAGCAAGCAGGTCGCAATGCATCACGGCGTTGTAGACCGGCCTTCGTGCCGATCATGCCGATGCCGCCCATCCAGCGCGGATCGTCGAAGGGCATGATGTCCTTGCCCTTGACCGAGTGGATCAGCGGCGCCTTGAGCCGGTCCGACAGCGCGCGCAGTTCGTCGGCGGCGCCGTGGCAGCCGGCGCCGCACATGATCACGACGCTGCTCGGCCGCATCGATGCGTCGGGCGATGTCGGCGATGTCCGCGCCGGTCGGCAACGATTTCGGACCGCGGCCTCAAGGTGGCGACGCTCGAGACCGCGCCCTCGGCCTTGGCCTCGATGACATCCTGCGGCAGCGTCAGGTGGGCGACGCCACGGCCGGCATAGGCCGCCGCGATCGCCTGATGGATCACGGCCGGCGCTTGCGCCGGCGACGAAATCGTCTCGGTGTAGAGCGAGACGTCGCGGAACAGGAGGTCGGGCTCGGTGGTCTGGATGTAGTCGGTGCCCTGCATCTTGCGCGGCATGTCGCCGGACAGCGCCAGCACCGGCGCGTGGTCGCGGCTCGCCTCATAGAGGCCGGGCGACGAGATGCGTGCTGCCGGGGCCGGTCGTGCCGCAGCAGACCGCGAGCCGGCCGGTCAGCTTGGCCTGGCCGGCGGCGGCGAGCGCCGCGCCCTCCTCGTGGCGGACGCCGATCCATTCGATGTCGCTGCGGCGAACCGCGTCGGCGAGCGGATTAAGCGAGTCGCCGATCAGTCCGAAAATGTGCCTGACCCCGATCTGTTCGAGCACGCCGACCAGGATGTCCGCGACTGTCTGGGACATTTGCGCCTCCTGTCATGATGGGCCCCCATCTGCCTCAGCCTATACATCCGAACGCCGGCGGCTGGATGCAAGGCGCTGGGCGCACGGCCTCCGCCGCGGGAAGCGTCAACCGGCCTCACGTATCGACTGTTCCGGCGGTGTCCGGACCAAGGCCGGTTCCGAACGCCACGCCCTTGGCTTCGATGCCGAAGGCGGTGAGCAGCGCGATCACGACGGCGATGGTGCCGGCGACCGCGGCCAAGGCGAGCCCGTAGTTGCCGCCATAGTGCGCGGCCATGGCCGCTTGGAACGGCGCATTGACCGAGGCGATCAGATTGCCGAGCTGGTAGGTGAAGCCGGGGAAGGTGCCGCGCGCCTCGTCGGGCGACAGTTCGTTCAGATGCACCGGGACCACGCCCCAGGCGCCCTGCACCATGATCTGCATGAAGAACGCGCCGACCGCAGCCAGACGGCGCCGGTCGAGAACGCCCATAGCGGCATGACGATCGAGCGACAGGAGGGCGGCGATCACGATCATGCGGCGGCGGCCGAAGCGCTCCGACAGCGCGCCGAACGAGATGCCGCCGATGATCGCGCCGATATTGTAGATGACCGCGATCAGGCCGACCTCGTGCGGTGAAAAGCCGTGCTGCACCCGCAGGAAGGTCGGATAAAGGTCCTGCGTGCCGTGGCTGAAGAAGTTGAACGCGGTCATCAACAGCACGGCGTAGATGCCGAGCCGCCAGTGCGACTTCAGATACCGCGAGCGTCGTCGAGGCGTGGGTCGTGGTCGGCTTCCAGGTCGGCGATTCCGGCACGTTGCGGCGGATGTAGAGAACGAGCAGAGCCGGCAGCACGCCGACCATGAACATGCCGCGCCAGCCGATATACTGGAACAGGGCGCCGTAGACGATCGAGGCGAGAAAATATCCAGCCGGATAGCCCGATTGCAGCAGGCCGGAGACGAAGCCGCGGGCCTGCGGCGGAATCGATTCCATCGTCAGCGAGGCGCCGACGCCCCACTCGCCGCCCATGGCGATGCCGTAGATCGCGCGCAGCACCAGGAGCGCGGTCAGGCTCGGCGCGAAGCCGGAGGCGAACTCGATCACCGAATAGAACAGCACGTCGATCATCAGGGTCGGGCGCCGGCCGAAGCGGTCCGCGGCCCGGCCGAAGATGAAGGCGCCCAACGGCCGCATCGCCAGCGTCAACAGAATGGCCCAGGTGACGGCGCCGATATCGGTGTGGAATTCTTGCGCGATGTCCTTGAGCACGAACACCATCAGGAAGAAATCGAACGCATCGAGCGTCCAGCCGAGAAAGCTCGCCGCGACGACATGCTTCTGCTCGCTGGTCCAGCCGGAAAGCGCCGCGATTGCCATTGACGATATCCCTCTCCGATTGCTGTTGTGGCTCGATCGATCGAACTGGCGTCCGATCGAACCGGCGTCCCGGCCGCTCGCAAAAGCGATGCTACCGCATCGTTCGAAGTTGTCAATACGCTTCTGTCATGACGGCAGGTCAACGCTCTATTGCAGTCGCGGACGTGCGCGGCGTCCTCGTGCCGGGCTTCGCGTTCGCCGCCGGCTCAAATTGATGGTTTCGGGCCGCCGCGGCACCATGACATTGGCGGTGAGTTCCTGGACGATGTCGCCGTTCTGGTTGAGGGTCCGCGTCCGCACCTTCATCAATCCGCGGTCGGGTCGCGATTGCGACGGCCGCAGCTCCAGGATTTCGCTTTCGATGTGCAATTCGTCGCCGGGCCGAACCGGCATCGGCCAGCGCATGGTGTCGAAGCCGAGCCCGATCGTGCCGCCCGCGACCTTGAAGTCGCTCTCGGTTATGAGCCGCATGGTCATGCGCGGCGGTGTGCCAGCCGCTGGCGGACAGGCCCTGGAAGATCGACTGCCGCGCCGCCGCCTCGTCGAGGTGAATGGGCTGCGGGTCGTATTTACGCGCGAAGTCGAAGATGTCGGCCTTGTCGACGCGCAGCGGCTTGGCGGACGCAAAAGTCTGTCCGACGGCGAAGTCCTCGAAGTAACGCTCGGTCATGGTCGCCAAACTCCCGGACCGCAAAACTTCCTGAACCGACAGTGCCACGGTGCCGGTTTGCTTTCCACCGTCGCGCGGTTATCATCGTCCTCGCGTGGCCGCAGCCGATGGAGCGACGATGTCGAAGCGTGCGTGCTGGTTGGGTGTGGTGGTGGCCGTTGCGGTTGTCGCGGTGTCGGCCGCGGCGCCCGCGGTCGCGGCGGAGCGTCGCTACGCGCCGGACACCGATGGTTGGTTCGCGGCGCGCCACGCCATCGAGGAACGGCACGACGCGATCGCCTTGCTGGAGGCGAACCCGGACACCGACGACGGCTACAAGGCGCCGATCATCACCAGGGCGCGGCGCGAGACAGCGCGGCTGCAGGCGATGCTTCAACGCCCGCAGTGGCGCTACGTGACGCCGTGCTGCTACAGCCGGCCGCCGATCCGCATTCGTTGATCCGTAGGGGCGCCCCTTGTGGGCGCCCGCTTGCGGCGCCGCCGGCGGCCACAAGGGCCGCCCCTACGAACGCCTCACCCCGCGGACGGCGTTCCGTAAAAGCCCGGCGCCAGCCGCTGGCGCATCCGCAGCGACCAGCCGCTCAGACTGTCGAGATAGAGATAGACCACCGGCGTGGTGTAAAGCGTCAGCAATTGGCTGATCAGGAGCCCGCCGACGATCGAGATGCCGAGCGGCCGGCGAATTTCGCCGCCATTGCCGAAGCTCAGCGCCAGCGGGATCGCGCCCAGGATGGCGGCCGAGGTAGTCATCATGATCGGGCGGAAGCGCAACAGGCAGGCCTCGTAGATCGCGTCGTACGCGCTCAAGTCGCGCGCGCGCTTCGCTTCGATGGCGAAGTCGATCATCATGATGGCGTTCTTCTTGACGATGCCGATCAGAAGGATGACGCCGATCAGCCCGATGATGTCGAACTCGACGTGAAAGATCATCAGCGCCAGCAGCGCGCCGACGCCGGCCGACGGCAAGGTCGAGAGAATCGTGATCGGGTGGATGTAGCTCTCGTAGAGTATGCCGAGCAGAATATAGACGGCGGCGATGGCGGTGAGGATCAGGATCGGCTCCTTGCCGAGCGACTGCTGGAACAGCTGCGCCGTTCCGGCCAGCGTGCCGCGGATCGACGCCGGCATGTGGATCCGTTCCATCGCGGCGTTGATTTCCTGCGACGCCTCGCCGAGCGATTTGCCGGGGTGCAGATTGAACGAAATGGTCGAAGCGACGAACAGGCCCTGGTGATTGACCGATAGCGGCGTGTGGGCGGGCCGGTAATGGGTGACGGCGGCGAGCGGGATCATGGTTTCGACGGCGGTCGAGACCGCGGAGCCCGCCGAGGTCGAGCCGTGGCCGGTATTGGCGAGCGCATTGGTGAAGGCGTTGCGCGCCGAATTGCTGTTGGCGTTCGCCGCGGTCGTCGGCGTCGAGGTCGCCGCGTTGGTGGTGGCCGCAGGCGCGGTCGACGTCGCGGTGGTCGAGGACGAGGTGAACGCGTTGGGGAGCGGCGCGGCCGCGGCGCTGACGACGGTTCCGATCGCGGTCGGCGGCTTGACGTTGCCCGCCGACGCGTTGGTCGTCGCGGTCCCCGGCGGCGTGGCGCCGGAGGTCGCGACGTAAACGTCGCGCAGCGAGGTCGGGTACTGCGTGTAGCGCGGATCGATCTCCATCACCACGTGGTACTGATTGATGGCGCTGTAGATCACCGAAACCATGCGCTGCCCGAACGCGTCGTAGAGCGTGTTGTCGATCTGCAGCGGGCTGACGCCGAAGCGGGCGGCGGCGTCGCGGTCGATGTCGAGATAGGTCTCGAGCCCGCGCTGCTGCTGATCGGAGCTCACGTCGGTGAGGACGGGATTGTGCTCGAGCGCGTCGACCAGCTTCGGCGTCCACGCGTAGAGGTCCTGCACATTGTCGGATTGCAGCGTGAACTGATATTGCGCGTTGCTCTGGCGGCCGCCGGCGCGCAAGTCCTGTATCGCGGCGAGATAGAGGCGCCCGCCGGGTACCTGCGCGAGCTTCGGCCGCAGTCGGGCGATCACCTGATCGACCGACGCGTTGCGCTCCGACAGCGGCTTGAGCGCGACGAACACGTTGCCGGTGTTGATCTGCGCGTAGCCGCCGCCGCTGCCGACGCCGGTATAGCCGACGACATTCTCGACCGCGGGATCGGCGCGCACGATGCTCATCATCTGCCGCAGCTTCTGGCTCATCGACTGGAACGAGATGCTTTGATCGGCCTGCAGCGAGCCGACCATGCGCCCGGTGTCCTGCTGCGGGAAAAAGCCCTTGGGCACGACGATGAACAGGAACACGTTGAAGATGATCATGGCGAAGAAGATCATCAGCACCAGGAAGTGGTGGCGCAACGCCCATGTCAGCGATGTGCGCGTAGCCGCGCCGCGCCCGCTCGAACAAGGTCGGGCGGGGCTCGACCGCCGGCGCCGGCCGCGGCCGCAGGAACAGCGCGCACATCATCGGCGTGGTGGTGAGCGAGATCGCGAGCGAGACCAGAATGGCGACCGACAGCGTGACGGTGAATTCGCGGAACAGCCGGCCGAGAATCCCGCCCATCAGCAGAATCGGAATGAATACCGCGATCAGTGACAGGCTGATCGACAATACGGTGAAGCCGACCTCGCGCGCGCCGCGGAAGGCCGCCTGCAGCGGCGGCATGCCGGCTTCCATGTGGCGGGAAATGTTTTCCAAAACGACGATGGCGTCGTCGACGACGAAGCCGGTGGCGATGGTCAGCGCCATCAGCGACAGCAGATCGAGGCTGTAGCCGAACAGATACATGACGCCGAACGTGCCGAGGATCGAGATCGGCACCGCGACGCTCGGAATGAGGGTGGCGCGCAGATTGCGCAGAAACAGGAACACCACGAGCGTGACCAGGATGATCGCCAGCACCAGCGTCACCTCGGTGTCGTGCAGCGAGGCGCGGATCGTGGTCGAGCGGTCGATCGCGACGGTGACGTTCATGTCGGCCGGCATCGCCGCTTCGAGATGCGGCAGCTCGGCTTTCACATTGTCGATGGTCTGGATGATGTTGGCGTTCGGCTGGCGGAACAGGATGACGAGCACCGAGGGCTGGCCGTTCGACAGGCCGAGATTGCGCACGTCCTGAACCGAGTCTTCGACGCGCGCGACGTCGGACAGGCGCACGCCCGCGCCGTTGCGGTAGGCGATGACGAGCGGCGCATAATCCGCCGCCACGTTGGCCTGGTCGTTGGTGTAGATCTGGTAGCGGCGATTGCCGTCGTCGATGGTGCCCTTCGGACTGTTGGCGTTGGCGGACGCGAGCGCGGCGCGCACGTCCTCGAGGCCGATGCCGTATTTGTACAAGACCTGCGGATTGAGCTCGACGCGGACCGCCGGCAATGTCGAGCCGCCGATGATGACGTTGCCGATGCCCGAGAGCTGGGACAGCCGCTGCGCCAGAATGTTGCTCGCGGCGTCGTACATCTGGCCCCGCGTCATCGTCTTCGACGTCAGCGCCAGGATCAGGATCGGCGCATCGGCCGGATTGACCTTGCGGTAGGTCGGATTGGTCGGCAGGTTCGCCGGCAGGTCGGCGGCGGCGGCGTTGATGGCGGCCTGCACGTCGCGCGCGGCGCCGTCGATGTCGCGGGTGATGTCGAACTGCAGCGTGATGCGCGCCTGGCCGATGCCGCTCTGCGAGGTCATCTCGGAGACGTCGGCGATCTGCCCGAGGTGGCGCTCGAGCGGCTCGGCGAGGCTTGTCGCCACCGTATCGGGACTGGCGCCGGGGAGCGTCGCGGTGACCGAGATGGTCGGAAAATCGACCTGCGGCAGCGGCGACACCGGCAGCTTCGAAAAGCCGAGAATGCCGGCGATGGCGATCGCCATCGTCAGCAGGGTGGTCGCCACCGGGCGCTCGATGAAGGGCGCGGAGATGTTCATTCGGCCGGCTCGTGCGGCGCGAGCGGGCCGGCCGGGCGACGGCCGGTGAGCCGCAGCGCCAGGCGGTCGAAGTAGAGATAGATCACCGGCGTGGTGAACAGCGTCAGCAATTGGCTGAAGGCGAGCCCGCCGATGATGGCGACGCCGAGCGGCTGGCGCAGCTCCGAGCCGGTGCCGGTTCCCAGCATCAGCGGCAGCGCGCCGAGGATCGCCGCCATCGTGGTCATCAGGATCGGGCGGAACCGCAACAGGCAGGCCTGATAGATCGCCTCGCGCGGCGGCAAACCCTCGACGCGCTCGGCCTCCAGCGCGAAGTCGATCATCATGATGGCGTTCTTCTTGACGATGCCGATCAGAAGAACGATGCCGATGATGGCGATGACGTCGAGGTCGTAGTGCAGCAGCATCATCGACAACAGCGCGCCGACGCCGGCCGACGGCAGCGTCGAGAGAATCGTGATCGGATGGATGAAGCTCTCGTAGAGCACGCCGAGCACGATATACATCGCCACCACCGCGGCGATGAGCAGAAAGACTTCGTTGGCGAGCGAGGACTGGAAGGCCGCCGCGGTGCCCTGAAACGCGGTGACGAAGCTGATCGGCAGCGCGACGTCCTGCTCGGCCTGCTTGGATGGCGTCGACCGCGGCGCCGAGCGAGACCCCGGGCGCGGTGTTGAAGGAGATGGTGGTGGCGGGCAACTGGCCGAAGTGCGTGACCAACAGCGGTCCGGTGCGCTGCTCGACGTGCACGATGGCGGAGAGCGGCACCTGCCCGTTGGTCGACGAGGACGACGACGGCAGATAGATCATGTTGAGGCCGTCGAGCGAGCGCTGCAGCGACGGGGCGACTTCCAGGATCACCCGGTACTGGTTCGACTGGGTGTAGATGGTCGAGATGATGCGCTGGCCGAAGGCGTCGTAGAGCGCGTTGTCGACGGTCGCCGGCGTGATGCCGAAGCGGGCGGCGGTGGCGCGGTCGATGACGATGTCGAGCGCCAGGCCCTGCTGCTGCAGGTCGCTGGCGACGTCGGTGATCTGCGGCACCTGGGCGAGCCGCGCCATCAGCTTCGGCACCCAGGTGCCGAACTCCTTCGGATTGGCGTCCTCGAGCACGAAGTGGTAGGGCGCGCGGCTCACCGTGGCGTCGATGGTGAGGTCCTGCACCGGCTGCAAATAGAGCGCGACGCCGACGATGCCGGAGACTTCGCTCTGCAGGCGGCGGATGATCGCGGTGGCGTTGAGCTTGCGCTCGTCGTGCGGCTTGAGATTGATCTGAAACCGGCCGGTGTTCTGGGTCTGATTGGTGCCGTCGACGCCGATGAACGAGCTCACGCTGTCGACGTCGGGGTCCTTGAGGATGGCGTCGGCGAGCCGGCCCTGCAATTCCGCCATCGCCTCGTAGGAGATGCTCTGCGAGGCCTCCGAAATGCCCTGGATCATGCCGGTGTCCTGCACCGGGAAAAATCCCTTCGGGATCAGGATGTAGAGCAGCAGCGTCAAGGCGAGCGTCGCGATCGCGACCAGGAGCGTCAGCGGCTGACGGTCCAGCACCCAATTGAGCGCGCGGCCGTAGAGCGCGATCAGCCCGTTGAACGCCTGCTCGGCCTTGAGGTCGAAGCCGGTGCGCTCGGCGTCGGCGTGATGGCGAATGAGCTTGGCGCACATCATCGGCACCAGCGTCAGCGAGACGACCGCCGAGATGACGATGGTGACCGCGAGCGTGATGGCGAATTCGTGGAACAGCCGGCCGACCACCTCGCCCATGAACAACAGCGGGATCAGCACCGCGAGCAGCGAAATCGTCAGCGAAATGATGGTGAAGCCGATCTGCTGCGAGCCGCGCAGCGCCGCTTCGAGCGGGTGCATGCCGCCCTCGACGTAGCGCGCGATGTTCTCGATCATGACGATGGCGTCGTCGACCACGAAGCCGGTGGCGATCGTCAACGCCATCAGCGACAGATTGTCGAGGCTGAAGCCGAGAAGATACATCACGCCGAGCGTGCCGACGAGCGACAGCGGCACCGAGAGGCTCGGAATGATGGTGCCGGGCAGCGTGCGCAGGAACAGAAAGATCACGACGACGACGAGGACGACCGAGAGCCCCAGCTCGAATTCCACGTCCGCGACCGAGGCGCGGATGGTGACGGTGCGGTCCGAGAACACGCCGACATCGACGGCCGCCGGCATCGTCGAGGTGATCTGCGGCAGCAAGGTCTTGATGCGGTCGACCACCTGGATGATGTTGGCGCCGGGCTGGCGCTGGACGTTGAGGATGATCGCGGGCGTCGTGTTCGCCCAGGCGCCGAGCTTGTTGTTTTCCGCGCCCCGCACCACCGTCGCCACGTCCTTGAGCCGGACCGGGCTGCCGTTGCGATAGGCGATGATGGTGTTGGCGTATTGCTCGGCGTTGGCGATCTGGTCGTTGGCGTTGATGGTCGTCGCCTGCGCCGGGCCGTCGAAATTTCCCTTCGGGATGTTGACGTTGAAGTTGCCGATGGTGGTGCGCACGTCGTCGATGTTGAGGCCGTAGGCGGCGAGCGACTGCGGATCGAACTGCACGCGCACCGCCGGCCGATGGCCGCCCGAGATGCTGACCAGGCCGACGCCGTTCAACTGCGACATCTTCTGCGCCAGCCGGGTCTCGCTCAGATCCTCGAGCTCGGTGAGCGACAGGGTTTTCGAGGTCACCGCAAGCGTGAGAATCGGCGCGTCGGCCGGGTTGATCTTGGCGTAGACCGGCGGGATCGGCAGGTCGCTCGGCAACAGATTGTTGGCCGCGTTGATCGCCGCCTGCACCTCCTGCTCGGCGACGTCGAGGCTCAGATCGAGGCGAACTGCAGCGTGATGACCGAAGCGCCGGCGGAACTCGCCGACGTCATCTGATTGAGGCCCGGCATCTGCCCGAGTTGGCGCTCGAGCGGGGCGGTGATCGACGAGGTCATCACCTCCGGGCTGGCGCCGGGATAGAAGGTCTGCACCTGGATGGTCGGATAATCGACTTCAGGCAGCGTCGACAGCGGCAGGAAGGTGTAGGCGACGAGGCCGGACAGCATGATCGCGACCATGAGCAACGTGGTCCCGACCGGCCGCAGAATGAATGGTTCGGAGACGTTCATCGCATCGCTTCATTGTCGCGGGTCGATCCGATCCGCGCTCGCCGCCCGTTTCGGGGTTACTGGCCGCCGCTCTTGCGGTTTGTCCCATGACCGGCGTTTTGACCGCCAGCGTTCGGACCGGAGCCTTGCGCGTGAGCGTTGGGCGGCGCGCCCGCGCCCGGAGCGCCTGGAACGATCACGTGGGCTCCGTCGCGCAAGCGGTCGGTGCCGTCGATGACGACGCGCTCGCCGGCGGCCAGTCCGGAGGTGACTGCCGCCGTCGGGCCGTCGTTCGGGCCGAGCTTGATCGGCCGCACCGAGACGGTGTTGTCGGCATTGATGACGTAGACATAGGCGCCCGGCGCGCCGCGCTGGATCGCCGCGGTCGGCACGACGACCACGTCGTGCAGCGTTTTCACCAACAGCTGGGCGTTCACGAACTGGTTGGGAAACAGCGCGGAATCGGGATTGTCGAACTGCGCACGGACCTTCACCGTGCCGGTGGTGGTGTCGATCTGACTGTCGAGGGCGATGACGCGGCCCGTCGCCAGCTGCTTGACGTTGGCGCGGTCGAAGGCTGCCACCTGCAGCGTCGTGCCGGCGTTCATTTGCGGCAGGATCTCCGGCAGGTCGTCCTCCGGGACCGGAAAGATCACCGTGATGGGTTGCATCTGGGTGACGACGGCAAGCCCGGTGGTGTTGCTGGTCTGCACGTAATTGCCCGGATCGACCAGGCGCAGGCCGACCCGACCGGTGACCGGCGAGACGATGTGGCAATAGATGACGTTGAGCTTCTGCTGATCGATCTGCGCCTGATCGAGCTTCACCGTGCCCTCGTCCTGCTGCACGATGTAGACCTGATCCTCGAATTGCTGCCGGGCGATCGAATTCTGCTCGGCCAGCTTCTGATAGCGCGCGAGGTCGACCTGCGCCTGCGCCAGCACGCCCTGGTCGCGCGCCAGTTGGCCCTCGTATTGGGCCTGCAACAGCTGGGAGGGCCGCGGGTCGATTTGCGCCAGGAAATCGCCCTTCTTGACCGTCTGCCCTTCGGTGAAGGCGACTTCCGTCAGCTGACCGTCGATCTGGGTCTGCACGGTGACCGTCGCGATCGGCGTGACGGTGCCGAGCGCGTTGACGACGACGCGGATATCGCCGGTGCCGATCGTGGCCGCCCCGACCGACTGCGGCGGCGGGCCGTGCGAAGCCGGCTTGCTCGAACGCATCCATCCGACGATCTCATAGCCGGCGGCGACGACGAGCAGCAGCACGATGAGGCCGACGATGGTGCCGGTGCGCGAGCCCGTCGGCTTTTTGACGATCGGCGGGGGCGCCGTCCGATGAACACCCGGCGCCGCCTCGTTATCCGTTCGCGTTCGTTCGTCCATGTTTGCGTGTTCATTCACCCGGAAGCATCGACGTATAGGGGAGCGGATCGGCCCCGCCTAATGAAACTTTGCTAATGCCGCGGCCGCCGAAAGCTCGATCCCGGATGCCGCCGGCTTGGTCGTCGCGGCGTCCTGTTTCCTCCTTGTCATTGTGACGAAAATCTCACGGTTAATCAAGGGCTTGAATGTGGTTCGCCGACGGCCGAAAATCCACTCTGCCGGCGCGGCTCGACGTGCTTTCGCCGCGATCGGATGGCGGCTTTTGGATCAAAGTTGCGGCAACAATGACAAATTTTTCACCAATTCCTTTTGCGACGGCAATAGGTTGGCGTCCCAGCCGCCGCCCAGCGCTTCGATCAGGGTGACGCTGGCGAGGAACAGGTCTTGCCGAATGGTCAGTTCTGCCTCCTCGTTGGCCAGTAACGTGATTTCCGCGGTAACGACGGTGGTGAAGGCGATGGTGCCGGCCTGGAACTGATTGAGATAGACATCGACCGCTTTGCGGGAGTCCTTGACGGCGGCTTGCTGGACGACGAGCTGCCGGGTCAACAGCCGGATCGCGACAAGCTCGTCCTCGACCTGCTGAAATGCGCTCAGCACGGTCTGACGATAATTGGCGACGCTCTGCCAATACACCGCCTTGGCGGCATCGATCTGGGCGCCGGTCAGCCCGCCATTGAAGATCGTCTGCGTGCCGGTGGCGCCGAGCATCCAGATTTCGTTCGCGGCGGTGAACGGAAACGGCCTGGTGCCGCTCCACTCCAACAGCGCGGACAGGCTGATGTCGGGGTAATAGGCCGCGGTCGCGACGCCGATCAGCGCGTTCTCTTCCTGCATCGTGCGTTCGGCCGCGGCGATGTCGGGACGGCGTTCGAGCAGGGTCGAGGGCACCGCAACCGGGATCTTCGGAATCGTGCCGGAGAGCGGGTGCGACCCGACCGCGAGTTCGGCCGGCGGTCGGCCGACCAGCATGGCGATCGCGTGCTCGTCCTGCGCGCGCTGTCACGCCGACATTGATCTCCTGCGCCTGCGCCGTCTCGACTTGGGCGCGCGCGGTCGCGACGTCGCCGGCGGTGACGGAATAGCCGGCCTTGAACTGGTTCTGCACGATATCGAGGGTTTTTTTGTATTCCTTGACGGTGCGGTCGAGCAGATCGTGCAAGGAATCGGCGGTGCGCAGGTTGAAATAGGCGGTCGCCAGCAACGCCTGTTCGGACAGCTTGGCGTAGGCGAGCGTGGCGGCGCTCGCCTGCGCGGCGGCAGTGTTGCTCTCGATCTGGCGGCGCACTTTGCCCCAGACATCGAGGTCCCAGCTCGCCGCGAGCTGCGGCTCGATATTGGTCGAGTAGACGCCGCCGTCGCTGCTCGTGCCGACGATGCCGGGACCGAAAGCGCCGTTGGTGCCGAGCGCGCCTACTCCCGTGCGCGTGCGCGTACCCTGGTAGGTACCCGTCAGGACCGGGAACAGGCCCGCTTGCGCTTCCCTGATCAGGGCGCGCGCCTGCTCATAGGCGGCGGCATCGGCGGCCACGGTCTGATTGGAGATCTCGATTTGCTTGATCAGAAAATCGAGCTTGGCGTCGCGGTACAGCGTCCACCATTCGCCGCGACCGGGACCATCGCTCGGGGTCGCGACCTTCCAGCCCGCGAGTTCCTTGAATTTGGTCGGGGTCGGTGCCGCCGCGGCGGTGTAATCGGGGCCGACGGTGCAGCCGCCGAGCGGTCCGGCGAGCATCTGGGCGAGAAAAAATGCCGCCAAAGGATACCATTGCCGCCGGCGCGACGATGCCACGCGACGCACACGGTCCCCCAGAGCGAACTCAGCATGGGTTAACGCAACCAAAGCCGGAAACCCGCCACTTGAAACGCCGAACGATACGAACCGCCCACACGCACAAAACCTTCGCGGCGCGTGCGCGATGCAAACGCCGGAACGACTTGCCGAATATCGTATCCCCGCCGCGACGCCAGAGGGCCCGGGACACCCCGATATTGCCCCGATCGTCGCGTTCACCCATCGTTAACCACGACCATGCCCCACGCCCTGGGCAATATCAACACCGCGACGGCATGGCTGACGCCCGGTGCGGCCAGTTCGGTGGGGGCTGTGTTGTTCGGGCGACAGTGGCGACGCCGGTCGGCGCTCCCCGCTGCGTCGCCGGCCCGCATCGGGGCGACCGGCGGGGCGATAAATTGTCATGCACGAGCGATGCGAACGGCTTATCATTGAACCTGGCAATGTCGGGAGCGCATTGCGCTTGGGCGACCGACACGGATATCGCCAATGCGCGGCACGCGTGTCCGAAGGAGGCTTCGATGCCGTATTCATTTACACTGACCACGATCATTCCCGCTTCGGCGCAGGAGATTTACGACGCCTGGCTCGACAGCCTGGCGCATTCCGAAATGACCGGCGGCCCGGCGACGATGTCCGACGAGGTCGGCGCCGAGGTCTCGGCCTGGGGCGGCTACATCACCGGCCGCAACCTCGAACTCGTTCCCGGCGCGCGCATCGTGCAGTCGTGGCGGACGAGCGAATTCGCGGACGAGCACGAGGACTCGATCGTCACCGTCACGCTGGAAGAGGTGGACGACGGTACGCTGGTGACGCTCGAGCACAGCAACGTGCCGGACGAGCAGAAAAGCTACGAAGAGGGCGGCTGGCAATCGAATTACTTCGAGCCGATGGCGGTCTACTTCGCCGCGGACGATGAAGAGACCATCGAGACGCCGGAGACGCCGGCGGCCAAGGCCCCAGCCCGGGCACCGCGCCGCAAAGCGACAGCCGCGCCGAAACAGCCGCCAGCCGCCAAAAAGGCGGTCAAGAAAGCGGTCAAAAAGGCGGCTAAGAAAGCAGTCAAAAAGGCTGTCAAAAAAGCTGCCAGCAAAGCTCCCAAAAAGGCGGCCAAGAAGTCTGCCAAAAAGGCTTCCAAGACCGCTCGCAAGAGCGCGGCGAAATCGAAGCGTACGGCCGCGGCCAAGCGCCCGAAAAAGGCAGCGCGCGGCAAGCGGAAATAACCGCGCCGGCGCCAGGCGGCCGACGGCAGCTCCATGCCCGAAAGGGCCGGAGCGCGGCCCGAACGCCGCATGAGAGCAAAGCAAAATAGCCTATAATCTCATGGCCTGGAATCGTATGGCCGAAAACCTCATGCCTGACGCCGCAATCGAACCGAAGACCGTGCCGGCGCGCACCCGCAGGAAGGTGCGCGCTCTGTTGCTCGGCGACCGCATCGACACCTCGGGGCTCGAACGCACCGACGTGCTCTCGGCGACGCCGCTCACCTTCCGCGCCGGCGCCGACGGCGCCGTCACCATCTTCCGCTACGGCGTCGTGGTGCTGTTCGGGCTGTCGCTGCTCGACGAGGACGAGGTGCTGCAGCGGCTGCGCGACCGCATCGTTCGGCCGATAGCGTTGCGCGAGGAGGAGATCGCGACCATCGAGGTCGCGCCCGACAGCGACGAACAAATTCTGCCGGGCGGCCCGATCCAGGTGAAGGCGATCACGCCGGAACACATGGTGGTCATCGCCGACGCGCTGGCCAAGAGCGTCGCGCTGGCGCGCGACGAACGCGAAGTGTCGGCGGTGGTCGAGGTGGTGGAGCCGTTCGCCCGCCAGCTCGCGGAAGAGGGCCGCGCGGTCGGCGGACGGCGCGCCATCCTCAAGCACATCGGCAACGCGCTCCTGGTGCAGCACCGCCTGTCCGGCCGCGTCGCCATCGGCGACAAGCCGGACGCGGTGTGGGACCGGCCCGATCTGGAACGGCTCTATGCGCGTCTGGAAGACGAATACGAGCTCAACGAGCGCGCCGAAGCGCTGTCACGCAAGCTCGCGGTGATCTCGGAGACGGCGAAGCTCCTCACCGACATGATCGACACCACGCGCTCGCTGCGGCTCGAGCTCATCATCGTGGTGCTGATCGTGTTCGAGATCGCGCTCGCGGCGTATGAGATTTTGACGCGGCACTGAGCGACGCCGCCGTCAACATTACCTCGTCATCCTGAGGTGCTACGCCGGCGCGGCCTCGAAGGACGGAACGCCTTGACGCCGCGGTGCGTGCTTCGAGGCTCGACGCTTCGCGTCGAGCACCTCAGCATGACGACGTGCTGGTAGGCGCGCAGATACCCCGCTTACCGCAACTCCGTCCGGCGCTCACGATCCGACTTGCGCTGCGCCGAGTGGCGGCGCGCCGGCGGGGGCGGAGGAGGCGGGGCCGGGTTGCCGAACAGCCGGGCGAAGAAGCCGCCGCCGCCGTCGGACGGGCCGCCGCCGAAGAAGCTGTGGCCGCCCCACAACGAGGGCTGGTCGGGCAGCGCCAGAACTTCGCGGCGGATCGTGTTCTCTTTGCGCTCGATCGGAATGTCGGCGACCTTGCGCTCGTCGCTCTTGAGGATCGCGAGCAGCTCCTTGTCGCGGCCGTAGACGTCGTCGCGGAACTGCAGGTCGCCGCGCTCGTCGACGAACGCCGTCTGATAGGTCAGGTGCACCGGCAGGAAGTGCGGAAACTGAATGTCCTGCTCGTTGTTGCCGAACATCTTGCGGATGCGGTCCTGGGTATAGCCGTCGCCGGGACGCACCAGCGACAGCAGCACCTCGGCGTATTTCACCGGATCCTGCACCCGCATGCAGCCGTGGCTGTAGGCGCGCTTGTCGTAGGCGAACAGATATTTCTCCGGCGTGTCGTGCTGGTAGACCAGGAATTTGTTGGGGAAATTGAAGCGCACGCGGCCGAGCGCGTTACGGTCGCCGGGCGGCTGGGCGATATGGACCGTGCCGTCGGGATTGCGCGTCACCTGGAGTCCCATGCGTTCGAGCACGGTCGGATCCTGCCGCAGCGCCGGCATGTATTCGCGCGCGACGATCGAGGGCGGCACGTTCCAGGTCGGATTGACGGTGATGTATTTCATCTCCGCGCTCATGATCGGCGTCGGCATGGCCGGCTTGCCGTCGACGATGCGGGTCGTCCACACCTCCTTGCCGTCGTGCATGACGTGCAGGCGGAAGTCGGCGAGATTGACGATGACGAAGGTGTCGCCGAGGTCGTGCGGCATCCAGCGCCAGCGTTCCATGTTGGCGATGATGGTGTCGACCGGCCGTTCCGGCTCCTTGCCGTTGAGCGCTTCGAGCGTGCCGAGGTCAGCGTGCCGGTCGGCTTTGAGCTCGTACTCGCGCTGAAATTTCTTCAGCGCTTCGGCGAGCGGCTTGTCGAAGGTGGTGTTGCCCTCGTCGGGCAGGCCGAGCCGCGCGCGCAATTGCGGCACGCGGGCGTCCGGCGCGCCGACTTTCAGCGCGGGGCCGTCGGGGATCGGCGTCTTGCCGGCGTCCTCCTTGCCGGCGCGGAGTTCCGCGAGCTTGGCCTTGAGCGCGACATAGTCGCGATAATGCGGCTCGTAGCCATCGAGCGCGGCGGCGACGTCCTTGGCTTGCGCCATGGCGGCAAGCACGTCGGCCGGTTCGGGCGCTTTCTGATCGTAGGAGATATCGGCGCTGACGCGGGTCCAGTGCACGCGGCCGATCGCGGCGTGGTGCGCGTAGGTGACGACCGAGGCCGAGAGCCGCATCTCCGCTTCGGCGAGCGCCGCCGGATCGCTGCAGCGAAGCAAAATTCGGCACCGGATAATCGGACGGATCGAGGCCGTCGGCGTCGACATGGCCGAGATAGGCGATGGCCGCCTTGGCGCGCGCATTGGCCTTGCCGTCGGTGATCCACAGCGGGGCGTAATTGCGGGCGGAATAGAAGGCGTCGATGCTCGCGCGTTCCTTCTTGCCGCCGATGATGCGGTCGAATTTGCCGTTGGCGAGTTCGTGCAGTTGCGCGGCGACGGCGCTGTCGTTGTCGGCGGCGGCGCTTTCGGCCGGCGCCGGGGTGGTCGGCGGCGTTGCCGCCGCTGCGGGCGCTGCCGGCGGTTCGGCCGAATCCTGCGCGGGCTTGTCTGCGGTGGCTTTGTCCTGTGACGATCCGTCTTGCGCCGCGGCCGGGTTCGGCGCGGTTGCGGTGGAATCGTTGGCGTTATCGGTGGCGGCCGGGGGCGTCGCGGCTTCGGTCTGATCGTCGGCGGCGTCGTCCGTCTTTGCGGCCGGCGCGGCGCTGTCGTCCGCCGGCGCCGTTCACGGTCGCCGCGGCCGGAGCCACTTGCGCCGCGTCGGGCTGTTCCGCGGGTCCCGCGAGCGCCCCGCCGCCGGCGGACAACACCAACACGAGAGCGGTCGAAGCGAGAAACCGATCGAGACGGACGCCGGTCATGCATGTCTCCTTATTGCGAGCCCGCGATCGGCCATTGCCAACCCGTTATCGGCCAACGCGTCATTGGCCGACGAACGATCGCAAAGCTCTCACTGCTTGGGGAATGCGGCCCCAATTAGGTCATTTTTGTTGCCGGATCAAAGTCCTGTTCGGCGCTGACTTTACGTCAGCCGGCCGGGTTTGTCCCGGTGCCCAGGTGTGGCCGCCGATCACATTATGCGTCTTTTTATGCGATTTTTTGCTGCTGTCGCTCCGCGGCCACGGCCCTCTGCTTCGCCGCGGCCGGGGTTGAGGCCGAGCGCATCCAACTTGCGGTAGAGCGTCGAGCGTCCGATTTGCAGCTTGCGCGCGACTTCCGACATCTGGCCGCGATAATGGGTAATGGCGTACCGAATGAGGTCGGCCTCGACCGCCTCGAGCGGGCGCACGTCGCCGTCGGCGTCAAGGAGCGGCAGCATGTCGCCCGGATCGGCCGCAACCGGCATCGCCGCGAGCGGCGGGGCCAACGCGTGGTCCTCGAATTGCTCCGGCGCCAGATCCAGCTCGCCAGCGAGTCTCCGGACCATGGGTCGAGCGGTTCCATTCCCACGTCGGACGCCGGCTCGCCGCTTTCGCCAGCACCTTGCGCGGCGATTTGCGCGGCGATTTGGGGAAACTCGTCGACACCCAGGCTGTCGCCTTCCGCCAGCACGACCGCGCGAAACACGGCGTTCTCCAATTGGCGGATATTGCCGGGCCAGCGGAATTGCGGTGAGGAGCCTGAGCGCTTCCGGCGTAACGGCGCGCAGCCGCTTGCCTTCTTCCGCCGCAAAGCGCGCCAGAAAATGCCGGGCCAAAGCGGGGATATCGGCCGGCCGCGCCCGCAGCGGCGGCACGGTGATCGGAAACACGTGCAGCCGGTAGAACAGATCCTCGCGGAAGCGGCCGGCTTTGACGTCGGCGATGAGGTCGCGATTGGTGGCGGAGACGATGCGCACGTCGACTTTCACGGGGCGGCGCGCGCCGACCGGCTCGACCTCGCCTTCCTGGATGGCGCGCAGCAGCTTGACCTGCGCCGCCGGCGGCAATTCGCCGACCTCGTCGAGCAACAAGGTGCCGCCGGAGGCTTCGACGAATTTTCCGGTGTGGCGCTCGGTGGCGCCGGTAAACGATCCCTTCTCGTGGCCGAACAGGATCGACTCGACCAGATTTTCCGGCATGGCGCCGCAATTCACCGCGACGAACGGTTTTGCCCGCCGCTCGGACGGAGCCGTGGATGGCGCGCGCGATCAATTCCTTGCCGACGCCGGATTCGCCGGCGATGAGGACGGGGATGGTCGAGGCCGCGGCCTTCTCCGCCATGCGCAGCACCGCCTGCATCGCCGGGCTTTTGGTGATGATGTCGCCGAAGCCCAGCGTGCCGGTGCGGGCGTGCTTCATGCGCGCCAATTCGCCCTCGAGCGCGCTCAGATTGAGCGCGTTGCGCAAGCTCACTTGCAGGCGCTCGCCCCCGACCGGCTTGACGACGAAATCGACCGCGCCCGCGCGCATCGCCGAGACCACATTGTCGATGCCGCCATGCGCCGTCTGCACGATCACCGGCACGGTGATGGCGTTCTGCCGCAGCCGCGCCAGCACGCCGAGCCCGTCGAGGTCCGGCATCACCAGATCGAGAATGACGCAATCGATCGACGCGCCGTCGGGCCCGGTGAGCAGCGCCGCCGCCGCATCGCCGCCATCGACGCAGATCGGCTCATAGCCGAATTTCTGCACCATGGCTTCCAGAAGCCGGCGCTGCACCGGATCGTCGTCGGCGATGAGAATGGCCATTTTGTTTTGTCCCTCGGCGGCCGTCGCGGCCCGCGCTGTCCCGTTTCGGGGCACTGTCGCCTGAGCGGGATTAAGAGGGTGTTAAGTCTCGCGATGAATGCGCCCCTGCGCACCGGGGGCGGCGCAGCACGGAAGCGTAGTGGAGGGGTGCGCTGACCAGGCCGCTTTATCTTCGTTGAAGGGTTTCGTCGCACGCCCATGACCATTCCCCGCGCAAACGCGCGGTCACCACTTCCCGCTTCGCGGGCGAAGCGCGTCCCCCGCGAAACGTGCTCGCGCGTCTCAGGCCTTCGCGTCGATCAGCACAAACGCTACCCGGCACCGCTGCGTCCCGCGATTGACCCAGGCATGATTGGTGCCGCGCTGGATCAGAACATCGCCGGCGCCGAGATGAACTGCCGTTTCGTCGAGCAACATGTCGATCTCGCCGTCGAGCACGATGGCATAATCGACGCTTTTGGTCCGGTGCATGAACGGGCTGCGCGCGGCGGCGTCCGCGGGCGGATGCTCGGTGATCCCCATCTCCTTGAGCACGGCCTCGCTGGAAACGGATTGCGGAATTTCCGCGGGCGGCGGAAAGTCGACGATGCGGAAGATGGTGCCGGACGGCGGCGGCGCCGTTCCCCATTCCCGATCCGCCGCGTCGTCCTGGCGCGCATTATCGGCGGGGCTCTCGTCCGTCATCCACACCAGCGTGGAAGTGATGCCGCTCGCCTGGCGATATTTGATATTGGGCGCGGGGCCGTCATGGGTGACGACGGCCTTGCCGTCCGCGGAATGACCGGTCACGACACGTCTGATGGACGGCATGGCGACTTCACTCTTCTCTGCTGATGACTATTCGCATCGCCGCTTGGTGGCGCACTTTGCGGGCGCGAATTCTTATACCAACGGCCTTTGGGAGCAACGGGGCATTCGTCATTGTGCGCGAAGCGAAGCAATCCAGGCGGCGGTGCAGGGATCAAACGGACTTATTGGGCAGCTCTTGTTTCACGGCCTTTTGCGGAGCGTACGACGAAAACTTCGGTAAGCTGGCCGTCGTCATCCCAGGGAGGGGCAACGCGATGCTCACATTCACACGTTCGACAATCACACGTTCGATAATCACACGTTCGACGCTGGCGCTCTTGGCCGCACTCACCCTCGCCGGAGCGAGTCCTGCGCTGGCCGAAACGCCGTCCCCGCCCGGCGCCAAGGTCTACTTCATCAATCTCAAGGACGGGGAGACGGTGACGAGCCCGTTCCTGGTGCAGTTCGGGCTTGCCGGCATGGGCGTCGCGCCCGCGGGCGTCGAGAAGCCGAACACCGGGCACCATCATTTGTTGATCGACGCCACGCTGAGCGGCGATCACCTGAAAGAGCCGATCCCGATGGACGCCACGCACAAGCATTTCGGCGGCGGCCAGACCGAAGCTATGGTCACGCTGCCGCCGGGCCAGCACACGCTGCAGCTCGTGCTCGGCGATTGGAGCCATGTGCCGCATGTGCCGCCGGTGATGTCGCCGGTCATTACCGTCACCGTGAAGTGATATTGCGGGCTCCTTTTGCGGACTTCTCCCCAGGTCGGCGGAGAAGGCCCGGTTCTAAGAATCCTTATTTTATCGCATTTACTACGGAAAACCGGTGTCCACTTTTTCGGAAAATGCTCTAGCGGGGCGAGAGAACGCGGTCACAGCGGCTGCCTGGCGGCCGAAGGATGTGCTAAGGCCGCATCCGAACGAAAGGCGCGCGCGGTGACGCGCCTGCACAGCATCGGGAATGATGATGGCCAGCGAGAAGAAGAAAACCGTTGCCGACGCTGCTCCGACGAAAGTCGCGGAGCCGGCTCCGACAAAAGCAGCAGAGCCCGCTCCAACAAAAGACGCCGCGGCGACATCTCCGTCCGGTGATGCTGCAGCGGTTCCAGCGGCCAAGCCGGAGGGCGAGGCGAGTGGCGCCGCGGCGCCCAAGAACTACAGCCGTGGCGAAGGTCAGAAGATGGTGACGTCGGCCTATCGCGAAAACTGGAACGCGATTTTCGGCGACAAGCCGACCAAGACGAAGACCACCCGCAAGTCCAAGGCCAGGGTCAAGACCAAGACAAAGCTCAAGCCCAAGCCCAAGGCAAAATCAACGAGGAAGTCCGCGGCAAAAGCCAGGACGACGAAGCCAAAAATGAAGTCGACGGTCAAGCCAAAGATCACGCCGAAATCGAAGCGCGCGCCGAAGCGGAAAAAGCGCTGACTCAGCATTACGGTGCGATAAACCGGGCAGCACACGCTGCTCGTGCTCGGCGATTGGACGCACGTGCCGCCTGTGCCGCCGGTGATGTCGCCGGTCATTACCGTCACCGTGAAGTGACGGCGCGCGCGGCGGGCGTTTGCGGTTGAGTGGGCTACCTTCAGGAGGCCGCAGGAACCCGGCGCTCGCCGCTGACGTTCTGCCATCAGCCGCGCGGAGAACCGCGCGCGATTGCAAGACGCGCCGCAAAGTCCATGCAGAAAATCGGAGCGCATACACGGACCCGGCTGCGCGACGCCGCCGGGCGATTTCGTGCCGCGGCGGGCGGGCATTATCGCGCCGTGGCGGGGCGCTATCGCGAGGCGCGCCAAGCGCTCCAGACGCCAGCGTCGGCGCAGAGCCGCTACGGCCTCGACTGGATGAATTTCTTCGTCGCCGACGTGCAGACCGGCTTCGGCACCTTCGTCGCTTTCTATCTGGCGCAGAGCGGCTGGTCGCAGGGTGACGTCGGCGTCGCCTTGGCCGCCGGCACCGTCGCCGGCGTGGTGAGCCAGATTCCCGGCGGCGCGCTCGCCGACGCGGTGACGTGGAAACGCGGGCTTGCCGCGCTCGGCATCTGCCTGACCGGGGCCGCGGCGTTGATCCTGGGGCTCGTGCCAAAATTGTTCGCCGTGTTCACGGCGCAGATTCTGCAAGGCGCAACCGCCGGCATCATCACGCCGGCGATCGCCGCCATCAGTCTCGGCCTGGTCGGCCGGCGCGCGATGTCGTCGCGCACCGGGCGCAATTTCCGCTATGCCGCGGCCGGCCACGTGGTCACCGCCGCCATGATGGGCGCGGCGGGCGCCTACCTCGATAACGGCGCCATCTTCATCGCCGCGGCGGGCTTGTGCGTGCCGGCGCTGGTCGCGCTGTTCTCTATCCGCGGCGAGGAGATCGATTACGCGCGGGCGCGCAACGCCGGGCGGGGCAAGCAAGCCGGCAGCGTCGCCGGCGTGTTGGCGCTGACGAAGAACCGCGCGCTCGTCATGTTCACTCTGGCGCTGGTATTGTTTCAGCTCGCCGACGCCTCGGTGCTGCCGCTGATCGGGGAAAATCTTTCCGCCACCATTCACGATCGTCCGGCGCTGTGGATGTCGGGCCTCGTCATCGTGCCGCAGATCGTGGTGGCGCTGGCGGCGCCGTGGGTCGGCTTCCACTCGGAAAAGCGCGGGCGGCGCCCGCTGCTGCTGCTTGGCTTCGGCCTCGAACCCGTGCGCGCGCTCCTCCTCGCCGTCTCGCCGGCTTACCCGGTGCTCGTCGCCGCGCAGGTTCTCAGCGGCATCACCGGCGCGACCATCGGCGTTCTCACCATCATCGTCGTCGCCGATCTCACGGCCGGCACCGGCCGCTTCAACCTCGCCGTCGGCGCCGTCGGCGCGCTCTCCGGCATCGCCGCCTCGATCTCGACCGGTGCGACCGGCTTTCTGTTCCAGGCGCTGGGCCCGCGCATCGGCTATCTGCCGCTGGCCGCGGTGGCCGCCGCTGCGACGGCGTTCCTCTGGGTGTTCCTCACCGAGACCAAGCCGGAGAAGTATGAGGATTGACGCGCCGAATTTGCGCACCGCTGTACGCGCTGAATTGCCTTGCGATGCGGGCTGCGCGGCGCCACATCAGTCCCGCGCCCGAAGCCCCCGCAAGGATCGTCCACCGCATGCCCCGTCCCGCGAAATCCCTGAAAAAAGCCCCCGCCAAGCGCCCCCCGAGCCGCACCGCGGCGAAGCCGAAATCCGCGCTCGGCGCCTTGCCGGAGTGGAATCTCGCCGACCTTTACGCCGGCCTCGACGACCCGGCGGTCAAAAGCGATCTCGATCGCGCCGATGTCGAGAGCGTCGCGTTCGAGGATGCGTACAAGGGCAAGCTCGCCGGGCTCGCAGCCGCGCCCACGGCAGGTGCGGCGCTCGCCGAGGCGCTGCGGCGCTACGAGGCGCTCGACGACCTGATGGGGCGGCTCGGCTCCTATGCCGGGCTCGTCCATGCCGGCGACACGGTCGATCCGGCGCGCACCAAGTTTTATGGCGACGTGCAGGAGCGCCTGACCGCGGCCTCGACCCACCTTTTGTTCTTCACGCTCGAATTGAACCGCATCGATGACGCTTTGCTCGAAGCCGCGATGGCCGATCCGGCGCTCGGCCATTACCGGCCCTGGCTCGAGGACGTGCGGCGCTACCGGCCTTATCAGCTCGAGGACCGCGTCGAACAATTGTTTCACGAAAAGTCGATGACGGGCTACTCGGCCTGGAACCGCCAGTTCGATGCGACCATCGCCAATCTGCGCTTCAAGGTCGGCGGAAAATCGCTCGCCATCGAGCCGACCTTGAACCTGTTGCAGGACCGCGCGGGCGAAAAGCGCAAGGCCGCCGCGAACGCCTTGGCGCACACTTTTCAGACCAACATCGCGCAATTCGCGCTCATCACCAACACGCTCGCCAAGGACAAGGAAATCTCCGACCGCTGGCGCGGCTTTGCCGACATCGCCGACGCCCGGCATCTCGACAATCGGGTCGAGCGCGAGGTGGTCGACGCGCTCGTCGCCGCCGTGCGCGCCGCCTATCCGCGGCTGTCGCACCGTTATTATGCGCTGAAGGCGCATTGGTTCGGCAAGAAGCGGCTGCCGCATTGGGACCGCAACGCGCCGCTGCCGCAGGTCGCGACGCGCACCGTCGGCTGGATCGAGGCGAGAAACACGGTTCTCACCGCCTATGGCGCGTTCTCGCCGAAGATGGCGGCGATCGCCGAACGCTTCTTCGACGAGCGCTGGATCGACGCGCCGGTGCGGCCGGGCAAGGCGCCCGGCGCCTTCGCCCATCCGACCGTGCCGTCGGCGCACCCTTATGTGCTGCTCAATTATCAGGGCAAGCCGCGCGACGTGATGACGCTGGCGCACGAGCTCGGTCACGGCGTGCATCAGGTGCTCGCCGCGCCGAACGGCGCGCTGATGGCGCCGACGCCGCTGACGCTCGCCGAGACCGCGAGCGTGTTCGGCGAAATGCTGACGTTCAAAAAACTCCTCGCCTCAACGCGCGACAAGAAAGAGCGCAAGGCCATGCTCGCCGGCAAGGTCGAGGACATGATCAACACCGTGGTGCGGCAGATCGCGTTCTATAGTTTCGAGCGCGCCGTCCACACCGAGCGCAAGAACGGCGAACTCACCGCGGAAAAAATCGGCGAACTATGGCTCGACGTGCAGCGCGAAAGCCTCGGGCCGGCGATCGAACTCAAGCCGGGCTATGAGACGTTCTGGGCCTACATCCCGCATTTCATCCATTCGCCGTTCTACGTCTACGCTTATGCCTTCGGCGATTGTCTGGTGAACTCGCTCTACGCCGTCTACGAGCACGCCGCCGACGGCTTTGCCGAACGCTACCTCGCCATGCTCGCCGCCGGCGGCACCAAGCATCACTCCGAGCTGCTGGCGCCGTTCGGCCTCGACGCGCGCGACCCGTCGTTTTGGGACGGTGGGTTGGGGGTGATCGAGCGGATGATCGAAGAGTTGGAGCGATTAGATGCAGCCGCCTAGCGGCCGGCAGTCAATCGGCATTATTCCATAAATTTATACAACTAAAAGTAGTTAAATCTGTTTGAGTGCGTTTGAGCTTGGTGCGCAAACCAAAAGTAAAAAATTTCGCTTCTAGTTCCCGTTTCTAAAACTCGAATACCACTCAAACGCGAATAAAAGGTATGGCATTGCTTAGGCTTTCTTAAACTAAAACGGCAATACTGCGTGGTTGCCGGAGCGTGGGGCACGGGCATGCTTGCTTGTTCAGCTAAAATCGTCGCTGCTATTTTCGTGACGGCCGGGACCGTCGCGGCGACGGCCACTTTGATGAATTGCGCTGAGGCCGCCGCGGTCGTGGGACAAAGCCGCAGCGTGGAAACGTCGAAGCCGGCTGTAAAATCGGTGGACAAATTGCGCGCCGAATATCGCCGGCCGCAATCCATCCCGTTTCCTAAAGACAATCCTTATGAAGCCGAGAAGGCTATACTCGGCAAGAAGCTCTATTTTGACACGCGGCTGTCGGAGGGGCGTCTACTGTCGTGCGCATCGTGTCACAATCCGGGCTACGCTTGGGGCGACGGTCAGCCAAAAGGCGTCGGTCATTTGATGAAGACGTTGGGCCGGCGCTCGCCGACGATCATAAACGCCGCCTACGGTCAGATATTCATGTGGGACGGCCGGATGGGTTCGCTCGAAGAACAGGCGCTCGGACCGATCCAGGCGGGCGGCGAAATGGCCCTTCCGCTTGATAAGATGCTGGCGCGACTGAAAGAGATCCCGGATTACAAGCCGCTGTTCGACGCCGCGTTTCCGGGTCAGGAAATCAGCGCGAAAAACGTCGCCCGCGCCATCGCGACGTTCGAGCGTACCGTGGTGTCCGCTCGCGCACCGTTCGACGCCTGGGTCGAGGGCGACGACAAAGCGATTTCGGAGAACGCCAAGCGCGGATTTGTCGTTTTCAACAACAAGGGGCAATGCAGCCTCTGTCACAGCAGCTGGCGTTTCAGCGACGACAGTTTTCACGACATCGGCCTGCCCGACGGCGACATCGGCCGCGGCGCGTTCCTTCCGAACGTTCCCAAGGTCCAGCACGCTTTCAAGACGCCCGGTCTGCGCGAAATCTCGCTGCGCGGACCTTATATGCACAACGGTTCGATCGCTACGCTGGAGGCCATTGTTGAACATTACGACAGTGGCGGCGTGCCGCGCGAGAGCAGGTCGGAGCTCATCAGGCCGCTGGATTTGACCAGGGAGGAAAAAGCCGACTTGGTGGCCTTTTTGCGTACGCTTACTGGCGACACCGATGCAATGACTGTGCCGGTGTTGCCGCGATGACAAAGGAGATCGAAATGAAGGGTTTCAAGCTTATTGCGGCGTTCGTCGCCGGTGGCGCCGTGGCTGTCCTGGCCGCGGCAGCATACGGCGCGCAGCACACGATTACGGAAAAAGGCAAAGTCTTTTCCGAGTCCGAGATCACGATCAAGACCGGCGATACGATCGTATTCGTGAACGACGACGTCGTGGCCCACAACGTTCTTTCCACCGCGCCGGAAAACAGCTTCAATCTCGGCCTGCTGGCGCCCGGCACTTCGACACCGGTTACGTTCAACACCGCCGGCGAGATTCCGATCATTTGCGCGATTTATCCGTCGATGAAAATGGTCGTGAAGGTCGTCAACTGACCGACTTCCAGCGAGTCACCGCATGTCCATTCGTCTTAAGCTGCTACTGGCATTCAGTGTCACAGTTCTTCTTGCCGCCGGCGTTGCAGGCTACGGATTTTTGCTGATTTCGTCCGCGAACTCGCTTGTTGTCGGACTTTACGACGGTCCGATGATGGGCGTGAATTACGCCCGGTCGGCGCAGCTGGATTTTGCAAAGGCGAGGCGAGCGATCGAGAAAGCGGTGGTTCTGCACGAGCCGGTGACGGCGGCGGAACTGGCGTCGATCGACGGTTCGATGAAACAGCTCGTCGCCGACATCGGCGTCGTGAAAGGGCGGATCGGAAGCGCGCCGGGATTCGATCAGGGGCTCGACAAGATTTTGCCGCTCGCTGAAGATTGGTACAATAACGGCATGCGGTATTTGCGGCCGCCGAAGGGCGGCGTAACCGAACTTCCGCTGCCGGACACGGTAGTTTCCAAAGGCAATGCCGTAGGCGAGGCACTCGACCTCATTGCCGAAAACGCCGGCGCTTACGGATTTAATTTCAGGTCGGACGCCGAGGCGGCGGCGGCAAAATCAAAAACGCGGCTGACTGTTGCAGGCGTCGCCGTCATGCTGGCGGGCCTGGCGATGGCGTTCGGCATAGCGGCTTCGTTCAGCCGCCCGATTTACAGTGCCATGGCGCTCTCGGAAGAAATCGCGAGCGGCAACTTTACCGCGCCGATTTCAACCAACCGTCGCGACGAAATCGGCCGATTGCTGGTGTCGCTCAACAAGACTCGCGAATTGCTGGCGGGCATAGTGTCGGGGATCATGTCCGCGGCGCACGACGTGTCCAACGCTGCGGCGGAAATCGTCACCAGTACGACCGATCTTTCGCAGCGGACCGAAGAGCAGGCCGCGAGCCTGGACCAGACGTCCGCATCGATGGCGATGATCGCGGAAACCGTGAAAAAGAATGCCGACAACGCCCAGCAGGCCAATCGATTCGCGGCCGACACGCGCAAAGTGGCCGATCGCGGCGGCGCCGTGGTGGCGGACACGGTCAAGGCCATGTCGCGGATCGAAGACTCCTCGCACAAGATCTCCAACATTATCGGCGTGATCGACGAGATCGCGCGGCAGACCAACCTGTTGGCGCTCAACGCCGCGGTGGAGGCAGCCCGTGCCGGGGAGGCTGGGCGAGGCTTTGCTGTGGTGGCGTCCGAAGTGCGAACCTTGGCGCAGCGGTCGTCGCAGGCGGCCAAGGACATCAAGGACCTGATTAACACCAGTTCCGAACAGGTTCAGGAGGGGGTCGCGCTGGTGAACCGTGCCGGCACATCGCTCGCCGAGATTTTGGATTCTATCAAGAAGGTGACCGATATCGTCTCCGACATCGCGACGGCGAGCGCCGATCAAGCGAACAGCCTGCAGCAAATCAACAAGGCGCTGTCGCAGATGGACGAGGCCACGCAGCAGAATTCGGCCCTCGTGGAGGAGAACGCGGCGACGGCGAAGCATCTCGAGCATCAATCGGCGGACATGGCGGAGCGCGTCGCTTTGTTCAAGCTCCCGGAGACGACGGCCGCGCCGGCTGTGGAATTTGCAGTGACAAATCCGGCACATTCGCAGGTCAGAAGCCGCGATCGTGGACGGCCGAGGGAAATCACCAGAAGGACCTTGGAGAAGGCAGCTTAGTCTTTCCCGGCCGGTCGCGTGCAGGCGATGCCGCGCGACTTGAACGCGTGGGCGAGTCTATGTTATACAAAATGTATAACGATGGGAATCGCGCCATGAATGATCGGACACCGCCGCCTGAACCCGAAGGCTACGTGCTGCAGGTGCGGAAAATCGGCAATTCAACCGGATTGATCCTGCCGAAGGAACTGCTGGCGCGCCTCAAGCTCAGCGAAGGCGATAAGCTTCACGTCGTCGAGCAGACCGAGCGTGGCCTGAAGCTGACGCCTTACGATCCGAAACACGCCAAGGCGATGGAGATTGCGCGGCGGTCGTTTCGCAAATACGCCGATACCTATCGGGCGCTGGCAAAATGAGCGAGCCGGAATGGCTCGACGTTGACATCGTTCTGGACTTCCACGCCGAGCAACTTTCTCTCTTTGGCGGAGCCGACGGCATCCGCGATATCGGTCTTTTAGAATCCGCCCTAGGGAGACCGGTCAACAAATTCGCCTACGGCGAAAACGGTCTTGCCGAACTTGCAGCGGCTTACGGGTTCGGCATTGCGCGCAATCATCCATTCGTGGACGGCAACAAGCGTACGGCGCTGGCGTCGATGATCGTGTTTCTCGGACTTGACCAGCGTGATCTTGATGCGCCTCAGGAGGAGGCGACGGCGATTGTTCTCAGCCTTGCCGCCGGGGAGATAACCGAGGAGGCATTGGCGCGCTGGATTGGCGATCATCTGACGCCCTTGGATGCGCCTGGGATTGTGCCCTGAAACGCTTATCTTGCAATTGACGGCAGGACTGACCATGCCCACCGACCGCGAGAAGAACCGCCTCTCCGCCCGCGCCGCGCGCTATGCGCGGGTCGGCGCCAATGTCGGCGGCGTCGCGGCGCGCTATGCCGGCCGCCGCATGATGGGCGGCGCGCCCGACCGGGCGGGCGAAGCCGCGGCGCTCGCGGGGGCGCTGGGCAATCTCAAAGGGCCGCTGATGAAGGTCGCCCAATTGATGGCGACCATCCCCGATCTGTTGCCGCCCGAATACGCCGCCGAATTGCAGAAGCTGCAGAGCGAAGCGCCGCCGATGGGCTGGGCCTTCGTCAAGCGGCGCATGAGCGCGGAACTTGGAGCCGACTGGCAGGGGAAATTCGCGAGCTTCGAGCATCATCCGGCCGCGGCGGCGTCGCTCGGCCAGGTGCATCGCGCCCGTTCGCACGACGGCGCTGAACTCGCCTGCAAACTGCAATACCCCGACATGCAGTCGGCGGTCGAAGCCGACTTGCAGCAGCTCGAATGGCTGCTCGCGATCCGCCGCCGCCTCGACAGCGCAATCGACACTTCCGAGATCGGCAAGGAGATCGGCGCGCGCGTGCGCGAGGAATTGGACTACCGGCGCGAGGCCAAGCATGCGGCGCTGTACCGCGCGATGCTCGGCGGCGTCGACAGTGTCCGCGTGCCGCGCGCCTGGCCCGAGCTCTCGACCGGACGCCTACTGACGCTCGATTGGCTCGACGGCACGCGCATGCTGGCGCATACGAAAGCTCCGCTTGCCGTGCGCAACGCGCTCGCCACCGCGATGTTCACCGCCTGGTGGTTCCCGTTCAGCCGCTTCGGCGTCATCCACGGCGACCCGCATCTCGGCAATTACACGGTGTTCGCGCGCGACGGCGAAGCATCCGGCATCAATCTGCTCGACTATGGCTGCGTGCGCATCTTTCCGACCAAATTCGTCGGCGGCGTGGTCGATCTCTATCACGGTCTCGAGCGCGGCGACGACGACCTCGTCGTCCACGCCTACGAGACCTGGGGCTTCCGCCGGCTGTCGCGCGATCTCATCGACACGCTCAATATCTGGGCGCGCTTCATCTATGCGCCGCTGCTCGACGACCGCGTGCGCACCATCGCCGACGGCGTCGCGCCGTCGGCCTATGGCCGGCGCGAAGCCTTCCGCGTGCATCAGGCGCTCAAGCAAAAAGGCCCGGTGACGGTGCCGCGCGAATTCGTGTTCATGGACCGCGCCGCGATCGGACTGGGCGCGGTGTTCCTGCACCTGCGCGCCGAGCTCAACTTCTATCGGCTGTTCAACGAAGCGATCGAGAATTTTTCGCTGCAAAGCGTCGCCGAGCGTCAGGCCGTGGCGCTCGCGGCGGCGGGATTGTAAACTTCAGGAATTATTCGCGATGACCAACATCTGGGCGCGCAAATCGATCGAGGCGTTGCAGGCGGAAGCGGAAGATCCGCAGGTGCAGGCGCTGACGACCCATGACGGCGTGCCGCTCAAGCGCACGCTCTCCGCCCTCAATCTGATGTCGCTCGGCGTCGGCGCCATCATCGGCGCCGGCATTTTTGTGCTGACCGGGCATGCGGCGGCGGCCAATGCCGGGCCGGCGATCACGCTGTCGTTCGTGCTCGGCGCCTTCGCCTGCGCCTTCGCCGGCCTTTGCTATGCGGAGATGGCCTCGACGGTGCCGATCGCCGGCAGCGCCTACACCTACGCCTACGCCACCATGGGCGAGATCATCGCCTGGATCATCGGCTGGGATCTGATCCTCGAATATGCCGTCGGCGCCACCACGGTCGCGATCGGCTGGTCGGGCTATGTCGTGAGCTTTCTCAAGGACTGGGGCATCGTCGTGCCTTCCGCCTTCGCCGGCTCGCCTTTCAGCTATGACGGCACGACGCATGTCTGGCAGCGCGACCGGCGCGCTTCTCAACGTGCCGGCCATGGTGGTCGTCGCCGGCATCTCGGCGGTGCTCGTCGTCGGCGTGCGGGAATCCGCGCGCGCCAACAATGTCATCGTCGCCATCAAGCTCGTGGTCATCGTCGTCTTCATCGTCGCGGCGGCGCCGTTCGTGACGATGGCGCATTGGGTGACGGCCGCCAATCCGGCGGGTCATTTCATTCCGCCCAATATCGGCCCCGGCGCGTTCGGCCTGAGCGGCGTCGTGCGCGGCGCCGCCGTGGTGTTCTTCGCCTATATCGGCTTCGACGCGGTATCGACCGCGGCGCAGGAAGCCAAGAACCCGAAACGCGACATGCCGATCGGCATTCTGGGCTCGCTTGCTTTGTGCACGGTGCTCTATGTCGTGGTCGGCTTCGTGCTCACCGGCATCGTGCCCTACGACCAGCTCAACGTCCCCGATCCGATCGCCGTCGGCATCGACGCGGTCGGGCTGCACGTGCTCGCGCCGATCATCAAGCTCGGCGTCATCTTCGGGCTGACCTCGGTCATTCTGGTCATGCTGTTGGCGCAGCCGCGCATCTTCTATTCGATGGCGCGCGACGGCCTGTTGCCGCCCATCGCCGGCCCGCGTGCATCCGCGTTTCCGCACGCCCTATGTCACCACGATCGTCACCGGCGTCGTGGTGATGGTGCTCGCCGGGCTGTTGCCGATCGGCCTGGTCGGCGAACTGGTCAGCATCGGCACCTTGTTCGCCTTCGCCATCGTGTGCGCGGGCGTGTTGGTCTTGCGCTTCACGCAGCCCGATCTGCCGCGCGGCTTTCGGGCGCCCGCGGTCCATGTCATCGCGCCGCTCGGCGTGGCGTTCTCGGTGTTCCTGATGTTCGGCCTGCCGCTCGACACCTGGCTGCGGTTCGGCATCTGGCTCGTCATCGGGCTGTTGATCTACGCGTTCTACGGCGTCAGGCATCAGCGCGTCGCACGCGCCGTCGGCGCCTGAAGCGGATGGACATCGCGATGGAGACGATCTTCGTCACCGGCAAAGCCGCGGACGCAATTCCGATCTGGTTCGTCACGGCCAAGAGCTATCCCGAGCTGCGCCGGCGGCTCGATGCGGACGCCGCGAGCTTTGCCGATGCGGCGGGGTTCGAGCCCAAGGCCGGGCGCCTGTTGCTGCTGCCGGGCAAGGGCGGCCTGTCCGGTGTTTTGTTCGGGCTCGAAGGCGCCGACGAGCCGAAGGATTTGTTTCAGCCCGGGCGCCTCGCGCCGCAATTGCCGGCGGGAACCTACCGCTTCGCCAACGATCCGCACGATGTCCGTCTGGCGGCGCTCGCCTTCGCGCTCGGCGCTTACCGCTTCGCGCGCTACCGCAAGTCGGACAGAAGCGACGTCAAGCTCGATCTGCCGCCGAGCTTCGATCGGGCGGACGTGGAACGCATCGTCGAGGCGGTGACGCTGGCGCGCGACCTCATCAACACGCCGGCGAACGACATGGGGCCGCCGCAGCTCGAGCACGCCGCGCGCAAGCTCGCCAGCCGTCACGCCGCCACCATCAGCGTCGTCATCGGCGAGGAGCTGGAGAAAAACTTCCCGCTGATCCATGCGGTCGGCCGCGCCGCCGAGCGGGCGCCGCGGCTGATCGATCTGTCGTGGGGCGACGACAAGAATCCCGCGCGTGACGCTGGTCGGCAAGGGCGTCTGCTTCGACACCGGCGGCCTCGACATCAAGCCCGAGTCCTCCATGCTCAACATGAAGAAGGACATGGGCGGCGCCGCGACCGCGTTGGCGCTCGCGCACATGATCATGGACCGCAAGCTGAAAGTTCGGCTGCGCGTGCTCATTCCGGCGGTCGAGAACTCGATTTCCGCCGCCGCGTTCCGCCCGCGCGACATCTATACGTCGCGCAAGGGCCTCACCGTCGAGATCGGCAACACCGATGCGGAGGGCCGCCTCGTCCTCGCCGATGCGCTCGCGCTCGCCGACGAGGACAAGCCGGCGCTGATCGCCGACTTCGCCACCCTGACCGGCGCGGCGCGGGTCGCGCTCGGTCCCGAGCTGCCGCCGTTCTTCACCGACGATGACGAACTCGCCGCCGAGCTGACGAGCCACGCCGCCGCCCAGAACGATCCGCTGTGGCGGCTGCCGCTGTGGCGGCCTTACGAAACGATGCTCGATTCCAAGGTCGCCGACATCAACAATGTCGGCGCTGGCGGCCAGGCCGGCGCCGTCACCGCGGCGTTGTTCATGCGGCGGTTCGTGACGGCGAAATCCTGGCTGCATTTCGACATTTTCGCCTGGACGCCGACGGCGAAGCCGGGCCGGCCCGAAGGCGCCGAGTGCCAGGCGGCGCGCGCGCTCTATGCGCTCCTCGCCGCGCGCTACGGCTAGGCGGACTTGAAGCGATGCGCGCGTTCGATCCCCGCGTCACGCCGGCCCGCGCCGATCTTGCGGCCAAGGAACTCGAAGGCCGCGTCGCCGCGGCGCGCTATGTCGAGGGCCGCGTCTACGAAGTCGTGGCGCCGCAGGCGCCGCTGCGCGGCGAGCCGGTGCCCGATGCGTCGCTGTTGACCGAAGCGCTCAAGGGCGAGCGCGTGACGATCTACGACACCGACGCCGAAGGCTGGGCCTGGGGCCAACTCGCCGCCGACGGCTATGTCGGCTGGCTGCCGGCGAGCGCGCTCGCGACGCCCGGGCGCGCCGGCGACGCACAAGGTCGTGGCGCTGCGGACCTTGGTGTTTTCCAGCTCCCGCGATCAAACAGCCGCCGATCGAGGCGCTGCCGCTCGGCGCGCTGCCTCGCGATCGCCGCATGTCAAGGACCGCATGGCGGTGACCTTCGCCGGCGGCTATGTGCCGGTGACGCATCTCGCGCCCATCGACACGTACGAGGCGGATTTCGTCGCCGTGGCGGAACGCTTTCTCGGCGTGCCTTATCTGTGGGGCGGCAAGACCGCGCTCGGGCTCGATTGCTCGGGCCTGGTGCAAATCGCGCTGTCGGCCTGCGGCATTTTTTGTCCGCGCGACAGCGACATGCAGGAACGGGCGCTCGGCGCGCCGGTCGCCGTGACGGAAGACGGCGCCGACCTGCGACGCGGCGATCTCGTGTTCTGGAAAGGCCACGTCGCCATCGTGCGCGACGACGAAAACCTTCTGCACGCCAACGCCTTCCACATGGCCGTCGCCGATCGAGCCGATCGCCGACGCCATCGCTCGCATCCGCGACGCCGGGAGCGAGATCACCAGCGTGCGGCGGCTGGTGCGGTAGCTGAGCATGAAGTTCTTGTTGACGCTCCATCATCGTCATTGCGAGGAGCGCAGCGACGAAGCAATCCAGAATCCGCGGCCGTGACTTTGGATTGCTTCGCTTCGCTCGCAATGACGAATGACGAGTTGCCAACAAAGGCCGTTGGTATGAGGTGGCCCTTCCGGCGCTACGCTTGGCCGCCGTGCATCTTCCGTCCCGCCACCCAGGTCTCGCTGACCTTGATGTTCATGATCGCGTCGGGATCGACCTTGTAGGGATCGCTTTCGAGGATCGTCAGATCGGCTTCCTTGCCGACCTCGAGCGACCCGATCCGCTCCGCCATGCCGATCTGGCCGGCGGCGTGGATGGTCACGGCCTTGAGCGCGTCGGTGAGCGAGATCGCCTGCGCGGCGCCGACGACCGAGCCGTCGATATGGCAGCGGCGGGTCACCGCGGTCTGGATGTTCTGCAACGTGCCGATGTTGGAGCACGGCGCATCGGTGTGCAGCGTGAAGGGCGAGCCGGCCTTGACGAAGTCCGCCGTGGCGTCCATCCGCTCGGCGCGCTCCGGGCCGAACAGGTCGTCGCGGTAAGCGGCGCCGTAGTAGTAGACGTGGTTGATCAAAAAGCTCGGCTGCACGCCGAGCTTGACCATGCGCGCGATCTGATCGGGCCGCGCGATGGTGCAGTGTTCGATGCGATTGACGCCGGTCGGCGGATTGGCGCCGTAGGCCGCGTCGATGGCGTCGAGCGCGATGTCGAGGGTCGCGTCGCCGTTGCAGTGGATCGACACCGGCCAGCCGGCCGTCTTGACCGCGGCGACCATGCGCTTCAGCTCGGGCCCGTCGAAATTGGGCCGGCCCTTTTCGCTCGAGTGCAGATAAGGCACCGTCTGCGCGGCGGTCTTGGTCTGGTTCGAGCCGTCGCCGACGATCTTCATCGCATAGAGCGACAACAGCGAATGGGGCACCTGCGTCGCGCGCGCGCCGTAGCCGTAGGCCTTGTAGGGCTCGGCCTTGTCCATCGATTCGAACATCAGGCTGATGCTGGCGCGGCAGGGCGACTGCGTCGCCACCCGTTCATAGCCCTCGAGGATATTGCCGAACACCAGCACGCCCGCTTCGTGCACCGTGGTATTGCCGACCGCGGCGTTCCGTTTGAGCCAATCGATGGTGGCGCGTCCGGCGAGTTCCGGCGTGATCTTCGGGAAGCCGACCATGAATTTTTTCAACGCGGCCTCTTCGTAGACCATGCCTTCGAGCGTGCCGTCCGGATTGCGGCCGAAACGGCCGCCGCCGGGCAGCGCGCCGGTGTTTTCCGTCACGCCCACGGCCTGCAAAGCGGCGCTGTTCGCGGTCGCCGTGTGCATGTTGATGTAATAGACCAGGATCGGATGGTCGGTGGAGATAGCGTCAAGTTCGGCCTTCGACAGGTCGCCGCCCTGCAGCAGATTGTCGAAATTGGCGAACAGCAGCCATTTGCCGGGCGGCGTTTGCGCCGCGCGTTCCCGTAGCGCGCTGATCACGGCCGCGCGCGTCTTGTACGTCGTGTAACCGATCTCGGTGAACACGGCCGCGATCAGCGCCCCGGTGACGGTGTGCTGATGCGGATCGATGAAGCCCGGTAACAGGGTACGGCCGTCGAGATCGACCACGCGGGTCGACGCGCTCATGCGCCGCGTGATTTCGGCGTCGCTGCCGACGGCGACGATGCGGCCGGCCGATACCGCCAGCGCCGCGGCATAACGCTTGCCGCCGGCGAGCGGGATGACCGAGCCGCCGCGAAAGATGATGTCGTCAGCGGTGTCGGCCGCTGCCGCCCGTGTCGGCGCTGTCAGGCCTGCGCCCATCGCCCCGACGGCCGCCGCGGCGAATGCCCGTCGCGTGATCTGCGGCGATTTCAGTCCGATCGAACCGAACAGATTCCCCGCGCAGTGCCTGCACATGACGCAATGTTTCCTGACTTGTCGATGCACTCAGACCAGCGGCGCATAGTCCGGTTTGTAGACGTGCCGACGGATGAACGCGACCATGTCGGCCGGACGATCGACGCGGGCCAGTCCGGCGTCAAAGACGAGTTTCGCCACGCGCGCGGCCGTCTGGATCTCGGCCTCGAGGATGTTCGACTGCAAGGGATACAAAAGACCCTGCGCGAGCGATGCGGCCGGCACCTGATCAGCCACCGCCTGCCCGGCCTCGATGAACATCTCGTCGGTGACACGTTTTGCCTGCGTCGCGAAAATCGCCATGCCGACCGCGGGGAAGATGTAAAAGTTGTTCGCTTGTCCGGGTAGAAACGTCTGACCGTTGTAATGGACCGGTGCGAACGGCACGCCGGCGGCGTAGATCGCCTTGCCCTTCGACCAGGTGTAGGCTTGCTGGGGGGTGCATTCGGCGTGCTCGGTCGGGTTCGACAATGCCAGAATCACAGGGCGCGCGTTGAGGCGCGACATCGCCTCGACGACTTTCTGCGTGAACGCGCCGCCGATGGTGCTGACGCCGATGATGGTCGTGGGCTTGACGCTCTCGATGGCGGCGACGAAGTCCTTGGTCGGCGGATGGGGATGCGCATACGGCTTCTGGAAGTCGACAAGGTCGGTGCGGGTCGATTCCAACAGGCCGTTGACGTCGAACATATGGACCCGTGCCTGCGCGTCTTTGCGCGTCATGCCTTGGGCAACGAGCGCGGAACACAACAAGTTGGCAAGGCCGACGCCGGCCGAACCGGCGCCGAGGAACAGGTATTTCTCGTCCTTCAGCGTCGTGCCCTTGAGCTTGACCGCATTGATCATGCCGGTCAGCACGATGCCGGCGGTGCCTTGGACGTCGTCGTTATAGACGCAGTACTTGTCGCGGTAGCGCTCGAGCAGGTGCACGGCGTCGGTCCCGGTCCAATCCTCGAAGTGGACGCAGCACCTCGGAAATACGTCCTGGACGGCCGCGACGAATTCGTCGACGAAGGAAAACAGTTCCGCCGTCGGCGGGCGCCTCTGGCGCAGGCCCAGATACAGCGGGTCGTTCAGGTACTGCTCGTTGTTGGTGCCGGCGTCGAGATACATGGGCAACAGGTATTGTGGCGGCACGCCGGCGCAGGCGGTGTAAAGCTGCAGCTTGCCGATCGGGATGCCGGCGCCGTTGGCGCCGAGGTCGCCGAGGCCGAGGATGCGGCCGCCGTCGGTGACGCAGATGAATCGAACGTCCTTTTGCGGCCAGTTCTTCAAAATGTCCTTCACCTTGCCGCGGCGCGTGATCGACAGATACATGCCGCGCGTCTGTCGGTAGATGTGACCGAACTTCAGGCAGGCCTCGCCGATGGTGGGGTCGTACACGATCGGCAGAAATCGCGCCGGGTCCGACATGACGGTGCGGTAGAACAGCGTTTCGTCGTGGTCGAGCAGATTGATGAGGTAGATGTAACGATCGAGGTCCGTGGCCTTCGTTGCCAGTTGCATCATGACGCGGCGCAGCTGCAGGTCCGCGCTCTCCGTGATGTCGGGAACGAGGCCGACGAGCCCGAGCGCCTGCCGTTCGGCCTCGGTGAACGCGGTCGACTTGTTGAGCGACGGGTCGTGGAGCAGCTCCAAGCCGTGCTTGGCGGCGCTCGTCATGGGGATTGCCGTGTTACGCTTCGCGGTGGCGGTCATGGGATTGTCCTTCTGCAATGCCTTGCGGTTCGGGGTGTCGCCGGCGTCACGCGCTGGTCGCCACATAGGGCTCGACCATTTTTTTCGGATCGACGACGCGATCGAATTCGACTTCGCTCACCAGACCCAATTTCAACGCCGCAACCTTGAGCGTGAGATCGTTGTCGATGGCGTAGTGGGCGATCTTGGACGCCTTGTCGTAGCCGATGATCGGCACGAGCGCCGTCACCAGCATCAGCGAACGCTCGACATAGTCGTTGATCTTCTTCAAATTGGGCTTGGTGCCCTCGACCAGGAAGGTGCGGAAATTTACGCAGCCATCGGTCATGATGGTAATGGAGTGGGTGATGTTGAAGATGATCAGCGGTTTGTAGACGTTCATTTCGAGATAGCCGCCGGCGCCACCGAAGCCCACGGCGACGTCGTTGGCCATCACCTGCACGGCGATCATCGTCAGCGCCTCGCACTGGGTCGGATTGACCTTGCCCGGCATGATCGAGGAGCCGGGCTCGTTCTCGGGGATCGCCAGTTCGGCAAATCCGGCGCGGGGTCCGCACGACATCAGGCGAATGTCGTTGCCGATCTTGTACAGCGACACCGCGAGCGTGCGCAGCGTGCCCGACAATTGAACCAGCGCGTCGTGGGCGCCCTGCACCGTGAATTTGTTGGGCGCGGTGATGAAAGGCAGGCCGGTCAATCTCGCGATCTCGGCGGCGGCCGCTTCGGCAAAGCCCGGCGCGGAGTTGATGCCCGTTCCGACCGCCGTGCCGCCCAAGGCCAGGCGGTACACCCCGGGGAGGGCGGCTTCGATCCGCTCCAGGTTGTCCGCCAGCATCCCGGCATAGCCGGACCATTCCTGGCCCAATGTCAGCGGCGTGGCGTCCTGCATGTGGGTCCGCCCGATCTTGACGATGCCGTTCCAGGCTTTCGCCTTGGCGTCGATGGCATCATGCAAGGCGGCAATCGCGGGAACGAGGCGCCGCTTCACGTTGACCGCTGCCGCGATATACATGGCCGACGGAAATAAATCGTTCGACGACTGCGCCATGTTGACGTGATCGTTGGGGTGAACCGGCGCCTTGCTGCCGAGCGGCGTGCCCGCAAGTTCGCAGCAGCGGTTGGAGATCACTTCGTTGACGTTCATGTTGAACTGGGTGCCGCTGCCCGTCATCCACACATGCAATGGGAACATGTCGTGATGCTGGCCGGCGAGGATTTCGTCGCAACACTGAACGATCAGCTTGTAACGCCGGTCGTCGAGCCGCCTGCCGGCATGGTTCGCGGTCGCGGCGGCTTTCTTCAAGATGGCGTAGGCGGTGATCATTTCGCGGGGAATGAGGTCCGTGCCGATGCTGAAATGCTCGAGCGAGCGCTGGGTTTGAGCCCCCCACAGCTTGTCCGCAGCGACTTCGACGATGCCCAGGCTGTCGCTCTCTTGTCTCATGTCGGCCATGGGGTCGCTCCTTCGTTCCATTTTTGATTTGCCGGCAGACCGGGCCGAGCGCGGAAGCGGCAGGCTTTTTTGGCGCGGGCATCTGCGGCAGACGAGCAGCCGTCCATGTTTCCGCGCGCGACGCGAATGGAAAGATCGCGATCGACGGCGATACCCGGCCGACCGGAACGGCGGTACGAACGTTATAGTGGTCGCGCATAGACCGCGTAACGCGGGTTAACCCGTATACGGCGGTTCCGGGCTAGCGAGGCGGATGTGGCGTTACCGCCTCAATGTGATCTACACTGCAATGCAATTCATTCGAAAAAGCCTTCGTCCAGAGCCGGGAGACGATCTTGATGAGCGACTTGGAGCGAGCTATTGCCGCGCGATCAGGCGGGTCGCCACGCACCAGTTTCTGGATCAGAGAGCTGCCGTTCACGCTGGTTTTGATCCTGACCATCGCCGGCGTCGCCTATACGAGCTTTTCCAAACAGCCGATCGCTGGCTATTGGGAGATTCTCGCGCCGGTCATCGCGCTCGTTTGCATCGCTTCCGGATGGCGGGAGGCGGCCGACAAGACCGGGCGATTGCGGCTCGTGGTGACGCAGGCGCTGCACTGGATCGCGTTTCTCATCGTGATGAACATCCTGCTGTTGTCGAGCGTGCAGCGTATCTTCACCGCGCAGACGACCGCGCTGGCGATCTTCACCTTGCTCGCTTTGGGCACCTTCACCGCGGGCGTTCAGGTGCTGTCGTGGCAGGTCTGTCTGCTCGGCGTGATCATGGCGCTCGGCATTCCTGCGATCGCGTGGATCGAGAATTCGGCGTTGCTCGTCGTTCTGATCGTCGCCGGCGTGGTCGCCGTCGTCGCGGTGCTGTGGTGGCATTGGCGTCAAAGGCGCACGGCGTAGTTGCCGACGCGGTGGGCGGCGGCATATTGCGCGCCGTCATCAAAAAAGATGGGCAGCAGTCTCGAGACGTTTGTCTCGAGTTTGTCTTGTCGTTGGTCTTGCCATGGCGCGGCGCGGGTGTAACCTGACACCCGCGAGAATGCCGCACAGCGCGCAACGATCAAGCCGCGTGCGAACGGGGGAGGATACATCATGAAGGCTTCAATCGGAGCCGCGCTTGCGGGCGCGGCCGTTGTTTTCGCCGTCGCTTCAACGTCATTGCCGAAGGCGCACGCCGAGACGCCGGTCGAGCGCGGCGCCTATCTGGTCGTCATCGCCGGCTGCAACGACTGCCACACGCCGGGCTTCTTCTTCGGCAAGCCCGACCCGCAGAAATTCCTCGGCGGCTCGGACGTCGGCTTCGAGATTCCGGGCCTCGGCGTGTTCAACGGCAGGAACATCACGCCGGACAAGGAAACCGGCATCGGCGCCTGGACCGACGAGCAGATCGCTACGGCGATCACGACGGGCAAGCGCCCGGACGGCCGCCAATTGGCGCCGATCATGAACTACGCCGCATTCACGCACCTGACGAAGGACGACGTCGCGGCGGTCGTCGCGTATCTGCGCAGCATACCGGCGGTCAGCAACAAAGTGCCCGGGCCGTTCAAGCCGGGTGAGAAGGTGTCGATCTTCACCTTCCGCATCGAGCCGCCCGGACAGACCGCCGCAGCGGCGCCGAAGTAACGAAGTAATAAAGGAACCCAGCCGGTGACCTGCGGTCGGCGTCAGCAGACGACCTTGCCGCAGGCGCCGACTGCATCCGCGATCGCCTGCAGGGCGTGGCGGCCGGGATAGCCGAGGATCGCGACCCCGCCGGCGATGAAGGACGGCGTCGCTTCGAGCCCGAGCGCCGTGCCGAGATTGACCAGGTTCTTCATCGTGCGCGTGATCTCGTCGCTGTTGCCGAGTGTGGTCAAAGCGACGTCGTCCAAGCCGAGCCCATGCGCGACTGCGAGCGCGCGCTGGCCGTCGGCGGTGCCGCGCTGGGAGAAGATTTGCCGCTGGAACGCATAAAACTGCTCCGGCGTGCCGAGCTTCGCCACCGCGAACTCGACACGGCCGGCCTCGATCGACGGGATGCCGAGCACCGGATAGGGGACCAGCACGAGCCGAAGCTGGGGATCATGCTCGATCATGTCGGCGGAGGCGATGCGGCAATAGGGGCAATTGAGATCGTAGAACTCGGTCAGCGTCTTCTTGCCGGTGCGATTGCCGACCACCACGACGCCGGGAAGCCGGTCGATCGGTCCGAGCAGCCGGACCTTGTGATTGGGCACGCGCTGGCCTTCATCGCCGATCAGCGGATAGTCGGCAATCCTCGCTACATCGGACTGTGCATGGGCTCGCGCCGGCAGCCACGCCGCCGCCACGGCCAGAGCGATCGCGCACAGGGTGGCGGCGCGCGTGATGACGGCGCGTGTTCTCATTGCGCCACCACGCCGCCGGGCGCGGTTTCCAGATTGAACGCCGCGGCGAACAAGGCCCGGGTGTAGTCGCTCTGCGGGTTGGCAAACAGCGCCGCGGCGTCGCCAGCTTCCACCACCTTGCCCTGCCGCATCACCATGAGGCGGCTTGCCAGCGCGGCGACGACGCGCAGATCGTGCGAGATGAAGAGATAAGTGAGATTGCGCCCTCGCTGCAGGTCGCGGAACAGATCGACCATCTGCGCCTGGATCAGCATGTCGAGCGCGCTGGTCGGCTCGTCGAGCACGATGAAGGTCGGCGCGAGCACGATCGCGCGCGCCACCGCGATGCGCTGGCGCTGGCCGCCGGAAAATTCGTGCGGAAAGCGAAAGCGCGTGTCCGGATCGAGCCCGACATCGCCGAGCGCGCGCACGACGCGCGCGTCGCGCTCGCCCTCCGCCATGCGCGGGTGATGCACCTGCAGGCCTTCCTTGATGATGTCGGCGACCGAGAGCCGCGGCGACAACGAGCCGTAGGGGTCCTGGAACACGATCTGCATGTCGCGCCGGTAAGGCCGCATGGCCTTGAACCGCAGGCCCTGCAGCTTGTTGCCCATGAACACGATCGGCCCGTCGGACGAGATCAGCCGCAGCAAGGCGAGCCCGAGCGTCGTCTTTCCGGAGCCGGATTCGCCGACCACCCCGAGCGTCTCGCCCTTGCGGATTTCGATCGAGACGCCGTCGACCGCCTTGATGTGGCCGACCACCTTGCGCAGCACGCCGCGCTTGATCGGAAACCAGACTTTCAGATCGGTCGCTTCGAGCATCATCGGTGCGTCGGGCTGCGGTGGCGCCGGATCGGGCTTCGGCTCGGCGGCGAGCAAGGCCCGGGTGTAAGGATGCTCGGGCGCGGTGAACACGCGCTCGACCGGCCCCTGTTCGACGATCTGCCCCGCCTTCATCACGCAGACTTTCTGCGCGATCCTGCGCACGATGCCGAGGTCGTGGGTGATGAACAAAAGCGACATGTCGAGGCGCTGCTGCAAGTCCTTGAGCAACGCGATGATCTGCGCCTGCACGGTGACGTCGAGCGCCGTGGTCGGCTCGTCGGCGATGAGGAGGTCGGGCTCGTTGGCGAGCGCCATGGCGATCATCACGCGCTGGCGCTGGCCGCCGGACAATTGATGTGGATAGCTCGCGAGTCGCCCTTGCGGGTCGGGTATCCCGACCTGGCTCAGCACCTCGATGGTGCGCGCGCGCGCCGCCTGACCGGTGAGGCCGCGATGGATGAGCAGGATTTCGCCGATCTGCTGCTCGATGGTGTGCAATGGGTTGAGCGAGGTCATCGGCTCCTGGAACACGATGGTGATGTCGTCGCCGCGCACCTGCCGCATGTCGCGTTCCGACAGCTGGAGGAGTTCGCGGTCCTTGAACGTGACGGTGCCGGACGGATGAAACGCCGCCGGATAGGGCAGCAGTTTGAGGATCGACAGCGCCGTCACCGATTTGCCGGAGCCGGACTCCCCGACAAGGGCCACCGTCTCGCCCTTGGCGATATCGAACGAGACGCGATCGACGGCGAGTACCTCCCGCTGGCCGTGGCGGAAGGCGACGGAGAGGTCGCGGACGGAGAGGAGGGGGTTGGTGGTGCTCATGAAATCTCTTGCGGATGGCGCGCGGTCATCGCTGTGCGGCACGGATCGTTTCGAGCGTATCAGCCCCAAGCCGGACAATCCCCAATCGGGGCGCGTAAGGCAAGCGACGATCGTCGCTGACGATATGGGCGCATTCGTTGAGCCGCGCCGTCGCGACATGGATGGCGCCGGGTAGGCGCAAGGACTTTTGCACCGCACGGAGCGAGGCTGCTTCAATCAATACCGGCCGATCAATGGCGGGGGCGCGATGATCTCCTGATAATGCTGTGCCAGATCGTAATCGCGCCGTTCGATCGGTTTCACCAGAAGTTCCGCCAAGGTCAGCTCGCTGGTCACGCCCACGAATTCGCCGCTTTCGATCGCGGTCAGCAGCCGCCACGCGTGATCGCCGTGGGCCTGCGTGTTTTCATAAGCTGCGATAAAGACGTTGGTGTCGAGATAGACGCGCGTCCCGTTCATCGATGGGACCATTCATCCCGCAGCTTGTCGATATGCTTTTCGATTTCGGCGGCGGTGCGGAAATGATCGCGCCGCAAGTGCTTGAATCGTGAGAAGTGGCTGACGTCGTGCTGTGTGGCTTTGTCCGCGGTCTCTCGTTTGTTCGGGCCTGCAATGTTTGTGTGCGCACCGAATGCCCGTTCCTCTTCCGCGAAACCGGGAACGCCCGACGTCTCCTCGCGCGCATGCAAGTCGACGAGCAATTCCGCAGTCACTTCGGGATGTCCGCGCCGGCGCGCGGCTCGGATGATGTCGCGCCAATAGGGGGCTGGAATCGAGCCACGTTGCTTCCACGCGGAAACAGTCGGGTACGAAATGCCGATATCCCGGCCAAGGTCGGCGTCGGTGGGCCAGACGGCAAAGACGTCGCAAACGCAGTTCATGAGTTGGCTTCTACAGGGCTCGCTTGTTCAAGGCCCGTTCGATGCAATACGCATATATAATGCAAATTGCATTGTCGGTCAACCATACGTCTTCCGTGGATCGAACGCGTCGCGCACCGCCTCGCCGATGAAGATCAACAGCGACAGCATCAAAGCGACGGCGCAGAAGCCAGTGAGGCCGAGCCAGGGCGCCTGCACGTTGGCCTTGCCCTGCGACAACAGTTCGCCGAGCGAGGGCGAGCCGGGCGGCAGGCCGAAGCCGAGGAAGTCGAGCGCGGTCAGCGTCATCACCGACGACGACATGATGAACGGCAGGAACGTCATGGTCGCTACCATGGCGTTGGGCAACAAATGGCGGAAGATGATGACGGCGTCCGAGACGCCGAGCGCGCGGGCGGCCTGGATGTACTCGAAATTGCGCCCGCGCAGGAATTCGGCGCGCACCAAGCCGACGAGCCGAACCCAGGAGAACAACAGCAGGATCCCGAGCAGGACGAAAAAGCCGGGCACCAGCACCGAGGAAATGATCAACAAAAGATAGAGCTCCGGCACCGAGGTCCAGATCTCGATGAAGCGCTGGAACAACAGATCGACCCAGCCGCCGAAATAGCCCTGCACGGCGCCGGCAGCGACGCCGATGATCGAGGACACGATCGTCAGCGTGAGCCCGAACAGCACCGAAATGCGGAAGCCGTAAATCAGCCGCGCCAGCACGTCGCGGCCTTCGTCGTCGGTGCCGAGCCAATTGTATTCGAGGTCGCTGCAGCTTTTGAGATGCTTGCGCTCGAGGACCGGCTTGCACTCGGCCTCGGTCAGGAGCCAGGTCGGCTTCGACGGCGCCGGCGTCGGCAGGTCGAGATTGTGGGTGTCGTAGGAATAGCGGATCGGCGGCCAGACGATGCGGCCGCCCTTGTCGGCGATCAGCTTTTGCACGAACGGATCGCGATAGTCGGCCTGGGTCTGGAAGTCGCCGCCGAACGCAGTCTCGGGATAGCTGACGAGAACGGGAAAATAGGAATGGCCGGCGTAGCTGATGTAGAGCGGCTTGTCGTTGGCGATGAACTCGGCGCAAAGCGAGATCACGAACAGGACGAGGAATATCCACAACGACCAGTAGCCGCGCCCGTTGGCCTTGAAGTTCTGCCAGCGTCGCTGGTTGATCGGCGAGAACTCGAACCCGCGCGGCGGCCCCGGGACGCCGAGTGCGCCGGCCGGCTCGACGTCCGGCGTGATTTCGGGCGCCGGCACGATGGCGCCGCCGACGTCGACATTGCCGTCCTTGCTCGTGCGCTCGTCCAACTCAGACCTCGCGCGTCTCGAAATCGATGCGCGGATCGATCCAGGTGTAGGTGAGGTCGGAAATCAAATTCACGACCAGTCCGACCAGCGCGAAAATATAAAGGTTGGCGAACACCACCGGGTAGTCGCGGTTGAGCACGCTCTCGAAGCTCAGAAGGCCGAGGCCGTCGAGCGAGAAGATGGTCTCGATCAGGAGCGAGCCGGCGAAGAACGCGCCGACGAAGGCGCCGGGAAAGCCGGCGATGACGATGAGCATGGCGTTGCGGAAGATATGGCCGTAGAGCACCTGCCACTGCGTGCAGCCCTTGGCGCGGGCGGTGAGCACGTATTGCTTGCGCAACTCTTCCAGAAACGAATTCTTGGTCAAGAGCGTGGTGGTGGCAAAGGCACCGAGCCCCATCGAGACGACCGGCAGCACCAGATGCCAGAAATAATCGAGGATCTTCTGCCACCACGGGAACTGCCACCAGCCGTCGGAGGTCAGTCCGCGCAGCGGAAAGATCTGCAGGAACGAGCCGCCGGCGAACAGGATGATGAGCAGGATCGCGAACAGAAATCCGGGGATGGCATAGCCGATGATGACGACGCTCGAGGTCCACACGTCGAAGCGCGTGCCGTCCTCGACCGCCTTGCGGATGCCGAGCGGGATCGAGATCAGATAGGTCAAAAGCGTCATCCAGATGCCGAGCGACATCGACACCGGCAGTTTCTCCTTGATGAGCTGAAGCACGCTGACGTCGCGGAAATAGCTCTTGCCGAAATCGAACCGCGCGTAGTTCCACAGCATGATGAAGAAGCGCTCGTAGGCCGGCTTGTCGAAGCCGAACTGCTTTTCCAGGCTCTTGATGAATTCGGGGTCGAGGCCGCGCGCGCCGCGGTATTTGGAATTGACGTCGAGCTGGGCGCCGCTTTGCAGCGCGCCGCGTCGCGGCGAAATCGCCGCCGGAGGAGCCGGAGATGCGCGAGGTCGCGCCGGTGTCGGTGCCGGAGAGTTGCGCGATGACGCGCTCGACCGGGCCGCCGGGGGCGAACTGCACCACGACGAACGACACCAGCATGATGCCGAACAGCGTCGGGATCATGAACAGGAGGCGGCGCAGGATATAGGCGGTCACGGGGGTTTCCTCGTCAGCCGTTGCGCTCGATCTTCGCGGCCTTGTCGGGATCGTACCACCAAGTCTCGGGAATGCCGCGCGCATAGCGCGGGCCGGCCGGCGGGTGGCCGAACACGTCCCAATAGGCGACCCAGTGCGTCGGCTTGTACCAGTGCGGGATCCAATAACGGCCGGCGCGGATGACGCGGTCGAGCGCGCGGCAGGCGGTGACGAGCGCGGGCCGCGACGGCGCGGCGATGATGGCGTCGATCAGCGCATCGATCGCCGGATCGGCCATGCCGGCCAGATTTTTCGAGCCGGTCAGCGCCGCCGCCTGTGAGGAAAAATACGAACGCAGCCCGTCGCCGGGCGTCGCGGAAAAGCCGAAGCGCTCGACCGTGATGTCGAAGTCGAACGCGTCGCACCGCGCCTGATACTGCACCGGATCGACGATGCGCAGCGTGGCGTCGATGCCGAGCGTGCCGAGGTTCTTGATGAAGGGCATATGGTGGGGTTCGAACGTCGGCTCGTCGATCAGGAATTCGATGCTGATGCGCGTGCCGTCGGGCAGCACCCGCGCGCCGTCCTTGATGACGCAGCCGGCGTCCTGCAAGAGCTTCGTCGCCTTGCGCAGCAGCGCGCGATCCTGGCCGGAGCCGTCGGAGACCGGCGGCGTGTAGGGCTCGCCGAACACCTCGTCGGGCACGCGGCCGCGGAACGGTTCGAGCAAAGCGAATTCGTCCGCGCCGGGCTTGCCTTGCGCCATCATGGTCGGAGTTCTGGAACACCGACACGGTGCGCAGATAGGCGCCGTACATGATGGTCTTGTTGGTCCATTCGAAGTCGAAGGCGTCGCACAGCGCTTCGCGCAGCCGCGGATCGGCGAATTTTTGGCGCCGCGTGTTGATGAACCAGCCCTGCGCGCCGGACGGCGTATCGTCGGGCAGGGTGTCGCGTTTGACGCGGCCGGCCTTCATGGCCGGGAAATCGTAACGGGTCGACCAGGTGCGCGAGGTGAACTCCTCGCGGAACAGATAGCTCTTGGCAGTGAAGCCCTCGAAGCCGACCTCGCGGTCGCGATAATATTCGTAGCGAACGACGTCGAAATTGTTCTGCCCGCGGCAGACCGGCAGATCGGCGCCCCAAAAATCCTTGACGCGCTCATAGGCGATGAAATGGCCCGCTTCGAAACGCCCGACGCGGTAAGGGCCGGAGCCGAGCGGCACCTCGAGCGTCGATTGATCGAACGGTTTTGTCGCATAATAGGCGCGGGAAAAAATCGGCAGGGCGGCGACGAACAGCGGCACGTCGCGCGCCCGTTTCGGCGCGAACGTCAGGGTCACCGTCGTGTCGTCGTCGGCTTTCGCGCCCAAAAAGTCGCGCAGCAATTGGGTGATGATGGGATGGCCCTTGTCCTTGAGCACCGTGAGCGAGAAGGCGACGTCGCGCGCCGTGAGCGGCGTGCCGTCATGGAATTTCGCCTCCGGCCGCATCAAGAAGCGATACGTCACGCCGTCGGCGGAGCGCCGCACCTTGGCGGCGGCAAAGCCGTACATGGCGTCCGGCTCGTCGCCGGCGCGCGCCAGGAGCGTCGCGAAGGTCAACTCCATGCCCTGCGCGGCGTCGCCCTTGAGGATGTAGCTGTTGAGCGAATTGAAGGTGAGGAAATTCTGATTGTATTGCCGGTCCGGCCCGATCTGCGAGAACGTCCCGCCCTTCGGCGCCGCGGGATCGACGTAGCGGAAATGCCGGAAGTCCGCCGGGTAAACGAGGTCGCCGAACGCCGAGAGGCCGTGCAATTCGATCTCGTCCGCGGCGCGGGCAGGGGAAAACGGCCGGTGCGCAACAGCCGCCGCGACGCCGGCAGACAACGAAAGCACACGTCGGCGCGTCGGATAAATCAGATGTTTCAGTCATCGGAGCGCTGCCCCCGACTGCGTGCGCCGCTGTCACGACCGCGAGCCCGTCTTCGCCGCCTTCGCGGCGTCCCACCACCAGATGGTCGGGAAGGCGGAGCGGCCGTATTTCGGCAGCGCTTCGGGGTGGCTGAAGCGGTCCCAGCGCGCGGTGCGCAATTTGCCGTAGGTCCATTGCGGCACGACGTAATCGTTCCACAGCAGCACGCGGTCGAGCGCGTGGGTCGCGGCGACGAGATCGGCGCGGCTCTTGGCGAAGATCACCGCGTCGATCATGGCATCGACCGCCGGATTCTTGATGCCGATCAAATTCGGCGAGCCGGGCTGATCGGCGGCTTGCGAACCCCAATAGCCGCGCTGCTCGTTGCCCGGCGACAGCGATTTCCGGCCAGTTGCCGATGACGACGTCGAAATCCCAGCTGCGCATCCGGTTCTCGTACTGCGTGTCGTCGATCGTGCGAACGCTCACCGTCATGCCGAGCCGCTCGAGCGAGGGCTTGTAGAACAGAAAGACGCGCTCGAACAGCGGCTCTTCGGTCAGAAATTCGAGCGTGTAGGGCGCGCCGGTCTTGGCGTCGACGAGCTTTTCGTTGCGCACCTCGTAACCGGCCTCTTTCAGGAGCCGCACGGCCTCGCGCAGATTCCTGCGCACCGCCTCGGGGCTGCCGCCGACCGGGTTGGTGTAGGGCGTGGTGAAGACTTCGGGTGGAACCTTGTCGCGCACCGTCTGCAGGATTTCGAGTTCGCGTCCCTCCGGCAACCCGGTCGCGGCGAGCTCGGTGCCGGCGAAATAGCTGGCGATGCGCTTGTATTGGCCGAAGAAAATCTGCTTGTTCATCTCCTCGAAATCGAACGCGTAGTTGAAGGCGCGGCGCACCCGCGGGTCCTGGAACTTGGCGCGGCGGATATTGAAGGCGAAAGCCTGCATGCCGCCGGAATTGTTGATCGGGAATTCCTCCTTGATGACGCGCTTGTCCTGGACCGCGGGGAAATCATAGGCCGTCGCCCAGTTCTTGGCGCTGTTCTCGTTGCGCCAATCGACCGCGTCGCCCTTGAATGCCTCGAGCGCGACGGTCGAGTTGCGGAAATATTCGAACCGCAGCTCGTCGAAATTGTTGCTGCCGATATTGACGGCGAGCTTGGCGCCCCAATAGTCCGGCACGCGCTCGTAGATGATGGTGCGGCCGGGGGTGAATTCCTTGACGCGGTAGGCGCCGCTGCCGAGCGGCGGCTCGAGCGTGGTCGCGCTGATGTCGCGCTTCTGGCCGTTCTTGTCGGTGCCTTCCCACCAGTGCTTGGGCAGCACCGTGAGCTGGCCGACGATCTGCGGCAGTTCGCGGTTGCCGGGCCCGCCGAACGTGAAGGTGACCTCGCGTTCGCCGGTTTTCTCGACCTTCACCACGTGGCGATAATAGGCCGACTCCCGCGGGCTGTATTTTTTGGCGACGTTGAACGAGAAAATCACGTCCTCGGCCGTGATCGGTTGGCCGTCGTGCCATCTGGCTTCCGCGCGCAGCCGGTAGGTGGCGGAGGAAAAATCGTCCGGATAGCGCACCGCTTCGGCAAGCAGGCCGTATTCGGTCGATACTTCGTCGAGCGCCTGGACGAGCAGCGTGTCGTAAATGACGTTGATCGCGGCGGCGATCGTTCCTTTGACGCCGCTCACCGTGCGATTGAAATTGTCGAAGGTGCCGAGCGCGATCTCGCCGCACCGCGCCGCCCTTCGGCGCGTCGGCGTTGACATAGTCGAATTGCTTGAAGCCTGGCGGGTATTTGATTTCGCCGAACAGCGACACGCCGTGGCGCCATGCCGGCTCTGCCGGCGCCGGCGCCGGTTCCGCCGCGGCGGCGGGGCTCATCCAATCGGATAGGGGAAAGCGGCGGGCGGCGAGCGCGACCAGCGCGGAGGCGAGCAGGGATCGGCGGTTCAAGCGGCGGCTCCAATGCGGTTCGCGCCGCGCGCGGGCGGCGATCGAACGTAAGATTGCAGGGTGTTAAGTGCTTTTGAATTGCGGCGCCAGCGTGCCGCCTTGCGGCCGCGACGATATGCACTTCACATCCGCGTGGGAAGGAGCCCCGAACTGCGGACCTTTTCCCTCGGGCCTCGCATGGGCCTGGGGAGGGCGGCCTGCGGCGCGCGTCACCGCGCCGCAGCGGCGACTTATGTTTTCTTGGCTGTCGGCAACGGAACCGGGTGCGCCGACAGCGTATCGAGGTAAGCGATCAGGTCGGCGCGCTGGTTTTCGCGCGCCAGGCCGGCGAAGGTCATGGCGGTGCCGGGAGCGTAGGCGCTCGGCTTGGTCAGCCACGCGTTGAGCGCGTCGAAGGTCCAGGTGCCGACCTTCGTCTTCAACTTCTCCAACGCCGCCGAATACTTGAAGTCCGTCTTCGACGCGATCGGGCGGTCCACGACGCCGTACAGGTCCGGACCGACCTTGGGTCCCTTGCCCTCCTGCACATTATGGCAAATCTGACATTGCTTGGAGATCTGGGCGCCGCGCTCGACCGACGCCGTGGCGAGGAGATCCTCGATCGGCTGTTCGGCCGGCGCCGCCGCCGGCTTCTCGCCGGACGCTTCCGCCTTGACCGCGACCTCGTAGCCGGGCTTGGCGATGACCGGCGGGGCGAAGATCGCGCCGGTCGCGATATGCACGGACAGCACAAAAAGGCACGTTCCCAGCACGGCGCCGAGAATCTTATTGAGTTCGAACGAATCCATCGCTGAATGGCTCCGCAACGGGAGAATTGAGGGCGGTGCAGCAATAGCCGGTTTGCCGCGCGTCTTGCAACCCGTATAAGCGCAATTGGGCTCGCTTTAGCAATGACCGATGTCGTTATCCTCATCCCTGCCCGGATGGCGGCGACCCGCCTGCCGGGCAAGCCGCTGGCCGATATCGCCGGCACGCCGATGATCGTGCATGTGCTGCGGCGGGCGCAGGCCGCGCGGCTCGGTCCGGTGGTGGTCGCGACGGATTCGCCGGAGATCGAAGCGGCGGTCCGGGCCTGCGGCGGACGGGCGGTGATGACGCGGTCCGACCACGCCTCCGGCTCGGACCGCATTTTCGAGGCGCTGGGCTTGGTCGATCCGGAGAGGCGCGCGGAAATCGTCGTCAATGTGCAGGGCGATCTGCCGGCGCTCGCTCCGGCCGATATCGTCGCGGCGCTCGGTCCGCTCGCCGACCCCGCCGTGGACATCGCCACGCTCGCCGCCGAAATCCGCCGCGAGGCGGAGCGCACCGACCCCAATGTGGTCAAGGTCGTGGGTACGCCGGTCGGCCCGGCGCGCCCGCCACGGCTGCGCGCGCTCTATTTCACCCGCGCCACTGCGCCTGCCGGAGAGGGGCCGCTCTACCACCACATCGGGCTTTACGCCTACCGGCGCGCGGCGCTGCAGCGCTTCGTCGCTTTGCCGCCGTCACCGCTGGAGCAGCGCGAAAAACTCGAGCAGTTGCGCGCGCTCGAGGCCGGCATGCGCATCGACGTGGCTCTGGTCGAGAGCGTGCCGCTCGGCGTCGATACGCCGGAGGATTTGGCGCGGGCGCGCGCCATGCTAACGAGCAAGTCATGAGGGTTGCGTCGCGAAGGCTTGGTCATGAAGGCAGGCTATGAAGGCACGTAAGAAGATCGCATTCCAAGGCGAACTGGGCGCCAACTCCCACATCGCCTGCAACGAGGCCTACCCGGCCTACGAGCCGCTGCCGTGCCCGACCTTCGAGGACGCGTTCGGCGCGGTGCGGACCGGGCGGGCCGCGCTCGCCATGATCCCGATCGACAATACCGTCGCCGGCCGGGTGGCGGACATCCACCATCTGATGCCCAAATCGGGCCTACATATCCTCGGCGAGTGGTTTCTGCCGGTGCAGCATCAATTGATGGCGCCGAAGGGGGCCACCGCTCAAGACCATCAAGACGGTCGAAAGCCACATCCACGCGCTGGGCCAGTGCCGCAACATCATCCGCACGCTCGGCATCAAGGCGGTGGTCGCCGCCGATACCGCGGGCGCGGCGCGCGAAGTTTCGGAGGCCGGCGACATGACGCGCGCGGCGCTGGCGACCGCGCTCGCCGCCGACATCTACGGCCTCGCCATCCTCAAGCGCGACGTTGCCGACGCCGCCCACAATACCACCCGCTTCGTCGTCCTGGCGCGGGAGGCGAAATGGGCGAAGCGCGGGCCCGACCACATCGTCACCACCTTCCTGTTCGAGGTGCGCAACATCCCCGCCGCGCTCTACAAGGCGCTCGGCGGCTTCGCCACCAACGGCGTCAACATGACCAAGCTCGAAAGCTACATGGTCGACGGCAGCTTCGCCGCGACGCAGTTTTATGCCGACGTCGACGGCCATCCGGAGGACCGTCCGCTCGCGCTCGCGCTCGAGGAGCTCGACTTCTTCACCCGGAAGAAATCGCTGAAAATCCTCGGCGTCTATCGCGCCCATCCGTTTCGTGAAACACTTCGCTAGAGCATGTCCCGCAAAAGTGGAGGCCGGTTTTGCGGATGGGACATGCGCCAAAAGGTTGAGTGGGACGACGATTCGAACAAGAATGACGCTGTGCCAGGAGGCAAGGCAGCCGGGGGAGCGCGCACGGAGGAAGGCCAACCGCCTCTTTCGGGAAAAGCAACAATGCGACAGCGCTGAAGAGGGGAAGGAAGGCGTCCGATGAACGACGATACCGATCGAAAAGTCCGCCGGACGCTGCATTTGCGCTTCACGGCGACCGGCGCCGATCCGGAGCAACTGCTCGCGATGATGCGCGCCACGGCGCCATTCTATCAGATGTTCGGCAACGTCTCGTTCAGGCTCCTGCACAACGCCGACGATCCGGCCAAATTCATCCAGGTGATCGAATACGAGACACCGGAATCGTTGGAGGCCAATCGACAGACGGTCGCGAGCGACATGCGGCTGCAGTCGTTCATCCAGGCCTGGCGCGCCATGCTGCCGGGCGCGCTGGAGATCGACGTCTATCAGGAGGTGGGATCCTACGAGCCGCAGCGTAGTGCGGGTGGGTGAGGGTCATACCGACCGCCTGGCGTTGCGGCTATCAAGAATGTCTCTTCCCAATCGTTCCAGTCGACCCGGCGAGTGCGTAGCAGCTCCGCCACCGCTGCGACCGCGGCGGCAGGATCACGCATAAGCGCGCTCGAATCAGGCGGTCTGCTCGCCAAGATTTTCGCGATTCCAGATGGTTGTACGGTGCTTCGCGCCTGACCCACCCTGCGAGCTGCAGCAGAGAAGTTGGACCAACAGACGCTCTTGACTATCAATCGTAACTTGATAAACTTACGGTTGTATCTGAGATGGCGATTTCGCGAAACGCGAACCAGTTCGCCCCGATTCAAGGTACATAAGCCATGAAGCTTTCTCATCCACCGCTCGGTGTCTCCCTTGCCATTGGGTTTGCTCTGTGTGTCTTCACTTCCTTTGGCACGGGTGCGGGCCCGCTGCTCGCCGCCGGCTCGGTCGCGCCGTCGGCATTTTGTGGCGTATCGGAAGGGGCTTCTCAGCACCTGGCAGACGTTCCGGATTCGACATATGACAACGGCATGCTCCGGACCATTCGCCCAACATCGCGCCTCCATAGTCATTCTTTCACGTGCAGCTCCGCAAGCATGGTTTTAGCCGACGGCTGCTATCCAAGTGGATCGTTTTGTAACCAGGACAGGCAATGTTGTTCGCGTGTTTGCAACAAGGACGGAGGAGCATGGGGACACTGTCTGTAACGGATGCCGGTAAGGGTTGACCGAGGGCGTATGCTTCTGCTCACAGGCTCAGCCTGCGTCTCCCTGTCGGTGAGCCCAACTGGGAATAGTCGGTTGGGTCATTGCGAGCATTGCCCTGGCCGCTTGCTTTTCGCGGTCGTACGTTGCCGCCTTTGATCGGTCGCGAAACTTCATTACGCACGAAACTTCATTACGCACGAAACTTCATTACGCACGTCAGATAATTCCGTCGAGATCGGCCTATGCCTCTAAAGACGTACGGAGGGCGATCCATGCGCAATATCGGTGCCACCTGTTTTTTGGTCGTGGCCTTCGCCTCGGCCGGAGCCCGTGCAGAAGACCTTTCGTACCATGGCTGGAGCGGCTCCGCCGATTACAGCAACAACCATTTTATCGGCTGCCATCTCGATTCGCCGCCGGCAATATCAGATGCGAACGATCGGATCAGAGTCGTCGCGGAAGACACCGGCCGGTTTTTCATCGAATTCGCCACAAGTTTCGAAAATCCACAACCAGCGCCGGGGCGAACAACAGCCGTCGAGCTCGGTCTGGTCAACGGTGAGGATGTGTTTTCGGGTTGGTCGAGCAGCGGATACACCTACCCAACCCGCGTGCTCAGCAGTGGTCAAGCTCCGGACGGGAAGCCATTCTCGCGGATCTTGCTGGCCATAAACACGGGTGACGAGATGCTCTCCCGTTTGAAAGACGCGAAGCGCTTGAAAGTGTTTTGGCCTACAACCGTGCAGAATTTCCCGGATTTGAATTTCTCGATTTTCGAACTTCGGCAAGATTGCCATCCGACCCGAACACTTGGCTTGGTGTGCTGGATACCAACGACACATACGGAGCCATCCAGACCGTGATCGCTTGTGTGCGCGCAAACAGCGGTGTCGCTGGCACGCCCAGTGCCGCCAGTCACTCGACCAAGCCTGCCCCCTTCGGCTTTTGCGAGCATGCCTTCTTGGCAACCTCCCCTTCCCCCAGCCGTGGCGCGCAGGCCCATTTGGGAAGATGCCACGCCACCCGGTCTTGAAACGACCGATGCTCCTCCTTTGTCTGCGGGGGAGCGCGATTGCCCCGGTGGCTCGTGCTCGAAACTAGGTCCTATTCACGACCCATGACTGAGCCGAAACCGACACAGACGGCAGCCGCGGCCTCAAATCGTCTGATTATATTCCCCGACTTCCTTGTGCGTGCGCAGCACGCCATCGACCGCGGCGAACATGTCGCGCATGCGCTGCTCCGACACCGGGCTCTCCACCACCACCACGAGCTCCGGCTTGTTCGATGAGGCGCGCACCAGGCCCCAGGTGCCGTCCTCGACCGTGACGCGCACGCCGTTGACGGTGACGAGGTCGCGGATCGGCTGGCCGGCGACCTTGTCGCCCGCCTTCTGCTCGGCCTCGAAATGCTTCACCACCGCATCGACGACGCCGTATTTCTCCTCGTCGGCGCAATGCGGCGACATGGTCGGCGACGACCAGGTTTTCGGCAGCGCGTTTTTCAGATCGGCCATGCTCTTGCCCGGATTGCGGTCGAGCATGTCGCAGACCGCGATCGCCAAGATCAGGCCGTCGTCATAGCCGCGGCCGAACGGCTTGTTGAAGAAGAAGTGGCCGGATTTCTCGAAGCCGGCGAGCGCGCCGATCTCGTTGATGCGGCGCTTCATGTAGGAATGGCCGGTCTTCCAGTAGTCGGTCCGGGCGCCGTTCCTGATCAGCACCGGGTCGGTCATGAACAGCCCGGTCGATTTCACGTCGACGACGAACAGCGCGTCCTTGTGCTGCGCCGACATATCGCGCGCCAGCATCACGCCGACCTTGTCGGCGAAGATTTCCTCGCCGTCGTTGTCGACCACGCCGCAGCGGTCGCCGTCGCCGTCGAAGCCGAGGGCGACATCGGCCTCGTGCGCCAGCACGGCGTCGCGCATCGCATGCAGCATCTTCATGTCTTCGGGATTGGGATTGTATTTCGGGAAGGTGTGGTCGAGCTCGCAATCGAGCGGCACCACCTCGCAGCCGATCGCCTCCATCACCTGCGGCGCGAACGCGCCGGCGGTGCCGTTGCCGCAGGCGCACACCACCTTCAGCTGGCGCTTGAGCTTCGGGCGGTTGGTCAGGTCGGCGATGTAGCGCGCCGGAAAGTTCTCGTCGAACACATAGGACGCCGCCGGCCTTGATCTGATATCGGCCGTTGAGCACGATCTCCTTCAGCCGGGTCATCTCGTCGGGCCCGAAGGTCAGCGGCCGGTTGACGCCCATCTTGACGCCGGTCCAGCCATTGTCGTTATGCGAGGCGGTCACCATGGCGACGCAGGGCACGTCGAGATCGAACTGGGCGAAATAGGCCATCGGCGTCATCGCAAGCCCGATGTCGTGCACCTTGCAGCCCGCCGCCATCAGCCCGTTGATCAGCGCCATCTTGATCGAGGCCGAATAGGAGCGGAAATCGTGGCCGGTGACGATCTCCGGCTTGCGGCCCAGTTCGTGCGATCAGCGTGCCGAGCCCCAGGCCCAGCGCCTGCACGCCCATCAGGTTGATCTCCCTGCCGAACAGCCAGCGCGCGTCGTATTCGCGAAAGCCGGTCGCTTTGACCATCGGCTCGGATTCGTAGGCGTAGGTGTTGGGCTTGAGCTGCGGCTTTCGGCTTGGGGAACATTCGGCGGGCCTCGGTGCGAAGGAATCGGGTGCGGCGCAGCAATAGCCTAAACAATGCGCGTCCGGAATAGCAGTGTGCTGCGTTCATGGGCAAGATTCGTGGCTTGCGCGAGATCACGCAGGGAATCCGCATCATGTCGCCGCTCATGTCGGTGCCCTTTCTGCGGGCGGATGACGCGGTCGCTGACGGCGCGTGAGTGCAGCGCAGCAAGAGCAACCAGATAAACGCGCGAGCAATCATCAGGACCTGCCGGGCGCGGAATTGTGTTAGATTGTCCGCGATACGGCAGGCAGCGATGTGGCGCTTTCTTGATCGACGGCATTTGAAATCTGTTGGCGCGCGCTACGGCGCAACGGCGTGCGCGATCATTGCCGCCGCGATCGCGAGCTGTTTGTTGGGTCCCGCGTGCCGGGCGGGGACGCTGGAAGAACGAATATCCCGGACCGGACAGGCCGATCATTCCATCGTCGTTCGCGAACATGCCGGATGGGACATGGATTGCGGGCCAATCGCCCATCCCGCGCTTTATCTCGACGAGCCGCCGCGCCACGGCCGTGTCTGCGCGCGCATCCAGGACATCAAAATTCATTCCATGTATGTCGGCACCGAGGCGCAGTGCATCGGACATCTGGTCAGCGGCGTTCAATTGATCTATCGTCCGGATGCCGGCTACGCCGGCGACGACGTGCTGCGCTATGGCGCGCAATATCCTTCGGTTCTGCGAACGGTTTCGGTGCTCGTCACCGTGACGGCGTTCCCGGGCGCGCCGAGCGCCGCGCCATCCAGCATCGCGACCCCGCTGCCGCCGACGCGCCAGCCGTCGGGCGAGATTCCGCCCTGCGACGATTTGATGTTTTAAGCGCCAGTTGCGCGGCTTGGCGCGCCGGGTCGCGGGCGCCGCCATCGGATTATCCGGCCACGGGTGCCGCGGATAGCGCCCGCGCATCTCGGCGCGCACGGCGGCGTAGCTGCCGCGCCAGAAGCCGGGCAGGTCGCGGGTGAGCTGGACCGGCCGGTGCGCCGGCGACAACAGTTCGACCAGCAGCGGGATCTTGCCGCCGGCGATAGCCGGATGGCGGTCGAGGCCGAACAGTTCCTGGACGCGGATGGCGAGCTTCGGCCCGCCTTCGGCCTCGTAGTCGATCGGCACGCGCGAGCCGGACGGCGCGTCGAAATGGGTCGGCGCCTCGGCCTCGAGCCGGCGCTGCAGCGGGTAGGGCAGCAGGCTCTTGAGCGCGGCGGCAAATTCGTCGGCGGACAGCTGCGCCAGCGCGGTCTTGTCCGCCAATGCGGGCATCAGCCAATCGGCGTCCGCGGCGAGCGCGGCATCGGACAGATCGGGCCAGAATTGCTGGCGCTCTGCCTTCGGCGCGACGCAGGAACATGACCCGGTCGCGCCATTGCCGCAGCGCGTTGGTCCATGGCAGCCGGTCGACCCCGAGCGCAAAATTCCTTCCGCCAGCACCCGCGCGGTCGCCTCGCTCGGCTGCGCCGCCAGCGGCTGGTCGGCGAGCGTGAGCGCCGCGAACCGCCGCTGCCGGCGCAGCCGCAGGCTGCGCGCTTGCCGGATCGAACGACAATTCCTCGCGCGCGACGATCCGGTCGGCGAACCGCGCCGCGATCTCCTCGAGCGTGATCGGCGCGGCGAGCAGGATGCGTCCGGCCGCGGCGCTGCCGGTCAGTTCGGCGACCGCGAGATAAGGCTCGCGCGCCAGCGGCGAGGCGGGATCGACCTGTGCGCCGCGGCCATTGGCCAAGCAGGAACGCCCCGGTCGCGCCGCCGCGGTTCTTGGCGATGCGCTCGGGGTAGGCGAGGGCGAGGAGCGAGCCGGCACTCGTTTCCCCTCCCCCCCTGCTTGCGCGCGCGGGCCACCTTGTGGGGAGGGGTTAGGGGTGGGGGTCGGGCCGACTACAGGTGTCGACGTTTGTAATCCTTCGGCGCCACCCCACCCTACCCTCCCCACAAGCCTGGCCGCGCGCCAAGCGGACCCAAGGGGGGAGGGAATTTTTGCCATGCTCCGCCCACCGTGCCGCCATGGCGCGGGCGTCGCGGGCGCGGGGCGAGCGGTCGCGGCGGAACGCCTCGAGCCGGCGGGTCAGGTCGACGTCGTCGCCGCCGAGGCCGCGCTCGCCGATCAGCGCGGCGATCTCCGCCGCTTCCAGCCCGCGCCCCGACCGCGGCGGCGTCGACCACCATGCGGGCGAGCCGCGGCGGCAGCGGCAGCCGGCGCAGCCGCTGCCCTTCGTCGGTGATGCGGCCGTCGCCATCGATCGCGCCGAGTTCGGCCAGCAGATTTTGCGCTTCGGTCAGCGCCGGGCGCGGCGGCGGGTCGAGAAAGGCGAGTTGTTCCGGTTTGCTGCCCCAGGCGGCGAGGTCGAGCACGAAGCCCGACAGGTCGGCGGAGAGAATTTCCGGCCGCGCATAGGCTTCGAGCGACGCGGTCTGCGGCTCGTCCCACAGCCGGTAGCAGACGCCGGGCTCGGTGCGTCCGGCGCGGCCGCGGCGCTGATCGGCAGCCGCGCGCGCGACCCGCACGGTTTCGAGCCGGGTGACGCCGACATCGGGCTCGTAGCGCGGCACGCGGGACAGCCCGCAGTCGATCACGATGCGCACGCCCTCGATGGTGATCGAGGTTTCCGCGATCGAAGTCGCGAGCACGATCTTGCGCCGGCCGGGCGGGGCGGGGGCGATGGCGCGGTCCTGCTCGTCGCCGGTGAGCGCGCCATAAAGCGCGACGACATCGATGGCGGGATCGAGCCGGCCTTCGAGCTGCGTCTGCGTGCGGCGGATTTCCGCGGCGCCGGGCAAGAACACCAGCGCCGAGCCGGTATCCGCGCGCATCGCCCGCACGACGGCGTCGGCGACCTGCGGCTCGATCGGCCGGGCGTCGCGGCCGAGATAGCGGGTCTCGACCGCAAACGCGCGGCCTTCGCTGGCGATCACCGGCGCGTCGCCGAGCAATGCCGCGACGCGGGCGCCGTCGATCGTCGCCGACATCACCAGCAGGCGTAAATCCTCGCGCAGGCCCTGCTGCGCGTCGCGGGCGAGCGCCAGCCCGAGATCGCCGTCGAGCGAGCGCTCGTGGAACTCGTCGAACAGGATCGCGGCGATCCCGTCCAGCATCGGATCGTCGAGTACGAGCCGGGTGAAAACGCCTTCGGTTACGACTCTCGATCCGCGTGCGCGACCGATATCTTCGAGCCGAACCGCACCCGCAGGCCGACGGTGTCGCCGACGCGCTCGCCGCGCGTCTTCGCCATCCGCTCCGCCGCCGCGCGCGCCGCGATCCGCCGCGGCTCCAGCACCAGGATGCGCCGCCCTTTGGCCCATTCCTCTTCGGCCAGCACCAGCGGCACCCGCGTGGTCTTGCCGGCGCCCGGCGGCGCCACCAGCACGGCGGTATTTTGCGCGCGCAGCGCCGCGGTCAGTTCCGGCAGCGCGGCGTCGATGGGGAGGGGTGAATCGAAGCGCGTCATTGCCGGACGAGTTATCCACTGCACCGTGCCAATTGGTGCGAATTCCCTATATATCGACCATCATGCCAGCCGCACAAAAGTCAAAGCCCGCCGCCGCCAAGCCGCCGGTCGCCGCCAAGCCGGTGCAGCAAGGCGACCACGTCTTTCTGGTCGACGGCTCCGGCTACATTTTCCGCGCCTATCACGCGCTGCCGCCGATCAACCGCAAATCGGACGGGCTGCAGCTCAATGCCGTGTTCGGCTTCTGCAACATGCTGTGGAAGCTTCTGCGCGACATGAAGCCGGAGGAGCGGCCGACCCATCTCGCCGTGATCTTCGACAAGTCGGAAAAGACGTTCCGCACGCAGATGTATCCCGACTACAAGGCGCACCGGCCCGATCCGCCCGACGACCTCAAGCCGCAATTCAAGTTCATCCGCGAGGCGGTGCAGGCGTTCGACTTGCCGTGCCTGGAGCAGGACGGCTTCGAGGCCGACGACCTGATCGCGACGTATGTGCGGCAGGCGACCGAAGCCGGCGCAACCGCGACCATCGTCTCCTCCGACAAGGATTTGATGCAGCTCGTCGGCGACGGCGTCGTCATGTTCGACACCATGAAGGATAAGAAAATCGGCCGCGCCGAGGTGATCGAAAAATTCGGCGTGCCGCCGGAGAAGGTGATCGAGGTGCAGGCGCTGATCGGCGATTCGACCGACAACGTGCCCGGCGTGCCCGGCATCGGCGTGAAGACCGCGGCGCAGCTGATCGGCGAATACGGCGACCTCGAAACGCTGCTCGCGCGCGCCGGCGAGATCAAGCAGGAGAAGCGCCGGCAGACGCTGATCGACAATGCCGACAAAGCCCGGCTGTCGAAACAGCTGGTCACGCTCGACGATCATGTCGAGCTCGCCGTGCCGATCGGCGACCTCGCCGTGCACGAGCCCGACAACAAGCGGCTGATCGCGTTCCTCAAGGCGATGGAATTCAACGGCCTGATGCGCCGCGTCGGCGAGTACGCCGGCATCGATCCCGGCAATATCGACGCCGAGGCGAAGTTCGCCGGCCATGCCGGCTTCCTCTCCTCCCCCGCTTGCGGGGGAGGCCGGCACGCGAAGCGCGCCGGGTGAGGGCAAGTCAGCCACGCCGCAGCTTCCGCTCGACCGGCCGCCGCAGCCGGCCGACATTGCCCGCAAGGAGAGAGGGGAAGTTATCGCCTACCCCTCGCTCACCCCCGCCGGCCTCGCGGCCGCGCGCGTCGAGGCCGCGCGCAGCGCCAAATTCGACCGCGCCAAATACGAGACCGTGCGCAGCATCGAGCAGCTCAAAGTCTGGATTGCGCGCGCGTGGGAGTTCGGCTTTCTCGCCATCGATACCGCGACCGTCGGCGCCGATCCGATGCGGGCCGAGCTGTGCGGTCTCGCGCTCGCGGTCGCGCCGAACGAGGCCTGCTATGTGCCGCTCGGCCATCGCCAAGGCGGCGAGGGCGAGGCCGGCGGCCTGTTCGGCGGCGATCTCGCGCCCGACCAATTGTCCGAGCGCGCGGCGCTCGACGCGTTGCAGCCGCTGTTCGAGGACCGGGGCGTCATCAAGATCGGCCACGATCTGAAATTCGCCTGGCAGCTCCTGGCGCTGCGCGGCGTCGCGATGGCCGGCCACGACGACACCATGCTGATGTCGTACGCGCTCGATGCCGGCCGCGTGAGCCACGCGCTTCCTTCCCTCGCCGAGCACACCTTCAATCACGCCGCGCTCGACCTCGCGACCCTGATCAAGCCCGGCAAGACCAAAATCACGTTCGACGCCGTCGGCATCGAGCAGGCGACCACCTATGGCGCCGAGCGCGCCGACATCGTGCTGCGGCTGTGGCAGGTGCTCAAGGCGCGGCTGCCGGCCTATCATGTGCTGAATGTGTACGAGACTTTGGAGCGGCCGCTCATTCCCGTGCTCGCGCGCATGGAGCGGCGCGGCATTGCGATCGACCGCAACGTGCTGTCGCGGCTTTCCGGCGAATTCGCCCAGGAAGCCGCCGAGCCTCGAAGCCGAGATCAACAAAGAAGCCGGCGAGACCGTCAATCCCGGCAGCCCCAAGCAGCTCGGCGACATTTTGTTCGGCAAGCTCGGCCTGCCCGGCGGCACCAAGACCAAGACCGGCCAATGGGCGACCGGCGCCCGCGCGCTCGAAGACCTCGCCGAGCAGGGCCACGCGCTGCCGCAGAAAATTCTCGACTGGCGGCAGGTGTCGAAGCTGAAATCGACCTACACCGACGCGCTGCCCGGCTTCGTCAATCCGACGACGCACCGCGTCCACACCAATTACGCGCTCGCCTCGACCACGACCGGGCGGCTGTCGTCGTCCGATCCGAACCTGCAGAACATCCCGGTCCGCACCGAGGACGGCCGAAAAATCCGCCGCGCCTTCATCGCCGCGCCGGGGATGAAGCTCGTCTCCGCCGACTATTCGCAGATCGAGCTGCGGCTCCTGGCCGAGATCGCCCGCATCGAACCGCTGCAAAAAGCCTTCCGCGACGGCCTCGACATTCACGCCATGACGGCGTCGGAAATGTTCGGCGTGCCGGTCAAGGGCATGCCGCCGGACATCCGCCGCCGCGCCAAGGCGATCAATTTCGGCATCGTCTACGGCATCTCCGCCTTCGGCCTCGCCAATCAGCTCGGCATCCCGCGCGAGGAAGCCGGCGCCTACATCAAGAAATACTTCGAGCGCTTCCCCGGCATCCGCGACTACATCGAGGAGTCGAAGGAGTTTGCCAAGAAGAACGGCTATGTGCTGACCCTGTTCGGCCGCAAATGCCACTATCCGGAAATCCGCGCCTCCAACGCCTCGATCCGCGCCTTCAACGAGCGCGCCGCCATCAACGCCCGCCTGCAGGGCTCCGCCGCCGACATCATCCGCCGCGCCATGGTCCGCATGGAGGAGGCGCTGGCGCAGCAGAAACTCTCCGCGCAGATGCTGTTGCAGGTGCACGACGAACTGGTGTTCGAGGTGCCCGACGCCGAAGTGGAGCGGACGCTGCCGGTGGTCAAGAAAGTCATGGAAGACGCGCCGCTGCCGGCGCTGTCGCTGTCTGTGCCGCTTCAGGTCGAGGCGCACGCGGCGGATAATTGGGACGCGGCGCATTAACGGGTGGGGCGAAACATGCAAACAGTACTGACGATCGTCGGCATTATTCTTCTTGATCGCCGGCGCTTGTCTTCATGGGGCAAGGCTCGGGCTACTTTCCCTATCCGGCATCGAGCTTCATGATCAGCCAGACCCGCTGGATCTATTACGGCGCCGCCATTGCGGTCGTCGGGCTTATCGTTCTGATCGTTGCGCGGCGTTAAGAGCGCTGGCGTCCGGGCTATACCGATAGCGTTTAATTGTGACCTATGCACATCGTCATGGCCGGGCCTGTCCGGCCATCCACGTCTTTGTCTTGCTCCGCCTTTTAGACGTGCGATGCCCGGCACGATGATGGGCGTGACGGCCATGTGTCAGCGCCGTGGCTTAGAGCGAGCGCCCCGCCGGTTTTGCTTCGCCCCGCGCCCGCAATCGCCTAACCTGCCGCCATGCTCGCCGCCGTCACCCCCGCATTCATCCCCCACATCCCGTTCGGCCTCGACCCGGTCTTGGTCGCGGTGACGCTCCTCATCGTCACCTACGTCTTCATCATCGGCGGCCGGCATAATCGCGCGGTGGTGGCGCTCCTTGGCGCAGCGGCGGTGATTGCCGTCGGCGCGCTCGATCAGGACGAGGCGGTCAAGGGCATCGACTGGGATACCATCGGCCTCCTCACCGGGATCATGATCCTGGTCGCGATCGCGCGGCGTTCCGGCCTGTTCCAGTATCTGGCGATCTGGTCGGCGCAGCGGGTCAAGGCGAACCCCGCCGGCATCCTGTTGATGCTGCAGCTCACCACGGCGGTACTTTCCGCGCTCCTCAACAATGTCTCGACGGTGCTCCTGATCGTGCCGGTGACGCTCGCCGATCGCCGAGGAACTGGACATCCCGCCCTATCCGTTTCTGTTCGCCGAAGTGTTCGCCTCCAACATTGGCGGCACCGCGACGCTGATCGGCGACCCGCCCAATATTCTGATCGGCTCGCTGGCCGGGCTCGATTTCAACGCCTTCCTGGTCAATCTCGGGCCGGTCGCCGCGCTGATCATGGTCGTGCAGGCGATCATGGTGCATGTCGTCTGGGGCCGCTCACTCCAGGCGAGCCCGCAAAGCCGCGCGCTGGTCATGGGCATGAACGCGCCGGGCATGATCACCGACTGGGTGCTGCTGTGGCGCTCCGCCGCCGTGCTGATTGCGGTGCTGCTCGCCTTCGTGTTCGCCGCGCCGCTGCGCCTCAAGCCGGCGACCATCGCGCTCGCCGGCGCCGCCGTCCTCATGCTGCTCGACAATTGGCGCCATCGCGGCAGCGTCCAGGCCGACCGCGTGCACCAGACTTTTGCCGACGTCGAATGGACCACGATCTTTTTCTTCATCGGCCTGTTCGTCGTAGTCCACGCCGTCGAGGTCACCGGACTGCTCGACGTTTTGGCACAAAAGCTCGTCGCGGCGACCGGCGGCAACATCGCCGCGGCCGGCGCAGCGATCCTGTGGCTGTCGGCGATCCTCTCCGCGATCCTCGACAACATCCCGTTCGTCGCCACCATGATCCCGCTGATCAAAGGCACCGCGCCGGCGTTCGGTGGCCCCGACGCCGTGACGCCCTTGTGGTGGTGCCTCGCGCTCGGCGCCTGCCTCGGCGGCAACGGCACACTGGTCGGCGCCTCCGCCAACCTCACCGTCGCCGGCATCGCCGAGCGGAACGGCGTGCGCTTCAGCTTCGTGCGCTATCTCGCCTACGGCGTGCCGATGACGCTCGTCTCGATCGCCATCTGCCAGGTCTATGTCTGGCTGCGGTATTTTTGACGGTGCTGGCGCGCAATGTGCCGGTCACCTCGGCGGAACTGCAGGCCGAGCTGCGCATAGATGAGTTCGATCGAACGATAGGCAAGTCTGCACCGTTCTGAAACCGGCGAAGGTCATTGCGATATTTTAGCCGCTAATCGGGTGGACCCAACCGACCCGCCGCGTCGTCAGCCGCAACGGCTCATTGTGAGCAATTTTGCTCAGTCGGCGCCGTTTGGGGAATATAAACTGGACAACGGTTGGCGGGCGCGAGACTTCGAGACCTATCGCCGGAAACAGCGAAAGGCGAGAGGTCGGAATTTTCGCGGCCAAAATCCCAACCACGGAGCGGCATATGAAACTCAAGACATTTCTGCCGATATTCCTGTTTGCGACGCTGGCGCTGCCGATAACGGCGCAAGCACAGGGAACGGTTCAAGGCGCACAAGAAGGCGCTGCTGTGGGTGAAAGAGACGCCGGCCCGGTTGGGGCGGTTGTCGGCGGGGCGGTTGGCGCGGTCACCGGCACGATCGGAGGGATTCTCGGCATCGACGACCGTCCGCGTTTCCACGAATATGTTGTGCAACAGCGGCATCCCTCATACCGCTATAGCGATGAATTGCGCGTCGGCGCGGTACTGCCTCCGGATGGAGTGACGTATTACGATATTCCTGGTGAGTACCACGTGCAGGGCTATCGATACGCTTACGTGAACGATCATGCTGTGTTGGTCGATCCTCGATCACGACAAATCGTGCAAATCGTCGACTAACACAATCTGCTAATTCCGGAACGGCGCCGACCACGGCAATCCGTCGGAACGCAGCGATACGTCCGCCGCCTGTTCCGGCGCCGGCCTCGCGGCGGTGAACGTGCCGCGCCAGCGCGCGACGACCGTGGCGATCACATGCTCGTCGATTCGCCCGCCGGCATCGAGCCGGCCGCCCCATTCCGCTTGGCTCTGCGGAATGAACTCGGCCGGCAACTCCTCGAAGCGCAGCCGCATCACGGTCGGCACGCCGGCGCCGATCACCAGCGCTTCGCGGGTGCCGAGCGAGGGCAGGAACGCAAGCTGGCGGCTCGCCGCATCCGACACCGCGGCGCGGACGATTTTCTGGTCGTCCTCGTGGCCGAGCCGCATGGCGAACACGGTCGAGCATTGCGACATCAAGGTCGGATCGAGCTGATGCGGGCGCTGGGTGACGAGGCCGAGGAACACGCCGTGCTTGCGGCCTTCCTTGGCGATGCGCGAGAGGGCGTCGCGCGCCGCGCGGAATCCGACCTCCTGGTCGGCATTGGCGTAATTGTGGGCTTCCTCGCAGACGATCAACAGCGGACTTAAGCCGTCGCTCCAGACGCCGAATTCGAACGCCAACCGGAACAGCACCGACACCACGACTTCCATCGTCTCGGCCGGGAAGCCGGCGAGCTGCACGATCGCCATCGGCTGCTCGTCGTCGTTAACGCGCAGGAGCTGACAGAGAATGTCGACCATGGTGTCTTCGGTGCCGACGGTATCGCCGAAGATGAAGGCATAGCGCGGGTTCTTGCGCGCCGCGTTGAGGCGCATGATCAGGCGCTGATACACCACCGCGACGTCGCCATTCTCGAGCTTGCCCATGCGGCTCTCGGCGTAGGCGATGAGGTCGTCCATGCGATACGGCACCGGCGTGTCGGCGGTATAGCGGCCGACGTCCGCCGGTGATGGACGGTAGCCCGAGCGTGACGCCGTCTTGCTGCGGGCGTATTCGCTTTTAGCCAGCGCGATCAGATCGGCGAGCAGGCCGATCTCGCGCTCGGCGCGGGTGCGCGAACCGAAAACGATCTCGACGATCTCCTCGAAGTTGAACAGCCAGAACGGCAATTTCAGATTGCCGGGCCCGGCGACGAAGGCGCGGTCGCCGAAACACTGGCCGTATTCGTTGTGGGCGTCGATCACGAGCACGCGCAGATCGGCGCGCGCTTCGACGATCTTGCGCAGGATCAAAGCGAGCGCCGTCGATTTTCCCGACCCGGTCGAGCCGACGATGGCGAAATGCTTCTGCACGATCTCGTCGATGTTGACATAGGCCGCGATCGCATCGTTCTGGCGCAGCCGTCCGATTTCGACGGTGTTGGGGTTGGCCAGATCGAAAATGACGCGCAGTTCGTCGCTGCCGATCGCGACCACCGCGCTGTCGAGCTTCGGATAGGCCGTGATGCCGGCCTGGAACCAGCGTTCGCCGCGATCGTCGCAGCAGATTTCGCCGAGGAGGTCGAGGCGTCCGACGGCGCCGCCGTCGCCGGCCGTCTCGCGCGCGACGTCGCACAGCGTGCCGATCGCCAGCGATTGTCCGGTGTCGATGCCGAGGAGGGATCCGACGGTGACGTCGGCGGTGAACTGGTGCGAGGGGGAGGCGGCAAATTGCATGGACGCCTGCGAGCCGCCGACCGCGATCAGATGGCCGAGAGGTTCCGCCGCCAGCCAAGGCTGCCCGCCGGGCGACGCGTCATAAGACGCTTCATAAGGTGCGTCGCCGGGAACCAGATCCACGCGCTCGTCGCTATCCATGTACCATCCTCCGCGCGCTGTTCTTTGCTCGAAAAGCTCTAAAATTGCGATAAGCGCCGCACGGTAGCGCGCGAAGAGCCGCCAAGCCGCGGCCGTAGGCAGCCAAATTCCGGTCATTCACCAATTGTTTGCCATAACTCCAAATCGGCCATTTACCAATCGCCGCTAACTTTGCGCGGACGGGCTTGAGCGTCGCGTGCTTGCGTCATCCGCCATCGGCGGAACCGATTTGGCTTGCGGCACGTTCAAGTTGTCGAGCCGAGGTGTTCCGCGATGGGTCTTCGCCGCAGTAAAGGATCGAAACCGCTCACAGGTAGCTTGGTGTACAGGCTTGCCGGTGTGCTGGTCGCGGCTGCGCTCGCGAGCGTCGCGGCGCCGGCCCAGGCGCGCGCCGAAGGGCTGTTCGACTTTCTGTTCGGCGGCTTCCAGCGCCAGAGCGTGCCGCCGCCGGTCACCTCTTATGCCGAGCCGCCGCCACCGAGCGTGGTCGCGCCCGACGCCGCGCGCCGCGGCGGCATCATCGGCAGCGCCGGCGGCAACGGCCGTCTTGTCGGCTACTGCGTGCGGCTGTGCGACGGCCAGCATTTCCCGCTCGACCACAACGCCAATGCGACGCCGGTCGAGATTTGCCGGTCGATGTGCCCCACGGCGAAGACGAAGGTGTTCTTCGGCAGCGAAATCGATCATGCCGTCGCCCGCGACGGCGCGCGCTATGCCGACCTCGACAACGCCTATGTCTACCGCGAGCACTTCGTGTCGAACTGCACCTGCAACGGCAAGGATGCGTTCGGCCTGACCAGGATCGAGGCGAAAAACGATCCGACGCTGCGGCCCGGCGACATCGTCACGACCGCTCAGGGGCCGATGGCCTTTGCCGGCAAGCGCGGGCAGGTCGCCGAGTTCACGCCGGTCGATCCCGCCGCGCTTGTTGTTCCGGCCGCGCGTCTGCGTCTCAGTCAGCGCGCCACGGAACCGCCGCCGGCCGACGACGAGCCCGGTGTCATCGTGACGGGGCAGGTTCCGACGCTGCAAGCCGCGCAGCCGCCGATGCCGCTGCCGGTGTTAGGTGACGACGCTCCCGCCAATCAGTCCGCAAGATAGCCGACGACTTCTTCCGCCAGCGACAGCGAAGAGGTGAGGCCGGGCAACTCGATGCCGAACAAATTGATCAAGCGCGGCAGGCCGTGCGCCGCCTCCGCGACAATCAAAAAGTCGGCCGGCGGTTCGCCGGGCCCGGTCAGCTTCGGGCGCACGCCGCAATAATCCGGCACCAGCGCGCCGTCCGGCAGGCCGGGCCAATAGCCGCGGATGCGCGCGTAGAACGCGTCCGCCCGGCGCGGATCGACGGTGTAGCTTTCGTGGTCGATCCATTCGACATCGGGGCCGAAGCGCATACGGCCGGATAGGTCGATGGTGACGTGGACGCCGAGCCCGCCATCGACCGGCGTCGGATAGACGAGCCGTGAGAACACGGGCCGCCCGGCATAGGCAAAGTAGTTGCCCTTGGCGAGGACGAGCCGCGGCACTTGATCGGGCGGATAGTTCTCGATGCGCCGCGCCAGGGCCTGGGCGCCGAGGCCGGCTGCATTGATCACGGCATCGAACACGACGGTGCCGGGCTCGCGGCCGCCGAACGTCACGTGCCATTGCGACCCCGAAAACGCCATGCGCTCGACCGGCGTCTCGAACGCGATCATGCCGCCATGGTCCTGCAATTCGCCCCACAGTGCCAGCATGTAGCCGTGGCTGTCGATGATGCCGGATTCGGGCGAAAGGAGCGCGCCGATGCAGGCGAGCTCGGGTTCGAGCGCGCGCGCCGCATTGCCGCCGATCATCTCCAGGCCCTCGACGCCGTTCTTGTTGCCCTGCGCCAACAGCGTCTCGACCTTTTTGAGCTCGGCCGCGTCGGTCGCGACGATCAGCTTGCCGCATTTGTTGTGGGCGACGCCGTGGGTGGCGCAGAACGCGTAGAGCATGCGGCGGCCGCGGATCGAATGCCGGGCGCGCAGCGAACCGGTCGGATAGTAGATGCCGCCATGAATGACTTCGCTGTTGCGCGAGGAGACGCCGTTGCCGATGCCGCCGGTTGATTCGGCAATGGTGACGTCGTGGCCGCGCAAGGCCGCCGCGCGCGCGACCGCAAGCCCGATCACGCCTGCGCCGACGACGAGAATCTGCATCGCTCAAAATCCCTCTGGCGCTTATTGTAAGCATGAATCGCAAGGAACCGGCGCGGTCAAGGCGTGAAGCTTGCCTTGGTTGCGGTCAGCGTTTGCGGATGCGGAACGACAGGACGCCCGCGGCCGTTGCCGTGTGCTCGAGTGTGTCGCCGGTCGCATGCAGCAGTGTCGGGATGTCGACACTGGCGAGCGGATCGGTGCACTCGACGGTCAGGACATCGTCCGCGGTCATGCCGGCGAGCGCCTTGCGCGTGCGCAGCACCGGCAGCGGGCATTTGAGGCCGCGCAGATCGAGGGCCTTTTGCGTCATGTTAGTCGTGTGGCTTTCACCAGCCGCTCGTCATTGCGAGGAGCGCAGCGACGAAGACTGTATGTCCCCTTCCTAGCGAGAGGCGACTCACCCTCGATGCGTTTGCGAGGGTTACCCGGATAGGCCGGGCAGAGCCTCAGGCAAGGAGGGTAAGTCATGAGCGATCATAGCGAAGCTTACGTGGCTTTTGATACGTCGAAGTTGCGCAATGCGGTTGCGATCGCCGCGACCGGGCGCGCGGGCGAGGTGCGGTATTTCGGCGAGATCGAGAACAGTGCGGCGGCGACGGCGAAGCTGGTGCGCAAGCTTGCCGGCAAGTATGCGCGGCTGACGTTTTGCTACGAGGCGGGGCCGACCGGGTATGGATTGTATCGGCAGATCAAGAGCCTTGGGCACGACTGCCTGGTGGTTGCGCCCTCACTCGTTCCAAAGAAGCCTGGCGATCGGGTGAAGACCAACCGGCGCGACGCGCTCGGCCTGGCCAAGCTGTTGCGCGCCGGCGAGTTGACGGCGGTATGGGTGCCCGACACGAGGCATGAGGCGATGCGCGATCTGACCCGGGCGCGCACGGCGGCGGTCGCCGATCTGCGGGCGAAGCGCCAGCAGGTTGCGGCGTTGCTGTTGCGGCAGGGGCTGCACTTTGCTGGCAAGAAGAGTTGGAGCAAGGCCTATATGGGTTGGCTGGCGAGCGTGAAGCTCGCCTCCGTGGAGCAGCGCATCGTCTTCGAGGAGATGCTGTTGGCGGTGCGCCAGGCGCAAGATCGGATCGAACGTCTGGAACAGGCGATCCGCGCTGCGGTCGAGGACTGGTCGCTTTGCGAGATTGTGACGGCGTTGATGGCGATGCGCGGGATCGATCTGGTTTCGGCCAGTGGGTTTCTGGCCGAGGTGGGCGATCTGTCGCGCTTTCAAACGCCGCGCCAGCTGATGGCCTATCTCGGCCTGGTGCCGTCGGAAGACTCCACAGGCGACACCATCAAACGCGGGCCGATCACCAAGGCTGGCAACAACCACGCCCGACGCATTCTGGTGGAGTGCGCGTGGAGCTATCAGCATCCGCCGCGGGTCGGTGCGGCCAAACAGGCCAAGGTGGCCGCGGCGCCGCCTTCCGTCCGCGCCATCGCCTGGAAGACGCAGTCGCGGCTGTGCGGGCGCTACCGGGCGCTGATCAAGAAGGGAAAGCGCAAGACCGTCGTCATCACCGCGGTCGCCCGTGAGCTCGCCGGCTTCATCTGGGCGGTCAGCCGCGAGGTCACCTCGGCGACTGCGGCGACCTGACCGCGCGCCGGTTCGCGGCCGCGCCGCAACGGCGCCATCAATCATAGGGAGCCAACCGGGGCAGCAAGGTCCGGTGAACTCAAAAAGCGTGCAACGGCGGGAGCGCAGCCACGGTGGGGAATTCCCGAGGATTGCTTGGAGGCCGGTCGCAAGATCGACGCCCGTACGAAGACAGGGAAAGCCCCGGACGAACACACGGACCTGCGAGAACCCGCGAATCAGAGGTTGTTGACCGACGTCTCAAGGCTTCGCTCCTTCCGTTGCACGACCGTCCCCTCGATCGCCTCCCGCGCCGAACGTGAGGCAACAACACGTGCTGCCCAGCGCCTTGACTTGGGACATCAGAGCAATCCAGCGTCCGCGGCAGTGACTCTGGATTGCTCCGCTTCGCTCGCAATGACGAAACTCGCAATGACGGGCCGTTCCTATTACCTGTATGAACAGGGTCGCGTGAAGGGGAATTCCTCCTTATCATAAGGCCCATGCGGGAACCTCAAACTTTGCAAACCCCAACGTCCGCGCGCCCGGCCATGCGCGTCATCGGCGTCGCCGGCTGGAGCGGCGCCGGCAAGACCACGCTGATCACGCGGGTGATACCAGTGCTGACGCGCCGCGGCATCAAAGTCGCGACCGTCAAGCACGCCCATCATGAATTCGACATCGACCGGCCCGGCAAGGATTCCTGGCTGCATCGCGAAGCCGGCGCGAGCGAGGTCGCGATCGTTTCCAGCCGGCGCTGGGCGATCGTGCACGAATTGCGCGAGGAGCCGGAACCGTCGCTGCCGGAGATCATGGCGAAGCTGAGCCCGGTCGATCTCGTCGTCGTCGAAGGCTTCAAGCGCCAAGCTTATCCCAAGCTCGAAGTTTTCCGCACCGATGCCGGCAAGCCACCGCTCTATCCCGACGACAATTGCGTGGTCGCGATCGCCTCCGACGCGCCGCTGCCGCAGGCGCCGCTGCCGGTCGTCATGCTCGGCGATGTCGAGATGATCGCGGACATTCTGCTTGCCGAGGCGCTGCCGCGCGAGCGGATTGCGTGGACGCGGGAGTAAAGTCCGCCCGGGCGCATCAAAAATCCGGAAACTGCGCCGCGATGCAGTTCGCCGTGGCGACGTCGGCCGGCGTGTTGACGTTGAAGAACGGATCGACCGGTGCATCCGGCCAGTCGGCAAAGCCGACGCCGCAACGCGCCGCCCACTCTTCGACCTTGCGGACGTTTTCGCTCACCAGCGCGTGCCGCAGCTTTTCGCGCTGCGCGACCGGCCACAGCGCCACAACGGGATGGCGCCGCCCGCCCAATTCCGCGCAAGCGAGCGGCGTGCCGGCTTCGATGCGCGCCTGATGCAGGCGCGCCACCAGGTCGCGGGGCAGAAACGGGCAGTCGCTCGGCACGCTCACCACCCAGGCAACGTCCGGCGCGTTGAGCGCCGCCCAATCGAGCCCGGCGAGAATGCCGGCGAGCGGGCCGGGATAATCAGGCACGCCGTCGGCGGCCACCGCAAGGCCGGTCGCGGCGAAACGGGCCGGATCGCCGTTGGCGTTGATAATAAGCTCCTCGCATTGCGGCTTGAGCCGCGCGAGCACGCGACCGAGTATCGTCGCGCCGCCGATGAGAATGCCGGCCTTGTCGCCGCCGCCCATGCGGCGGGCGAGGCCGCCCGCCAGCACGACGCCGAGCGTCGCGCGGTCGGCGGACGGGGCGTGCTCGCTCAATCGCGGCCCGCGAGCACGCGCTCGACCGCCGCCGTCGGGGTGACGTGATAAAACAAAGTGTAGAAATCCCGCGTCAGCGTCTTGATGTCCTCGGGGAAGTTTTCGGGATAGAAAATCTTGGCGAGCCACCACAAGCCGATCAGGCGGTTGACCGCCGGCGGATAATCGACCCAGCCGAACGGCAGCCTCGGCGCGAGGTGCACCCGGCCAGCCTTGACCGCAGCGATCGCGGTCCAGTCCGGATTGCCGCCGACGCTCGCGGCGAAGTCCTTGCTGCTGGTGATGATGATTTCGGGATCCCAGGCCCGTATCTGATCGAGCGTCGCCGTGCCGTGCGCGCCGTGCAGATCGGCGGCGACATTGTGAGCGCCGATGAATTCGATCGGCTCGCTGATCATCGACCCGCCGAGGCCGGTCTGCAGGCCGCTTTTGTCGCGGGCATAATAGACCCGCGGCCGCTTCTCGGGCGGTACCGCGGCGCTGCGCTGGGTGATGATCGCGATGGTATTCTCCGCCGAGCTCGCGAGCTTCTCCGCTGCATCGGCGCGTCCGATCAGATGGCCGAGCGTGCGGTAGGTCGCGCCGACGCGATCAAGATGCCCGTCGAGCAGCGCATAGGGAATACCGCTCTGCTTTTGGATGCGCTCGGCGAGCGAACTGTAGGCGGCGTTGACGGTGCCGATGTCGAGGATCAGATCGGGCTTGAACGTGGTGATGCCGTCGAGATTGGTGTCGCCGTGCCCGGTGATGCGCGGCAGTTGCGGCCGCGCGGCGATGTCGGGGAGCAGGAATTCGCGCTCTTTTTCTCCGGGCGGTTCGATCCAGCCGAGCAGGAGGTCGGGCGCGAGCGTGTAGAGCGTCACGGCGGCCGGCGGTCCGGCCGGATAGACGCGCGCGACATGATCCGGCGCGGTGACGGCGCGCCCGGTCGCGTCGGTGATGGTCGCGGCGTAAAGGCGCGGCGGCACGGCGACCGAAGCGGCCAATCCGCCCAGCAGCGCGCGGCGATCGATCTTCATGTCCGATGCTCCTTCTGACGCTTGTCAGGCGTTTTATGATAGAAGGGCCGGGCTGTCACCCGCGCTGCCGGCGTGGCTTGTCGGCTCAGCCCGGCTCGTCGGGGACCGACAAGGCCGCGAGCAGGATCGCGGTCCCGACATAGCTGCCGACCAGCATGGTGATCTCGACGATCTCCCGCGGCGAGAAGTGCTGCTGGAGCGCCGCGAACTCCGCGTCCGGGATCGGCAGATGCTGGGCGGCCTTTTCCGCAAAACCGAGCGCGGCCTTTTCGGCCGGCGTGAAGGCCGCGCTGTCACCCCAGCGCGACAGCTCGGCGATCTGCGCTTCGGTCACGCCGCAGGCCCGCGCCAACGGCACGTGGCGTCCCCAGATGTAATCGGCGTGGAGCACCTGCGCGACCCGCATGATCACCAGTTCGACGATGGGGCGCGGCAACAGCGTGTCGTGGCGTATCGCCATGGCCGTGTCGTAGGAGGCTTTCATCAGCGCCGGCGCATGCGCCATCATCCGGTGCAGATTGAGAATGCCGCGTCCCGCCGCGAAAGTCGCGAACATCTCGCGCGCCAGCGGGTCCTCCGGCGCCTCGACGAGCGGCAGCCTCGGGGTATCCGGCGTTAGTTTGCTCATGGCACTACCAACAGCTTGCCCGTCGTCGCCCGGGATTCGATGGCGCGGTGGGCGTCGGCGACCTGTTCGAGCGTGTAGGTTCCGAAAATCGTCTGTTTCAGCTTGCCCGCGGTGACCCAGGCGAAAATCTCGTCGGTGCGGCTGCGCAACTCGGCGCGGTCGGCGATGTAGTGATCGAGCCCGGTGCGGGTGAGATAGAGCGATTTGCGGAACAACAATTCGCGCGGGTCGATCGGCGGCACCAGCCCGCTCGCCTCGCCGTAAAGCGCCAGCATGCCGCGCGGGCGCAGTACGTTCATGCTGCGCACATAGGTGTCGAGCCCGACGGCGTCGTAGACCACGTCGACGCCGCGCCCGGCGGTGATGCGTTTGACGGCGGCCTCGAAATCCTCCTCGGCATAGACCACGACGTGATCGGCCCCGGCCGCCCGCGCGATGTCGGCCTTGGCCGGCGTCGAGACGGCGCCGATCACCTGCGCGCCCCTGATCTTGGCGATCTGACACAACAAGATTCCGCAGCCGCCGGCGGCGGAATGGACGAGGCACGTCGATCCGGCCGAGAGCGGGAAGGTCGAAGTAGCGAGATAGTGCGCCGTGAGGCCCTGGAACAGCACGGCGGCGGCGTCTTCAAAGCCGATCGCCCCCGACAGCGGCACGGCGCGCTCCGCCGACACGACCGCATGGGTGCCATCGGATCCCGGCGCGAAGATCCAGGCGACGCGGTCGCCCGGCATCATGTCGGCGACGCCGGGGCCGACTGCCTCGACGATCCCGGCGCCTTCCTGACCGAGCATCACCGGAAGGTCGCGCTTGTAGAGCCCGCTGCGCAGTTGCGTGTCGAACAGATTGACGCCGGCGGCCTTGACCGCGACCAGAATTTGGCCCGGCCCGGGCGCCGGCAACGGCAGCTCCTCGAGCTGCAGCACTTCCGGTCCGCCATGGGCGTGAACGCGGATGGTCTTCAAGGTCAGCGGCTGCAAAATGTGAACTCGACGGCTTCCGGCGTCGCCTTGAAATAACCCTCACGGAACGCGGCAGTGTCCGCGAACGTATTGCGGTCGAGCCGGCGCCGCACCAGCTGCGCCGGCAGGGGATCGATGTCGAACGGGTAGGGATCGACCGCAATGCGGTTTAGCCCGACCGTCTTCAATGTCACGCGCGCCGGCGCGGTGCGACCGTCGTACGATGTCGGCACCGGCTCGATATAGTCGTCGACCTCGTCCTTGTTGCACAGGAAGAGCGAGATGAAATCGAACGCCTGCATCAACTGATAGTTGGTCCAGAATTCGCCGGCGTCGTAGTTGCGCAACTGCTCGGCCTGCGCCGCTTCGTTGCGCGCCAGAAAGTCCTCGTTGTCCTCGGGCAGGTTCGCCGTGTTGAAGATTTTGGGGCTCGTCATCTTGTCGTAGCGGCCGCGCTGCAGGCCGGTGCGGTGGGCGCTCACGAGCAGGCCCGAATAGGGATCGATGCGGGTCATCCAGTCGATCGCCCATTCGAACGCGCGCCGCTGCGGCTTGCCCCAGGTGACCTGCATGAAATTGAGCGGCCTGCCGGTGTCGGCCGCGACCGCCGGGCTCGCCTCGTAATCGTACCAGCCGCTGTCGTGAAACATGGCGGCGCGCACTACCGCCTCGTAGGGCTGCGGCCGCGCGAAGGTGCCGTTACCCCAGTGCGCCGCGCATTGCCCGGACAATTTGGCATGATCAGTCTGCCCGACCAGGATCAGGGATCCGTCGGGTCCGTCCCGTACAATCATGGGTGATTTCCTGCCGCGTTTCGTTGTGCTTGTTCTCGGCCTGCGACCCTAGCAGACCGGCAGCGAGGCCGGCAATGCAGGCTGGCGCAACCTTAAGCTTGCGCCTTCGCCGCTGTTACCACCCGTTGGCGCCGATGCCGACGCGATGCCGACAATGGGTTGTCACAGGGGGCGGCGTCGTTATATTGCGCGCATTCCGCGCCCGGAGGGATGGCCGAGTGGCTGAAGGCGCTCGCTTGGAAAGCGTGTATACGGGAAACCGTATCGTGGGTTCGAATCCCACTCCCTCCGCCATCTGATTTTTACAAACGAAAATAACAAAATAAAATCAAATACTTAATGCGATTGCCGCTCGGCAATGTTATCCGAAATGTTGTACGTTTTCGGGTCGTCGTGTAGGCTACGGTCGGATAATCTGGAATTGGTTGGCGGGATGGCAACATTTTTGGTCCGGCGCGATGGCTTTTGGCGGTTCGTGCGCCGCGTGCCGATGGAATATGCGCAGCTCGACAGGCGCGGCATCGTGCAACAGAGCACGAAGGTCCGAATTGCTGATGATCCGCGCGCCATACGCGCTGGCAAGGTCGCCGAACGGCTCAATGCCAGCTTGGAGTCGTACTGGCGATCGCTGGCAGACGGTGAGACCGCGACCGCGGTTCGCGAATACGAAGCGTCGCGCGCCGCGGCACGGAAGCTCGGAATCTCGCCGCCGATCGAGGATGCCAGCGCGCGCACGATTGCTGAACTGCTGGACCGCATCGACAAGCTGACTGGCGAGCGCGCCGAAGATCGCTCCGCTGTGGTCGCCGTATATGACGCTGTGCCGAAACCGGCCATTACCTTTCGGCAATGCGCCGAACAGTTCATTGAGTCGCATGGTCCGTCGTGGTCGAATCCCAAGCACGCGGCGCAGTGGACATCGACGCTGGCGACCTACGCCTATCCGGTCATGGGCGCGTTGTCGGTGTCTCATATCACGGACGCGCACGGTACGGACCTCATGCTTAAAGTCCTGTCGCCGATCTGGCACAGCAAGACGGAAACCGCGAGCCAACTCCGCGGGCGAGTTGAGCAAATATTGGACTGGGCGAGAGTCCGCGGCTACCGCTCGGGAGAGAATCCAGCAAGATGGAAAGGTCATCTCGATAAGCTGTTGCCGGCGAAGTCCAAGATTGCACCGGTCAAACACCACGCCGCAATGCCTTACTCGGATGTGCCGGCCTTCATGCAGCGGCTTCGCGCCGAACAGGGAATGGCGGCGCGGGCGCTGGAGTTCACCATCCTCACGGCGGGCCGAACGGGAGAAGTGCTCGGCGCAAGGCGATCTGAGATCGACCGCAAAGCTCGCATGTGGGTTATCCCGGCCGAACGCATGAAGGCGAAGCGCGAGCATCGCGTGCCGCTCTCCGACGCTGCGCTTGCCATCATCGATGCGGCGTCGGAAGGTGAGTATCTGTTCCCCGGTGCGAAGCTTGGCAAGCCGTTGTCCAACATGGCCATGACCATGCTGCTCGATCGCATGGGCATCCGCGCTCAAGTGACGACGCATGGGTTTCGATCGACGTTCCGCGATTGGGGTAGCGAGAAGACCGACTATCCGAATGAGCTTCTGGAAATGGCCATCGCCCACGCTGTCGGCGACAAAGTTGAGGCCGCGTACCGCCGCGGCGATATGCTCGCTAAGCGGCATCGGCTAATGGCGGACTGGGAAGCCTTTTGCAATGGGAAGTCCCGCCGACCAAAACAGCGCCACCGTCAAGCACACGCTTAGCGTAGTCGAGTGCATCACCGTCACGGCTGAGATTATCGCGGGCCGCCTCGAGCCGTTTCAGCGTCGACAGCAGTTGCGGCAGGTCATGGCGTACCATGGCGTAAGCGGTCACCATGATCGCGTTTGACAGCCTGTCGATTGTTACCGCGGCCACGGGCACCTACCTCAACAAATCAAACATTGACAACGAATTATCTGCGCCAAAGTGCGCGCGCGTCGAGGATTAGTCGAAGTTCGAGATTCGCTCGCTAAATATGGGAAAAACGGGGACGAATCGAGCGCGCAGAGCGCATGTATCGGAATTGGTTCATGATTTCGGCTGCCCTGAAATCGGCCTGGACCACGACGCAAGTAATCCGCTGCGGTGCCTGTTCTGCGGTTATTTTAACCGCTTGTATTTTGTTTGCTTTGTGGTGTTAAATGACACCGATAACAACAAACATCGCTGGTTTGGTTCCCTACCACCGCCCTCGCCGCCGCGATGGCGAACAGTTCGCAAACCGGCGCGGCGGCGCCAAAGCACGGGGGACCAATCCATGAAATACGAACTCGCAAAGACGTGCGCCGATCTGCACACGACCATGGCCTTGATCGGCCCTCAGCTCGATCAGCTTGATAAGGAGCGCGCACAGCGCGTGGCGGCCGGGGGCGATTGGAGCGACGCCGAGCGGGCACGCTATGCCGCGCTCGACGCCGAATACGACGTCGCCTTCAATGCGATCGAGGATATCCGCGAACTTGGATGCGCGCGGAGCGAGCCGAATGGGATCGCCGAGACCTCGAACGTCTCCTCCGCTCAGTGAGCTTTCCCCTTACCAACGAAGGAGCACGCTCCGGTCCCGGAGCGTGCTACACTCGGCTGCTGATCGTTTTGCCCTGATAGCAAAAAAGGACGAAAGCTGGAGAACTTTATGACTCGGGTCACCGCTGCGGTAATGATGGCAATCTCGGTCGCCCTCTCAACGCTGATATTTTGGAATACCATTGCTATCGCTGATGACGCTGATTACATTAGAAGCTGGCATGCCATCCCGGAAGATAAGCAACCAATTGCCGCCGTCACCATTATTTTCAAAGAAGTATTAAAGTTATGGCGAGACCCGGTTAAAATCCCAGATCAGAATATGTCCTACATTGGTGCCGCCAAAATCATTAAGACGCCGGATTCAACCTGCACATATGAACTGCAATTGCCGATGGGGCGCGGTGTCGGTGCGACGATCAGCTTCGACCGTCTGTTGAACGAAATTTCTGTCTTGCCGGAAGGCTCAATAGACGTTTGGACGATCCGCATAGAGGGTAAAGGCGACGCAATCTGCGTCAACAGCAATAACCAGGTCGGACAATATCCGCCAGGCAACGCCTGCTATCACACGTTGGGTCTCATTGAGACATCATCCGAGAGAGCTAAATTCTTTGTCGATTCGCTTAGATTTGTCTATTCGCATATTTGTTCACCGCTTGAGGTGACGCCATTCTGATGGCGCCGCCCGAAATGATTTTCAGCGTAGTGATTCAGTGTTGTTGGGAATTTGGCTAATTCCGAGGCGACGACGGTGCGCAGCTTCGTTTTTCGCAACGTCGCGGTCAAACAGGCCGTCGGTAAGGAGTGGAAACCGCGTCGTTTCCTCCGGCCGCACTATTTGAACCCCTATCGCGTCCAGAAACGCGCGGGTCAATTTGTTGAACATCACATCCTCCAGTCTTGGTGTGTTTGGGGATGGGGAATTGGACGCCCGATATTCGTAGGGGTGTGGCGCGCCCCGTCAAAGAGTGTGCCGTCGCGACCGATGGCGCAGTAATGCACCACCCCCCGGCGATCGGCGTTGGCCCCCATGGAAACGGCAGCCCAAGCGGCCATGCCGAGGGCGACTACTACGTCGATCTTATGCGACTGCTTCTCTTTCGTGATACGCCAGCCGCGGGGGGTCTCGATTGCGACGGCACGACTCACGGCGAGGCGCATCGCGGGATCCGGATAGACGCTAAGATTGCGGCCCTCGATCAATTCGTAGAGATTTTAGACTCGCCAGCGTGAGATTTCCGGCGCTCTGCGGAAACTCTTCGAATTCGGATTTCAGCGCGAGTTAGTCGCTGTGACGTCGCCTGCATCTGATACGGATCAAAGAGGACCCGACGAATGTTAAATCGTTTTGCAAGATCCAGAACTGTCGCCTCGATCGTGGCCTCGAAATCAAGCGGCTCATTCGGATTCGGCTGGAATACCCGATGCGAAACGAGACGGACCCGCTGCGATGCCTGATCAAACGTCACCGCGACGATTGCGGTCGAGTTCATGCTTCACGCTGGCGTCGATTCCGACGTAGACTGGCAGCTCGGGGTCGCTGATCATCGGCGTCCGCCCCGGATCGACGCAAGCGTCCCACTTCGCGAGATCGACAAACGAGGATTCGCTTGTGACAAATCTGCATTCGATCATCCTTAGATATTGATTTGGTCTGAGCGAACGGCGCATTTCGGCGAGCCATGACTCGGTCTGCCACGGCGCGATAGGCCTGTGGTGCCAAGCCATGAGGATGCCCTCACCGGCACGCAGGCCATGCGCCACCTCGGGCTGGGCAAGGCCGCGCTTGTAAAGCTCCTCCAGCAAGGCGCTCTCGCCTTCAAAACCGGCGTAGGTGACGGTCAGCCGGCAGGCGATTTTACGGGTCGGCGGCGGCACGCATTCGTCCCACAGCCGGCGAGCTTTCTCCGAAGAAAAGCCCCAAAGCTCATCAAAACACGATATCGTGGGATTCGATCCCGCGGCGCCGGCGAAATCGGATGCGATCGCGGATACGGTGGCGCCCCCGAATTTCGGGAACGCGATCCGGTCGCGGGTGATCTCAGCTTCGGGTGCAAGCAATGGGCTGCACTCAACGATGCGTTTGATCGCCTGAAAGACGCGCGACGATGCCTGTTCGAGGTCATTTGCGGCACAAATTGCCTCGGCGAACCTTCCACCGAACAGCAAGGTCGTCGTCAAGACATGGAGGCCGGCGAACCCGGTCTTTCCCGACTTCTTTGGTGCTGCGTATACTTGCTCGGGATAGAGCAGCTTGCCGGCGTCATCGGTCTTGAAGGCGTGCGCGAGGAAGTCGCGTTCGGCGTCGAGGAGCTTGAACGGCTTGCCCGTTTCAGGGTCGTGAAGTTCCTCCTCGATAAACGTGCATGGCTCGCGGCGCCAGCGGACAAGTTCGGCCGCCGTGATCTTTCTTGCGGCGCGGCTCATCGCTGGGCGTCCTTTTGGTGTCAATCGGCGTTCAAAATTGACCCCTGATCGGCGTCCAATTTTGACCCCTTCGTGCGGCGTGTCCGGGTGGTAGCGCTCGCGCCGTCGGAGCTGGTCGGGGTTGCGGAGACGGCGCGAGCGCGGGTCGCATGATCCTCGGCCCGAGTTTTGAAGCGCCAACTGTCATTGCCGGTTTCGATGATATCGCAGTGGTGAGTGAGGCGATCGAGCAGCGCGGTCGTCATCTTGGCGTCGGTGAAGACGTTCGGCCATTCGCCGAAGGCGAGATTGGTGGTGACGATGATCGAGGTGCGCTCGTAGAGGCGACTGATGAGATGGAACAGGAGCTGCCCGCCAGCCTGGGCGAAGGGCAGATAGCCAAGTTCGTCGAGGATGACGAAGTCCATGCGGGTCAGGTGATCGGCAATGCGACCCTGCCGCGCGTTGCGAGTCTCGGCCTCGAGCCGATTGACCAGATCGACGACGTTGTAGAAGCGGCCTCGTGCGCCTGCTCTGATGCAGCTTCTGGCAATTGCGATGGCAAGATGCGTCTTGCCGGTGCCGGTGCCGCCGACCAGGACAGCGTTGCGCTGCTGGGCGATGAAGCCGCCGCCGGCGAGATCGCGCACCAGGGTCTCGTTGGTCGGCGTACCGTCGAACTGGAAGTCGTCGAGGTCCTTGGCGAGCGGCAGCTTGGCGATAGTGAGCTGGTATTTGATCGAGCGAGCCTGCTTCTCGTTGATCTCGGCGGTGAGCAGGTCGCCGATGATGCGCTGCGGTTCGTGCTGGCGTTTGATCGCGGTGGCCATGATCTCGTCGAAGGCGGCCTTCATGCCATGGAGCTGAAGTTCGCCCATGAGGTCGAAGAGCTCGGATCGTTCCATCAGACGGTTCTCCTGAGGTTGTCGTAGCGGGCACAATCGGCGATCGGGGCGTGGCGCAGCGTCAGTGCGACCGGCGTCATGATGGTGGGAGGCGGATCGGGATTGCGCTGGCGCGCCAGGATGTTGAGCACAACATCAGCGGAGTGGACGCCCTGTACAATTGCTTCGGCGCATGCCGCCTCGACAGCCGGCAGCCCGTCGGTGATTGCCGCGGTCAGGATGCTGACCATCTGCCGATTGCCGTCATCGGCGCCGGCAAGCTTGCGCCGAATGCGCTCCATCGCAGCCGGCAGCACCCAATCCTTGAAGGGAGCACCGTTGCGCAAGGCACCGGGTTTGCGAGCGAGCACCGGCACGTAATGCCAGGGATCGTAGATCGTGTCGCCGCGGCCGAATGAGCGCCGGTGCTCGCCGACGACGCGACCGTCCTGGCGAATGACGATGCGATCGGCATAGGCATGAACCTCGACCGGCCGCCCGACCGCGCTGGCGGTCACCGAGTATTTGTTGTTGTCGAAGCGCACCAGGCAGGTCTTGGAGACCGACGCCGGTAGCGCGTGGAATCCATCGAAGCGGCCGGCATAGGGAACGAGCTTCGGCCGTTCGGCCTCGAACACCTCCCAGATCGTCTGATCGGACAGCTCTGGATGGCGGTGTGCCTTGGCATAGCCGACGCATTTGTCGGTGAGCCAGTCGTTCAACTCGTCGAGCGTCTTGAACCGCAGGCGCGGCGTGAAGAAGCGCTCCCGGACCAGCCCGACTTGGTTCTCGACCTGCCCCTTCTCCCAGCCCGAGGCCGGCGTGCAGGCCACCGGATCGATCAGGTAATGGCTGCACATCTGCTGGAAGCGACGATTGTACAGACGGTCCTTGCCAACGAAGATCGTCTCCACCGCCGTCTTCATGTTGTCGTAGATGCCGCGCCGGCACGCGCCCTTGAAGAACGCGAATGCCCGGTCGTGGGCATCGAACACCATCTCCTGTGTCTCGCGCGGATAGGCGCGTACGAACAGCATGCGGCTGTGGCAGAGCCGGATATGAGCCACCTTGACGGTCACCGTCACGCCGCTCAGCAGGACAATCTCGTGGCTCCAATCGAACTGGTAGGCTTCCCCGGGCGCAAAACTCAGCGGCACGTAGGCCGCCGCCGTCGCTTGCCCGTGCTGCTTGGCCCATCGCCCCGCATAGCGGCGCACCGCATCGTAGCTGCCCGCATAGCCACAACTCCGTAGCTCCTCGTAAATCCGGATCAGCGTCAGTTGCTCGCGAGCCGGCTTGACCGCGTTGCCTTCCAGGAAAGCGTCGAGTTCCGCTGTCCATCGCCCAAGCTTCGGCCGCGGCTGCACGGTCCGCTCGTATTCGAACGACGTCTCTCCTGATCGCAGAACCTTGCGAACAGTATTCCGGGACACCCCAAGGTCCCGTGCGATCTCCTTGATCGTCTTGCCCTTGACGAAATGCTCGCGCCGAATCCGCGCAATCGTCTCCACAACCAGCATCCCCTGACCACCCGCTTCGAATCAAAGCGGGAAGCCTGCGACGGCTACACCTCAGGGGGTCAATTTTGGACGCCCATCCCCCAGCTCACGGGGTCAAAATTGCACGCCGAAACACAGGCAGGGAGCCCGATTTGCTGTACGCGGGCATACCGAGATCGAACGCCTCTTGAGCCGAGCCTATGGAATGGACGTGGCTGTCGATCGGCTTATGTCCGGTCTCGCGACTGTGGCGACTGCCTTGAACGCGAACGATCCCGGCCTTGCGCGGATCGCTGCGGTCCATTTGCGGATTCCCGACCTGCCTGACCAAACTGCGCGAGATCGGCTGGAAGCGGAGGATATTCTTGTCAAATCAATCGACCGGGACTTTGAGCCGCTTGCGCTCGGGGCAGCGCCGCCCAATCCCGGCAGCGCTGCCGATGGCAACGAACCATTCCTTTTCGAGTCGGCTGCCAGAATTCATAAGGCAAGCCCCGACGACCCGAAGCATCCGGGTTGGCCGGCCGGGACGGAAGGCGGCTGCGGCGGGCAGTTCCGTCCGAAGGACGCTTCCGAACTCACCCAAAAAGTCAAAAGCCTGGTCGCGCGGCGGGCTCTGCGGACGGGCCTGCTCGCTGTTTTGCGCGTCGGTCTTGAAGGCTTGGCCAACCTGATCCCGGGTGTCGATGTGGCCGCGGACGTGCTCATGGCGGCAGATATTGCCCGCACGGTGGTTGAATTTAGGAAACTCGCCATTGACGCCGCTGCCGCACTCGATTTCGTCAAGAACGGTCCACATGCCTTGGAAGAGCTTCAAGTCGCATCGAACGGCTACGAGGAATTTTCCAGTTATGATGCCTTCTATAAGGTCACGTTGGGTCTCGAATTGCTGGCCAAGCGGTTCGGACCCGCCGGCGATGGCCAACAGTATCATCACATTGTGACGCAGGGCGGCGCCAACGCGGACAATATCTCGGCAGATCAACTGCAGAATACCGGCAACGTTATTCGCTTGCCGACACTCTTACACGAGGCGGTCAACGCAGAATACTCAGTGCTTTTGGAAGATGGTTCAGGCATGACCAAGTACCAATGGCTGCAAACACAGTCCTATGACGTTCAACGCAAGGAAGGACTCAAGATCCTCAAACGCCTGAATATCCTGAAATGAATAAATCGAGGCTGTTGTTATGAATATTGACGAATCAATCGTTCAGTTGGGAACAGAATTAGACGAATGGTTTGACAGCAATCGTGCAACCTTTGCGTCGCAGGATCGGGAGGCACAGGGCAAGTCGTTAACTCGTGGGTTCGAGATAGCGAAGGAGCTCGATCGCCTCAAAGCCGATGGACTCGCGGCCATTGCGGCATTGCTCAATCGTCATGACCCGGTTGCTAGTGAAGAACGCATCGCATCACTCGTTCGGGGCTTCGAATTCGCCGCCAAACTGGCGGGCACCCTTCATGATGAATTGCTGGACACGGACGGAGGCAACAAGGTTATAGCTCTAATGAACAACATCGCTGGGACATTGGATGGTATAGGTGCTGGCCGGGTTTCTCTTGCCGTCCTTCTCCACAGCCCGGACGCTCGTGTGCGTGCTTCAGCGGGAGCCTACCTTATAAAATTGATGCCCGATCGGGTGTTGCCAATCCTACGTGAAATCGAGGAAGGCGAGGGTGGCAGTAGTGCGGGTTTCTGTGCGTATTGGGCGCTTCTCCGTTGGGAGCAAGAGAACAAAGTGCGCGGCAAGTAGGCTTTTTGAGAATTTGATTTTTATCGCTAGTAGCGCTTCGAACGCGTGCGAAATCCTGCGAGAGAATGTTAGTTTCCAGTTCCTCTCCCTCCGCCCCCCCCAGGCGAGAGGAACTGGAAACTAACATTCTCCAATGGCGCAGGTTAGTTGCCTGTTAACGCGATGGCCGCTTCAATCTCAGCACCAGACGACACGATCGCGGGTTTACCCAGCGCGTTAGCCCATTCGCTTGGAAGATCAGGCAATAATGCGCGATTTGCAATGCAACAGTGCGGCAGCGGACCTCCCTCCGGCCAAAACAAAATGGTACGTGTCTGAGACAATATCTCGAATATCGCATCCCAGAATTTCGGGAACCCGGAGTATGGCGGTGGCCGATTTGCGGAGAAGCCAGAGATATTAGGTTTGTCATCAATAAGAATTGTCGCAGATGCTATGCGCCCGTCCGGAGTTCGCAAGTTCCAATAGCCTCCAGTTTGATTCACGGCAATATCCTTAAAGGCTCGCTCCACGAGCACACGATCGAACATGCTTCTGTCGTCATTGTTCACGCTTGAAACGTAAATGGTAAAACTCATAGGTCAGCCATCCGCAGAAGAAACCGCGTTCGCGTGTTCGGAATTGGATATTTTGATCCCGCTCTTACTTGCCCCTGACCCAACCAGCAGATGGCGCTTGTTCAGCTGCCTGATGCGAGGAAGACGACAGCGGACCCGGGAGAAGAGCACTTCGCTCATTGCTCACTCCTCGGCCAAGGCAAGACCTGAGTTTCGATACGAGCGCGGCCTCCGCCCACGTTAAAAAGCTCCTTCGCAAAAGCTTCCGTTTCAGGCTCGGCGAAATACCAGCGGATCGGACGGTCACCGGCAGCTGCGATCTGCGCCGCGGACTGTTTGAGCCAATCGGCTGAAATATTGCTTCGACTTGGTTCGAATGACAGTACGCTTGCATACTCGCCCTTGGCTTCGACCACCATGCCGGTCGAGTGCTGGCAATCATCAAAATAGACAAGCTCGCCATTTTGGTCTGGATTTGGAAGCTGATAGCCCCAACCGCGTGGCGTTGGATTGTCGGGATTGACGACGCTCTTCACATAATCTTCGTAGTCGCGGCCTCTCTCGCTGCCACCGGGCCGGTCAGGCCCCGGTGCCGGACACAGCTTCGGCTGATCGTCCTGCGCAAGATCGGCGGAGACCGCGGCGGTGTCGATCGCGATAGTGCCGTCGGGCAAAACGCGGCCTATGACTTGGCCGCGCTCGTCGCGAAAGACATCGTCCTCCAGCTGAGCAGAAAAGGTTTGCCGTACGCCGTCAGGACTCTCATAGGTGAGATGAAGCGTGCTCTCGTCACGGTTCCACGCATAACCAACGCCGGGGAGACCATCGACCTCGCCCTCGACACTGGGTCTGTTCGGAGATGGAATGAATAGCAGGCCGAATGCTGCCGCTGCTGCTGCCCCTTCACTCAAGCTCGCGCTCAGAAGACGCAGCGCAAAGCTTTCCAGTTGCTCACCGGCTTCGGCCGAAAGGTCGCCGAGCACGGAAAGCACGCGCGTCCATTGACCACTCGTCCGATCGCTGCCGGCCGGCACGCGCGGCTCCGCGGGATTGTAGACCTTCTCGATCGCGTCGATGTGCGCCGCATCGAGATTGAGCGCTTTTAAGACGCCCCGAGGGTTGCCGCCAGCTTCCAGGAATCCTTCGGCAAGGGAAAGGCGGCGCGCCGCCTCGTAGGAATCTTGCAGTGCGGGCAGACGAGAATGCGCGAGATGAATGTAGGCGAGGCAATCGTCGCCTTGGCGCCAGGCGTCGGCGGCGCCCGCGATATTGCCGAGCACCGCCGGTGCCACCGCTTTGCCATACGCGGCTGACAACAGCGCGAGCACTCGCGCCTCCTGGCCGTCGAGACTCGTCAGCCGGCGCGCTCCGTGGGCCGGGACCAGTACTGTGCCGGCGCCTAGCACCAGCCCTTCCGGCGCCAAATATGGGACCGGATAAATCGGGGATGCGCACTGGCGCGCGTGCCACGCCTGACGTAATCGTTGGTCCATCAAGCGTTTCCTCACTAGTGCTCAATTGGCCGAAACGGTGACGGATGCGAATCATTTTCGGCGACATAATGCGACGGATTAGGAATTTAGTCAAGAGGCGATTAATGGCTTTCGCTGGCTCAAACGGGGCTGACGCCGGGTTGTCCTTCTGGGTGACGCAATGCGACAGGTCGGGCACGACGATGCCGCGACCGAGGCGGGAGATGCAGTCCATCTGAGGGCCGCCAGAATTCGGGCGATCTGCAAGCCGCCACCGAAATTTCCCCGCAAAACGGCTTCGAGACAAGGAAGATTCGTGAACATCTCGCAAGGCGGCGCGAAACCCTTCGAAATCCTGCGAGAGAATGTTAGTTTCCAGTTTCTCTCCCTCCGCCACCCCCATATTGTGTCCGAGCCAGAGACACGGGTTCCGGAACGTACCTAAGACATGGGTGACAATCTCGTGCCGCGCGGATTGTCGATGGTCTGCAAAGTCCTCTGCTCGAGATCGATGTAACCGAGATCATGGTGCGTGAAGCTGACGAGCCAAATGCCCTCGTCGACTTCCTTGATGCCGAGCTTCTGCCCGGCGAGCGCGGTGGAGATATTGATCCTCTTGCGATGCATGCAGATACGGCCGCAGGCGTTAGGCCCGTTAACCAGCCGTTGAGCGGGCCCCCTCAGACGGGTTATCGAACTCTTGAAAACCAGAAGGCGTTGCCTAAATGGTTTCGCCGACAAGTGCCCTTCGGGGGCTTGTCGCGGGAGATGTCCCGCTACGATCCATGTCGCTCAATTAGGGATATGGCCATGACCCCAACAGCAACCCGAAAGGACCTCGAACTCGATCATTTCCTTCATCCAGCCCGGGCATTCCGGACCCCGATGGATGTCGTAGCCGATCCGGACCTGACCGTGCAGGAAAAGCGAGCCATACTCGCCTCCTGGGCATCAGATGCCTGCGCGGTCGAGGCGGCGCCGGACCTGCGCCGCCCCCCATCAGCCCCTCTCGTGCGCTTCGACGACGTCATGAATGCGTTGAAGCGATTGGACGGTGAAGCGGCTGAAAAACCCCAATATACAAAGTTCATCGACCGCGCCCGGCGCTGGAAGGATCTGTACCGCAGCGACGATGGCAGCCGCCCGGCATTCGCTTGAGGGAGGCCGGCCATGACGAAGCATTTCGTTGCGGTCGCCTTGGCGGCCAGCCTCTCGATGTCTGAGGCCGCGGCACAAAGCATCCTGCACAGTTGCGACTGGCGGGAGAAAAGTTTCGCAACGTATTTGCCGGCTCCGGCAAACTCGGTGCCGTGGTTCAATCTCGACCGCAGAAACAAATGGCCAAAGGCCGACTTTCCGATCGGTCGAGAGGTGAACGTGGCGGTGTCTTCGGCCTTCGGTCCGACAACGCCTAACATGCGAGTTACGGCAAACAGTCCTTCAAGTGTGCGGAGGATGTAACCATGAGTGATAGAAAGTGGATCGCGCTTGAGGAACTGCGCCAGCCGGGCGTGCGGCGCATCCTGGAAGCCATGAAGTCGATCAAGGATGAGGCACCAGCTTTGTTCGATGACGCATCGATCGCGGCCAAAGAACTATCGAAAAACCGCGCCGAAGGCGGACATGTGCTGCTGTGAGGCGATTTAATGCTGACCCCTATCGTCACTGCACTGGTGTTTGGCAACTGTCTGGCCGGCGCATGGGTCTTTCCATACGCGGCGGCGCTCGGTGCATTGCAGCCGCCAGCTCGAGAAAAATCTCAGACGCCGGTCTTGACAGATATTCACTCGCCCCCAACTCGACTGGTTGGTCGGGCCGGGGGACCTGGTCGACCTCATGAAATCGCTAGACTGAGCAAGGAGGAATCTTATGAACTTCCGTCCGCTGCATGATCGTGTCCTCGTTCGGCGCATCGATGCCGAAGAAAAATCCGCCGGCGGCATCATCATTCCGGATACAGCAAAGGAAAAGCCGTCGCAGGGTGAAATCATCGCCATCGGTCCAGGCGGCCGTGACGACGCCGGCAAGCTGATCCCGATCGATGTAAACGTCGGCGATCGCGTGCTGTTCGGCAAATGGTCCGGCACCGAGGTCAAGATCGACGGCGAAGAACTCTTGATCATGAAGGAAAGCGACCTTCTGGGCGTTGTCGAGGATACCGGCAAGCTCAGGAAGGCCGCTTAGTCGTCAATCCACAACGCCAATCGAAGGAAGGAGCTTAATCCCATGTCTGCCAAGGAAGTGAGGTTCTCGACCGAAGCACGCGAGAAGATGCTGCGCGGCGTGGACACGCTTGCAAATGCGGTCAAGGTTACGCTGGGTCCCAAGGGGCGCAACGTTGTCATCGAAAAGTCGTTCGGTGCGCCGCGCATCACCAAGGACGGCGTAACTGTTGCGAAGGAGATCGAACTTGACGACAAGTTCGAGAACATGGGCGCACAGATGGTGCGCGAGGTCGCGAGCAAGACCAACGATCTTGCTGGCGATGGCACGACCACGGCCACGGTGCTGGCGCAGGCGATCGTCAAGGAAGGTGCCAAAGCCGTCGCTGCCGGCATGAGCCCGATGGACTTGAAACGCGGCATCGATCTCGCCGTTGATGCGGTGGTCTCTGACCTCAAGAGCCATGCCAGGAAAGTGACTTCCAATTCGGAGATTGCCCAGGTTGCCACGATCTCCGCGAATGGCGACACCGAGATTGGACGCTTCCTTGCCGAGGCTATGCAAAAAGTCGGCAACGACGGCGTTATTACCGTCGAGGAGGCCAAAAGTCTGGAAACTGAGCTTGAGGTGGTCGAAGGAATGCAATTTGACCGGGGCTACGTGTCTCCCTACTTCATCACCAATGCGGAAAAAATGAAGGTCGAGCTCGAAGACCCCTATGTGCTGATCCATGAGAAAAAGCTGACGGGTCTTCAGACGATGCTGCCGCTGCTTGAAGCGGTGGTGCAAACCGGTAAGCCGCTTTTGATCGTTGCCGAGGACGTCGAAGGCGAGGCGTTGGCGACGCTGGTCGTCAACAAGCTTCGCGGCGGTCTCAAAGTGGCAGCCGTGAAGGCGCCGGGCTTCGGCGATCGCCGCAAGGCCATGCTGGAGGATATTGCGATTCTGACCGGCGGCACGGCAATATCCGAGGATCTCGGCGTGAAGCTGGAGAACGTTACGCTCGATATGCTTGGTCGCGCCAAAAAGGTGGTCATCGATAAGGACAACACGACCATCGTCGAGGGCGTTGGCGGTAAGAAGGATATCGATGCGCGCATCGCCCAGATCAAAGCGCAGATCGAGGAGACCACGTCCGACTATGATCGCGAGAAACTGCATGAACGGCTAGCCAAGCTCGCAGGCGGTGTCGCCGTCATTCGCGTCGGCGGAGCGACCGAAGTCGAGGTCAAGGAGCGCAAGGACCGCGTCGACGATGCTTTGCATGCGACTCGGGCGGCCGTGGAGGAAGGCATTCTTCCGGGTGGCGGCGTCGCATTGCTGCGGGCATTGCTAGGTCTCGATAAGCTCAATCCGTCAAACCCAGACCAGAAGGCGGGTGTGAATATCGTGCGTCGTGCGATCCAAGTGCCGGCTCGGCAGATCGTGGAGAACGCCGGCGAGGACGGTTCTGTCGTCGTCGGCAAGCTGTTGGAGCACAATGACTACAATTGGGGTTTCAACGCTGCCACCGGCGAGTACCAGGACCTCGTCGGCGCCGGTGTGATTGATCCCGCGAAGGTGGTGCGCACGGCGCTTCAGGACGCAGCTTCGGTTGCGGGTCTGTTGATCACCACAGAGGCGCTTGTTGCGGACAAGCCGAAGAAAGAGACGGCTGCGTCCGCCGCGGGGCCGGGGCTGGGTTACTGAGGGGGGCGGGGGGAGCCTGGCGGATACTGGGCTCCCCTTGTCAACATTACACTCATGCAGATGCGCTGAAACTTGAATTGTTACAGCTTACCTCCGCGCCACGAATGATAGCTTTGCGGACGACGGCTTCGCTGCTGCGCTAGACAAGATCGCTTTGGTCGGGGCATTGACGAGTACTTCACGAAGCGTAGCGAAATCCTGCGAGAGAATGTTGGATCAGAGTTCCTCTCCCTCCGCCAAAATCTTTTCGCATCACAATGCATCTTGGGACGCGCGAAGCACTCGTGGACAGCGAACCGGTCCGTGATTTGTCGTTTGTCCGTCGTCCCGATTTGCGGAAGACCTTGTCTCGGGCCTGCAGCGAATGCGCCCTCGAACTGCAGCTTCGCCAGCCGCGCGTGCAGGCCGCCGGCGGCGACGAGGGTTTGGTGCGTGCCTTCCTCGACGATGCGACCTTCGTCCATCATCAGGATGCGTTCGCAGGACAATACGGTGGCGAGGCGGTGCGCGATCACGATCGTGGTGCGCTCTTGCATCAGCTCCGCCAGCGCCACGGCGACCTGCGTCTCGCTTTCGGCGTCGAGCGAAGAGGTCGCCTCGTCGAGCAAGAGGAGCGGCGCGTCGCGCCGGATGGCGCGGGCAATGGCGATCCGTTGCCGCTGGCCGCCCGACAGCGTGATCCCGCGCTCGCCGACCGGCGTGTCGAAACCCTGCGGCAATGCCGCGATGAAAGCGAAAGCATGCGCGAGCTTTGCCGCCTGCGCGACTTCGGCGTCGGCCACCATGCGCCGTCCGCGCGCGGGTGACGACAATCGGCCGAAAAAAGATCGGATCGCCATAAGATTCGTTCGAGCCGAGATAAAAAAATTCAATGTCGTTGGCGCCAATCGCCGACCCGTTTCCGTGCTTGAATGGAAGCAATGCCGATCCAAGGATCGGCGCGACGATCCCGCGCGAGCGGCGAAGACCGCGGCGGCCTGTCGGGGAGGATGTAATGGGTGCCAAGGAATTCAAATTCTCGTTCGAGGCGCGCGACAAGATGCTGCGCGGCATCGACACTCTGGCTGGCGCGGTCCGCGTGACGCTCGGTCCCAAAGGACGCAATGTCGCGCTCGACAAGTCGTTCGGACCGCGCATTACCAAAGATGGCGTCACCGTTGCCAATGAGATCCAGCTCGAGGACAAGTTCGAGAACATGGGCGCGCAGATGGTCAAGGAGGTCGCCTCCAAGACCTCGCGTTTGGCGGGCGACGGCACGACCACTGCGACCGTGCTCGCCCACGGAATCGTCAGCGAAGGCACCAAGGCCGTCGCCGCCGGCATGAATCCAATGGACCTCAAACGCGGCGTCGATCTTGCGGTCGAGGTCGTCATCGAGGATCTCCAGGAAGAACTCGAAAAAAATCACCTCGAGCGAAGAGATCGCCCGGATCGGCACCATCTCCGCCAACGGCGATGCCGAAATCGGGCGGCTCATCGCCAGTGCGATGCAAAAGGTCGGCAACGACGGCGTGATCGCGGTCGAGCAGGCCAAATCGCTCGCGACTGAACTCGAAGTGGTCGAGGGCATGCAATTCGACCGTGGCTATATCTCGCCGTATTTCGTCACCGACACCAACAAGATGCTGGTGGAGATGAAAGACCCGTATTTGCTTCTCTATGAGAAGAAACTGTCGGCATTTCAGGAACTATTGCCGGTACTCGAGGCGGTGCTGCGCTCGGGCAAGCCGCTGCTCGTCGTTGCCGAGGACGTCGAAGGCGAGGCGCTCGCCACGCTCGTCGTCAACCGGATGCGCGGCGGGATGAAAATCGCGGCCGTCAGGGCGCCCGGCTTCGGCGACCGGCGCAAGGCTCTGCTTGAGGACATTGCAATTCTGACCGGCGGCACCGCGATTTGCGATGATCGCGGCATCAAGCTCGATCAAATCACCCTCGACATGCTCGGTCGCGCCAAGAAGGTTATGATCGAAAAGGACAACACCACCATCATCAACGGTGCCGGCGCGAAGACCGACATCAAAGCCCGGATCGACGAGCTCAAGGTCCGGATCGCGGAATCGACCTCCGACTACGATCTCGAGCAGCTGCAAGAGCGGCTCGCCAAGCTGGTCAGCGGCATCGCCATAATCCGCGTCGGCGGCGCGACTGAGGTCGAAGTCAGGGAGCGCAAAGATCGCGTCGATGACGCCGTGCATGCAACCAGCGCCGCGGTCGAGGAAGGTATTTTGCCCGGCGGCGGAGTGGCGCTGCTGCGCGCGACGAAGGCCATCGAGAAACTGGAGGGCGTCAACGAGGACCAGCGACACGGCATCGAAATCGTCAGGAAGACACTGAGCTGGCCGGCGCGGCAGATTGTGACGAATGCGGGCGAAGACGGCTCGATCGTGGTCGGCAAGATCCTGGACAACGACAACTACGCCTTCGGCTTCGACGCTCGGACCGGAGAATTCGGCGATCTTTTGCGCAAGGGCGTCATCGACCCGACCAAGGTTGTCCGCACCGCTTTGCAGGGCGCCGCGTCGATCGCGGGACTGCTGATCACCACGGAAGCCATGGTCGCAGAGGAGCCGCGCGAGAACATGCATCCGGAAGAAGGGCATCCCCACCCGCCGCATGGCGGCGACATCGACTTCTGAACCGCCGGCAATCGGCCGCGGGCGTGCGGTCGAAGCGGTCCGCGGCGCGGCTGTCGATGCGGAAAAAAGCAGGAACGTCGGGAGGACGCGATATGGCCACTGAGATCCCGGCAACGGCGCTGACGCGGCGCATGCTGTTGTTGGCGAGCGCTGCCGGGTTTGCCGGCGCGGCTATCGTTTCACCGGCGATTGCCGGCGACGCCGGCGACGACGGCGAAGACGCCGCGATGCTGATCAAAAGGCTGACCGGAAAGACACCGATCGAGTCGGATCGGCTTCATCTCGTCATGCCGCGGACCTTCCCGAACGGCTACACCGTACCGCTCGGTATCGATATCGACAGCCCGATGACTGCAAACGACCATGTGCGGTATGTCCGCGTCGTGGCGCCGCGCAATCCGCTCATCGACGTCGCCACCTTTCACTTCGTCCCGCAACGCAGCCGACCGCGCGTGTCGACACGTATCCGCCTGGCCAAACCGCAATATGTCCTCGCCTTTGCGGAGCAAAACGACGGCACGCTATTGATGGCCAAAACCTGGGTCGAGGTCGCCACGGACGGTTGCGCCTGACACTCTTCAGTGAGGAAGCAAATGATCACCCCAATGCCACGCGCACAGCTGCCAAGTTCTGTGACAAAGGGCGAAATCTTTCAGGTCAAAGCCCTGATCAGCCATCAGATGGAGACCGGTCTGCGCCACGACAACGAAGGTAATGTCATCCCGCGCAAGATCATTCACAAATTTGTCTGCCGTTATAACGGCATCGACGTTTTCGTCGCCGATTTGCACGAGGCCATCGCGGCCAACCCCTATCTCGAGTTCTACCTGCGCGCGACGGAGAGCGGTCAGCTGGAGTTCGTCTGGCAAGAGGACGGGGGCGGCGTCTACTCTTTGGCACACCAACTCGTTGTCGCATGATGATGGCCTCGGGGTCGATTACGCTCTCGATCGCGATCGGGCTGGTCATTCTCAGCCCGGATCGGGGCATGGCGGCGGAGAATGAGCGCGCCGCAGAGCTCGCCGCGATGTGCGCGTCCTGCCATCGCCTCGACGGGCGCGACACGGGCATTCCCTCGATCGTGGGAATGGATGCGCAGAAATTCGCCGAGGCGATGGCGGCGTTCAAATCGGGCGCGCGTTCGAGCTCGATCATGCACGCGGTGACCTTGCAGCTCAGCGCCGCCGAGATTGCCACGCTTGCGGAATATCTCGCCGTACGACCCGAGGAGAGTAAGCGGCAATGACTTTCACGCGGCGCAAGTTCGGCGGCTTTGCCGGGGCGGGCCTGATCGCAGCGCTCGGCGCGCGAGCGGCGAGCAGCCAAACGAAGGCACAAATCGTCGTGATCGGCGGCGGCATCGGCGGCGCGACCGTGGCCAAGTATTTGGCCATCAGCGATGCGAAGCTGGAAGTGACGCTGGTAGAGCCGAAGCAAACATACACGACATGCTTCTTCAGCAATCTTTATCTCGCGGGCGTTCGCTCGCTCCAAACGCTCACGCATGGCTATCAAACGCTCGCGCAAGCCTATGGCATCAAGGTCATCCACGATGCAGCGGCGGCGATCGATCCGGTGGCGAGGACCGTGACGCTCAAAGGCGGCGGCAAGCTTGCTTACGACCGCGCGGTCGTCGCCCCAGGAATTGCCTTCAAATACGGCGCCATAGAGGGCTATGACGAAGCCGCGACGCAGATCATGCCGCATGCCTGGAACGCCGGCCGGCAGACGGAGCTGCTACGACGGCAACTCGAAGGCATGGACGCGGGCGGCGTCTTCGTCATCGGCGCGCCGCCGAACCCGTTCCGCTGTCCGCCTGGCCCTTACGAGCGCGCTTCGCTCGTCGCCTACTATTTCAAGCAATTCAAGCCGCGGGCGAAGATCCTGATCCTCGACGCCAAGGACACATTCTTCGAGCAGGATCTGTTCGAGGATGGCTGGAACCGCCATTACCCAGGAATGATCGAGTGGTTGCCGGGTCAGTTCACCGGCGGAATCAGATCGGTCGACTTGAAAACCCGCGCCATCAGGACCGCGGGCGAGACCTTCAACGCCAGTGTCGCCAACATCATTCCAGCGCAAATCGCCGGCGCGCTGGCGCAGCGGACGGGCTTGGCGGATCAATCGGGCTGGTGCCCGGTCGATCCGACGACGTTCGAGTCGAAACTACAGCCGGGGATTCACGTCATCGGCGATGCGACCAGCGCCGGGGACATGCCGAAGTCGGCTTTTATTGCCAATTGCCAAGCCAAGGCCTGCGCTTTCGCCATCGCGGCGGCAATAACCGGCACCGAGCAGCGTAAGCCTCATTTGTTCAACACGTGCTTTACATTTCTTACCCCCAGCGACGCGGTGAGTGACGCCATCAACTTCAAACCCGAGGCTGGGTCCGTCAAGATCACCGACATTTTCTTCAGTCAGGTCGGCGAAAGCGACGAGGCGCGGCGCCAAGCGGCGCGCCAAGCGGACGGCTGGTACGCCGCATTCACCCACGACGTTTTCGGTTGAGGCGTCTTCAGCCGCGCTCGATCGCGGGACCGAGCGCGACCGGAAAGGCAATCTTGCGGCGCGCGCTGTCTGCGCCCGCCGGTTGCTCCGCAAGCTGCGATGAAACGGGGTCCGGCAGTCGCTCCAGCCGCAGCGAGTTCAACACCACGAGAATGCTCGAACCCGCCATGACGGCCGCGGCGATGATGGGTTGCAACATGCCGAGTGCGGCCAGCGTCAGAGCCACGAGATTATAGCCGAAAGCCCAAATGAGATTGGTGCGCACAGTGGTCCTGACCGCGCGGGCCACGTCGATGATCCACGGCAGCAGCCACAGGCCGCCGACGGGCAGCACTACCGATGCGGTCTCGCGGGCGAGATCGGTCGCGGTGCCGACAGCGATACCCACATCCGCCTCGACAAGGACCGGGCCGTCGTTGAGGCCGTCGCCGACCATCGCGACCACCTCGCGGGACCGGCGATGACGATCGAGCGCGGCACGCTTGTCTTCCGGGCTCAGCCCGGCGCGCACGTCCTCGATCCCCACAGCGGCCGCCACCCGACGCGCCGCCGGCGCAAGGTCCCCGGTCAGCACGGCTACGCGCAGGCCGCGGGCGCGCAGCGCAGCGATCGTCCCCCGCGCTTCGGGAATTGGCGAATTGTCGAGCGCGATCACGGCGCGAGCCCGCTCGCCCCAGCCGAAATAGATCACCGAATGCCCACTCGCCTCCACCGACCGCCCCCGCTCGGCCAATTCAGGCGCGATGGCGAGGCTCAGATCGCGCATCAAAGCGAGGTTCCCGGCAACCACTGTTCCTTCGTCGCTGCGCCCGACGATGCCGCGTCCGGGCACGGCACGAACGTCCCGTACCTGCACCGATTCAATGCTACGCTCGGCCGCAGCACCAACGACGGCACGGCCCAGGCCATGTTCGGAATGGCGCTCCAGCCCGGCGGCCAGCGCCAGCACTTCGTCGGTCGCGACGCCGTCGGTCTCGATCGCGACAACCCGTGCCTTTCCCAATGTCAGCGTGCCGGTCTTGTCGAAAGCAAGCACCCCGACGCGCGCCAATTCCTCGAGCACGCCGGCGTCGCGGACGAGGCAGCCGTGGCGCGCCAATCGCCCGATACCAAGCGATGTCGCCAGCGGCGCGGCGAGGCCGACGGCGCATGGACAGGCGACCACCAAAACCGCCACGCCCATCTGCATGGCGCGGTCAAGCGGCAACCATTGCGCCCAGTAAGTTGCGGTCAGGGCGCCGAGCACCAGCACCCCGGGCACGGCAGCGGCGACGGCCCGGTCGGCCAGGCGCTGGATCGGGCTGCGCTGCATCAGCGCGTCGCGGACCGACCGGCAGATCTGTGCCCACCGCGTAGCGGTCCCGCTGCCGCTGCTGCGGATCAGCAATAGGCCTTCCATGTTGATACTCCCGGCAATCACCGGCGAGCCAAGGCCCTTCTCGACCGGCCGGCTTTCCCCGGTGATGACCGCTTCATCGGCGTGGGACGCGCCTTCGATGATGACGCCGTCCACAGCGATGCGTTCGCCCGGCCGCACCCGCACCAGCGTGCCGGCTACGACGTCGCGCACCGGGCGGCTACGCTCCGTACCATTCTCCACCACGACGACGTTTTCGCGTTCCGCCGCCAACAGCGGCTCGAGATCGCGAGCTGCGCGCGCGCGCCCGGCCGCCTCCAGGTAACGGCCGAGGGTGAAAAGCATCAGCACCATGGTGGCGGTGTCGAAATAGACTTGCGTATTGCCGTCGATGACCGCCAGGGCCGAATAGATGTAGGCCGCGCCGACCCCGAGCACGATCAGCGCCGAAGACGTCAGCCGGCCGCGCGCGGCTTCAAACAAGGTCTCGCGCAGAAACGGACCGCCGAGGATCGCCACCGCCGGGGTCGCCAGCACCATGAGGAGAATGTCGATATAGGGGAGCAGCTTGACGTCGGCGCCGGTGAAGACCCCGCCATAAATGAGCAGGCTGAACAACATGATGTTCATCGACAGAAAGCCGCCGACGCCGAGGCGGATCAGAAGCCATGCCGCCTCCCATTCCTCGGTCTTGCCATTCTTGACCTGAAAGGCGATCGAGCAGCCGTAGCAGCAGAACGCGCAACTTTCGCCGTTGACGGTTTGCTGCAAGGCGCGTGGGCCCACCGGCAGCAAACAGTGACGGCAAAAGCCCTCGCCCGACGCGGTCATACGGGGTGAGCTCCCAACAGGCCGTGCGACATGTGGGTGCTCACCGGCAGCAATCCGCGGCCGAGCGTGATCAGGCCGAGGAGAAGGATGCAGGCCCCTGCCAATCTCACGCCGCGCTGCCGCCACGCCGGCGCGAGCATCCGGCCGACGCCTCCCATCATCAGCATGGCCGGGAACGTTCCCAGTCCGAACGACGCCATGGTGAGGGCTCCCGGCAACACCTGAAAAGTGCTCGCCGCTTCGGCCGCAAAGGCGTAAACCAGCGGACACGGCAGGAAGCCGTTGAACACCCCGAATGCCAGCGGCGCCGCCCGGCTGCGGGTCGTCAACAGACTGCGCAAGGACAGCGCGAACGTGCTGCTGCCGAAGCCCACCGTCAGCCGATGAAACGCCTGCAGCATGCCGAAGAACTGCAATGCCATCGCGATCATGAGCAGTCCGGCGACAACCGCGAGAACACGTTCGGCGGCGTCCAGCGAGCCGTTCAACAGCGTGAACGTGGCTCCCTGCCGGGTGCATATGACCTGTCCCAGCGCGCCCGCGAGCGCGCCGAGAAAACAGTAGGTCGTCAATCGTCCGGAGTTATAGATGAGGTGGCGCAACATCGTAGCGCCGCGCCCGCGCGGATCGCGGCCCAGTCCGCAGGCAAAGCCGCCGCACATGCCGACGCAATGAAAGCTGCCGGCAAAGCCCGCGGCGAAGATCACCAAGTAGTATGTCATGACGGATCGGCCTGTCTGACCCGTCGCACTCCCGTTGCGGAAAAATCCGCCACCCTTACGCTCTCACGAGGTACGCAACCCAAACGAAGAAGGCAATGGTAACCACCGCCCCGCCGAAGAAGGCGATCATTTGACTGGGGCTCGCCGTGGCGAGCGAAAAGGCCGTGTGCGCCAGCATGTTGTCTCCTCCTCAGCCAAAGGACGCTCGGAAGACGTTCAGCGCGAGTTCCGAGAACAGGAAGAGGAGATTCAAACTCGCCACCGCAAGGACGATTCTGGCCGCAATCATATCCCTACCTCTTCCTCGGCCTCTTCCAAGGCTCGTTTAGCCGTGTTCAAGTATCGATAAGCTCGTCAGTTGGACCGTCAATTGCGGTGTTTCACCAAAGCGGTCGCCCCGGCCCAAGCCCGCCCCAGTAAGTGTAGCCGTAGTAGAGGGCCCAGACGAAAAGTATCGTATAGACGGCCAGCAGCCAACCTGGGAAGCGCCCGACCCACGCCTCGATATAGCCGCCGGCATACTCCTCCAGTTCGTTGGCGCCGTGGTGATCCCCTTCGGAATATCCCGGCGGAGCATTCGCCCTAGTGTGTTGCATGTCAGTCATCGTCGACCTCTCGGTGATAGAAGCGCAGCGCCTCCTCGTCGGCACCCTTGAAGGCGCCGGAAAGGACGGCCCAGATGAAGATGCACAGCGCCCCGATGCTCATAATCAACGAGACCACGTAGGGTCCGATGACTTCGAACTCGACTTCGGTCATGGTTCACTCGCTCTTGTTTGGCGCAGCATCGCCGCTGGTGCGAACGATCGCGCCGGCGGGCTCGGCCGATGCGGAGTCGGCTGCCGAAGCGCTGCCTGTCTTATTCTGGCCCCCCTCCGGGATGTACGCCTCGTCGGGCGTATCGGCCTGGAGATTGGGATTGTCGAGCGCCTTCTTGGTGGCGTCGGAAATTTTCAGCGGTTCTCCGTTCAGCGGATCGGTAAAGGCGGAAAGCGAGAGAATGTAATAGGCGAGCGCCCAGCGGTCCGCTTCCGGCAGCGAGTCCCTGTAGGAGGGCATCGGCGAGCCGCTTAAGCCGGTGCTGATGGTTCTGAAGATATCCTCCACTGCCGAACCCGATTTGAACTGGCCGCTGGTGAGATTGGCGGGCCGGATCGGGAAGCCGAGATCGTCCTTGAGCAACTCGACCTTTTCGCCGTTCCCCTTGCCGGTGGCACCGTGGCACTCGAAGCATTTCGCGGTTTGCCATACTTGCTTGCCGTGCGCGAGCACATCCGGCGAAGGTGCCGGCGGTTGTCCGATGTAAAGCGGCTCCCCGGGCGGTTCCTCGATGAAATAGGCGTAAGGCTTCTTCGGATCGCTGCGGTCTACCGCTAGAACATATTTGATGTATTGGATGACGGCGAGGCGGTCATTCAGCGGCAGCTCGTACCAGGCCGGCATCGCCGTGCCGCGCACGCCGCGGGTGATGGTCCGCAAGAGGTCGCCATCGGTCGGCACCGGCTTCTGCGTCAGCCTGAATTTGAACTCGCCGGCGTTGAAGTTCCGCGGACGCTGGTTGTACAGGAAGGTCGCGGCGGGCCCGTTACCATCGCCCTTCTCGCCGTGGCAGCCGAGGCAGCGTGCTTCGTAGACCTCCTTGCCGTAGGCGATCCACTCCGCCGAGCGCGGCAGAGTGACGTTCGTGACCTCGATCTGCTGCGGCTCGAAGAGGTCGCGCCACTTGCCGCGGTTCATGCCGAGCTTCTGCACGTAAGCAATGACCGAGTGGAGATCGTCGGTTTCGGCCGCGATCCTGACCGTGTCGCCGGTAAATTCCTTGTTGGGGGCCCAAATGATCGGCATCTTGTCGTGCGCCAGCAACGGGACGAACAACAGCCCGTCCGTGTTCGGCGTCAACTTGATCTGTTCTTTGCTGCCGAAGTTGAACAGCGACTTGGTGAACGACGTCTGCTCGAGGGTCTTATTGCCGCCGCCGGCGTCGACGATCTTGATCGCGGTCCGCGGGCGCATTGAACAGGCCCTCGTACGGCGCCATGATCAATTCCGGCGTGAGCATGCGCGCATTCCAGAAATGGGCGTAATGCCACTCGTCGCCGTATTTCAGCCCGACCCGAGTCAGATCCGGCCCGATGCGCCGCGTCCCGAACAAATGCGGCGTGTCGAAGTTGTATTCGCCGGCCTCGCTCACCGGGCCCCAGCGGCGCGTCTCGCCGGTTACCGGACGAACATACTGCGAATGGCAGTACCAGCAGCCCTCGCGCAGATAGACCCGTCGCCCGCGCTCCTGCAGCGGCGTGTAGTCGGTCGCCTCGGTTGCCATCCATTTGAGCTGGCCGAGATCGGTGCGCACCGCCGCGGTGACGTCGGCGGTCCGCGCGGATGGTTCGATCAAGGTAAGGATGCCCTGGGTGAAGACGGCGAGAAAGAAGCAGAGGATGCCGGCCACCAGAGCCACAAAGCGCGCAGTCATTCGGCCGGCCCTCCAGCTAAAATGGGAGATATCCCTCTAGGGATCGGTCCGCTCGCGCGGTTCGGGCTGGTGAGCGCGGTCATCATCAGATTGACCACCAGCAGGCCCATGCCGACATCCATGCTTACGCCCGACAACGTTCGCACGAACCAGAAGGGCCGCATGTGGATGATGCTGTAGACCCAATCTTCGCCGTTCATCCATTGAAAGCCCTGCTGCAGACCGGCGAAGGTTAGTACCAGGCCCATCGTAGTGATGCCGGCGGTGATCAGCCAGAATGACAGGTTCCCCATCGTGAACGACCACAGCTCGCGCCCGCACAGCCGCGGCCATGTGTAGACCAAGCCGCCGATCGCCCAGACCACGAAGGTTCCGAACACGGTGAGATGTGAGTGCGAGATGACGAAGTCGGAGAAGTGGGTGGGTTGCTGGATCACGCGCAAAGCCTCGGTCGAGCCCTGAAAGCAGCCGGCGAGATACATGAGCGCGCCCATGATCAGAAACTTCGCCGGTAGATTTCTGCCGAAGCCCTGCCACTTGCCTTTCACCGTGCCGAAGAAGTTCACCAGCACGGTCCACACCGGAATGATCAGCAGCATGGAGGTGATGATCGCGATCGTTTCGGCCCAGTCGGCGATCGGGCTGTAGAGATAATGATGGATGCCGACGAACGGATAGAACAGCGCGAGCGACCAGAAGCCGACGAGCGACAGCTTGTGGGCGTAGAGCGGATTGCGCACGGAGACGGGGAGGTAATAGTAAATGAGCACGTAGCCCGCCGGCGTGAGCCACAGGCCGACGATGTAATGGATATAAAGTCCGTGGAATCCCGCGCTGTTGATGCCTGAAATCGTGTAGGGGAGGATGAAGCTGCCGAGGACGAGATTCATCGTGGTCCATATGAAGGCGCCGATGAGATACCAGAGCGCGACGTAGAGCGGTGGTTCCAGGCGCTGCGAGATGGTGACGAGGAACTGCGCCGTCGCCGTCGCGGTGACGAGGAAAATCGGAATTTCGGCGTAGAGCGGCAGTTCGCCCGCCTCGAGCCCGTGATTGTAGCCCAGCCCAATCCCGATGAGCCCGGCCATGAGCGACAAATTCCATACCCAGGCCGCCAGCACGCCCAATTGCGGCCAAGCCACGCGCACGCCGCACAGCCGTGGCACCAGATAATAGCACTCGCCAATAAACAACGCCGAAAAGGCGCCCATGATCACGCCGTTGACGTGGATGGGGCGCAGGCGGCCGAAGGTCAGCCCGAGTTGGCCGGTGCCGAGGTAATCGGGAAAATTGAACAAGGCCGAAATGGTCACACCGACCGTCGGCGTGACCATCAGCCAGAACATTCCCCAGTAGAGCCAGGTTCGCACCACCTGGGCATCGACCAATTCATCGAGATCGACACCGGCGAACCGCCCTCGCAACTGCAACGTTTCCGTCATGGCACCCTCGCGTCCCCTTATCACTGACGCCTGCCTTCGAACTGCGAAGGCCGCGCGGTTCCCCTCATTATTGACCCCAGTTCGCGGGCGCCTGTGGCTCTGGTGGGAAAATCGAGGGCCGACAGACCGGCCCTCGCCCCCACTCGAATAGCGCCTAGTACTTGCCGGGATGCAACACCGAGCCGGTGTTGGACCAGTAGATGTAGGCTTCCAAGGCCTTCATAGCCTCTGATTGAGGATCGATCTTTTCGCCCTGGTTGGGCTTCTCGATGCACCAGTTGATCATGTCGCGCAGCGTCGCGAATTCGTTCATGCTCACCTGAAATTTGGGGAACGCGAACGGATGAGTGTCAGAGGCCATCGGATGGCACATAGCGCAGGCCATCCCGGTGCCGGAGAGTTTGACACCCATCGCCTTGGCGGTCGTCTCGTCGCCGTGGAACAGGAGATCACCTTTTTTGACCTCCTCCATGAACACCTGGTTGTAGGCGCTCAACTGCTGCGGCGTCACCGGGTCCTTGTTTGCTTGCGCAGGGCTGACCAAAGCCGCAACGCCCAGCATCGTCCCGACGAATGCGGCGCCGGACAGGATTTGGTAGAGCTTCACTCTGTCTTTCATGGCTGTCCCCTCTCAATCCGGATATGGCCACATCTGGTCGGCGATCCGCGGTCGTAGAACCTCCGGGTTGCTCGCCGAAGCATCCGGGCCCGACTGGGCAAGGACCTCCTTGCGACCCCACATGATGTATTCGTTCTCGATCTGGTCGTTTTTCATGCTGATGTCGCTGTAGCCGACGCCGTCGTAAATATCGCCGGGATCGACGCGGATCATCTCCCTGGTGAGCTTGGGCACGCCCTCCGGCGCATAGGGCCATGGCCACGACGTCGCCAGCATGCCGATCGAGCGCATGGTGCCGATCTCGTTGTAGAGCACCTGGTGGACGTGACCGTGGATGTTGGTGACGTTCTTGTAGGGCTTCAGGATCTCGTGGACCTCGCGCCAATCGCGGACCCAGAAGTTCCAGGGCGGATAGTACTCGTAAAGCGGATTATGGGTGAAGATGACGACCGGCCTGGACTTGTCCCAATCGCTCAGCGACTTCGAAAGGAAGTCGAGACCCACGCTGCCGGCGGCGGCCCACGGACCGGCAACGGTGCCGTCGAGGGTCGCCATGTGGTCCATGCGCTCCTCGGGGCTCATCTTCTTGGCCGACCAATAATCCGGCGCGTGGCTGACGGTATCGAGGCCGATGAACCGCACGCCCTTGTGATCCATGCTCCAGCTGGGCTTGTCGAAGTGCTTCCGCCACTCCGCGCCCATGTCGTAATACCAGTCGTGCTCGCCGGGGATGAACACCTTGTGCGCCTTGATTTCCGACAACAGCTGGACCCCGAGCGCGAGCTCGTTGGCTCTGCCGAGCTGGGCCAAGTCGCCGCCGAAAATCAGGAAATCGACCGGCGGGTTCATGGCTTGCACTTCCTTCGCCGCCCGCTTCACCTTCTCGACGAAGCGCGTGTTGACCAACTCCGGATAAAGGTGAGTGTCGGAGATCCAGGCAAACCTGAAAGGCGCTTCGGCAGCGAAGGCGACGTCGATGGTATTGATCAGCGGCCACCAGGCGAAAGTCTGCGCCACCGTCGCCGCGCCGGTTAAGCACGATCGGTGAATGAAGGTGCGCCGGGTGAGGCGGAGCTTGGGATCTGGACCCGCCCCGGGCCGCTGAAGAACCGCAGCTATCTCACGTCGTTCCCGTTCAAGCTCGGACATGGGGCATCTCCTCTCGGTGGGTCGCCTCTTTCAAACTCTCCTGGATGACGAAAATCCTTTAGACCTCACGGCCAAGGCGGAGCGGTTTGGCCATGCCGTCTATTGCTTCTTCAGCTCGATCGTCAGATTCGTCGGCTTGCCGGCCGTGACCGTCACGGTCTGCTCGTTGGGCCCGGTTACGGATTGGACCGCGACGAGCTTGTAGGTCCCGGGCGGCACGTCGGTGATGCTGAATTTGCCGTCGGCCCCGGTGATGGCGTAGTAGGGGTTGTCGACCACATAGACCCACCCCTCCATCCAGCCGTGCACGTCGCAATCGACACGGACGATGCCAGCGCGCGACAGGTCCGCGGGAATGACCTGCCCCTCATTCGGCTGCGCCATGTTGAATGCGGTGCGCTTGCCGTAATAGCCGTGCGAATTGTGCAGCACCGGGTCCTTGTTGACGACATCCAGCTTGCCGGCCGGGATCACCTGAACATGGGGCACGAATTCGCATTTGATGTTGTCGAGTTCAGGCGGCTTGCTCGCCGGCGGCCAGGCTTTTCCTTTGGCGACATCGACCAGATAGACGGCCGCGTTCTGAACTTCCTGGTTGGGGCCGACCTCGATCAGCGCCTCATCGCGGATGCCGCCGCAGACTTCAACGTCTTTGTTGGGAATGATTTTGCGGGTCTGCACCGGGCCCTTGTAGATGACCTGGCCTTCGACGCTTCCGCCGCCGGTCACTGCAGCGACGTCATAGGCGAGTGCCGGCGTACCTGTCAGCGCCGCCGCGATGGCAGCCGCCGTGATCGCGAAGGCAGAGAGTGCCGTGATCGAACCTGGGCGCCTCCTCAAGGATTCCCCCTCTTTTTCACGTGCTGGAGCCGGTTCACGTTCTGTAGCCGGAATCCAATTTTGTTTTAGTCTCGTTCAAATCGCCGATCGTGAAAAATCAAGAATTCTTATGAAGGACTCCGCGAACCTAATGGGCACGGTCGACGGCGATGCGACAATGTGAGAGCCCGGCAACGTAACCGCAAACATCACCGATCGCGCCGGGAAAGCCGCGAATTCAGGCTGCTGCACACGGTGTTGCAATCATCTGGGCGGAGCCTGGGGCGTTGGCTGTGCCGGCGGGGGCCAGGGCGTTGGCTGGACTTGCGGAGGCTGTGGCTGTGGCTTGGGCTTTGGCTTAGGCTTGAGCGCGGCATGCCGCGGTGCGACGGGAGGCGGCGGAGGCGGCGGCGGAGCGGCGGCGGCCTCGCGACGTGCCTTCTCGGCCGCCACGGCTGCAAGTTCTTGCCGCTTTGCAGCCGCTTGGTCCTCGGGCACCGAGACGTAGCCCTTTGCCGCCATGCAACCCTGCCCGACTTGGACGGCCGCGTCGCTTCGATTGGCGGCAGCGACGACTTGGTCCCAACCCTGGCCGGCGAGCATCTTGCCGCCCAAACTCGCTTTTTGCTGCTCGCCCTGACAGATCGTCTGATCCATATCGAATTGCTGACGAAGCAGCGGGTCGCTGGCGATATCCTGGCCGTCCGCACGCAAATAAATCGTGTGCGGCTGCGACGCGCAAGCGGTTAGCGCGAGGGCGACACTTAGGAGAGCCACGGTACGCAAAGCTACTTCTTCCTCTCCTCGCTCTTGGTTCGCGGTTCGCAACCTCGAGCCTGGTGGCCTGAGGCGATCGACGCCTGCCTCCCTATTTCACCAGCATCAGGGACATTCGGAGGTCGGAAGTGGCTCCCACCTGTTTGCCGCTCTCTCGAAATAATAGCATTGGGCCCTGGGGCACATGAAGGTCGGAAGCGGCTCCCACCTATTTGCCGCTCTCTCGAGATAATAGCATTGGGCCTTGGGGCACATGAAGGTCGGAAGCGGCTCCCACCTATTTGCCGCCCTCTCGAAATAATAGCATTGGGCCGCGGCGCTTGGTGTTATAGGTCCTATGCTTGCAGCCGCGACCAGAAGAAGCACCCCAAAGCGTGACATTGGAGACCTCACATCACAGGCTTAAGCCGGGATTCCCCAGATGCCTCCCGGTCTGACGTGAACAATCGCGCTTTGCCGGCCTTCTTGCAAGACCGAAGCGACGGCTGACTACCCTCACCCGGTGCAGTACGAACGAGGGTCGAGGCTTTGATTGTTTTCGCTGGCATTTTGGCCGTACTCCTCTCGTCGGGTGCTTTTGAACGCAGGATCGCCGAGCGCCTCATGCCGGTGCGGGCGGCGGTGGCCGCGGTCGGGCAATTTATATCCCGCAATCCCAGATAAGCTGCTGATCGTCAAATCTGAATCGCGGCGCCTGTTACCTAAATCAGCGCGTCATCCAGGGAAGGGGGGGTTGTTACCTCAAGCGGTCTTAGCGGTAACCGCCCGGCCGCAGCGCGGCTGCGGCGGTAGCGCTCGGCTCATTGCCGGCCGTTGCGTGTTGCTGAAAAGCACCATTTTCGCAGAAAAGCATCGTTTTCACCGAAATGCGATCGAACGATCGTTTTCAGGATTGACACGCTCGTCATAGCGCAAAATGATAATAGCAACACGGCGGCTTGATCAAAAAAACTGTACCTTCATCAAGACCTTCATCAAGAAAACTTAAACTTGATCAAAAAACGGAACGACGGAGGAAAACGACGGAGGAATTTGCAGTGGCTGTCTAACGATGTGTGCCGAATGAAGGGGCACTCGCGGATGGGGCAGTCCGCGTGAGATAAGTCCACGTTCCGTCTGGACTGCGGGGGGGTGTAATGAAAACAGTGAGGTTGTTGGCAGTAGCCTTGATCATCGCCTTGCCGGCGATCCTGCTCATGGCCGGGAACGCGCGGGCGGTGCCGTCCTTCGCCCGCCAGACCGGCCTAGCCTGCTCGGCCTGCCACACGGTGTATCCCGAACTGACGCCGATGGGCCGGCGCTTCAAGCTCGGCGGCTACACCCTGACGAACACGCCTTGGCGCGTCGAACTCACTAATGATAACCTGCCGGCGGGCGCAACCGGCCAACCGCCCCAGAAGCAGTTATCGCTCGTCGAATTGCCGCCCTTTTCGCTTTTCTTGCAGGGCAGCCTTACCCATTGGAACGATCCGCCGCCGGCGGGAGGGGCGGGTGGGGCGTACCCGGGGTCGCCGGCCCACACACAGAACAATCAGGTCCAGTTCCCGGAGGCAGTGAGTTTGTTCGCTGCAGGCGCGATCACCGACCACATCGGCGCTTGGCTGCAGCTGACCTATGACACGGGCGGCACCTTCGGCATCGACAATATGGAGCTACGCTACGTCGACCAGACTGCCGACAAAAGGCTGCTCTGGGGCGTATTGGCGAACAATGGCCCGACTATTCAGGACGTCTGGAACACAGGTGGGCCCGCGAGCGGGCCCAGTATGGCGTATGCCATCCCAAATTATAGCACGTCGTTGCTTCTGGCAGCGCCCGTGGCACCGCTCATGTTCACCATCGGACCGGGGACGTCGGCTGGCGTAGGAGCGTACGTCTTCATCAATGATTCTATCTACCTCGAATTGTCCGGCTATAAGGCCGCCCAGGTTCCTCTAGGTCCGCTTAACGATGCAACCTTTGCCGCCAGCGGCGGCGCCCTTGCAGATACGGTGAACCCCTATTGGCGGGCGGCCTATGAGGCCGACTGGGGAAATAACTCCTGGGAAATCGGCACCATTGGCATGTACAACAGGTGGTCGCCATGTACAACGAGTGGGTGCGCTCTGGATTTGACCTCCCCCGGGAGTTATTTGGACTACGGCTTCGATACGCAGTACCAATTCATCGGCGACGTGCACATCTTCACTATAAACGCCATGTATATGCACGAAGACTCCTGGAATAACTCCGCGAATGTTGGTGCCATCTTCAGCAACACGCAGAACCACCTTGACCGCTTCGCGGCTACCGCCAGTTACTACTATCAGCGCCAGTATGGCGGCATGATCGGCTTCACCTCAGTCACCGGCTCGAAGGACCCGCTCGCGTATTGCGGCGGAACGCCAGGGTGCGACGGTTCTCCCGACGCCATGTGGGAGACGCTCGAACTCGACTACCTGCCGTGGCTGAACGTCAAGGTCTTTGTCCAATACAACTTCTACAATCGGTTGGACAGCTTTTCCAACGAGTTCTTCGGCATCCCGAGCAGCAAGGTGTCCGACAACAATACTCTTATGCTCGGCATTTGGACGGCGTTTTGATGAGGGCGTCGGGAGCGGATGATGAAGGTCGCTAGCATACAATTGGCGTTGCCATTGGCGATCCTGGCCATTGTTCTCGGCGCAGCGGGTCGCACCTCTGCCGCGGAAACCGCCGCCGTTTCGAAGCCGGAACTCGAGGCCAAAATCAAATATTGCGAAATCTGCCACGGGCATTCGGCAGAAGGCTTTCGCGGATATTATCCGATACCGCGGCTCGCCGGACAGACGCCCGACTTCATCACGTATTCATTGGCGGCATTCGCCGAGCGCAGCCGGACGAACAATATCATGTTCCACGTCGCGAGCTCGCTCAGCCCGGGCATGCAGACCGCTCTTGCCGCGCATTTTCACGCTCTCAATCCCGCGCCGGTCGGCGGCGCGCCGACGGAGCTCGCGGCCGAAGGAAAGAAAATTTTCGAGGAGGGGGTCGCCCCCGTTGGAGGCGGGCGCATTAAGCCGTGCACCTCCTGTCACGGAGACGACGCAGAAGGCAACCAGGATTTTCCTCGGCTGGCGGGTCAGCTCGATGATTACATCGTCGACAAGCTCACGAACTGGAGCAAAGAGTTTGGCCAACATCCGTCGAAAATGGATGTCTCAAGAATAATGCAGCCAATAGCGCAGGCGTTGACCGAGCCGCAAATCAAAGCTGTCGCGGCCTACCTCAGCAGTCTGCAATCCAATCCTTCCGGTGGGTCCGCCCAATGAAGCTCATCACATCATATCGGGGCCGCTGCACGGAAATGGGAGACGAACCGATGGCGTCAAGTGTCCCATCTGCGCCGACCGGAACACCACGGAAAGGATGCAAACGGCGCATCGTCAAGGTCGGCGGCTTGCGGTTGGCATCGCATTTGGCCATTGCGATCGTCGTTCGCAGCGACGGCCGGCGGTGCGGCTACAAAGGCGTTCGCGTTGTCCCGACAAGAGATTGCAGCCAAGATCGCGTATTGCCAGGACTGCCACGGCCCATCGGGGCAAGGCTTTCGCGGTTACTATCCCATCCCGCGGCTCGGCGGACAGCCTACCGAATACTTCGAAGATCAGTTGCGGGCCTATGCCGATGGTCGGCGGCTGAACTCCATCATGAGGCCGGTGGCGCGTTCCTTGAGCCCGGCGATGATGACGGCTCTCGCGACCGATTTCCGCGCTTTCAATCCCAGGCCGCTGGGAGGCGATCGCAGAGGACTCGCGGCGATGGGAGAGAAAATCTTCCAGGACGGCGTGCCCGAAGAAAACGTTCCGGCGTGCGCCGCCTGCCACGGACCGGCAGCCACGGGTTTCGTACAAATTCCGCGCCTGGCGGGCCAGCTTTATCCCTACATGGTCAAGACCCTCACGAACTTTCGCAAAGACCGCAAAGAGCACCTGTCCGACGTCATGTATCCGGTGGTGGAGAGCTTGAACAAACAGCAAATCGAAGCTGTCGCGGCTTACGTCAGTAGCCTGAGGTAAGGTCCGCGCCCTCTAAGAAGTCAGATCGGCATGGAAGCCAGAAGCCATGAAACCCATCATGAAACTCGTCAGCTTGAACATAGCGATCCTGGCAATCATTTCCTTTGCCGTTCCCGCCCGGGCAATAGACGTAGAGACCCCCAAGCGTTGCACCATTTGCCATAGCGCATCGTTCCAAGGGTTGCAGCCTGCACCACGCTTGGCAGGACAGAGATACCAATACCTCTTCAATCAGCTTCTGGATTTGGGACTGCATAGGCGTGACGATCCGAACGCCAAATTGTTCATGTGGCCTGTCGTGTCCACTCTCAATCCGGAGACGGCGCGTGAGTTGGCGCTTTATTTGTCCACGATCCCCCCTGTCGCGGCCGATGACGGCGATTTGGAGCTCGTCGCCGGCGGAAGAGCGATATATCAAGAGGGGATCCCGGCTTCTAATGTCGTGGCCTGTGTTGCTTGTCATGGCCCGAATGCCGAGGGCGTTGGCGAAATTCCTCGATTGGGCGGGCTGGCGTACCCTTACTTGGTAAGGAGGCTCAAACAGTGGGGCCACTTGTATAATTACGCCACAAAGCCTCCGATGCCTCACATTGCCAGCAACTTATCCCCGAACGAAATCAAGGCGCTGGCGTCGTACCTCAGTTTTGTCAAATAAACGCAAGCGATCCCCGGCACGCACGCGGTGCCGACGCAAGCGTGCGATAGATCGATCTTCCGCAGCTCAGACTGAGTGCGATAACGGGCATCTTGAGATGCCGTGCGCGCGGCCGCAGCTCTGCACGGCGCCGATGTGCGCGAGCGCTGCGGAATTGGGGCAATTGGCCCACCACCACTTGTTCGCATTGAGCGTCGACGCGCCGCGAAGTTTGCGGATTCGCGGAACAGCACAGGATCCGCGTTCGCATGCCGCGGTTGTGTTCTTGGGACGCCGCCGCGCGAGAGCGCGTCGACCATGCGACGGTCTCGCACATCAAGCCGCGCTTGCTGCTATTGACGCATGAAATCCACGCGGCGGTCCCTGAGCGGGAAACCGCCTCCATTCGAGCGCGCGTTACTTCTTCATCAATTCGATCGTCAGCGTCGTCGGCTTGCCGCTGGCGACAGTGACGGATTGCTCGACCGGTCCGGTGAAGGACTGGTCCGCCACGAGCTTGTAGGTGCCCGGCGGCACGTCGGTGATGCTGAATTTGCCATCGGGGCCGGTGAGCGCGTAGTAGGGATTGTCGACGACGTAAATCCAACCCAGCATCCAGTCATGCACGTCACATTCGACACGCACCGTGCCGGCACGGGGCAGTTCAGTCGCAATTGTCTGGTTCTGGTTCGGCAGCGCCTTGTTGAAGGCGGTGCGCTTGCCGTAATAGCCGTGGGTGTTGTGCAGCACCGGGTCCTTGTTGACGACGTCCAGCGGACCCGCGGGTATCACCTGAACAAGGGGAACGAATTCACATTTGACGTTATCGAGGTAAGGCGGCTTCGCTGCCGGCGGCCAAGCTTTTCCCTTGGTTACGTCGACCAGATACACGGCCGCGTTTTTAACCCCCTGGTTGGGTCCGACTTCGATCAGCGGCCGCTCGAAGGGGCCGCCGCAGACTTCAACGTCTTTGTTGGGAATGATTTTGGTGGTCTGCACCGGGCCCTTGTAGATGACCTGGCCTTCGATGCTGCCGCCGCCGGTGACGGTGCCCGCCTCGTAAGCGAACGCAGGCACCGAAGTGAGTGCTGCGGCGACAGCAAACGCCGAAAATATCGCGGATGAGAAAAATGTCGTGGATGCGATTGATCGGCTCAAGGAATCCCCCTGTCAGTTCCGTTTTGCTATAGTCGGAATCCAGTTGCATTTAGTGTCCGTCAAATCCGGAGTCGTGAAAAATAAGGAATTCTTATGAAGAGAATTGGGAACCTAATGGGGCCAAAACGCCGCAAGTTTACGCCACATTCGTTTCGTGTGCAAACATCGGCTGGCGACGGCACCCCCGCCATAGTCAGGTCACCGTCGCCGCTCATGGCGATTGCTGGCACCCTTAACATCAGAATTGCCTCGACGGTCATCGCAGCTTCGCACGCCAACGATGCGTCCGGCGGACCGGTCCTGTCACAACTTAGAATCCCTACGAATGCCACGCCTTTGAAGCGTTTTCAAATAGTCGATGCGTTGAAACTCGCAGAATAACCGAAAATTATTGTCGCGAACGGCTCAGAGGAGGCCCCCGTTGTGCACCGCACAAGACGCGGGAATGCAAATCCAGTTTTCAGGTGGAGCGGCCGTGCGAGGCATTTTTTTTAGGAATTTGGCGGAGTTGCGTTGTCATTAAGAATAAATTTGAACTGCGCGAGGTCTTGCGCGTAAGATTGGGCAGGATCCCAAAGCGATCGGTTGGGGAGACGGCATGAATCGCCTGCGTGAGCGTATTCGTCTTTCAGCTTTTGGTCTGCTGATCCTCTCCGCCATCTTCTGCACATTCGTGCCGATCGTGAGCGATTTGCCCGCGCGGGCCGCCATATCGAACGTGACGATCGGCGGCCCGTTCACGCTTTCGGAGCCTGACGGCAAGACGGTGACCGATCAGACCTACCGCGGCAAATGGCTGCTGGTTTATTTCGGCTACACTTTCTGTCCAAGCAGCTGCCCGACGACGCTCCTCGAGATCGCCACCGCGCTCAAGGCGCTCGGCGCCGATGCCGCCAAAGTCCAACCGCTCTTCATCACCATCGATCCGCAGCGCGATACGCCGGACGTGATGCGGCAATACACCCGGTCGTTCGACCCACGGATCGTCGGGCTCATCGGCACTCCGCAGCAGCTCGCTGCCGTCGCGCACGAATACGGTGCCTATTACGTCCGTCATAACATCGGCCCCGGCGCCGAAGACTACGTTATGGACCATAGTACCTACCTGTACCTCATGGATCCTGGAGGCAAATACGTCCGCGCCTTCGACTCGACCGTTTCGGCTGATGGTATCGCCGAAGCGCTGCGAAAGCTCTTGGCGCCGGGATCTCACGACGGAGCGAGCGGGTAGTGAGCAGATAGCGGGTGAGAACAATTGTCGTCGCGGTGACGGCTTAATGGCGCGACGAGCGGGGGGAGGGGCCCATGAACTATGACGCTTATTTTGCCGACGCGCTGGCGCGGCTGCACAGTGAGCGGCGCTATCGGGTGTTTGCCGATCTCGAGCGCATTGCCGGCCGCTTCCCGCATGCGATCTGGCATTCCCCGCAGGGCCAGCGCAATGTCGTGATCTGGTGCTCGAACGATTACCTCGGCATGGGCCAGCACCCCAAGGTGATCAGCGCCATGGTCGAGACCGCGACGCGGATGGGCACGGGCGCCGGCGGCACGCGCAACATCGCCGGCACCAACCACCCGCTGGTCGAGCTCGAGCGCGAACTCGCCGATCTGCACCGCAAGGAAGCGGCGCTTGTCTTCACCTCAGGCTACGTCTCCAATGAAACCGGCATCTCCACGCTCGCGAAGCTGATGCCGAACTGCCTGATCCTTTCGGACGCCCTGAACCACAACTCGATGATCGAAGGCGTGCGCCAGGCCCATTGCGAGAAGCAAATCTTCCGCCACAACGACACGGCGCATCTCGAAGAGCTCCTTGCCGCGGCCGATCCGCAACGGCCGAAGTTGATCGTGTTCGAAAGCCTCTATTCGATGGACGGCGACATCGCGCCGGTGAACCGCATCTGCGATCTCGCCGAGCGCTACGGCGCCATGACCTATATCGACGAGGTGCACGCGGTCGGCATGTACGGCCGCCGCGGCGGCGGCATCAGCGAGCGCGACGGCGCCTAGAGCCGCATCGACGTGATCGAGGGCACGCTGGCCAAAGCGTTCGGCTGTCTCGGCGGTTACATCGCCGGCTCGAGCGTGCTGATCGACTCGGTGCGCTCCTATTCGCCCGGCTTCATCTTCACTACGGCGCTGCCGCCTGCGTCTGTGCCGCCGCAACCGCCGCGATCCGGCATCTGAAGACCTCGCAATGGGAACGCGAACGTCATCAGGATCGCGCCGCCCGCACCAAGGCCGTGCTCGCGGCTGCGGCGCTGCCGGTGATGGAAAGCCCGACGCACATCGTGCCTGTCTTCGTCGGCGACCCCGAACGGTGCAAGCAGGCGAGCGATCTGCTGCTGTCCGACCACGGCATTTACATTCAGCCGATCAACTACCCGACGGTGCCGAAAGGCTCGGAGCGGCTGCGCATCACGCCGAGCCCGTATCACGACGACGGGCTGATCGACCGCTTGGCCGAAGCATTGACCGATGTTTGGAATAGGCTCGACTTGCCGGTCAGGAGTCCGCCTGACCGCGGCGGACGCAAGCTGAGGCTCGGACCGGCGGATTCGCAGCCGGTCGCACCCATTTCATGTGCCGGCGCACCTTTGCAAGCCCTGAGCGATCTACGCAGCGGTTTCGTTGGGACTTGATTGCAGTGCAATAGACTGATCGCTTCATAAGAAGTTTTGATAATGAAAGCACAATCATAGGTATAAGCTTATTGTCATGCTGACCCTTCGGCAGCTTCGGTATCTCGATGCGCTCGCCCGACATGGGCATTTCAGTCGGGCGGCGGAAGAATGTGCGGTAAGCCAGCCCGCGCTCTCCATGCAGATCCGCGAGCTGGAACGCGACCTTGGCGCAGAACTGGTGCAGCGCCGTCAGGGCGCCATCGTGCTCACCGAGGCCGGCCTCGAGGTCGCTCAGCGCGCCAGATCGATCCTCAGTGCCACGCGCGACCTCGCAGATTGTGTCAGTCGCAAGGAAAAGCTGCTCGCCGGGAAACTTGCGGCTCGGAATCATTCCCACATTGGCACCCTACGTGCTTCCGCGGCTGCTGCCGAACCTGAACCGCCATTACCCGGACCTGAGCCTCGATCTGCTCGAAACCCAGACCAAGACGCTGTTGAGCGAACTCGCTCAGGGATCGTTGGACGTAATTCTACTGGCCCTTCCGATCGAGAAAGGCGAGTTCGAAACCAGCATTTTGTTCGAGGACCGGTTCCTGCTGGCGGTGCCGGCCGACGATCCCTTGCCCGAACGCGCCAGGGTCACCACGAGCGACGTCAGTGCGCGGCGGCTGGTGTTGCTGGAAGAAGGCCACTGTCTGCGGGATCAGGCGCTGATCTATTGTGGCGAGGCCGGCCGCGAACGTACGAGGCTCGGGGCGACCAGCCTGGCTACGGTCTTGCAGATGGTGGCAAGCGGCTACGGCGTGACATTGTTGCCCGAAGTCGCGATCAACGTCGAAGTGCGCGACGAGCGCGTCAAACTCCTGCGCTTCGTCGAACCGCAGCCTCGGCGTAACATCGGGCTGGCTTGGCGGCCGACCTCGCCCCGAAAGGCCGATTTCCTGGAACTCGGCCGGATCTTGATCGAAGCGCTCAAGGGCGATCGGGTGAGCAAATGTCCCAACTCATTTGCACCGGCGCCATCGCGGAAAGCGGCCGCGGATCGGCGAACGCGGACGTCATCATGACCCGCTCGACAGGATTATGCGGAAAGCGATGCGACCGTGCGGACGTCGCCGGACTTCGCTGCGGACCAACGCAGCACCAGCGTGCGACGATGCCGGCCGGCGGAGGCGCTCGATGATCGCCGAACTCGGCCATTACGCACTGATGCTGGCGCTGGGCCTGGCTTTGATCCAGGGCACGATGCCGATCATCGGCGCGCGCAGCGACGATCCGGTGCTCACCAGCATGGCGGTGCCGACGGCGCTCGCGCAATTCGCTTTTGTCGCGATGGCGTTTGCTGCGCTGGCGGCCTGCTACGTCACCTCCGATTTCTCGGTGCTCAACGTCTACGAAAACTCCAATTCGGCGATGCCGCTCATGTATCGGCTGACCAGCGTGTGGGGCAATCACGAGGGCTCCATGATGCTGTGGGTCTTTATTTTGACCCTGTTCGGCGCGCTGGTCGCGACGTTCGGCGGCAATCTGCCGATGACGCTGAAGGCGATCGCGCTCGCGGTGCAGGGCTGGATCGCCGCGGCGTTCCATTTGTTCATCCTGACCACGTCGAATCCGTTCGCGCGCATCGCCGACGCGCCGTTCGAGGGCCGCGATCTCAACCCGGTGCTGCAGGACCCCGGGCTCGCCTTCCATCCGCCGCTGCTCTATCTCGGCTATGTCGGCTTCTCGATCGCGTTCTCGTTCGCCATCGCGGCGCTGATCGAAGGCCGCATCGACGCGGCCTGGGCGCGCTGGGTGCGGCCGTGGGTGCTCGGCGCCTGGATGTGCCTGACGCTCGGCATCGCCGGCGGCTCGTACTGGGCCTATTACGAGCTCGGCTGGGGCGGCTTCTGGTTCTGGGACCCGGTCGAGAACGCGTCCTTGATGCCATGGCTCGCCGGCACCGCGCTCCTGCATTCCGCCGTGGTCATGGAGAAGCGCGGCGCGCTCAAGGTCTGGACCATTCTGCTGGCGATCCTGGCGTTCTCGCTGTCGCTGATCGGCACCTTCCTGGTGCGCTCGGGCGTCCTGACCTCGGTGCATGCCTTCGCCACCGACCCGCGGCGCGGCATTTTCATTCTGGCCATTCTGGTCGTGTTCATCGGCGGGGCGCTGGCTTTGTTCGCCTGGCGTGCGCCGCTCCTCAAACAGGGCGGCCTGTTCGCGCCGATTTCGCGCGAGGGCGCGCTCGTCGTCAATAATCTGTTTCTGACGTCGGCCTGCGCCACCGTCTTCATCGGCACGCTCTATCCGCTGGCGCTCGAGGCGTTGACCGGCGACAAGATTTCGGTCGGGCCGCCGTTCTTCAACGCGACGTTCGGCCCACTGTTCGTGCCGCTGTTGCTGGCGATGCCGTTCGGGCCGCTGCTCGGCTGGAAGCGCGGCGACCTGCTCGGCGCGGCGCAGCGGCTTTTTGCGGCGGCGTTGCTGGCGGCGGTCGTGGCGGCCGGCGCATTCGCGCTGCAGCACGGCGGTCCGGTGCTGGCGCCGTTCGGCATCGGCCTGGCGGTTTTCGTCATGGCGGGCGCCGTCACCGACATCGTCGAGCGCACCATGGTCCTGCGCGTGCCTGTCAGTGCGGCGCTGCGGCGCGCGGCGGGATTGCCGCGCTCGGCGTGGGGAACCGCCGTCGCGCATTTCGGCATCGGCGTGACCCTGATGGGCATCATCTCGGCAACTGTCTGGTCCTCCGAGCGCATAGCTGCACTCAAACCGGGCGAGACGATCGACCTCGCGCATTATCGGCTCACCTTTGACGGCTTATTCAACCGGCCCGGCCCGAATTATCAGCGATGTCGTCGGCCATTTCAGCGTGCGCCGCTCGAGCGGCGATTTGATCGGAGCGATGGAGCCAAGCCGGCGCACCTTTCCCGCGCGCCACATGGCGACGACCGAAGCGGCGCTGATGACGCGAGGGACGAGCCAGCTCTACCTTTCGCTTGGCGATCCTGATCCCGACGGCACCGTTCCCGTACGTCTCTACTTCAAGCCGCAGGTCCTGCTGATCTGGCTCGGCGCCCTGATTATGTTCTCGGCGGCGGCCTGTCGCTCTCCGATCGGCGGCTGCGCATCGGTGCGCCGCAACCCGCAAAGTCCAAGACCGCGCTGCAGCCTGCTGCGTAACAAACGGGGTGTGCGTTTTCTGCGGGATTGCATTCTAGTTCAGCCACCGCCCCACCCGCCCAGTCGCTTGAAGCTAAGATACCCAGTTAAGGCCGCGGACCTAAGGTAGTAGAGGGGCCTTTCGGCACCGTTTGCGGGGCTAGGCTTTGCGGGGCTAGACGACGCCATTTTGCGTGCCTCCTTATCGGCATTCCGCCGCGTGGCGCGCCCCGCCGGGGGTCAACCGGCATCCGGGGTGCGGACATAATGCGGACACAGCAGTTTCTTGTGGCATCATGTCCGCAGTTAAGCCTTTGATTTTATTGGTGAGCCGGCTGGGACTCGAACCCAGGACCCCGTGATTAAAAGTCACGTGCTCTACCGACTGAGCTACCGGCTCGTGCGGGCGTTCCATAGCCCAAAAGCGTTGCGATTTGCTAGAGTGGGGCAAGCCTGCCGGGCACGCGCCGTGCGAGGAGCCCCGAAATCATGCCGATCGTCAACCGCGTCGCCGACCTGCATCGCGAGATCACCGCCTGGCGGCGGGAAATCCACGCCCATCCGGAACTCATGTACGACGTCCACCGCACGGCGGCGCTGGTCGCGGAGAAGCTCAAAGAGCTTCGGCTGCGACGAGGTGGTCGACGGCATCGGCCGCACCGGCGTCGTCGGCGTCATCCGCGGCCGCAAGCGAGCGGCGCGCCGGCGGCAAGGTGGTCGGGCTGCGCGCCGACATGGACGCGCTGCCGATCGAGGAGGAGACCGGTCTCGCTTACCGCTCGACGGTGCCGGGCAAGATGCACGCCTGCGGCCATGACGGCCACACCGCCATGCTGCTCGGCGCCGCCAAATACCTCGCCGAAACGCGCAATTTCGCCGGCACGGCGGTTGTGATCTTCCAGCCGGCCGAGGAGGGCGGCGCCGGCGCCCGGGCCATGGTGCGCGACGGCCTGATCGACCGCTTCCGCATCGAGGAGGTGTTCGGCATGCACAATTATCCGGGCCTGCCGGTCGGGCGAGTTCGCCATCCGCACCGGCGCCGATCATGGCGGCGACCGACGACATCACCATCGACATCGAAGGCGTCGGCGGCCATGCGGCGCGGCCGCATCTCGCGGTCGACACCGTTCTGGTCGGCGCGCAGATCGTCAACCAGCTGCAATCGATCGTGTCGCGCAACGTCGACCCGCTCGAAGCCGCGGTGGTGTCGATCTGCGTGTTCCAGGCCGGCCATCGCCGACAACGTCATCCCGCAGCACGCCAGACTGCGCGGCACCGCGCGCAGCTTGACGCCGCAAGTCCGCGATCTCCTGGAGCAGCGCGTGCGCGAGGTGGTCGAGGGCACCGCGCGGCTCTATGGCGCCAAGGCGAAGCTGACCTATACGCCGCGGCTATCCGGTCCTGGTCAACGAGGAGCGGGAAGCCGCGTTCGCCGCGTCGGTCGCGCGCGAGATCGCCGGCGCCGACAAGGTCGACGCCGACTGCGCCCCGATGATGGGCGCGGAGGATTTTGCCTTCATGCTGCACGAACGCCCGGGCGCCTTCATCTATGTCGGCAATGGCGACAGCGCCGGGCTGCATCACCCGGCCTACAATTTCAACGACGAAGCGATCCCGCTCGGCACCTCGTACTGGGTGCGGCTCGCGGAAACGGCGCTCGGCGGGCTTAGGCGCATTTCCGGGCGCAGCGCAACACAAGCGCGTTTACGGCGTCTTCGACGCGCTATGGATGCGCTGCAGAACCGGGACCTTCGGACTCCCGGCTGGAGATCGACGTGCCGCCAAGCGCGTCAGACGCGCGTATGCGTGACTTGCCGCGCTCGCGGGAACGCCTACGCCGCGGAACGACGGTTACTGCGCCGTCTCGACGCGGTTTTCGGCGGGCAGCTTCGGCGCTTCGGCGATGGCCTTGGGGCGCGGCAGCAGCGCGGCGAGCTTGGCCTCGACGCCCTGCCAATAGGCGAAGGAGTTGAAGCGCGTGCCCTCGATCAGCGCGATGCCGACCGCCGAGATGAACGGCAGGCTCTGCACCAGCAAGACCACGGCGAAAATATTGATCTCGTGGACCTGCTTGTAATTGGTGACGACGAGGGTCAGGGCGCCGACCAGCAGCAGCGCGGCGATCACCGCCTCCCAGAACGCCGGGAAGTCGCCCTTGCGGGTGGCGCCGCCCTTGGCGGTGCGCAGGAACGGCAAGCGCTCCTTCAACACGCCCGAGCCGACCGCGTGCGCCACCGTCCATTGCAGCGACATCGCCGCGAACACCGCGCCCAGCATCTGCGCCGGCGTCACCTTGACGCGCAGCCGATAGAGCGCCACGAAATGCAGCACCGAGACCGCGAACGCCGCGATGATCGGCACGGTCAAGATCCTGTCCGGCACCGCGATGGTCGCGAAGGCCACGACCGGCACCCAGACGATGTTGAGGAGCGCGACGACGACGCCGACGCTGTCGGCGCCGAGCCAGTTGAGCCAGCCCAGGCCGAATTCGCGCTTCTGCTCCGGGAGGAGGCCCGGCGTGCGCGGCAACAGCCGGCGCCAATGCTTGCGCAACAGCTGGAAGCCGCCATAGGCCCAGCGCTGGCGCTGCCGCTTGTAGGCTTCGAACGTGTCGGGCAGGAGGCCGTAGCCGTAGCGGCGGTTGGTGTAATGGGCGAGCCAGCCGTGCTCGAGCATGGCGAGGCCGAGATCGGTATCCTCGACAATGGTGTCGCTCGACCAGCCGCCGGAATCCGTCGATCGCGGCGCGCCGGATCAGGCACATCGTGCCGTGCATGATGATGGCGTTGACTTCGTTGCGCTGGACCATGCCGATGTCGAAGAAGCCGGCATATTCGGCGTTCATGGCGTAGTGCATCAGCGAGCGGTCGCCGTCGCGATGGTCCTGCGGCGACTGCACGAAGCCGACGCGCGGATCGGCGAACAGCGGCACCAGATCCTTGAGCCAATCCGGCGCGACCACATAGTCGGCATCGATGGCGCCGATGATCTCCGCGTCCGCGGCGGTGTTGGCGAGCGCAAGCCGCAGCGCGCCGGCCTTGTAGCCGGACAGCTTATCGACGCGGATGAACTTGAAGCGCTCGCCGAGCGTGCGGCAATGCTCCTCGACCGGCCGCCACAAGGCCGGATCGGGCGTGTTGTTGATGACCACCACGCATTCGAGATTGGGATAGTCGAGCCGGGCGACGGCATCGAGCGTCGCCTTGAGCATCTCCGGCGGCTCGCAATAGGCCGGAATGTGGATCGACACCTTGGGGGCGTAGCCCTCTTGCGGCGGCAGCGGATTGGCGGCGAGCCGGCGCGGGCCCGGGCCGAAGGCGATGGCCGCGATCTCCTCGATGCGCGCCAGCGCGATGGCGACGAGCGGCAACAGCAAGATCACGCCGAGGCCGAGCGCGAAGGCGGCGCCGGGCACGAAGTAATGGCCCTTCCAGAAGGCGACGATGGCGGCGAACCAGGCGCCGACGAGGTTGGCCGACACCGCGAGCATCAGCGCCTGCGTCGCGGTCGCGCCGCCGATCGCCAGGATCGGCAGCGACAGCAGCAGCCCGAGCAGCACGGCGAGGCCGGCGCGCTTGAGGTAGTCCGGGTCGGTGATCGGCCCGGTCCAGGAGAACTTCGGCTGCCGCGAGGCGTCGAACAGGCCCCAATACGGCCCGACGCCGCCTTCCATCGTCTTCCACGGCTGATCGATCGCCTCGATGATGTTGTAGTCGATGCCATAGGCCTCGGCGCGGCTGACGAAATCGCGGATCAGCAGAGCCTGCTCGATGCGGCCGGGATTGGCGTCGTGGAAATTGTAGCCGGCGCTCGGCCAGCCGAACTCGGCGATCACGATGCGCTTGCCGGGATAAATACGCCGCAGCTTGTCGTAGATTTCGATGGTGTTGTCGACCGCATGGGAGGCGTCGGTGCCGCCCCAGTAAGGCAGGATGTGCGCGGCGATGAAATCGACCGACGAGACGAGCTCGGGATGGTCGATCCAGGCGCTCCAGATTTCGCCGGTGGTGACCGGGACCGGGCTCGAACGCTTCACCCGCTGGATGAGCTTGATGAGATCGTCGACGTTGGTTTCGGCGCGCAGCATGGTCTCGTTGCCGACGACGATGGCGTTGACGTTGCTGTTGTGGCGGGCGAGTTCGAGCGCCGAGCGAATTTCGCGCTCGTTGCGCTCCTGGTTCTTGTCGATCCAGGCGCCGACGGTGACCTTGAGGCCGAATTCGGCCGCGATCGGCGGCACCAGCTCGGCGCCGCCGGTCGAGGAATAAAGGCGGATGGCGCGGGTATAGGGGGCGATCGCCTTGAGATCGGCGCGGATCTGCTCCTCGGTCGGCCGCTCGCCCCAATCGGGGTGGGATGAATTGACGAAAGGGGCGTAGGAAACGCTGGCGAGCTGACCGGTGAAATCGGGAGCCGTCACTTGCGTTCGTAGCGAAGCCCACAGGCCGGCATGCACGCACGCTACGAGCGCGAGCACGGCAGCGACGGTGCGCATCGAATTTCAACCAGGGGACGAGGGATCAACGGCCCGAACCTGCCCAGGGTTCGACACTGGCCTAAGAAAGAGGCTTACTTCCGAGCGGTGATTAATAAGTAGCTTGCGGTCGTGGCAAATTCAAGACAACGACGGCACTGCAACAAATTTCTTCTTATTTTTGTTCAAACCTTGCCGCCCCGGTTACCGATTGGTCGGTTACCGATTGGTGGTGGGGCTCGCCGCCGCCGCGGCTGGCGCCGGCACGGCCGGCGAGGTCGGATTGATCCAGCAGGCCTGGATCCGCGCATTCAGGCTGTCGGCCGCCTTGGGGTCGATGTTGCTGCCGTGCTGGATCAGGCAGCGGAAGCTCGCCTGAATATGCCCGCCGGGACAGCCAAACCGGTCGTAGAGATCGAGATGCCGGAAGGCGGTGTCAAGATCGTCGCGCCAGAGCAAGCTGACCACCCGGCGGCCGAGCCAGACGCATTCGGGATTGCCGGCGGGGCCGCTGATCGCGTGCTGGGCTTCCGCGAACTCGTCGACCTTCTGCGCCTCTTTCGCGACGTCCTGGCCGGCTGCCGGGGGATGCTGATCGGCAGGCTTGGAGTTGGCAGCCTGGGCTAATGCGAGGGGGGCGGAGGCAAGCCAGAGCGCGGTGCAAAGTCCGCCGACGACGTTGAACGCACGATGGAGCATGGATCGACTTGATTTGTTGGGCCGCGACGGCCGGGAATCGGGACATTCGAACGGAACTGGTGCGGTAGAGAGCTGCGGTAGAACCTAAGGGACGGACGTTTCCAGCGGACGATTGCAGCGAATGTTTGGTCTTGGGGCCACTCGGTCGGGTGGCCGTCGCGCCGCCGTTGAAGACGCCGCGATACGACATCACTCCAACTCCGGCCGTTTGTCCAGCGTGCACGGGCTCGCGGCGGTCTGCCTTTTTGCGCATTGCATCTTGGCAGCGCCCGGCTTCAAGGTTAATGCCAAAGGCGTGTCCCTCATGCCCAGCCCAAAAGCGATCGGATCGGCCCTCGTTGCGCTCGCGCTCACCGCGCTGGCGATTGCCGCGACCTGGTGGTGGCTGGGCGCGCCGGTCACGCTGCCGTCGTCGCCGCTCATCGCCGGCGACAAGCTTTATTGCGTTTCCTATGCGCCGTTTCGCGGCACCCAGAACCCGCTGGTCGAGGGCACCCGGGTTCCGGATTGGCAGATCGACGAGGATCTCGCCGATCCTGTCGAAATTCACCAAGTGCATACGCACCTATTCGGTCGACGACGTCCACGACGTGGCGCTCAAGGACGCCCGCAAATACGGGCTCAAGGTGCTTTACGGCATCTGGATCGGTCACGACGCGGCCAAGAACCGGCAGCAGATCGCGGCCGCGATCGCGTTCGCCAAGGCGTATCCCGACGTGATTTCCGCCATCGTCGTCGGCAATGAAGTGCTGCTGCGCGGGGAAATGACCGCCGCCGATCTCGCCGCGCTCATCCGCGAGGTCAAGGCGAGCGTGCCGGAGCCGGTCACTTATGCCGACGTGTGGGAGTTCTGGCTGCGCTATCCCGAGGTGCAGAACGCGGTCGACTTCGTCACCGTGCACATTCTGCCTTATTGGGAGGATTTTCCGATACCGGCGCAGTTCGCCGCCGCCCATGTCGCGGCGATCCGTCAGAAGGTCGCCGCCGCCTTCCCCGGCAAGGAGATCGTGATCGGCGAATTCGGCTGGCCGAGCGCCGGACGCCAGCGCGAGGGGGCGCGGCCGTCGCCGTCGAACCAGGCGCGCGCCATTCTGGAGACGCTGGCGCTCGCGCAGCGGGAGAATTTCCGCGTCAATGTGATCGAGGGTTTCGACCAGCCGTGGAAGCGGGGCCTGGAAGGCGCGGCCGGCGGCTATTGGGGCATCATCGACCGCGCGACCAACGAACCGAAATTCAGCTTTGCCGGCACGGTGTCCGACCACCCGCACTGGTCGTCTCAGGCGGCCGCCGGCATCATTTTGGCGGTTCTGGCGTTCGGCGCCGCTGCAATCGCCGGGCGTGCTAAAGGCATGTCCCTGACGCTGGGGCCGAAAATCGCCGCGCTGACATTCCTGCCCGCCGTGATGTTCGGCTGGACCGTCGAGACGGTGCCGATCGAAAGCTTCAACACGGCCAGCTGGCTGCGCTCGCTCGCTTTCGCGGCGACGGCGGCCGCCGCCCCGATTGTGTGCGCCGCCGCCTGTGCCGCCGGCCGCGGCGTTCCCGCGCTCGCTGCCGTGTTCGGCCGGACCGGCGAGCGGCGCGATCGGCTGGATTGGGCGCTCGGCGCGACGCTCATCGCGCTCATTTTGCTTGCCGTCGAAGCAGCGCTCGGCCTGGTGTTCGATCCGCGCTACCGCGATATGCCGTTCGCGCCGCTGATCGCAGGCGTTTGGCCGTTTCTCGTCATGGCGGTGCTGACCCCCCGCGCGACCGGAGGGCGGGCGATGGCGGAGACCGTCGCCGCCGGCCTGCTGGCTTTGTCGGCGGTTTATATTGTGTTCAACGAGAGCTTCGCGAACTGGCAGGCGATGTGGTTCTGCGGCGGCTTGATCGCGTTCGCCGTCATGCTGGCGCGGGCGCGGGACGTGCCAAGCTCAGAATAAGAATGCCGGCGGCAAGCGCCGCGAGGTCGGCATTGTGCAGCACGACGCCGAACGCCGCGGCGGCAAGCGCCAGTGTCACCAGCACGATCGAGGGCCGCATGAGATTGAGCACGGCGGCCGCGAGCGCGACGGCGCCGAACACTTCGTGCTCGTAAAGCACGATCGACAGCCGGAATGTGCCGCACAGCCAAGTGTCGAGCCCGGCCCGGCAGGCGAGCGAGACCGGGACGTTTTCGAGCGCCATGTAGCGCAGATACATCGCCTCGCCGAGCGCCAGAAAGCCGACGATCAGGAGCCAGTTGGTCTGCCGCGCGGTCGGGAGAAACAAGGGTCGGCGCATCATGCAGTCAAAATGTGTCCGCGGCCCGTCCGCCGCGTGACCAGCATAGCGGCGCCGTCACCGCAGCGCGAGGTGGTCGCCGCCAAAGGCCGCCGGCCGGCAAAAGATCCGAAACGGCGCGAGCGAGGCGCACAATTGCGCCGCCGCTTCCGGGGTGGTCACCGGTCCGACAATCAGTCGCAGCTCCGCCGGTCGGGTTTTTGTCGCCGGTCTCACCGCAGCGACAGGCTCCAAGCCCTCGAACAGCTGCGGGTGCGCGCCGTGAATTGCCGCCCAGCGGGCGCGCAGCGTGATTGCCGAGCGGCCGCCGCCGATGTCGACGCCGTAGGCGGCGGTGGCGGCAGTTGCGGCGGTGGGATCGGGCGTAAGCGGCGAGGCAGGCAGTGCCGACGTCATGCCGGCCGGCGCCGGCGCGACCGGCGTGACCGCGGCAACAACGGTATCAGGCGTCGTCAGCGCCGGAGCCGGTTCGTTGGGCCAGGGCGCGCTCGTCTGGCTCGCTTGGCTTCCTTGGCTCGCTTGGCTTCCTTGGCTCGCTTGCGCTTGGCTTCCTTGGCCGCCCTCGTTGTCCTGGCTCGCCTGAACTGCTTGGCTTCCCTGGCTGCCCTGGGGCGCCGTTTGCTTTGCGGCGATCTGACGGTTGATTGATCCCGTGATGTCGTCGACATTGCGCTCGAGCATGGCGACGCGCGCCACCAAGCGGTCACGGTCTTCGGTGAGAACGCGGACCGCCTGCGTCAGCTGCCGCGTCGTGGCGTCGATATCGGAACTATGCGCTGACGGCTTGCCCGCCGTTTGGCTGGCCAATTGCATCGGCGCCGACGCGCCATGCGCCGGTGCCGATGGTGAGGCCAGGTGCAGCGATGCCAACGCGCCCGACACCCGATCGGAACCGACATCGCCGCGGGTCGCGATGATGGCGATAAACAGCGCAGTCGCTGCCGTCGACGCCCAAGCCGCCAAGCGCCAGAGGCTTGCCATGCTGAAAGCCGGCTTCGCTGCCGACTTGCCGCCCTTGGGCGCGGACCGCATGGCAGCGTGAGGTACGTTGCTGACGGCGTTTCTGACGGCGGCCTTGGCCAGCGCGGTCGCTTTCTGGGCTTGCACCAACATGCCCGACTCCGGGTTCCTTCGCCCGATATTGGTAGGCGAATCGAAGGTAAATTAGCAGCTTTTTTGGCTTTGCCAGCGTTCGCGGAGCGGATTACCGCGATTAGTCACCGCCATCCACCGGTACGCCGCTCCGCGGCGAAGGCCACCGCTGACATTCTCGTTTCGGAATACCGGTTTCCACTTTTCCGGATCATGCTCTAAGAGAGCGCGCCGGAGGCTTTCTTCATGTCGGATCGAACCTGCCTCGCCATCATTCTCGCGGCCGGCGAGGGCACCCGCATGCGTTCGGCGCGGCCGAAGGTTCTGCATACGGTCGCCGGGCGCTCGCTGATCGCGCATGTGCTCAACGCCGTGGCCGATGCCGGCGTGTCGGTCGCGGCCGTCGTCGTCGGTCCCGGGCAGGACAATGTCGTGGCGGAAGCGCGGCGGGTTCTGCCGGCCGCCGCTTGCTTTATCCAGAACGAGCGGCGCGGCACTGCTCACGCCGTATTGGCGGCGCGTCCCGCGATCGCAGCGCAGCCGGACGATATTCTCATCGTCTACGGCGATACCCCCTTGATACGCCCGGCGACGCTCGAGCGGCTGCGGGCGCCGTTGGCGTCGGGCGCGAGCGTGGCCGTGCTCGGATTTCGCCCCGCCGACCCGACCGGATACGGGCGGCTCATCGTCAGCCAAGGCGAACTCACCGCCATTCGCGAAGAGGCCGACGCCAGCGCCGACGAGCGCGCGATCGATCTGTGCAATGGCGGCATCATGGCACTCGCCGGCGCCGATGCGCTTGCGATCCTGGAGCGGATCGGCGACGCCAACCGCAAACGCGAATTCTATCTGACCGATGCGGTCGAGATCGCGCGCGCCATGAAGCTCGGCGCCGTTGCGGTCGAAGTCGAGGAGGATGACGTGCGCGGCATCAACACCAAAGGCCAGCTCGCCGAGGCGGAAGCGGTGGCGCAAGGGCGCCTGCGCGCCGCCGCGCTCGAAGCCGGCGTGACACTGGTCGCGCCGGAAACCGTATTCCTGTGCGCCGATACCAAATTCGGCAAGGACGTGACGGTCGAGCCTTATGTGGTGTTCGGCGAGCGCGTCACAGTGGAAGACGGCGCGCTCATCCGCTCGTTCTGCCATCTCGCCGGCGCCCATGTCGGCAAGGATGCGACCGTCGGGCCGTTCGCGCGGCTGCGGCCGGGCACGCGGCTCGGCGACGGCGCGCGCATCGGCAATTTCGTCGAGACCAAAGAGGCGGTGATCGCAGCCGGCGCCAAGGCCAATCATCTGAGCTATATCGGCGATGCTTCCGTCGGCGCCGGCGCCAATATCGGCGCCGGCACCATCACCTGCAATTTTGACGGCAGCGACAAACACCGTACCGATATCGGCGCCGGCGCTTTCATCGGCTCCAACACGGCTCTGGTCGCGCCGGTCGCGATCGGCGAGGGGGCCTATGTCGGCTCGGGCTCGGTGATCACGGCAAACGTGCCTGCGCACGCTTTGGCCCTGGCGCGCGGGCACCAGGTCGTTAAGGAAGGTTGGGCGAAGCGCTTGCAAGCGCTCAAGGCGATCGGCAAAAAGAAGCCGCATTCGCACGAATAGCGTGTCGCGCCTGCTTTAAGGAACGACGTCGGTCACGGAACGAAACGCTATGTGATTTCCGTGCGGCCGCGCCGCGCTCTAACGTTCTGACGAGAATGCACGCGCGCCGCCGCGCGCGACCGCCGGCCAAGGAGACCATCGACACGGATGTGCGGCATCGTTGGAATCATCGGCCACGAGCCGGTCGCGCCTCTGCTCGTCGACGCGCTCAAGCGCCTCGAATATCGCGGCTACGATTCGGCCGGCATCGCCACGCTCGAGCATGGTGTGCTGGCGCGGCGGCGCGCGGAAGGCAAGCTCAAGAATCTGGAAGCGAAGCTTGCCCGCGAGCCGCTCGAGGGCACTATCGGAATCGGCCACACTCGGTGGGCGACGCATGGCCGGCCGACCGAAAACAACGCGCATCCGCACGCCACCGACGCCCTCGCGGTCGTCCACAACGGCATCATCGAGAACTTCGCCGAGCTGCGCCGCGAATTGGAAGCCGACGGCGTCAAGTTTGCGACCGAGACCGATACCGAAGTCGTCGCCCATCTCGTCAGCCAGGCGATCAAACGCGGGCTGACGCCGGTCGAGGCGGTCAAGACGACCTTGCCGTGGCTGCGCGGCGCCTTTGCGCTGGCGTTTTTGTTCGCCGGCGAGACCAATCTCCTGATCGGCGCCCGCAAAGGTTCGCCGCTCGCCATCGGGTTCGGCGACGACGAGATGTTCATCGGCTCCGATGCCATTGCGCTCGCGCCCTTCACCGATACGGTCAGCTATCTGGAGGAGGGCGACTGGGTCGTCCTCGACCGCGCGGGCGCGGAAATTCACGACGCCGCCGGCGCGATCGTGCACCGCCCGGTGATCAAGTCGCAGGCGTCGGTGATGGTGATCGACAAGGGCAATCACCGCCACTTCATGGCCAAGGAGATTTACGAGCAGCCGGAAGTCGTCGGCCACACCTTGGCGAACTATCTCGACATGGTGACCGAGCGCGTGGCGTTGCCGACCGCGCTGCCGTTCGATTTTCGCGCCATCGGGCGTGTCTCGATCGCCGCCTGCGGCACCGCCTACTATGCCGGCATGGTGGCGCGCTATTGGTTCGAGCGCTTTGCGCGCCTTCCGGTCGAGGTCGATATCGCCTCCGAGTTCCGCTATCGCGACGTTCCGCTCGCGCCGGGCGATCTCGCCGTGTTCGTTTCGCAGTCCGGCGAGACGGCGGATACGCTGGCGTCGTTGCGCTATGCGCGCGAGCACGAGCAGCACACGCTTGCGGTGGTCAACGTGCCGACCTCGACCATCGCCCGCGAAAGCGAGGTCGTTATGCCGACGCTCGCAGGGCCGGAAATCGGCGTCGCGTCGACCAAGGCCTTCACCTGCCAATTGGCGGCGCTGGCGGCGCTCGCGATCGCGGCCGGGCGCGCGCGCGGCGTCTTGTCCGAGGCCGACGAGAAGCGGCTGGTGCATGCGCTGATCGAGGTGCCGCGGCATCTCAGCGAGGCGCTGGCGCTCGAGCCGCAGATCGAGCAGCTCGCCCGCGAGCTCGCGAAATCGCGCGACGTTCTCTATCTCGGCCGCGGCACCAGCTATCCGCTGGCGCTCGAAGGCGCGCTCAAGCTCAAGGAAATCTCCTACATCCATGCCGAAGGCTATGCCGCGGGCGAACTCAAGCATGGCCCGATCGCGCTGATCGACGAGACCATGCCGGTGATCGTGATCGCGCCGTACGACCGCGTGTTCGAAAAGACCGTCTCCAACATGCAGGAAGTTGCCGCGCGCGGCGGGCGGCTGATCCTGCTGACCGACGCCAAAGGCGCGCAGGCCGCCGCCGGGGAACCGCTCGTCACCTTGACGCTGCCGACCATGCCGTCGACCGTGGCGCCGCTCGTCTATGCCGTGCCGGTGCAGCTGCTCGCCTATCACACCGCCGTCATCATGGGCACCGATGTCGATCAGCCGCGCAATCTGGCGAAATCCGTGACGGTGGAATAACCGAGCTGCATGGCCGCGGAATAACAGCCGTGCTTGGCTCTGTGCGCGCCCGCCGCAATTCTATATAACTGGCCTCGATTGATGGCCTGGCAACACGTCGATGGGTGCAGACTTACTTCCATGACCAGCGAGATCGATCAAGGCAAGGCAGTGCCGGTCAGCGCCGGCAAGGGCTTTATCAGCCGCCTGCGCAACTATTTTTTGACCGGACTGATCGTCGCCGGACCGGTGGCGGTGACGGTGTGGCTGATCTGGTGGTTCGTCACCTGGGTCGACAATCTAGTGCGGCCGCTCCTCCCGGTGGCGTACCGGCCGGAAACCTATCTGCCGGTCAACATTCCCGGCCTCGGCCTGATCATCGCGCTCGTCGCGCTGACGGTGCTCGGCTTCCTTGCCGCCAACCTGGTCGGCCGCACCATGGTCGAGTTCGGCGACGGCATTCTTGAATCGCATGCCGATCGTGCGGCCGATCTACCGCACCACCAAACAGATTTTCGAGACGCTGTTCTCCAGTTCGGAGTCGGGGTTCCGCCGCGTCGGCCTGGTGGAGTTTCCGGCGCCGGGCATGTGGTCGCTGGTGTTCCTGACCCAGGCGCCGAGCCCGTCGGTCGCCGCGCATCTGCCGCCGACCGAGCACGTCTCGGCGTTCCTGCCCTGTACCCCGAATCCGACCACCGGCTTCTTCTTCTACGTGCCGCGCCGCGACGTGATCGATCTCGATATCACCGTCGAACAGGCGATGACGCTCCTCATCTCGGCCGGCATCATCCAACCGGGCACCGATCCGAACAGCAAGCTCGCGGCGCTCGCCGAGACCGCGCGGGCGGCGCAATTGGCGCGGGCCGCCACGACCGAAACTCCCGCGGCAGCGACGCCGGTGAAGTGAACGCCGACGCTCGCGTCGTTGTTTTGTCCCTTCGTCGCGTTCTTGCGTTATAACCTCAGATGAAGGCGACAGGGGGAAGCGATGAATTTCATCCAGGCGATCGGCTCCGGCTTCACCAATTATGTCAATTTCTCCGGACGCGCGGCGCGATCCGAGTATTGGCTGTGGACCCTGTTCACCGTGATCGGCTGCGTCGTCGCGGGAATCCTCGATGCTGCTTTGTTGGGCTATGACGCCACCGGCGGCTCGCCGCTCAACGCCGCGTTCGATGTCATCACGTTCCTGCCAAGCCTGGCGATCGGGGTGCGCCGGTTGCACGATATCGACCGCACCGGTTGGTGGCTTCTGATCGCGCTGACGATCATTGGCGTGTTCGTATTGATCTACTGGGCTTGCGTGAAGGGGACCGCGGGGCCTAATCGGTTCGGACCCGATCGGCTTGCGCAGCTCAGCCCGCCTCCCGTCGCCTGACCGGTGTGTCGGGCACGACCGGATAGAGTAAAACCTGCTGCAGCCTGATCGCCTGGCGGCGCCGGTGCCACACAGTCGGGAAGGCCGACAACGGTTACCCAGCCTCCAACAGCCGGATCGCTTCGTCGCGCGCGAACAGATAAAGGAGCTGCCGCAGCGCCGCGCCGCGCGGCGCGGCGAGCTTCGGATCGCGGTTGAGGATGAGGGCTGCGTCCTCGCGCGCGGCGGTCAAGAACTTGCCGTGCACCTCGATGCGGGCGAGGCGGAAGCCGGGCATGCCGCTTTGCCGCGTGCCGAGCACGTCGCCTTCGCCACGCAAGCGTAAATCTTCTTCCGCGATGCGGAAGCCGTCGTCGGTGTCGCGCAGGATGGCGAGCCGCGCCTTGGCGGTGTCGCCGAGCGGCGCCTTGTAGAGGAGGAGACAGGTCGAGCGCGCGCTGCCGCGGCCGATGCGGCCGCGCAATTGATGGAGCTGCGCCAGGCCGAAGCGCTCGGCGTGCTCGATCACCATCACGCTCGCTTCGGGCACGTCGACGCCCACTTCGATCACGGTGGTGGCGACCAGGATGCGCGCTTCGCCGGAAGCGAATCGCGACATGGCGCGGTCCTTGTCGGCGCCGCGCATGCGGCCGTGGACGAGTTCGACGGCGTCGCCGAACCGCTGGCGCAGGTCTTCGTAACGCTCCTCGGCGGCGGCGAGATCGCTGGTCTCGGATTCCTCGACCAGCGGACAGACCCAATAGACGCGGCGGTCTTGCGCGAGCGCGCGCTCGACCGCGGCGATCACTTCCGGCAAACGCTCGAGCGGCAGCGCGCGGGTGTCGATCTTCTGGCGGCCGGCGGGTTTTTCGCGCAGCTCGGAAATGTCCATGTCGCCGAAATAGGTCAGCACCAGCGTGCGCGGGATCGGCGTCGCGGTGAGCACCAGGAGATCGACCGCCGCGCCCTTGCGGGTCAGCGCGAGGCGTTGATGGACGCCGAAGCGATGCTGCTCGTCGACGATGGCGAGCGCGAGGTCATGGAACGCCACTTCGTCCTGGAACAAAGCGTGGGTGCCGACGATGAGATCGATGTCGCCGGCGGCGAGGCCTGAAAGAATTTCGCTGCGCTCGCGGCCGCGCTCGCGGCCGGTGAGGATGGCAAGCCGGATGCCGACCGCCGCGGCGAGCGGCGCGACAGTTGAAAAATGTTGCCGCGCCAATAACTCGGTCGGCGCCATGAACGCAGCTTGGCGGCCGGCTTCGATCACCGTCGCGGCGGCGAGCAGCGCGACCAGCGTCTTGCCGGAGCCGACGTCGCCATGCAGGAGCCGCAGCATGCGGTTCGGCTCGGCCAGATCCGCGACGATGTCGGCGACCGCGCGCTGCTGCGAAGCCGTCAGGGCATAGGGCAGGGCGGCGATGATCTTTTGCCGCAGCACGCCTGTTCCGGCGCTGCCGCGGCCGGCGCGCGTGCGCAGATGGGCGCGCAAGAGCGCGAGCGCGAGCTGGCTCGCCAAAAGTTCGTCGTAGGCGAGCCGCGACCACGCCGCGCTTTCCGGCAGGAGATCCTCCGGCGCGCCGGGGCGGTGGATGCGCCCGAGCGCGTCCGCGAAGCCCGGAAAATTGTTGCGCGATAGCCATGCCGCGTCCTGCCATTCCGGCAACTGCGGAATGCGCGTCGAGCGCGAGGTCGATCGCCTTGCGCAGCTGGCCCTGGTGCAGTCCCTCGGTGAGCGGATAGACCGGATCGATCAGTGGCAGCCTGCGCGAAATTCGCCGCATCGACCACCCGGTCCGGATGCACCATCTGCAGATGCCCGTCATAGAGCGTGGCGATGCCGGAGACGTAGCGGGTCTCGCCTTCGGGAAGGAGTTTCTGCAGATAGTCCCGCCGGGCGTTGAAATAGGTGATGGTCAGCGTGTTGGTGTCGTCCGAGGTATCGATGTTGTAGGGCGCGCGCGGCCGGTTCGACGGCGGCGGCCGGTGACGGTCGACGGTGACCGCGACCGTCACCACGGTCTCGGGCACGACCTCGGCGAGCTTCGGTTGCTGGCGCCGGTCGACGAAGCCGGTCGGCAGGTGGAACAGAAGGTCGATGATGCGCGCCGGCTCGTCCTCGCGGCCGAGCAGCCGCGCGTACAGCTTTTCCAGCTTCGGCCCGATGCCGGGGCAGCGCGGACAATAAGGCAAACAACGGGTTGAGGAGTGGCGGACGCATCGAATTCCCGCTGACTTGGTTTCGGGCTCCTCGCACTCTATATACCCCTCGCCCGGCCGCGTCCGGGCTTTTGGCGTTGCGGTGGTCGAGGGCGCATCATGACGGAACGGTCGAGCGAAGGATTGGACGTGCGGCGGCGGCGGCTGCTGTTTCGGGCTTGGCGGCGCGGCGTGCGCGAGATGGATTTGATCATCGGCCGGTTCGCCGACACCGCATCGATAAATTCGATGACGCGGGCCTCGACGATTTCGAGCGGCTGATCGAGGCCCCCAACAGCGACCTCTACGCCTGGGTGGTCGGCAGCGACGCGGTGCCGGCGGCCTACGATACCGCCGTGCTGGCGCAGCTGCGGGCGTTCCACGCTGACGGCGGCAATCAAGGACGGGAAGCACTGAGGTGACGACACAGGTTCGATCCCCGGCGCGTGCGCCGGCGCAACGTCTCGCTCCGGGCAAGCCGCTTCTCTTGGCCGGCATCGCCGACGGCGCCGAAGGTCTGGTCGCAGCCGACCTCGCCCGCTCGATCGCCGCCGCGCCGAAACCGCCGGCGGTCGCGCTCGCCGTGATCTGCCGCGACGCGACGCGCATGGCGATGCTGGCGCGCGGCCTCGCCTTTTTCGCGCCGGACATCGAGGTGCTGCAGTTCCCCGCCTGGGACTGCCTGCCGTACGACCGCGCCTCGCCGCATGCCGCCGTGGTGGCGCAGCGCATGACCGCGCTGGCGCGGCTCGCGCGCATCAAGGGCCGCGAAACCCCGGCGATCCTCCTCACCACCGTCAACGCCGCGCTGCAGCGCGTGCCGCCGCGCGACCTGCTCGCCCGGCAATCGCTCTCGGCCGCGCCCGGCAACGTGCTGCCGATGGCGGGCGTCACGCAATGGCTCGAATTGAACGGCTTCAACCGCGCCTCGACCGTGCGCGAGCCCGGCGATTACGCCATCCGCGGCGGCATCGTCGACCTCTTCGCGCCGGGCATGGAAGAGCCGGTGCGGCTCGATTTCTTCGGCGACACGCTGGAATCGATCCGCCGCTTCGATCCCGAGACCCAGCGCACCACCTTCGAGATGCGCGCGCTCGATCTGGTGCCGATGGCGGAGTTTCAGCTCACCACCGACACCATCAGGCTGTTCCGCACCGGCTATGTCGCGCAGTTCGGCGCCGCGGGCCCCGACGACGCGCTCTATCAGGCGGTGACCGAGGGCCGGCGCTTTGTCGGCATGGAGCACTGGCTGCCGCTGTTCCATCCGCGCCTCGACACGCTGTTCGATTATCTCGACGGCACGCCGCTCGCGCTCGAACCGCTCGCCGAAGAAGCCGCGCACGAGCGGCTCGCCCAGATCGCCGACTATTACGAAGCGCGCCGGCAGACCATCGATCAGGCCGGCGGCGGCGCGCCGTACAAGCCGCTGCCGCCGGACCGGCTCTATCTCGCCGAGGCGCAATGGCGCGAGCGGTTGGACAAGTCCGCGCTCGCGCGCTTCGCCTTCGCCGCCCTCCCCACCAGCCGTCCCCCGCAAGCGGCGGACGGCCGGGGGGAGGCGGTCGAGATCGGCGCCCGCACCGGCCACAATTTCGCGGCCGAGCGCGCCGAAGCCGGCGCCAACGTGTTCGACGCGGTGAAGAAGCACGTCGAAGCGCTGCAGAAGGCCGGCAAGCGCGTCATGATCGCCTTGTGGAGCGACGGCTCGCGCGAGCGCATGGGGCACGTGCTCGCCGAGCACGGATTGTTGAACCTCACGCCCGCCGAATCCTGGCCGCAGGCGCTCGGCCTCGCCCGCCACGAGGTCGCGCTGATCGTGCTCGGCCTCGAGGCCGGCTTCGAGACCGCCGACGTCAGCGCTCATCACCGAGCAGGATATTCTGGGCGAGCGCCTGGTGCGCCCGCGCCGGGCATCCAAGCGCGCGGAAAATTTCATCGCCGAGGTGACGAGCCTGTCCGCCGGCGACTTGGTGGTCCATGTCGACCACGGCATCGGCCGCTTCGTCGGCCTCAAGGCGATCGAAGCCGCCGGCGCGCCGCACGACTGTCTCGAAATCCATTATCACGGCGGCGACAAGCTCTATCTGCCGGTCGAGAACATCGAGCTTCTTGTCGCGCTACGGCTCGGAAGAGGCGACCGTCGAGCTCGACCGCCTCGGCTCGACCGCCTGGCAGTCGCGCAAGGCGCGGATGAAGAACCGCATCCGCGAGATGGCGAACGAGCTGATCAAGATCGCCGCCGAGCGGCAACTGCACGAGGCGCCGCAGCTCGCCGTCGGCGCCCGGCCTCTATGACGAATTCTGCGCCGGCTTCCCCTATGAGGAGACCGACGACCAGTTGGCCGCCATCGCCGCCGTCAATGCCGACCTCGCCTCCGGCCGCCCGATGGACCGCCTGATCTGCGGCGACGTCGGCTTCGGCAAGACCGAAGTCGCGCTGCGCGCCGCCTTCATCGCCGCGATGAACGGCAAGCAGGTCGCCGTCGTCGTGCCGACCACGCTGCTCGCGCGCCAGCACACCAAGTCGTTCACCGAGCGCATGCGCGACTATCCGGTCAACGTCGCGCAAGCCTCGCGCCTCGTCACCGCCAAGGACCTGGCCAAGGTGAAAGCGGGCCTTGCCGACGGCACGATCGACATCGTCGTCGGCACCCACGCGCTGCTCGGCAAGACCGTCAAGTTCAAGGATCTCGGCCTCATCGTCGTCGACGAGGAGCAGCACTTTGGCGTCGGCCACAAGGAGAAGCTCAAGCAGCTGCGCTCCGAGGTCCATGTGCTGACGCTCACCGCGACGCCGATCCCGCGCACCTTGCAGCTCGCGCTCTCCGGCGTGCGCGAGATGTCGATCATCGCCACGCCCCCGGTCGACCGCCTCGCCGTGCGCACCTTCGTCGCGCCGTTCGATCCGGTGGTGGTGCGCGAAGCGCTGCTGCGCGAGCGCTACCGCGGCGGCCAGACCTTTTATGTCTGCCCGCGCATCGAGGATCTCGCCGAGACCAAGGCCTTCCTCGACAAGACCGTGCCGGAGGTGCGCGTCGCCGTCGCCCACGGCCAGATGCCGGCGACCGCGCTCGAGGACATCATGGGCGCGTTCCTCGACGGCAAGTTCGACGTGCTGCTTGTCGACCTCGATCGTCGAATCCGGCCTCGACATCCCGACCGCCAACACGCTGATCGTGCACCGCGCCGACATGTTCGGCCTGGCGCAAATCTATCAGCTGCGCGGCCGCGTCGGCCGCGCCAAACTGCGCGCCTTCGCGCTGCTCACGCTCCCCGCCAACCGCAAGATCACGCCGCAGGCCGAGCGCCGCCTGAAAGTGCTGCAATCGCTCGACACGCTCGGCGCCGGCTTCCAGCTCGCCTCCCACGACCTCGACATCCGCGGCGCCGGCAACCTTTTGGGCGAGGAGCAGTCCGGCCACATCAAGGAAGTCGGCTACGAGCTTTATCAGCAGATGCTGGAAGAGGCGGTGATCAGCCTCAAGGCCGGCATCAGCACCCCGGTCGCCGACAAATGGTCGCCGCAGATCACCATCGGCACGCCGGTGCTGCTGCCCGAAGACTACGTCCCCGACCTGCCGGTCCGCCTCGCGCTCTACCGCCGGCTATCGGAAATCGAGGACGACCGCGAGATCGACGCCTTCGCCGCCGAACTGGTCGACCGCTTCGGCCCCATGCCCGAGGAGGTCGGCTATCTCCTGCAAGTCGTCGCCATCAAGACGCTGTGCCGCCGCGCCAACGTCGAAAAGATCGACGTCGGCCCCAAGGGCGCCGTGCTCGCCTTCCGCGACAACATCTTCGCCAACCCCGACGGCCTCATCACCTACATCGCCAAACACCCCGTCGGCGCCAAGGTGCGCCCGGACATGAAGGTGGTGTTCTTCGACGAGTGGGACACGCCGGTCGAGCGGCTCAAGGGCGCGACGGAGATTTTGCGGGTGCTGGCGGGGCTGGCGGAGCGGGGGAAGAAGGCGGCGTGAGCCGATACCGAGAAAGGTGGGGCCTCGTACCAGCAGCCGCAAGCAACGCCAACCGGATTGCAACACGACCACAGTTCGCTTACAACGGGTAGGGCGCGGGATAGTTCGCGTTGTTGAGTTTGCAGGGGAGGGCTTCTTGGCTGTAGTACCTGTTTCTTTTGACGCCGCGATGAAGCTAATCAATGGATCTAGAAATAAGCATCTGTTGTTGGGAAACGGATTTAGTATTGCCCTTAAGCCGGATATTTTCTCGTACGGCTCATTATTCGAAAATGCCGATTTTTCTGCTGCGCCGCAAATCGAGGCGCTGTTTAAAAAATTAGACACTCAAGACTTTGAGGTCGCGATTAAGCATTTGCAGGATGCCGCAAAAGTTCTCAGCGTATATCAGCCTACTCTGAAAGAGCTTTTGCAAAAGCTGGAAAACGATGCCGGCGCGATCAAAGGCGCTCTTGTTTCAGCCATCGCCAAGCGGCATCCGGATCGGCCTTATGATATCAAGAAGGAGCAATACGTAGCCTGCCGTTCCTTCTTGCGGCAATTCAGTCACATTTACACGCTGAATTACGACGTATTGCTTTATTGGGCCCTAATGCAGGACGAAGTGGATGATTTTAATCTGTTGCCCGATGACGGCTTCAGACATCCAGAAGCTGATCCCGACTTGCCGTATGTATCATGGCAGGAGGCGCAATCATCAACCGTCCACTACCTGCACGGCGCGCTCCATCTTTTCGATAACGGTACCGAAATCATCAAATACACCTGGTCGAAAACGGATAAAGCGATTGTGGACCAAATTCGCGACGCATTGGATGAAGACAAGTATCCGCTATTTGTGGCTGAAGGTAGTAGCGACAGCAAAGTAGAACGCATATTGCATAATGCCTACCTTCATAAGGGTCTACGCAGCTTCGAATCATCGTGCGGTCCATTGAACAATGCCATAGTAATTTTCGGGGCACTCACTGGCCGCGAATGATCAACACATCCTTCGATGCATATCGGCTGGTGGTGCGGCTAATCTCTTGATCGGACTTACGGGGACATCACCTCAGAAACGAATAAAGCGGCGATTGCACGAGCGGATGAAATTGTTGCGTTCCGAGCAAAGTTAAGGGGCAGTCGATTTCCACTTAAAGTGACATTCTACAACGCTCAGACTGCAAACGTTTGGGGTTGAGACAGCAAAATACGTACTACGAGAATTAGGCAACCTTAGCATAGCTTCGGTGAAATGGAATCCGCGCAGGCGAAAATCGACGAGCACAAGAAATGCCACACTACTTGCTAACCGGGGCTGGCTTCAGCCGGAATTGGGGCGGTTGGCTTGCGACCGAAGCCTTCGAGTATTTACTCGGAGCGCCGGAGATGGACGACTATTTGAGAACCATTTTGTGGGCCGCAAAGCTGCGTGGTGAAGGGTTTGAAGGCGCTTTGTCGATAATTCAAGGCGCATACGCGTCCGATAAATCCTCAGAAAACAAGCGACGATTGGACGCCATGTCTCAGGCAGTGATCGGAATGTTCATGGTTATGCAGACTGGGTTCTCAAAACTTGATTACCGCCATTCAGACCTTCGGCTGCAGCGCTTTCTCTCGTGGTTCGATGCTATATTTACGCTCAACCAAGACACATTTCTAGAAATGCAATATGCCGGGGATGTCCGATGGTCAGAGCGGTGGTACGGCTCATATTTGCCGTACATGAAGTTAATTGAAGAACCACCGAAGCCCTATCCATTCATGTTGCGCGAACCTATGACTTAGGAGGCGGGGTTCGTTTCCCAAGAGAACTACCAGCCAATTTATAAGCTCCATGGCTCGTACAACTGGTTTGCAGAGCCCGAGGGGGAGCGGCTTCTCGTTATGGGAGGAGATAAGACCGGCAGTATCGAGGCTTTCCCGGTTTTAAAGCGATATCAGGAAGAGTTTAGAGATATGCTGTCAGCTCCCGACACGCATCTCATGATCATTGGATATAGTTTCGGCGATGCTCACATTAACAGTGTCCTTCAGGCTGCGGCTGACAATGGGTTGAAGATGTTTATTATAGATATCTTGGGTGTAGATGTGATTGACAAGCGGAACGCCCGAACGCAAATCACCGAGCCCATAACTGACCTGATGCATTCGCTCATGCCGAGAATTATCGGCGCGTCTCGACGTTCGCTGAGCGACATTATCAACAGCGATCAGGTTGAGAATGGGAAGGTTATGCGCTTCTTTGCGAACCAGCCCCCCATAGTGAGGATCGCAGCGCAGCCCACTCAGCAGCAAGCGTAGGCCGGATCGGGAATAACAGGAATTACGGTAATAGCCAGCGTAGCGCGGATGAGCGAAGCGACTTACTGGTGTTTGCTTCGCAACTTGGGGGGCACATCAGATGGGTTCTTATGTAGAACAGTATGATCGCATGAAGCGTTGGTACGACAAATTCGCGGCACTCAACCAAGCTCGCCCCCACGACAGTCCCTCCGAAAATTACGTTGATGACGTCTACGCATTCTTTCAGAACGCATACCATTTCAAAGATTGGCTCAGGAAGACCGCGTTCTGGCCAGCCATATTGTGAGCGACGTTGAGCCCTTCACCAATAGCGATCGATCTCTTAGGCTTTGCGCCGATATATGCAATTCTCTGACGCATCTTGCGCTGAAGAAGAGTGACCGCAGCAAGGAGAATCCAACATTCGGTAGGAAGCAATATGGCGTAAGGATCGGCGGTGGTTCGACAATGATAAAGCTTGAGTACGAGATTGATACGGTGGCTGGGCCGGTCGATGCGTTCCAGCTAAGCGACGGATTGCATTGCTGCTTGGGATAGATTCCGAGTAAAGCACTCGATTTAGTTCAGCAAGCGTAAGGCGTGCAAAGGCGCGAAGCGCCGTCCCCATGCTTCTCGATATTCCTACATCGCTACGCGGGCTTGGATTGCTGAGCTTTGCTAATACCGCTAAGTAGTGGGTTTCAGTGCGCGCAGTTCGTCCAATGCTGGGGGGAATATCGCGAACCAGCCGAACCGAAATACGCGCTCGCATTCTGCGGGAAATTGATTGTTTTCAACCGTCGTCAGTCCGACGGACGGTAAGCCAGTTTGGCTATCAACAACGAGCGTCGTCAAAGCTGGAAGCTCATTCGTTTGACACCAACGCATAATGCATCCGAGAGGATGAGCAAGTATGCCACCCCGGCCGCCCGCATACCCACCCATTTTATCGGAAAGTAATCCATACGTTATTGTCTGGCGGTTCGCGGCGAGGCCGATAAGGATTTGATAGATTTGCAATGCTCGCGTCTCATAGTGCGTATCTTCATCGAAGTTGCGTACCGCCATTCTTTCCTCCCTGTCAGGTCGCCGCCTCGGGGGCGTCCTTGAGCAATCATAGCGCGCATTGGGCACGAGCGTAATCCGCGCCGGCGGTGGCGCCGGCCAAGGCGTTCGGGATTCCACTTCGCTCCGTTCGGACTACGCGCTATGCCGCGCCACCATCCCGCATCGACCGGAACGTCACCGAATAGCGAAGCTCGTCCCCCGCCGGGATGCTGTGCTCCCACTCGTCGCGCGAGGGGCCGCGCATCAGATAGATCGAGCGGCGGTCGAGCCGGAGCGAGGCGCGGTCCCAGCCCGCGCGGCGCTGCTTGCGCAGGCGGAAGGTGCAGGGCGAGAGCAGCGAGATGCCGATGACGTTGCCGTAGTAGGGCCGGTCGCGGTGCCAGCCGATCGCGGCGCCGGGGCGGTATTCGGTGATCAGGGCGTGGACGAGATCGTCTGGGGCGAGCCCGGCAAAGGCGGCGGCGCGCTCGCGCAGCGGCAGCAGGAACGGCGGGATCGGCGCGGCCTGTTGCAGGCCGCCGCCATTGTAATCGGTGCGGAAGCCGAACGGCACCACGCGCCGCTTGCCGAGGAAGCCGTGAAACTCGAATTCCTTGAACGACAGATCGGCGAACGCCGCGACCAAATGCGACTTTTCGTCAGCGTCGATCAGGTCCGGCGCATAGCGAAAGCCGGGCGGCATCGGTGGCGGCTCAGGAACGTGCGGCGCAAAAAGTGCGAGCTGTTCGTGTTTCATGTCTGCGTGGCGTGAAAAGTTCACTGCGCAGATAGTCGTTCGATGATTGCTTCGCAAATGACAGCGCCGCAGCCAGCATCAGGGCCGCAACGGCGCGCAACGCGGTACCCGCCTTCGCGATCTTCTGCAATATCCGGATCGTTGATCCGGATCAAAGCGGCGGGCGGCGGCGGGTGATGTGGTTTTGCCGGAATATGCAACGGGAGGGTCGGCCGTGAAAGAAGCGTTGAGAATACTGTCGTGTGTAGCGCTGGTGCTGGGCGTTTCAGGTGCGGCGCAGGCGCTGACGCCCGAGCAGGCGGCCTGCCAACAGGCGTGGAACGCCTATAACGCGCGGGTCTCCGCCTTCAACTCACGCTGTTCCGGCGTCGCGGTGAACAGCCCTCAGGCGGCGCAGTGCCAGTCCGAGCGGCAGGCGATCATGGCGTCGCGGCCGAGTTGCCGCTGAGCGGAAAATTGCCGCGTGCGCCCGTGGCGATCACGCCCAGGGCGATCCCGCCGAACTCCAAAGCAAGAGCTGCGACTGTCGTCAGTGCTGCGAATACGGGACGTTGTACTGGTCGGTCAACGCGTTGCCATCGATCTTGTAGGCGTGCTTCACGTCGCTCACCTCGGGCTTCCCGGTCTCTTTGTCGTTGACGTAATGATAAGTCACGCGCTCGGTCTCGGTGCCCGTCAACACCACCGCGCGAAGCAATGATTGATTGTGCCCGCCGTGGACGCTGCAGGAAATCGTTTCCACGACCAGCCAATGCACGGTGGCCTCGGTCGTGAATTCGATCGCATAGCTTCGGCCGGGATGTTCGGGCGGGTTCTTGTCGACGCTGACGACGTGGCTCAGTTCGACGAGGCTGACCGCGGTGCCTTCATAGCGGCCGCCGCAATCGTCCTTTGCTTGCTCGATCATCTTTTGGCGATTGGCGTCGGCTGCGATGGTCTTGAGATAGAACGCCTTGGCATCGTCGGCGAAGGGCGCCGTGGCGATGTACTCGAACACGGAACCCCTCGTCGCGCCCGGCACCGTGACCGCATCCGCGATCGCCGGCAGCAGCAGCGCTCCAGCGAATGTGCACCCATAGAGACAGCCGTAAAGGTACCTGCGCAGAGCTAATTTCATGCCGGGCTCCTTGCCGCTGCTACGGACTATTGCTCAACACGTCAGCAGCCTGTTTGCGGCAGATCAAGCGAAGGGTCGTCGCCGCAATAGCGACGCGACTTGACAAATGTCGCTAAATGGGGTACAAGCCGAAAATCTCGCCCCCGTACCAGGACGCCGGCTGGGTGACTCCCGTCGGCGGGGCGAGTGCGGTTCCCGCGGGCTAAGGCTCGTCACCTCGGCTCTCGGGCGGCTTGGGCAAGACACGCCCGTCCGGCATCACGACCGGTCTGCGGGTGCAATCTCGCTGGACTGGGACAGCAAGGCGCGGGTAACGCCCGCGAGTGACGCATGGAAGGGCCGGCCGTCGGCTTCGCGTCATGCGTTGCGAAGCGCTCCGTCTTTCGAACCATCGGGGCGGGCGCTCCGAACGAGTACCCAGGAAGTCGCGTGGCTCGAGCTGAGCGGTGGCGTTCGGTCGCTGCCGCAAGTGCCGTGGTGGAACGCCGAGAGGCGAGCGGCCCCCGGATAGGGCCGCGCCGTGCCGTGAGGCACGGCGGTTACGCAACAGCGCCTTTCGGCGTTCCGCTTTCTTGATTTGCCGGAAGCGAGTTTAAAAGTATCGCTTTCGCAGAGCGTTGGCGAAATACCGGGCACACGCGTTCCGGCTCATTCCGCGGCTTGGTGGTTTGTATCCGCGCATGATCGTGACGGCGACCGGTCCCACCACTGGCGCCGTCTGACGAAGATCACGCCCGGGGCCGTCGTTTGTTTGCTTGGTCGTAGGCACAGCTCGGGCGCGAAGGCGCGCCGCGAGAACAATGGCGCTTATCCTCCGCGGACGCGGTGCGTGGAAACCATGCGATCCCCCTGCGCTGCGCTCACTGCGCAAGCTAGGCAAGCGCGGTGCAGGCGCATGCGGCGGTCGAGAATTTCGCTGCGGGGAAATCGACGCGATACAATTCGGTGCGTTTGGTCGGCCTTACCGGCTGCCGGTTCCGGCCGCCGGCGCGACGCGGTCCAGCGCAACGACCCGCACTTGGCGCGCTTCGCCGTAAGGATTGCGCGCGTCGCGCAGGCAGGCGGCCTCGAAATAGGGCCAGGCCTTTTGCGAGCAGGCTCCGGCCAGCGGCCGCAGATCAGCGCGGTCGGCCTTGGCGCCGGGCGTGGAGCCCCGCGCTTCGACCGGCTGGGTGAGGCTCAGCGTGGCGACGAAGGCTGCCGCTACGATCGCGGCGGCGGCGATGGCGTAAACGGATTTGAGCATGGCACCGGTCCCTGTTCGTGGACCTCACCGCCGTCCTCGCGGCACGCTTTTGCGTTCGGGTCCACTTGAATTGGGGCCAGGTTGGCAGAGGCGGGCGCCACAATCATTGATAGAAGTCACAATTCGGCGGATAGTTCCCTTCTTTTCGCGCCGCGCCGGCGCCAAGGGGCGATGTGGGTGGCCGAAGAGCACCCTGCCGGCGTCTTGCGGTTGCCTGGACCGCGGGTTAGACCCGCACCATGCCGCGCGTCGCTTTGTTCGCCGGGTCATTCGACCCCATCACCAACGGTCATCTTGACGTCGTCGCCAGCGCCGTACGCTTGGCCGACCGGCTGGTGCTGGCCGTCGGAGTGCATCCCGGCAAGGTGCCGCTGTTCGCCGCCGAGGAGCGCTTCGCCATGCTGGAGGAGGTGTGCGCGCCGCTCGCCCGCGCGGCGAATTGCGAGATCGACTTCGTCACCTTCGACGACCTCGTGGTCGCGGCGGCGCGGCGGGTCGGCGCGACGCTTCTCTTGCGCGGGGTGCGCGACGCGACCGACTTCGATTACGAAATGCAGATGGCCGGCATGAACGCGGCCATGGCGCCCGAATTGCAGACCGTATTTTTGCCGGCCTCGCCGGCCGTGCGCCCGATCACCGCCACTTTGGTGCGGCAGATCGCCGGCATGGGCGGCGATGTCTCCGCGTTCGTTCCCGCCCCGGTCGCGGCGCGGCTCGCGCAGAAATTCGCCACCAAGTCCTGAAAGCACTGATCCGGGAGCTGACATGATCCGCATGCTTGGTCTTCTTTTCGTTCTGGCGAGCGTTTCGCCGTCCTTGGCGCAGGGCCTCGGCAACCCCGCGGCGCTCAAGGAACAGGCGCCGCCGGTGTACAAGGTCGATGTCGACACCACCAAAGGCCTGTTCGTCATCGAGGTCCACCGCGACTGGGCGCCGAACGGCGCCGACCGCTTCTACAACCTCGTCAAGAACGGCTTTTACGACGACACGCGGTTCTTCCGGGTGGTCGAAGGCTTCATGGCGCAGTTCGGCATCAACGGCGATCCGCGCCTTTCCGCGGTGTGGCGCGCGGCGCGCATCAAGGACGATCCGGTGCGCATCAGCAACAAGCGGACCTTCGTGACGTTCGCGACCGCGGGCCCGAATACGCGCACGACCCAGGTCTTCATCAGTTACGGCGACAACAGCAATCTCGACAGTCAGGGCTTTGCGCCGTTCGGCCAGGTCGTGTCCGGCATGAAGGTCGTGGATTCGCTCTACAACGGCTACGGCGAAGGCGCGCCGCAAGGGCTCGGACCGGAGCAGGGCAAACTGCAAACCGAGGGCAACGCCTATCTGGCGCGCGGCTTCGGCAAGCTCGATTACATCAAGAAGGCGACGATCGAACCGTGACGGCGGGCGTTGTCGTTCATTCGTGCGCGCCGCGCGTCATGGCACGGCGCGGATCAGCCGCAACTAACCGAACAGAGAAGGATTTGACCTTGTCTTCATCCAGCGATACCAGCGCGCTCCCGGCGGGCACCGACGCGGACAACGCACTCATCATCGAGACGACGCGCGGCAAGATCGTCGTCGCGTTGCGTAACGACATCGCGCCCGGTCATGCCGAGCGCATGAAGCTTCTGGCGCGCGAGCAGTTCTACGACGACGTGCCGTTTCACCGCGTCATCGACGGCTTCATGGCGCAGACCGGCGACGGCGAAAACGGCAACGGCACCGGCGGCTCCGAGCACCCGGACCTGAAGTCCGAGTTCTCCAACGTGCCGTTCAAGCGGGGCACCGTCGGCATGGCCCGGACCAGCAACCCCCATTCCGCCAATAGCCAGTTCTTCATCATGTTCGATGAAGGCTCGTTCCTCAACGGCCAGTACACCGTGGTGGGCGAGGTCGTGAGCGGCATGGATGTGGTCGATAAGCTCAACCGCGGCGAGCCGCCGCGCGAGCCCGACCGCATGGTCCGCGTGCAGGTGGCGGCGGACGCGGCATAAGGCACGCTGGCATTCGGTATCCCCGCGAACCCGGGAACGATCGGATGTCAGCTGCCGCTTCGATGCGAACCGAGCTGTTCGACTTTGCGCTGCCGGACGACCGCATCGCGTTGCGGCCGGCCGTGCCGCGCGATGCCGCGCGGCTTCTTGTCGTGCGGCCGCGGGGCGAGCCGATGTTGGAAGACCGCATCGTGCGCGATCTGCCGGTGCTGCTGCGGCCGGGCGACGCGGTGGTCGTCAACGATACCAAAGTGATCGCGGCGAGCCTCGCGGGCCGCCGCATCGGCCGCGGCGAATACGAGCCGGCGATCGCCGCGACGCTGACCAGACGGCTCGACGGTTCGCGCTGGCAGGCTTTGGTGAAGCCGGCCAAACGGCTCGCGGTCGGCGACGTGGTGCGGTTCGGCGACGAGGGCAAAGTGTGCTTCCTCGGCCAGCTCGACGCCAACGTCGAAGCGAAGGGCGAGGGCGGCGAGGTCACCTTCGCGTTCGCCTTCCACGGCCCGGTGCTGGACCAGGCGCTGGCCGAGCGCGGCGACGTGCCATTGCCGCCTTATATCGCCGGCCGCCGCCCCGTCGACGCGCAGGATCTCATCGACTATCAGACCATGTTCGCCCGCGAAGACGGCTCGGTCGCCGCCCCGACCGCGGGTCTGCATTTCACCGAAAGTTTGGTGGAGGATTTGCGCGCGCGCGGCGTCGCGGTCCATCGCGTGACACTGCATGTCGGGCCCGGCACGTTTCTACCGGTCAAGACGGACGACACGTCCGGGCATCGCATGCACGCGGAGTGGGGCAGCGTCAGCGCCGCGACGGCAGCGGCGCTCAACGCGGCCAGAGGCGCCGGGGGCCGCATCGTCGCCGTCGGCTCGACCGCGTTGCGGCTCATCGAAAGCGCAGCGGCCGAGGATGGCACGCTCACGGCGTTCTCCGGCGAAACGGCGCTGTTCATCACGCCCGGCTACCGCTTCCGCGTCGCCGACATCATGCTGACCAATTTTCACCTGCCGCGTTCGACCTTGTTCATGCTGGTTTGCGCCTTCTGCGGGCTCGAGGTGATGCAGCGCGCCTATGCGCACGCGATCGAAACGGGCTATCGGTTCTATTCCTACGGCGACGCCTCCCTCCTGTTTCGTGCATCCTAGCGCCACCATGCCCGACCGTTTCTCCTTCCGCCTTCTCGCCACCGACGGCGCCGCGCGCACCGGCGAGATCGCGACCGCGCACGGCGTCGTGCGGACGCCGGCGTTCATGCCGGTCGGCACGCAGGCGGCGGTGAAGGGCGTGCACGGCGACGACGTGCGTGCCTCGGGCGCCGACATTCTCCTCGGCAACACCTACCATCTGATGCTGCGGCCGTCGGCCGAGCGCGTCGCGGCGCTCGGCGGACTGCATACCTTCATGCGCTGGCCGTATCCGATCCTGACCGATTCCGGCGGGTTTCAGGTGATGTCGCTGGCACCGCTGCGCCGCATCTCCGAGGCGGGAGTCACGTTCCGCTCGCACCTCGACGGCGCCATGGTCGAGCTGTCGCCGGAGCGCGCGATCGAGGTGCAGAATCTGCTCGGCTCCGACATCGTCATGCAGCTCGACGAATGCGTGCGGCTGCCGGCCGAGTCCGCCGAGATCGCGCGCGCCATGAAGCTGTCGCTGCGCTGGGCCGAGCGCTGCAAGCGCGCTTTTGCCGGCGCCGCCCCGGGCCGCGCCTTGTTCGGTATCGTGCAAGGCGGCGACAATCACGGCCTGCGGGCGGAGAGCGCGCGCGAACTCGTCGATATCGGCTTTGACGGCTACGCGATCGGCGGCCTCGCCGTCGGCGAGCCGCAGGATGTGATGTTCGGCGTGGTGGCCGAGACGGCAGCCGCGCTGCCCGCCGATCGGCCACGCTACCTCATGGGCGTCGGCACGCCGGCGGATATTCTGGGCGCGGTCGCGCGCGGCGTCGACATGTTCGATTGCGTCATGCCGACCCGCAACGGCCGCCACGGCCTCGCCTTCACCCGGTTCGGGCCGATCAACATCAAGAACGCCCACCACGCCGACGATCCGCGCCCGCTCGATCCGGAGAGCCGCTGCGGAGCTGCGCGCGATTTTTCGCGCGCCTATCTGCATCATCTGTTCCGCGCCGGCGAGACGCTCGGCGGCACGCTCCTGTCGATCGTCAATTTGTTCTATTACCAGGACCTGATGGCCGGGGCCCGCGCCGCCATTGCCGGCGGCCGCTTCGCCGACTATGTGGCGGCGACCGCGGAACAGTGGTCGGCCAAAGGCGATCCGCAGCCGAACTAGGCGGAGATCCTCGCGCCCGAAAAACGAAACCCGCCGGCTGCGGGCAATCGCAAAACCGGCGGGTCACTTCCTACGCGCCCAGTACATACGCAACGATCCGGGGCGACCACAAAAACGAGATCACGGAAAACTAAAAACGCCTCCAAACAACTGCTGAAGAAACGCCGTAGCCCTTGTTCCGGTTCCATGCTCCCCGGTTCCAAAACATCCGCACCGGTTCACTGCTCACACAAAGTTCCATTGTCCGGCGTGCCGCGCGACCGCCGCGGCCACAGCGTGATCGAAGTCACGAACGCGTGACCGCAATCATCGCATGACCAGGAGTGGCGGATACGTCCCGCGAGGTTGAAGGCGGATGTTTCGGCGATCAAGAGGACACTGCCGCAGCGGGGGCAATTCGGCCGGCCCAGCAAAGCCCTGGCCGGCAATCCGGTGTCGCACGCAGCAGGGTCGAGTATCATCGCCGATCCTCCTCGACGTTACGATTACCCTACCCCTAGGCTTCCCTGTCTACGGGATGCTGCGCGTGCTCTGTGGCGGCGCTGCGACGCCTTCATGAAAGTCTGATGGCGTCGCGGAATTTCGTAAAATCGCGGGGAACGCGTGCGCGCCGCTCAGCTTCGCGCGCGGCGCGCCGTCATTCCGCCGCCTCGGCGAGGACGTGCTGGCGGAATTTCGGCATGACCTCCTCGGCCATCAGTTGCATGGATTGACGCTCCCAGGCCTCGTTCGGGCCGGCCCAGTCGAGACCGGTCATGAGCAGCGTCCCGAACGGCCCGACCTCGTCGCGGAAGGCGACGAGCTTGTCGAGCATGGTCTTGGGCGAGCCGTAGAGGACGCAGCCTTCGGTGATGACCTCGGCGGTCGCCTTCTCGTCCGGCATGTTGGGGTCCGGCTTGAGGATCGAGAGCAGCCCGACGCCGCCGAGCGCGGCGCGGATGTAGGTGTAGAAATAGCGGTTGGAGGCCTTTTCCCCGAACACGCGCTCATGGGCCTCGGCATCGGTCGGGGCGACCATGATATTGCGCGAGACGCGCCAGTTTTCGCCGGACACGGACTTGCCCAGCTCGGCGCAGGCCTTGCTGTAGATCGCCCAGTGGGTTCCGACCGAGTAGGTCGGAATGATGTTGGCGGAGAGGATGCTCCAACCCTGTACCGCGGCGGTGCGCGCCGACGAGGAGTTCGGGCTGGCGAGCGAGAGCGAGATCGGCGGCCCGCCGGGCTGGAATGGCTTTGGCATATAGCCGACGCCGAGCTCCGGCATGATCGCGGTCTTCAAGCTCACATTCCAGAATTCGCCGGCGATGTCGTAGGGCGGATCCTGCGACCAGATCTGCCGCATGATGCGTACGGATTCGATCACCATGCGGTTGCGCGCCACGACATCGGTTTGCCGGAACAGCTCGAAATCGGAGAGGAGGCCGCCGGGGCCGACCCCGAGCATCAAGCGGCCTTCACTCATGTGGTCGAACTGCGCTACTTCGGCCGCGACGATCACCGGGTCGTGGTGCGGCAGGCAGATGACCCCGGTGCCGAAGCGCAGGTTTCTGGTCCGCGGGACGAGGCCGGCCATGAACATCAGCGGGGAGGGGATCGGCTCGCTGGTCGCCGAAAAGTGCTCGCCGAGCCACAACTCTTCGAAGCCGAGCCGATCGGCCACCAGCGACTTCTCCGTGTCCTCGGCGAGCATGGCATGGAGCGGACGGCCGGGCGGATGCACCGGCATCATGAAAAATCCGAGACGCATATTTCCCCCCAAATTTCCCGCCAAGATCCGTTCCTCCCGCTGTCCGGTGCCGCGCGTCGCCGCATGATGACTCCGGTGTCACGTTCGGATCAAGCGTTCTGGAAAGCGGACATACTGCGGTCGGCGGCGCGCATTTCAACGACCTGCAATTGTAGGCCGGCGGCACGCGAGCGCGCCTTCGCCGCGACGTTTTTTGCTGTGCCGCGGCGCAAAGTTTCGTAGTGTTCGCGCGCTGATCAAGCTGGCGCGGTCGCGCCCCCCCGACACTTGCTTGCGTGTTGGCGCCGGTGCAAAAGTCGCGAACTGAGGGAGGAAAGGAATATGAGCATTGCGGAAATGCGTCCGGCCGCGCCGGACACGGTACCCGCCGCCGCCGATCTGATCGCACGAGCCCGCGCACTGGCGCCGAAGCTGCGTGAGCGTGCGGTGCGCGCGGAACGCGATCGCACCGTGCCGCAGGAATCGGTCGACGACTATCTCGATTCCGGCCTGATCCACGTGCTGCAACCGAAACGCTTCGGCGGCTACGAGCACGACCACGAGGTGGCGTTCGACATCGCCATCGAACTCGGGAAATCGACCTGCGGCTCCTCGGCATGGTGCCTCAACTATCTCGCCGATCACGCCTGCATTCTCGCGCATTTTCCCGACGAGGCGCAGCACGACGTGTGGGGCAAGGACAAGGCCGCGTGCATCGCGACCTCGGCGGCGCCGACCGGCAAGGTCTCGGTCGCGTCCGGCGGCTACGTGCTCGACGGCCGCTGGTCGTGGTGCAGCGGCCTGCGGCACTCGCAGTGGATCATGATCGGCGGTCTGATTTTCCGCGACGGCGAAGACCACCCCGACATGCGGCTGTTCCTGGTGCCGGTGTCACAGGTCAAGATGGATGACACTTGGTACTGCGCCGGACTGCGGGCGTCGGGCTCGATCACGTCGATCCTCGACAACGTGTTCGTGCCGGAGCATCGCACCGTCACCTTCTCGCTGTTGCGCGACGCGTCTTCGCCGGGATCGAAGGTCAACACCAATCCGATCTACCGCGCGCCGTTCACGGCGGTGCATTCCTATGCCTTGCTCGGACCTGCGCTCGGCCTCGCCCGCGGCGGCTACGCCGATTTCGTGTCGTGGACGCGTCAGCGCTATCTGACCTATACCCAGATCAACATCGCCCAGCACGTGCCGGTGCAGATGAAGGTCGCCGAGATCGCGGCGCAGATCGACGCGGCGGAACTGCTCGCCCGGCGCGCCTTCGCGCTCGCCCGCAAGGACTATGCCGGCATGACGCTCGAGACGCGCACGCTGTTGCGGCGCGACTTCACCTACGCGCTGCGCATGCTGCGCGAGGCCATGGATCAGCTCATCAAGATCAGCGGATCGAGCGGATTGATGGACGATAATCCGGCGCAGCGCTGCTGGCGCGACGTGCACGCCATCTCCTCGCACGTGGTGATGAATTGGGACGTGCCGGCTGAAAACTTCGGCCGCTGCGAGTTCGGCCTCGGCATCAACCCGGCCTATCCGATGTTCTGACGTCTTGTCCCGGTTCTGCAGTGCAACACTTGCGTGTTGCACTGCGCCCGCGAAGCATCCCTATGCGGTCGGCCGGTTATGGCCGACAGTCTCGAGGTATTGCAGCGTCTCGTCGAGCGACACCACGTCGGCATATTTGGCGTTGAGGTCGAACAAGCTCTGCGCGTGCGCCGCTGCCGAGCGGTCGCCGACCGCCTCGCGAACCACCATGGGACGGAAGCCGTTTTGCACCGCGTCGACCGCCGTCGCCCGGACGCAGCCCGAGGTGGTGCAGCCGACGATGATCAGCGTGTCGATGCGGCGGCTATTGAGACGCGCGACCAGATCGGTGCCGAAAAAGCACGAGGCGTATTTCTTCGCCAGCAGGATATCGCCCGAGCGCATGTCGAGGCGGGGATCGATCTTGACCGCTTCGGAGCCCGCGGCGAGCGTCAGCGAGCCTTTCATTTTCAGGCCCCAGATGCCGGCGTCCTGGGCCTCGGCCTCGTCGTAGACGACGGTCGAGAAAATCACCGGGATGCGCCGCTCGTGGGCCACTTGCAGCAGCGGCTTTTGCGCCTCGAGTTCGTTGTCGAGGCTCGCGCCGAGCGGCATCGCCGGGTCGGTGAAGCCCTTGAGCATGTCGATGACGATGAGCGCGGGGCGCTCGCCGAAACCGATCTTGATCCCGAAACCCCGCTGCTGGAAGAACTCCTCGTCGGCCTGGCCGCTGGTCACGTTTCTCTCTCCTTCTCGTTATGGTCGCATGAAACTCGTGGACGCCGCCAAAACGGCGACGGCCAAAACAGCGATGGCGTCATGAAACGCGCATCGATGTCTTCCCGCTGCGACCTGTTCTGTGCAAACAGTAGCGCCCAACAATACTAACACCAATGGCAGGGAGAATAACGCAATGACGAAGAGGCACGAAGGCAAGACCGTGGTCATTTCCGGCGCCGCCTCGGGCATCGGCCAGGCGTTCGCGGTGCGGCTCGCGGAGGAGGGCGCGCGGATCATCATTGTCGATCGCGCCGACGCGGCGAAAACCGTGGCGCTGATCGAAGGCGCCGGCGGCGAGGCCAAGGCATTCGCCTGCGACGTGAGCGATCCGGTGAGCGTCGCTACGCTGCGCGGGGTGGTCGACGAGACCGGCTGGAGCTGCGACATCCTCGTCAACAATGCCGGCATCTACCCGATGCAGGCATTCGACGATATCGCGTTCGAGGACTGGCGGCGGGTGCTGTCGGTCAATCTCGATGCCATGTTTTTGATGACCAAGGCGTTCGGCGGCGGCATGCGGGCGCGGGGCTGGGGCCGGATCATCAACATGGCGTCGGATACGGTAAGCCTCCTGGTGCCGGCTTTCGTCCATTACATCACCAGTAAGGCGGGCGTCATCGGCTTTACCCGCTCGCTGGCCACCGAGTTCGGCGAGAAGGGCGTCACCGTCAACGCCATCGCGCCGGGACTGACGCGCACGCCCGGCACGCTGGCGCAAAAAGGAGCACCGGGCGGCATATCCCCGGAGGCGCTGTTCGAGCTGATGGCCAGCATGCAGTCGATCAAGCGCGGCGAACAGGTTTCCGACCTCGTCGGCGCGGTGTCGTTCCTGGCGAGCGACGATGCCGCCTTCATCACCGGGCAGACGCTTTACGTCAATGGCGGCCTGACGCGCACCACCTGAGTCTCGTCATTGCGAGCAAATATCGATTGCTTTGTCGCGGAGCTTCATCGGGCCGGCCACTTCGGACCGGACCTGTTGGCTTCTCGCAATGACAATTAGTTCCACCGCCACACGCCGTAGGCGTGGCCGTTCGCCATCTGCGGCGCGATGTAGTTGGGCTTGCGGTTGCCGATGGCGCCGAGCATCGCGATCCAGTTGAGCAGTTCGCCGCCGACATTGCCGGCCTTGAGGAGCTGGTGCTCGGTCGCCTCGGCGATCAGCTTGTCGATCTCCTGCTCTTCCATCAGCTTGATGATGCGCCACGCCCAATCCGGATCCGGCACGCCGTCGGTGCGGCCGGGCGCCATGCGCGGGCCGGCGACTTCGAGCGAGAAGCTGCCGCGAGCCCATGACGACCACCCGCAGCGGCGCCGGCCATGATTCGATCGCCTGCGCGACCGCCTGGCCGAGCGCGTAGCAGCGCCGCGCCGGCGGCAGCGGCGGCAAATGGCCGCTGATGAAGAACGGCACGACCGGCACGTGCATGTCCGGCGTGAGGAAATGCAGCGGCACGGCGATCGAATGATCGACCGAAAACTGCTGCGTCAGCGCGGCGTCGAAGCCGGTCTCGACCGCGACCTTGCGGATATGCGCGGCGAGATCGACCGCCGAGGGAATCGTATAGACCGGCATTTCCCGCGGTTCGTCATTGGGGCCGGTGAATTTGCGGTCCACGCCGACGGCGAAAATCGGCAGATTGTCCAGGAAGAACGTGTTGAGGTGGTCGGTATCGAACATCACGATGACGTCGGGACGCACTGCGGCGAGATGCTCCTTCTGCGCCGCGAACAATTTCGCGGTTTCGCAATCGGGGCCGTCGCGCTTGACAAAAAACGGGAACACCGGCGTGTGCGGCACGCCGAACCCGGCGACAATCTGCGCCATGCGTTTCAACTCCTCATGTGTATTCGCTTTGGCGTACCGCTTGCGCGTATTCGCTTGCGCGAACTTATCGTGGCAACATTAACCGGTGCGGCGCAAAGCCGCCAGAGATCGCAGGAAAATTCGGGAGGACGACGTGTCGCGCAAACCAAGCCGGAAAACGAAAATCCAAGGTAAAGTCAAAGCCCGTCCCGCGGCCCGCCGCGCCGCCGCGAAAAGTCAGCGCCGCGACAGAGCGCGGCGCCGGCGATCCCGACCGCACACGACCGTTTCGACTATTCCGCGATCATCGACCGGCCGCGGCTCACCTGGCCGAACGGCGCGCGCGTCGCCGTGTGGGTCATCCCCAACATCGAGCACTTTCTGTTCGACCGGCCGTCGACGCGGATCGCCGCGCTGCCGGTCAACCCTGACGTTCTCAATTATGCCTGGCGCGACTACGGCGTGCGCGTCGGCATCTGGCGCATGATGGAGGTGATGGAGAAGTACGGCGTGAAGGGCACCGTCGCGCTCAACTCCGACGTCTGCCGGCACTATCCGCGCATCATCGAGGAAGGCAAAAAGCTCGGCTGGGAGTGGATGGGGCACGGCACCAACAATTCCACCCTCATCAACAGCCAGACGGAGGCGGAGGAACGCGCGCTGATCAAGGAGGTGGTCTCGACCATCACCAAAAGCGTCGGCCAGGCGCCGCGCGGCTGGCTCAGCCCGGCCTTGAGCGAGACCGTGCGCACCCTCGACATTCTGGCCGAGAACGGCATCGAATATGTCGGCAACTGGGTCAACGACGACCAGCCCTATCCGATGCGGGTGAAGAAAGGCTCGATGATCGCCATGCCGTATTCGGTCGAGATCAACGACATTCCGGCGCTGCTCGATCTGCATCAAAGCCCGGAAGTGTTCGGGCAGATGATCTGCGATCAGTTCGACGTGCTCTACGAAGACGGCGCCGAGACCGGGCGGGTGATGGCGATCTGCCTGCATCCGTTCCTGGTCGGCTATCCGCACCGCAGCAAGTATTTCGCCAAGGCGCTCGCCCATATCACGGCGCGCGAGGAGGTATGGCTGACGACGGGCAGCGAAATTGTCGACTGGTACAAGATGAACTATCTTAAGGGCTGACGGCGAACCGGGCGCACGCCATGAGCCACTGGCAGACGACAGTGTTGCGAACGCGGGCGCCCGGCTGGTCGATTCTCGTGCGGCTTCTCGTCGGCCTGGTGGTGTTTTTTCCCGAGGGCATTCAGAAGCTCGTTTTTCCGGAAATCCTCGGCGCCGGGCGCTTCGCCCATATCGGCATTCCTCTTCCGGAGCTGATGGGCCCGTTCGTCGGCGTCGTCGAAACGATCTGCGGCGCGCTGATCATTCTCGGCCTGTTCACGCGGCTCGCGGCAATCCCGTTGATCATCATCATGATCGTCGCGATCGTTTCGACCAAGATCCCGATTCTGCTCGGTCATGATTTCTGGATCTTCCATGTGCCGAAGCTGCCGCGCTACGGCATCTGGAGCATGCTGCACGAGGCGCGGCGGATTTCTGCATGCTGCTCGGCGCGCTCTATCTCCTGATCGAGGGCGGCGGCGCGTGGTCGCTCGACGCCGTGTTCGCGCGGAAAACGGCGGCCGTCGTCTCCTCCGGAGAATGAGCCAATGACAATCGATCGCCGCGCGTTGCTCAAGTCCGCCGCAGCGCTCTCCGCGGCGAATGCCATGCCGCGGCTCGCCGACGCGATGGAGGTCGAGAAGGCCGACTATACGCTGCGCATCGCATCCGGGCTGGTCGAACTGTCGCCGGAGCACATCGTGTCGACGACGCTCTACAACGGTCAGTTCCCCGGCCCGCTGATCCGCCTCAAGGAAGGCAAGCGCGTCATCGTCGATGTTTATAACGACACCGACACGCCGGAACTGGTTCACTGGCACGGCCAGTTCATACCGAGCGGCGTCGATGGCGCGGCGGAGGAGGGCACGCCATTCGTCGCGCCGCACGCCATGCGGCGCATCTCCTTCGTGCCGAAGCCGACGGGATTGCGCTTCTATCACACCCATGTCGTCGCCGGCGGCGACCTCGAGCGCGGCACCTATACGGGCCAGGCCGGGCCGGTCTACATCGAGCCGGCCGACGACAAGGGCGCCTACGACCGCGAAGTATTTCTGGTGCTCAAGGAATTTCTGCCGTCCTTCAGCCGCGGCGGCGACATGGCGATGGACATGCTGGTGGGCGCGCCGCTCAAGGAGCTGCAGGACATCGGCAAGCAGGCCGACGAACAACACCCGGGGCCCAAGGGCTATGAAGTCGGCTACGAACTGTTCGGCATCAACGGCAAGATGCTGGGCCATGGCGAACCGATCCGCGTGAAGCACGGCGAGCGCGTGCTGTTCCACGTGCTCAATGCCAGCGCCGGAGAGATCCGCAGCCTCGCGTTGCCGGGCCATGTGTTCAAGGTCGTCGCGCTCGACGGCAACCCGGTGCCGACGCCGGCGGAAGTCCCGGTGCTGTGGCTCGGCACCGCCGAGCGCATCTCCGCGATCGTCGAGATGAACCATCCGGGCGTCTGGGTGCTCGGCGATCTCAGCGACGACGACCGCGGCCACGGCATGGGCATCGTCGTCGAATACGCCGGCGCCAAAGGCAAGCCGCAATGGGTCAAGCCGAAACCGTACAACTGGGACTACACGCTGTTCGGCAAGTCTGATTTCGGCATGCCCAACGCGACGCCGGCTCCGCCGGACGAGACGATCGAGATCCTGATCGTCAAGAACAACGGCGCGCTCGACGGCTTCAATCAGTGGACGCTCAACGGCAAAGCGTTCTCCATGGACACGATGACGCCGAAATACACGGTGCAGGAAGGCCGCCGCTACCGCCTGAAATTCCGCAATGCCAGCGACGATATTCACCCGCTGCATCTGCACCGCCACAGCTTCGAGCTGTCCGCGTCGGCGGCAAGCCGACCGCGGGCGTGATCAAGGACGTGGTGATGCTGGGCGGCTTTCAGGAAGTGGAATTCGACTTCGTCGCCGACGATCCGGGACTGACATTGTTCCACTGCCACCAGCAGCTGCACATGGATTTTGGCTTCATGGCGCTGTTCGATTACGCCTGATGACCGGCGCCGCGAGCCGGCCGACGGAGGCCACGGGCGGGCATTCGCATGCCGGTTCGCCGCTCGAAGTCCTCCTGGCGTTCCTCAAGCTCGGAGTGAGCTCGTTCGGCGGGCCGATCGCCCATATCGGGTATTTTCGCGAGGAGTTCGTCGTCCGCCGGCGCTGGCTCGACGACCAGGCTTATGTCGATCTCGTCGCGCTGTGCCAGTTCCTGCCCGGTCCGGCTTCGAGCCAGGTCGGCTTTTCGATCGGCCTCATTCGTGCCGGCTACCTCGGCGCGCTCGCCGCATGGACCGGCTTCACGTTGCCCTCGGCGATCGCGCTTGTTCTGTTCGCCTTCGGCGCCAGCGCGCTCGGCGGGCCGGCTGGGACCGGGCTTGCTCCATGGCCTCAAGCTCGTCGCTGTCGCGATCGTCGCGCAGGCGGTTTGGGGCATGGCGCGCAGCCTCTGTCCGGACCGGCAACGCGCCTCGATCGCCGTCGTCGCGACCCTCATCATTCTTGTTCAGCACCGCGTCGGTGGCGCAGATCTGGTGTGATCCTTCTTGGTGCCGTCGCCGGCCTTGTTTTGTGCCGCGACTGCGGCGCCGCTCAGCGAGCCGGACACGTGGTGATACCGGTTTCGCGGCGCGCGGGATTGGTGGCGCTGACGGTGTTTTTTGTTTTGCTGGTCGGCCTGCCGGTCCTGCGGAGCTTTGTAAGTTGGCCCGGTATCGCCTTGTTCGAGGCGTTCTACCGCTCCGGCGCGCTGGTGTTCGGCGGCGGCCATGTCGTGCTGCCGCTGCTGCGCGAAGCGTTCGTGACGCCGGGTTGGGTACTCGGACAATGCCTTTCTGGCCGGCTACGGCGCCGCGCAGGCGGTGCCGGGACCGCTGTTCACCTTTGCCGCCTATCTCGGCGCCGTGGTCGGCCCGTCGCCGCACGGCGTCGCCGGCGCGGCGCTGGGCCTCGTCGGCATTTTCCTGCCCGGCCTTTTGATCCTCGTCGGCGCGCTGCCGTTCTGGGACGGCTTTCGCAAGCGAACGGACGCGCAGGCGGTCATGCGCGGGGTCAACGCCGCCGTCGTCGGTCTCCTCGGCGCCGCGCTTTACAGCCCGGTGTGGACCAGCTCGGTCAAAGCGCCGGGCGATTTTGCCATTGCGCTGGTCGGTTTCGTGCTGCTGACCGTGTGGCGGGCGCCGCCGCTTCTGGTCGTGGTGGTCGGCGCGCTGGGCGGCATTGCGCTGTCGCTCGCGGCGGGGTGAGACGCCATGACCGACGGCGCAAAGCGCGGATATTTTGCCGGCCTGTCGAGAAACACCTTCCTTCTCGCCTTCGCCAGCCTGTTCTCGGACATCTCGACCGAAATGCTTTATCCGGTGCTGCCGGTCTTTCTCACCCAGACGCTCGGCGCCGGCGGCAGCGTCGTCGGTCTGGTGGACGGCTTTGCGCAAGCGACGCAGAATATCGTGCAGGGCTTTTCCGGCACGCTGTCCGATCATCTGCAGCGGCGCAAGCCGATTGCGCTCGCCGGCTATTTTCTCGCCGCCGTCTGCAAGCCGCTCATCGGCGTCGCGACGGTTTGGCAGGTTGTGTTCGGCGCGCGATTGTTCGATCGACTTGGCGCCGGGATGCGCGGCGCCCCGCGCGATGCTCTGATTGCATCGTCCGTATCGGAGGAAAACCGCGGCCGCGCCTTCGGGCTCGAGGGGGCCGGCGACAATGCCGGCGCCTTTATCGGTCCTTTGCTGGCGGTGCTGCTCCTCTACGCAGTCCACGTCGGCATGCGCGCGGTGTTCTATCTGGCGGTCATCCCGGGCCTCGCCGCCTTCCTCATGGTGCTCCTGGTCAAGGAGCCGCGCGTGGCGATTTCCGCCAAGGCAAGGATCGATTGGAGCTTGCGGCAATTTCCGGCGGGGTATTGGAAATATCTCCTGGTGACCGCGCTGTTCGCGCTCGGCAATTCCAGCAATGCCTTTCTCATTTTGCGGACGCAGGATATCGGCGCGTCGTTGGAGACGACCATCCTTGTCTATGCGGCTTTCAACCTCGTCGCCGCGCTCATTTCCTATCCGGCGGGATCGCTGTTCGACCGGTTCGGCGGCAAGAGCGTGCTGTTGGCCGCGTTCGTCGTCTTCCTCGTCGCCTATCTCGGCTTTGCGCTCACGCGCAACGTCGCGCTCATCGCCGGATTTTTCGTGTTTTATGGACTCTACCAGGGGATATTTCGCACCGCCGGCAAGGCGGTCGCATCGAGCTTCGTGCCGGATCGGCTGCGCGCCAGCGGCATCGGCTGGTACAACACCACGGTCGGGCTGTTGCAGCTCGTCGCCAGCGTCGTCGCCGGCGTACTCTGGGACCGCGTCGGCCACGTCGCCGTGTTCTATTACGGCGCGCTGTTTGCCTTGGTCGGAATCATCGCATTGCTGCTGCTCGTTCCCGCGGCAGCGCAGGAATTCGCGTTAACCCAGCATCTCCCGCACCAGCGGGATCACCTTCGTCCCGTAAAGCTCGATGCAATGCAGCAGATTCTCGTGCACCAGCGTCCCGGCGCTGTACTTCAAGTCGAAGCGCACGATGCCGAGCGCCTTCACCGTCGCCGTGATCTTGCGCGCGACGGTTTCCGGCGAACCGACATGGAGCGCACCGTGCTCGACCTCGCGGTCGAACGCGGAACGTTCCATCGGCGGCCAGCCGCGTTCGCCGCCGATGCGGTCGTGCATGGCCTTGTAGCCTTGCCAATACTCCTCGCGCGCCTGCGCGTCGGTATCGGCGATGTAGCCGGGCGAATGGACGCCGACGGGCTGTGCCGGCCGGCCCAATTGCGCATAGGCGCGGTGATAAAGGTCGACGAAGGGGCGAAACCGCGCCGGGTCGCCGCCGATGATGGCGAGCGCGAGCGGCAGGTCGTAGCGCGCGGCGCGCACGACCAATTCCGGCGAGCCGCCCACCCCGATCCAGGTCCGCAGCGGGGCGTTCTCGACCGGCGGGAAGATGCGTTGGTTTTTCAGCGGCGGGCGCAACCGGCCCTCCCAGCTCACGGTATCCGACCGCAGCAGGGCGACGAACAGGTCGAGCTTTTCCTCGAACAGCTCCTCGTACTGATTGAGATCGTAGCCGAACAGGGGAAACGACTCGATGAAGGACCCGCGCCCCAGCGTCACCTCGGCGCGGCCGCTCGACGCGGCGTTGAGGGTCGAAAACCGCTCGAACACCCGGATCGGGTCGTCGGATGAGAGCACTGTGACGGCGGAGCCGAGTTTTATGCGCTTGGTGCGTCCGGCGATGGCGGCGAGCACGATTTCCGGCGCTGAGACCGAAAAATCCGGCCGGTGGTGTTCGCCGACGCCAAAAGCATCGACCCCGACCTCGTCGGCGCGAACACCTTCGGCGATCACGTTGCGGATCACCTGCGCATGCGTCAACGCACCGCCGTCGGCACCGATGGTGACGTCGCCGAACGTATCGAGGCCGAATTCGAGTTGCTGTGCCATTGCGCCGGGGATCCAGGTGTCTGCGTTGTGCCTTTGCGTAAAGGGTGCGCCCGCATTGCGCAACCGCCTGATCGGACACGCCATGCCTGCCGCAATTCTATTGGACTTTGCTCACCATTAGCGGCATGATTTTTCGCAAAATACGACGCTTTCGCGGGCAATTGACAACGATTGGGAGGTGACTTTGGCTGTCGGAAAAAAACTCGTCATTCTTGCCGCGGTTAACGGAGGCGCTCAACAGGACCGGGATGGCGCGCACGTGCCGATCACGCCGGCCGAAATCGCCGAAGCTGCGCACCAGTGCTACAAGGCCGGCGCGTCGGTGGTTCACATCCATGCGCGCGGCGCCGACAAGGGGCCGACCAGCGACATCAAGGTCTTCAGCGATATTATCAAGCGGATTAGGGATAAGTGCGACATCTTGATTCAGACGACGAACGGTTTTGGCGTTCGGCGAGATCCACGTACCAACGAATATGTGTGGCCGAACGACGAAGAGAGGCTCGCGCTGCATAACGTCGAGCCAAAACAAGACCTTTTTTCCATCGCCGCCGGATCCTGGGACTTCTATCATCCCGAGGGCGGCTATCCGGGCACGGTGTCCTACATGAATTCGGAGCATCTTCTGCAGCAGAACATCAAGTCCGTTCTTAAGCGCGGAGCTTCGCTGGAGTTTGAGATCACCGAAGTCAGCCAAATCCATAAGCTCAATCGCTTTGCGGAGGAGGGCGTATTCGATCGCAACACCAAAAACCTTTGGCTCGACTATTGCTTGGGTTTCGGCGCCATGGTGCCGACTGTGCGCACGCTCGCGCTGGCCGCGGAGGACGGCGCGCAATTGTTCCCGCACTGGAAATGGGAAGTGCTTGCGACCGGGCGGGACCAATTCCCGATGAACACGGTCGGTGTTCTTATGGGCTGCGATATCGTCCGTGTCGGCTTTGAGGACAACATCTATCTGCCGGATGGGAATGCGGCGAAACAGAACTATCAGCTGGTCGAAGCCATGGCCCAGATCGCGCAAAAATTCGGCAGGGATCCGGCGACGGTCGCGGAGGCACGGCAGGTCTTCAACGTCGGCAATGCCTAGACTTTGCAGCATCCCGCTGTCGTTTCAGCCGCCGAGGTACAGCCGCCTAAGTTCGGGGCTGTCGCGGACCTCGGCGGACGGGCCCTTCATCGCGACGCGGCCGAGATGCATTACCACAGTCTCGTCCGCCAAGTCACAGGCGAGCCGGACGACCTGCTCGGCCACGACGACCACGATCCCAAGCGCCTTGAGGCTCTTGAGAGCCGCGAACAAGACCTCATTGATCTTGGGCGCAAGACCGACTGACGGCTCATCGAGCAACAGCATCTTCGGCCGTGACATCAGGGCCCGAGCGATCGCAAGCATCTGTTGCTCTCCGCCCGACAGCGTGCTCGCGATCTGTCCACCTCTGGCCTTCAAGATCGGGAATAGTTCGTAGACCAAGTCCCGGCAGCCATCCGCCTCCGCGGACCTGCCAGACTGATGCAGCGGTAGAGAGCCGATCTCGATGTTCTCCCGAACCGTGAGTGGCTTGAAGAGATGCTTTCCTTCCGGGACGTGACTGATTCCCTGCCGAACGATGTCGTGCGCCCCCAAGCCTGAAATTTCTCGGCCCTCGAATTGGATCGAACCGTGGCGCCGGACCACGACCCCGGAGATGCCGCGCAGCAGCGTGGTCTTACCAGCTCCGTTCGCGCCCAACACCGCCAAGCTTGACCCTGCGCAAATCGACAGGCTGATGTCGCTGAGGACGCGAACGGCGCCATACGACAACGACACGTTTGCAAGTTCGACAAAACGCGTCCCGTCAGGTGCCAAGATACGCCTCCACCACCTTTTCGCTCTTTTGTACCTCATCGGGCGTTCCGTCGCCGATCTTCTCTCCCAAATGCATCACGATGACTTGGCCGCAGATCCGCATGATCACGTTCACATTGTGCTCGATGATGAGCACTGTCGCGCCAGTGGCCTGCAACCGCAGGATCGCATCGCAAAGGTGCTCAATCTCGCCACCCGACAGCCCCGCCGCCGGCTCGTCCAGAAGAAGCAGTTTGGCATCGCCGGCGAGAGCCCGCGCCACCGAAACCAGGCGTTGCTGTCCAAATGTCAATCGTGCGGCGGGCGTTTGCGACAACTCACCAATTCCGACGACGTCCATGATCTCCTGCGCGCGCCGTCGCGCTGCGGCCAAACCTGCACGGTAGGCCCCAAGGTGCGTCGCCGCCTGGAACAAATTCACGTGACGATGATCCTCTGCGCCGATCAGGACGTTCTCCTCGACCGTCAGCGAGTCGAAAGTATTGGCAAGCTGGAAGGTGCGGATTATTCCCCGCCGGGCCCTCTGGTACATTGTGAGGCCGTTGATCGCGTCGCCACGGAAAATAATCGCTCCCGCCGAAGGCGCCAGCACACCGGAAATCAAATCGAACAGGGTGGATTTTCCTGCGCCGTTCGGTCCGATGACGCCGCACACATGGCCCGAACGAACCTGAAATGACACGTCCCGCAGTGCAACCACGCCGCCGAACGATTTGGAGACATTTTGCATCGAAAGAAACGACGGGGGCGCGGTCTTCATCAGTTTTTCCGCCCGGCCGATGCGACTTTCACCGAACCGTAAAGTAAACCCGCAAGGCCACGCGGAGCAAACAAAGTGACCGCGATCATGAGAATGCCGATGACGAGAACCGTTTGACCGCCGGCAAAGCCGAGAAATTCCGGTACCAGCGTGAGCAACATCGTGCCAAGTACGACGCCGGTTATGCTGCCGAGTCCTCCGACCAGCACCATGAAGAACCAGACGAACGTCCATTCCGGGCTGAGTACGACCGGGTTGAGCGTCAAAAAATAAAAGGTGTGCAGCCAGCCGGCGACTGCGGCAAACGATGCGGCGATGACGAGGACCAACAGCTTCGTCGCTGCGGGATTTATGCCGGCGGCCGCCGCCGCATTCGGATGATCGCGGCTGGCAATGATTTCACGCCCAAATTTCGAATTGAGCAAGTTGTTGATAATAACAATCATCACGATCAAGGCGGCAAGCGCCAATAAATAGAACGATCTTGCGGACAGGCGGGCACCGAACATGGTAGCCGCGGGAATATCCTGGATGCCGTACCCTCCGCCGGTCAGCGCGCCGCCCTGGTTCACCAGAACCTCGACGAAGAGACTGAACGCGAGCGTGGCGACAGCGAGGTAAAGGCCTTTCAGTCTCGTGACCGGCAGTCCGATTAGTGCGGCAAGCAATGCGACGGCGGGAACCGCGCAGAACAGGCACAGCCACGGCGAAAGGTGATATTGCTTGGCAAGTATTGCGGACACGTAGGCGCCGGTTCCGAAGAAGGCCACGTGCGAGAGGTGAAACTGGCCCGAATTGCCGACGACGAAGTTCAGACTCAGAGTCAAAATGAGAGTGATGCAGAGATTGACGGCCACCGTGAGATGGTAAGCATTGGCGGTGAGCGGGAGCATTGCAACAATGCCTGCTCCAGCCAGCGCCAGCGGGTAAAGTCGAGGCAGAGTTGCGGCATTGATCCCGCGCATTTATTGCGATCTCCGGACGCCAATGAGGCCGCTGGGGCGCAGAAATAAAATGATCATCAAAAGAGCAAACGCGATTCCCTCGGCGTAGATCGACGGCAGGTAACGCGCGGCGGCCACTTCCATCACCCCAAGCAGAAGGCCGCCAACGAGCGCACCGAGCGGCGAGCTTGTTCCGCCAATGAATAGAGCAATGAAGCCCTTGATTCCGGGGACCGCACCGGTAAGGTAGCCGACGGCGAACAGCGGTGCGTAGAGCCATGCCACAATAGCGGCGATGAGGCCACCGAGGCCGAATGCCACCATTCGAACCGCATTTGGATTCACTCCGACGAGGACCGCTGCCAGCGGGTCGATGGCTGTGATCCGCAACGAGCGACCCAGCCAGCTGAGGCGCATCCAAAGCACCACGCTCAAAAAAATCGCGGCGGTCGCGCCGTAGATCACGAACGATTGCGAAAATACAAAAACGTTCGAGCCAAGCCGGAATACGTGATTGCCCGCGGGGCCGGGCAGCGGCTCATCGAGGCGCCCATGAATCGCGCCGGTGCCGTAGCGCACGACAAGCATGATGCCGAACAGGGCGAGAAGCGTAATCGCTTCCGATGCCTGGCGCTTTTGCAGCGGTCGGATGACCAATCGCTCGGCCGCGATCGCCAGCGCAGTGGCGCCAACAATGCCGCCGCAGAATGCGATCGGATAGGGAAGGCCAAGGCTCAGGAAAGTAACCCCCAGAACCCCGGACACCATCATCCACTCGCCCTGCGCGAAATTCAGTATGCCGGTGGCGATGATAATGACGTAATAGCTGAGAGCCAGGAGTGCATAGATACTGCCGATCTGAAGCCCAGAGAGCAGCACCTGAACAACTGACGCCAATGTCAAGGGAACGGTCCCGCCTGTCGTGACCTAGCGCCAGCGCAGCGCCGGTCCGAACTCACCATTGCGTACTTCACGCAGCACGACCTGATCGGGACTGGTGAAAAGGTCGTGATTAGTTAGGCTGTAGGTCAATGTCATGCCAGGAGGGCCGATCGCAATCGGGAAGTCCTTGGTCTCCTCCATCGCGTCGCGGATCTTTTCGCGATCGTCAGTGCCGGCGCGCTTGATCGCATCGCAAACGACCCGCATGTATTCCCAGGCCTGCAGCGCGACCGCTTGATTCTTAAGCCGGTCGCCGTAAGCCTTGACAAGCTTGGCGTCGATCGCTTGGATTTCCCTGCGCGACGGGTCGATCGCATCGGGATAGACGAAGCCTTCGGCGGCATTTCCGGCAAGCTTGAGGAATCCGCCGGCCGTGAAAAGGCTGTTTCCGATCAACGGCGCGGGATTCTCAAACAGCTTGTGGGCTTTGATGTAGTTCGCCAAATCGGGAATAGACCCGCCCACCACAATGACGACGTCGGCGCCCGAATCTTTCACGCGCAACGCCTGGCTCGACGCTTCCGTCGATCCGGGCGTGACCTGTTCGAGAGCAACGATGTTAAAGCCATCTTTTTTTAGATCGTTGATCCACTGGTCCGAGATCACGAGCCCAGTCTGAGTGGTGTCGCGCACGACGGCGAGCTTTGGCGCGCCGTATTTCTTGTGTAGATACTGGGCGACGGCCCCGAGCTCGTATTTCCCCCGCAATGGAATTCTAAAATAGTATCGCTTGGGTGGGTCGGTGGTCAGTTGCTCGGCGAGGTTCGCGGGCGCGCCATGCGGTATCTTGAGCTCGCTAGCGCGCTTTTGTGTCGCTAGTCCGGTCGCAGAAGAGCCAATGGAGACGATATAGTCCACGCCCTCAGACGCCAGCTTGTCGACCTTGATGGCCGTGGTAACTGGATTGTTCTCGTCGTCTTCGAAGAGCACTTGCAGCGGGCGTCCATTGATCCCGCCGGCTTCGTTAAATTCCTTGACGAAGAGATCGATCGAGTCCTTTTGTAGGAGCGAGTAATAGGACGCCTGCTTGGCCAGATCGAGGTGAGCGCCGATCAAGATCGGTTTCCCCGTCGCCGGCTCGCCAAAGGCACACCATGACCACGCCAGGGCGGCGGCGCAGACCACCAAGCCTGCGAGCTCTCTCCGAGTCATCGTTATTTCCTCCCCGACGGATCGGAGTTGTCGCCCTCCTTGATTGTGGAAGAGGGACATCTTGGTCTAATGATCGTGGGCCATGTAAGGATCGGCGTCAAGTCGGTTGGTCATGAGGTCCGGACACCGCTGATCCGCGTTCGCGACCATGTTTTGCGACACGCCGAGGTAGAAATGCCTATCCCTGCCGCACTGCAACACGCGGCTGCTGCAAACGGCGGCTTGATTAGCGCGCCCGGTCGCGGTCAAATCGCTGCCGTTCGCGAATACCCCAACACCGTCCGGGAAATGTCCGTGCACTGGAAAAGTGCGCCAACGAGAGGGATCGACTCGATGAGGATAACAGCGATGGCCGCCGCGGCCGCGTTGGCGCTGGCGGCGGGGCCGGCCATGGTTCAACACGCATCGGCCCAGCAGAAGACCGTCAAGATCGGCTTCGTCAGCACGTTCAGCGGCCCGACCGCCGTGATCGGCAACGATATGCGCAACGCCTTCGAGCTCGGTCTCGACCATCTCGGCCGCAAGATCGGCGGCCTGCCGGTCGAGGTCATCTACGAGGACGACACGCAAAAGCCCGACGTCGGGGTGCAGAAGACCCAGAAGCTGATCGAATCCGACAAGGTCGATTTCGTCGTCGGCTACATCTGGTCGAACGTGATGCTGGCCTCGCTCAAGCCGCTGGTCGACTCTAAGACCGTGACGGTGATCGCCAATGCCGGCGCCTCGAAGCTCGCCGGCGAATTGTGCTCGCCCTATGTGTTCTCGACCTCCTGGCAGAACGACCAGACGCCGGAGGCGATGGGCCTCTACATGAACCAGAAGGGCGTCAAGAGCGTCTTTCTGATCGGTCCCAACTACGCCGCCGGCAAGGACATGCTGGCGGGCCTGAAACTGACCTTCAAGGGCAAGTCCTCGGCGAGGAATACACCCGCTGGCCCGACCAGCTCGACTTCTCCGCCGAACTGTCCAAAGCGCGCGCATCGGGCGCCGAAGCGATCTTCGTATTCTATCCGGGCGGCGCCGGCGTGCAGTTCGTCACCCAATACACCCAGTCGGGCCTCAAAGGGAAAATCCCGCTCTACCAGGTGTTCACCATCGACGAACTGTCGATCCCGCGGCTCAAGGAGCTGTCGCTCGGCATTCCGGGCGCCCAGGAATGGGTCAACGACCTGCCCAACGCGGCCAACAAGAAGTTCGTCGCCGACTACAACGCTAAGTACAAGCTGCATCCGTCCTATTACGGCGCGCAGAGCTACGACGCGGTGTCGCTGCTCGACAGCGCCGTGACCGCCGTCCATGGCGACCTCTCCGACAAGGAAGCGATCCGCAAGGCGATGGAGAAGGCCGACTTCAAGTCGGTGCGCGGCAACTTCAAGTTCGGCAACAACCACATGCCGATCGAGAACTTCTACCTGCAGGAGGTGGTCAAACAGGGCGACGATTACGTGCTCAAGACGGCGGCGACGATCGTCGAAAACGATCAGGATCAATTCCATGATCGTTGCCCGATGAAATAAGGTCGGCGCTTTGCTCCGCCATCACACCAGCCGTGATCCCCTCGGCCCGCCGTGCGCGGCGCGGCCGCGGGGTGACGGCGCCTCGATTCGGTCGTCGTAAGACCATGCTGTATTTCGTCGAGCAATGCCTCAACGGCGTACAGCTGGGCATGCTGCTGTTTCTCTTGGCCGCTGGGCTGACGCTCGTGTTCGGCATTATGGACTTGGTCAATCTGGCGCATGGCTCGCTCTACATGCTCGGCGCCTATTTCGCCGCGACCTTCGCGGTGTGGACCGGAAGCTTCGTCGCCGCCGTCGTGCTGGCGGTGGCCGCCTCGCTCATCGCCGGCATGGTGCTCGAGGTCGTGGCGGTGCGGCGCCTTTACGAACGCAGTCACCTCGACCAAGTGCTCGGCACGTTCGGTTTGCTGTTGTTCTTCAACGAGTTCGTGCGCCTCGTCTGGGGGCCGGCCGGCATGACCCTGTCGCTGCCGCCGCAGATGCTTACAGCCGTTCAGATCTTGCCAGGGTTCTATTATCCGGCCTATCGGATCGTCATCATCGTGGCGACGCTTGCGGTCGCGGCGGTGCTCTATGTCATGGTCATGCGCACGAGGCTCGGCATGCTGATCCGCGCCGGCGCCTCCAACCGCGAAATGGTCGCGGCACTCGGCGTCAACATCAAGCTCCTCTATACCCTGGTGTTCGGGCTCGGCGCCGCGCTCGCCGGCTTCGCCGGCGTGATGCAGGCGCCCATTCTCACCGTCCAGATCGGCATGGGCGAGAACATTCTGATCCTCGCCTTCGTCGTCATCATCATCGGCGGCATCGGCTCGATCCGCGGCGCTTTCGTCGCGGCAATCATCGTCGGCCTGATCGATACGCTCGGCCGCGCCTTCCTGCCCGATCTGTTGCGCCACGTGCTCAGCCTCGCCGCCGCGCAGACGCTCGGGCCGTCGCTGTCGTCGATGTCGATCTACATGCTGATGGCCGCGATCCTGGTGTTCCGGCCGGAAGGACTGTTCCCGGCGGCGACGCAATGACGGCTTCGTTCGATCCCCCGCTCGAGCCGGCGCTCGACACCCCGCGGCAAAGCCTCCGCCTGACGCCGCGCACCGCGCTGATCGCTTTGCTGCTGGCCTTTCTGGCGCTGCTGCCGCTCTATCCGGCGTTCACCGGCAACAGCTTCGTCATCACCTTGTTCACCCGCATTCTCATCCTGGCGATCGGCGCGGTGAGCCTCAACCTCATCATGGGCTATGGCGGCATGGTCAGCTTCGGCCACGCCGCGTATCTCGGCATCGGCGGCTATGCCGTCGGCATTCTGGCGCAGGAGGGGATCGGCTCCGGCTTCGTGCAATGGCCGGTCGCGGTCGCGGCGTCGGCACTGTTTGCGCTCGTCGTCGGCGCGCTCAGCCTGCGCACGCGCGGCGTCTATTTCATCATGATCACGCTCGCCTTCGCCCAGATGATCTACTATGTGGCGAGCGGCCTCGACCGTTACGGCGGCGACGACGGTCTCACCATCTACCACCGCAGCACGTTCGGCGGCCTCATCGATCTCGACGACAAGACCGCGTTCTATTATCTGTGCCTCGCGCTGCTCATCGGCAGCATCTATCTGGTCTGGCGCATCGTCAATTCGCGCTTCGGGCTGGTGGTGCAGGGCGCCCGCTCCAACGAGCGGCGCATGCGCGCGATCGGATTCCCGACCTTCCGCTACAAGCTCGTCGCCTTCGTCATCGCCGGCGCGCTGTGCGGACTGGCCGGCGCGCTCTTGGCCACCCACACCAATTTCATCAGCCCGGCGATGATGTACTGGACGCGCTCGGGCGACCTCATCGTCATGGTGGTTCTGGGCGGCCTCGGCTCGCCGTTCGGGCCGCTGATCGGGGCGGCGACGTTCCTGTTGCTGCAGGAAGCGCTGTCGCGCGTCACCGAATATCCGGATTTGATTCTCGGACCGTTTCTGCTCGTGGTCGCGCTTTATGTGCACGGCGGCATCGACGGTCTCATCCAAGGCCGGCGCGATGGCTGATACGCTGCTTGCAGTCCAAGGTCTGACCAAACGCTTCGGCGGCGTCGTCGCGGCCGACGCCATCGATTTCGATATCGAGCACGGCGAATTCCATGCCGTGATCGGCCCGAACGGCGCGGGCAAATCGACCTTCATCGGCCTCATCGCCGGCGAGATCGCGCCGCAGCAGGGCAATATCCGCTTCGCCGGCGGCGACATCACGCGGCTGCCGGTCTATCCGCCGCAGCCGGCTCGGCCTGGCGCGGTCGTTCCAGATCACCTCGCTGTTTGCCGATTTCACCGCGCTCGACAATGTCGCGCTCGCGGTGCAGGCGCACCGCGGCCATTCGTTCCGGTTCTGGCGCAAAGCCCGCGGCGACGACGAATTGCGCGCGCCCGCGCAGGCGGCGCTGGCGCGGGTCGGGCTCGGCCATCGCGCCGCAACGCGAGTCGGCAAATTGAGCCACGGCGAGCACCGGCAGCTCGAAATCGCCATGGCGCTCGCGGCGCAGCCGCGGCTTCTTCTGCTCGACGAGCCGATGGCCGGCATGGGGCCGGACGAATCCGCCCGCATGGTCGCGTTGCTGCAAGGGCTCAAGGGCAGCGTGACCATCCTGTTGATCGAGCACGACATGGAAGCGGTGTTTGCGCTCGCCGACCGCATCAGCGTCCTGGTCTATGGCCGCGTCATCGCCTCGGGCGACGCCGCGACGGTCAAGGCCGATCCCGCCGTGCGCGAGGCCTATCTCGGCGAAAAGGTCGACCGGCGGCGAAGGACCCGGCCATGGCTGAAGCGCCGCTCCTCGAGCTCGCCGACATCGAAACCAGCTACGGCCAAAGCCGCGTGCTGTTCGGCATTTCGCTCGCCATCGCGCCGGGCGAAATGGTGTCGCTCATGGGCCGCAACGGCATGGGCAAGACCACGACGGTGCGCTCGATCATGGGACTGACGCGGCCGGCGGCCGGGTCGATCCGCTTCGCCGGCGACCGAGCTGCGCAACCTGCCGGCCTACCGCATCGCCAAGCTCGGCCTCGGGCTGGTGCCGGAAGGCCGCCAGGTCTTTCCGAACCTCACCACACGCGAAAACCTCGTCGCCACCGCGGCCAACCGCACCGCCGCCGACGATCCGTGGACGCTGGAAAAAGTCTATGCGCTGTTTCCGCGGCTCGCCGCCCGCGCCGAGCAGCATGGCGAACCTCCTGTCCGGCGGCGAACAGCAGATGCTGGCGATCGGCCGGGCGCTCATGACCAATCCGCGCCTCGTCATTCTCGACGAGGCGACCGAAGGCTTGGCGCCGCTGATCCGCGACGAGATCTGGCGCTGCCTCGAACTGTTACGCGCCGCCGGGCAGTCGATCCTGGTCATCGACAAGAACGTCGATGCGCTCAGCCGCATCGCCGACCGCCATTACATCATCGAACGCGGCCGCGTGGTGTGGACGGGAACCTCGGACGAGTTGGCCAAAGCCGCCGACATCCAGCGACGTTATCTCGGTGTTTAGCACCTGACGCGGAGACACCTGAAGTCGTCGCCGCACCGTTCAAAACGGCGGCCGGGAGAAAACTTTAGGCTTGAAGTATATCTTACCGCTGCTTACCATTGCCGCTTATTCCGTCTCAGCCCGGAGTTGCGGCCCATGATCCGAAAATTCAGATTGGCGGCGTTTGTGGCGATCGCCGCAATGACGGCCGCGACAAGCGCGTGGAGCGCTGATAAGCCCGTGTTCGGGCTCGTGATGTCGTTCAGCGGATGGTTCGCTCCGATCGACGCGGACACCATCGCCGGCGCGAAGCTGGCGGTGGACGAGATCAACGCGGCCGGCGGCGTGCTCGGACAGCCGATCGAGATCGTGCAATTCGACAACAAGTCGCAGCCGCCGCTCGGCGCCGACGGCGCCATCGACGTCATCGGCAAGGGTGCCAAGGCGATCTTGCTTCCCAGCGATTTCGACTTCGGCGCACCCGGCGCCTATGTGGCGCAGCAGAAGGATGTCGTCGCCTTCTCCGGCGCCTCCGATCCGAAATTCGGCGTCAAGGGCGTCGGCCCGCTGGCCTACTCGACGTCCAATGCCAGCCAGGCTCAAGGCGGATTGTTGGCGGAATGGGCCTTCAGGCAGAAGGGCTGGAAAACGGCCTACGTGTTGCTCGACAACACCATTGCCTACACCAAGTCGCTGTGCGGCAGTTTCGCGACGCGCTGGAAAGAGCTTGCCGGCAAGGATGGGCTCATTGGCCAGGACACTTTCCTCAATGGCGATCCGTCGATCGCCGCGCAGGTTACGCGCATCACCAGCCTCGGCAAGAAGCCGGAGATGATCTTCTTCTGCTCCTACGCGCCGGGCGGGCCGAGTGCGATCCGTCAGCTGCGTGCCGCCGGCATCAACGCGCCGATCGTCACCGGCGAGTCGCTCGACGGCGACTACTGGATCAGCTCGGTTCCCGACCTGTCCAATTTCTACGTTATCAGCTACGGCTCCAAATATGGCGACGATCCCGATCCCGAAGTGAACGGCTTCTTCAAGCGCTTCGAGGCGAAGTTCGGCCGGAAGGCGGACGTATCGTACGGCTTGCGTGGTTATGCCGCGGTGCAGGCCTGGGCCGCCGCAGCGAACAAGGCCGGCTCGCTCGACGGCGCCAAGGTCGCGGCGGTGCTCGACACCTTCGACAAGAAGCCGCTCGTCATCGGTCCGACCACGTACACGAGCGAGCTACACATCCAGACGACGCGGCCGATGGCAATTCTCAACGTCACCGACGGCAAGTTCAAAAGTGTCGGGCGTTTCTCGGTCGAATCGTTTCCAGCGTTTCAATAAGCTCGAGAGGCGTCCGGCCGGACGAGCACCGATGGACCTCTCCGCACAGGAGGTGAGTGTCCGGTTCGGCGGCCTCGTCGCCGTCGACAAGGTCAGCATCCGGCTCGAACGCGGCGAAATTCTGGGCCTCATCGGCCCGAACGGGGCTGGCAAAACCACGCTCGTGAATGTGCTCTCCGGCTTCCAGCGGCCGCAGGCCGGTGTCGTGGTGGTCGGTGAGCGGAATTGCACGCGACTGCCGCGCCACGGCTTCGCGCACCAAGGCGTGGTGCGGACCTTTCAAGCGGTCCGGCTGTTTCGCGGTCTGACCGTCAGCGAGAATGTCGAGGCGGGATATGTGGCGGCCGGGCTCGGCCGCGCCGAGGCACGGCGGCGTGCATTCGATATCCTCCACGAGTTGGATCTTGCCGAGAAGGCGCATCAGCTCGCCGCGGGCTTGAGCTATGGCGAAGAGCGGCGTGTCGGTCTCGTCCGCGCGCTTTCGGTGAATCCGCGCTTTCTCCTGCTCGACGAGCCGGCGGCCGGGCTTGCGGCGGCGGAAGCGGACGAGTTGCGCCGCATCATTCTCGATGTTCGCGCCAAATACGGCTGCGGCATACTCGTCATCGAGCACAACATGGCTTTGGTGATAAATTTGTGCGAGCGGGTCCATGTTCTCGACAGCGGCAAAACGATTGCCGCCGGCGCTCCCGCGCAGGTCCTTGCCGATCCCGGGGTCAGGCGCGCCTATCTCGGCACCAGCACATTGCAATGAACGCGTCCGGGCCGCTCCTTGCCATTTCCGGCCTGTCGGTGCGCTATGGCACCGTCACCGCGGTGCGCGGCGTCGACCTTGAAATCGCCGAAGGTGAGATCGTCGGCATTGTCGGGCCGAACGGCGCCGGCAAAACGTCGCTTGTATCGGCCGTCGCTGGAATCGTGAAGCCAGTCGGCGGAACCATTGTTTTCGCGGCAAGGCCTCTGGGCGGAATCGCGCTGGAAGAAGTCGTGGCCCGAGGCATCGCCCTCGTGCCGGAAGGCCGGCACATCTTCGCCAGCCTCACCGTCATCGAGAATCTGTTGCTCGGCGCGACCGTGCGGCGCGACGGCGTCCAGGCCGATATCGAGCGGTCGTTCGAGACCTTTCCGATCCTCGGCCAGCGCCGGCGCCAGCCTGCCGGGCAATTGTCGGGCGGCGAGCAACAGCAGCTTGCAATCGCGCGTGCGCTGTTGTCGCGGCCGCGGCTCATCATGCTCGACGAACCGTCCCTCGGCCTCGCGCCGAGTGTCGTCGATAACGTCTATGCGCTCCTTAAGACCATCGCCGCGCAGGGCATCACCATCTTGCTCGTCGAGCAGAATGCGGAACGTGTGTTCAGCCTGTCGGACCGGGTCTACGTGATGAACGGCGGATCGTTCAGCCTGAGCGGCGGCGCCGCCGATGTCCGGAGCGATCCGCGTTTCGACGCGGCGTATTTCGGCGTGCATCTGGAAGGGGAGACGGCGTCGCCATGATCGAGCGATCGGTTCAGACGCTGGTCGATGCCGTCAGCCTTGGAAGCCTCTATGCACTGACCGCGCTCGGTATCGGTCTCATTTTCGGGGTCATGCGGCTGATCAATTTTGCTCATGGCGAGCTGATTACCGTCTCCGCCTATGGTCTCTTGGCCCTGGTGGGCTTTCCCATCCCCGTCATGCTGTTCGGAGCTATCGCCGTGGCAATTATCTTGGCGCTGGTCACCGAGCGCGCGGCCTTTCGTCCGCTGCGCAGCGCGGATCCGACGACACTCTTGATATCATCGTTCGCGGTGAGCTTCTTCCTGCAAAAGATGCTGATCCTCGTGGTCGGCTCGCGGCTCAAAGGCATCGACTTCCTGCCCGCGCTCGGTCGGCAGATCGAATTGTTCGGCGTTCGTCTGCAGATGCTTCAAATCGCGACGATCGTCGTCAGTATCGTGCTGCTGATCGCGCTGACCTGGTTCCTGAAGGGGACGCGAATGGGACTGCAGATGCGCGCAGCCGCTGAGGATTTCCGCATGGCACGGGTACTCGGGGTGCGCGCCAACAGAGTGATCGCGGTGGCCTTCGCGCTCAGCGGCATTCTCGCAGCCGCGGTCTCTTGCCTCGTCGTCGTGCAAACCGGCGTGGTGCAGCCGCGCATGGGCGTGCCGTTGGTCATTATCGCCTTCGTCGGCACGGTGATCGGTGGGCTTGGCAGTCTTTCCGGCGCGGCGCTCGGCGGCTTCCTGGTCGGCGCCATGTCGATTCTTCTGCAAGCGCTGTTGCCGCCAGATCTACGCGCTTTCCGGGAAGCGTTCGTGTTCGTAGCGGTGGCGCTCGTCCTGCTCCTGCGTCCGCAAGGCCTGCTGCCGGCGCGTGGGCTGACGGAGCGCATTTGATGGCCGACGACGTTCATGTCCAGGCGCACCGCGGCGGCGTGATTGTGCGGCTTTGGCCGCTCGTCGTTCTGACGTTGCTGATCTGCGCCATCGCGCTCGTCACGTCGTTCGCGCCGCCCGTCCTGCAACGGCGCGCGACGCAAGGGCTGATCAATCTCGTCGCGGTGGTCGGTCTTTATGTCTTCGTCGGGAATTCCGGCCTGCTGTCGTTCGGCAATGTCGCCTTCATGGCGGTCGGCGCCTATGTTTCCGCGCTTCTGACCATGAAAGCCTCGGCCAAGTCGGTGTTTCTTCCCGACCTACCGGCCGTCATCGCCGGCGCCGAATGGCCGACCGTTGCCGGCGCATTGGCCGGCGGGGCCGTGGCATCGCTCGTCGCCTTGATCGTGGGCTGGCCGCTGATGCGGCTTTCGGGCGTTGCCGCGAGCATCGCGACGTTTGCCGTGCTCGTTGTCGCCAATGTCGTGTTCGGCAACTGGACGGCGGTGACCGGAGGACATAACTCGCTGATGGGGCTGCCGGCCTATGTCGGGCTGTGGACCGCCTTGGCCTGGGCGCTGGCCGCCGTGGCGATTGCCTTTGCATATCAGGAAACACGATCGGCCCTGCTGTTGCGCGCCTCGCGCGAGGACGAGACCGCCGCGCAGGCCCTGGGTATCGACGTGGTGGGGCACCGCCTGATTGCGTTCGTCGTCTCCGCGTTTCTCTCCGGCATTGCCGGCGTACTGCTCGCCCATTTTCTCGGCATCGTGCAAGTCGAGAATTTTTATCTGGATCTCACTTTCCTCATCGTCGCCATGCTCATTGTCGGGGGCAGGGGCAGCCTGAGCGGCGCCGTCATCGGCGCCGTAGTGATCGCCGTCCTGACGGAGGGGCTGCGCGAGATCGAGATCGGGTTTACGATCAGCTCGGTCGTCGTCGCGGCGCCGGCAGGGTCGGGCGACGTGATCCTCGCTCTGATCATGCTCTTGATCATCATTTTCCGCCCCGACGGCATTGCCGGCGGACGCGAGATCATGTGGCCGTTCAAGCGGCAATAGAGTCGACCGGAAACGCCCGATCGGCGCGCGTTAATGGCGGATTCGTCAGCTCAACGACGCATAATAGCGGATCGCGAAATCGATCCATTCCGGCGCGAACCAGTCCGGGTGCTCGGCGCGGATCGTCGGCGCCAGTTCGGCGACGATGCGGTCGGCATCCTTTCCCGCTTGTCTTTCCGCCGCGACGCGTTTGCCTAGGTCGACCATATAGTCCCGCACCGCGATGAGAATTTCAGCACCGCCGATATCGCCGTGGCCCGGAACCACGATGGCCGGGTCGTCGGCCGCGAGCGCGGACAGAATTTGCGCCCAGCGCACGGCGTCGATGTCGGCGTCGTTCGGCGGAAACCAGGGAAAGATCGGAAAAATGCGTTCCTCGGCGAGATCGCCGGTGAAGAGAATGCGCTCCTGCGGCAGCCAGGCGACCTGGTCGCCCGCTGTGTGCGCCAGGCCCCAGGTTTTGAGCTCAACGGTGCGGCCGCCGAGATCGACAGTCGACGAACCGCCGTCATAGACCTCGTCCGGCAAGACCAGCTGCGTGTCCTCCAACGCGGCGGCGACGGCCGGGCTGAAAGTCTTGAACATGCCGAGATAGCCTTCGCCCTTGGCCAGCAATTCGTCTCGTTGCGACCGGTTGTAGTAAATTCTGGCGGCGCCCTTGAAGACCTGCGCACCAAAACCGTGCTCGGGATGGAAATGGGTGAGCGTCAGCACCAGCGCCTTGCCGCCGGCGACGCGCTTTGCCGCCTGTAGCACCGTCTCGCCATTGGCCGGCCCCATTCCGGTATCGACGATGAGGGCTCTGTCCGCGCCGACGATGATGCCTATGTTCGGCACCAAGGGAACACGCCGGTCCGTGATTACGAACACGCCGGGGGCGATTTCTTTGATCGCATCCGGATCGACGATCGGTGCCGGCGGCTCGGTGTTCGACGAAACTTCGCTCATTGCGGGAAACTCGTTGCGGCTTGCGATTTCACGGTCTCGTTGGCCATTCGCAATTGGACATTGCGGGCTTGAAACGTCAAGATTGCGGCATGAGGAAATCGTCATGAACGAGGCGTTGATCGCGCTACATTATCAAAACGACATCTGCCATCCGCGCGGACGCATACCATTTTCGCTCGATCGCGAAACCGCGCGCGCGCGGGATTTTCTGCGGGCGAGCGCCCAGGCCTTGGCGGCGGCGCGACGGGCCGGCTGGACGATCGCGCACATGCACATTGCTTTCGCGGCGGATTATTCGGACATGCCGCGCAACTGCCGGCTGTTCCGAAAAACCGAAGAGCTCGGCGCGCTCAAGCGCGGCTCGTGGGGTGCCGCGCCGTATGAAGGATTCGCTCCGGAAGCCAGCGACATTGTCGTTGACGGAACCGGCAACAGCGCGTTTCGCCGCACCGGCCTCGAGGCGCTGCTGCGCGAACGCTCGATCGAGCGCGTCAACGTCATGGGGCTAGCCACGCAATTTTCGGTCGAGCACACCGTGCGTGATGCCGCCGACATGGGCTACCGCGTCCGGCTGTTCGCCGATTGCTGCGCCTCCGGCGACATGGACGCGCATCGCGCCTCGCTGCACACGTTGACAATGCTCGCCGATATCGTGAACGGCGATGCCGTATTTTCGGACGTGCGAAGCGCTGCCGCGGGTTGAGGTCAGGCCATGATCGAGTTCTTCTTCGATTGCTCGAGCCCGTGGACCTATCTCGCCTTCCACAACATCCTGCCGATGGCGGCGGAGCTCGACGTTGCGATCGCCTGGCGGCCGGTCCTGCTCGGCGGCGTGTTCAACGCGGTCAATCCCTCTGTCTACGAGTCGCGCGACAAGCCGGTGCCGGCCAAGGCCGCCTATCTGCGCAAGGATCTCGCCGACTGGGTGCGGCGTGCCGGCCTGAAGATCCTATTCCCGCCGACCGTGTTTCCGGTCAACAGCGTCAAGGCGATGCGCGGCTGCGTCTTCTTGGAAGCCGAGGGCAAGCTCGTTCCATTCGCGCGCGCCGTGTTCGAGGCCTACTGGACCAACGACGAGGATATTTCGCAAGACGACGTCATCGCCAGCGTGTGCCGCCGCGCCGGCGTCGACGCCGATTTTTTGTTCGCCGGCATCGGCCAGCAATCGGTCAAGGACAAATTGCGCGCCAACACCGAGGAGCTCATTCGTCGCGGCGGGTTCGGTTCGCCCACGATGTTCGTCGGCGGCACCGACATGTATTTCGGCAACGATCGATTGGTGCTGGTGCGCGACGCCGTCGAGCGGTTGCGCGCCCCAGCGTAACGCGCATTCCCGCGCTGCGGCGCGTCGCATTGACAGGTGGCGTGGAATGCGGTCGCATCGCTTACGTCGGCGGCTTCGGCCATGCGTTGATGATGGGCCAAGCCGGCTTCCTTGAGCACGACGAGACGGTACTGAGCATCAAGACCTTCGCGCGCGAGGTCTATCCGCGGCTGAAGGAAGGGTTTGCGGCTGAAGCGGTCGCGTAACATTCGTCATTGCGCGCGAAGCGAAGCAATCCAAAGTCACTGCCGCCAACCCTGGATTGCTTCGTCGCCATAGCCCGTCGAAGACGGGCGTGGACGCCCTCTTGCCTCGCAATGACGAGGGGGCTCGTCGCAACGGGGAGCTAATACTTACACGCTCGCCGCCGGCGGCTTCTCCTTGAGCACGCGGCGCACCGCAGCTTCGACCGCGTCCGCGCCCGGCGTTACGAATTTTTCCAACGGCGCGCTGTAGGCGATCGGCGTATCGGCGCGGGCGACGCGCACGATCGGCGCCTTGAGCGACCAGAAACCGCGCTCGGCCACCATGCCGGCGATCGCGGAGGCGAGCCCGCCATTGAGCGGCGCCTCGTCGACGACGACCAGCCGTCCGGTCTTGGCGACGGAGCGCGAGCAGCGTCGCCTCGTCGAACGGCACCAGCGTGCGCGGATCGACCACTTCGACGTCGATGCCGTCGCGCGCAAGGCGCTCGGCGGCGGCGAGCGCATGATGCACCATCAAGGACATCGCCAGCACGGTGACGTCGCGCCCGGCGCGTTTGATATCGGCGCGGCCGAACGGCAGCGGTGCGGGATCGTCGGGGAAGCGGGCCTTCGATGCTCAACAGCCGTGCGTGGTTGACGACGAGGGTCGGGTTGGGGCTCGCCATCGCGCCGCGGACGAGGCCGTAGGCATCCGCCGCCGTCGACGGCGCCACGATCTCGAGGCCGGGCGCATTGGCGAGCATGCCGTGCGGGCTGTGGCTGTGCTGCGCCGCGCCGGCGCCGCGCACGCCGTGCAGATAGTGGAACGTGACGGGCACATTGAGCCGGCCGCCGGTCATGTAATGCGCCACCGCCGCTTCGTTCACGATCTGCGACCAGGCAAGATAAGCAAACGCGGCGGTGCCGAGATCGACGAAGGGGCGCGCGCCGGCCATCGCCGCGCCGGTCGCGAGCGCGGCGACGGCGGCTTCCGATGTCGGCGGATCGATCACGCGTCCCGGGAAATCGCTGCGGATGCGGTCCATCAGCGTGCGCTCGGGACCGAGGCCAAGCACATAGCCGCCGATGACGCTGGCGCGCGGATCGGCGGTCAGACCGTCGTGCAGGGCCGCGACGAACGCGGCGGCGAAGCTTGTTGTTTTGCTCATCGGAGGTCGGTCAGTCGGATGCAGTTGCAAAAACGTGGATGAGGGCGCTCGACGCTTCCGGGAAAGGACTTGCCAGCGCCCAAGCGGCGGCCGCATCGAATTCCCGGAGAATCTCGTCGTCGTCACGGTGAATGCGCGCGACCGCGTCGGGGCCGCGTTCGACAAGTTCCCGCGCGAACAGCAGGACCGGATCGTGGTGGCGGTACCAATCGGCGTGCTCGCCCTCGATCGCGACTTCGCCCGTCGCCATGCGCATATCCGTGACGCCGGTAACAAGCTCGGGCCACAGCGGATTGCTGCCGGCCCAGCGCTTGGTGACGCATTCGATGAAGACCGGGCCGTTGCCGTCGCGACATTTGGCCACCGCGTCAACGGCGGCGTCGCGCACCTCGTGCGCGTTGTTGCCGGCGACACGCGTCGCCGCGATGCCGACCGAGCGCGGCACCTGCAGCAGATCGGACCCGCCATGAACCAAACTCGGAAAGCCGCCGCGCGCCACGCCCCAGGCATCGACGCTGTTGTTCTCGCACACGAACACCACCGGCAGATGGAACAGCGAAGCGACGTTCAAGGCCTCATAGCTGACGCCTTCTTCGAGCGCGCCATCGCCGAAGAATGCCACCGCGACCGCACCGTCGCCCGCGTGCTGGCAGGCATAGCCGGCGCCGACCGCGAGCGAGATGCAGCCGCCGACGACCGCGGACGTCGAAATGAACCCGAGCGAGGGATCGCACAAATGCAACGTGCCCGCGCGCCCGCCGTTCAAGCCGCCGGCGCGGCCTAAAATCTCCGCCAGCGCCCGCGCCGGGTCGGCGCCGCGGGCGATGAGGTGGCCGTGGTTGCGATGGGTGGTCGCGATCCGGTCCTGCGCCATCAGGACCGACATGACCGCGGCGCCGGTCGCTTCCTGGCCGATATAGAGGTGGAAATGGCCGGCGAACGCCTTCGCGCTGGCGAGCTTGAACACCGCCTCCTCGAACCGGCGCACGCGCAGCATGGTGCGCAACAGCTGCCAATCGCGGTCGTCGGCCTCCGGCATCGTGTTCCTCCATATAGGCGGCCCTCATGGCGAGATGCCGACAATTTTACGCTCGGCCTTCTACCTGCAAATCATCCCACTACAACAGTGCCGCAGATGCTACGCAAACGGCCGCGCCGACGCACCTTGGTTCGACGAAGCTCAGCGCACACATCTTGACCGCACAGGATGCCGAGACGATGCCGGAGAATGACGTCGAAGTGGTTGTGGTGGGCGGCGGCGCCGCCGGGATTGCGGCGGCACGGCGGCTCGCCGACGCGGCCATTCGCTGCCTTCTCGTCGAGGCGCGGCCGCGGCTGGGCGGGCGCGCCTGGACCGTCATCGATCCTTCCGGCTATGCGATCGACCTCGGCTGCGGCTGGCTGCATTCCGCCGAGCGCAATCCGTGGGGCCGGATTGCGGTGGAGCAGGGCGCCGCCATCGACAAGAGCACACCGCCCTGGGCGCGCCCGTCGCTCGAGCGTAATTTTCCGGGCCCGCAGCAGGAGGAATACCAGCAGGCGATCGGCGCTTTTTTCGCGCGCCTCGAGGGCGCCGCGCAGGGCGAGCAGGATAGGCCGGCGAGCGCGTTGCTCGATCCCGACTGCCGTTGGAACGGGCTGATCGGCGCCGTCTTCACCTACATCAGCGGCGCCGAACTCGACCGCCTGTCGGTCAAGGATTTCGACCGCTACGAAGATTCCGGCGTCAACTGGCGGGTGGTCGAAGGTTACGGCAGGATCATTGCCGGCCACGCGGCCGGCGTGCCGGCCGCGCTCGATTGCCGCGTCGAGCGCATCGATCATACCGGCAAGCGCCTGCGCATCGAAACGACGCAAGGCGCGATCGCCGCCGACCAGGCGATCGTCACCGTCCCGAGCGCGCTGATCGCGGCCGAGACCATCGCCTTCACGCCGGCGCTGCCGGAAAAGATTGCCGCGGCCGCAGGCCTTCCGCTCGGCTTCGACGACAAGCTCTTCATTGCGCTCGATCAAGCGGAAGAGTTCGACCGCGACGTCCGCGTCTTCGCCCGCACGGATCGCACCGGCACCGGCGCCTACCAGTTCCGCCCGCTCGGCCGGCCGCACATCGAAGCGTATTTTGGCGGCGCGCTGGCGGCCGAGCTTGAAACCGGTGGCGAGGCCGCATTCTTCGACTTTGCCGTCGCCGAGCTCACCGGCGTGTTCGGCAGTGCGTTCGCGCGGCGGCTCAAGCCGATCCGGATCCACCTCTGGGGCGCGGACCCCTTCGCCCGCGGCGCCTACTCGTACGCCCTGCCGGGGGCCGCAGACTGCCGGCAGACGCTCGCCGCCCCGGTCGACAACCGGCTGTTCTTCGCCGGCGAAGCCTGCTCGATCCACGACTTCTCCACCGCGCATGGCGGCTATCACACGGGTGTGCTAGCTGCCGAGGGGGTCATCGCCGTGCGCCGTGGCTCCAAGTAGAATTGTCGATAGCAAAAGCCCCCGAGACCGTTGGCGCGCATCAAGGCCGGAGGTATTCGCCATGCATCTCGATTATTCGCCGAAGACCAAGGAACTGATCGCGCGCTGCCAAGCGTTCACGCGCGAGGTGGTCTATCCCAACGAGCGCGTGTTCGTCGCGCAGCATGAAAAGCAAGCCGATCGTTGGTCCGTGCCGCCGGTCATGGAAGAGATGAAGGCGAAGGCGCGCGCGGCCGGCCTGTGGAATCTCTTTCTGCCCGAAAGCGAATACGGCGCCGGCCTCACCAACATCGAATACGCGCCGCTGTGCGAAGTGATGGGGCGCTCGCCGATCGCGCCCGAAGTATTCAATTGCTCGGCGCCCGACACCGGCAACATGGAAGTTTTGGTGCGCTACGGCACCGAAGAGCAGAAACAACAATGGCTCGTGCCGCTGCTCGCCGGCGAAATCCGCTCCGGCTTCGCCATGACCGAGCCCGATGTCGCCTCGTCGGACGCCCGCAACATCCAGGCCAGCATCGTGCGCGACGGCGACCATTACGTCATCAACGGCCGCAAATGGTGGACCTCGGGCGCCGGCGACCGCCGCTGCCGCATCCTCATTTTCATGGGCAAGACCGACCCGGCGGCGGAGGCCTATCGCCAGCAGTCGATGATCCTGGTGCCGACCGACACGCCCGGCGTCACCATCGTGCGTCCGCTCACCGTATTCGGCTACGACCACGCCCCGCACGGCCACATGGAGGTGAATTTCGAGAACGTCCGCGTGCCCGCGAGCAACATGTTGCTCGGAGAGGGGCGCGGCTTCGAGATCGCCCAGGGCCGGCTCGGCCCTGGCCGCATTCATCACTGCATGCGGGCGATCGGGCTGGCCGAGCGGGCGCTGGAATCGATGGTCGCCCGCGCCAAGAGCCGCACGGCGTTCGGCAAGCCGCTCGCCGCGCACGGCATGCTGCGCGAGGCGATCGCGCTCAGCCGCATGGAGATCGACCAGGCCCGGCTCCTCACGCTCAAGGCCGCCTACACGATGGACACCGCCGGCAACAAGGCGGCGCGCGCGGAAATCGCCATGATCAAGGTCGTCGCGCCGCGCATGGCGCAAGCCGTGCTCGACCGCGCCATCCAGGTCCACGGCGGCGGCGGCCTCAGCGACGATTTCGGCCTCGCCGCCGGCTTCGCGCTCGCGCGCACGCTCCGCCTCGCCGACGGGCCGGACGAGGTGCATATCGATCAGATCGCCAGGATCGAGCTCGGCAAGGAGGCGGAGCTGTGGCGGTGATGTTTACCCTCCCCTGGAGGGGCCGTCGGGGGAGGGCCGGCGCGCCACGTCAGCGGCACGACGAGGTGGGGTGCCCCCGTAGGTGAGAAGGCACCCCGAAGCCCGCCGCTTCGCAAAGCCGCCACTGAACGGTGTTCCACCGCCGGCCTATAAGTAGTAGAAAACAGCACACAGGGGAAGATAACGGTGTCGGATCCCAAAGTTGGGGTCCGGCCAACCGCAGCGTTTGAGCAAAAAACGAGAAATGCTTCCGATCAAAGAACCGGTCCCATTATGGCGGATGAATTCGAAGACCGCTTAAAGGTAGCAGCGGAGCGCGTCAGGGCCGAACAACAAGCGGCGGCAGCCGCCCAAGCGCAACGCGCACGTGCGCAAGAGGCTCGCGTCGCCAAAGCAACGGCCGCGATCCAGGACTGGAATAACCGGATTTATCCGATCATCGGGCAGGCAATCACCCGCACGAATCAGTTAATGGGGGAGACAGGGATTCAGTTAGCCTCTATGCCCATGCAACCGACAGGACAGCTAGCGCCAGGTCACGCCGCCTCGCTCCCGAGCCTGTGTATTTCACACAAATCCGTAATCGATAAAATGAACAGCTCTCATCAAATGCCCCAGTCCCCTCAACGGGTCGGGGCACGCGTTAACGCCGCCCAAAGAAGAGCAGCCGAAGCTCAGAGACACGCGCAGCGGCAAACGCTAGATCAGGCGGTGCGACTAGACCTCGGCATGAACGAAAACGCGGAATTGGCCGTGTCGTGTCGCAACTACAAGGTCAAGGTAGAGCCCAAAAAACTCTTACCCGCGTCGGAATTCGACGAAAAAGCTATCAAAGACCTCGTAGCTGAGTTTGTTAGCGCGGGCTTGCTCGGCATCGACAACCCACCGATACCGCAGAGGATCGGCACTGAGGAACCAACCCAACCAACTCCGCCACCGAGCACGCAGAGCTTCGACGCAGCCCGTGATCTTATAGCCGACTTAGAACCACGAGCCGGTAACGCCGCGCTCGGAGGGGAATTTGCTCCGGGCGATACTAGCGGCGGCGCTCCGGCGACAGTGGCTTCCGCGGGATCAACGCTCGGCGTAGCACGCACCGCAGTCGGAAAGGCACTGCTACAAAACCAGCTTTCAATCGATCTCATCGCGTCTACGCTTTTGTCCTTCATCGACGACAAGCTCGAGTCTCTTCAGCGAAACCTGCCAAACTCAGAAGAAGCTATCGTAGCCCGAGATCTAGAGATCGCGGAATGCGAGGATCTCAAACAAAAAGTGCAAGCATTTCTCACTGCGGCGGAACAATTTTACGCTGACAAAACGAACGAGAAACCCGTCGTTGATGCAACAACATCGTTTGAAAAGGGACTTCGTTCCTGGTGGACAAAGAACACCGTGTTGTCGACGCCGGTCACGTTCTTGCGATAGGACATTACCTCGGCCAGCAGCTCCTCCTCCGCCAGATCGTCGGCAAGGGCGGCAATCGCGGCTGTCGGCGCCAACACGTAATCGACGTCGGGCAGGCTGACGACCCGGCCCTTGCGCATGGCCTCCGTAAGCCGATTGTCTGTAATCACCGCGGACGAGAGTTCGGTCACATTTGGTTTTGTCATGGCGCATCATGATGCCGCCATAGGCGGCGCGGGGGCAAGGCTTCGGACAAGTCCAAGGCTTCTACAAGTCATCATCATGCTGAGGTGCTCGACGCGGAACGCGTCGAGCCTCGAAGCACGCGGCGCAGCGGCGCCGTGGGTGCGTCCTTCGAGGCGCGCGGAGCCTGTCATCGGGCCGGCCACTTCGGGCCGGACCCGTTGGCGCGCGCCCAGGATGACGAAGTAGGGCATGACGCGGTCGCCGAGAACGGGACGGGTGTTTGACAATTAGTCACATAATGAGGTACAAACCGCGAATCTCGCTCACGTACCAGGACGCCGGCCGGGTGACTCCGATCGGCGGGGCGAGTGCGGTTCCCGCGGGTCGAGGCTCGTCACCTCGGCTCCCGGGCGGCTTGGGCAGGACACGCCCGGACGGCATCATGACCGGACTGCGGGTGCAATCTCGCTGGACTGGGACTTCGAGGCGCGGGTAATGCCCGCGAGTGACGCATGGAAGCCGGCCTTTTGGCCTTTGTTTTGGGCTTCGCGTCATGTGTTGCGATGCGCGCGTCTTTCGAACCATCGGGGCGCGCGCTCCGAACAAGTCCTGGGAAGTCGCGTGGCTCGAGCTGAGCGGTGGCGTTCGGTCGCGACCGCAAGTGCCGTGGTGGAACGCCGAGAGGCGAGCGTCCTCCGATGAGGGCGCGCCGCATCGCAAGATGCGGAGGTTACGGAACACGCCTTTCGGCGTTCCGCTTTCCTTTTCGTCATTGCGAGGAGCGTTTGCGACGAAGCAATCCAGACTCTGTGCCGCCGACCCTGGATTGCTTCGTCGCTTCGCTCCTCGCAATGACGAGCTTACCCGCGCGTGATCGTGACGCCACCGGTTCCACCCCCGGCGCCGTCTGACGAAGATCACGACCCGGCCGTTGTTTGTTTGCTTGGTCGTCGGCAGGGCTCGGACGCGAAGGGGCGCCGCGAGAATGCTGGTCTGTTGTCACCTTGACCGGGCGCGCCGGGAGAGGTCGACGCGGCCATGGAGACATTCCAAGAATGATTAGGCACCTGTCATTTCTCCCGGTCACGCGCTATAAGCCCGGTCGCCTGCGGTGGCGCCCGGCACGCGCTCGACGTCGTCATACGGGAAGGGTGGCCGAGTGGTTTAAGGCACCGGTCTTGAAAACCGGCAGGGGGTCCGCTCCCTCGTGGGTTCGAATCCCACCCCTTCCGCCACGCGTCGCGGCGCGAGGAATGGAAACTGGTCTATTTCTCCGCCGGCGCCACGACCGCCACTTGCCCGCTGCGCTTAAGCGCGTCCGCCACGAAGCCAGAGGCTTTCATTTCCTCGACGAACGCGCGCAGGTATTCCGCCCCAGCTTCGCCAGCCTGGCCGTCCTTCTTCGGCATGCCCATGGCCTGCCGGATGTCCTGGAAGTGGCCCTTCATCACCCGCATGTCGGTGTGGTCGGCGGCGTAGCTGTCGAGCGATTGGCGCACACCCGCCACCGCATCGAGCTTATCGGTGACGAACAAGTCGATCATCGCCCGGGCGCCGCCGTTTCCAGCGCGCACGATGGTGGCGTGCTTGATGGTGCGGGTGAGAAAGAGGTCGTAAGCCGAGCCGACCCCGACCGCAATTCTGATGCCGGGCTGGTCGACATCGCCGACGTCCTGCAGCGGCGAATCTTTGCGCACCATGTAGGTGCCCTGGATCACGAGATAGGGCGCGGTGAAGGCGATCTCCTTGGCGCGCGCCGGTTCGATCGCCAGGAAGGCGATGTCCCAGGCGCCTGCGCCGGCGGCCCTGAACACGTCGACCGCCGCCTCGTAGGGCACGAATTCGACCGCGACGCCGAGCCGCTTGCCGAGCTCGCGCGCGAGATCTGGCGTGACGCCGTGCGGCTCGCCTTGCGCGTCCCGCTGCACCAGCACGCTGTTGCCGAAGTTCAGCGCGACACGAAGTTTTCCGGTCGACGCGAGGTCGTGAATGACGGCGGACGGCGCCGGCTGGGCCGCGGCGGGAAGCATGGCGGCAAGCAACAGGATGGCGGCGGTCAGCGGCAGCGGCGTCATGATCGGTGGTCCTTCGGGCTGAAAGCTTAGGCCGGGCGGCACCGCGCATATCGGCCGCGACCGGCGCAAACGCAATGTTCCGTTCACTATGCCGGCCGCCCCAAGCCGTCCCAAAGCCGGTCTACGTATTTCCGCCACAATGTGACCACGCTGGGGATCGATATCTGGGCGACGGGGAAAGACGATGTGGGGTCGGGTCGGAGTAGCACAAAGCGTTGCGTGGCGGCGGCTCGCGCCGGTCAGCGCGTGCGCGGCGCTGTGCCTGACCTTGGCGCATTGCTCGAATGCGAGCCGGGTCGACCCGAATTACGGCGTGTCGCCGAGCCAGCGGCTCGCCGACATGGGCGCGCCGGTTCCCAAGGGCGGCGGCAGCTATAAAGTCGGCGTGCCTTACACGGTCGCCGGCAAGGTCTATGTGCCGGAGGAAAACCCGCATTACCGCGCCGAAGGCTTGGCGTCCTGGTACGGCGACGATTTCCACGGCCGCGAGACCGCGAACGGCGAAGCCTACGATCTCGCCAGCATTTCCGCCGCCCACCCGACGCTGCCGTTGCCGAGCTATGTGCGCGTCTCCAATCTGTCCAACGGCCGCTCGATCATCGTGCGCGTCAATGATCGCGGGCCGTTCAAGGGCAACCGCATCATCGATGTCTCGGTGCGGACGGCGCAGCTCCTCGGCTTCCACGAGCGGGGCCTCGCTTGGGTGCGCGTGGAATATGTCGGCCGCGCGCCGCTCGGCGGCTCGGACGACCGCATGCTGGCGTCGACCTTGCGGCAGGATGAACCGGCGCCGGCCCCGAGCACGGTGCGCGTCGCCGCAGCCAAGCCGAGCGTCGTCCCGGTGGCGCTGGTGTTGCCGCCGACGCGCAATCCGCATTTTGCCAGCGCCTATACCAACGACACGGCGGAACAGCCGACCGGCAGGTTGCGGCCGGCGGCGTCGGGGGTCGATCAAAGCGCGGCCAACGGGACCCAGCAATTCGTCAATGGGCGTGGGCTCTATTGATCGGCGCTGAGCGTCCGCGTCATTTGCGCATCCGCAGCCCTTGTGACTTGCGTCGGGCCGCCGGGTAGGAAAAAAGTTGGCGGCGCTCGACGGCACAGCCGAGCAATTTTGCGCGCGGGACGAAGCGGAGGCGACGGTGCGGACGGGGCGGACGTTCTCGCGGCGGTGGGGGGTCTTGATGTTGGCTGCGGCCGGCTTCATCGCCGGCGCCGTCGCCGTTGCGCAGGCCGGCCCGGCGACGGCCACCAAGAAGGATGATTCGTTCCAGACCGCCGTGCCCGCCGCCATCCTCCTCGACCCCGACAGCGACAGCGTCCTCTACGACAAGAACGCCGACCAGCTGGTCGCGCCGGCGAGCCTGACCAAATTGATGACGCTCGAATACGTCTTCAACGAAATCAAGCAAGGCCGGCTCAAGCTCGACGACGAGATCGTCATCAGCGAGAACGCCTGGCGCAAGGGCGGCGCGCCGTCGCACGGCTCGACCATGTATGCGGCGATCCACAGCCGCGTGAAGGTCGACGATCTCATCCACGGCATCATCGTCGATTCCGCCAACGACGCCTGCATCGCGCTCGCGGAAGCGATCGCCGGCAACGAGCCCGCCTTCGCCGCCTTGATGACCAAGCGGGCGCGGGAGATCGGGCTCGAGAAGTCGACCTTCGCCAACGCGACCGGCTACTCCGATCCGAACCTGCGGGTCACGGCGCGCGAAATGGCCCAGCTCGCCCGCCACATCATGACGACCTATCCCGATTTCTACCCCTACTTCTCCGAACGCGAATTCACCTGGAACAACATCCGCCAGCTCAACCGCAATCCGCTGCTTGCCATGGGCATCGGCGCCGACGGGCTCAAGACCGGCGAGACGTCGGAGGCCGGCTTCAATCTGGTCGGTTCGGCGGTGAACGACGGACTGCGGCTGATCGTCGTCATTACCGGCGCGAAGTCGGAGAAGGAGCGCGCCGAAGAGGCGCGCAAGCTGCTCGACTGGGGCTTTCACGGCTTCGAGTTGCGCTTGTTGTTCGCGGAAGGCCAGACCATCGGCGAAGCCAAGGTGTTCGGCGGGACTTTGAGCTACGTGCCGCTGATGGGGCCGGGTCCGGTGCGGGTCATGATGCCGCGCAATTCCAACGAACGCCTGCAGGCGCGCATCGTCTATACCGGTCCGGTGCCGGCGCCCGTGAGCCGCGGCCAGGAGATCGGCAAGCTCAAAGTCTGGCGCGGCGATAACCTCGCATTGGAGGTAGGGCTCAAAGCGGCCGAGGACGTCGGGCCGGGCACCATGTCGCAGCGGGCGATGGATGCGGCAACGGAGCTCATGATCGGCCTGTTACGGGCCGGCGTCAGTCGGCTATGATGGCCGCCAGATAGGGGTGGTCGGCAGCGCTCATAAGGTCGCCGCCGGCTCAGTCGATGCGTGAAGATGGCTTTGTAACGATTTGATCGTGCGTATTTATTTTTGGCTAAAACCCCGGGCGCCTGGATTTAGTCTGCGGGTTCGTCTGCGGGCAATCAATCTGCGGGATCGTCGATCGAGAGCTTGAATGCGCGGCAAATTCATCACCTTCGAAGGCGGCGAGGGCACCGGCAAGTCGACGCAGGCGGCCATGCTGGCGTTGCGGCTCGAGGCGCTCGGGCTCGGCGTCCTGCTGACGCGGGAGCCGGGGGGCTCGCCCGGCGCCGAGATCATACGTCACGTTCTGCTGTCGGGCGCCGCCGCGCCGCTCGGGCCGGACGCCGAGGCCATGCTGTTTGCCGCGGCCCGCGACGATCATATCCGCTGCGCGATCGCCCCGGCGCTCGAAGCGGGCAAATGGGTGGTGTGCGATCGCTTCGTCGATTCGACGCGGGTCTATCAGGGCACGCTGGGCAACGTCGATCCGCGCCTGATCCGGGCGCTGGAGCGCGTGTCGATCGGCGACGTCATGCCCGACCTCACCCTCGTCCTCGACGTGCCGGTCACGGTCGGACTCGAGCGGGCAGCGGCGCGACGCAGTGGCTCGGACCCCGACCGATTCGAAGCGGAGGACGTCGCGTTTCACGACAAGCTGCGCGAGGCCTATCTGGCCTTGGCCGCCGCGGAGCCGCAGCGTTGCGTCGTGATCGACGCCAGCCTCGCCAAGGAGGCCGTCGCCAAGAGCGTGTGGGACGCCGTAAGCACCAGGCTCGCGCCGACGGCGGAGCGCCGCGTGCTCGAAGAGGCCGCCTCTTGAGTCCGCCGGCGCGCGAGGGCGCGGAGGCGCCGCATCCACGTCTGACCGGCGTTTTGTTCGGCCATGAGGCCGCCGAAGCGGCGCTGCTCGCCGCCTATCGCGGCGGCCGCGTTCCGCACGCCTTCATGCTGGTCGGCGCCAAAGGCATCGGTAAGGCGACGCTTGCCTACCGCATGGCCCGTTTCGTCCTCGCCCATCCCGATCCGGCGGCGCCTGAGGTGCAGGCAGCAAGTTCGCTCGCGGTCGAGGCCGACCATCCAGTGGCGCGCCGCATCGCGGCGCAGGCCCAGGGCGATCTTCTGGTCATCGAGCGCACGCTCAACGACAAGGGCTCGCTGCGTCAGCAGATCGCCGTCGACGACGTGCGCCGCACCGTCGGTTTTTTCGGCTCGACCGCCGGGGAGGGAGGCTGGCGCGTCGCGATCGTCGATGCCGTCGATGAACTCAACCGCGCGGGCGCCAACGCGCTCCTGAAGATCCTGGAGGAACCGCCGCGCCGCGCGCTCCTCTTGCTGGTCGCCCACTCGGCCGCGCGGGTGCCGGCGACGCTGCGCTCGCGCTGCCGAATTGTCACGTTGCGCCCGCTGGCCGCGGGGGAGGTTGCCTCAGCGCTAGCCGCCGCGGTCGGGGAGCCGGCCGCCGACCCGGCGATTATGGCGGCCGCGGCAGCCGCCGACGGCAGCGTCGCCCGCGGCCTCGCTTTGCTCGACGGCGACGCCTTGGCGCTGCGCCAGCGTGTGCTCGAGCTGCTCGGCCGGCTGCCGGCGAACAATGCCACGGCGCTGCATGCCTTGGGCGATGCGCTCGCCGGCACCGACCCGCAGCCGCTTGCCGCCTTCCTCGATACGGTGAATGCTTGGCTGGCGCAGCGGGTCGGAACGGGCGGCGGCGAAATCGGCCCGCTGATACGCCTCGCCGAGGCCTCCGAGCGCATCAATGCCGCGGCGCGCGACGCCGAAACCTACAATTTGGACCGAAAGCCGCTCGTCTTCGGCGTGTTCGGCTTGCTTGCCGAGGCCACGCGGCGTTGATACCTAAGGGCCACGCTGGCCGGGCTTGCCCGGCCTTTTGGTCTTTCAGGGCGTGCCCAGCGACAATTGTTCGTGCGGACGCCTCCTGCGGTACGCAATGCCCATGGCCGCCGAGCCGACGAAAAAACCGTACTACATCACCACCGCGATCGCCTATCCGAACGGCGCGCCGCACATCGGCCACGCCTATGAGGCGATCGCAACCGATGCCATCGCCCGCTTCAAGCGGCTCGACGGCTATGACGTGTTCTTTCTCACCGGCACCGACGAGCACGGCCAGAAGATTCAGCAGACCGCGGCGCGCGAAGGCCTGACGCCGCGGCAATTGCTCGACCGCAACGTGCCGCTGTTCGAGGCCATGGTGAAGATGCTGGAGTGCTCGAACGACGACTTCATCCACACCACCGAAGCGCGCCACCACCGATCGTCGGAAGAAATCTGGCGGCGCATGGAGCGCAACGGCGACATCTATCTCGGCAAATATGCCGGCTGGTATTCGGTGCGCGACGAATCTTATTACGCCGAGGACGAAACCCATCTCGACGAACACAAGCGGCGCATTGCGACCAAGACCGGCACGCCGGTGGAATGGGTCGAGGAGGAAAGCTATTTCTTCCGCCTCTCGGCCTACCGGGACAAGCTGCTCGAGCTCTACCAGCGTCCGAACTATGTGCTGCCGAAGGAACGACTGAACGAAGTCGCGAGCTTCGTGCGCGGCGGCCTGCAGGACCTTTCGGTCTCGCGCACCACGTTCGACTGGGGCGTCCGCGTGCCCGAGAGCGACGGCCACGTCATGTATGTGTGGGTCGACGCGCTGACCAACTACATTACCGCCGTCGGCTTCCCCGATACCGACAGCGAAAAATTCCGCAAATACTGGCCGGCCGACCTGCACGTCATCGGCAAGGACATCGTGCGCTTCCACGCCGTGTACTGGCCGGCTTTCCTGATGTCGGCCGGCATCGAGGTGCCGCGGCACATCTTCTCCCACGGTTTCCTGTTCAACCGCGGTGAGAAAATGTCGAAGTCGGTCGGCAACGTCATCGATCCGTTCGCCATGGCCACCGCCTACGGCGTCGACCCGATGCGCTATTTCTTCCTGCGCGAGGTGCCGTTCGGGCAGGACGGCAATTACAGCCACGACGCGATCGTCGCCCGCATCAATGCCGACCTCGCCAACGATCTCGGCAATCTGGCGCAGCGCTCGCTGACCATGGTGGCGCGCAATTTTTCCGGCGTGCTGCCGCAGCCAGGCGCATTCAGCGCCGCCGATGCGGCGATCCTCGCCTCAGCCGACGCCATGATTGGCAAGGCGCGCGAGGCGATGGCGACGCAACAACTTCACCATGTGCTCAATGCCGTGTGGGCGGTGGTCGCCGACGCCAACCGCTATTTCGCCGGCGAGGCGCCGTGGGCGCTCGCCAAGACCGCCCCGGCGCGGCAGGGCACGATCCTCTACGTCACCGCCGAAGTGTTGCGTCAGGTCGGGATTCTGGCGCTGCCTTTCATGCCGTCGTCGGCGGGAAAATTGCTCGATCTTCTGGCGGTGCCGAACGAACAGCGCGAGTTCTGTTTCCTCGGCGGGCCGCACCGCCTTGCCGCAGGCGGAAAACTTCCCCCGCCCGCTCCGGTGTTTCCGCGCTACGTCGAAACCGAAGCGAAGAGTTGAATTGTCGCGCCCTGCACGGGCGCAATTGATTCTGCATAAAGTTCTACACGTCAGACGAGAAGGGATGCGCAGCCCGGCTTGATAGTTGAGCAAACAGGCCCGGCGCCGCCCACCTTTTGTTGCAATCGCGCAACGTACGAGCGGCATTCGGCAGAATTGTGGAGTTATCCAAGGCAATCCGCGTCGTATGCGACCGCTCACGTTGCGTTGCACGGCGGTACGCATTTACTCTCAGCACCGCGACAAATTGATTTAGTCGTGGGCAAATTTTTTGCGTCGGATCGCAAGTCGGGTAGGTCGCAAGTCGGGTCGCGCGAAGCGAAATTGGTTTTGAGTTCGCGTCATCGTTTTGCGCACGTGGCGTCCGTTGATGTGGCGTCCGTTCCATTGCGTTGCATAGGTCGGTTCTCAGATTGGTCGAGTTGGTGATCGTGCGCCGCCGTCGCGGCGTGGCGTGGTTTCTGCGCCGCGTTGCGTCATAGCTGTTTGGCTGCGCGTGCGGCGTTGCCGTATCGGCTGACACTCTGTGTCGGCCGATCTCTGTTGCGATGCTTTTTTTGGTTGCGGCTCTGGTTGCGTGGGCGTGCGCCGGAATTTCGGGGACTTACGGGGGGCGATCAATGCTGATGTTTTTCCGCCGTTGCGCGGCGCGAATTGCGCTGCGCAAGAGCTGGGTCGTTCCTTTTCAATCAGCAGATTATCGGGCGGCAGCTCAGGACGCGGGCCGAGGGCTGCTTGTTTTGTCCGTAGCACTTGCCGGTTCGCTGGCTGTGGCTACTCCCCGAGCGCTGGCGCAGAGCCTGCCAACCTTTGGTGGCGCGGGCGGGACGCAGCTGTTCGGCGAACAAGGGGTCGGGGGGCAGAGTCAAGCCACCGTGACCGGCGGCAGCGGGACAGCGGGCAATAATGGCACGGTTACGATGCGTGGCCTAGGCGGCGGCGGCGGTGGTGGTGGAGCGGGTACGACGGGTGGCCCAGGCGGTGCCGGTTCTCCAGGTGACGGTGCCGGCGGTACCGGAGGCACGCATGGGCAGGTCATAACTTCGGCCGGCACAACAAACATTCCCAGCGCGCCGGCCACGAACGGTAGCGTCGGCGGCAGCGCCAGTGGGGGCGCTACTAGTGGAGGAGGTGGTGGTGCCGGCGGGTTCGGTGTCGTGGTGACAACCGCCTCGGGAGGCACCAATATCCTTAACGTGCATTCCGCCAACGTGCTCGGTGGCGCTGGCGGTAATGGCGGGCAAGCAAGCGGTGCGTCGGGCAACGGGGGTGACGGCGGGTACGGCGTATACATTTTGAACCAGAATGCCGGCGGCTACCTGAACATCACGAGCGGAAATGCGGTTAATGGCGGCGCCGGCGGCAACGGCGGCCACGGCTACGACGCCCTTGGGGCTTTTGATGCCGGTGCGGGCGGCAATGGAGGAAATGGCGGTGCGGGTTTCGCCGGCAATGGCACCGGCAACAGCTTCTTTACGATCAACAATGGCAGCGACAGCACCACAAGCGCCATCAATGGTGGAGCTGGAGGAAACGGCGGCGGTGCAGGCGTAGGTGCAGTTTTCGATTTTCCCGGCGGCAACGGCGGGAGCGGCGGGAGCGGCGGGAATGCTGTTTTTGGGAATTACCTGACCGTCAACAATTACGCCAACGCGACAATCGCCGGGGGTAACGGCGGCGCCGGCTCCAGCGGTGGTAATGGAAGTTCGGTCGGCAAAGGTGGTTCGGGCGGTAATGGCGGCAATGGGATCGCCGGCGCGGCGGGGTTCATTACCAATTACGGTCGGATCAGCGGGGGCAATGGCGGTAATGCCGGCTTTGGCGGCACCGGAAACCCGGGTGGATCGGGTGGAGCCGGCGGTGCCGGAATCGATGCCTTGTATTCTGTGATTGCGAATGGGGGCTTCATCACGGGAGGTGCAGGCGGTTCCGGTAGCTTCGTGGAAGGCTCAGAGAACGTAGGCAAGCCCGGTGGCGCGGGTGGCGCTGGCATTGCTGCGGCCGCGACGGAAATTTTTCTGTATTCGGGCTCGGTGGCGGGAGGCGCCGGCGGATCCGTCGGCGGAGCGGGCGGCGCCGGAATCTACGGGTCCGACCTCTACATCGCCTTGGGTGGTGGCACGGTCGCCGGCGGTTCGGAGGCGAATTCCATCACCTTCAGCGGCGGCAGCAACACTCTAGTCTTGAACGGCGGCAGCCTCAACGGCGCTATCGGCGTAGGGACGGGCTCAGGCGCAACACTTGCTTTGACGATCGCGTCGACGTTCAACTCCAACACTGCAAACCTGCCGAATGCCATCGTGTTCGGCGATAGTTCGAGCTCGCTCACCATCAACCAATCGAGCAATGCGACGCTGTCTGGCGTCATCTCGGGGGCGGGCTCGGTTGCCATTAGCAACACCAACAATGCAAAAGTGACGTTCACTGGCGCCGATACTTATACGGGCACGACCACGGTAAGTCCCGGCAGCACCCTGCAGATGGGCGACGGCGTGCATCCCGTGACGATGAACATCGGCAACGTCACCAACGGCGCCGTCAACAATCCGGCTAATTTCGTCATTGCCAAATACGCCTCGGTCACCGACGCTTTGATCAATTACGGCACGGTCAGCAATTCCGGCTCCTATGTCGCCAATGTGGTCAACCTCGGGACGTTTACCAACGCACCGGGCGCGACGTTCACCGGCGCCTTCCTGATCAACACCGGTACGTTCGTCAACGACGGTACATTCGATAAAACGGCGGTGTCGCTCGCGAGCGGCTACACCCTCAACGGCAACCAGCAGAACGTCGCGGGCGCGCTCAGCAATTACATCAACAATGTCTCCAGTCTGCCCGGCGGCTTTCTGCCGCTCTTCCTCGCCGGCGATTTTCCCAATGCGCTGACGCAATTGGACGGCGAGGCGGCGACCGGCGCCGAGCGCAGCGCCTTGCAGATGACGACGCAGTTTTTGAACCTGATGCTCGATCCGTTCGTCGACGGCCGCGGCGGCGGTAGCGGCGGCGGTGCGGGAGGGCATGCGATCGGCTTTGCGCCCGAGGAAGCGGAGAACCTGCCGCCGGAGATCGCGCTCGCCTATGCCGGCGTGCTCAAGGCGCCGCCGAAGCCAAACTTCGATCAGCGCTGGACCGCTTGGGGCTCGGCCTATGGCGGCAGCAGCACGACCAGCGGCGATCCGACCGCCGGCTCGAACAGCGTCACAGCGGCGACCTATGGTTTCGCGAGCGGCATGGATTATCGCGTGACGCCGAGTACGGTGTTCGGGCTTCGCGCTCGCCGGCGGCGGCACCAATTGGGGTCTCGCCGGCGGCCTTGGCAGCGGCCGCAGCGATGCGATGCAGACCGGCGTCTACGGCATCACCCATGCCGGGCCGGCGTATCTCGCCGCGGCGGCCTCGTTCACCAATCATTGGTTCACGACCAACCGTTCCGCGCTCGGCGATCAGCTCAGCGCGAACTTCGACGGGCAGAGCTACGGCGCGCGGCTGGAAGCGGGGTATCGCTTTGCGGTCGTGCCGAAGCTCGGCACGCCCTTCGGCGTGACGCCCTACGCCGCCTTGCAGGCGCAGGACTTCCACACCCCGAGTTACAGCGAGACCGATGTCACCGGCGGCGGCTTCGGCCTCTCCTACGCGGCGATGAACGCCACCGATGTCAGGAGCGAACTCGGCGCGCGGCTCGACGACCCGCGACTTATCTACGGCATGCCGCTGATCCTGCGCGCCAAGGTGGCCTGGGCGCACGATTGGGTGAGCAATCCCTCGCTCAATGCGGCGTTTGAATCGCTGCCGGGCTCGAGCTTCACCGTCAATGGCGCGCCGATCCCGCAAAACTCGGCACTCACGTCGGCCGGCGCCGAACTGTTCCTCGCTGCCAACTGGTCGCTCATCGCCAAGTTCGACGGCGAGTTCGCCTCCGGCTCGCAGACCTATGGCGGCACCGGCACCCTGCGCTATACGTGGTGATCCACCTTCTCGCGGCTCGGTTGCCCAAGGCCTGGTTGCCCAAGGCCTGGTTGCCCAAGGCTCGGTTGCCCATGCGGCGGGCTACGCCCGGATTGGCGGCATCTTAGCGCCGCGCCCCGCACGCACCCTGCACAGAGCCGGCGCGACAGGCTATAGGGTGGGCGCGCCCGAACGTCGGAACGAGGTCCGACGGGACCGGGCGAGAACCTGGAACGCCGATCGCCGCCGCATGCCGCAAGACAACGCAGAGAGCAACCGCTTATCGGCTGGATCGGCACTCGTCGACAGCCATTGCCATCTCGATTTTCCCGATTTTGCCGGCGAGCTCGATGCCGTGGTCGCGCGTGCCCGCGCCGCCGGCATCGCGCGCCTGGTCACGATCTCGACGCGCGTTAAGCGCCACGCCGAAGTGCTGGCGATCGCGGAACGGTTTGCCGACGTTTTTTGCTCGGTCGGCACCCATCCGCACAACGCCCATGAAGAACTCGACGTGACCGTCGCCGACCTCGTCGCGCGCACGCGCCATCCCAAGATCGTCGCGATCGGCGAAGCCGGGCTCGATTACCATTACGACAACAGTCCGCGCGAGGCGCAGGAGCGGGGCTTTCGCACCCACATCGCCGCGGCGCGCGAGACCGGCTTGCCGTTGGTCATCCACACCCGCGAGGCTGACGCCGACACCGCCGCCATTCTCGAACACGAAATGGGGAAGGGGGCCTTCCCCGCCGTGCTGCATTGTTTTACCGGCGGCCACGAGCTTGCCCTGCGCGCTATCGAGCTTGGGCTCTACATTTCGTTCACCGGCATTCTGACCTTCAAAAACTCGGCGGCGCTGCGCGCGATCGCGGCGGAGCTGCCGGCGGAGCGCATCCTGGTCGAAACCGACGCGCCCTACCTCGCGCCCAATCCGTATCGCGGCAAACGCAACGAGCCAGCGTTCGTCGTCGAAACGGCCAAAGTCCTGGCCGAGACCCGCGGCGTCTCGTTCGACGAAATCGCGCGCGCGACCACGCAGAATTTCTTCCGTTTGTTCGCCAAAGTGCCGCACCCGGCGGCGGTCGCCGCATGACGCTGCGCTTCACGATCCTCGGCTGCGGTTCTTCCGGCGGCGTGCCGCGGCCGGCACTCGGCTGGGGCGTGTGTGATCCGAACAATCCGAAAAATCGCCGCCGCCGCACGTCGCTCCTGGTCGAGCGCCGCAGCCCGCCGGCGGGTGACGGCGGGGAGGGGGTGACGCGGGTCCTGGTCGACACCTCGCCCGATTTGCGCGAGCAGCTCCTCGACGCCGGCGTCGATTGGCTCGATGCCGTCCTCTACAGCCACGAGCATGCCGACCATACCCACGGCATCGACGATCTGCGCGCGCTGTTCATGCGTCGCCGCCGCCGGGTCGACGTCTATCTCGATGAAGCGACCGCGCGCATGATGCACATCCGGTTCGGCTATTGTTTCGCGACGCCGGCCGGCAGCGAGTATCCGCCGATCGTCACCGGGCATCATCTCGAGGTCGGCACGCCCGTGCGCATCGCCGGGACCGGCGGCCCGATCGAGGCGCTGCCGCTGCGGCAGGAGCACGGCGACATCGAGTCGCTCGGCTTCCGCTTCGGCAACGTCGCCTATTCCTGCGACCTCAAGACGCTGCCGCCCGAAAGCGCCGCTGCGCTCGGCGGCCTCGACGTCTGGATCGTCGACGCGTTGCGCCGCACGCCGCATCCCAGCCATTTCTCGCTGTCGGACGCGCTCGAATGGATCAAGCGCCTCGCGCCGCGCCGCGCCATCCTGACCAACATGCATTCCGACCTCGACTACGCGACCTTGCGCGCCGAACTGCCGCCGCACATCGAGCCGGCCTATGACGGGATGAGCTTCACGGTGGGGTGACCGGCTGGCTGGCGCCGGCGCGATATCGGCACGATTTCAATTTGCTGGTTCGGTTTGCTAAGGTCCAGCGGCAGTCGTATGTTCCATAATATGTCTTATGCGAATCAAACCCGGGTGCCAAGGAGTGCACGGCCGTGACCGCCATCATCACCCTGCCCGGTATCGGCGACTCGGACGAGCATCACTGGCAAACGTTCTGGGAGCGCGCCGATCCGGCGATCAGGCGCTTCGCGCCGACCGACTGGGACAATCCGGACCTCGAGGATTGGATCGCGGCGCTCGACCGCGTCCTCGTCGCGGCGGGCGAGCCGCCGATCCTGGTCGCGCACAGCCTTGCCTGCCTCTTGGTGGCGCATTGGGCGACGCGGCAAAGCCGGCCTCCGTCCCGGCCGGTCCGGGGTGCTTTCTTGGTCGGCGTTCCCGATCCGGATGCCGCGGTATTTCCGGCCGCCGAGGCGGCGTCGTTCCGGGAGGTGCCGGACACGGTTCTCCCGTTCCCGGCGCTCGTCGTCGCCAGCAGCGACGACCCTTACGGTTCGCTCGCCTATGCGCGCGGCCGCGCCGCCGCCTGGGGCGCCGGTTTCGTCGTCGCCGGCGCGCTCGGCCACATCAGTTCCGCCAGCGCGCTTTGCGATTGGCCGCTCGGCGCCATGCTGTTCGAGGCGTTCAAGGCGGGAACCGTACGCCGGTAAGGCCCGAAGCCCAATAAAGCGCGCCCGAGCATGGAACGCGGCGCGGGGTCCGGCCGTTTGTCTTCGTAGCGGCCGTGAGCCCTGCCTTCGGCCGGAGCGTCCGCGCTCCTCCATCAGCCCCGAACGAAAAGGTGATCCCGTGAGCAAGGTCAGAACCCTTGAGCGTCCCCAGACCAAGCCTGCCCGGCTCGATACCCCGACCGATCTGTCGAGCGAGGGCGTGCAGGAAATCGCCGCCAAGCTCAATCCGGTCCTGGCCGACGTTTTCGCGCTCTATCTCAAAACCAAGAATTTCCACTGGCATGTCAGCGGTCCGCATTTCCGCGATTATCATCTCATGCTCGACGAGCAGGGCGAGCAGATTTTTGCCGCCACCGACGTGATCGCCGAACGGGTGCGCAAGATCGGCGGCACCACGTTGCGCTCGATCGGTCATATCGCCGAATTGCAGTCGATCGAAGACAATGACGAGGAGTTCGTCGCGCCGAACGACATGCTGCAAGAGCTGGTGCGGGACAACAAGACGCTCGTCGCCGAGATGCGCGAAGCCCACGAAGTCGCCGACAAGCACGGCGACGTGGCGACCACGAGCCTCTTGGAAAACTTCATCGACGAGGCCGAGCGGCGGACCTGGTTCCTGTTCGAAGCCAGCCGCAAGGGCGACGCGTCGGGGCATTGAAGTCCGATTACGCGCGATGACGAAGGCCCCGGGGTCTGATAGAGGTGCCGCTTTCTCAGCGGAACTCTTGTCATGCCCCCTACTTCGGCCCCTGCCCCTTCGCGCGACATTGCCCGGCTGATCGAGATCATGGCGGCGCTGCGGGCGCCCGAGACTGGCTGTCCGTGGGACCTGGCGCAGAATTTCGCGACCATCGCGCCTTATACGATCGAGGAAGCCTACGAGGTCGCCGACGCCATTGCGCGCGGCGACCTTGCCGATCTCGAGGACGAACTGGGCGACCTCTTGCTGCAGGTCGTGTTTCACGCCCGCATGGCGCAGGAACAAGGCGCGTTCGCGTTCGGCGACGTGGTCCAGGCTATCAGCGAGAAGCTCATCCGCCGCCATCCGCATGTGTTCGGCGACAAACACGCGCATGATCCCCAAGCGGTCAAAGGGCTGTGGGAGGAGATCAAGGCGCAGGAGAAAGCGCAGCGCGGCCGGACCGAGGAGAACGGCGCGCTGAGCGGCGTGCCGGTCGGGCTTCCGGCGCTGACCCGTGCCCTGAAACTTCAGGCCAAAGCGAGCCGCGTCGGCTTCGATTGGAACGACCCGCGCGCGGTGCTGCGAAAAATCCGCGAGGAGACCGACGAGATCGAGGCGGCGCTCAACGGCGGCGAAGCGGCGAAGGCGGAGGCCGCCGCCGAAGTCGGCGATCTTCTGTTCGCCGCGGTCAACCTCGCCCGCCACCTCGACGCCGATCCGGAAGCGGTGTTGCGGCAAACCAACCAAAAATTCGAGCGCCGCTTCGCTGCGATCGAGCGCGCGCTGGCCGCGCGCGGCAAGGCCCCGCAGGACGCCACCCTCGCCGAAATGGACGCGCTGTGGGAAGCGGCCAAGGCTGCGGAGTAGCGATAGCTACGACTTCCACAAAAGGCGGTAAACTTTCAAAAGCTGCGAGCTTACTTCCCCTCCCCCTTGTGGGGAGGGGTAGGGGTGGGGGTCGGGCCGCCGCACATGCTTACGAAGCAACCTACCGCCTCCGAACCCAACACCTGGCCGCGGCGCGATCGCACCATCCCGACCGCCAACAAAGCGCGCGCCCGCGCGATGCGGGTCGAGCCCACCCAAGCCGAACGAAAGCTGTGGTGGCATTTGCGCTATCGGCTTCATTCTCGGAAGTCATTTTCGGCGCCAAGTCCGACTCGTCCGTTACATCGTCGATTTCGCCTGCCATCGGCTTCATCTCGCATCGAGATCGATGGCGGCCGGCACGCCGAGCGGACCGCCCCGGACGAGCAGCGTACGCAATTTCTTGAATCGGAGGGCTATCGCGTGCTGCGGTTCTGGAACATCGATGTGCTGAAGAATATCGATGGGGTGCTGGAGGTGATTCACAATGAAATTGCCGCGCTCTCTGCAGGCGGCCCGACCCCCACCCCTACCCCTCCCCACAAGGGGGAGGGGTAATAAAAGCAAACCGTTCTCTTACCGCCTTCGCCTTATCCGGGTCCGCGCGCACCGTCATCGTGACGCGGCCGGTCGTTTCGTCGCTGGAGCGGTGGATCACTTCGGTATGGCGATGCAGCCAGCTCGCCCCGGCGCCGTCGGCGACATCGAGGACGAGTTCGATCGTAGCACGCGCCCGGCGGCGAGCCGTGTCTCGATGACGGCGGAAAGCGCATCGAGCCCCTCCCCTGTGATCGCCGAAACCAGCACCGGCCGTTCGGGCTTGCGGTCGGCGTTCGGCGAGGTTTTGCAGCCGCGCGCGCGCCTCGGCGTCGAGCCGATCGATCTTGTTCCACACCTCGATCAGCGCTTGTTTGCCACCGCCGGCGCCGTGCGGATCGATGCCGAGTTCGCCGAGCACTTTTTCAACGTCGTGCAGTTGCGCCTCGGCGTCTTCGTGGGAAACGTCGCGCACGTGCAGGATCACGTCGGCTTCGATGACCTCTTCCAGCGTGGCGCGGAACGCCGCGATCAGCATGGTCGGCAGGTCGGAAATGAAGCCGACCGTGTCGGACAGGATGATGCGCGCGCCGTGCGGCAGATCGACGGCGCGCAGCGTCGGATCGAGCGTCGCGAACAGCATGTCGGCGGACAGAACGCTCGCCCGCGTCATGCGGTTGAACAGCGTCGATTTCCCGGCATTGGTATAGCCGACCAAAGCGACGATCGGATAAGGCACGCGGCGGCGGCTGTCGCGGTGCAGTTCGCGCGTGCGCTTGACCTTGACCAATTCGGCTTCGATCTTGGCGAGGCGCTCCTCGATCATGCGGCGGTCGGCCTCGAGCTGGGTCTCGCCGGGACCGCCGAGAAAGCCGAAGCCGCCGCGCTGGCGCTCGAGATGCGTCCAGGTGCGGACCAGCCGGCTTTTCTGGTAGGTCAAATGCGCATGCTCGACCTGCAGCGCGCCTTCACGGGTGCGCGCGCGCCGGCCGAAAATTTCCAGGATCAAGGCGGTGCGGTCGAGCACCTTGGCGTCCCAGGCGCGCTCCAGATTGCGCTGCTGCACCGGCGAGAGCGCGCAGTCCATCACCACGACGCCGGCGCCGATCGTTTTGACGAGGCCGGCGATCTCGTCGACCTTGCCTTTGCCGAGATAGGTCGCCGGACGCAGCGCGTTGAGCATGACGATGCCCGACTGGCCGACATCGAGATCGATCGCCGCCGCAAGCCCGACCGCCTCGTCGAGCCGCGCCGCCGGTATGCGTTCAGGCGCGCCGGCGCTCCTGCCCGGCCGCCGCAGCACCGGCTCGATCACCAGCGCACGGGCAGTCGCCGCGCCCAAGCTTCCCCCAGCCTTTCCGTCCCCGCGTGCGGGGGAGGATAAGGTCGGGGCGTGGGTGTCGCGAGCCCGCGGCTCCAATCAGACCTTTTCCCCGGAAGGCGCACCTTCCTCGGCACCCTCGAAGAGCTGGACGGGGTGACCTGGCATGATGGTCGAGATCGCGTGCTTGTAGACGAGCTGCGAATGTCCGTCGCGCCGCAACAGCACGCAGAAATTATCGAACCAGGTCACGACGCCCTGCAGCTTCACGCCGTTCACCAGAAAAATGGTGAGCGGAATTTTCGCCTTGCGGACGTGATTGAGGAAGGTGTCTTGCAGATTTTGTGCGCGGTCGGCTGCCATGGCCGTTGTTTCCGTTCTTGTACCGCGGGCCCCTTCCCGCGGGTCTTTTCTTGGACTTCCAAAATAATGACGGGTCGAGCGAAGCGAAACCACCCGCCATGCAAGCCACAATTTCCGACGGGTTTCGCGGTGTGCTCAACCCATCGTCACCGTTGGCCGGTCCGCCCGAAGGGACGGGGACGAGCCAAGCTGATCATTAGACGGCACAGCGGGCGGCGATGCAAGCCCATGGCGGCGGCAAAATCCAACCGGCGCATGGGGATGGGAACCGGCATGGGTATGGGGATGGGACTTTCACCCCTGCTCCGCGAACTGGTGGAACGCCCGTCCCAGCGCGGTCGCGACCGGTCCGGGCTTGCCGTCGCCGATGCGCGGCCGTCGATGCGCACCACCGGCACCACGATCTGGGTCGCCGAGGTCGCAAACGCCTCGCGCGCCGCGTAGGCCTCGGCGAGGCTGAAAGGCCGCTCCTCGATCGCAAGCCCTTGCGCCTTGATCGCCTCGAACAGCACCGTGCGGGTGATGCCGCGCAGGATGGCGTGGTCCGCCGGCCGCGTCACCACCGTGCCCGCGGCGGTGACGATCCAGGCATTGGCCGAAGCGCCTTCGGTGACGTTGCCGTCGCGATCGACGAACCAGGCGTCGCGCGCGCCCTGATCGATCGCCGCTTGCTTGGCCAGCACGTTGGGCAACAGGCTGATGGTCTTGATATCGACGCGGCCCCAGCGGATGTCCGGCACGCTGATGACCGCGATGCCCGTGGCGGCGAGCGTCGCGTTGCGCGTCTTGGCGAGCGGGCGCGCCGTGACGACGAGGCTCGGCGGCGACATCGGGCGGCGGAAAGGCGTGGTCGCGCCGAGCGACGCCGCGGGTGACTTGCAGATAGAGGATGCCGTAACCGATGCGGTTCTTCGCCACCACCTCGTGCAGCACGAGACGCAGCGCGGCGACCGACATCGGCATGCGGATGCGCAATTCGTCGAGCGAGCGCTCGAGCCGGGCGAGATGGCGCCGCGCGTCGATCAGCCGCCCTCCCCGCACCTCGCAGACTTCGTAGACGCCGTCGCCGAACTGATAGCCGCGATCCTCGATCGAGACCTTGGCGTCGGCGAGCGGCAAATAGCGGCCATTGACGTAAGCGATACGGGGCATCGTGGATCAATCGATCCCCAGCGCCTTGAGCTTGCGATGCAAGGCCGAGCGCTCCATGCCGACGAATTCGGCGGTGCGCGAGATATTGCCGCCGAAGCGATTGATCTGCGCCAACAGATATTCGCGCTCGAACACCTCGCGGGCTTCGCGCAAGGCGAGGCTCATCAATTGCTCGCCGCCGTTGCCGTTCGGCATGTTCGGAATCATCGAGCCGACGTCCTGCGGCAGCATCGCCGCGGTGATCACGGCGTCCGGATCGCCGCCGGCGAGAATCATCACCCGCTCGACGTTGTTGCGCAGCTGGCGCACATTGCCGGGCCAGTCGTGCGATTGCAGTACGGCGAGCGCATCGTCGCCGATCGTGCGCTTGGGCAGGCCGGTCGATTGCGAAATCTGCGTCATGAAATATTCGACCAGCTCCGGAATGTCCTCGCGCCGCTCGGCGAGCGGCGGCACGCGCACCGGCACCACGGACAGCCGGTGATAAAGGTCTTCGCGGAATTTGCCGGCGGCGATGTCGGATTCGATATTGCGGCCGGTCGAGGACACGATGCGCACGTCGACCGAGACCTTGGTCGAGCCGCCGACGCGCTGGAACGTCTGCTCGACCAGGACGCGCATGATCTTGTTCTGGGTCTCGCGCGGCATTTCGGCGATTTCGTCGATGAACAGCGTGCCGCCGTGCGCCTCCTCGAGCGCGCCGACCTTGCGGCTGCCGCTGCCATTGCCGCCCTCGACGCCGAACAGCTCGACCTCCATGCGGTCCGGCGTGATCGCGGCGGCGTTGATGACCACGAACGGCGCGTTGGTGCGGCTCGACAGCGCGTGAATGGTGCGGGCGGCCAGTTCCTTGCCGGCGCCCGAGGGACCAATGATGAGGACGCGGCTGTTGGTCGGCCCGACCTTTTCGATGGTCTGCCGCAGCGCGTTGGCGGCCGGCGAGCGGCCGACCAGCGCGGCGGCGTGCGGCGCGGTCTGCTTGAGCTCCCTCACCTCGCGCTTGAGCCTGGAATTCTCCAAGGCGCGCTCGGCCACCAATAACAGCCGGTCGGCCTTGAACGGCTTCTCGATGAAGTCGTAGGCGCCGCGCTTGATCGCCGACACCGCGGTCTCGATGTTGCCGTGGCCGGAGATCATCACGATCGGCAGTTCGGGATTGTCCTGGCGCAAGAGGTCGAGCAATTGCAGCCCGTCGAGGCGGCTGCCTTGCAGCCAGATGTCCAGGAACACGAGGCTGGGACGCCGCGCGGCGACCGTCGCCAGCGCCTGGTCGCTGTCGCCTGCGGTGCGGGTGCCGTGACCCTCGTCCTGCAGAATGCCGGCGACCAGGTCGCGGATGTCCGCCTCATCATCGACGATCAGAATATCGGATGCCATGATCTATACCGCCACTCACACCGTCGCTTGACGCGTTTCACCGGGCGCCGCGGCCGCCTCGAGCGGCTCCGTGACGAAGCGCAATTGCATCCAGGCGCCGCGGGCGCCGGGGGTCTTTTCCGCGGCGTCGTGCAACTCGATGCGGCCGCCGTGCTCTTCCAGAATACGGCCGACGATGGCGAGGCCGAGCCCGGTGCCCTTTTCGCGCGTCGTCACATAGGGCTCGAGCAGGCGGGCGCGGTTCTCCTTGGGCAGGCCGATGCCGTTGTCGATCACGTCGATGATGACGTCCTTGCCGTCGCGCCGCGCGCTCACGGCGATGCGGCCGCGCCCCCTCCCTACCCTCCCCGCTCGCGGGGAGGAGGATCGAAGCCTTCCCCTGCCTGCGGCGGTACCGCGCCGATCGCTTCGGTCGCGTTCTTGATGATGTTGGTGAGCGCCTGCGAAATGAGCCGCCGGTCGAACCGCGCCGGCATCGTTTCCGCCGGCAACTCCACGTCGAAGTCGATGTCCGGGTGGGCGACGCGCATCAGAAACACGGCCTGGCGCACGGTGTCGGCGACGTCCTCGGCGGCGATCACGGCCTTGGGCATGCGGGCGAAGCGCGAGAATTCGTCGACCATGCGCTTGATGTCGTCGACCTGGCGCACGATCGTCCCGGTGCATTGCTCGAACACGCCGTCGTCGTCGACGATGACCTTGCCGTATTTGCGGCGCAGCCGTTCGGCCGACAATTGGATCGGCGTCAGCGGATTTTTGATCTCGTGGGCGATGCGCCGCGCGATGTCGGCCCACGCCGTCGAGCGCTGCGCCAAGACGAGCTCGGTGATGTCGTCGATGGTGATGACGTAGCCGTGCTCGGATTCGGCCGCCTGTTCGCTCGTCACGCGCACGGAGAAATTCCGCTCCTGATCGTTGCGGCTCACCGTGACCTGGCGCTGGACGAGACGCTGATTGCCGTTGCGCGCCAGCTTGAAAAATCTCGGCGAGTTCGGGCGCGACCTCGGTCAGCGGCCGGCCGAGCGCTTCGCTCTCCGCGCGCGCCGAAAGCCGCTCGGCGGAGCGGTTGAGAATGGTGATGCGGCCGTCGGCGTTGACGCCGATGACGCCGGCGCTCGCGCCCGCCAGCACCGCCTCGGTGAAGCGCCGGCGGCTGTCGATCACGTCGCGGGCGCGCACGATGTCGTCGTGCTGCGTGCGCAGCTCGGCCGTCATCTTGTTGAAGGTCTGCCCGAGCTGGGCGAGATCGCCCTCCGAGCGCAGCACCGGAACCTGAATGTGCAGATTGCCGGTCGAGACGACGTTGGCGGCGCCGATCAGCCGGCGGATCGGCGCGACCAGCCGGTTGGCGAAATCGAGCCCGATCCACGCCGACGACAACAGCACGATGAGCGCGATGACGGTGAACATCAGCGCGAAGGCGATCTGGATGCCGACGCTGTGGGCTTCGAGATTGGCGTATTCGCCGACGCTCTCCTGGGTCGCGCGCAATTGCTGGACGACGCGCGGATCGAGCAGGCGCGCGACGTAAAGATAGGTGTCGTCATAGCCGTGCAGCTTGACGGCGGCGGCGACGTGGTCGCCTTCCGGAATGAGCGCGACCTGCGGCTCGTCCTCGGTGATCCGCGCGAACAATTCGCGCGACGGCAGCACGATCGCCTTGTCCATTTTGAGGTCGGCGCGCTCGACGGTCGAGCCGTCGGGGCGGATCATGATCGCGGCGGAGAGCCCGCGCGCGGAGGCCTGAGCGGTGAGGAATTTGCGGAACTTGTCGCGGTCGGTGTCGAACATCGGCTTGGCGCGGCTGATGTCGAACGCCATCGCCATGATCTCGCCGCGGATCGCCTGGGCGTGCTCGCTGACATAGGCGTCGGCCACGATCAGCGACTGCTCGATCATGGCGCGGGTACGGGTCGAGAAGAAGCGGTCGAGGCCGCGATCGAGCGTGGTCGACGCCACCATGGAGACGAGGACGGTCGGCACTGCGGCGATGACGGCGAACAGGCCGACGATCTGCACGTGGAGCCGGGACCCGGCATGGCCGCGCCGGCGCGCCCGCACCACCGCCCAGACGTCGCGACCGATGACCGCAAGCAACAGCAGCCCGGTCAAGGCGTTGCCGAGCAGCAACTTGACCACGACCTCGTGCACCGGCGCGATCGGCGTGAGGCCGGACAGCACCAGGAAGGTCGCAGTGGCGGACAGGAGCGCCGCCCCGACCGCAATGGCGCCGATCAGCCGGGAGGTGACCGGCATCGGCGCCGACATGGCCGGTTCCTTGGCCGGTTCCATGGCCGAATCCAGCGGAGCGACCTGATCGGCAGTCGTCATGCACGCCTTAAGACGCGGGACTGGATAAGCGGCAGGACGAATGGAGCCCCGGTCCATTCGCGCCAAATGATGGCATCAAGTGATGCTTTTATACAACAATGTTGCCTAATTGCGACAATTCCTGGGCGCGGCCGTCGTCCCACCACCCTTTGGATGGTCCCTCTCCCGCGCTTCGCAGGGGCGGAAGGAGATTTTACCCACCCCCGCTGCGATAAACCTGGATCTCCAAATCGCGGATCTTCTTGCGCAGCGTGTTGCGGTTGACGCCCAAAAGGTCGGCGGCGCGGATTTGGTTGCCGCGGGTCGCGGCGAGCGCAGCGGACAGAAGCGGCGCCTCGACCTCGCGCAGAATGCGGTGATAGAGGCCGGGCGGCGGCAGGCCGTCGTCGAAGCCGGAAAAATAGCGCGTCAGATAGCGCTCGACCGCGCCCGACAGATTGTCGTCGCCGCGATGGGTCTCGCTCGGCGCCACCAGCGTCGGCTGCGACAGTTCGGCGTCGACCACGGCGGCCGTGATCGTCTCCTGCGGATAGAGCGCGGCGAGCCGGCGGGCGAGATTTTCCAGTTCGCGGACGTTGCCGGGCCAGCGGTGCCGCTTGAGGCGGTCGAGCGCGGCCTGGTCGATCTGCTTGGGCGGCAAGCCCTCGCGCTCGACCTGGGTGAAGAAATGCCGGATCAGGTCGGCGATATCCTCGGTGCGCTCGCGCAACGGCGGCAGCCGCAGCGGCACGACGTTGAGGCGGAAGAACAAATCCTCGCGGAACAGGCCCTGCTGGATGAGCTGGCGCAAGTCCTTGTTGGTCGCGGCGATGATGCGCACATCGGCCTTGATCGGGGTGCGGCCGCCGACGGTGGTATATTCGCCCTGCTGCAGGACGCGCAGCAGCCGGGTCTGCGCCTCCATCGGCATGTCGCCGATCTCGTCGAGGAACAGCGTGCCGCCTTCGGCCTGCTCGAAGCGGCCGGCGCTGCGGGTGTTGGCGCCGGTGAAGGCGCCCTTCTCGTGGCCGAACAGTTCCGACTCGATGAGGTCGCGCGGGATCGCCGCCATGTTGATGGCGACGAACGGCCCGGTGCGGCGCTTGCCGTAGTCGTGCAGCGCGCGCGCCACCAGTTCCTTGCCGGTGCCGGATTCGCCGGAGATCATCACGGTGAGATCGGTCTGCATCAGCCGCGCCAGCACGCGATAGATTTCCTGCATTGCCGGCGAGCGGCCGACCAGCGGGATCGATTCGAAATCCTCGGCCTTGACCGGCTGCCGCGCCTTCTCCTTCGGCTCCGAGAGCGCGCGCCCGACGATGGCGATCAGTTCCTTGAGGTCGAACGGCTTCGGCAGATATTCGTAGGCGCCGCGCTCCGAGGCGCGGATCGCGGTCATGAAGGTGTTCTGCGCGCTCATGATGACGACCGGCAGATCCGGCCGCGCCTTTTTGATGCGCGGCAACAGATCGAAACCGCTTTCGTCCGGCAGCACGACGTCGGTGATGACCAGATCGCCGTCGCCCTGGCTGATCCAGCGCCACAGCGTCGCGGCATTGCCGGTCGAGCGCACTTCATAGCCGGCGCGCGACAGTGCCTGGTTGAGCACGGTGCGGATCGCCGCGTCATCATCGGCAACGAGAATACTTCCCGCTGGCATCAATGATCCCCCAAATGAGCGTCTTTCGGCAGAACGGCGCCGTCCGGTTCGGCGCCCTCCGCCGGATGGACGGCGGAAAATCTGGGCATCAGCACGCGAAACACGGTCCGGCGCGGCTGCGATTCGCATTCGATGATGCCGCCGTGATCGCCGACGATCTTGGCGACCAAAGCGAGGCCGAGGCCCGATCCGGTCGGCTTGGTGGTGACGAACGGATCGAACAGATGCGGCATCAGCTCATCGGGCACGCCGGGACCGTTGTCCTTGACGCAGAATTCGAGCGGCAGCGAAATGCGGGCCTTGGCGCCCGGCATCGACAGCCGCACGCCGGGACGGAACGCGGTCGACAGCGCGATCTCGCCGCCGGACGCGTTCTCGCCGATCGATTCGGCGGCGTTCTTGACCAGATTGAGAAACACCTGGATCAATTGATCGCGGTTCGCCAACACCGGCGGCAGCGACGGATCGTAATCCTCGACGAACTTGATGTGCCGGGCGAAACCCGACTGCGCCAGCCGCTTCACATGGTCGAGCACGACGTGAATGTTGATCGGCTCGCGCTCGACCGGGCGCTCGTCGGCGAACACCTCCATGCGGTCGACCAGCTTCACGATGCGGTCGGCTTCGTCGCAGATGAGCCGCGTCAGCGTGCGGTCGTCGTCTTCGACCGATTGTTCCAGCAGCTGCGCGGCGCCGCGGATGCCGGAGAGCGGGTTCTTGATCTCGTGCGCGAGCATGGCGGCGAGCGCGATCACCGAGCGTGCCGCGCCGCGATGGGTGAGCTGGCGGTCCATCTTGTCGGCGATGGTGCGCTCCTGCAGCATCACCACGACGAAGTCCGGCTGTTCCGGCAGCACCGCGACATGCAGATCGACCAGCCGGTCGCCGGGATTGCGCGGGGTGCCGAGGTCGACCCGATATTCGTTGACGGCGGAACCGGTGGCGCGCACCTGCTCGACCAAAGTGAGCAACGGACTGCCGAACGGCACCAAGTCGCGCAGCAGATGGCGCCGCAGCAGCGGAACCGAAATCTCGAAGAAGGCTTCCGCCGCGACGTTGGCATCCGTCACCTTGCCCTCGGGCGAAATGACGATGACGGGATGCGGCAACGCGTTGAGGACCGCGTCCGCCGTCGCTTTCAGCAATGGCTCAGCGGCGCTCCTCATGCGATGGTCCTTGCCGTGGTCGGTATGGGCGCGTTGCACAGGAATTAGGCGGCTCTATTCATTTGCATATAGTTTAGACATTTCTCGCTCCGGCGCAAGTGCTGCACTGCAATATCAATAACGCAGAGCTCCAATCCGGTGGATAGCGCTGCGGAAGGCCACTGCGGAATTACGCGCTGTTCGCACATTTCGGGCACATGCGCTAAAGCGATCCCGGAATCGCGAGGGAGATGCATTCATGACGGGCAAGGTCGCGGCTGTGATTGTCGCCGCTGGCCGGGGCCAGCGCGCCGGTGGTGAAATTCCCAAGCAGTACCGGGACATAGCCGGAGAGCCGGTGATTCGTTCGACGCTCGCCGCCTTTCTCGGCCATCCGCAAATCAGCGCCGTGCAACCGGTCATTCATCCCGATGATGACGATCTTTACCGCAGTGCGGCAAAAGGGCTCGAGGCCAAAGCATTTGGCGCCAAAGGAGTTGGCCCAATGACCCCCGTCGCCGGCGGCGCGACACGGCAGGCGTCGGTGCATGCGGGGCTCGAGGCGCTGGCGTCGGCGGCAGCGCCCGATCTGGTGCTCATCCATGACGCGGCGCGGCCGTTTCTGACGGCTGCGCTGATCACGCGCGCGATCGCGGCCGGCGAAGACTATGGCGCGGCCATCCCCGCGATCGCGATTGCCGACACGGTGAAAAAGATCGACCGCGATGCGGTCGTGACCGAGACGCTCGATCGCGGCCTCTTGCGCATGGTGCAGACGCCGCAGGCGTTCGGCTTCCAGCTGATCATCGATGCGCATCGGCGCGCGGCCGAACAGAAACTCGATCACTTCACCGACGACGCCGCGCTCGCCGAATGGGCCGGCCATCGTGTCAAGGTGTTCGCAGGCGAGGCGACCAACGTGAAGCTCACCACCAACGACGATTTCGCCGGCGCCGAAATTTCGCGCCTGGCCGCGCTCGCCGACATCCGCACCGGCAACGGCTTCGACGTTCACGCCTTCGCCGACGGCGACCATGTCATGCTCGGCGGCGTTCGCATCCCGCACGGCTGCGGCGTCACCGGACATTCGGACGCCGACGTCGCGCTCCATGCGCTGGTCGACGCGATCCTCGGCGCCTTGGCCGACGGCGACATCGGCTCGCACTTTCCGCCGAGCGATCCGCAGTGGAAAGGCGCGTCGTCCGACCGCTTTCTCGCTTTCGCCTGCGAGCGCGTGCGCGCGCGCGGCGGCGTCATCGCGCATCTCGACGTCACCATCGTGTGCGAGGCGCCGCGCGTCGGCCCGCACCGCGACGCCATGCGCGCGCGCATCGCCGGCATCGCCGGCATCGCCGTCTCCCGCGTCGCCGTGAAGGCGACGACCAGCGAGAAGCTCGGCTTCACCGGCCGCGGCGAAGGCATCGTGGCGATGGCGACGGCGACGGTGCGGCTGCCGTGGAGCGCGATGTGATCGACGCCGAACTGCGGCCGACGGCGAAACGGCTGCTCGATCTGTGCCGCGCGCGCGGGCTCACCATCGCGACGGCGGAATCCTGCACCGGCGGGCTCGTCGCCGCGGCGCTGACCGACATCGCCGGCTCCTCCGACGTGGTCGAATGCGGCTTCGTCACCTATTCGAACGCGGCGAAGGAAACGATGCTCGGCGTGCCACAGGCGACGCTCAAAGCGCACGGCGCCGTGAGCGCGGAGACCGCGTCGGCGATGGCGGCCGGCGCGTTGCGGCACTCGGCCGCCGATCTCGCGGTGGCGATCACCGGGATCGCCGGTCCGGGCGGCGGCAGCAAAAATAAGCCCGTCGGCCTCGTCTATTTCGCCGCGACGAGCCGGGACGGCCGCCACGTCGAAAGCTCCCGTCGGTTCGGCAAGATCGGCCGCAGCCGCGTGCGGGCGCGCTCGGTCGCGCATGCGCTCGAGCTTTTGCAATTGCTGGCGACGGCGGGCAAAGCTCAGGCCGGCTGAGCATGGTCGACGAAAGCGCCGAGATTGGTTGATCGTTTGTTAATTTCCGCGGAAATCGCGTGGTTTGGCGCGGACCTGTGCGAATCGCAAGCGTTTCTTCATCGTCTGGCGTCATGGTGCGCGGACGCTTTCCACCAAGCTGTCCCGACTGCGAATGACGAAGAACAATGCGCTGATCAACGAACTCGAGCACGCGCTGGCAAGCGGCAGCGCCACGCATCGGGCCGACATGCTGTCGCGGATCACCGATTTGTTCTTCGCCGGCGCTTCCGGCTATTCCGCCGAACAAATCGGCATTTTTGAAGAAGTCATCGCCAAGCTCGCCGCGGCGATCGAGCCGATGGTCCGCGCGCAACTTGCGGCGCGTTTGGCGCCGGCACGCAACGCGCCGGCCGGGGTCGTGCGCATGCTGGCGTTCGACGACGATATCGAGGTGGCCCGTCCGGTGTTGAGCTCGTCCGAATGCCTGGACGATTCCGACCTCGTCGCCAACGCCAGCAGCAAGAGCCAGCAGCATCTCGCCGCCATCTCGGAACGCAGGAATCTGAGCGAGGCGGTGACCGACGTGCTGGTCACGCGCGGCGACCGCGACGTCGTGCAATCGGTTTCGAAAAATCCCTCCGCGCGCATCTCCTATGCCGGCTTCCGCACGCTGCTGAAGCGTTCCGTCGGCGACGACAAGCTCGCCATTCTGCTCGGATCGCGCAGCGACCTGCCGCGGCAGCATTTCCTGCGTCTGGTCGAGCAGGCGTCGGCAAACGTGCGCGCCAAGCTGCTCGCGGAAAATCTCGCCGACAGCGGCGCCGTCGACAGTGTCGTCAATGAGATATCCAGCGGCCTTCGCCAAGACGCCCAGACCATGTCGTCCAAATACGCGGCGGCGCTGGCGAAGATCGAGACGCTGCATCGCGCCGGCAAGCTCGGCGAAGCCGATGTCCACCGCTTCGCGACCGAATATCGGTTCGCCGAAACCGCCGTCGCTCTCATGCTATTGTGTGACGTCGACAGCGACATCGTGGAGCGCGCCCTGCTCGCCTCCGGCTCCGCCATCCTGGTCATCCTCGCGAAACTGGCGGGCTTCTCGTGGCGGACCACGAAGGCTATTCTGCTGCTCAAAGCCGGCGATCACGGCATATCCGAACAGGATTTGGCGGCGGCCAAGGCGAATTTCGATCGGCTGCAGTCAGCCACGGCGCGGGATATGCTCGGCCAATATCATTCGCGCCGCGCGGCTGCAAAATGACGGCCCGCTAGCCCGCGGTTGCTTCGGCTTTCGAACGCTTCAGGCCAGCGCGAACTTCTGCAGCGCCATCGCCTCGCTGGACGGGGTGTCCGTCGCGCGGCTCTCGCCGTCCGCCGCGAGCGGATCGATCGCGTCGATCAGCTTCAGGAACGCCGCGGCCGGCAGCGGCGGCGCGAACACGAAGCCCTGCATGGTGGTGATGCCGTGCTCGCGCAGATATTCCACCTGATCGAGCCGTTCGACGCCTTCGGCGATGATCTGCATGCGCAGGTCGCGGGCCAAATTGACCAGCGTCTCGACGATCGCCTGCGCGTGGCGCTCCGTCCGGATCGCTTCCACGAACAATCTGTCGATCTTGATGACATCCACGCCGAGCTTGAGGATGTAGGAGAGACCGCTGTGTCCGGTGCCGACATCGTCGAGCGCGACGCGGCAGCCGAGGCCCTGAAGCCCGGCAATGACACGGCGCGTCGCGCTGAGATTCTCGATTTGGAGACGCTCGGTGATTTCCAGCACGATCTGCGACAAGCGCACCGGCGAGCCGTCGAAAATCGCGCCGACATCGTTGAAGACCATCGCGTCGGCGAAATGCCGCGGCGCGATGTTGATACTGACATACATGTGCGGCCGGGCGCCCATGGCGGTGCCGAGGTCGTCGCGCACCTGCCGCATCAAAGATCGCGTGAGATCGAGGATGAAGCCGCTCGATTCCACGAGCGGAATGAACGTTCCCGGACTGACGATGGTGCCGTCGGCCTTGCGCCAGCGCACCAGCGCTTCGGCGCCGAGCAGCTTTCCCGTCCCGACGTCCATGATCGGCTGGTAATACGGGATGAATTCGTCGGCCACGAGCGCCGTTTCGATCTCGGCGACCGGATCGTGGCGTTGACGCCGGGGCACGAAGATGGCGCCGATCAGGATCGCCACGGCGAACATGCCGGAGAAAACGATGCCGATCCGCCGCAGATCGTCGTAGTTCGCGATCGTGCCGTGCTGCAGCATCGTCACGATCGTGGTCGGTCCGTAACGCGTCGATCGCGCCTGCGCCGAGATTTGTCCCTGCACGGGCACGCCGCCTGCATCGTCCCCGGAGGTTCCGATCAGCGTGCCGTCGCCGAGGCGCAGGCGCGCGTAACCTTGCAGCGCGCTGCCGTCCGGCGCGACCTGCGGCAGCAGCATATTGACCGGCAGCAACGCCGCGATCGCCGGCTTGCGTTGGGGCGCCAGGACGCGGACTCGCAAGAGGCGCTCGTCGCGTCCCGCCTCGTGCACGACGTCGAGCATGATGCCTGGAACGGATGTGGCCGCGGAAGCATAGACGTCCGGGACCGCGAACGACGTACCCCTGTCGGTGCACAGCGTCTGCCCGCTCGGCCCGACCAGCGCCAGTTCCTTGATCAGTCCCGACGCGAACACGGCTTGGCGCAACGCTTCGGTGTTGGCGGGACTGCACGAGTTGACGCCGCGATTGGCGAGGTCGTTGAGGCTCGCCACGACCCGGTCGATGGTCAAATCGACGTAGGCGACCGACCAGTTGGCCGCGACCGAAACCTCCGCCACGCCCTGCTCCTCGAGCCAGGACGTGAACCAATAGATCGGCACGGCCGCGACGAGGATTCCGAGGACGGCGGCGAGCGGCTTTTTTGTTTTGAGCGCGAGCAAGATCAGTCCACCCCCCGAGGACCAATCGTGGCATCGCCAACGTAAAGGTGGCCTTAAACACACAAGGGTTGTGGCGGGTGGAGGTAGCCGCGCGCGCTTATGGTTAAGCTGCGCCGAAGAAGCGCGTGGATTGACCTACAAATACGAGAGCGAGATCAAGGCGCTTCGCGCAATGCGCGAAAGGCCGCCGCGCTCAAGCCGGCTGAGCACCGTAGACGATATCGGCGCGGCGCTCGAAGGCGTCGGCGAAGCGGCGGAACGCGGCATCGAATACAGCGCCCATCAGCATGCCGAGGGTTCGGCTGCGGAACTCGTAGGCGATGAAGAATTCTACGTCGCAGACCTGCTCCGATACCGGGCGAAACTGCCAGCGGTTGTCGAGGCGGCGAAACGGGCCTTCGAGGTATTCGACCAGAATTTCCTGCTTGGCGCGGTCGAGCGTGACGCGGCTGGTGAAGGTCTCGCGGATGAGCTTATAGGCGACCGTCATGTCGGCGATGATGACGTCCTTGTCGCCATCCTTGATGCGCCGGCGCACCCGCAGCGATCGGCACAGCGGCACGAACTCAGGATAGTGCTCGACATCGGCGACGAGGTCGAACATGTCGCCGGCGGCGTGGTTCACGCGTTTGGTCGTCGAGAGTTGCGGCATCGATCACGCGGCATCAATTAACGGGCGGCCCGCAGCGCCCTGAGCCGGGCGAAATCCTCGCCGGCGTGATGCGACGACCGCGTCAGCGGGGTCGCCGCCACCATCGAGAAGCCCTTGGCGTAGGCGATGGTTTCAAGCGACTTGAATTCGTCGGGCGGCACGAACCGCACGACCGGATGATGCTTGCGCGACGGCTGCAGATATTGCCCGATGGTGAGGAAGTCGACGTCGGCGGCGCGCAGATCGTCCATCACCTGCAGCACTTCGTTACGTTCTTCGCCGAGCCCGACCATGATGCCCGACTTGGTGAAGATTGTCGCGTCGATCTCCTTCGCCCGCTGCAACAGGCGGATCGAAGCGAAATAGCGCGCACCCGGCCGCACCGTCAGGTATTGCGACGGCACGGTCTCGAGATTGTGGTTGAAGACGTCGGGGCGCGCGGCGACGAGGACCTCGGCCGCGCCGTCCTTGCGCAAAAAATCCGGCGTCAGCACTTCGATGGTCGTCGTCGGACAGCGCGCGCGGATCGGCGCGGATCACCGCGGCGAAATGCGCGGCGCCGCCGTCGGCAAGGTCGTCGCGATCGACCGAGGTGATGACGACATGGGCGAGGCCGAGCTTTGCGGTGGCGTCCGCGACATGGGCGGGCTCCGCCGGATCAAGCGCGCCGGGCAGGCCGGTCTTGACGTTGCAGAAGGCACAGGCGCGCGTGCAGGTGTCGCCCATGATCATGAAGGTCGCGTGCTTTTTGTCCCAGCACTCGCCGATATTGGGGCAGCCGGCTTCCTCGCACACGGTGTGCAGGCCGTTCACCCGCACGATCTCGCGCGTTGCATTGTAGCCGGGCGACACCGGCGCCTTGACGCGAATCCAGTCCGGCTTGCGCGCCGCCGGCTGATCCGGCCGGTGCGCCTTTTCCGGATGCCGGGGCCGGCCGGCAACGCCCACTGTATTGATGACGACCGCCATGGCGGCTCCGCGCGGAGGTTTGCAGCCGTTACTTACGGCTCCGCCGGCGGCCCCGCAAGGCGCCGCGTAATGACTGTCTTTCACATATTCAACACGCGCCCATAGGCATCGAGCACCGCTTCCTTCATCATCTCCGACAGCGTCGGATGCGGGAACACGGTGTGCATCAATTCTTCTTCCGTGGTCTCGAAATTCATCGCGATCACGTAGCCCTGGATCAGTTCGGTCACTTCGGCGCCGACCATGTGGGCGCCGAGGAGTTGCCCGGTCTTCTTGTCGAAGATCACCTTGACCAGGCCCTGATCCTCGCCGAGCGCGATCGCCTTGCCGTTGCCGACGAACGGGAAGCGGCCGACGCGGATGTCGCGTTTCTGGTCCTTGGCCGCCTGCTCGGTCAGGCCGACCGAAGCGATCTGCGGCGTGCAATAGGTGCAGCCGGGGATCATGCGCTTGTCCATCGGATGCGGATGCAGCCCCTTGATGGCCTCGACGCAGATGACGCCTTCGTGCTCGGCCTTGTGCGCGAGCAGCGGCGGGCCGGCGACGTCGCCGATGGCGTAAATGCCCGGCACGTTGGTGCGGCAGGCGCCGTCGACGACGATGGCGCTCGCGCTCGATTTTCACGCCGAGCTTTTCCAGGCCGAGATTTTCGATATTGCCGACGACGCCGACGGCGGAGATGACGCGGTCGACGGTCAGCGTCTGCGTGCCGCCCTTGCCGTCGTCGATCGTCGCGGTGACGCTGTCGGCCTTTCTTGTCGAGCTTCGTCACCTTGGCGCCGGTCAGGATCTTGATGCCCTGCTTCTCGAAACTCTTGCGCGCGAAGGCGGCGATCTCGGCGTCCTCGACGGGCAGGATTTGCGGCAGCACCTCGACCACGGTCACCTCGGCGCCGAAGCGTGCGATAGAACGAGGCGAATTCGATGCCGATCGCGCCGGAGCCGACGACCAGCAGCGATTTGCGGAATGCGCTCCGGCACCATCGCCTCGAAATAGGTCCAGACGAGCTTCTTGTCGGGCTCGAGGCCCGGGCAGCACGCGCGGCCGCGCGCCGGTCGCGACGATGATGTGCTTGGCCTGATAGGCGCCGGGGCCGAGCACGCCCTTCGGCGCTTCGCTGCGGCCGGCCTTCACCGTGATCTTGCCGGGCGCGTCGATCGCCGCCTCGCCCCAGATCACCGTGACCTTGTTCTTCTTCATCAGGAAGCCGACGCCGTCGTTGAGCCGCTTCGACACGGCGCGCGAGCGCTTCACCACCGCGGACGGATCGTAGGTCACTTTTTCAGCCGAGAGGCCGTAATCCTTGGCGTGCTCGAGATAATGAAAAATCTCCGCCGAGCGCAGCAGCGCCTTGGTGGGAATGCAGCCCCAGTTGAGGCAGATGCCGCCCAGATAATCGCGCTCGACGATCGCGGTCTTGAAGCCGAGCTGCGCCGCGCGGATGGCGCAGACATAGCCGCCGGGGCCGGAGCCGATGATGATGATGTCGAAGTTCGTATCAGCCATGGAGCGCTACACCACCATCATCACGGGATTTTCGATCAGCGATTTGAACACGCCGAGCAGCTGCGCGCCGAGCGCGCCGTCGACGGCGCGGTGATCGGTCGCGAGCCCGACCGTCATCATCTGCGCCACCTCGATCTTGCCGTTCTTGGCGATCGGCCGCTCCTCGCCGGCGCCGACCGAGAGGATGGTCGCGTGCGGCGGATTGATCACGGCATAAAACTCCTTGATGCCGAACATGCCGAGATTGGACACCGCGGTGGTGCCGCCCTGATATTCTTCCGGCTTGAGCTTGCGCGCCCGCGCGCGGGCGGCGAAATCCTTCATCTCGTTGGAGATCACCGACAGCGGTTTTGTATCCGCCTGGCGCACGATCGGCGTGATCAGGCCGCCGGGAATGGCGACGGCGACGCCGACATCGGCGTGCTTGTGCTTGAGCATGCCGCCTTCGGTCCAGGTGACGTTGGCCTCGGGCACGCGCACGAGCGCGACCGCCAGCGCCTTGATGATGAAATCGTTGACCGAGAGCTTCCAGGCCGGCTTGCCGTCCTTGTCCTTGGGCGCGGCGGCGTTGATCTCTTCGCGCGCGGCGAGGAGCTTGCCGATATTGCAGTCGAGCGTGAGATAGAAATGCGGGATGGTCTGCTTGGACTGCTGCAGCCGCTGCGCGATGATCTTGCGCATATTGTCGTGCGGCACGACCTCGTAGGAGCCGGGCTCGAACAGTGCGCGGATTTTCTCGTCGGATGGCGCTTGAACCGTGCGAGCCGGCGCTGCAGCGGGCGCAGGCGCCGCCGCGGAAGCGACTGCGGGAGCTTGCAGACCTTTGCCCTCTTTCGCCGCCGCGATGTCGCGCGCGATTACGCGGCCATGCGGGCCGGTGCCCTGGATGCGCGCGAGGTCGAGGTCCGGCTTCCTTGGCGAGCCGTCGGGCCAGCGGGGAAGCGAAGATGCGGGTGCCATGACCCGGCGTCGGAGCCCCCTCACCCCGACCCTCTCCCCCCTGGGGAGAGGGAGAGCGCGGTGCGGGCGGCGCGCTCGGCGTTTGCTTCTGGCTGGGTCTGCGGTTGAAGGCTGTGCAGCCGTTGCGGCCGGCACAGCCGCCCCCTCTCCCCGTGGGGGAGAGGGTTGGGGTGAGGGGGTTCCGGCGCCGGGCCTTACAGCCGCAGCCGCAGCCGCCTTCGGATCCTCGCCTTCCTGCGCCATGACGGCGATAAGCTGATTGACCGGCACGTCGTTGGTGCCTTCCGGCACCACGATCTTCGCCATCACGCCGTCATCGACGGCTTCGTATTCCATCGTCGCCTTGTCGGTCTCGATCTCGGCGATGACGTCGCCGGTCTTGACCGCCTCGCCTTCCTTCTTGAGCCATTTGGCGAGGTTGCCCTTTTCCATCGTGGGCGACAAAGCCGGCATGAGAATGTTGATGGGCATGGCGGCAATTCACCGGTCAGAATGTCAGCGGTAACAGATCGCCTTGGCCGCCGCGACGACTTCGGCGACCGACGGCAGCGCGAGCTTTTCCAGGTTGGCGGCATACGGCATCGGCACGTCCTTGCCGGTGACGCGCATGACCGGCGCGTCGAGATAGTCGAACGCCTCCTCCATCATGCGCGCGGAAATCTCGGCGCCGACGCCGGATTGCCGCCAGCCCTCCTCGACGGTGACGAGCCGCCCGGTCTTTTGCACCGAGGCGACGATGGTGTCGGTGTCCATCGGCTTGAGCGTGCGCAGGTCGATGACTTCGGCGGAGATGTTGTCCTTGGCGAGTTCGTCCGCGGCCTTCAGCGCGTAGGTCATGCCGATCGACCAGGCGACCAGCGTCACGTCGGTGCCGGCGCGCACGACCCGCGCCTTGCCGATCGGCAGCACGTAATCGTCGAGCTTCGGCACCGGCGAGGAGTGGCCGTAGAGGATTTCGTTTTCGAGGAAGATCACCGGATTGGGATCGCGGATCGCGGCCTTGAGCAGGCCCTTGGCGTCGGCGGCGTTGGACGGCGCGATGACCTTGAGACCCGGGACGTGCGAGTACCAGGACGAATAATCCTGGCTGTGCTGCGCGCCGACGCGGGCGGCGGCGCCGTTCGGGCCGCGAAACACGATCGCGACGTCGACCTGGCCGCCGGACATGTAGCGCGTCTTCGCCGCCGAATTGATGATGTGGTCGATCGCCTGCATGGCGAAGTTGAAGGTCATGAACTCGACGATCGGCTTTAGGCCCGCGAGCGCGGCGCCGACGCCGAGACCGGCGAAGCCGTGCTCGGTGATCGGCGTGTCGATGACGCGTCGGGCGGAAAACTCCTGCAGCAGGCCCTGCGTCACCTTGTAGGCGCCCTGATATTCGGCGACCTCCTCGCCGATGACGAACACGCCGTCGTCGCGGCGCATCTCCTCGGCCATGGCGTCGCGCAGCGCTTCGCGCATGGTCATGGTGACCATCTCGGTGCCCGCCGGTACTTCCGGCTCCGGCTGCACGGCGGCCGAAGGCGTTTCGGCAACGCCGGTCTTCGGTGCCGCGGGCGGCGGCGCCTTGGCCGCGTTCCGCCACCACCGGCGGCGCGGATTCCGCGGCCTTCTGTTGGCGCGCGGGAGCCTCCTTGAGCGCGGCTTTGTCCTCGCCCTCGGCGAGGATCATGGCGATCGGCGTGTTGACCGCGACATCGTTGGTGCCTTCCGGCACCAGGATCTGGCCGAGCGTGCCGTCGTCGATGGCCTCGACCTCCATCGTCGCCTTGTCGGTCTCGATCTCGGCGATGACGTCGCCGGTCTTGACCGCGTCGCCTTCTTTCTTGAGCCATTTGGCGAGATTGCCCTTCTCCATCGTCGGCGAGAGCGCGGGCATCAGGAGCTGAATCGGCATCGGCGGCTAACTCGTCATTTCGCCCAAAGGGACAAGGAAACGGCGGCAGGCGGCGGCGCGAAATTTTGGGGCGCGTTCACCGGTAGACATCCGTATAGAGTTCGGCGGGATCGGGCTCGGGATCGTTGGTCGCAAACTCGGCCGCTTCGTTGACGACGGCGCGCACGGCAGCGTCGATCTTCTTCAGGTCGTCCTCGCTCGCCCATTTCTTGGCGAGGAGCCGCGCGCGCACCTGCTCGATCGGATCGTGCTCGGTGCGCACCTTGTCGACCTCTTCCTTGGTCCGGTATTTGGCCGGGTCCGACATCGAGTGGCCGCGATAGCGGTAGGTCATCATTTCGATGATGGTCGGACCCTTGCCGGCGCGGCACCAGGCGAGCGCCTCGGCGGCCGCCGCCCTCACCGCGCGCACGTCCATGCCGTCGACCTGCACGCCCGGGATATTGAAGGAAACGCCGCGCTTGGAAAAATCGGTCTGCGCCGAGGAGCGCGTCACCGCCGTGCCCATGGCGTAGCGGTTGTTCTCGATGATGTAGACCACCGGGAGCTTCCACAGCTCCGCCATGTTGAAGCTCTCGTAGACCTGGCCCTGATTGGCGGCGCCGTCGCCGAAGAAGGTCAGGCTGACGGCTGTTGGCTGCCGCGGTAATTGTTGGCGAAGGCGAGCCCGGTGCCGATCGGAACCGAGGCGCCGACGATGCCATGCCCGCCGAAGAAATTCTTCTCGCGGGAAAACATGTGCATCGAGCCGCCCTTGCCCTTGGAATAGCCGCCGCGCCGGCCGGTCAGCTCCGCCATCACGCCCTTGGGGTCCATGCCGCAGGCGAGCATATGGCCGTGGTCGCGGTAGCCGGTGATCATCTGATCGCCGTCCTCTTTGGCCATCTTCACGCCGATCACGACGGCTTCCTGGCCGATATAGAGGTGGCAGAAGCCGCCGATCAGGCCCATGCCGTACATCTGGCCGGCCTTCTCCTCGAAGCGGCGGATCAGGAGCATGCTGCGCAGCGCCTGTAGCTCCTCGTCCTTGGTGAACTCCGCCACTGACCCGGCCACTGAACCGGTTTTGGCCGCTGCGGCGCCGGCGCGGCGCTCTCCGGCGGTTTGTTCCGCTTGCTTGGTTTTGGCGACGGCCATCATTGTCCTCGAAACGTTCGCAGCGTCATTGCCATAGCCGAATTCCCCCGGTTTCGGAAGTCGGCCGGTGGCCTAGCTGCCGTATGCTTCTTACGGTCATGTAACGGTCTTGGTCGGAACGCAAATCCTGCAACCGAAGTTGCGTTCAAAGCTTGGGGCAAACCTTTGGCAGGAAGCTTATTTCGGCAAGCGGCGGCGCAGGTTCAAGGGCCGCAACCTTAGAGCCGCGCCGGAGGGGCCAGCATCAACGTCAGTTCCTTGGGGTGGGCGTAGTCGAGCAAGGCGCGGGCGCGCTCATCGAGCATGTCGGGATCGAGCCGGTTGGATTTGAGCAAAGCGACGCGGCGCTCCCATTCCTGGCGGTCGGCGTGCAGCCGGTCGAGCTCGGCGGAAAGCTCCGCGATCTGCCGGTCGATGTCCTGCTTCGCTTTGAGGCCGCGATTGCCGTTGACGGCGTTGACGCCGAAATAGCCGATCAGCAAGGCCGCTATGACATAGAGGCCGAGCGCGGTCACGATCGAACGCAGTCGCTTACGGGTCACCATGCCGCAACCATGGGAGGGTGCGGCTTAAAGCGGCATTAATAGCGGGCGCGGCGGCCAGCTTACGGCAGGCGGCTGCGCAATTCGCCGAGGATGAAATTGCCGAGGCGCTTGCCGCGGTTGCGCGCATAGCGCAGCGGCGCCGGCATCGACGAAATAGGTCAGCAGGATGCTGTCGCGCGTTTCGACCTCGGGGCCGATGCGATCGGCCGAATGCCAGCTGTCATCGCCGACCGCGAAGGCATAGCCGGTATTGGGGAGAAACCGCATCTGCTTGTTGTTCGCCAGCGAGCCGTCGGCGCGCCGCTCGTGAAAGATGGTGCCGATATGCTCGACCGAGCGGTCCCGCGGCAGATAGAGCTGCACGGTGATGCCCTTCCAGTGCGTATCGGTATGCGGCGTGATCAGGTAGCCCGTGATGTCGCGCGTCAGCACCGGGATCGGAAACATGCCGACCTTCGCGTAGCCGGCGCCGAAGCGGCGCTCGAGCGCGGGCGCGAGGCGCCTCACGAACGCATCCCGCACCGCGGCCGAGCACAGCGCCGGACCAACCACGCTCCACACCGCGCGCTTGTCCGGTGGCAGATGGCGGATCTGTTCCGGTAACAGATCGATCTTGACGCGCGTATGGGTGCCGTCGGCGAGATCGTTGCCCTTGCTGCGGCCGTGCATCGGCCGATAGTCCGACGCCACCGGCATGGCGCCGAGCATGGCGGCGTAGACGTCCTCGGGAAACACCCGGTCGAGCACCAGATGATAGTACGGCGTCTCGAACGCCGGCGCCGTCTCCACCGCCGCAACGACGAAATCGCGCACGCGCTCGACGGCAAAGCTGTGACTGCCGGATTTTAATTCGAGCGACTGGTCCATTGGCGTTCACCTTCGTCGCACCCGGCGACAGAGATAGCTCGGATTGCCGCGGCTCGGCAAGATGGGCCAGCCGCGGGCGGCGAGAAGCTTGGCCTAGCCGAGCGCCTTGAGCGCCGCGCGCCCGGCGTAGCGCGCCTGCGCGCCGAGGTCCTCTTCGATGCGCAGAAGCTGGTTGTATTTGGCCGTGCGGTCGGCGCGGGCGAGCGAGCCGGTCTTGATCTGTCCGCAATTGGTGGCGACGGCGAGGTCGGCGATGGTCGAATCCTCCGTCTCGCCCGAGCGGTGCGACATCACCGCGGTGTAGCCGGCCTTGTGCGCCATCTCGACCGCGGCCAGCGTTTCGGTGAGCGTGCCGATCTGATTGACCTTGATCAGGATCGAATTGCCGATGCCGTTTTTGATGCCGTCGGACAGCCGCGCCACATTGGTCACGAAAATATCGTCGCCGACGAGCTGGCATCGTTTGCCGATCCTGTCGGTCAGCGAGTTTCCAGCCCTTGAAATCGTCCTCGGCCATGCCGTCTTCGATCGACACGATCGGATAGCGTTCGACCAAGGCCGCGAGATAATCGACCTGCTGTTCGATCGAACGCGTCTTGCCTTCGCCTTTGTACTGGTAGGCGCCGTCGCGCGAAAAATTCGCTGGCCGCCGGATCGAGCGCCAGCACGACTTCTTCGCCCGGGCGGTAGCCCGCCTTCTCGATCGCGGACAGCACGAAGTCGAGCGCCGCCTCGGCCGACGGCAGATTGGGCGCAAAGCCGCCCTCGTCGCCGACATTGGTGTTGTGGCCGGCCGCCTTGAGCGCCGCGCTGCAAGGTGTGGAAGATTTCGGAGCCGGCGCGCAGCGCTTCCGCGAACGAGGCGGCGCCGACCGGCATGATCATGAATTCCTGGAAATCGATCGGATTGTCGGCGTGGACGCCGCCATTGACGATGTTCATCATCGGCACCGGCAGCAGCCGCGCCGCGGTGCCGCCGACATAGCGGTAGAGCGGCAAGCCATTGGCGGCGGCCGCCGCCTTGGCGACGGCGAGCGACACGCCGAGGATGGCGTTGGCGCCGAGGCGGCCTTTGTTGGGCGTGCCGTCGAGCGCGATCATGGTCTCGTCGATCTTGACCTGGGCCTCGGCGTCCATGCCGCCCAGGGCGTCGAAAATCTCGCCGTTGACGGCATCGACCGCGTTGCGCACGCCCTTGCCGAAATAGCGCCCCTTGTCGCCGTCGCGCAGTTCGACCGCCTCGTGGGTTCCGGTCGAGGCGCCGGACGGCACGCCGGCGCGGCCGCGCGCGCCGTCCTCGAGGACGACGTCGACCTCGACGGTCGGATTGCCGCGGCTATCGAGAATTTCGCGGCCGATAATGTCGACAATAGCGGTCATGGGCGCTCCCGGCTCGATGGTGCGAGGCGCTTCTACAGGATCGGCCGGGCCCTTGTCATGTCGCGACAGGGGCCGACGGTTGGCCCCACTATGGCCGTGCGCCGACTTGCCGCCCGTCACCACGTGTAGCGCAACGTGCCGCAGCCGCCTAGGTTTCTGATCCGGGTGCGAACTCGCCGTCGAAGCTTGGCGATGATCGACCAGTTGGCTCTGAGGAAATATTGCAGGCCCGCGGTGGTCAGCGCCGAGTCGTGCGGGATCGGCGCGCCGTTGACCGTGAAGCTCGTGCCCGGCAGTGATTCAAACGCGGCGCTGAGCGCAGGGTTGCTGACGAAGTCATGCGCCCAGGCCAACCGGGCGCACAGGATCAGCGGCTTGCCGTAAACGAGCGTCGGGTCGTCGAAGCGGGCGCCGATTTCGGTGCGCACGTCGGTCGCGTTCATCGCCGCATAGGACAGACCGAAGCGGCCGCCGGTGGGTCGGCTTCGCTGTAACTCGGCGTCTGGAAATCCTGAATTGCACGGCGCCATAAGGCGTCACCCCGAGCGTTGGCAGCACGGCGTAGCGATACCCGCCCTCGAACCGGCCGCCGTAGCTCTGCCCAGCGAAGTTCGCCCGCAGCTGGTCGCCGAGCGCGGTGCGATTGGTCGTAAACCAGTTGTTGGTGAACGACAGCGCGCCGGCAAGATAAGCGGGGCCGAACCACTCGATGCCGTAGCCGCCGAACTGGAAGGCCTGGCTGTAGCCGGTGCCGAGCGCGTTGGAGACCCCAACTGGTGCCGCCGCCGGCCAGCGCAAACCCCGCCACGCCATACGGCGCATAATGATAGTCCATGCCGGCGGCATAGCCGTAGGTCTGTGTCGTGAGTTGTTGGAGCCGACGCCCGGATCGCCGTCCTGGTGTTGCTGGCGCCGCCATAGGCCGTGCCCCAGCGCTCCAGCGCTGATCGAAGTTTGTTGCTTCGGCGGCGCTTTGAACACTTCGATCATAAGCGAGCGCGATGTCCGGCGGCAAGCTTGCCTGCTGGTCGGGGGTGAAACCCAGTCCGCGCTCCCGCTTCCCGAACCGCCGCCCAGACCGCCGCGGCCGTTGACGAACGGATCGAGCATCAGATTGAGGAACTTCATTGTCAGTTGGAATGCGGCCTGTTCGGCGCCGGTCGCCGCCTCGCCGTCGATCTGGGTGAGCGTCATTGGCGAGCGCGCCGCCGGTCAGGCCGAAAATGAGACGAGTTCGAGCGGCATGCGTGCCGACGTCGATTGAAATAATTGTTGAGCGCATTGGCGACGTTCTGCTGGTTCTGGTTGAGCGCCGGTGCCAGCGCCGAGCGCCGCGCTCAGGTTCAAGTAACACGTCGTCGGTGTTGTAGCTCAAACTGTCGGTAGTGCCCGCCGGCAGGTTGGTGTCGGTCAGGCCGCGAACTGGTGCCGCCCAGGCCGCCCGTCGCGGTGAGGATGGTGTACTGCTTCGACACATAACTGCCGGAGGCGAACTGTGCGTTCACGGCGCCGCCGCTGAGCGTGGCCGTGCCGCCGACGCGGCCAGTCGAGGCCTCGTCGGATTGACATGCACCTGTACGTCGCGCCGGACATGGAGCGCGAGATTGCCGGTGATCGTCATCGACGTTCCCGGCACGCCGGCCGTGCCGGGTAGCGAACGTGCCGCCGGAATTGATCGTCGTCGTGATCGGATCGACGACACCGATGCCGGTAAGGGTGCCGCCCGCGTTCACCGTAACGCTCGACGATGCGATCGAGCCGTCCACTTCCAGCGCACCGCCATTGATGGTGGTCGCGCCGCTATAGGTGTTGGCACCGGACAACGTCAGCGTGCCGGTGCCGACCTTGACCAGCGAAGCGCCGGTCCCACCCGCTAGCCCGCCGTCGGAAATCGCACCGCTGACGGCGGTCGAAAGATCGTTAGTGCCGACCGTGAGCCGGTTGGCGCCGAGGAAATAATTGCCCGCGCCCGCGATCGAGCCGGCAGAGACCTGATGATTGCCGCCGGGCCCGCTGGTATTGGAAAAATCGACATAGCCGCCGGCATTGGTGATGAATTGCGCGTTCCCAGCCGTGCTGTTGTTGTTAAACACGACGCGTCCCAATACTACGTTATTGGTGGTGATGGTGGCGTTGCCGGCCGTGCTGCTGCCGTCGAATTCCAGTGTGCTGTTGTTGGTGATAATGGCGTTTCCGGCCGTGCTGGTGTTGTCGAAGTGCAGGGTGCCGCTGCTGTTGTTGGTTATGTTGGCGTTGCCGGCGCTGCTGCCGTTCAGAAAATCCATGTAGAAGTTATCGATAAAAGTCGGCGCGTTCGCCGAGCTGTTGACGATCCCGGTTCCCGTAATGAGGAAATTCGCACTGGTAGGTTGTTCGATCGTGAATTGATAGGCCGGCGCTCCGGCGTTGAATTGGATCGTGTTGATCGAGGTGTTGTTCGAAATGGTCAGCGAGGTAGGGACGTTGCCGGTAAACGTGGCCGTGCCATTGGGTACGCTTCCGCTCGACCAGTTGGTCCCGGTGGTCCATTCGGCGCCGGGACCGTCCCATGTGGCATCGACCGCATGCGCGACGCCGACGCTCCCGAACAAGCAGCTGGCGAATGCGGCTGCTGCAAAAAGCCGACGATGGAGACGCGCCGGCGGCGCTCCAGGGCCGGACACGGCGCAAGCGAGGCAACCTTGCCGGTGGTGAAGCGAAGGCAGAGCCCCCGGCCACCAAAATAAGCGAGTCCCGATCATAAAATGCCCCCCGCGCATGCGACGCGCCCTGCGGGCGCCGCAAGCAAAGTTCAACGTGGAATTGAACGAAATGGGACGCGATCTCTCGGCCGCTTAACACCGTGACCGCAAGCAAACAGAATGCGACGGCGAACTACCTATCGGATGCCAGCTTATCGTGGACGTCATCCGTAGTTTTTCTGAAGCCCCAACGCCTTCAGAACGGTACGCGAATCGCAACTGATGCTGGAACATACGCGATGTAATCTGATACCGCCAGAGCCTCGTCGGCTGTGCTTTCAAACAGCCGACAAAGTCGAAACAGAGACGCTGTTGGTCATCTTGCGATCAAAAGCGTCAATGTTGTTGACGAGCGCGATCAGCCCTTCGGGTATCCGACGTAGTAGATGCCGATCACGTTGCCGGCGGCATCGTGCATCGGCGCATAGCCGGTGAGGTACGGCTTGCCCAGGATCGTCGCCTCGCCAAAGAACGCTTCGTTCTTGTTGATCACGACGATGACCTTGCCGTTGGGATCGAGAATGGTGCCGACGGCGCGCGAACCGTCGGCTTTTTTGACGTTGGTGGCGACGCGGACATAATCGGCCCCGCTCTTGACGAAGATCGTGGCGGTGCCGCCGACTTCCTTCACCACCTCGTCCACCAGGTCGAAGTTGTTATCGATCTTGGTGGTGCCGAAGAATACCGCCGGGACGGTCTTGCCGGCGACCGTATCGGTGCCGTCGATCTTCGCCGGCCCCAGCTTCTCGGCCTTGGACTGTAAGAGTGTCATGGCCGCCTTCACCTTATCCAAATCCTGCGCCCGGACAGTGCGCGGCAACAGTTGCGCAACGAGAATGACGGACGCCGCCGTCAACGCCGCAATGATGATGTGCTTGATTGTCACGGATGCTATTGTCATGGACGTTCTCCCGGGTTCGTTTTGAGCCGTTTCTTGTTTTGTTTTGGGCAGTGTAACCTGCCTTGCCCGGCGATGAAAATCGGGCGGCGGATTTTACCGTCGTCAGGCGTCATGTTATGCGCGTCGTCCCGACGCACCAGGGCGAACAGATTGGCGACAGATTCTATGGCGAAAAAACCCGCTGCAACTCGGCCGGCCCGTCGCCGATCCCGGCCTCCCCCGACGAGGCGGTGCTCGACCGCGTGCGCAACCCGCATACGGACACGAACTACGTCGCCCGCTTCACCTTTCCCGAGTTCACGGCGATCTGCCCGGTGACCGGCCAGCCCGATTTCGGCATCCTCGTGATCGACTACGTGCCGCGCGCCTGGCTGGTGGAATCGAAATCGCTGAAGCTTTATCTGAACAGCTTCCGCAATCACGGCGCCTTCCACGAGGATTGCACGGTCGCGATCGGCAAAAGGCTGGTGGCGCTGTTGAAGCCGAAATGGCTGCGCATCGGCGGCTATTTTCATCCGCGCGGCGGCATGCCGATCGACGTGTTCTGGCAGGCCGGAAAACTTCCCGCCGGCGTGTGGGTGCCCGATCAGGGCGTCAGCACGTATCGCGCGCGCGTCTCAGCCAACGCGCCCAGCGAGCGCGCCGGCCAGCGCCGCGACGTAGCGCCCTCACCTCCTGCGCCGGGTCGGCCGCGCGCATGACGCCGCCCATGACCGCGACACCGGCGGCGCCGGCGGCGACGAGGTCGCCGACGCGCGCGGTCGATGCCGCCGATGGCGAGCACCGGCACGCGCTGCGGCAGCCGCGATCTCGGCCAAGACCCGGCGGCCGATCCGCGGGCCGTAACCGGGCTTGCTCGCCGTCTCGAATGCGGGCCCGGCGAGCGCATAGTCGACAATGCGGGATCGATCGCCCGGGCTTCGCGGGCGGTATGGATCGAGACACCGAGAAGCTTCTCGGCGCCGATATCCGCGCGGCCGGCGGCGGCATTGCTGCCGCCGGCAGGTGCACGCCGTCGACGCCTGAAAGCTTGGCGAGCGCGCCATCGCCATGCAGCGTCAGGACGGCGCCATACCGATGCACCATCGGCAGCAGCCGCGTGCCGAAGTATCTGCTCGTCGGCAGGCAGATCCTTTTCGCGCAGGCTGATCCAGCGGCAGCCGCCCGCGAGCGCGGCTTCGATCACGTCCTGCGAGCGGACGTCGCGCCTGCCGGCGATCGGTGACCACAAGCAGCGGCGGATCGGGAAGCTTGGCACGACCATCGGTTCCATTGCGTGATCTCGGCAAGCTACGATCCGACGATCGATCAAGCATATCTTGCGCGCACCGGATCTCTATGAGAATGAAACGCCGTGGGGCGATTTGAACGGGCTCGGTACCATGCTCACCAGATCGATGAAGAAGATCGCCTTGGCCGCCATCGTGGCGATGGCGTCGGTGTCGCCGACATTGGCCGCAAGCATCACACGCACCACACCGCCAGGATGCCCAACGCCTGCGCCAAGCCGGAGTTGCGCTGCACCGTTTGCGACAAGGATCAATGGTGCCGCGTTTACGCCTGCAGCGGCGGAGAAACCGTCGTGCTGCCGTTGCCTTGCGGTGAGAACAGCGGCCTGTGCTTCGCGCCGCATTGCTGAGCGACCTGCTGCCACCTGCTTGCCGCACTTGAGCTTTTGCAGTGCTCGTGACCTTGCCCTGTGCTAGGGGACGTCCGGGCATGGCCGCAAAATGGCGGACTGCTTCCTATATGGGCTATGACACGCAAGGCCGGCGAGGTGATCGACCCGCGGCGACGGCGGCCGCCGGCCGGTCCTCCAGCGCCGAATAAACGAAGAATTCGATATTTTCCCGTGAATTGTGCACCCCGCATCTCTTTCGTGTCGCTCGGCTGTCCGAAGGCGCTGGTCGATTTCGAGCGGATCGTGACCCGGCTGCGCGCCGAGGGCTATGAGCTCGCGCGCGGCCACGCCGATGCCGATCTCGCCATCGTCAATACCTGCGGCTTTCTCGACAGCGCGCAGGCTGAATTGCTGACCGCCATCGGCGCCGCGCTCGCCGAGAACGGCAAGGTCATCGTGACGGGCTGCATGGGCGCGGAGCCGGAAAAGATCACGGCCGCGCACCCGAACGTGCTCGCGGTCACGGGACCGCAGCAATACGAAAGCGTGCTCGAGGCGGTCCACCGCGCGGTTCCGCCGCGGCACGATCCCTATACCGAACTCATTCCGCCGCAGGGCATAAAATTGACGCCGCGGCACTACGCTTATCTCAAGATTTCAGAGGGTTGCAACAATCGCTGCACGTTCTGCATCATCCCAAAATTGCGTGGCGACTTGGTCTCCCGGCCGGCCGGCGACGTGCTGCGGGAAGCCGAAAAGCTGGTCGCCGCGGGCGTCAAGGAATTGCTGGTCATTTCCCAGGATACGTCCGCCTACGGGGTCGATCTGAAATACGCGGCGAGCCCCTGGAAGGACGGCGAGGTGCGCGCCAAATTCGTCGATCTTGCCCGCGCGCTCGGCGAATTCGGCGTCTGGGTGCGGCTGCATTACGTCTATCCCTACCCGCACGTCGACGAGGTCATCGGCCTGATGGCCGACGGCAAGGTGCTGCCCTACCTCGACATCCCGTTCCAGCACGCCAGTCCCGCGGTGCTCAAGCGCATGCGGCGGCCGGCGGCGCAGGAAGAGACGCTCGAACGCATCAAAGCGTGGCGCGCGGCCTGCCCTAGCCTCACGCTGCGCTCGACCTTCATCGTCGGCTTTCCCGGCGAGACGGAAGCGGATTTCTCGCTGCTGCTCGATTGGCTTGAGGAAGCCCAACTCGATCGCGTCGGCTGTTTCCGTTACGAGCCGGTCAGCGGGGCGTCCGCCAACGATCTCGCCGCGGCGGTGCCCGAGGCGGTCAAGGCGGAGCGCTACCACCGCCTGATGGCGCTGCAGCAGGACATTTCGGCGAAGCGTCTCGCGCGCAGGATCGGCGGGCGCGAGCGCGTCATCATCGACGAGGTCGCCCCGAGCCGCGGCGCGAGCCCGCCGTGGCCAAGGGCCGCAGCAAGGGCGACGCGCCGCAGATCGACGGCACGGTGTTCGTCGCCAGCCGGCGGCCGCTGCGGGTCGGCGAAATCGCCACCGTCAAAATCGACCGCGCCGACGCCTACGACCTTCACGGCACGGCAATCGGATACTGACCACGACCCTATGATGGCGCGCGCTCGCCGGTTTTTGCTGGCATCGCCGCATGTTCGGCGCTTTCATGCGGCGCAAAAGGCGTTTGACCCGTGACCGCTATTTTCGTCACCGCGACCGGAACCGATGTCGGCAAGACATTCATCGTCGCCGCGTTGATCCGGCACTTGCGGCAACTGGGCCATCAGGTCGACGCCATCAAGCCGATCGCCACCGGTTACGACCCGGCGCGCGCCGCGGCGAGCGATCCCGGCGCGCTGCTCGCAGCGCTGGGCCTGCCGTTCTCGCCCGAGGAGGTCGAGCGGGTGTCGCCCTGGCGCTTTCTCGCGCCGCTGTCGCCGGACCTCGCGGCCGCCCGAGAGAACCGCCGCATCGACGTCGATCAGGTCATCGCCTTCTGCCAAAGCGCGATCAAACAGCGCCGCGAGATCCTGCTGGTCGAAGGCGTCGACGGCATCATGGCGCCGCTCGACGGCCATCGCACCATGCTCGACGTGATGATGGCGCTGCGGCTGCCGCTTATCCTCGTTACCGACAGCCAAGTCGGCAGCATCAGCCACATTTTGACCGCGCTCGATTCGCTTTACCGCCGCGACATGAACGTGCTCGCCATCATCGTCAACGAGACGCCGGGCAGCCCGTTGCCGCTCGACGAAGCGGTCGCGAGCATCGCGCGGTTCGCGGAGCCCGTGCTCGGCGTGCCGGCGCCGCGGCGCCAGGGCGGCGAACCTGCCGCCGGACCGGTGTTCGGCCGTCTGTTCGGCGGCCAAGGCCGACCATTGCAAGGATCGCCGAAGCGCTGACAAAAATACGGCGCAGCGGCGGTCCAAGCTTTCAAGAGAAATAATGCAGCTGCACCACGGTCTCGAGCGTGCCCTCGAGATTGAACAGCGCGTGCAGCAGGAACGTCAGCAGCAGCGAGCCGCTGCGCCAGCGCATCCAGCCGAGATAAAGGCCGACGACGAAGATCTGCGCGATGCCGGCCCAGTCGTATTGCACATGCAGCGCCGCCCATAACAGCGAGATCACCACGATCGCCGGCCAGGTCGAGCGGTCCGAGCGGGCCCAGCCGCGGAACAGGAAGCCGCGGAAGATGACCTCCTCGCCCGCCGGCGCCATGATGACGGCGGCGATCCACATCGCCGCGAGCCAGCCCTGCGACGCCGCGGTGGTGTAGGACTGCAGCTGGAACGGCGTGACCAATTGCTCGCCGGCGAGATAAAGCGCCGCGTCGCCGAGCGCGATCAACGCCACGAGCGAGATCAAGCCGGTCGCCAGCCAGCGCCGGTCCGGCCATTTCAGCGCCAGATATGCGAAAAAATCCGCCCGCGCGGCCCGGATCGCCAACGCGATCACCGCGATGGTGATCGGATTGGCGATGATGAGCACGAACGTGACCATGACGCCGTCAAAGGGCGACGTCATCAGCACGTTCAACGCGCCCGGGTGCCAGAGAATGTAAGCGGCGATCGCGAGGATCTGGCCGACGAGGAAGGCGAGCACGGCCCAGCCGAGCGTCGCCCCATAGCCCCAAACTTCTCATCAGCCAGACTTGTCATGGCCAGACTTTCATGGTTATAGCACACGCGCCTCGATCGCTGCGCCGACCGCCCGCTCCTGCTACGGCACCAGGATGGACGAACCGGTGGTCGCCCGCCCTTCGAGATCGCGGTGCGACTGCGCGGCGTCGCGCAGCTTATAGGTCTGATTGATCGGAATCTTGACCGCGCCGCTGCCGACGACCGCGAACAAGTCCGCCGCCATCGCCAGCAGGTCTTCCCGCTTGGCGGCATAAGTGTTGAGCGTCGGCCGCGTCACGAACAACGAGCCCTTGGCCTGCAGGATGTTGATGTTGAAAGCCTCGATCTGTCCCGACGCGCTGCCGAAGCTCACGAACAGGCCGAGCGGCCGCAGGCAGTCGAGCGAGGCCGGGAACGTCGTCTTGCCGATGCCGTCATAGACCACGTCGCACAGCTTGCCGCCGGTGATCTCCTTGACGCGGGCGACGAAATCCTCGTCGCGGTAGAGAATGGTGTGGTGGCAGCCATTGGCGTGGGCGAGTTCGGCTTTCTCCTTCGAGCCGACCGTGCCGATGACGGTTGCGCCGAGATGGTTCGCCCATTGGCACAGAATGAGGCCGACGCCGCCGGCCGCGGCATGCATCAGGATGGTGTTGCCTTTCTCGACCTTGAAGGTGCGGCGCAACAGATATTGCACGGTCAGACCCTTGAGCATCATGCCGGCGGCCTGCTCGTAGCTGATATTGTCTGGGAGTTTCACCGCGCGATCGGCCGGCAACAGCCGCTCCTCGGCGTACGAGCCCGGGCCGTGCACATAGGCGATGCGGTCGCCGACCTTCACCTCGGTGACGCCGGGTCCGACTTCGACCACCTCGCCTGCGCCTTCGTTACCGGCGACGAACGGCAGGCCGCCGGGCGCCGGGTAGAGGCCCATGCGGAAATAGGCGTCGACGAAATTGACGCCGGCAGCGTACTGCTTGATCCGGATCTGACCCGGCCCGGGCGGCGGGACGGTGACGTCTTCATAGGTGAGAACTTCGGGACCGCCGGGTTTGTGGACACGGACCGCTGCAACCATTTTTCCTCTCCTATTCGCTCGCTCCGGGCAATATCAGGGCGGCGGACGGGCGCGCAAGGGACTGGCCGGCCGGATTCGCGAACGATCAGCGGGCGTCACGTAATAGACCGACGATCACGAAATAGAGCGCAATCGCGCCCAACGCCGCGGCAACCCAGGCCGGCGGATCGAGATCTCGAGCGAGCGCGAACAGCGCCAGCGCCGCCCACAGCACCAGCATCGCCAGATTGAGCGCGCGCCATCGCCGCAGGCGCACCGGGTGCACGAAATAGATCGGCGCGAAGCGTCGCCGCCGCCAGGATGACGATCGCGGCCGCGCCGAGCCATGGCGCCGGCTTCAGGAGGAACAAATAAAACGCCGCCAGATTCCACAACGCGGGAAAGCCCCGGAAATAACCGTCGGACGTTTTCATGCTGCGGTCGGCGAAATAGATGCGCGCCGGTCACGGCAACGATGAGCCCCAGCCGCGAGCGCGACCGGCTGCGGCATCAGCCCGCTCGGCGGCGATCGCATAGGCCGGCACGAAAACGTAAGCGGCGTAATCGACGACGAAGTCGAGCATCTCGCCCGACCAGCGCGGCAACGTCTCGGCGACGCGAAGCCGGCGCGCGAAGGTGCCGTCGACGCCGTCGATCACGAGCGCCACGCCGAGCCACATAAACATCGCCGGCCACGCGCCGCGCACGGCCGCCATCAGCGCGAGCAAGGCGCACGCCGCCCCGCAGGCCGTGAAAATGTGGACGGCGAACGCGGCCGCGGTCCGCGGCGCCGCGCGACCGCCTTGTGACTTCGGATCCATGGTTCCAGCCTACACGCCGAACCATGAACGTGCACGATCCCTCCGCGATTGCTAATCTCTCGACCGCGGATCGCGGGCAAAGCAGCGATGGTGAGAAAGGTTTAAGCGTGAGCGGCAGCAGGGGTGACTTCACGGCGGACGTCGCGGTCGTCGGCGGCGGGCCGGCCGGCCTCGTCAGCGCCATTGCGCTCGCCGCGGCCGGCGTCGACACCGTTATCATCGCGCCCGACGCCGCCCGAAGATTTCCGCACCACCGCCCTGCTCGCCGGCTCGGTCACCGCGCTGACGACGCTCGGCGCGTGGGACGCGTGCCTGCCGAACGCCGCGCCGCTCAGAGGCGATCCGCATCATCGACGACACCGGGCGGCTCCTGCGCGCGCCGGAGGTCATATTCGACGCCGCCGAGATCGGGCTCGACGCCTTCGGCTACAACATCGAGAACCGTCATCTCGACGCCGTGCTGCATGACCACACGGCGCGCTTGAAGCTGCCGCGCATCGCCGCCGCGGCGTCCGCGGTCGTGACCGATCCGGCCGGCGCGACGATCACCTACGCCGGCGGCGAGGCGCGCGTCCGGCTCGTCGTCGGCGCCGACGGGCAACGCTCAATGTGCCGCGCCGCCGCCGGCATCGGCACGCACCGGCGCGCCTATCCGCAGACCGCGCTCATCCTCAATCTCGGCCATGCGCGGCCGCACGCCGATATTTCGACCGAATTCCACACCGCGACCGGGCCGTTCACGCTGGTGCCGCTGCCCGGCCGGCGCTCGAGCCTGGTCTGCGTGCTCGACCCGGCGAGCGCCGCAGCTTTGTACGCCATGCCCGACGCGGCGTTGTCGGCCGAGATCGAGCGCCGCGCCCATTCGCTGCTCGGCGCGATGACGGCGGAGCCGGGCCGCGGCATGTTCGCGCTCGCGGTCGAGACCGCGCAGACATTCGCGCGCGGGCGCATCGCGCTGGTCGGCGAGGCGGCGCACGTGGTGCCGCCGATCGGCGCGCAGGGCCTCAATCTCGGCCTGCGCGACGCCGCGACGCTTGGCCGAGCTCGTCGCCGACGCGCGCCGCCAAAACCTCGATATCGGCAGCCCGAGCGCTGCTCGCCCGTTACGACACCCAGCGCCGCGCCGACGCGACCAGCCGGCGGATCGCCATCGATCTCCTCAACCGCAGCCTCATCAGCGACTTCATCCCGGTGCAAAGCGCCCGCGGCCTGTCGCTTTACCTGATCGAGCGCATCGGCCCGCTGCGCCGGGCTTTGATGCGCGAAGGGATCACGCCGGCGGCCTCGCAGCCCCGCCTGATGCGCGGGGAGATGCTGTGAGCGGCCGCTATTTCATGGGCACCCCTGCCGTCAAAAACGGCTTGGCGCGGGGCTGCGGTTCGTCCTACCGTTACGGTTGAGGAGATCACGTCGTCGCATGAAGCTGCCGCGTAATTTTTTCAAGCCGCTCGCGATCGGGGCGCCGGCGCCGCTGCGCGAGCTGCCGCTCAAGCTCGAGCGCATGATCCACTTCGTGCCGCCGCACATCGAGAAGGTGCGCGCCAAGGTGCCGGAGCTCGTTCATCAGGTCGACGTCGTGCTCGGCAATCTCGAGGACGCGATCCCCGCCGACGCCAAGGAAGCCGCTCGCTCAGGCTTCATCGCCATGGCGAAGGCGTGCGATTTCGGCGGCACCGGCTTGTGGACCCGGATCAACGCGCTCAATTCGCCCTGGGTGCTCGACGACATTCGCGAGGTCGTCGCCGCGGTCGGCGACAAGCTCGACGTCATCATGCTGCCGAAGGTCGAGGGCGAATGGGACATCCATTATCTCGACCAGCTTTTGGCCCAGCTCGAGGCCAAGCACGGCGTCAAGAAGCCGATCCTGATCCACGCCATCCTGGAGACCGCCGAGGGCGTCAATAATGTCGCCGCCATCGCCGCCGCCTCGCCGCGCATGCACGGCATCAGCCTCGGTCCGGCCGATCTGGCCGCGTCGCGCGCGATGAAGACCACGCGGGTCGGCGGCGGCCATCCCGACTACAAGGTGCTGGCCGACGCCGCCGCCTCCGGCGCGGCCGACGTGCCGCGCGCCTCCTATCAGCAAGACCTCTGGCACTACACCATTGCGAAGATGGTCGATGCCTGCGCCGCGGCGGGCATCAAGCCGTTCTACGGGCCGTTCGGCGATTTCAGCGATGCCGCGGCGTGCGAGGCGCAGTTCCGCAACAGCTTCCTGATGGGCTGCGTCGGCGCCTGGACGCTGCACCCGAGCCAGGTCGGCATCGCCAAGCGGGTGTTCTCGCCCGATGCCGCCGAAGTCGCGTTCGCCAAGAAGATCATCGCCGCCATGCCCGACGGCAGCGGTGCGGTCATGATCGACGGCAAGATGCAGGACGACGCCACCTGGAAACAGGCCAAGGTGCTCGTCGACCTCGCCCAACTGGTGGCCGCGAAAAGACCCCGAGATGGCGCAGCGGTACGGGCTGTGACCCGCGCCCGCCCAGTCCGGCAACCGCAGGGTACGGGACAGTACGGCTTGATCTACGCTATGAACAAATGTTCAGTGCTTGGTCAGGCGCCCGCCACAATCGCGGTATTTGGATTAACGTTGTCACGGCATTGTCGTAATATGCAGGCTGCGAAGCAGGTCATACCGTACAAGGCGTCATGAACCCAGTCGTCATGAACAATATTCGCTCCGCGAAGTACCAGATCGGCCAGGTGGTCCGCCACCGCCTTTATCCGTTTCGCGGCGTCGTGTTCGATATCGATCCGACCTTCAGCAACACCGAGGAATGGTACCAATCGATCCCGCCTGATATCAGGCCGCACAAGGATCAGCCGTTCTACCATCTGTTCGCCGAGAACGATGAATCCGAATATATCGCCTATGTTTCCGAGCAGAACTTGCTGCCGGACGACAGCGGCGAGCCGGTCCGCCATCCGCAGGTCGCGGAAACCTTCGTGCGCGACGGCAAAGGCGGCTACCGCCCTCGCCACGCGATGACGCACTGAATTCCCGACTTTTGGAAATCCCGACTGGGAATTCGGACTTCGTCGCTGCGGTTGGGCCGCCCCCGCGGTTCGTCGTCGCGGGGACGCCCTGATGGGTCGCCTATTTGTTGCCGGGCGGCGGGGCCGCGGACGAGGTCGGAGCGCCGCCCTGACTTTCAAGCTTCTTGCGGGCTTCGTCGGCGCGACGCTGCAGTTCTTCCTGCAGCTTCTTCTGCTGCTCCTCGAAGATCTTCGGATCGGTCGGCGGTCCGTCATAGGCCTTGGCGAAATCGGAAAGCGGCAGGCCTAAGCTGATCGGCTGGCCGGTCGAATTGATCGCCTGGACGACGAGGGCCTGGCCTTTCTTCATCTTGCCGATCAATGTCGGCATTCGCTTCATAATCGGCCATGCAGCCGTTGGTGAAGCAGATGACGTAGGGCGCGGTCATCGGCTGGTTCTGATCGAGGATGACGCGCGTGCCGTGGACGAGTTGCATGCCGAGCGGCAGGGTCACGCGCAAAATCTTCTTGTCGACGCCTTCCGGCTCGATGATGACGGCGGCGACCACCGGCATTCCCAACTCGATGCGGGCGTCCTTGCCGGTGAAGCAAACCTGCTTGGCGTTGGCCTCTTTGCCCTTGAGGCAGAATTTGGTCCACGGCGAATAGATCAGCTGGACTTGCTGTTGCTCGCCGCCGGGCGCCGCCGGTTGGCCCTCCGCCGGCGCGGGTTGCGGCGCTTGCTGCGGCTCGGCGCCCTTCTTTTTGGCCGCTGCCTTCGCCTTTGGCGCCGGCGCTGTTTGCGCGAACGCAGGCGAGCCGAATGAACTTGCGAGCGATACGGCGAGCGCCAGCGCCGTAACCCCCATTGCGGTTCTGGCGATGGCGGCGAGCGTCCGGTTCACCGACTGCGTCGGTGCCGACGCGATGCGATAAGTCATGAGTTGCAGTCCCTCGTTTGTGCCGCCGCCCGCAAGCCGATCCTTGACCGAAGTCGAGGCCGACCGGAGTCGAACCTGATCGACTTGAGCACGCGTGTCCCCATTCCGAAGCTCGCAAATCCTTGCGGCAAATTCCTCTGCGAACTTCGGAATTCAAAGAGACGTCAGCAAATTATGAGTCCCGCGCGGTTCGGGATTGGAGCTTCCTGCGCGAGCCTTACGCCCACGCCTGGAACGTACCACCTTCCCCACGCGACATGGTCCATACCTGTCGCACCGCCCAGCCCCACGCTCAACCGTCAATCGACGCAGATTACGGCAACAGCGTGACACCACGGCCCGTGACCGAGCCATGGCGGCGCCGAACGGCGGCCCCTCAAATAGCCCAAGTGTGGCGGCAAAGAAAGACATACCGGTATCCTGGTGATAACGCCCGGCGGATGCGTTGCGCGGCCGGCAAATCGCGCTATCGCTTGAAGCGAATCCCTAAGGTCCGAAGCCGTCGCGACCGGAGTCTCTCAACCGCGCCGATGCGATCAATTCCGCGATCAGTTGCGAACATCCGCACCATGGCCGGTTTCCCGCTCGGCTTGTGCGCCGCGATCGCCATGTTCGCCTTGATGCCGCCGGCCGCGGCCGACGCGCCCGCCCACGCCATCGCCATGCATGGCGCCCCGGCCATGCCGGAGGATTTTGTCGCCGCGCCCTACGCCAATCCCGACGCGCCCAAGGGCGGAACGCTGGTGCAAGGCGTGCTCGGCACGTTCGACAGCCTCAATCCGCTCATCGTCAAGGGCCTCGCCGTGCAGGCGATCCGCGGCTACGTGTTCGAAAGTCTGATGGCGCGCGGCTATGACGAGCCCTTCACGCTCTACGGCCTGCTCGCGCGCACGATCGAGACCGACGACGCGCGGAGCTACGTCACGTTCCGGCTCGACCCCGCGGCGCATTTTTCCGACGGCGCGCCGGTCACGGCCGACGACGTCGTGTTCTCCTGGCAATTGCTGCGCGATCACGGCCGGCCCAATCACCGCGCCTATTATGCCAAGGTCGGCAAGGCCGAGCGTCTCGATGCGCGCACCGTGCGCTTCGACCTCGCCGGCAGCGACGACCGCGAATTGCCGCTGATCCTCGGCCTGATGCCGGTCTTGCCGAAGCACGCCATCGATGTCGCGACCTTCGAGGACACGACGCTTGCGAAGCCCATCGGCAGCGGGCCTTATGTGGTGGCCGCCGTCGATGCTGGAAAAAGCATCACGCTCAAGCGCGATCCCAATTATTGGGGCCGCGCGCTTCCCATCAACCGCGGCCTGTGGAATTTCGACCAACTGCGCTTCGATTATTACCGCGACGCCAACGCGTATTTCGAAGCCTTCAAGGCCGGTGTTTACGACGTGCGCAGCGAGACCGATCCGGGCCGCTGGCAGACCGGCTACGACACGCCGGCGGCGCGTGCCGGACGCATCGTCAAGGACACGTTCGCTCGACGGCCTGCCCAAGCCGGCGACGGCTTTCGTCTTCAACACGCGCCGGCCGATTTTTTCCGACCTGCGCGTGCGCCAGGCGATTGTGCGCCTGTTCGACGCCGAATGGGTCAACCGCAATTTCTTCTTTGGTCTCTACAAGCGCAGCGCGAGCTTCTTCGACGATTCGGAACTGTCCGCCTATCACCGCGCCGCCGACGCACGCGAGCGCGCGCTGTTGGCGCCCTTCCCCGACGTGGTGCGCGCCGACGTGCTCGACGGCACCTGGTCGCCGCCGACGACCGACGGCTCCGGCCGCGATCGCGCCGGGCTCAAGGAGGCGCTCGCGCTCCTTGCCGCCGCCGGCTACGCCTTCGACGGCACGGTGCTGCGCGAGCGCGCCAGCGGCCGGCCGTTGCAGTTCGAGATCATGGTGACGAGCCGCGACGAGGAGCGCCTCGCGCTCGCGTTCGCCGACAATCTCAAGCGCGCCGGCATCGCCGTCAACGTGCGTCTCGTCGATGCCGTGCAATACGACGAGCGCCGCGCGTCGTTCGATTTCGACATGATCGAGAACCGCTGGGAACAGTCGCTGTCGCCCGGCAACGAGCAAAGCTTTTATTGGGGCTCGGCCGCCGCGGACGAGGACGGCTCGCGCAATTACATGGGCGTGCGCAGTGCCGCGGCCGACGCCATGATCGCGGCGTTGCTGCGCGCGCGCGCGCACACCGATTTCGTCGCCGCCGTACGCGCGCTCGACCGCGTGCTGATCTCCGGCTGTTACGTCGTGCCGTTGTTTTATCTGCCCGGACAATGGGTGGCGCGCTGGGCGTCGATCGAACACCCGGCGCGCACCTCGCTGTCCGGCTACCTGCCTGAAACCTGGTGGCATCAACCGCAACGGACGCTGCAATGATCTTGGGCGAGACCACTCCCGCCGCCGCGCTGCAGGGGCAGAGCCGCATGACGCTCGACGAGTTCATCCGCCGCACCGCGCAGCGGCGGCCCGACGCGTTGGCGCTGATCGACGCGCCGAACCGCCGGTCGTTCACCGACGGCGCGCCGCGGCGGCTCACCTATGCCGAAGCCGACCGCATGGTGTCGGCGATCGCCGGACGGCTGCGCCGCATGGGGCTTGCGACCGATGCCGTCGTCGGCGTGCAATTGCCCAACATCGTCGAGAACGTGCTGACCATGCTCGGCGTGCTGCGGGCGGGCATGATCGTCGCGCCGCTGCCGCTGTTGTGGCGCCGCGCCGACATGATCGCCGCGCTGGCGCGCGTCGGCGCCAAGGCGCTGATCACCTGCGGTCAGGTGACGAGCGGCCAGGCCGGCACCTTCAATCACGGACAGCTGGCGCTGCGCGCAGCCGCCGAGGTGTTTTCGATCCGCTATGTCTGCGGCTTCGGCAAAACGCTCGCCGACGGCATCGTGCCGTTCGACGATCTGTTCGACACCGAAAAGCTCGACCCCGTGCCGCCGCTCGAGCGGGAGCGGCAAGCCAATGCCGCCGCCCATGTCGCGGCCGTCACGTTCGACGTCGGCGAAGACGGCCTGCTGCCGGTCGCGCGCAATCATTCCGAATTGATTGCGGGCGGCCTCGGCGTCGTCTTGGAAAGCCGCATGGCGCAGGAGACGGTCGCGCTGTCGACCATCGCGCCGTCGTCCTTCGCCGGCGTGAGCCTCACGCTGCTGCCGTGGCTCCTGACCGGCGGCACGCTCGCGCTCAATCATCCGTTCGACGAAGAAGTGTTCGGCCGCCAGCGCCGGGAGACCAATTGCGGCACGGTGATGCTGCCGGGACCGGTGGCGCTGCGGCTCGCCGAATCCGGCGCGCTGGCCCGTGTCGGCCCGGTTGCCGTCATCGCCGCCTGGCGTTCGCCCGAACGGCTCGCCATGAGTCCGGCCTGGCGCGAACCGGAGGCGGCCTTGACCGACGTCGCGATCTTCGGCGAAGCCGGCCTCGTACCGGCGCGACGCGGCGTGGGCGGCCGGCCGAGCGCCATTCCCGTCGGGGCGGTAGTCGCGCCGCGCGGCAGCAGCGGCGGGGTCGTGGTCGCCGAAGTGTCCCAGACCGACGCCGGCACGGTCGCTTTGCGCGGCGCCATGGTCCCGCACCACGCCTTTCCGCCCGGCGCCGAGCGTTCCGGCCTGCCCTATTTCAAGATCGGGCGGGGCGGACTGGTCGACAGCGGCTACACGTGCCACGTCGATGCCGCCGCCAAGACGATGGTCGTGACCGGACCGCCCATGGGCATCGTCGGCGTCGGCGGCTATCGTTTCCCACTGCACGACCTGCAGGACGTGGTCGGCCGCATCGACGGCACGGCCACGCTCGCCGGCTTGCCGGACCCGCTGGTCGGGCAGCGCCTGGTCGGCACCGCCGCCGACGGCGAAACGATCCAGGCCGCGCTCAACGCCGTCGGCGTCAATCCGATCGTCATCGGCGCATTTCGCGGCCGCGGCGGCCGATCGCGGCGCCGCGTGCGCCGGCGACCGACGGCCGCTGATCCGAAATTGCGACGGATCGCGCGGCGTTGACGCGCCGTTAACAGCGCTGCGCCTAAAGTCGCGCGGTCCTTTTTTAAATCCCGCGTTCCGCCATGGCGTTGCAAGGTCCGTTTGTCGTCGTTACCGACAATCCGGCGGCGGATGTCGTCGCGGCCTTGCGCGCGGCCGGCGCCTTTCCGATCATCGAAACCAGTTGGACCGACGCGGCCCAAGCGATCGCCGCGGTCGAGCCGGAAGCGCTGGTGCTGGCCGAACCCTGCGGCGCGGACGCGGACGCTGCGTGCGCGCGCTGGCCGATCGGATCGACGCCCGCGAGCGGCGCCTTCATGCCGGTGATCGCGCGCGTGCGGGACGGCGAGACTGCCGCCCTGCCCGACGCGCTGGCGATTGCCGCGACTGCGCCGGCCGAGCGGATCGCGCTGCGCCTGAACGCGGCGCTGCGCGTGCGCGCGCTGCATGTGACCGTGCTGCGGCGGATGGACACGCTCACCGGCCGCGGCGAGGCGCTGCCCGAACTGCCGGACGGCGACCCGCTCGATGACGCGACCGTGCTCGTCGCCGGCCGCGGCCGCTCCTATCCGGCGCTCGCGGTCGCGATCGGCGAACAGGTCGGGTTGGTCGGCGCGCTCAGCGTCGAAAGCGCCGCGCGCGCGCTCAACGCCCGCGACATCGATGGCCTGGTGATCGGCGACGGGTTCGGCCCGAGCATCGTCACGGCGCTCTTGACGGTCTTGGCCGAGGACGTGCGCTTTCGCGATCTGCCGGTCGCCGTGCTCGGCGGTCATGGCGGCGTCACCGAAGGCTTTGCCGCGCATTTGCCCAATCTCGAGCGCATCGCCGACGGCCCGGCGCAGCTCGTCGAACGCTTTTTGCCGTATGTGCGCGTGCACGCCTTCGCGCAGCGGCTCAAGCGCATGCTCAAATCGCTCGACGCCAAGGGCATGATCGATCCCGACACCGGGCTTTTGGCGCACGCGGCATTCTGGCGCGACCTCAACCGCGCCGTGGACGATGCGGAAAAGCGCGGCGTCGGGCTGTCGATCGCGCGCTTCTCGTTCGAGCGCCGCGACCGCCGCAGCGCGCTCGACGCCGCCCGCCTCGTCGGCCGGCTGATGCGCCAAGTCGATTTCGCCTGCCGCGAGGCCGACGATTCGATCTTCGCCGTGTTCACCGAAACCGATCTGCGCGCCGCCCATGTCATCGCGCGGCGGATCGCGAGCGTGCTCAAGCACACCATGCTCGCGCCCGACGCCAAGCCCCGCGGCGTCGACACCACCGTGACGCTGGCGACGCTCAAGCCGAGCGACACCACCGATTCCCTGGTCGCCCGGGTGACGGACGGCACGACGCCGACGGCTGCAGGCAAGACCTTGGCAGGCAAGACTTTGGGCAAAATCGCCGGCTGAGGTTGCCGCGCGGCGACGGCGGCACCATCTCGACCGAAAGCGGTTCCACGCCGGCCACGACATGAGCTCGTAGGCTGAACTTGAACAAACCGGCACCACCAAAGCAGGCACCATCATGACAGACCCCTCCTCCGCGTCCGTCCATGTCGATGTCATCTCCGACGTCGTGTGCCCCTGGTGCTATATCGGCAAGCACCGGCTCGAGGCGGCGCTCGATCTCGTGCCCGACGTCGCCGTCGACATCACCTGGCGGCCCTATTTCCTCAATCCCTGGATTCCGCGCGAAGGCATCGAGCGGCAGACCTATCTGGAGACCAAGTTCGGTTCCGCCGAGCGCTACGCGGTGATGGCCGAGCGCGTCGTCGCCGCCGCCGCGCTCGAAGGCCTCGTCTATGCGCCCGGACAAGGTCGGCCGCCAGCCCAACACGCTCGACTGCCACCGGTTGATCCTGTGGTCGCGCAGCGTCACCGATCCCGCCCGCATGAAGCAGCGGCTGATGGAGCTCTACTTCACCGGCGAAGGCGACCTCACCGATCCCAAGACGCTGATCGCGGCCGCCGTCGATTGCGGCATGGACGGCGACCTGGTGCGCCGGCTTCTCGCCAGCGACGCCGACGTCGACCGCATCGAAAGCGAAGCCAACAGCGCCAAGGAAGCCGGCATCGACGGCGTCCCCTGCTTCGTCATCAGCGGCGGCCTCATCATCACCGGCGCCCAGTCGCCCGAATACCTCGCCAGCGCCATCGAGCGCGCCGCCGGGCAACAGGCGAAGCTGCGGGCGTAAGCCCGCGCGTCAGCTGCCGCGCAACAAGTCTCTTTTATTCCGCATACCCTCCAAGAGGTCGGTATCGAGCGGAACGAGCTTTTTCCCACTCGTATCCGTCGATATTGGTGACCTTCACGGTCATGTTCGCGTCGTGGAGATTTTGCAGCTGCGTGGCCGCCTGCGGGCTCGTTATTCGCATTGGGACCGTTACCGGCATCTGCACGCCGGGCTGCAATGCCCGCTCGAATCGGTAATTGAGACCGCCCGTCACCCACTTGCCGGTACGGCCCGGCACGGTCAGCACACCAGCGATGAAGATGCGTGAAATCGCAGTCTTGCCGCCGTTGTAGACTGAAAATTCGATGGTCGGGACCTTGCGGCGGCTGTCCCAATAATATCGGGGATGATCGACGACGATGGCGGCCAGCAATTTGTCGGCGCCGGCCGCCTTTGCCTCGGCCCGGGAAATTTCGTTGTCGAGTTCTGCGGCAACGTTGCGGATCACGGCGGCCGCGCTTCGGCCGCTGATCCCGGGCCGCACCCTGTCCAGGTACAACAGCGGATTGGCAACGCCATCGAGCGTCACAAGATCGTTCAATGACGCAGGATTGGTCAACTCCAGCGCGTTACTCACGGCGGTATTGCCGAGCGCCAATGTCAACAAAGCGACGTGCAGTCTGCGCTGATCTTCGGTGCTGAGCTTGGCGGTGATTTCGCCGAAAGTTCTTTGGTACGCCGCGGCGCTCGATGCGTCGAACGTCGGATCCTGATCGCACGCGGTCAATGCGAGACCGGCGAGGACGGCAAAACTCGTTCAAGGCGCGTTACAAGGCTTGCTATCCGCATGGCGGTCACTCGGATTGCGGCGTCGGGTCCCCTCCGCGCGCTCCGGCCGGCCATGGCCCCCTATTTTATCGGACGATGATCAAGAAATGGTTGTACCGTTGGACGACTACTGCCGATGATTAATAAGCCGTCGGCGCGACTGGCCGCTGGCGCCTCTGGCCTCCCCGGCCGGTGTCGCGGGTCTGGCGGCCCGGACGCGATCGCGCTAAAGCGTAAATAGTCCGCGGCCTTGCGGCCCGCCTGCGTGCAAGCAAGGGGCTTTGTTCGGTGATTTGCCTGATCGACAATTACGACAGCTTCACCTTCAACCTGGTGCATTATTTCGGCGACCTGGGCGAAGACGTGCGCGTGTATCGTAACGACAGGATCACCAGCGCCGCAATCGTCGCCGCCGACCCCGATGCCATCGTCCTCTCCCCCGGCCCCTGCACGCCCAAAGACGCCGGCATTTGCCTTGACCTGATCGCGGCCGCCGCGGAAACGATCCCGATCCTCGGCGTCTGCCTCGGCCACCAGGCGATCGGCGACGCGTTCGGCGGCAAGGTGGTGCGCGCGCCGACGCCGGTGCACGGCAAGCTCTCGCAGATCCGTCACGAGGGTGCCGGAATCTTTCATGGCATCAACGCGCCGTTCCAGGCGACGCGCTATCACTCGCTGGTGGTCGAGCGGACGAGCCTGCCGGACGACCTTACGGTGACGGCCGATACCGCCGACGGGCTCATCATGGGGCTTGCGCACAGACGCCTGCCGGTGCACGGGGTGCAGTTCCACCCTGAGAGCATCGCCTCCGAGCACGGCCATTCGATGCTGAAGAACTTTCTCGATATCGCCGCGGCCTGGAACGTTTCGACCGGACGGCGGGCCGCGGTGGCGCCGCGTGCGCCGCAAAAGCTTCGCGCCCGCGCAAACTAAAGGGACTGGCCGTGACCGACACATTCAGGGCGCTCATCGGCAAGGTCGCGACCGGCGCGGCGCTGACGCGCGAGGAAGCGGCCAACGCCTTCGAGCAGATGATGGCCGGCGAAGCGACGCCCTCGCAGATGGGCGGACTGTTGATGGCGCTGCGGGTGCGCGGCGAGACGGTCGACGAGATCACCGGCGCGGTTTCAGCCATGCGCGGCAAAATGCTGCGGGTGAGCGCGCCGCCCGACGCCATCGACGTTGTCGGCACCGGCGGCGACGCTTCGGGCTCCTACAACATTTCCACCTGCGCCGCCTTCATCGTCGCCGGCGCCGGCGTTCCCGTCGCCAAGCATGGCAACCGCGCCTTGTCCTCGCGCTCGGGCGCCGCCGACGTGCTCGGCGCGCTCGGCGTCAATATCGACCTGACGCCGGACCAGATCGCGCACTGCATTCGCGACGCCGGCATCGGCTTCATGTTTGCCCCGGCCCATCACCCGGCGATGAAGAATGTCGGCCCGACCCGCGCCGAACTCGGCACCCGCACCATCTTCAATCTGCTTGGTCCTCTGTCCAATCCGGCCGGGGTACGCCGTCAAATGGTCGGTGTGTTTTCAAAGCAATGGACGCAGCCGCTCGCCCAAGTTCTGAAGAATCTCGGCGCCGAATGCGTGTGGGTGGTGCATGGCTCCGACGGGCTCGATGAGATCACGACCTCCGGGCCGACCAGCGTCGCGGCGCTGGAAAACGGCACTGTGCGCACCTTTGAGATTTCGCCCGCCGAGGTCGGGCTTGCCACGGTGAAGCCCGACGCGCTGCGCGGCGGCGACGCGGCCGCGAACGCGCAGGCGCTGCGGCGCGTGCTCGAAGGCAAGGATTCGCCCTTCCGCGAGGTGGCGATGTTCAATGCGGCGGCAGCGCTCGTTGTGGCCGGCAAGGCCGCGACGCTGAAAGAAGGCGTCCATCTTGCCGCCCATTCGATCGATTCCGGCGAGGCCGAGGGGCGGCTCAACCGCCTGATTGCGGCTTCCAATGACTGACATTCTCGCCAAGATCGCCGCCTACAAGCGCGAGGAAATCGCCGCGGCGAAACGGGAGCGGCCGCTCGCGGCGCTCGAGCGCGAGGCCAAGGCCGCCGGCGCGCCGCGCGGTTTTGCCGCCGCCATCGAGCGACGGCTCGCGGCGGGCGACTATGCGCTGATCGCCGAAATCAAGAAGGCGAGCCCGTCGAAGGGGCTGATCCGGCCGCATTTCGATCCGCCGGCCTTGGCCAAGGCCTACCAGGCCGGCGGCGCGACGTGTCTTTCCGTCCTGACCGACGGCCCCTCGTTCCAAGGCTCGCTCGACTATCTGCGCCAGGCGCGCGCCGCATGCACGTTGCCGGTGCTGCGCAAGGATTTCATGTACGACCCCTATCAGGTGGTGGAAGCGCGCGCCGCCGGCGCCGATTGTATCCTCATCATCCTGGCCGCGGTCGACGACGGCTGCGCCGCCGAACTCGAGGCGGCGGCTTTCGCGCTCGGCATCGACGTTCTCATCGAGGTCCATGACGAAGCGGAACTGGCGCGGGCGCTGAAGCTCGAATCGCGCCTCCTCGGCATCAACAACCGCAACCTCAAGACCTTCGAGACGACGCTCGCGACGTCCGAAAGGCTGGCGAAGCTCGTCCCGGCCGGTCGCGTCGTGATCGGCGAAAGCGGCATTTTTGCACCGGCCGATCTCGCGCGCCTCGCCAAGGTCGGCATCGCGACGTTCCTGGTCGGCGAAAGCCTCATGCGCCAGGACGACGTCGCCTTGGCGACGCGCGCCCTCCTCGCCCGCAGCGACGCGCTCGCCCCGGCCCGGTGAACCGATCGTGCCGCGCCGGGCCAAAACACTCAGCCATCTCGGCGCGCAGGGCGAAGCCCGCATGGTCGATGTTTCGGGTAAACCCGACGACCGCGCGCGAGGCGGTCGCCGAGGGCCGCGTGGTGATGCGGCCGGCGACGCTCGAGCTCGTGCGCAAGGGCAACGCCAAGAAGGGCGACGTGCTCGGCGCCGCGCGCATCGCCGGCATCATGGCGGCGAAGCGGACGCACGAACTGATCCCGCTCTGCCATCCCCTTCAAATTTCCAAGGTCGAGGTCGATATCATCGCCGACGACGCGCTGCCGGGTTTCGTGGTGCGGGCAACCGTGAGGGTCGCGGGGCAGACCGGCGTCGAGATGGAGGCGCTCACCGCGGTCGCCGTCGCCTGCCTCACCATCTACGACATGGTGAAAGCGGTCGAGCGCGGCATGCGCATCGAGGGCATCAGGCTCATCGAGAAGCGCGGCGGCAAGAGCGGCGATTATCGTGCGAAGGAGTAAGGCGGTGTCGCTGCTTTCGGTCGCCGACGCGCTCGAGCGCGTACTCGCCCACGCCGCGGCGCTGCCGGCCGAGGAAGCGGCGCTCGCCGACGCCCATGGCCGCGTACTGGCCCATGGCCTCAAGGCGCTGCGCACGCAGCCGCCGGCCGATGTGTCCGCCATGGACGGCTATGCGGTCCGCGCCGCCGATGTGGCAGCGCCGCCGGCGCGGCTCAAAATCGTCGGCGAGGTCGCCGCCGGCCGGCCGTTCGAACGGGCGATCGGTTCCGGCGAAGCGGCGCGCATCTTTACCGGCGGCGTCATTCCGGCCGGCGCCGACACGGTGGTCATTCAGGAGCACACCACACGCGATGGCGATTGGGTCAACGTCGAGAAGCCGGCGGCCAGCGGGCCGCCATATCCGCGTAAAGGGCCTCGACTTCACCGCAGGGCGAGATGCTGCTCGCCGCCGGCCGAAGACTGAACGCGCGCGACCTCTCGCTCGCCGCCGCCATGAACCATCCGCTCGTTCCGGTGCATCGCCGGCCCAAAATCGCGCTGGCGGCGACCGGCGACGAACTGGTGCCGCCCGGCATCGAGCCGGGACCCGGCCAGATCGTCTCCTCCAACACCTATGCGCTCGCCGCGCTGGCGCGCGCCGAAGGTGCTACCGTGGTCGATTTCGGCATCGTGCGCGACAAGCTCGACGACACCGTCGCGATGGTACGAACCGCGCGTGATCGCGGCGCCGATATTCTGGTGACGACCGGCGGCGCTTCGGTCGGCGAATACGATCTCGTTCAAGCGGCGCTCAAAGCCGAGGGCGTCGACCTGTCGTTCTGGCGGCTCGCTTTGCGGCCGGGGCGGCCGCTCATGCATGGTCAGATCGGCTTGATGCAGGTGCTCGGCGTTCCCGGCAATCCGGTCTCGGCGTTCGTCTGCGGCTTTTTGTTTCTGGTGCCGCTGATCCGGCGGCTTTCGGGGCGGAGCGATGTGGCGCTGCAGACGGAGACGGCACTCCTCGGCCACGATCTTGCCGAAAACGACGAGCGCGCCGACTATCTGCGCGCTACCTTGCGGGCGGACGCGGCCGGCAATATCGCAACCGCCTTTCCGATCCAGGACAGCTCCATGATCTCGCCGCTGTCGAAGGCGGACTGTCTGCTCATTCGCGAGCCTTTTGCCCCCGCCGCGAAGGCCGGCAGTTCGTGCGTGATCGTCAGGCTTCCACCGTAAAAATCTTCCGCTGACCTCGCGCAAGCGGGATTGAGCGGCCTCAGAAATGGCTGAAGGACGGCTGCGCGAAAGCAAGCGTTTTGCCGTCGTGCAAAAACCGTGTGCCCTCCCCGCTGACGATGCGACCGATCTCGCTGACGGCAACGCCAACGGCCTTGGCGGTCGCTTGAAAGTCGGCAAGCTGGGCAGCGGGAAGGGTCAGTATAATCTCGTAATCATCGCCGCCGGTGAGCGCCGTCTCCAGGATGGCAGGCTCCGCCGTCACGGCCGCGCGCACGGCGTCCGAAAAGGAAATGCGGGCGACTTCGATCTCGGCCGCGACCGCCGAGGCCCGACAGAGCTTGGCGAGGTCGCCGACCAACCCGTCGGAAACGTCCATCGCCGCCGATGCGTGGGTGCGCACCGCTTCGGCGAGCGCGTTGCGCGGCTGCGGCAGCAAATAACGCTGCCGCATATGGGCTTGAAGCGCGGGTGACAATCCCCAGCGGTCGCCGAGCGCCGCATCGCGGTGAAGCTTGAGGCCGAGCGCCGCGTCGCCGATCGTGCCCGTAACCACGACGCGGTCGCCAACCTTGGCGGTCGAGCGCAGCACCATCGTGCCGTGCGGCACGACGCCGAACGCCGCGATCGACACGGACGTGAGGCCGGGCGTGCGGTCGGTGTCGCCGCCGAAGAGCGGACACTGATAATCGCGAACATCCTCGGCGAGCCCCGCCGCGAACGCCGCGAGCCACGCCTCGTCGGTCGCTTTCGACAGCGCGACCGACATCAGAAAGCCGAGCGGCCGCGCCCCTTTGGCCGCGAGGTCGGACAGGTTCATGCGCAACGCCTTGCGGCCGATCGCCTCGGGCGGATCGTCAGGAAAGAAGTGAACGCCGGCGATGACGCCGTCGGTCGTGAGGACGAAGTCGCAGCCGGGCGGCGGGGCCAGCACCGCGGCGTCGTCGATGAGGCCCAATGCGCCCGGATGCGCGGCGAGCGGACGAAAATAGCGCGCGATCAGCCGGTCCTCGGCCAATTCCGTGATCTCTGCCATCGCTCTGCGCACCCCGGGGGTTTGTGCTAACCCTGTATCCGCGCCAAGATATTCGCCTAAAGCCGCTGAGGAAACGCCGTGGAGCCGTTCGACCTTTATTCACCGCTGATCGATGCGGACCCATTTCCATATTATGCGGAACTGCGGGAGAAATACCCGTGCTACTGGAGCGAGGGCGCCAAACTGTGGATCCTGTCGCGCTACGACGACATCGTCGAGGCGGCGCGGGACTGGGAGACGTTCTCCTCGACGCAAGGCAATATGATCGACGAACTGCCGGGCCGCGCCGGCGCGACCCTCGGCACCATCGATCCGCCCCGCCACGACCGGCTGCGCGCCCTGAGCCAGGCGGCCTTTCTCAAGCGCAACCTCGACCGGCTGGTGGCGCCGACGCTCGAGATCGCCGACGGCGCGCTCGACCGCATCGTCGATCAAGGCACGTTCGAGTTCGTCAATGATTTCTCCAGCCAGATCACGGTCGGACTTTTATTCCGCACCATGGGTCTGCCGGCGCGCGACCACGCCGACATCAGACGCAAGGTCATCCTCGCGGTCTCGACCGACAAGGCCGCGAGGGGCCGCACCGCCGAGCACATCGCCGCCTTCCAGTATCTCAGCGACTTCATCACCGCGGAAGTCGCGGCGCGGCGCAAAAATCCGACCGACGATTTGATCACCCACCTCGCCGAAGCCGAAATCGACGGCGACCGGCTCACCGAGCGCGAAATCGTGCTCACGGCGGCGACCTTCGTCATGGCGGGCGTCGAATCCCTGTCGAGCTTCATAAGCGTGTTCGCGCTCAATCTGCACGATCATCCGCAGGCGCGGCGGCGGCTCGTCGCTGACCCGGCGTTGATCGCGCCAGCGATCGAGGAATCGCTGCGCTTCAACACCTCCGCCCAGCGCTTCAAGCGTACCGTCATGCGCGAGAAAGTGCTGCACGGGCAGACGCTGCGGGTCGGCGACAAGGTGGCGCTTGCGTTCGGCTCCGCCAACCGCGACGGCCGCAGATTTCCCGATCCCGATACGTTCGACATCAACCGCCGGACGCAGGGCCACCTCGGCTTCGGCTCCGGCAAGCATTTTTGCCTCGGCGCGCAGATGGCGCGGCTCGTGACCGAAGTGGCGATGCGGCGCTTTCTCGAGCGCGTGCCCGAGTACCAGCTCACCGACACGGTGGCGTGGAATTCGTCGTCGAATTTCCGCAGCCCGACCGCGCTGCCCTTCGCTGTCGGCTGAGGAGCGCTATTCGGTTGCGGCGGCAAACTCGTCGGCGCGGTATTGATGGGCGAGCTGATCGAGCACGGCATTGACCATGCCGGTCTCCTCGGCCTCGACGAAAGCGGCGGCGACGTCGACATATTCCGACATCACCACCCGCGCCGGCACATCGCGCCGGCAGGCAAGCTCGTAGGCGCCGGCGCGCAAGATCGCGCGCAGCACCGCCTCGATGCGCTTGAGCGGCCAGCCGCGCGCCAGCGCGGCGTCGATCTGCGGGTCGAGCTGACCCTGCTCGCGCACGACGCCGCCGACGATGTCGCGAAAAAACGCCGCTTCCGCCGGCCGGTATTGCGTGCCCTCGACCTCGCCGCCGAGCCAATGGCTCTCGAACTCGGCAAAAATCTCGTTCAAGCCCGGTGCCGGCGAGGTCCATCTGATAGAGCGCCTGCACGGCGGCAAGCCGCGCCGCGCCGCGCTTGTTGGCCTTGCGGCTATCGGTCGGTCGTGGCGCGCGCCATCGGCCTATTTCCCCGCCAGCCGGCGCTTGAGCGCGATGAGCGCGAGCGCGGCGCGCGCGGCGTCGCCGCCCTTGTCCTGCTCTTCCGCGCGGGCGCGGGCGAAGGCCTGCGCCTCGGTGTCGACGGTGATGATGCCGTTGCCGATCGGCAACGCGCGCGCGATCGAGATGTCCATCAGTCCGCGCGCCGATTGATGCGAGACGATGTCGAAGTGGATGGTGTCGCCGCGGATGACGCAGCCGAGCGCGACGGCGCCGTCAAAGGGGCGGCGCTTGCGCTCGGCGGCCTCGAGCGCGATGGCGATCGCGGCGGGAATTTCGAGCGAGCCCGGCACGCTGATGCGCTCGACCTCGGCCTTGCGCCGCCTCGAGCGCCTTCATCGCGCCGGCAAGGAGCGCGTCGGCGATGTCGTCGTAGTAGCGCGCCTCGACGATGAGGATGCGCGCGCCTTTGCCGTCGCCCTCGTCACGCTTGCCTCGCCGCGGCCCGGCCATCGACTTCGCTCCGTTTGCCGCGGGGTCGTAGCAAGCGGAGGCGGCGCGAACAAGCGCGGCCGAATGCCGCAGGCATCACCAAATCACGGCGATGCCGAATGACGCGAAATGCCGGATCAGCCGTCACCAGCGGCACATTCTCGACCTGGGACTGCGCCGCCAGCATTCGGTCGAAAGGATCGTAGTGACGCCCCGCCAAAAAGCCGGCCAACGCGCGCATGCTCGATCGTGATCGGAAGCGGCGTGAATGCGCGCGCCAGTGATCTCGTGCAAGCTCCTACGATCTGAGCCGCCTCCGGCCACCTTCCTCTATTGACCTTGGTCGCTATCTCCCACGCGCAAACCGCGCTGATGAAGACTTGGAATCCAACGTCATCGGCGATGTCCGCGTGCGGGGCGGGACAAGCGTCGGTCGCCGGTCAAATACCAAACAAGCGCGTGGCTATCGAAGAGGATCCTCACCTTCGCCCTCCCACAAAGCGCAATTCTTCCTCGGGCAAAGGATCGAAGAAGAATTCGTCCGGGAGGTCGGGGATCTTTCCCTTCAGCATGCCGAACTACGTTTCATCTTTTTTGCTTCTATAGGCGCAAGGCGCGCGACCGGGTTCTTGCCGCGCATGATCACCACCTCTTCGCCGGCTTCGACGCGGGCGATGAGCTTGGACAGATTGGTCTTGGCCTGATGGATCGTCACCGCCGCCATGGCAACGCTCCTTAGCTAGCACTTAGCTAACCCACACGACATTCGTCAGCCGAGGCTGCGGCCGCCTGCAACAGCCGCGCGGCGTAACGCGCCATGAGATCGACTTCGAGATTGAGCCGCGCGCCCGGCGCGCAGCGCGCCGAAAGTCGTGACTTCGAGCGTGTGCGGGATGATCAGCACGGAAAACCGGTCGCCGTCGACCTCGTTGACGGTGAGCGAGACGCCGTCGAGGGCGACCGAGCCCTTGGGCGCGATGAAGCGCGCAAGTTCGGGTGGGGCGCGCAACGTCAGCCGCGCCATGTCGGGGAAATCGATCGCGCGCGACCAAGTTCGGCCATGCCGTCGACATGGCCGCTGACCATATGCCCGCCGAGTTCGTCGCCAAGCGCGCAGCGAGCGTTCGAGGTTGAGCTTGGTGCCGCGCTGCCAAGCGCCGGCAGTGGTCACTCGCAGCGTCTCCGCGGCGACATCGACGGCAAAGCAATCCCCGATTGCCCGCTCCCGCGCAGCTCGCGCGCACGCCACGACGTGAGGCATGGGCCGGAGCAGGCGATCGAGGCGCCGATGTCGATGCCGTTCGGGATCGTAGCCGCAGGCGATGGTCAGGCGGCGCAGGCCCTCGGCCTGCTCTTTGACTTCAAGAATCTCGCCTATGTCACTGATAATTCCAGTAAACACGCCTCACCTTCGCTCGAAAACATCGCGCCTGTCGGCGCCGACGCTATCGCTCGCTATCTGTCGCAGCGATTGCGTCAACGCCGTGAGCGGCAAGCCGTCGAGCGCGTCGATGCCGTCGGCCCCGACCATCTTCGGTGAATGGAACAGCACGGCCTCGTCGACGAGATCGGCCGCGACCAAAGCCGCGGCGAGCGTCGGCCCGCCCTCGACCATCAGGCGGGTAATGCCGCGCCCGGCGATGAGCTCGAGCGACGCGGCAAGTTCGAGGCGTCCGTCGCTGTCCGCGTGCCCGCAAGACCACGACGCCGCCTTCGCTCGCAACGCGTCCTCCGCGGCGCGCGGCGCACGCGCACCGGCAATCACCCACACCGGCACCTCGCGCGCGCGCTGCGCACCAGGCGCGAGCCGACGGCAGGCGCAGCGCGCTGTCGAGCACGATGCGCACCGGCGAATACGCCGCCATGCCCGGCAGCCGGCAGGTCAGCATCGGATCGTCGGCGAGCACCGTGCCGATGCCGACCATGATCGCGTCGCTCTGCGCCCGCAGCAGATGGACGCGGTCGCGCGCCGCCGCGCCGGTGATCGCGACCGGCCGGCGGCCGGCGGCGCCGGCTTTGCCGTCGGCCGAGATCGCGAGCTTGAGCATGACGTGCGGTCGGCCGTCGCGCATGCGCCGGATGTGGCCGGCATGGTCGCGGCGCGCCTCTTCCGGCGCCGACGCCGACCTCGACCGCAATGCCCGCCGCGCGCAGTCGCGCATGGCCTTCGCCCGCGACTTTCGGGATTGGGGTCCTCGAGCGCCGAGACGACGCGCGCAATGCCCGCGGCGATGACCGCGTCGGCGCAGGGCGGCGATTTGCCGTAATGCGAGCAAGGCTCCAGCGTGACGTAAAGCGTCGCGCCGCGCGCGGCATCGCCGGCGCGGCGCAGCGCCTCGATCTCCGCATGCGGCCGCCCGCCGGGCTTGCGTCCAGCCGCGGCCGACGATCATGCCGTCCTTGACGATCACCGCGCCGACCGCGGGATTGGGCCAGGTGCGGCCAAGCCCGCGCCGCCCGAGCGCCAGCGCGAGCGCCATGAAGCGGGCGTCATCGCTTTGCGCCAATAGCCGCGCCCCGTGATAGATTTTGCTGCATGAACGTCGCTCTTCGCCGCGCCATGACCGTCGACGAATACCTCGCCTGGAGCGAACGCCAGAGCGAGCGGCAGCGCACGGAACTGATCAACGGGCAGATCGTCGCCATGCCGACGGAACGTGTCCTCCACAACCGCGTCAAAGGGAAGTGTCTCTCTGGCTCTTGCTGCAGGCCGTTGAAGCCGCCGGCTTGCCCTGCGAGGTCTTGCCGGACGGACCGACCGTGCGGATCGACGAGCACACAGCCTATGAGCCGGACGCCCTGGTCTATTGCGGCGAACTCGCCAGCGCCAACGTCGATTCGTCCCGAACCCGGTGATCGTCGTCGAGGTGCTGTCCCCAACGACCGCACATTCCGATACCAGCGCCAAGCTTATCGGCTATTTCAAAGTGCCCAGTCGTCGCCCATTATCTCGTGATCGATCCCGACGCGCGCACTGTCACCCATTATACCCGCGACGCCGTGCCGCAACCTGCTCACCAGCGGCCCGTTGCGGCTCGATCCGCCCGGCCTCGATCTCACGATCGAAGACCTGCTCGGCCCGGCCGTCGCACGCGCTGCCGCCGTAGCCGCTCACTTGCGCGCGATCTCCGCGGCCTCGTCCGCGGATAGTTCGGCGAGCGCCGTCTCGAAATCCTTGGCCTCGCGGAAATTGCGGTAGACCGAGGCGAAGCGCACATAGGCGACGTCGTCGAGGTCGCGCAGATAGGCCATCACCGTTTCGCCGATCGTTTCCGAGGAAATCTCGCTTTCGCCCTGGCTTTCCAGTTCGCGCACGATCTTCGAGACCATCTGGTCGATGCGCTCGGGCTCGACCGGGCGCTTGCGCAACGCGATCTGCACCGAGCGCAACAGCTTGTCGCGGTCGAACGGCACGCGGCGGCCGTTGCGCTTGATCACGATGAGCTCGCGCAACTGCACCCGCTCGAAAGTGGTGAAGCGGAAATTGCAGGACAGGCACACGCGGCGGCGGCGGATGACGGAGGAGTCTTCCGTCGGCCGCGAATCCTTGACCTGGGTATCGAGGCTTGCACAACTCGGACAACGCATCGCTGCCCCCTACCCCTCGTAGATCGGGAACCGGCCGACCAGGCGCTTGACCTTTTCGCGCACGCTCGCCTCGGCCTGCCGAGTCCGCGTCGGCGCCCTTTTGCGAAAGCGCATCAAGCACCTCGGCGATCATGTCGCCGACCTGGCGGAATTCGGCGATGCCGAAGCCGCGGGTGGTGCCGGCCGGCGTGCCGAGCCGCACCCCTGAGGTGACCGTCGGCTTTTCCGGGTCGAACGGAATGCCGTTCTTGTTGCAGGTGATGTGGGCGCGCTCGAGCGCCGCCTCGGCCACCTTTCCGGTCAGCCGCTTTTTGCGCAGATCGACCAGCATCAGATGCGTGTCGGTGCCGCCGGAAACGATATCGAAGCCGCGCGATTTCAGCGTTTCCGCAAGCGCTTTCGCGTTCTCGACCACGTTCTTCGCGTAACGCTTGAACGAGGGGCGCAGCGCCTCGCCGAACGCCACCGCCTTCGCCGCGATCACATGCATGAGCGGGCCGCCCTGCATGCCGGGAAACACCGCCGAATTGAGCTTTTTCGCCAACTCCTCGTCGTCGGCTAAGGATGGTGCCGCCGCGCGGCCCGCGCAGCGTCTTGTGCGTCGTCGTGGTCACCACATGCGCATGCGGGAACGGGCTCGGGATGCACGCCGCCGGCCACGAGCCCGGCGAAATGCGCCATATCGACCATGAGATAGGCGCCGACCTCGTCGGCGATTTCGCGGAAGCGGCGGAAATCGATGATGCGCGGATAGGCCGAGCCGCCGGTGATGATCAGCTTGGGCCGATGCTCTTTCGCCAGCCGCTCGACCTCCTCCATGTCGATCAAGTGGTCGTCGCGCCGCACGCCATAGGGCACCGGCTTGAACCAGCGGCCCGACAGATTGACCGGCGAGCCGTGGGTGAGATGACCGCCGGCGGCGAGATTGAGCCCCATAAAAGTGTCGCCCGGCTGCATCAGCGCCAGGAACACTTCGGCGTTGGCGGAGGCGCCGGAATGCGGCTGCACATTGGCGAAGCCGCAGCCGAACAGCTGGGTCACCCGTTCGATCGCCAGGCGTTCGACGACGTCGACGTACTGGCAGCCGCCGTAATAGCGCTTGCCCGGCAACCCCTCGGCGTATTTGTTGGTCAGCACCGAACCTTGCGCCTCGAGCACGGCGCGGCTGACGATGTTTTCCGACGCGATCAGCTCGATCTCGTCGCGCTGGCGGCAGAGCTCGAGCCCGATCGCATCGGCGATTTCGGGATCGCTTTCGCCTAGCGAGGCGGAAAAAAAGCCCTCGGTCGGAATGTTGCACCGTGCGGTACCGACATGAACTTGCTCCTGGCCGAAACGGATTGCGGGCGTTTCACCGGTTGGCGATAGCATACCGCCCGGCGAGCGCAAGTGTTGGATGTTCCAAGGGGGTGTCGCCGCTACATCTAGGCCGGACCGGTCAACGCGATAGAGTTGCTCGCGACACTTTCGACCCGACAGCCCGACGGCGCGCCGCCCACTCGGCGTCGGCTCGGCAGCCGAAATCAGCGGCCGGGGCCGTGCCGCGCTTGGCGCCGCGACGACAACAACGGTCCCACGTCAGCCGACAGTCATCGCGAATAGCTTAGAGGTTGGTGGTGG